>CAWBNB010000033.1:0-422989 GCA_963789885.1 uncultured beta proteobacterium | reverse complement strand
CGAAGCGAATCGCGCAGCATCCGCGCGCCCATGAACGGATGCTCCAGGTGCAGGGCGTCGATGCGGCGCATCGGCGAGGTTGATTCCGACGCCGGCCGCGGCGGGTTGATCACCGAGGCGCGGCTCACCTCCAGGAGCTCGGCCTGACGAGCGATCGGGAGTTGATGGTTGCGGTCGATCATCGCTTTGCGCTCAGCATGCCCGCCTTGATGAGCGCGCCTTCAAGATCGTTCTCCAGCGCGAGCTCGCCGATCTTGGCATGCAGCACCTTGAGGTCGACTGGTGGTTGCCCTTTGGCCTGCGTCTCACCGAAGACGGCGGCCGCGCGCTCCAGGAGCTGGTTCTTCCAGTCGGTGATCTGGTTGGGGTGGACGTCGAACTGCTTGGCGAGCTCTGCCAGCGTCTTGTCGCCGCGAACGGCGGCCAGCGCGACCCGAGCCTTGAACGTCGGGGTGTGGTTACGTCGGGACCTTCTGCTCACTTCTTGCTCCGCTTTCTCGGGCCACCGGCCCGTTCTCAGGAGCAGATTGTCCACTTATCCCGTTGCCCAGATTTCTGGGGCCACCTCTGACCTCTCCGCCACCCGATAGCGCCCTTCTGACCGTCACCAGCCTCAGGTTGGTCGTCACGACCGACCACGCCATCGGGCTTCCCGTGTTGCGCGCGCTTTCCTTGTGTACATGCTGTCGCCACTACCCCGGCGCAGCGACTGGGGGCCTTGCTTCGCTTCATCCGACCCAGCCGTGTCAGCCTTCCCCGTAAGGGTTGACGGGTCGGCCTGCGCATCGGCATTTTCGAGGCTTGCTCGGCGTTCACTCGCGTTACGGCCTGCACACTCGCGCTGTCACCGTCTGGTAAGACGCTATCCGAAGGCTTCAGCCAGTTCGTCACCTCCCTAGCTGCTCCGTTGCTTCCGGCTGGAGCGGTTGCCGGGTGGGGCTTGCACCCACTGGAAAGCACCGCCTTGTCACGGCGCACACCCTCTGCTGCCCTTCGTCGTCGCCTCGCCAACGTCAGCAGTGCAGCGGGTCCGGTCATTCGCGGCCACAGCGTGAACTCACGGTCTCGGCCACATTCCGGTCATCCAGGCGCCGAGAGATCGTGACGCCGATGACCGCTCTGACGGTGATGCAGACTTAGCCCGCCGCATGTGCGTGGCGAGGTGGTTTTCCCCAGAGCGCCACTCAATCGATGCCGTGGCCATTGGGCATCAAGAAACCTAGATGAATGCTCTGTCACGGCGCCAGACTCACGCACCCGACCCTAAGCGGTCGCTCGCGACTGGCCGATGCGTATTCCCTTCGGCTCAGTAGGCTGGCTGCAATTGAACTATGACGTGACCAATAAGGGGCAACATCACGGAACCGCGCAAACTGCATAGAATCTCGAAGGCTCGCCTGGCGAAGTAGGGCCTCGGCCCACGCTTATTGAGGACGGCTACATGGACGCGGAAGATCTGGGCAAGAGGTTCGTGGAGCTGTCTCATTTCTGGCCCAGCTTGCTTTTGCTATTGCTTGCTTGGCTTCGATCGGCTGGACGATTCTGACTCGCAGTCTTGGTGATTTCTTGCTCTATGGCGGACCGATCGCGTTGTTCGGCGTCCTCGCATTTGGCGTGATATCAATCGTCGCCACGTCGCTTAGGTACGAAGGCGTTGACGACCGTTGGTGGGCAAAGCCGCGCATCATCTCGTCGATGATCTTGTTCGTTGCGGTGTGCTCTTTGCTCGGCGCCGTGGTCTACTACAGCGTTGCAGTTGCGATCAAGGACAGCTATGTGTGGGTCACGGGGCTGGTACTTACCCGTCAAAGCGTCATTGCGGTCGCAATCGGAACGTTTGCGGTTGGTGGCGTCCTATATGTCATTCGATACCACTTTCGGTGCATCTTTGGGCTGACCGAAATCGTGGTTGGCGTCTCGATTGGGACCTTCAAGATATCATCCGATACTGAAATCAACGCCGAGTTCTACTTCGTCCTACTGACCGCCGCAATTTACCTCGTCGTGCGAGGGTTGGACAACTTCCAACAGGGTTTGACAAAGGATCCGAAAGACAAGCTGATGAAATGGCTGCTAAAGGAAAGCCAGCCGATTCGCCGCACCCTCAGGCGACAGTATTGGGCACCGCTCTCATGCCAACGGCGAATAGCGCTGAAGGTGTTCTTCTTCCACCTTACAGGGTTTCTGACACGTGGCACGCCTCAATTCTGCATCGGATCTGACGCCAAGAGATTCGTCATGCGAATGGCCGCTGTTGGCCGGAAGCGCCGGTTCGAATCCGTGCCAGGAAGCTGACCTTCGGGGTGCAGCCCCACAAGGCCAAGCGCTGGCAACACGGGCGCGCCGGCCAAGCGCCATGCTTGGAGTCGACAATCAACAGCTCCACCCAGACGCATTGATCAGATCTCGGTCTGTTCGGAGATCTCCAAAGCGTCGTCCACCTCGATACCGAGGTACCTCACGGTGGACTCCAGCTTGGAATGCCCAAGCAGCAACTGCACCGCACGCAGGTTCTTTGTACGGCGATAGATCAACGTCGCCTTGGTTCGCCGCATCGAGTGCGTGCCGTAGTCTGCGGGGTCAAGTCCGAGCTCCTCGACCCAGCCCTCGAGGATTCGAGCGTTCTGCCGCGTTCCCAGATGCGGCGAGTCGTGAATGCGACTCGGGAACACGAAGTCCTCGGACTTCAGACCCGCCTGCTTGATCCACTTCTGAACTGCCTCGCGGGTCGCCTGCGTGATTTCGAACTGCACGGGGCGCTGCGTCTTGTGTTGCATCACCACGGCGCGGGTTGCCACCTGGTCGCCGTGGCAGATTCCCCGGACCTTGAGGCTGACGAGGTCGCAGCCGCGCAGCTTGCTGTCGATTCCCAGGTTGAAGAGAGCAAGCTCGCGCACTCAGTCCATCTGGAGTCGAACTCGAAGTGCCCAGATGTCCTTGAGCTTGAACGGTGCCTTCTGCCCGACGATCTTGCCCTTGTTCCATGGCTCGCGATGAATGGCGTTGGCATTGGATCCCATGATGGACTCCCATCAAGTTGAGGGCCAACGAAGATGCACCTTCGAGAGGTCGATGCGCTTGCCGCGGGTCAAGACGCCAGATGGGCCGCAGCAGCATCGTCAGCGGAGCGCCGCGACTCCAACGTCGAAGGGCAGCTTCCTGGCGCCTCTGCGAACTCACAGTCGCGGCCAACACCGGTCATAGCGCATTGCACTCCATAGCAGCCGCCGAATCGGTGCTGTCAGCCAAAATGGTCAAAGGACGGTGAACGGGGTTGAGCGCTGCTGGCGGAACAAAGCATTCTCTGACCCTCCATTCGTTGACGAGGTGACGCGGCGACGAATTGGCAGGTAATGCGCAGTTTCGATCCCGGCGAACCGCGGATACGTCCTCGTTCAACGACGCTGGAGCCTCTCGTGGCGAGGGCAGCTCGCGGCAACGAACACCGTCGGCAAAGGCGGCAGAGAATCCCAGGTGCCGGTGATCCAAATGCGCTGGATCACAATGCTCGAGATTCAACTATTCCTTCGGTCCGCGTACTCCCCGCAGCGCTCCTCCTCGCGTAGCAACCCACTTAATACTTCGCCGCCCTCATGAAAGCGATTTGCCCATTCCGGCAATTCCGGAGAGGGCCCCGAGTGGGCGAGCCCTGCTCAAAATGTCCCCCAGGGATCGACTGGGCCGCCAGGTCCTTTGAAGACACCGCGAATCGCGACCACGCCGATAACTCGATTCTTACGCACAAAGCGGTGTTCGATAAACCCCCACTTGCGATCCCAGCCGATTAAGCGCGTGTGAATCTCGAAAGACTGGAATAGCTTGAGGCTCTGACGAAACTTGGCGATCGCATCGCTTATTATGGGAAACGCTCTATGCTGTCGTGCAACGCCAAGCACTCCGGTACGCACGAACCAATGTATGCGACCAATGTCGGCGAGCGCAAGATGGCGGCCGTTGTTGACGTGGACGTTTAAATCTAGGTCGTTTGGCCAGACACGTAAATTGACGCGTGTGGTCGCGAGTAAATCGACTTTGGATGTGGAAATAAGGCCAAAGCCGACACGAGCCAAGCGTAACCACGGAAACACAGGAACATCCTTCGCAAGTGTTCGTTCGTCGAATCTATCCCGATATCTGCTTAGGGGGTTGAGCGTTAGTGATACACAAAGCTCAATGTCAGCTCTGGGTTGGCACCGCCGCTCGAAGTGTGGTCCGAGCATCCGAGGGCACCTGGCTGCCACGCAAGACGATCATCGAGTTCACCAAGCACCTCGCCGACACCGCCGACCCGGTCACGATCCAGCTCTCGGCGGCTAGGCGCGGTTCCGGTTCGACGGTGTGCTGCGCGCCTCGAAGGTCGTCGACGGCAAGTTTCCTGACTAGCAACGCGTCATCCCTCTCCTTCAATCATGCTATTAGCCCGACGTCCCTGACGGAAGCCAGTATTACCGGCGGAGTTGTGAGCATTCTCTACACGTGACGCGCTGTAGGTCCGCTGTGGGTCGACTTGAGCCGTTCGGGTGACGGACCGGCCAATTCCTGTCACTCGACTATTGGTTATAGTTACCTTGTAAGCGATGAGGTTGTCTGAGCCAGGGAGGCAACGCACGTCGCGGAGTTGCACTGGAGAGGCCCCCTGAATTCGTTTCGTCAGGACATTCGGTTCGCGAGACCCACGACGAGCTACGTATCGCCTATGCAGTATCCGGGCAAGGCTATCCGCTCGTGCGCGCTGCAACGTGGATGTCAAATGTGGAGTTCGACTGGCGAACAGCGATTCTCGGCCCGTTGTTCCGCGAACTCAGTGCGCACTACAGGCTGTTCCGTTATAACCCGCGAGGCTACGGCCTGTCGGAGGGCAGTGGCACGGAAATTTCGCTCGAAACGCTTGTTACCGACTTGGAGGCAGTAATAGGCGACGCGAAGCTCGATCGCTTCGCGCTTTGGGGATCCACCTCGGCGAGCTCGCCGACGGCCATCGCCTACGCGGCACGTCACCCCAGGCGCGTAAGCCATCTGGTGCTCTCCGCGCCCCATCGCCGCGCACGGAACTTTGCGACGCACCGACGCCAAGCCGGACGAAAGGGAGCGTTTCCTCGCGTTCCTGAAGTTCGTCGAGCACGGGTGGGGCGAAGACAACCCCGCGTTCCGGCAAGTTCAGAGCACGCAGATGTTCCCCGGGGCAACGCCCGCGCAGATCGCCGAGCTGAACGAGCTGTTTCGGATCTCAGCTGCGCCGCGTGATGCCGCGCGCATGGTGAGGGCGACCGGCGAGGCGATCTGTCCGGCGCTGCTCCCGTCCATTGCCTGTCCCGCGCTCATCCTCCACTGTCAGGGCGCGCCGCTGATGCCGATCGAGGAAGCGCGGCTGATCGCTTCGTCGATCCCGGCGTTTCGTTCCTCTGGAGACCAGCCAATAACTACATCCCGCTGCAGGGCGAACCCGCGTTCGGGCAACTGATCGAGGAGATCCGCGCGTTTCTGCCTCACGAACCGCAGGCCGCGTCCGGGCAGAAGGCGTTGGCCGGGCTGACGCGTCGCGAGCGCGAGGTCCTCGATCTGCTGGCGCGCGGACTGGACAACCGCAGCATTGCCGCGCAGCTCGAGGTCTCGAAAAAACGAGTGCGCAATACGGTCTCTCATATCTTCGACAAACTGTCCAGTCCGCAGCCGCGCCAGGCGGTCGTGTTCGCACGCAAGGCCGGATTGGGAGACTAGTGGTTCTTTCCCGGGTGATGCGGGACGGCGGTCTCGTTTTTTGAGCGCTGCCTGCGATCGGATTTTGGGCTCCGGGACATTGGGCTCATGACAAGTTATCCCCCTTCGGGCAATGCTGTCGCCGTAAGGAGGGAAACCGTGAAAACACTCATCGTCGTCAGTGCGCTAGCCGCAGCTTTCGGCGTCGGTCCGATGGCCGCAGCGCAGTATCCCGCCAGGACTGTCCACATCCTCATGCCGTTTCCCGCCGGCGCGACGGCCGACACCATTGCCCGCATCGTGGCGCAGCCGCTCTCTCGTACTCGGCCAGCCGGTGCTGATCGATAACAAGCCCGGGGCCGATGGCGCGATCGCGGCCGAGCTGGCGGCGAAATCGGCCCCGGACGGCTATACGCTTCTCTGGGCAGGCAACACGCAGATGTTGGGCGTGCCGGTGCTGCGCAACCAGCCCTACGACCCGCTCTCCGACTTCGCACCGATCACGCCAGTCGTCAAGTTCGCCTTCTTCCTGGTGGTGCATCCGAGCGTGCCGGCGAAAACGCTTTCGGAGCTGGTCGACTATGCGCGTGCGAATCCCGGCAAGCTCAACTATGCGTCCGGCAATGTCAACGGAATCCTGGTCCGCACAATTGATGTCCTTCGGCAAGCTGCAGATGGTGCACGTTCCGTACAAGGGGGAGCCGCCGGCGATCCCCGATCTGCTCGATGCGCGCGTGCACATGATGTTCGGCACCGGCGGCGTCGCCGCCTCTCTGGTCAAAAGAGCTCGGGCGCTTGCGACACTGCTCCCGGTAAGAGCTGCCCTGCTCGGACGTGCCGACGATGGCCGAAGCGGGGATGCCGCAGCTTTCCGTCGTCATCTGGGGCGGTACTTCGGGCCGGCGAAGATGCCGAAGGACATCGTCGAAAGGCTCTCGCGCGAGGTCAACGCCGTCCTGCAGCGGCCGGAGGTGCGCGAGCAGTTCGAGAGGCAGGGAGTGCAGCCGGGCGGTTCGACCCCCGCGGAGTTCGGCGCTTTTCTCCAGCAGCAGCTCGCCGATTGGGGGAGGGCGGCTCGCGAGGCCGGGTTGAAACCGGAGTAGCGCTTCGCGAATCGCGCGGCGAGAGCGCCCGAGGGCGATCCATGCCTCAGATCGAGACGGTAATCGTCGGTGCGGGCCAAGCCGGGTTGTCGATGAGCTACCACCTCAGCCAGCTTGGCCGAGAGCATCTTGTTCTCGAACGGGGGCGCATCGCCGAGCGTTGGCGCAGCGAACGATGGGATTCGCTCGCCTTCCAGTTCCGAACTGGATGATGCGGCTGCCGGGATATGTCTACGAAGGCGGAGAGCCCGAAGGATTCATGCACCGAGACGGCGTAGTAGGTCTCATCGAGGAGTATGCGAGGCGAATCTCGCCGCCGATCCGTTGCGGAATCCGGGTCACCGGGTTGGATTTATCAGAATCAGGGAATTTGCGAGTAGCAACCGACCACTTCACACTGGAAGCGGCTAATGTCGTAGTGGCGACTGGGCCGTACCAAGTACCTTCGGTCCCTGCCTGCAGTACCGCGCTTCCGTTCGACATCTATCAAGTCACAGCCAACCGCTATACCAACCCCAGCCAGCTTCCTCCGGGGAACGTGCTTGTGGTTGGATCGGGCGGCTCCGGTTATCAGATTGCCGAAGATCTCCTCCAGAGTGGGCGCCGCGTGTACTTGTCCGTCCGGCGTCATCGGCGTGTCGCGCGCCGCTATCGGGGGAAGGACTTCGGATGGTGGCAAGAGAAAACTGGAGCCTTCGAGCGGACCGTCGATGACCTACCTCCTGATGCACGCGCCCCGCTCTTGACTGGGGTGAATGGCGGCCGCGACGCCGACCTCCGCCACCTTGCGAGACAGGGCGTCATACTGACCGGCAGTGTCAGCGACATATCCGGTCGCCGGTTCCTCTTCGCCCCGGATTTGGAGCAGAACCTCGCAAGGGGCGACGAGACGTACGTCGAATTCACGCGATCCGTGGATGAATACATTCTTAAGCACGAGCTCGCGGCACCTGCCGAGCCTCAACGCAATCCGCGCGACAGGGTCTGGTCGCCGACTACGGTGATCCGCGATCTTGACCTCAAGTCCGCTGACGTCACGTCGGCGATCTGGGCCGTGGGATACCGGTACGAATTCGGATGGATGAGATGCGCAGTGCTCGACGCGAGCGGCAGGCCCGTCCATCGACGAGGCGTAACCGCAGTGCCCGGCGTTTACTTTCTTCGGTCTCCCGCGTCTCCACAAGGTTAAGTCGGCTTTCCTCTGGGGAGTGGGTGAGGATGCGGCTTATTTGGCCGAGCACATTGTGAATCGGAAGTAAAGGAACAGCCCGGCTGGAGAAAAGACTCTCGGTCTGAGACTGTAATTGCCCGTCCAGGTCACGGACGCGCGCGGAAGCAGCGTGCCGTGCATGGTCTCGTGAGCGCGCTGGTTACTGGGCGTGTTGAGCCAGGTCTGAGCGTCTGCTTTCGGCGAACGCGAAGGTCCGGAAGGGGTCGACAGTGACAGTTCGCTGGCTTCGAATGCAGCCGTTGGGCGGTCAGCGTTGAGGGCAGGTGGCTGCCACCTGCTCGACGAGCTGGCGAGCGTCAAGTTTCAGGATAAACCGGCCCCCCGCCCCGGAAACTCTCACCGGCCGCTCTAGGCAACTGCTGTCATTCGCCAGGCCGAACTCGAGCGACAGCAGCCAGTCTGAAGCGGTAGTAGCGTCGGGCATCTCAACCGACAGCTCCTGGCCCGTATCCTGCCGTCTGCATCGGCGCCGATAGGAGCGAGGACCGTCGGTGCGCAGCTAGTTTGGAATCGTAACTTGCAAGGTCCTCTGCTCGACATACGGTATCGACCGCCGATGCGGCAGCCATCCGGGTATCGTGCATTCAGTCCGGGGGAGCGGCGGACCCTCCTAAAGCTTCAAAGACCCACGCCCGATCGCGAGCTCTCTGGAGTTCCGGCAGGCCGGCAGTTGAGCGCTGACGTATTGGGCGATACCGTAGGCCTCGCTTTCAGCAAGCGATAGTCCGGGAGCTCCCGTCCCAACGGCCCCGTCCGTAAAGGGAGCAAGACGCAGAGCCCGAGGAAGGGTGGTCACGCGGTTGTCGAAAGCGGGGACCCTTCACTGTCCATGAAGCGCGCTTGACAGCGCGCGCCTGGTGAAGGGGATGTTGTGCTCGTTCAGCCACGCCGCCTGCGCCGGGCGAGTCTTCGTCCCGCCAGACGCCGGTCTAACCCGGAGGGCCTTCCGTCGCGCGTCTATCGTAAGCACGGCGCCTACCACTACGTTGATCGTGAGGGCTGCTGGCACAAGCTCGGCAGGAAATGGGACCGCGCGGCGAAAGAGGAGTGGACGCGGCTCTCCGAGGGTCACGCGACGGCGGGGACGGTCGCGAAGCTCCTCGACGACTTCATGGTGTGGACGAAGGAGCAGGTAAAGGCGGGCCAACGGGCGAACGCCACCTACGAGAACAATCTATTCGAGGCCGACCAGCTCAAGCTGGTGTTCGGCCGGATGCTCGCCCACCACGTCAAGCGCCCCCACGTCGCCGCCTACCTCAAAAAGCGCGTTGACAAGAACGGCATTCGGCGGCCGGTCGCCGCGAACCGCGAGATCGCGCTCCTCTCCTCGGCCTACGCGTGGGGACTCGGCCACGACGACTGGCCGGCGATTGCCGAGAACCCCTGCTACGGGGTGCGCCGCAACCGCGAGTCGCCGCGCAAACGGTACGTCGAGAGTGCAGAGCTTGCCCGGTTTGGACGGCAGTCGGCTCCGCGATGGCTCCGGTGTTACTGCGTCCTGAAGCGCGTCGCGGGGCTGCGCCAGGCCGATATGCTGCGGCTCGGGCGGCCCGCCGAGGGCGACGGCTGGATCAACACTGTCACCGGCAAGGTGAAGAAGCGAGCAAAGGTAAAGCGCACCTGGGCGGTAGACATCGTGATTCGTGCGATCGTGGCAGACCAGAAGGAACGCGAGATCACGAGCACGCTGCTGTTCCCAACCGACGCCGGGACGAGCATGACGCGCAGCGGATTTGGTAGCGCGTGGCGGCGCGCGATGGCGAAGCATCTTGCCGCCGGGTACGAACGCTTCCGCGAGAACGACATCCGCGCGAAAGCGGCGAGTGACGCCGACGACCTCGAGACGGCGCAACGCCTTCTCGCGCACGACAGCTTGGCCACCACGCAGCGCCACTACCGCCGCGGAGTGGCGAAAATCGTCCCGATCAAATAGCGCCGCGTATTAGACAAACCGGGCGGGTATTAGACAACCCGCCCGGGCCGCGTCGTAAGTAGTTGTTTTTGGTGCTGCTGGCAGGAATCGAACCTGCGACCTCATGATTACGAATCAAGCGCTCTACCAACTGAGCTACAGCAGCGTTTTGCTCGCGATCCTTTAGTGACGGCGGCTTCCGGCCACCGGGCCCGGACCTACGCCGGGCGGGTACGGATGATCACGTCGACGCCGTCGGCCACCGTGCCGGCGGGCAGCGCCGGCAGGTCCGTGATCCGCACCGCCTCCGCCGGTATGTCGGTGAGCTGCCCGGTCACTACGTCGTAGAAGTGGTGGTGCGGCGCCGTGTTCGGATCGTAGAACACGCGCGTCGGATCGACGATCAGCTCGCGGACGAGCCGCTTCTCGAGGAAGAGGCGCAGCGTGTTGTACACGGTTGCTTTCGACGTCTCCGCATGACGCGCGTTCACCGCCGCGAGGATCTGTTCCGCGGAGAGGTGCTGCTTGCGTTCGAATAGCACGTGCGCGATCTCGATCCGCTGGTGCGTCGGCGCAATGCCGTGCGACCGCAGGAGATCGGCCAGCGATTCGCGCGTAATACCCTGAAATTCCATCGCTTTGATGGTACCGCAAAGCGATCGCCGCTGTCTAACCGGGGCCGCGGCGCCGGCGTTGTGCCGCGCGCCGCAGGGCGCATGCCGCGGGGCGTGCGAGCGGGCATGCCGATGTCGTAACTGCGTGAAATTGTTCCGCTGTTTCGGCCCGGTGGCGCCGTTCGTCCCGCCGAACTGCCCGACCATCGGCCCGGGCTTTCACCGGATTTCCGGCCTTCTTAAGATGCACTCACCTTGCAAGGGGAAACGACCATGCGCAAACAGAGACAGGGCGGTTTCACGCTCATCGAGATCATGACGGCCGTCGCGATCGTGGGGATCCTGGCGACGGTCGCCTATCCCTCCTACAACGACTACATCATGCGCGGGCAGCTGGTCGAAGGCACCTCGACCCTCGCCGACATGCGCGTGAAGATGGAACAGTACTTCCTCGACAACCGGACCTACGTCGGCGCGCCGATCTGCACGACGCCGCCGGCGGCGCCCACCGTCAAGTACTTCACCTTTACCTGCGCGCCCACTGCGACGACGTACACGCTCACCGCGACCGGGACGGGGGCGGTGGCGAGCTTCACCTACACCCTCGATCAGACGAACCAGCGCACGCACCACCACCGTCAAGACCGGCTGGGGCAGCGCGCCGGTCAACTGCTGGGTGATCCGCAAGGGCGGGAGCTGCGCGTGAAAGCCGCCCGCACCGCCCGTGGCTTCAGCGTGATCGAGCTGATGATCACTGTTGCGCTCATCGCGCTCCTGATGGTGTTCGGGCTGCCGATGTACGGCACCTGGCTCCAGAACAGCCAGCTGCGCGCGAGCACCGAGTCGATCATGGCGGGTCTGCAGTTCGCGCGGAGCGAGGCCGTTCGGCGCAACGACACGCAGGGGGTCCAACTCGCGCTCGCCGGCAACGCGTGGAGCGTGTACGCGGTCGCCGACACCGCGACGGTTCTGCGGCAGGGCGGCGGACCCGATCTCGCGGCGAACGCGGTGGTCACGCCCAATCCCTCGGACAAGACCAACGTCACCTTCACGTCGCTCGGCATGACCCAGGATCCGGTCACGAAGCTCGCCATCACCGTCGACATCGACGTCACCCACGCCAGCCGGCAGTGCATCGCGGCCGGCGGCGACATCCGCTGCCTCCGGGTGCAGGTGCGCAGCGGCGGCCTGGTGCGGGTATGCGATCCCTCGGTCACCACGGCAGGCGATCCGCGGCAGTGCCTCTGAGGACAACGAGATGAACGCGATTCCTCCCCGCGCGCGACAGCAAGGCATATCGCTCCTCGAGAGCCTCCTCGCCATCCTGATCTTTTCGGTGGGGATTCTCGCCATCGTCGCCCTGCAGGCGACCTCGGTCAAGGCGACCACGGAAGCGAAGATGCGCGCCGACGCCGGCTTCCTCGCGAGCCAGATCATCGCGCGCATGTGGACCGATGTCTCGAACCTGGCGACCTATCAGTACAACCCCGCCGGCACCTATGACGGCAGCACCAACGGCCTCGGCGGATACGGGACCTGCGCCTACAGCGGCGGCGGCACCGGCGCCAACGCCGCCCGCGACGCCTGGGTCGCCAGCCTGCCGGGGTCGCTGCCGGGGAACGCCGCGGCCATGACGCAGGTCATCATCGGCGCGAACAACCTCGTGACGGTCAACATCTGCTGGCGGTCCGGCAACGACATACGCGTGTTCTCGACCGTTACGCAGATCAACATCTGAACATGGGAACCGCAATGCGCCACTCCAACCTGCCCGCGTCGCGCGGCTTCACCCTGGTCGAGGTCCTGGTCGGGCTCGTCCTCGGCCTGATCGCGATCGTGATCATGTACCAGGTCTTCGCCACGTTCGAGAGCCAGCGGCGCACGAGCGTCGCCGGCGGCGACGCGCAGTCGGCCGGACACCTGTCGCTGTACTCGATGGAGCGCGAGCTGCGCCTTGCCGGGCTCGGGCTCATGTACCTCTTCCGGGACGTTGACACCTACGACAGTCAATCGGCCTGCCCGGTCGGCGTGTCGACGTACTCCGCCAAGTCCGGGGTGGTGACGGCCGCGCCCGGCATCCCCGCCGTTCCGGTGCTGGTCACCGATCGCGGAACAGGCTACGGCGCGAACTCCGACTCCCTGGTCATCACCTACGGTCCGTCCGCGGCGTCCGGTGCGCCGAATCAGATCCTGGCGAACGTGGGGCAGGGCCTTGCGCTCGACAAGGACAACATCAACGCGGGCATCCGCGTGCACGCCGCGCCATTCATCGACACGGCCGCGGTCCCGCCGAAGAACGCCGTGTTCAACAAGAACGACATCATCATGGTGGCGCAGCCGGCCTCGGATCTGACCCTCCCCGCCGGCGGTTACAAGAACTGCGTGCGGCTCAAGGTTTCCGACGTGCAGGTCGCCCCCGGCAGCGATCCGCTCAAGCCCGACGCAGTGCTGAAGGTCGATCCCGGCACGGCCTTCGACGAGAACCCGCCCGCGGGGACGGGCGGCTTCTTCCCGGCCACCGGCTACGTGTTCGCCGACCTCCCGGTGGTGATCCACCTGGGGACCACGCTGGCGCAGACCGAGTACAAGGTCGATCCCGCCACCAACCAGCTCACCGTCGGCGCGCCCGGCGCGGCCGCAACGCCGATCGCCGAGGGCGTCGTGTCGCTGCAGATCCAGTACGGCATCGGCCCGAAGCCGGGCGACACCGTCGGCGGGTTCCAGTGCGACCCCGACGCGACCATGGCCCAGGCCGACCCCGACTGCCAGCGCATCAGAGCCTGGACGGACGCCTCGGGCGTCTACGACGGCGTGGACTGGAGCAAGCTGAACACCGTCCCGGCCAACATGCAGCAGCGGCTGAAGGACATCAAGCGGATCAAGGCGGTGCGGATCGCGGTCGTGACGCGCAGCCAGAACCTCGAGCGCGACGTCCTGTACGGCGCCGCCGGTTCGAGCGCCGCGATCCAGGCGAAGGCGACCTGCACCGCGGGCGGCGACATCGTCAGCGCCGCCGGCGCGTTCCGGGTCTGCGCGTGGGCCGACGGGACCAACCCGGACGGCACCGCCAGCCTCGCGCCGCGCATCGATCTCACCGGCATGGCGGACTGGGACCGCTACCGGTACCGCGTCTACGAGACGATGGTCCCGCTGCGCAACGTCATCTGGGGCAGCAAGAGTTCCTGAAGGAGCAGTCATGACTTCGATGACTTCGTTCAATCGTGCCCGCATCCCGGCGGGCGCACCGCGACGCCAGCGCGGCGTGGTGCTGATGGTCGCGCTGATCGTCCTCGTCGCGCTCACGCTCGCCGGGCTGTCGATGATCCGCTCGGCCGACACCGGGGTCGCGGTCGCCGGCAACCTGTCGTTCAGGCAGTCCGCGTCGCAATCGATGGACGCCGGGATCGAGGCGGCGATCGCCGCGATCCCCGCGGACCTCGCGACCAGCGGCAACCCGGTTCCCGGCAAGTACTTCGTGTTCATGGCCGGGGACAGCGACGGCGACGGATTGCCCGATCAGGTCGTCAACCAGCCCGGCCAGGGGGCCAATATCACCTGGACAGGCGCGGGCAACCCCGCCAACGCGTACACCATTCCGAACCCCGGCGGTCTCCAGGGCTACACGGTCCGCTACGTCGTCGAGCGCATGTGCTTCTCCGGCCCGCTCCCGATCGCGCCGATCACCACCGACCTCGACGCCGACGGCCGCTGCAACGCCGAGCAGAAAAGCCCGGGCTACCAGTCGAACAAGCTCGGCTCGGCCGACCTCGGCCAGATCCGCAAGATCAACTACCGGATCACCGTGAAGGTGGAAGGTCCCCGCAACACCGAGACCTACGCCCAGGCGGTGATCTCCAAGTGACAAGAGAGACACAAGGAGGCTCGCCCGCCCCGACCGTCAAGGTACGCGATCGGCGGCAGATTGAGCACACAGGAAGGAGCTGCAAAATGAACGCCCCGCGAATGTTCCTCAGGAAGGCCCTCGTCGGCTGGCTCGCGTACGCGATGACCTTCGGGCCGTCGACGCCGGTGATGGCACAGGTCGCCGACAACTACCTGACGTCGAAGGACTACTCGGACGTCCCGCTGCCCGCCAAGAAGCGGCCGAACCCGAACCTGATCTTCGCGATCGACGACTCGGGCTCGATGGACAACGAGCTCTCGCTCAACGCGAACGACGGCGCGGGCTGGTACTACACCGCGGGGCTCACGAGCGGCTCGGGCACGGTGGACGGCAAGACGACGCCGAGCTTCTGGGGCCTCAACCAGCTCGACAAGCAGCAGGCCGGCGTGCCCAACTTCAACAACGGCGGCAACCCGAGCGGCACGTGGAAGAAATACGTCGCGCTGTTCCCGAACGGCTACTACAACGGCAACCTCGGCACCACGGGCGACCGGCGGACCTACCCCGACGCGGACCAGGACCACTTCGCGATCTCGCCGTCGCAGCAGTTCGGCCCGATGCGCAGCCCGGACTTCAACAAGCAGTACTACAACCCGACCGTGACCTACCTGCCGTGGAAGCCCTATAACGACGGCACGACGAGCTGCCCGTCGGGGACCGCGACCGGCTCGGGCACGACCTGGCTCTGCACGCCGGGTAACGCCAATCCCGAAGGCCGCGCGCTACCACCCGATCTACGGCACCGGCACCCTCGACCTGACGACGGACGTCCCGTCGAACACGACCGCGGGCTACTACTTCCGCATGTACGACGGGATGCGGATCCTGTCGGGTTCGCAATTCCGCCGGTGCAAGAACACCGGCGACGGCTCTAACTGCGACAACAACTGGCAGACCGCCAACGACCTCCTCTGCATCGGCAACTCCGCCGCGGCCCTCACGTCCTGTAACGCAGGCAGCGCCGGGCTCAACTCAGGTGCCGCCAAGCAGACGCGGCAACACCTGGACTCAGGACACCGGAGGCAAGTCGCAGATCGACATGTCGAACTACGACCACGTCGAGGCGGCGATGCCCTACTTCCCGGCGCGGGTGTTCATCAGCTCGAACTCGACGATCGTCAACCCGGCGAACTACTCGAGCTTCCCGAACGCGAGCACCAACGGGCCCAACAACGAAACGTTCAAGCTGGTCGAGATCCGGTCGAGCACCGGCAGCTACCCGAAGGCGGCCTCGCGCACCGACTGCGCCGGCTCGACCTGCACCTACGCGGAGGAGATCCAGAACTTCGCCAACTGGTTCCAGTACTACCGCAAGCGCACGATGAGCCTGAACGCGGCCATCGGCAACTCGCTCGACGGCCTCAACGCGCTGCGCGCCGGCATGTTCACGTTCAACAATCCGCAGAACGTGACGATGTTCGACTTCGACACCGTCGGCGACTTCACGAAGAACGAGCGCCGCGTCATCGGTCTCACCTACAACCTCAAGGGCGACGGCGGCACGCCGACGCGCGAGACGCTGGACTACCTCGGCAAGCAGTACATGCGGACGAACAGCGGCGCGCCGATTACGGCGGCTTGCCAGTTCAACGCCGGGTTCATCATCACCGACGGCTTCGCCACGAACGGCGGTCCGACGAATCCGTACGCCAACGACGACAACGCGTCGCCCACGGCCAACCCCTTCACGAAGCAGTACAACGCCGACCCGACGATCGTCCTGACCGACCCCTACAAGGACAAGTGGTCGGACACGCTCGCCGACATGGCGATGTACTACTACTCGACCAACCTCCGGACCGACCTGCAGAAAGGCCGGGTGCCGGTCGACCAGAACGACCTGGCGCCGGACGCGGACAAGAACACCAACCTGCACATGAACACCTACGGCCTGGTGCTCGGGCTGTCGGGGTGGATGTTCGCGAACTCGGCGTATCCGAACGAGAACGCCGACCCGTACACCAACGCGCCGAACTGGAACATGAACGATTCGCGCAACATGGCGCGCAACCCGTCGGCGATCGACGAGCTGTGGCACGCGACGATCAACGGCCGCGGCACGATGCTCAGGGCCGACTCGCCGGAGGAGACGCGTAACGCCCTGCTCGACGTCGTGAACAACGTCGTCGCGAAGGGCGGCGCGGCGGCGGCGGTGTCGGTGTCGAACGCGATTCCGACCGCCGGCGACAACTTCACCTACCAGACGAGCTACAACGCCGGCGCGTGGTCGGGCGACGTCAACGCCTTCACGATCGACCTCATCACCGGCGCGGTCAGCACGACCCCGGCCTGGCCGCTTTCGGCGCAGAAGCAGCTCGCCGACCGGGACTGGACCACGCGCCTCGTCGTGACCTACGACCCCGATCCGAACCCGCTGGCGCCGTCGATTCCGCAGCCGCCGCCGCGCGGGGGGATCCCGTTCCAGTGGGCGAACCTCAACGTCGCGAAGCAGCAAGCCGGGCTCAACGGCATGACCGTGGGCAGCACCGCGATCCAGGGCAGCTGGGTGGTCGACTGGCTGCGCGGGGATCGCAGCCGCGAAGGCCAGTATCTGCGCAGCCGCGGCCCCCGCAAGGACCCGGCCACCGGACAGTGGAAGAACAACGTCGTCCCGAACAACGTCGCCGTCCTCGGCGACCTGGTAAACGCCGAGCCGCTGTACGTGCGCGAGCCGCGGTCGAACTTCGCCGACGAGGGATACGCCGAGTACAAGTCCGGGGCGGACGGCAAGGGCGCCAACTCGCGCAAGAAGGTGCTGTTCGTGGCCGGCAACGACGGCATGGTCCACGTCTTCGACTCCGTCACCGGCGCCGAGATGTGGTCGTACGTGCCGAGCTTCGGCTTCCAGGCGCAGACCGGTTTCACCACGGCCGGCCTGCGGAACCAGGCGGACAAGGAGTTCTTCATCCACCGGTTCCTCGTGGACGCGACACCGTACACGAGCGACATCGACCTCGCCAAGGCGAACAACACGAGCACCGGCTCGTCCAACTGGGCGACGATGGTCGTCGGCGGCCTCGGCAAGGGCGGACGCGGGTACTACGCGATCAACGCGACCAACTCCAGCGTCAGCGACGAAGCGGGGGCCGCGACGAAGATCATGTGGGAGTTCCCGAACAGCACCACCGCTTCGACCGACAAGGCCAACGTCGGCTGGACGTTCGGGCGCCCGATCATCGCCAAGACGGTAGCGGCGGGATGGGTCGTCCTGGCCACCTCCGGGTACGAGAACGGCAACGAGACCGGGGGCGACGGCCGCGGGCACCTCTTCGTGCTCAACCCCAAGGACGGATCCATCATCAAGGATCTGACCACGGTCGACTCGCAGGACGGCTCGATCGACCCGACCGACCGCAAAAACAACCCGCTCGGGCTGGCGTACATCTCGGCCTTCGCGTCGAGCCCGACGACCGATGCGACGATCGACTACGTCTACGGCGGCGACCTGTACGGGAACGTCTGGCGCTTCGACCTCTCCGGGTCGGACACCGGGAGCTGGAAAGTGACCAAGCTCGCGCTGCTGCTCGATCCCGCCGGCAAGCCGCAGCAGGTTACCTCCGAGCCCGAGCTCGGGGTCGTGGGCGGCAACCGGGTGGTCTACGTGGGCACGGGCCGCTACTTCGGCGACAAGGACATCCCGGGCGTGACCGGCGCGTTCCCCAGCGCCACCGCGAAGCAGACGCTGTACGCGCTCAAGGACGACCGCACCGCCACGCCGCTGATCACCGGCCGGTCCCTGCTCACCCAGCAGACCGTGACCAAGGATCTCGCCGCCGGCACCGTCAAGGTCACCAAGAACACCGTGGACTTCAACACGGGCAAGGGCTGGTATGTCGACTTCCCCGACGCCGGCGAGCGGATCATCACCAACCCCTCGCTCGCGGCGGGCGTGCTCGCGGTGACGTCGAACATCCCGGACGGCGGCGACGTGTGCCTGCCGGGCGGCCACAGCTGGCTGTACGCGTTCGACTACCGCACCGGCAGCTTCATCCCGGGCAGCACCTATGCCGGCCGGTTCCTCGGCGATGCACTCGCGAGCCGGGTGAACATGATCCGGGTCGGTTCGGGCATCAAGGGCCTGATCCGGACGAGCGCCGGTGAGACCACCGTCGCCGACGAACCGGGTCGATCGACGGCCTTCGCCGCCAAGCGGAAGGCCTGGCGCGAAGTCCTGCGCTGACCGACCGAGGGTCCACGACAGCCCGGCCCGCGCGGCCGGGCTTTTTTTCGCCTACCCGCCGAGCCCCTTGGGCATCGGGAAGACGACGTGCTCCTCGACGCCCGTCGAGCTGGCGGACGCTCTTCGCGCCGAGCGACCGGATCCGGGCGATCACCTCCTGCACCAGCACCTCGGGTGCCGACGCGCCGGCGGTGACGCCGACGCGGGAGCGGCCTTCGAGCCAGGCCGGCTCGAGCTCGGACGCGTTGTCGACCAGGTGACCCGGAACGCCGAGCTGCTCGGCGACCTCGCGCAGGCGGTTGGAGTTGGAGCTGTTGGGGGAGCCGACGACGATCAGGACGTCGCAGCGCGGCGCGACGAACTTCACCGCGTCCTGGCGGTTCTGCGTGGCGTAGCAGATGTCGTCCTTCTTCGGCCCGACGATGCCCGGAAAGCGCCGGCGCAGCGCCGCGACGATCGTCGCCGCGTCGTCCACCGACAGCGTCGTCTGCGTGACGTAGGCGATCTGCGCCGGATCGTGCACCTCGAGCGCAGCGACGTCCGCGACCGTCTCCACGAGGTACATGCCGCGCTCCGCCTGCCCCATGGTGCCCTCGGACTCGGGATGGCCCCGGTGGCCGATCATGACCACCTCGCGTCCCGCCTTCAGCATCTTCGCGACCTCGACGTGCACCTTGGTGACGAGCGGGCAGGTCGCGTCGAACACCTTCAGGCCGCGCGCCTCGGCGTCGGCCTGCACGGCCTTCGACACGCCGTGCGCGGAGAAGATCACGGTGCTGCCCGGCGGGACCTCGTCGAGCTCCTCGACGAACACCGCGCCCTTCTGCCTGAGGTCCTCGACGACGAACTTGTTGTGCACGATCTCGTGGCGGACGTAGATCGGCGGGCCGTGACGCTCGAGCGCGCGCTCGACGATGCCGATCGCGCGTTCGACGCCGGCGCAGAAACCGCGGGGATTGGCGAGGAGGACTTCCATGGATCGGGGCGCAGATACGGGCGCGATTCTACCCCGCCCCCCTCACCCTCCCCCCTTCCCGCTTCCCGAACAGTCCGTCCCAGACCAGCAGCGCCGCCCCGACCGTGATCGCGGAGTCGGCGACGTTGAACGCCGGAAAGTGCCAGCCGCCGGCGTGCAGCAGCACGAAGTCGACGACGTGTCCGAGCGCGATGCGATCCCACAGGTTGCCGATCGCGCCGCCGAGGATGAGCGCCAGGCCGGCGCAGAACACCCGCTCGCCGGAATGACGCGCCAGGAGCCAGCCGATGAGGGCGATGGCCCCGATGGCGATCGCGATGAAGAAGCCACGCTGCCAGCCGCCGGCGCCGGCGAGAAAGCTGAACGCGGCGCCGGTGTTGAAGACGAGCACGAGATCGGCGAACGGGATGACCGGGATCCGCTCGCCCGGCGCGAGCGACGCCTGGACGAGCGCCTTCGTCGCCTGGTCCGCGGCCACGATGAGGGCCGCGACCGCGAGCCAGGGCGCGAGCTTGCGCACCCGGCTCAGGCGAACCGGCGCGTCTCGCCCGCGCCGTGCAGATTCGAGACGCAGCGCCCGCAGATCGTCGGATGCGCGGGGTCGGCGCCCACGTCGGCGCGGTAGTGCCAGCAGCGCTCGCATTTCCGGTGCGGGCTCGGCGCGGCGACGATCGCATCGGCGTCGTTCCGCACCGCCGCCTGCGACGTGATCATCACGAAGCGCAGCTCGTCGCCAGCCGCGGCGAGCGCGTCGTAGCGCGCGCCCGAGGCGCCGATCTCGACGTGCGCCGCAAGCGGGGAGCCGATCTTTCCCGCCTCCCGCAGCCGTTCGAGCTCCTTCTGGACCTCGGCCCTCGCCGCGCGGATCTCCCGCCAGCGCTCGAGCAGCGCCGGCGCTTCCGCGACCTGCGGGAACGCGTGCCACGTCTGGAAGAACACGCTCTCGTCGGGCATCCCGGTGAGCACCTGCCACGCCTCCTCGGCGGTGAACGAGAGGATCGGCGCCATGAGCCGCAGCAGGCTCTGGGTGATGTGATGGAGCGCGTTCTGGGCGGAGCGGCGCGGCGGCGAGTCGTTCCCGGTCGTGTAGAGCCGGTCCTTCAGGACGTCGAGATAGAACGCGCCGAGGTCCTCGGAGCAGAACGTCTGCAGCTTCTGCACGACGTAGTGGAACTCGTAGCGGGCGTAGTGGCCGACGAGCTCTTCCTGGAACGCCGACGCGAGCGCGACGGCGTAGCGGTCGAGCTCGACCCAGTCGCCGGCCGGCATCGCGTGCCTTGCGGGATCGAAATCCGACAGGTTGGCGAGCAGGAAGCGCAAGGTGTTGCGGATGCGGCGATACGCCTCGACCACGCGCTTCAGGATCTCGTTCGAGAGCGACAGCTCGCCCGAGTAGTCGGTGGCGCCGACCCAGAGCCGCAGGATCTCCGCGCCCAGCGTGTCCGACACCTGCTGCGGCGCGATCACGTTGCCGAGCGACTTCGACATCTTGCGCCCGCTGCCGTCGACGACGAAGCCGTGCGTAAGCAGCCCCTTGTACGGCGGCGTGCCGTTCAGCATGCACGAGACGAGGAGCGAGGAATGGAACCAGCCGCGGTGCTGGTCGGAGCCCTCGAGATAGAGATCGGCCGGGAACTCCGTTTCGGCGTAGTGCGAACCGATGTGGCGCCGGCGCCCCTCGGGCCCGCCCATCACCGTCTGATGCGTCGAGCCGGAATCGAACCAGACGTCGAGCGTGTCCTTCACCTTGACGTAGTCGGCGGCGTCGGCGCCGAGCAGCTCCGCCGGCTCGATCAGCTGCCACGCCTCGATGCCCCCGCGCTCGACCCGTTGCGCAACGGCCTCGAGCAGCTCGAGCGAGCGCGGGTGCAGCGCGCCGGTTTCCCGGTGGATGAAGAACGGCATCGGCACGCCCCACTGGCGCTGGCGCGAGAGCGTCCAGTCGGGGCGGTTGGCGATCATGCCGTGCAGCCGCGCCTTGCCCCAGCCGGGGAAGAACTCGGTCGCCTCGACGCCGCGGAGCGCGGTGGCGCGCAGCGTCTCCGCCGGCTTGTGCCCGGCGAATCCCGGCACCGCGTCCATCCCGGCGAACCACTGCGTGGTGGCGCGCAGGATCACCGGCGTCTTGTGCCGCCAGCAATGCATGTAGCTGTGCACGTAGGGTTCCTCGTGGAACAGCGCACCGACCTCGCGCAGCTTCGCGACGATCTTCGGGTTCGCGTCCCAGATCGACAGACCGCCGAAGAACGGCAGGCTCGCGGCGTAGCGTCCGTCGGCCTGCACCGGATTCAGGATGTCGTCGTCCCGCATGCCGTAGCGCCGGCACGACTCGAAGTCCTCGACGCCGTAGGCCGGCGCGCTGTGGACGATGCCGGTACCGGTCTCGAGCGTGACGTAGTCGCCCAGGTACACCGGCGACAGGCGATCGTAGAACGGATGCCGGAACGCGAGGCCTTCGAGCGCCGTGCCCTTCGCCGACGCAACCGTCGTGCCCGCGAGCCCGTAGCGCGCGAGGCAAGCCTCCTGCAGGTCGGCCGCCAGCACGAGATACCCGCGCGGCGTGTCGACCAGGTTGTAGACGTGGTCGGGGTGGACGTTGAGCGCCTGGTTCGCGGGGATCGTCCAGGGCGTCGTCGTCCAGATCACCGCGAAGCCGCGCTTGTCGTCGAGGCGCGCCACGCCGAACGCGCGCGCGAGCTTGTGCACGTCGCCGAACGGAAAGCCGACGTCGATCGCCGGATCCCGGCGGTCCTCGTACTCGACCTCGGCCTCGGCGAGCGCCGAGCCGCAATCGAAGCACCAGTTGACCGGCTTCAGCCCGCGGTAGAGGTAGCCCGCTTCCAGCAGCCGGCCGAGCGTACGGATTTCGTCGGCCTCGTTGCCGTAGGCCATCGTCGTGTAGGGGGCGTCCCAATCGCCGAGGACGCCGAGCCGCTGGAAGTCCACCTTCTGCCGCGCGATCTGCTCGGTCGCGTAGGCGCGCGACAGCCGCTGCGTTTTCTCGGCCGGCAGATTGCGGCCGTGCTGCTTCTCGATCTGCACCTCGATCGGCATGCCGTGGCAGTCCCAGCCCGGGACGTAGGGCGCGTCGTAGCCCGCGAGCGTGCGCGACTTGACGATCATGTCCTTCAGGATCTTGTTGACCGCGTGGCCGATGTGGATGTCGCCGTTCGCGTACGGCGGGCCGTCGTGGAGCACGAAGCGCGGCCGGCCCGCGCTCGCGGCGCGGAGCCGGCGGTAGAGCCCGGTCTCCTGCCAGCGCTTCACCCAGCCGGGCTCGCGCTTCGCGAGGTCGCCGCGCATCGGGAACGGCGTGTCGAGGAGGTTCAGCGTGCTCTTGTAATCGGCCATGAAAAGCGGGAGTCAGTGGATGGTGAGCAGCGCCCGCGCCGCGTCGCAGTCGCGCGCGATCTGCGCCTTGAGCGTGTCGAGGTCCGCGTAGCGCTCCTCGTCGCGGATCTTCGCCAGGAACCCGACGCGCAGGTGCCGGCCGTACAGGTCGCCGTCGAAATCGAACAGGTGGACCTCGAGCACCGGCCGCCCGTCCGCGTGCACCGTCGGCCGCACGCCGAGGCTCGCCACGCCCGTCGAGCGGCCGCGTCGGCCGCGCCCTCGACGCGCACGGCGAAGATGCCGCCGAGCGGCGGGCGGTTGTGCTTCAGCTGCACGTTGGCGGTGGCGAAGCCGAGCGCCCGGCCGAGCTTCGCGCCGTGCACGACGCGGCCGCTGATGCTGTACGCGCGCCCGAGGAGCGCGGCGGCCCGCTTCAGGTCGCCGCTCGCAAGCGCGTCCCGTACCGCGGAGCTCGAGACCCGCACCCCGCCGTTGGTGACGGTCGGCATCGCCTCGAGCTCGAAGCCGCGCTCGCCCGCTGCGGCCGCGAGCGACGCGAAGTCGCCGGCGCGCCGCGCCCCGTAGCGAAAGTCCTCGCCGACGAGCACCCAGCGCGCCGCGAGCAGCCCCACGAGCGCGCGCTCGACGAACGCTCCCGGCGCGAGCGCCGCGAACTCGCGCGAAAACCGCTGGACGTGGACGCGGTCAACGCCGCAGGCCGCCAGCAGCTCGAGCTTCTCGCGGAGCGAGGTGAGCCGCGTCGGCGCCGTCGCCGGCGCGAACAGCTCGCGCGGGTGCGGCTCGAAGGTCAGGACGGTCGCGGCGAGGCCGCGCGAGCGCGCGACCGCGATGGTCCGCGCAAGCATCGCCTGGTGGCCACTGTGGACGCCGTCGAAGTTGCCGATCGTGACCGCGGCCGGGGGCAGCCCTCGCGGCGCGAGGCCGCGGCTGACGGCGAGCTTCGGCGCCGCGGCGCGCATGACCAGCATGGAGCGGATGCCCCCCAAAAAGCGTTGAATTTTAGCGGGTTTGGCTGCCGCCAAGAAGGATTCCGCAGCGCACACTGGCGGCGCGGCCGCGTGCCCGGCCGCGCTCCGGCCAGGAGACGCTCCGCATGAAAACGCTCGATGAGCAACCCGTGGTCGGCGCGGTCCGGCGCCGCGGCAAAGTGCCGGCGCCCCCGTGCCCCGGGCTGGCGCACGCCGCACGGCTGCGGGAGACTCGCCATCGACCCTCCCGGACGCCCTCGCCATGAAGACCATCTCCCACGTTATCGTGCCCGCCCTGCTGCTCTTCTTCACCGCGCCCGCGATGGCGGCATTCCGCTGCACCGACAAGGAAGGCAAGACCGTCTACATGGAGCGGCCCTGCAGTACCTACGGTTACGCGACGACCAAAGAGGTGAAGGACCCGCCCAAGGGCGACGGCTCGGCGACCCTGCTCGGAGAAGGGCAGTCGCTCGCCAGTCCGGCGGATCGGACTGCGGCCGGCTCGGCCGGGAAAGTCCCCTTCCCTTGCGGCGGGCAGCGGGTCTGGTGCACGCGGGGCGACAAGGTGAAATGCGGCAACACGATGAAAGTCTGCGACGCCGACTGATGCAGTAGCCGCTCGCCGACGGCTACTGCAACCGCGCAGCAGCGGCGCGCAACTCAACCACCTTGCGTGCACCTCCGTCGCGTCGGCCGCGTCCGGCCGGCGCCGCAGGTAATTCTGCAGATCCGCGACCGCCGGGCGGAAGCATTCGAGCCCGGCGTAGACCAGTCCGCGGTCGCGCAGCTCTTCGGCCGATTCCGGTACCACCAGCAGCATGCGCTGCATCACCGCGAGCGCCTGCTCGAGCTTGCCGCCCTTCAGATAGATCGACTTGAGGTTCCGCAGAACGCGCGCGACGATCTCGCGCGGGCTGGCCGGTTCGAGATAGGTCTCTAGGTCCGCCCGGCGCGCCTCGGCCTCGGGCAGCACGCGTCCGAGCCGGGTCCGCAGCTCGGTCTCGGAGCAGGTCTCACCGGCGGTGAACGCATCGAGGATGAGCGTGCCGCGCGCCAGCCGCAGCTTGACCAGGAAATGGCCCGGGAACGACACGCCCTGCAGCGCGAGCCCCACCCGCCGCCCGACCTCGAGATACACGATCGAGAGGGTGATCGGGATCCCGGTGCGACGCTCCAGCACCTCGTTCAGGTAGCTGTTGCGCGGATCGTAGTAGGCGTCGAGGTTGCCCGCGAAACCGAGCTCGCGGAAGAGGTGTCCGTTGAGCGCGGCGACCTTCTGCTCGGGCCCGGCGTCGGCGGCGAGCCGCCCACGCACCGTCGCCGCGATCGCGTCGAGGCGCGCGATCCCGCCCGCGACGTCGACGCCGGGATACGCGTCCTGGGCGATGAGCAGGCAGGCTTCGGCGAGGCCGAACTGCTCGCGGGTGACGAGCTCGGCGAAGCGTTCGAGGCTGGCGGTCACTGGCGGACGAAGTCGCGGGCGCGAAAGCCGAGCGCCCACAACGCTCCAAAATACACCACCGCTCCGAGCATCACCAGCCCGCCGAGCCCGGCCGTGCGCAGGCGCCAGTCCACCGCAGTCCACCAGCCGGCAGGCCCCATCGCGGCCGCGAGCGCGGCCGCCATCAGCGCCACGGCCACCGCGACCTTGGCGAGAAACCTGCCCCACCCGGGCCGTGGGCGGTAGATCGCGCGCGCGCGGAGGCCGCGGTAGAGCAGCGCCGCGTTGAGGCAGGCGCCGAGCGCGATCGCGAGCGCGAGGCCCGCGTGCGCGAGCGGGCCGATGAGGACGACGTTCAGGAGCTGCGTCGCGACGACGGCGACGAACGCGATCTTGACCGGCGTGCGGATGTTCTGCTGACCGTAAAACCCGGGCGCGAGGATCTTCACCAGGATCAGCCCGAGCAGTCCGGCGCTGTAGGCGATGAGGGCCTGTCGGGTCATCGCGAGGTCCTCGGCGCCGAACCGGCCGTGGAAGAAGAGCGTCGCAACGAGCGGCGTCGCAAGGACCGCAAGCGCGGCCGCCGCCGGGGTCGCAAGGAGAAACGTGAGCCGCAGGCCCCAGTCGAGCAGGCTCGCGTATTCCTCCCGCGCGCCGTCGGCGAACGCCTTGGAGAGGCTCGGCAGCAGCACCGTGCCGAGCGCCACGCCGAGCAGGCCGGTCGGGAACTCCATCAGGCGGTCGGCGTAGTAGAGCCAGGAGACGCTCCCGGTCGCGAGATGCGAGGCGAAGATCGTGTTCAGCAGCAGGTTGATCTGGCCCGCCGAGACGCCGACGATCGCCGGGCCCATCAGCAGCAGGATCCGCCGCACCCCCGGGTCGCCGAACGCGAGGCTCGGCCGCGGCAGCATGCCGATCCGCGCGAGCGCCGGGACCTGCAGCGCGAGCTGGAGCACGCCGCCCGCGAGCACCGCCCACGCGAGGACCAGCACGGGCGGATCGAAATACCGCGCGAACAGGAGCGCACCGGTGATGAATGCCACGTTGAGGAGCGTCGGGGTGAACGCGGGAATCGCGAACCGGCTCCAGGTGTTGAGGATGCCGGCGGACAGCGAAACGAGCGAGATGAAGAGGACGTACGGGAAGGTGATGCGGAGCATCGTCACCGTCAGGTCGAACTTCGCGGGGTCGGCGGCGAACCCGGGAGCAGTGACGTAGACGATCAGCGTCGCAGCCGCGACCCCGAGCGCGGTGGCGACCACGAGTGCCAGGACGAGGATGGTCGTGACCCGGTCCACGAGGCGCTTCGTATCGTCCGCGCCGTTTTTCGAGCGGTACTCGGCGAGGATCGGCACGAACGCCTGCGAGAAGGCGCCTTCGGCGAAGAGGCGCCGCAGCAGGTTCGGGATGCGGAACGCCACGAAGAACGCGTCGGTGGCGGCCCCGGCACCGAATACCGCGGCGATCGTCGCGTCGCGGACGAAACCGAGGACGCGGGAGACGAGCGTCATCCCGCTCACCGTCGCCAGGGCGCGGAGCAGGTTCAACCTGGTTTTCTCTCTCGCACCAGGGCGTCGGTCGGGGCGTCGGAGCGGGCGTTCATCGGGCGCGGCGATTATACGGGCGCGCGCCCCTAAGCCCTTGTATTCGCTTGCGCCCGACCGCCTTTGCGCCTACAATCCGCGCCTTTTCCGAACGCCGGTCCGCAAACAGAGAGAGCATGGCCAACACTGCACAAGCCCGCAAGCGCGCCCGCCAGTCCGAGAAGCGCCGCCAGCACAATGCCGCCCTGCGCTCCGCCTTCCGCAGCGCGATCCGCAAGGTCCGCAAGGCGATCGACGCCGGCGACAAGGCCGGCGCGACGCGGCTCCTGAGCGAAGCCTCGAGCGCAATCGACCGGATCGCCGACAAGAAGGTGATCCACAAGAACACGGCCGGGCGCAACAAGAGCCGCCTCGCCGCGCGCATCAAGGCCCTCGCCTGACGCTCCGCAGGTCGCCGAACCTGCTGCAGGCCACGTCCTCGAGCCCGTCGAAGGGCAGTTTCTGAGCACTTCCGACCGCCCGTCCCCCCGCCCCTGCCGGCGGGTCGGGCGGCCGTGCGCTGCGCGCGCGCGCTAGCCGCGGCCGGCCCCTCCGGATGCGCAAGCCCGTCAGCCGCGTGCTCGTCATCAACGACGAGCCGCTGGTGCTGCGCGAATTCGTGAAGGGGCTGAACGCCGCCGCGCGCTCGCTCGACAACCCGCTCGGCCTCACCTTCACCGGCGTCACCACGGCGCGCGAGGCCCTCGAGCTGCTCGAGCAGGACGGGGACGTCCAGGCGGTGGTCGTCGACGACAAGCTCTACAACCTCAACGGCAAGAACTCGCGCCGGCTCCAGATGTCGGCGGTCGAGCTGGTGCAGCGGATCACGCGCTTCCGGCCGGAGGTCGACGTGTACATCCTGGTCGCGCAGGAGCACGAGGACGAGGTCGTCGACACGCTGTTCGCCGAGGCGGTCGACGGCTATTTCTACCGCGACGAGCGCGACTACCGCGGCATGTACCGCATCCTGAACGCCCAGATCCAGGAGCGCTCCCGCACCCCCTTCTACGACCAGCTCAAGAACTACGTCTGGATGGCGAAGGACTCCTGGCATACGCCCGGCCACTCGTCCGGCGAATCCCTGCGCGGCAGCCCCTGGATCAACGACTTCTACGACTTCATGGGCGAGCACATCTTCGACGCCGACCTCTCGGTGTCGGTGCCGATGCTCGACTCGCTGATGGAGCCGCGAGGCGTGATCGCCGAAGCGCAGGCGATGGCGGCGAAGGCGTTCGGCGCGCGCCAGACCTTCTTCGCCACCAACGGCACCTCGACGGCGAACAAGGTCATCTTCCAGACGATCCTGGCGCCGGGCGAGAAGCTGCTGCTCGACCGCAACTGCCACAAGTCCGTCCATCACGGCGTGGTGCTGTCGGGCGCGCACCCGATCTACCTCAACTCCTCGGTCAACCGCACCTACGGCATCTACGGGCCGGTTCCGAAAAGAACGATCCTGGCGGCGATGGAGGAGCACCCCGACGCCGAGGCGCTGATCCTCACCTCGTGCACCTACGACGGCTTCCGCTACGACCTCAAGCCGATCATCGACGCGGCGCACGCGCAGGGCATCCGGGTCATCATCGACGAGGCGTGGTACGGCTTCGCGCGCTTCCACCCCGAGTTCCGGCCCACCGCGATCGAGGCCGGTGCGGACTACGCGACGCAATCGACGCACAAGGTCATGAGCGCCTTCTCGCAGGCGAGCATGATCCACGTCAACGATCCGGCGTTCAACGAGCACCTCTTCCGCGAGAACTTCAACATGCACACGTCGACGTCGCCGCAGTACGCGATGATCGCGAGCCTCGACGTGGCGCGGAAGCAGATGGTGATGGAGGGCTACAAGCTGCTCTCCCGCACGCTCGCGCTCGCGCAGGAGCTGCGCAGCCAGATCAACTCCACCGGCGTCTTCCGCGTGCTCGACCTGGCGGAGCTCCTGCCCGACGAGGTCAAGGGCGACGGCATCACCCTCGATCCGACCAAGGTCACGGTGGACATCTCCACCTGCGGCTACACGGTCGAGGACCTGCAGCGCGAGCTCTTCACCCGGTTCAACATCCAGGTGGAGAAGTCGACTTTCAACACGCTCACCCTGCTGCTCACGATCGGCACGACGCGCAGCAAGGTCTCCCGGCTGTACGACGCGCTGATGCGGATCGCGCGCGAGGGCCGCGCGCCGCGGCGCCTCTACCAGGCCCCGGACATCCCGGAGTTCACCACGCTCAGGTGCCTGCCGCGGGACGCGTACTACTGCGGCGGCGAGGCGCTGCCGATCCTCGACGAGAAGGACAACATCAACAAGACGCTCGTCGACCGGGTCTGCGCCGACCAGATCACGCCTTACCCGCCCGGCATCCCGGTGCTCGTCCCCGGCCAGATCGTCACGCGCGAGGTCCTCGACTACCTCGCCGGGCTGCTCCGCTCGCAGAAGCGGATGGAGCTGCACGGGATCGTGCACGACGGCTACATCCCCTGCCTCCGGGTCCTCAAGGTCGCCGAAGAGCGCGGGCTCCGGCGGCTCGCTTAGGCGCGCACGCTCGGCCGGCCAGGATTTCGCGCGCCCCCTGCGCCGCCGGCCAGGGTCGGCTGCGCTCAATTCTTGGGCAAAATGCTCAAAATTTAGTCAAATCGAGTGTTGAAACTCCCGCCGAATGAGGCATTTGCGTTGTCCAGATGAGGCAAATTTGATATACATGCGAACAACTGCCTGATCGGGAGGGGGTATGGCTGCGGTTCTCAGCACGATGAAATACGGATTCCGGATCAAGACCCGCACCGGGATGGTGGTCGACAACCTCACGATCCACGGCCGCGACGAGGCCGACGCGGAGCGGAAGCTCCGCCAGATGTACCTCCACTGCCAGGTCCTCGAGTGCCGCGCCGTCGGCGCGCCGAGATCCGACGCTCTGAGCTACGAAGACGTCCTCGCGCTCGTCTCGAAGTAAGCAGGCAAGTCGGCAGCACCCCGGCGAGACCTCTCGCCGCCCGCCTCAAACCTCCAGAAAGCCGGTCGACAGCAGTTCCTCCAGGAGCTGCTCGTAGTCGCGCGCACCGCGGCTCTTCGCGTCGTGGGCGAAGATGTCCTTGCGGTGGAACGGGCTCTCGGCGAGCGCCACGCTCTCGGCCACGCGCGTCTCGCAGAGCTCGGGCCCGAAGCGCTCCCGCAGGCTCGCCTCGATGTCGTGCGCCATCTTGCGCCGCGAGTCGAAGCGGGTGAGGACGTAGCGCCGCTCGACCCGTTTCTTGAGCACGTGCTCGAGCGCCTTGAGCGTGTTCTCGAGCGCGAGCGCGCCCTTCACCGCCAGGAAATCCGCCGACACGGGGACGAGCACCCGGTCGGCGGCGAACACGCCGGACAGGGCGAGGACGCCGAGCATCGGGCAGCAGTCGATGAACACCGCCGGCGGCGTCGCCGACCTGAGGTAGTCGTCCAGCCCGCTCTTGAGCCGGTTGAGCACGTTCGGTCCGCGCCCGAACATGGAGTCGATCTTCATCAGCTCGGCGTGGGCGGGGACGAGCTCGCCGCCGCCCTCGGCCGCAGCGAGGGTGACCGGCCGCACGAGGCTCGCGAGCGGCTTCGACTCGCTGAAGTGGGCGAACACGCTGTCGGCCGCGCTGTCGACCGGCGCCAGGATCTGGGACAGGTGCGCCTGCGCGTCGAGGTCGAGCAGGAGCGGCGCGAGCTGGCGCCGCGCTAGGGCCGCCGCGAGGTTAAGCACGGTGGTCGTCTTGCCCACCCCGCCCTTCTGGTTGAAAACCGCGAGCCGCGTCATCGCTGGCCGTCGCCCCCTGTTCCCCGATTCCCGGGAGAACCGTTGCCAAGGCGGCGGTCCTCTCCGCCGCATTCTAAGCGCCGGGGCCCTGTGCTAACATCTTCAACACGTTACGGCGGCGCAAGCCGCCGTTTTCCATTCGGAACTCGCCGCCATGTCCACTCACGTCATGCCGACTTACGCACGCCTCCCGGTGGCGTTCGTGCGCGGCGAAGGCGCCTGGCTGTGGGACGAGGCAGGCAAGAAGTATCTCGATGCGCTGGCGGGCATCGCCGTGTCCGGCCTCGGGCACGGACACCCGCGTCTCGTGCGGGCCATCGCGGACCAGGCGGCAAAGGTCATCCACACGTCGAACCTCTACGAGATCCCGGCCCAGACCGCGCTCGCCGACCGGATCTGCGCGCTGGCGGGCATGGACGAGGCGTTCTTCTGCAACTCCGGCTCGGAAGCGAACGAGACCGCGATCAAGCTCGCGCGCCTCTACGGCCACCAGAACAGCGTCCAGAGCGCCGCGATCGTCGTGATGGAGCACGCCTGGCACGGCCGCACGCTCGCGACGCTGTCGGCGACCGGCAGCCGCAAGGCCCAGGCCGGCTTTGAGCCGCTCGTGCCAGGGTTTATCCGGGTGCCGTACAACGACGAGCACGCCGTCCGCCAGGCCGCCGACGCCAACCGGAACATCGTCGCCGTCCTGGTGGAAGTCCTGCAGGGCGAGGGCGGCATCCACGTCGCCGATCCGGAGTACGTGCGCTTCCTCCGCCGCATCTGCGACGAGCGGAACTGGCTGCTGATGATCGACGAGGTGCAGAGCGGGCTCGGCCGCACCGGCAAGTGGTTCGCCTTCCAGCACGCGGGCGTCGCGCCGGACGTCGTCACGCTCGCGAAGGGGATCGCGTCGGGTGTGCCGCTCGGCGCCTGTGTGGCCGCCCGCCGCGCCGCGGGGGTGTTCAAACCGGGGACCCACGGCTCGACCTTCGGTGGCGGGCCGCTCGCGTGCGCGGCGGCGCTCGCCACCTTCGACGCGATCGCCGAAGACGGACTCCTCGACCGCGCGACGCGGGTCGGCGAAGCGATCCGCGCCGGCTTCCGCGACGCGCTCGCCGGCGTGAAGGGCGTGCTGGAGATCCGGGGCATGGGCCTGATGATCGGCATCGAGCTCGACCGGCCGTGCGGCGAGCTCGTGAAGCGCGCGCTCGAAGCCGGACTCCTCATCAACGTGACCGCCGACCGGGTCATCCGCCTGCTGCCCCCGCTCGTCTTCACGGACTCGGACGCCCGCGCGCTCGTCGACGGGCTCGCGCCGGCCATCCGCGCGTTCCTCGCCAAGCCCGCCTGAAGCGGGCGCCTTGCCGTGGCCACACCGAGGCACTTCCTGCAGTTCAAGGATCTCGCGCGCGAGGAGCTCGAGCACGTCTTCGAACGCACGCGCTGGATCAAGGCGAAGTTCAAGCGCTACGAGCAGTACTGGCCGCTCGTCGACCGGACGCTGGTGATGATCTTCGAGAAGCAGTCGACGCGGACCCGGCTCTCGTTCGAGGCCGGCATGCACCAGCTCGGCGGCGCGGCGATCTTCCTCTCGACGCGCGACTCGCAGCTCGGCCGCGGCGAGCCGGTGGAGGACGCCGGCCAGGTGATCTCGCGCATGTGCGACATCGTGATGATCCGCACCTTCGAGCAGGCGATCGTGGAGCGCTTCGCGCGCCACTCGCGGGTGCCGGTGATCAACGGCCTCACCGACGAGTATCACCCCTGCCAGATCCTCGCCGACATCTACACGTTCATCGAGCACCGCGGTCCGATCCGCGGGAAGACGGTGGCCTGGATCGGCGACTCGAACAACGTGTGCAACACGTGGCTGCAGGCGGCCGAGACGCTCGACTTCAACGTGCACGTCTCGACCCCGCCCGGCTACGAGGTCGAGCCGGAGCGCGTGGCAGCGTTGGGGCCGCGGTTCGAGGCATTCGGCGACCCGATGGACGCGGTGCGCGGCGCCGACCTCGTCACCACCGACGTCTGGACGAGCATGGGCTTCGAGGCCGAGGCGGAGAAGCGCAAGCGCGCGTTCGCCGACTGGCAGGTCGACGACGACATGATGCGCGCGGCGAAGCGCGAGGCGCTCTTCATGCACTGCCTCCCGGCCCACCGGGGCGAAGAGGTCGCCGCCGACGTGATCGACGGTCCGCAGAGCGTCGTCTGGGACGAGGCGGAGAACCGGCTGCACGTCCAGAAGGCGCTGATGGAATTTCTGGTGCTCGGAAGGGTGACGGGAGAAGGCGCAAGGGCGAAGGGGGAAGCGTGAAGGGCAAGGGTAAAGTGAAGAAGGTGGTGCTCGCCTACTCCGGCGGGCTCGACACCTCGGTCATCCTGAAGTGGCTGGTGGACACCTACGGCTGCGAGGTCGTCACCTTCACCGCCGACATCGGCCAGGGCGAGGAGCTCGAGCCGGCGCGGCGGAAGGCGAAGCTCCTCGGCGTCAGGGAGATCTTCGTCGAGGACCTGCGCGAGGAGTTCGTCCGCGACTTCGTGTTCCCGATGTTCCGCGCGAACGCGGTCTACGAGGGCGAGTACCTCCTCGGCACCTCGATCGCGCGCCCCCTGATCGCGAAGCACCTGGTCGAGACCGCGCGCAAGACCGGGGCCGACGCGATCTCCCACGGCGCCACCGGCAAGGGCAACGACCAGGTCCGCTTCGAGCTCGGCGCCTATGCGCTGATGCCCGACGTCAAGATCATCGCGCCGTGGCGCGAGTGGAACCTCACCTCGCGCGAGAAGCTGCTGAAGTACGCGGAGAAGCACCGCATCCCGGTCGAGTTCAAGAAGAAGAAGGGCGGCGGCGCGCCCTACTCCATGGACGCCAACCTCCTCCACATCTCGTACGAGGGCGGCATCCTCGAGGACCCGGCCTACGAGCCCGACGAGTCGATGTGGCGGATCACCGTGTCGCCCGAGAAGGCGCCGGCGAAGCCCGAGTACGTCGAGCTCACCTACGCGAAGGGCGACATCGTCGCGATCGACGGCAAGCGCCTCACGCCCGCGCGGGCCCTAGCCGAGCTGAACGTCCGCGGCGGCCGCCACGGCATCGGCCGGCTCGACATGGTGGAGAACCGCTACGTCGGCATGAAATCGCGCGGGTGCTACGAGACGCCGGGCGGGACGATCATGCTCAAGGCGCACCGCGCGATGGAGTCGATCACGCTCGACCGCGAGGTCCTCGCGCTCAAGGACGACCTGATGCCGCGTTATTCGCGCCTCGTCTACAGCGGCTACTGGTTCAGCCCGGAGCGCGCGCTCCTGCAGCGCCTGATCGACGAGTCGCAGCGCCCGGTCAACGGCACGGTGCGGCTCAAGCTCTACAAGGGCACGGTGATGACCGTCGGCCGCGAGTCGAAGACCGATTCGCTGTTCGACCCGGCGATCGTCACCTTCGAGGAGGACTACGGCGCCTACAACCAGGCCGACGCCGGCGGGTTCATCAAGCTGAACGCGCTCCGCATGCGGATCGCGGCGAACCTGCGGCGGAAACGCCGGCGCTAGAGCCGGTGCGCATCCGGGTCCTCTCCGACCTGCACCTCGAGGCGGCGCCGTTCGACCCGCCGGCCGCACCGGCCGACGTGGTCGTCCTCGCCGGCGACATCCACAACGGCGCCGCGGGCGTCGAATGGGCCAAGGCCCGGTTCGCCGCGCCGGTGCTCTACGTCGCCGGCAACCACGAGCCCTACGACGGCGAGTTCCACGCCACCCAGGCGGCGCTCCGGGAGGCGGCGGCCGGAAGCCGGGTGCAGGTCCTCGATTGCGGCGAGACGGTGATCGGCGGCGTGCGCTTCCTCGGCTGCACCCTCTGGACCGACTTCGCGCTCGCGGGCGAGGCGGGCCGGAAGCTCGCCATCGAGAAGTACTGGGCCTGGCTGATCGACTACCGGTCGATCCGCTGGCAGGACCGCCCGTTCTCGGTCGACGACTCGACCGGCCTCCACGCGGCGCATCGCGCCTGGCTCGCGCGCCGGCTGCTGCGGCCGTTCGCCGGGGTCACGGTCGTCGTCACCCATCACGTGCCCCATCCCGGGAGCATCGCACCGAAGTTCGCCGATCACCCCCTGAACCCGGCGTTCGTCAGCAATCTCGAGCACCTCATGGGCCGCGCGCAGCTCTGGATCCACGGCCACACCCATCGGGCGTTCGACTACACCGTCCGCGGGACCCGGGTCGTGTGCAACCCGCGCGGCTACGCCGACGAGGACACCGGGTTCCGCGCCGATCTCGTAGTCGAGGTCTGACGCATTCCCGCCCGGCTGCAATAATGGCCGGGCGTCATGTCCTCCATCCGTTTTCTCGCCCTCCTCGCCTTCGCCGCCGCCGCGCACGCCGGTTTCGACGAGGGCGAACAAGCCCTCAAGCGCCGCGACTACCGCACCGCGATGAGCGAGCTCGCGCCGGTCGCCGACGCCGGGGACGCGCGTGCGCAGTACCAAGTCGGCCTCATGCTCCTGAACGGCCTCGGGGCGACGCGCGACGAGGTGAAGGCCGCTGACTACCTCGGGCGCGCCGCCGGCCAGAACTACGCTCAAGCGCAAACCCTGCTGGGCGCCCTCTACTTGCAGGGGCGCGGGGTTCCCAGGGACGAGGCGAAGGGCACCGATCTCATCCGGCGCGCCGCCGAGGCCGGCGTCGCCGCCGCGCAGTACGCGATGGGCGTGCTGCTCGTCGAGGGACGCGGCGGGCTGCCGAAGGATCCTGCCACCGCCGCCCAATGGTTCAAGGCAGCAGCCGATCAGAACCACGTCCCCGCCTATTGCTGGCTGGGCGAGCTCGCCGATCGCGAGAAGAACGCCGCCGAGGCCGTCAGCTGGTGGCGCAAGGGTGCGGCGAGCGGCGACCGCGGCTGCCAGTACCTGCTCGGTCGCGCCTACTTCGAAGGCAAGGGCGGGCTGCCGCGGGACGCTGGCGAAGGGGTCGCGTGGTTCCGGCGCGCGGCGAACCAGCGCCTGCCCGCGGCGCAGGCGGCGCTCGCCTACGCCTACGAGCGCGGCGCCGGCGTGCCGACCGACTACGTGCTCGCCTACATGTGGTTCAACCTCGCCCGCGCGCAGGGGCACAACCCGCAGCCGATGCGCGATGCGATGGAAGCGCTCGAGAAGAAGATGACCGCCGAGCAGATCGCCGAGGCGCAGAAACGCTCGCGCGAGTGGCGCGCCGGCACCGACATCGCGGACGCAATCGCCCGGGGGGCGCCGGCGCGCCCGCGCCGCCCGCCGGCACGTCGCCGCGAACGATTTCCGGGAGCGGCTTCGTTGTTTCGGCCGAAGGCCACGTCGTCACCAATCACCATGTCGTCGCCAACTGCCAGCGCGTCACCGTCGCGCCCGGAAGCATCGAGGCGGCGGTCGTCGCGCGCGACGCGCGCAACGATCTCGCGCTGCTGAGAGCCGTGGGCATCCCGGCGGAGGCCGCGAAGCTCCGCTCGGGGCGGAGCGTGCGGCCCGGCGACGACGTCGTGGTCGTCGGCTTCCCGCTGCGCCAGGTGCTCGCACCCAGCGCGATCGTGACCACCGGCACGGTGAGCGCGCTGAGCGGGCTCGGGAACGATACGGCGAAGCTCCAGATCGCGGCACCGGTGCAACAGGGGAACAGCGGCGGGCCGCTGCTCGACCGCCACGGCCTGGTGGTCGGCGTGGTGCAGAGCAAGCTGAACGCCCTGCGCATCGCCGGGGCGACCGGCGATCTCCCGCAGAACGTCAACTTCGCGATCAACGGCGCGACCCTGCAAAGCTTCCTGGAGGCGAACGGTGTGGCGTTTCGCGCTGCGCCGCCCGCCGGCGCAACGCTCTCCGCCGCCGACGTCGGCGAGCAGGCGGCGCGGTACACCGTCGCGATCGAGTGCGTGCGCTAGCGCGGCGGTGCGGATGGGGGCCCTCGTCATTCCGTGATGCGAAATTGTCTGCCGTCAATTGACAGTCGCGAGGTCGTGGGTACTATTTCGTCTGTCGCAAATCAATTCCGGTATACGAAATAACCGAGGAGGATCGCCATGGCCAAGATGACCGCCGCCGAAGCCGCAGTGCGCGTGATGGAGAAGGAGGGCGTGAGCACGGCGTTCGGGATCCCCGGCGCGGCGATCAATCCGCTCTACGCCGCGATCAAGCGGCGGAACAGCATCACCCACATCCTCGCGCGCCACGTCGAGGGCGCCTCGCACATGGCCGAGGGCTACACGCGCGCGCAGGCCGGCAACATCGGCGTCTGCATCGGCACCTCCGGCCCGGCCGGCACCGACATGATCACCGGGCTCTACTCGGCCTGGGCGGACTCGATCCCGATCCTCTGCATCACCGGGCAGGCGCCGCGCGCGCGGCTCTACAAGGAGGATTTCCAGGCCGTCGACATCGAGTCCATCGCCAAGCCGGTCGCCAAGTGGGCGGTCACGGTGCGCGAGCCGGCGCTCGTTCCGCGGGTGTTCCAGCAGGCCTTTCACGTCATGCGCTCCGGCCGCCCGGGCCCGGTTCTGATCGACCTTCCGTTCGACGTCCAGATGGGCGAGATCGAGTTCGACGTCGACACCTACGAGCCGTTATCGGTCTACAAACCGACGGCCACGCGCGCCCAGATCGAGAAGGCGCTCGCCATGCTGAACGACGCCGAGCGCCCGCTCATCGTCGCCGGCGGCGGCATCATCAATGCCGACGCGTGCGACCGGCTCGTCGAGCTCGCCGAGATCACCGGCGTCCCGGTGATCCCCACGCTGATGGGCTGGGGCGCGATCCCGGACGACCACCCGCTCATGGCCGGCATGGTCGGCCTGCAGACGAGCCACCGCTACGGCAACGCGACGATGCTCGCCGCGGATTTCGTGTTCGGCATCGGCAACCGCTGGGCCAACCGGCACACGGGCTCGGTCGACGTCTACACGAAGGGCCGCAAGTTCGTCCACATCGACGTCGAGCCGACGCAGATCGGGCGGGTGTTCAATCCGGACTACGGCATCGTGTCCGATGCCGGCGCGGCGCTAGCGCTCGCCGTCCAGGTAGCGCGGGAATGGCGCGCCGCTGGCAAGCTCAAGAAGCGCGACGCTTGGGCGGAAGAGTGCCGCGAGCGCAAGCGCACGATGCTGCGCCGGACGCACTTCGAGCAGAAGCCGATCAAGCCGCAGCGCGTCTACGAGGAGATGAACAAGGCGTTCGGGCGGGACACGTGCTACGTCTCGACGATCGGCCTGTCGCAGATCGCCGCCGCGCAGTTCCTGCACGTCTACAAGCCGCGCCACTGGATCAACTGCGGCCAGGCGGGCCCGCTCGGCTGGACCGTGCCGGCGGCGCTCGGCGTGGCAGCCGCGGACCCCGCTCGCCGGGTGGTCGCGCTGTCGGGAGACTACGACTTCCAGTTCCTGATCGAGGAGCTGGCGGTCGGCGCGCAGTTCCGACTGCCCTACGTGCACGTCCTGGTGAACAACTCCTACCTCGGCCTGATCCGCCAGGCGCAGCGCGCGTTCGAGATGGACTTCGCGGTCCAGCTCTCGTTCGAGAACATCAACTCGCCCGAGCTCGGCAACGCCGGCGTCGACCACGTGAAGGTGGCCGAGGGCCTCGGCTGCAAGGCGCTGCGCGTGTACGAGCCGGACGGCATACTGCCCGCGCTCGAGCGGGCGAAGGCGCTCGCGGACAGGCATCGCGTGCCGGTCCTCGTCGAGGTGATGCTCGAGCGTGTCACCAACATCTCGATGGGTACCGAGATCAGCAGCGTGACCGAGTTCGAGGAGCTGGCGGCGAGCCTGCAGGACGCGCCGACGGCGATCGCCGCGCTCCTCGACTGAAGAGGGGGTCGATACATGCCGAAGTTCTGCGCCAACCTGACGATGCTGTACAACGAGGTCGATTTCCTCGACCGGTTCGAGGCCGCCGCGAGGACGGGCTTCAAGGGTGTCGAGTACCTCTTCCCCTACGCGTACCCGCCGGCGCAGTTGCGCGAGCGGCTGGACAAGCACAAGCTCGCGCAGGTTCTGCACAACCTGCCGGCGGGCGACTGGGCGAAGGGCGAGCGCGGGATCGCCTGCCACCCGGATCGGGTCGGCGAGTTCCAGGACGGCGTCGGCAAGGCGATCGAGTATGCGACCGCGCTCGGCTGCAAGCAGGTGAACTGCCTCGCCGGCATCGCCCCGCAGGGCGTCGCCGAGGAGAAGTTGCGCGCGACCTTCGTGGCGAACCTGCGCTTCGCCGCCTCGAAGCTCGCCGCGGCCGGCATCAGGCTCGTGATGGAGCCGATCAACACCCGCGACATGCCGGGCTTCTATCTCAACCGGACGCAGCAGGCGGTGGCGCTGATCGAGGCGGTCGGCTCGCCCAATCTCTTCATCCAGTACGACATCTATCACATGCAGATCATGGAGGGCGACCTCGCGCGTGGAATGCAGGAGAACCTCGCGCGCATTGGCCACCTCCAGCTCGCCGACAACCCGGGCCGCAACGAGCCCGGCACCGGCGAGATCAACTATCCGTTCCTGTTCGACTGGATCGATCGCATCGGCTACCAGGGCTGGATCGGCTGCGAGTACAAGCCGAAGACGACGACCGTCGAGGGCTTGGGCTGGTTGAAGGGCCGGCTGTAGGACCCGATGTCCGCGGCCGCGGATCGCGAACTGCTGCGGCGGCTCTTCGACGCCGCGGTGGCGGCCGTGTCGGCGGCGAAATGCCTGCCGCCGCGCCTGCCCGCGCCGCCGCGCGGTCGCACGATCGTCGTCGGCGGCGGCAAGGCCGGCGCGGCGATGGCGAAGGCGGTCGAGGACACGGTGGCGAAAAGCTGGCGCGGGACCCTCTCCGGTCTGGTCGTCACCCGCTACGGCCACGGCGTGCCGTGCGAGCGGATCGAGGTCGTCGAAGCGGCGCATCCGGTGCCCGACGCGGCCGGACGCCGGGCCGCGGCCCGCATCCTCGATGCGGTGAAGGGGCTCGGCCCCGACGACCTCGTCCTCTGCCTCATCTCCGGCGGCGGCTCCGCGCTGCTCGCCGCGCCGGCGGAGGGCCTCACGCTCGAGGACAAGCAGGCGGTCAACCGCGCGCTGCTCAAGTCGGGCGCGAACATCACCGAGATGAACTGCGTGCGCAAGCACCTGTCGGCGATCAAGGGCGGCCGTCTCGCCGCGGCGGCCGCGCCCGCGCGCGTCGTCACGCTCGCGATCTCCGACGTCCCCGGGGACGATCCGTCGGTGATCGCCTCGGGCCCGACCGTTCCCGATCCCACCACCTTCGCCGACGCGCTCGCCGTCCTCGCGAAGTACGGGATCGACGAGCCGCACGCCGTGGTCGAGCACCTGCGCGCCGCGAAGGACGAAACGCCGAAGCCGGGCGATCCGCGATTCGCGCGGAACGAAGTGATCATGCTCGCCACCGCGCAGGACGCGCTGCGTGCCGCCGCCGACGTGGCGCGCGCGGCCGGCGTCGCGCCGGTGATCCTCGGCGACTCGATCGAGGGCGAGGCGCGCGACGTCGCCGCGGTCCACGCGGGCATCGTTCGCCAGGTCGCGCGCTTCGGCGGGCAGTTCGGATCGATTGCCCAGCCGCCCTGCGTGCTGCTCTCCGGCGGCGAGACCACCGTGACGGTGCGCGGCGGCGGACGCGGCGGACGCAACGCCGAGTTCCTGCTCGCGCTCGCGGTCGCGCTCGACGGCCACCCCGGCATCGCCGCGCTCGCCGCCGACACCGACGGCATCGACGGCTCCGAGGACAACGCCGGCGCCCTCCTTGCGCCGGACTCGCTCGCCCGCGCGGCCGCGCAGCACGTGAACGCCAAGCACCGGCTCGCGGCGAACGACGGCTACGGCTTCTTCGCGGCGCTCGACGACCTCGTCGTGACCGGTCCCACGCGGACCAACGTCAACGACTTCCGCGCGATCCTCGTCAGGCCCGAGGCACGCGCGCCCTACCGGCCGCAGGGAGGTGCGACATGACCGAGCCGGTCCAACCCTCCGCGCAGCGGGTCTGGGACCAGTGCGAGGCGCTCGCGAAGCTCTCCGAGATGCCGGGCGGCCTCACGCGCGTGTACCTGTCGGACGAGCAGCGCCGCGCGAACGAGCTGGTGCTCGGCTGGATGCGCGAGGCGGGGATGAGCGCGCGCCTCGACGCCGCCGGCAACTGCGTCGGCCGCTACGAGGGCGAACGGCCGGGCCTGCCCGCGCTCGTGCTCGGCTCGCACCTCGACACCGTGCGCGACGCCGGCAAGTACGACGGGATGCTCGGCGTCATCGCCGGGATCGAGTGCGTCCGGACGCTGCACGCGCGCGGGCAGCGCCTCGCGTTCGCGATCGAGGTGATCGGCTTCGCCGACGAGGAAGGCGTCCGGTTCAACGCCACGCTGCTCGGCAGCCGCGCTGCCGCCGGCACGTTCAAGCCGGAGGTGCTGGACGCGGTGGACAAGGACGGCGTGTCGATGCGCGAGGCGATGCGGCGGTTCGGGCTCGACCCGTCGCGGATCGCCGAGGCCGCGCATCGCCGCAACGAGGTGCTCGCCTACGCCGAGCTCCACATCGAGCAGGGGCCGGTGCTCGAGGCGGAGGGGCTGCCGGTCGGCGTAGTCACCGCGATCAACGGTGCCACGCGCTTCGCGGTCGAGGTGGACGGGATGGCGGGCCACGCCGGCACCGTCCCGATGAATCTCCGCCAGGACGCGCTCGTCGCGGCGGCGGAATGCGTGCTTGCGATCGAGCGCCGCTGCGCGGCGGTGCCGGAGCTGGTAGGGACCGTCGGCAAGCTCGAGACGCTGCCCGGCGCTGTGAACGTCGTCCCCGGAAAGGTCCGGTTCACGATCGACATCCGTTCCCCGCGCGACCCGGAGCGGCTCGCAGCCGTCGCCGACGTGCTCGCCGAGCTCCGCGCGATCGGCGAGCGCCGCAGCGTTTCGATCACGGCGACGAAGACGCACGAGGGCGCCGTCGCGCCCTGCGCCGGCTGGCTCCAGGAGCAGATCGGGGCGGCGATCGCCGCCGAGCGCCTGCCGGTGCGGAAGCTCCCGAGCGGGGCCGGCCACGACGGCATGGCGATGATCGACCTCGCCGACATCGGGATGCTCTTCGTCCGCTGCGCGAAGGGCATCAGCCACAACCCGGCCGAAGCGATCACGCTGGCCGACGCCGAAACCGGGGCGCGCGTATTCCTGCGCTTCATCGAGAACTTCAGGCCGAAATGACCGACGCCGTCCATACGAAGATCCGCGAGTTCCTCGCCGCCCAGCAGAAGGCGGAAGCCGCGTTTCTCGCCGAGCTGGTGAAGGTGCCCTCCGACAACCCGCCCGGCGACTGCCGCCGCCACGCCGAGCGGGCGGCCGAGCTCCTCGCAGGGCCTCGGCTTCAAGGTCGAGAAGCACCCGGTGCCCGACGAGCTCGTGAAGGCCAACGGCATGGTCTCGTGCACGAACCTCGTCGTCCGCGAGCGCTTCGGCCGGGGTGGTGAAAGGGACGGCGGCCCGACGATCGCCTGCAACGCGCACGGGGACGTGGTGCCGCCCGGCCTCGGGTGGAGCGCCGACCCCTACGGCGCCGAGATCCGGAACGGCTGCATGTACGGCCGCGGGGTCGCCGTCTCGAAGTCCGACTTCGCCACGTACGCATATGCGCTCGCTGCGCTCAAGGCCGCGGCCGCAAGCGGCAACGCAAAACTGAACGGCACGATCGAGCTGCACTTCACCTACGACGAGGAGGCCGGCGGCGCGATCGGGCCGAAGTGGCTCCTCGAGCAGGGCATCTCGAAGCCCGACTTCGCGCTATCCGCGGGGTTCTCCTACGGCGTGACGATCGCCCACAACGGCTGCCTGCACCTGGAGGTCGAAGTGCTCGGCAAGAGCGGGCACGCCGCCGAGCCGGAGAAAGGCCACGACGCGCTCGAAGCGGCGGCCGAGATCCTCAACGACCTCTACGCGTACCGGAAGGCGCTGTTCGCGCTCGAATCGGCGACGCCGGGCATCGGCAGCCCGACGATGGTGGTCGGGCTGATCTCTGGCGGCATCAACACCAATGTCGTGCCCGACCGGGTGGTGTTCCGCCTCGATCGGCGCATCATCCCCGACGAGATCCCGGGCGCGGCGGAACGCTTCATCCGCGCGCTCATCGAGCAGTCGGTGCGCAAGCAGCCCGGCATCCGCGTGAACATCCGGCGCATCCTCTTCGCGCAGCCGTTCGTGCCGCGTCCCGGGCAGGAGCGTCTCGTCGAGTCGATCAGCCGGCACGCGCGCGAGATCTTCGGCGTCGAGGTGAAGCCGCACGGCGTGCCGCTCTACACCGACGCGCGCCACTACAGCGAGGCCGGCGTCCCCACCGTGCTCTACGGCGCCGGCCCGCGGACGCTCGAAGAGGCGAACGGGCATCGCGCCGACGAAAACCTCCGGCTGGACGACCTGTACAAGGCGACCGAGGTCGTGGCCCGCACGTTCGTCGATCTGCTCGGAGGGAAGGCATGACGAAGATCCGGGTGAAGTGGCCGAAAGGCGAGCTGATCGCGAGCCTCGCCGACACGCCGACCGCGAAGGCGCTCGTCGCCGCGCTGCCGGCGAAGTCGCGCGCGAACACGTGGGGCGAGGAGGTGTACTTCTCGCTGCCGGTCAGCGCGAAGCTCGAGCCGGACGCGCGCGAGGTCGTCGATCCCGGCACGGTGTGCTTCTGGGTGCAGGGCTCGTCGCTCGCCCTCCCCTACGGCCCGACGCCGGTCTCGCGCGGCGACGAGTGCCGGCTCGTCACCAAGGTCAACGTCCTCGGCAAGTTCGAAGGCGATCCGCGCAAGCTCGCGACCGTGCGCGACGGGGACACGGTCGAAGTCACGCTCGGGTAACGCTCTCGGCGCGGTGCCCGCGCACGCCGGCCGCACAGAGAGAGGCACGCACCGTGGAGAAGCTACATCGTCGACTGGCTGAACCTCGGCGTCCGCTGGCTGCACTTCGTCGCCGGCATCGCCTGGATCGGCGCCTCGCTGTACTTCGTGATGCTCGACATGTCGCTCAAGCCGCCGAAGCAACCCGGCGGACGCGAAGCGCGGCGTGTCCGGCGAGCTCTGGGCGGTGCACGGCGGCGGCTTCTACGTCAGCCAGAAGTTTCTCGTCGGCCCGAAGGGCGAGCCGCTCAGCGAGGACCTGCACTGGTCCAAGTGGGAGGCGTACACGACCTGGCTCTCCGGCATGGCGCTCCTCGCGATCGTCTACTGGTACGGCGCGAACGCGTACCTCATCGACCGGTCCGTGATGGACCTCTCGGTCCGGCGGCGATCGGCATCTCGGCCGGCTCGCTCGTCGTCGGCTGGATCGTCTACGACTCCCTGTGCCGCGATCATCAAGCACGAGCTCGCGCTGTCGATCGTGATCTACGTGCTGCTGGTCGCGGCGGCCTGGGGCTACGCCCAGGTGTTCGGCGGGCGCGCCGCCTACATCCACGTCGGCGCGCTGATCGGCACGATCATGGTCTGGAACGTCTTCTTCCAGATCATCCCCGGGCAGAAGCAGATGGTGGCCGAGATCCGCGCCGGCAAGGACCCCGACCCGACGCCGGGCATCATCGGCAAGCAGCGCAGCGTGCACAACACCTACTTCACGCTGCCGGTGCTGTTCATCATGATCAGCAACCACTACCCGATGACCTACGGGAGCAAATACGACTGGGCGATCCTCGCGGTGTTCCTGCTGGTCGGACGCGCTGATCCGCCAGTACTTCGTGCTGCGCCACGTGGGCAAGAACCTGATCGCGCTGCCGGCGGTGGCGACCGTGCTGCTGCTCGGTCTCGCGATCGCGATGGCTCCGAAGCCCGCCGCGACCGGCGCGACCGCCGCGGCGGAGAAGGCGATCGGGTTCGCGCAGGTCCAGCCGATCATCAAGGAGCGCTGCGCAGTCTGCCATTCGGAGAAGCCGACCTTCGCCGGTTTCGTGCAACCACCCGGCGGTGTCGATGTTCGACACGCCGGAACAGGTGCGGGCCGCGGCGCCGCGCATCCATCAGCAGACCGTCGCGACGCAGGCGATGCCGATCGGCAATCTCACCAAGATGACCGACGAAGAGCGCGCGCTCCTCGCAAGATGGCTCGCCGACGGCGCGAACGTGAAGTAGCGCAGGCCAAAGCGGAGCTGGAAGCCGCTGCCCGCGCACCCTGGGGATGGACATCGGCCGCGTGCTCGACGCACTCGGCGTCGACCTCGCCTGAGCCATGACGGATCCGATCGACGCACGGGCGCGGAGGGCCCGCGCGACGCTCGAAGGGCGGCTACTGGCGAACCCCGACGTTCGGTTGATCGACATCGGCCGCGAGCGCAGTACCGCAGGGGCGGGTCCCGGGGGCGTCATCCTGCGCGTTCACGTCCGCGCCGGTGCGGACCGCAGCGCGCTGGCCCTCCCGGGGAGGTCGACGGCTTTCCGGTGCGGGTCGTCGCCGCCGGCGACTATCGACCCGAGTAGGCGGCTCGTCAGCCGCTCACCGCGGCGAACTGGCGAGCGATCGCCCCCGCCGTCGTGAGCCAGATCGCGTCGCGGCGGCTCGCGACGTGCTCGAGCGCGCGGCGGAGATGGCGCAGCCGGAACGGCTGGCCGACGATGTAGGCGTGCAGGGCGATTCCCATCACCAGCGGCTCGCCGCTGGACTGCTCCAGCATCTCGTCGAACTGGTCGACGATCATGTCGGCGAACTCGGCGGCGCCGACGCGGCGCCCGACGATCGCGCTCGAGTCGTTGAGCTCCTGCGGATACGGCACCGCGAGAATCCGGCCGCCGCGGGTCGCGAGCCAGACCGGCTGATCGTCGGCGCACCAGTCGAGCACGTACTCGTAGCCGGCCTCGTGCAGGAGATCGGGCGTGAGGTGCGTCTCGGCGATCCACGGTCCGAGCCAGCCCGCGGGCCGGCGGCCTTCGTGGCGTGCGATCGTCTCGGTCGCGTCGGCGATCAGGCGCCGTTCACCTTCCTCCGCGAGGTCGCTCTGCCGCTCCGAATTGGTCCGGCCATGCGCCGCGATCTCGTCGCCGCGCGAGCGGAACGCGCCGACGAGCTCGGGGCGTGCGTCGTACAGATCGGAGTTGACGAGCACGGTCGCCGGCAGCCGCAGCTCGCTCGAAGAGCTGAGCGAGGCGCCACGCCCCGACGCGGTTGCCGTACTCGCGCCACGAGTGATTGAGGACGTCAGGCTGGCCGCCCCCCGGCACGAGTTCCTCGATGAGCCCTTCGCCGAACGCGTAGTGCTCGAGATTGAGCGCGACGTAGAGCGCGAGCCGCTTGCCCTCCGGCCACTCGAACTCCGCCGGCCGACGATCGGCGGCGTAGCCGAACCGGCCGTGCGTGCGCAGCAGCCGCGTTCTCCCGCGGATCACGTCCCTGCCCGCGCGCCGAATCGCGCGCGCGATCGCCGGGTCGACGTCCACGAGCTCGCGACCGGCCGGCGCTGCGTAGCTTCCGGTGCGCGGCTTCGGGATGCCGAGGCGCGCGAGCAGCTCCGCCTGGCGCACGCCGCACACGAGGCCGTCGACGAGCGGGCACCGGCACCCCGCCCTGCAGCCGCGCCGGCACGCCAGCCATCACCGCGCCGGTGAGCAGCACGGTCTCCGCGAAGTCGCGCTGCACGAGATCGTTCGCGGTCGCGGTGAGCTCGCGATCGAGCTCCGGATGGTCGCCGCGCTGGTACGCGGCGGTGCTTTCGATCACCCGCCAGCCGGCGATGCGTCCGCCGAGGCCGTACCCGGCGACGAGCTCCTGGTACATCGGCAGGACCCGCCGGCCGAACACGATCACGCCGATCCGCCCGCCGAGCATGCAGGCGGTGAGCAGCCCCGCCTCGGTCATCCCGACGACCGGAATGTCCAGCAGCTCGCGCGCGCCGCGCAGGCCGGTGTCGTAGGACACGCCGATCACCACCGCGTCGCAGCCGGTGCGCGTGCTTCGCGACGAGCGCGATCGTCGAGTGCTCGGCGATCGCGTGCTCGCTGCGCGTGCCGATCACGCGCGCGCCGAACGTTCCGGTGACGGCGACGATCTCGGTTCCCGGCGACGCGGCCGCGCGGGCGGCCGCGGCGACCTTCCCGGTCACGACGTCGGAGGTGTTCGAGTTGACGACGAGGATGCGCATCGGGTCACGCTCAGGAGAAGGCCGCCTCGAGATCGCCTTCGGTCTCGACCGGCGGCGTCAGGTCGAGCGCGGCCTCGACGTGGTCGAGGTGCTCCAGCATCAGCTTCGCGGCGCGCTCGGCGCCGCCCGACTCGATCGCGTCGGCGAGCGCAGCGTGCTCGTTCTCCGGGCACGCCAGCGCTTCCGGCGCTTCGTAATGCACGATCGCGAGCGCGGTGAGCGGCTCGACCTCGCGCATCGTGCGCAGGAGCACCCGGTTGCCTGCCATCTCGGCGAGCAGGAGGTGGAACTCTCCCGTCAGCCGCACGACTGCCCGATGGTCGCCGCTCTTTCGGGCGGCGTTCTCGTGCCTGACGTGATCGCGCAGGCGCCGGACGAGCGCCGAGGTCGTCTTCCCCGCCAGCCGGCGCACGAGCGCGGGCTCGATCAGCCGGCGCGCCTCGAACACGTCGTGCACCTCCTCCCGGGTCGGGCTGGACACGAACGCGCCGCGGTTCGGGAAGACCGTGACGATGCCGTCGTGCGCCAATCTGGCGAGCGCGTGCCTGATCTTGGTGCGGCTGACCCCGAAGACCGCGGCGAGCCGCTCCTCCACGAGCTGCATACCCGGCCGCAGCCGGTGCTCGAGGATCGCGTTCAGCACCCGCTCGTGGATGCCCTCGACCGACGGCTTGGACGCGCGCGCGGCGGTGCGCGCGTCCCGCGCACGCCTGCGCCCGGCGTCCGAATTCGTTGCCATTAGTTCAGGATACAACCTGTCACCATTTTTGTACACGATGTTTCGTGCGCACCGGATTCGTGCGCCTCGAACGACACCGCACCGCCATGGCGCGTACTGCGTTTCGCATGGCGGAACCGCGCCGCCAAGCTTGACAAATTGGATACAATCTTTTCAAATGACTGGGCACAATCTCGGGCCTGCATTCCCGGTCGGGAATGCTTTTTGCTGAATGATCTTCGCTTATTGGTCTTTGCTGAACGGGGCAGGTCGCGCCCGGCATCGACGAAAAGGAGAGTTCGCATGATCCGCACCGCCCGTCTCGCCCTCGCTGCCCCGCTCCTCGTGCTCGCGTTCGCCGCCGGGACCGCGGCGGCGCAGGAGAAGCTGCGCATCGCCGGCAACTTCGTGCCGGAGCACTCCTCGAGCGTCGCGATCCAGCAGTTCAAGAAGGAGGTCGAGCAGGCCACCGGCGGCAAGGTGATCATCGAAGTGTTCGACAACATGCAGCTCGGCGGGGCGCAGGAGAACGTCACCCAGACCCGCGCCGGCACGATCGCCATGACCTGGGTCGGCATGGCGTTCCTGTCGCGTACCGTCCCCGAGCTGGAAGCGGTCAGTCTCCCCTTCCTCTTCCCCAGCCGGGAGGTGGCCTACAAGGTCATGGACGGCCCGGTCGGGGACCTCATCGAGAAGCGCATGAACGAGAAGGGCTTCGTGTCGCTCGGCTTCATGGAGCTCGGCCCCAGGCAGGTGACGAACAGCCAGCGCCCGATCAAGACGATGGCCGACCTGAAGGGGCTGAAGATCCGGCTGCAGCCGAACGAGACCCATCTCGCCACCTTCCGCGCGCTCGGCGCGAACCCGGTCGCGATGGACATCCGCGAGGTGTATTCCGCACTCGAGCAGAAGGTGATCGACGGCGAGGAGAACCCCTACAACCTGATCCTCGCGAGCCGCTTCTTCGAGGTGCAGAAGCAGCTCTCGAACACCGCCCATTTCTTCGACTTCATCTCGGTCGTCGCGAACAAGAAGAAGTTCGACTCGCTGCCGCCGGACGTGCAGAAGGCGATCCGCACCGCGATGAAGAACGCGATCGCGTCGCAGCGCGCGGCCGCGGCGAAGAACGACGCCGACGCGCTCGCCGAGCTGCAGAAGCGCGGCATGACGTACACGGAGCTGCCGCCGTCGGAGCGCGAGGCGATGCGCAAGGCGACCGCGGGCGTGGTCGACGACATCAAGAAGCGGGTCGGCGCGCCGCTCGTCGACCAGGTGCTCGCCGAGGTCAAGAAGGCCGGCGGCGGCTGACGGGACCGAGGCGCGCCGCACGCGCGCCCGCACCGGGGGGAACCAGGCGATGTCGATCGAGTTCGCGCTCAAGCCGGTCGCGGAAACCGGCTGGCGCCGGCCCTGCATCCAAGGGCTTGCTGCGCTCGACGTCGCCGCGGCGTGGATGATCGTCGGACTGGTCGCGGTGATGGTGGCGGTCGTCTCGGCGCAGGTGTTCATGCGCTACGCGCTGAACAGCTCGATCGGCTGGGCGGACGAGGTCTCGCGCCTGATGTTCGTCTGGTCGATCTTTCTCGCCATCCCGCTCGGCGTCAGGCTGGGGGCGCACATCGGTATCGAGATGCTCACCGCGCGGTTGCCGGCACCGGTGCAGGACGTCCTCGCCCGGCTGATCGCGCTGCTCGGGGCGGCCCTGATGGGCCTCGTCTGCTACGAGGCGGCGGTGATCACCTGGGACCAGTGGGACGAGCAGATGGCGTCGGTGGATGCGAGCGCCGCGTTCTTCATCCTCGCGCTCGCCATCGGCTGCGGCCACTCCGCGCTCCACCTGCTGTGGATCGTCATCGCCGGGCGGCCCGTCGCCGACCGCGACATCGGCCTCGATCGCGAGTGAGACGCGGCGTCACGCCCGGATGAGCCTCCTCGTCATCCTCGTCTTTCTCGGCGTCGCGGTGCTCGGCATGCCGCTCGCCTTCGCGCTCGGCACGAGCGCGGTCGCGGGCCTCATCGCGAGCGACGTCGACTTCAACCTCCTGCCCACGCGCATGATGAACGCGGTCAACGCGTTCCCGTTGATGTCGATCCCGTTCTTCATCCTCGCCGGCGAGCTGATGCTGAAGGCGGGGATGATGGACCGCATCATCGACCTCGCGAACGCGGTCGTCGGACGGGTGCGCGGCGGCCTCGCGCACGTGACGATGCTGGCGGGCCTGGGGCTTTCCACCGTGTCCGGGGCAGCGGTGGCCGACGCGAGCGCGCTCGGGAGCACCCTCATCCCGTCGCTGCGCAAGGTCTACGGCGTCGGCTTCTCCTCGGCAGTGGTGGCCGCCGCGGCGAATCTCGGTCCGATCATCCCGCCGTCCGGTGCGATGATCGTCTACGCCTTCATGGCCGGGCCGACGGTGTCGGTCGGCGGGATGTTCATGGCCGGGGTGATCCCGGGGCTGATCCTCGTCTCCGCGATGATGGCGGCGTGCTCGATCATCGCCGTCCGGCGCAAGTATCCGCTGACGGGGGACTCGTTCTCGATCGTCCGGATCTTCCACGAGCTCAAGCGCTCGATCATCATCTTCCTGATGCCGGTGGTCGTGATCGGCGGCATCGTCGGCGGCGCGTTCACCGCCACGGAAGGCTCCGCGATCGCGGTCGTCTACGCCCTGGGCGTCGGCTTCTTCGTGACGCGGAAGCTCAGGCTGAAGGACCTGCCGGAAGCGATGGTCCGCACCGCCATCACCTCGGCGGTGGTGGGCGCGATGATCGCGTTCGCGTCGGTCGTGACCTACATGCTCACGCTCGATCTCCTGCCGCAGAAGCTCACCGAGCTGATCCGCTCGATGACCTCGAGCCCGATCGTCTTCATGCTGATCGTCGCGATCGTGCTCTTCGTCGTCGGCATGTTCCTCGAGTCGAACGCCGCTTACATCATGCTCGTCCCGCTCCTGCATCCGATCGCGCTGAAGTACGGCATCGATCCGCTGCTGTTCGGGTTCCTGTTCGTGTTCAACCTGGTGATCGGCATGCTGACGCCGCCGGTCGGCGTGGTGCTGTTCGTCCTGTGCGGCATCACCGGGCTCAAGCTCGGCGAGCTGAGCAGGCACGTCCTGCCCTTCATCGCGATCATGTACGGGCTGCTCTTCGCGTGCATGCTCTTCCCGCCGCTCGTGCTGACGGTGCCGAAGCTCCTCGGCTACTGACCGGTGGACCCCTCCCCCCTTCCCCCGGCGGCGTGGCCGATGCGCTCGCGGCGCACCGCGTCTTCATCGGCACCATCACCCCTTCCGGCAACACCGTCGTCGAGCGCGTGACGCTCGCCGTGCTGCGGGACTTCTCCGAGGTGTCGCCGCATTTCTCGCGCACGCCGGTGCACGGCGACCGCGACCCGTTCCCCGACGGCTACGACCTCGACGGCATGCTCGGCGCTGCCCGGCTCCTCTCGCACGCGCGGCCGGACGTGATCGTCTGGAACGGCAGCAAGGGCGGCAGCATCGACTTCGGCGTCGACCACGACCTGTGCGGGCGGATCGCCGCCGAGACCGGGATCCGCGCCACGACCTCCACCCTCGCGCTGGACGAAGTGCTCAAGGCGACCGGCGTGAAGCGCTACGGGCTCGTCTCGCCTTACGGCACGGCCTACCAGCAGAAGACGATCGCGTCGTTCGAGCGCGCCGGCTACCGCTGCGCGGCCGAGGCGCATAGCGACCTCAAGGACAACCTCTCGTTCGCTTCGGTCCCGGCGGACGCAATCGCCGGCATGGTCCGCGAGGTCGCCCGGTCCGGTCCCGACGCGATCGTGACCTGGTGCACCAACTTCCCGGCGGCGCCGGTCGTGCCGGCCCTGGAAGAGGAACTGGGGATCCCGGTCTACGACTCCACTCTGCTGCCGATCTGGAAGGCGCTCCGCCTGTGCGACGTCGACGCGCGCCGCGGGCGACGCTGGGGCCGGCTGTTCGAGCTCCGATGACCTCGCTCCTCATCCGCAGCGCGCACGTCCTCGCGCTCGACGAGGCCGACCGGGAGTGGCCGCGCGCCGATGTCGTGGTCGAGTCCGGCGCGATCGCCGCGGTCGGCCCGGACGCCGGGCGCGGCTGGCCGCGACCCTTCGACCGCGTGATCGAAGCCGAAGGGCTGCTCGCGATGCCCGGCCTCGTCAACGCCCATTTCCACTCGCCCGGCAACCTGATGAAAGGCGCCCTCCCCGGCCTGCCGCTGGAGCTCTTCATGCTCTACGAGGTGCCGCCGCTCGCGGCGGAGGGCGACGCTGAGCGGCTCGCATACGTCCGCACGATGCTCGGCGCGCTCGAGATGCTCCGGCGGGGGATCACCGCGGTCCACGACGACGCCTACCACGTCCCGATCGCGACGCGCGAGTCGATCGACGCGATCATGCGGGCGTACGAGGACGCCGGCATCCGCGCCACGGTCGCGATCGACCAGCCGAACGTCGTGGAGTACGAGAAGTATCCGTTTCTCGCCGAGCTGCTGCCCGACGCGGAACGGCGTGCCATGGAGCGCGCGCCGCGGCAGTCCGCCGCCGAGCTGCTCGACCTCTACGGCCATCTGATCGACCGCTGGCACGGCGCGGCGGGCGGCCGTCTCGCCGCCGCGGTGTCGTGCTCGGCGCCGCAGCGGGTCACGCGCGACTATTTCGCCGCGCTCTCCGAGCTCTCGAAGCGCCACGACCTGCCGTTCAACCTCCACGTCCTCGAAACGAAGCTCCAGCGCGTCCTCGGCGACACGAAGTACGGCAAGTCGCTGGTGCGCTACGTCCACGACCTCGGTCTCCTCGACGAGCGGATGATGGTGATCCACGCGATCTGGCTCGACGCGGCGGACATCGAGCTGCTCGCCGCGAGCGGCTGCACCGTGGCCCACAACCCGGTCTGCAACCTGCGCCTCGGCAGCGGCGTGATGCCGTGGAACGCCCTGCGCGCGGCCGGCGTCCCCATCGCGCTCGGCAGCGACGAGATGAACACCGATGACACCGCGAACATGTGGTACGTCGCCAAGACCGGTGCCCTGCTCCAGACGCTGACCTCCGCGGAATACCGTGTCTGGCCGACCGCGCCCGAGCTGCTCGCCGCGCTCACCCGCGGCGGCGCCCGGGCGATGCGCCGCGCGGATCGCGCTGGCCGGCTCGCGCCAGGCTACGCGGCCGACCTGATCCTGCTCGACCTCGACACGCCCGCGTTCACGCCGCTCAACGACCTGCGGCGCCAGCTCGTCTACTGCGAGGACGGCAGCTCGGTCCGGTTCACGCTCGTCGACGGGCGCGTGGTCTACGAGGACGGGCGCGTCACCACCGTCGACGAGAAGGCGCTGCGCGCCGAGGCGCGCGCGCTCATGAACGGCTACCGCGAGACGCTCGCCCGCGCGAGCCGCGAAGCGGACCGGCTCGCCCCCTACTACCGCGAGATGTATCTCAAGGCCGCCGACCGCGACGTCGGCCTGCAACGCCGGCTCCACTGACGATTCCCGCCTATCCAGTCCCCGCACAAGGAGAGATCCGATGAAACGACTCCTCGCCGCCACCGCCGCGCTCGCGCTCGCTGCGCCGCTCGGCCTCGCCCATGCCCAGGCGCCGACCTCGATGCGCGTCGCCGGCAACTTCTCGTCGAACACGAAGCACGTGGACGCGATCGAGAAGCCGTTCTTCATCGCGCTGCCGAAGCTGACCGACATCCCGCTCAACGTGAACTACAACCCGATGGACGTGGTGAACGTCCAGGCGGCCGACGCGCTGCGCCTCCTGCGCTCGGGCACGTTCGACGTCATGAGCGTGCAGATCGGCATGGCCTCGCGCGACGACCCGTTCTTCGAGGGCATCGACCTGATCGGCGTGTCGACCAACATGAAGGACCTGCGCAAGGCGGTCGACGCCTACCGCGGGGTCTTCGACCAGCGGCTCCAGCAGCGCTTCAACGCCAAGGTGCTGACGCTGTGGCCGTTCGGCCCGCAGGTGTTCTACTGCAACAAGCCGATCAAGTCGGTCAACGACATCAAGGGCCTGAAGGTGCGGAGCTTCACGCCGTCGATGGCCGCGCTGATCCAGTATCTCGGCGGCACGCCGATCACGCTGCAGTTCTCCGAGGTCTACACCTCCCTGCAGCGCGGCGTGGCCGACTGCGGCGTGACCTCGCCCACGTCGGGCAACACCGGCAAGTGGCCGGAGGTCACCACGCACTTCATGCCGCTTTCGGTGTCGGGCTCGGTCCAGGGCCACTTCATGAACCTGAACTACTGGAAGAAGTTCTCGCCCGAGCAGCAGCAGAGACTCGCCGCCGCGTTCAAGAAGATGGAGGACCAGATGTGGGACCTCGCTGAGCGCGTCAACGACGATGCGGTCAACTGTAACGTCGGCAAGGAGCCCTGCAAGGAGGGCGTGAAGTTCAAGATGCAGCTCGTCGACGTCTCGCCGGAAGACTCGAACAAGATCAAGACCGCGGTGACCGCGGCGGTGCTGCCGCTGTGGAAGCAGACCTGCAACAAGGTCGATCCCAAGTGCACCGAGGTCTGGAACGGGACGGTCGGGAAGACGCGCGGCTACAAGATCGACTGAGGCTCCGCGCGGGCCAGGGGGCAATACGTGGACAACCCGATCAGCAGGATCGTCGAGCCGCTCGCGCGCTGGGCCGCCATTCTCTGCGGCTGGGGTGTGCTCGCGCTCTCGGTCGCGATCACGGTCGAGATTCTCGGCCGCAAGCTCTTCGGCTTCTCCCTGAACGGCATCGACGACATCGGCGGCTACACCCTCGCGATCACCGCGACCGTCGGCGCGTCGTACACGATGGCGATGCGCGGCCACACCCGCGTCGACGTGTTTCTGGTGCGGATGCCGCTGGGCCTGCAGCGCTTTCTCAACGTCCTGGCGATGGTGACGATGGCGCTCTTCGCAGCCTTCGCCGCGTGGCGCGGCAGCGAAGTGCTCCTCGAGTCGATCGAGTTCCAGAGCGTGGCGACCAACCCGCTCCAGACGCCGCTGTGGCAGCCGCAGGGCCTGTGGCTGGCCGGGATCTGCCTCTTCGCGGCGATCGCGCTCGCTTACGCGGTCCACGCGGTCATCCTGTACGCGACGGGATCGGCCCGCCTCAACCGATTCTACGGCCCGATGAGCGCGCAGGACGAGCTCGAGGCCGAGCTCACCGCGCGCCTGGAGCGCGAGGCGCAGTCGGACGCGCACGCCGGCGGCGGAGGCCCGCGGTGATCGACATCACGATCGCCGGGATCGGCTTCGTACTGTTGCTCGTCTTCATGGCGAGCGGGCTGCACGTCGCCTTCGTCATGTTCGCGCTCAGCATGCTCGGGGCGATGCTCTACCTCGGCTGGCCGGCAACGCTCGAGTTCGGCACCCAGTACTGGGGCGCGACCAACAACTTCGTGCTGGTCGCGATTCCGCTGTTCGTCCTGCTCGGCGAGCTGCTCGTTCGCGGCGGTTTCACCGACCGCATGTACCGCTCGCTCTCCGACTGGCTCAACCCGCTCCCCGGGGGCCTGCTCCACACCAACATCGGCGCCTCCGCGATGTTCGCCGCCGTCTCGGGATCCTCGGTCGCGACCGCGGCCACGATCGGCACCGTCGCGATCCCGGCGTTCAAGGGGCGCGGCTACGACTCCCGCCTCGTCCTCGGCAGCATCGCCGCCGGCGCCACGCTCGGCATCCTCATCCCGCCGTCGATCAACATGATCATCTACGGCGCCATGACCAACACCTCGGTCGGCCGCCTCTATGCCGCCGGCGTGATCCCCGGCCTGCTGCTCACCGCGCTCTTCATGCTGGTCATCGTCGTCGCCTGCTGGTGGAAGCCGGCGTTTGCGGGCGCGGTCGAGGCGCCGGCGCCGCTCGGGGTGCGGTTGCGGCGGCTCGTCGACCTGATCCCGCCGGTCGTCATCTTCCTGGTGGTGATGGGCAGCATCTACCTCGGCTGGGCCACGCCGACCGAGTCGGCCGCGCTCGGGGTCGTGATGTCGCTCGCGATCTGCGCTGCCTACCGCACCCTGTCGCTGAAGATGCTCAACGAGTGCTTCGTGACGACGGTCTCGGTCACCGCGATGATCATGCTGATCGCGGCCAGCGCGTTCTTCCTCAACTTCGTGCTCGGGCTGATGGGCGTGCCCCAGGCGCTGTCGGAGTTCGTGGCGAAGCTCGGTACCTCGCAAGGTCAGATCATCATCGTTCTCACCATCTTCTACCTCATCCTCGGTTGCTTCCTCGACGCGCTGGCGATGATGATCGGCACCATCCCGATCGTGGTACCGCTCGTCATCGCGCTGAAGATCGACCCGGTGTGGTTCGGGATCTACCTCGTCGTGATGGCCGAGCTCGCGCTCATCACGCCCCCGGTCGGGATGAACCTCTACGTCGTGCAGGGCATCCGCAAGGAGGGGCTCATCACCGACGTCATCGTCGGGACGCTGCCCTTCCTGTTCATGATGCTGCTGCTCGTGCTGCTGCTCTACCTCTGGCCCGATCTCGCGCTCTGGCTGCCGCGGATGTCGTTCGACTGAACGCGATTCCAGCGCACCGGGGCTCGCTTGCACTTCACCGTCAACACCGGAGACTCTCATGACCACTGAAGCTCACCGCAGGGAGTTCATTCAGGCCGGGCTCGCCATCGGCGCGCTCGCCGCTGCCGGCGCCGCGACGGCGCAGGCGCAGAAGCTGCCGCCGAAGCTCTCCACCCACGCCCTCGACACCTACACCGGCAAGCAGGCGGCCGGGATCCGGATCGACCTCTACGCGGTGGAAGGCGACACCCGCAGGCTCCTCAAGACGGTGCGCGCCAATGACGAGGGCCGGGTGACCGAGAACCTGCTCAACGAGAACGACATGAAAGTCGGCCGCTACGAGATCGTCTTCCATGTCGCCGAGTACTACAAGCGCGCCGGCATCCAGCAGACCACGCCCGAGTTCCTCGACGTCGTGCCGATCCGCGTGGCGATCTACGACGCGACGTCGCGCTATCACGTGCCGCTCTACTTCTCGCCGTGGAGCTACATGACCTATCGCGGCAGCTGATCGCATCCGCAACCGCCAACCGACCGAAGAGGGAACCATGACCACCGAATCTCGCGATCGCAGGGACTTCCTCGTCGCCGGCGCCGCGCTCGCCGCCGCCGCGCTCGCCGCCGCCCCGAAGCCGGCGGCCGCCCAGGCCACCGGCGGGCGCGTCACCGCGCACGTCCTCGACCTCTACACCGGCACGCCCGCCAACGGCATCCGCATCGATCTTCTCGCCCTGGACGGCAGCGCTGCCAGGACGCTCAAGTCGGTCGTCTCGAACGCCGATGGCCGCCCGCCCGAGGGCCCGCTGCTCACGCCGGAAACGATCAAGACCGGCCGCTACCAGGCCGTCGTCTACGTCGGCGACTACTACAAGAAGATCGGCGCCAAGGTGCCGGGCGGCTATTACACCAAGCTGATCCTCGAGTTCGACATCTACGACGCGTCGCAGCCGCACCACCTGCCGTTCCAGATCACGCCGTGGACGCAATCGGCGTCGGTGCTGCCGGGCTGAGGGTCGTGTCGGACTGAGCGGGCGATGCGCCCGGACGACGAGCGGCACCTCCGCGCCGCCATCGCAGTCTCGCGCGAGGCGAGCGCCCGGGGCGACGAGCCGTACGGCGCGGCGCTTGCCGACGAGCGCGGCGAGCTGATCCTTACCGCCGCGAACACGCAGGTGACGGACCGCGACTGCACCGGGCACGCCGAGCTCAACCTGATGCGCGAAGCGTCGCGTCGGTTCGACGCCGACGACCCTCACCGGCTGCACCGTCTACGCGACGGGCGAGCCTTGCGCGATGTGCTCGGGTGCCATCTACTGGTCGGGGGTCCGGCGGCTGGTCTACGCGCTCCCGGTCGCGCGGATGCGCGAGCTCGCACGGCCGGGCGTCGACGAGTTGCTCCTTTCCTGCCGAGAGGTGCTCGCGCGCGGCATGCACGCGGTCGAGGTCGTCGGACCGGTGCTCGAGGAGGAGGCGGCAGCAGTGCTGATCGATCACTACGGCCGGCGGGTGCAGAAAACATGATTTCTCCGTCCCGACGCACAATCCCGACCTGACTTCCGCCGATCGCCGCCCGTGACCGACCGGATCCTCCTCGGGATGCTCACCCCTTCCTCGAACACCCGGCTCGAGCCGATCACCGCTGCGATGCTCGCGGAGATCCCCGAGGCGAGCGCGCATTTCGGGCGGTTCCGCGTCACCGAGATCGCCCTGTCGAGCGCCGCGCTGGCGCAGTTCGACGACACCGAGATCCTCCGCGCCGCGGCGCTCCTCGCGGACGCGAAGGTGCACACGATCGGCTGGAACGGCACTTCCGCGGGCTGGCTCGGCTTCGACTCGGACGAGCGGCTGTGCCGCCGCATCACCGAGGCGACCGGCATCCCCGCCTGCACGTCGGTCCTCGCGCTGAACGAGGTGTTCCGGTCGACCGGCGTGAAGCGATTCGGGTTGGTGACCCCCTATCGCGACGACGTCCAGGCGAAGATCATCGCGAACTACGCCGCCGCCGGTTTCGAATGCGTCGCCGAGCGCCACCTCGGCTGGCAGGACAACTGGTCGTTCTCCGAGGCGACCTTCGACCAGCTCCGGGAGATGACGCGCGCAGTGGCGAAGGCCAGGCCCGACGCGATCACTTTCCTCTGCACCGGCCTCCAGAGCGCGCGCCTCGTCGAGGAGCTCGAGGGCGAGACGGGAATCCCGATGTACGACACCATAGCGACCGTGGTGTGGAAGTCGCTGAAGCTCGCCGGCGCTGCTCCGCAGCGGATCCGGCGCTGGGGGCGGCTCTTCCGGGAGGTCGCATGACCAGCGCCGCGGCACGCGCCCACACGCTCGCGGTCCGCCGCGTCACCCATCGCTACGGCGGAACGATCGCCCTCGACGACGTCTCGGTCGACATTCCCGCCGGCGAGCTCGTGGCGCTCCTCGGTCCTTCGGGCTGCGGCAAGACGACGCTGCTCCGATCGATCGCGGGATTCGTGCGGCCCGACGCGGGCGAGGTGCTGCTCGACGGCGAGAGCATCAATCACCTCCCGCCGGGAGGCCGCGGCGTCGGGATCGTGTTCCAGAGCTACGCGCTGTTTCCGCACATGACCGTCGCCGAGAACGTCGGCTACGGGCTGAAGGCGCAGGGCGCGTCGAAGGCTGCGATCGCCGAGCGCGTCGACGAGGTGCTCGAGCTCGTGCGGCTCAAGCCGTTGCGCGACCGCCTGCCGCGCGCGCTCTCCGGCGGCCAGCAGCAGCGTGTCGCGCTCGCGCGGGTGATCGCGGTGAAGCCGCGCATCCTGCTCCTCGACGAGCCGTTCAGCGCGCTCGACCGCAACCTCCGGCTCGACATGCAGATCGAGATCAAGCGCCTGCAGCGCGAGCTCGGGATCACCGCGGTGATGGTGACGCACGACCAGGACGAGGCGATGAGCATGTCCGACCGCATCGCGGTCATGAACCAGGGGCGGATCCACCAGTACGCCCCGCCGGTCGCGCTGTACGACGAGCCGAGCGACCTGTTCGTGAGCCAGTTCATCGGCACCACCAACCTGCTTCCCGGTACGGTCCGCCCGGCCGCGGACGGGCGCCTCGCGATCGCGCTCGACGGCGGCGGCACCGTCGCGCTGCGGAGTGCGGCCGCGCCGGCGCCGGACGCAGCGGTGTGGCTTTCGGTGCGCCCCGAGAACCTCGCCCTCGCCGGGCCCGGCACGAAGGGCGTCCTCGACGCGAAGGTCGTGATCGCGATGCCGATCGGGCCGAACCTGCTGTACGAGGTCGAGACCGCCCGCGGCGACCGCCTCAAGGTCGCCGCGGCCCGCAGCTCGAGCCAACGCATCGTCGCCGCCGGCGAGCCGGTCGCACTGAGCATCGTCGAACCCGACGGTGCGCGCGTCTTCCCCCGTTGACCCACGAAGGAGTCCTGCCATGAGCCTGTCCCTCTCCCGCCGCCGCTTCCTCGGCTCCGGCGCCGCGCTCGCCGCGGGCGCGGTCGCACCCGGGCTCGCCCGGGCGCAAGCCGCCAAGCTGGTCGGCAACACGTACCCGGGCATCTACGAGGAGCTCTTCCGGAACGTCTTCGCGCCCGCCTTGCGCAAGCAGGGGATCGACCCGACGTGGAGCCCGATCCTCGTCGTCGACGTGGTCGCCAAGATCATGGCCGCACGCGACACCCCCCCGTTCGACGTCGTGCTGTTCGACGAGGGGCCGCTCATCAACGTGCTCAAGGACGACATCTTCGCCAAGTTCCCCGACAGCCGCAGCCCGAACTTCAAGGACCTGCCCGAGCAGTTCCGCGGGTTCGACAACACCGGCCCGGTCATCACCGTCCAGGCGATCGGGCTCGCCTACAACCCGAAGAAGGTCGCGAAGCCGAAGAGCTGGAACGACCTCTGGAAGAAGGAGTACAAGGGCCGCGTCGGCCTCACCGGCCTCGCCTCCAGCCTCGGCACCGCCTACATGTGCGAGATCGCCAAGGTGAACGGCGGCAGCGAGCGCAACTTCGAGCCCGCCTTCGCGAAGATCAAGGAGCTGCTGCCGAGCGTCGGGAGCGTCGCGCCGAGCCCGGGCGCGCTGGTCGCGCTCTTCCAGCAGGGCGAGATCGACATCGCGCCGAACTACTTCAACAACACTCTGCTGCTGAAGAGCAAGGGCGTGGACATCGATTTCGCCGTGCCCGAAACCGGCCCGGTGATGGTGCGGACCACGCTCAACATCGTCAAGAACACCAAGCAGTTCGACGCCGCGGTCAAGTACATCGACATCGCCCTCAGCCCCGCGGTGCAGCAGGCGATGCTCGACAAGCCGTACTTCTCGCTCTCCACCTCGAGCAAGGTGAAGTTCCCGCCGGAGGTGGCGATGCTCGGGTCGAGCGTCCCGGACATGCTGAAGAAGGGCGTGCTCCTCGACTGGGCGGAGATCAACAAGATCCGGCCGCAGCTGATCGACCGCTTCAACCGCGAGATCAAGGTCTGACCGCAGCTCGATGACGACGGCGGCCGCGCCGGCGCGCGAGTGGCAGCTCGGCCTGCCGCTCGCGCTCTATTTCGCCGCGTTCTTCGCGGCGCCGCTCGCCATCATGCTCGCGATCAGCCTCACCTCGGAGACCGACCGCTCGTTCGTCGGACTGGCGTACTACTTCAAGTTCTTCGCCGATCCGCTGTCGCGCAGTTCGCTCGCCGAGACGCTCTGGCTCGGGGCCAAGACCACGGCGCTCTGCCTGCTGCTCGGCTATCCGCTCGCATGGCTCCACAGCCGGGCATCGCGCAGGGTGCAGACGCTCATCCTCTTCGTCATCATCCTGCCGCTCCTCACCAGCGTCGTGGTGCGGACGTTCGCCTGGATCGTCATCCTCGGACGCCAGGGGATCGTCAACTCGGCGCTGCTGCAGCTCGGCCTGATCGACGCACCGCTGCGGCTGCTCTATACCGAGGGCGCGGTCGTGGTCGCGCTCGCGCAGATCCAGATGCCGCTCATGGTCCTGCCGCTCATGACCGCGTTCGCCCAGCTCGACCCGCGCATCCACGAGGCGTCGATCTCGCTCGGCGCGAGCGCCTGGCGGACGTTCTTCAGCGTCACCCTGCCGCTCACCCTGCCGGGGATGATCGCCGGCGCGATGCTCGTCTACGCCGCGTCGGTGACCGCGTTCGTCACCCAGACGATCGTCGGCGGCGGCCGGCTGATCTACATGCCGCTGCTCATCTACCAGCAGGCGATCTCGCTCAACAACTGGCCGTTCGCGGCGACCGTGTCGATCGTGCTGCTCGTCACGGTGCTCGCGCTCGTGACCGCGTTCAACCAGCTCGGCCGGGCGAGCCGCGGCTATGCGAGCGCGTAGAGGCGGCGTATGAGCGCGCCGGGCCGCCCCAAGCGCGAATCCCGAGCGCTTGGCGCGAGGATCGTCCAGTGAGCGGACGGCGGCTCCTGGACGCGAGCTTCTACGCGACGATGTGGGCGCTCGCCCTGGCGGCGATCGTGGTGCTGGTGGCGCCGACCCTGGTGGTGCTCATCGCCGCCTTCAACGACACGCCGACGATCCGCTTTCCGCCGCCCGCTTACTCGCTGCGGCCGTTCCTCGCGCTCGCCGACTCCGAGGATCTCATCGACGCGACCTCGAACAGCGTGCTCGTCGCCGCGGCGGCGACCGCGATCGCCATCGCGCTCGCCGTCCCGGCGGCGCTCTACATCGCGCGCGGCCGGTCGCTCGTCGCGCGTTTCCTCGACAACGTGTTCATGTCGCCGCTGATCCTGCCGGCGATCGCGCTCGGGCTCGCGATCGTCATGCTCCTCAGCTGGCTCAGGGTCCCGCTGTCGATCTACACGTTGATCGCCGGCCACGTCATCGTGTGCGTGCCGCTCGTGCTGCGCACCACGGTGGCGGCGCTCGCGCGGCTCGACCCGGCACTGGTCGAATGCTCGCAGAGCCTGGGCGCCTCCGGCTGGTTCACGTTCCGCCACGTGATCCTGCCGGCGATCCGTCCCGGCGTCCTCGCCGGCGCCTTCATCGCGTTCCTCTCGTCGTTCGACAACGTGCCGGTGTCGCTCTTCCTCTCCGATGCCCGCACGGTGGTGCTGCCGATCCGCATGTGGCAGCTCATGGAAGGCAGCCTGGACGTCAGGGTGGCGGCTGTCTCGGGCGCGCTGGTGGTGCTGACCCTCGTCCTGGTGCTGGTCATGGACCGGTTCGTGGGACTCACGCGCCAGCTGCGCTAGCGAATGGCCTCGATCCTGATCCGCAACGTCCTCGCCGCGGACAGCGAGGGCTTCCGCAACCCGCGGCGCGTCGATCTCCTTCTCGACGGGACCGCGATCCTGCGGATCGCGCCGCCCGGCGCGCTTGCACCTTCCGCGGGCACGACGATCGACGGCAGCTCGCTGCTCGCGACGCCCGGTCTGGTGAACGGGCACCTTCACTCGCACGAGCACTTCCAGAAGGGTCGCTACGACAACCTGCCGCTCGAGCAGTGGAGCTTCTACGTCCGTCCCCCGAACGGCTACCCCTATTCCGCGCGCCAGATCTATCTCCGGACGCTGATCGGCGCGATCGAAGCACTGCGCAGCGGTACGACGACCGTCGTCGACGACCTCAACATCGCGCCGCAGCTCGATCCGGAGCACCTCGCTGCCGTACACCAGGCGTACGAGGACATCGGCCTGCGCGCGCTCGTCGGCATCAGCATGATGGACAAACCCTTCTTCCAGGCGCTGCCGTACGCCGAGGAAGAGTTTCCGGAGGAGGTCCGCAAGACGCTCGCCGCGTATCCGCGCGCCGCGCCCGAGCAGTTCTTCGCGCTTTGCCGGCGGCTCGCGCGCGAGCGGCACCCGCGCGAGCGGCGCGTCGGCTTCATCGTCGCCCCTTCGGCTCCCCAGCGTTGCACCGAGGGATTTCTGCGTGAGGCGCGGCGGCTGGCGGACGAGTTCGACCTCCCGATGATCATCCACGTGCAGGAGACACGGCTGCAGGTCGTGACCGGGCTCGTCCAGCACGGCGAGACGCTCGTGCGCTACCTGTCCGGGCTCGGCTTCCTGAAGCCGAAGACCTCGCTCGTCCATGCGGTGTGGCTCGACCCCGAAGAGATCCGGCTGCTCGCCGGGTCGGGCGCCAGCGTGCAGCACAATCCGTGGAGCAACCTGCGGATCGGCTCCGGCGTCGCGCCGGTGCGGGAACTGATCGAGGCGGGCGTCAACCTGGGCCTCGGCTCCGATGGCTGTGCGTCGACGGACACCTGCAACATGCTGACGACCGTTTCGTCCGCGGCAGCGCTCGCCAAGCTCCGCGGCGACGATTTCCGCCGCTGGCCGAGCGTGGAGGAGATCTGGCGCGCCGGCACGGTCGGCGGCGCGACCGCCCTCGGGCTCGGCGACCGCCTCGGGCGGATCGAGGAAGGCATGCGCGCGGACCTCGTGCTCTACCGCACCGATTCGGTCGCGTTCACCCCGCTGCACAACCCGTTGCAGCAGCTCGTCTACGCCGAACGCGGCGCGAGCGTGGACACCGTGTTCGTGGACGGCGAGGCTGTGATGCGCGCCGGCCGGCTGACGCGCATCGACGAACCGGCCGTCCTTGCCGAGGTGCGGGAGGAGGTCGAGAAGCTGCGACCCGTCCTCGACGAGCTGGACGCCAACGCGCGCCGGATGTGGCCGCCGACCGATCGGATCTACCGGCGCTGCCTCGCGCACCCGATCCCGGGCTCAACCCATGCGGCCAAGCTTCCCGGATAACCCATGGTGGATCTGACCCGGCTCTCGGCGTCGGCCGCCGCGGCGGCGATTGCTTCGGGGCAGGTGCGCTCGACCGAGCTGGTGGAGGCGTGTCTCGGGCGCATCGCCGCGCTGGACGGGACGCTCAAGGCGTTCATCACGGTGTGCGGCGATCAGGCCGTGGCGGAGGCGCAGCGCGCCGATCGCGAGCGCTCCGCAGGTCGGCTGCGGGGCCCCCTGCACGGCGTTCCGGTGGCGATCAAGGACATCACGCTCACCGCCGGCATCCGGACGACCTTCGGCTCGCGCGTGTACGAGAACCACGTCCCCGACGCGGACGACGCGTGCGTCGCGAAGCTGCGCGACGCGGGGGCGATCGTCATCGGGAAGACCAACACGCCCGAGTTCGCGTTCGGGGCGCTGTGCACCAACGCGATCCAGGGCCCGACCGCCAACCCGTACGACACTAGATTCTCGAGCGGCGGCTCGAGCGGCGGCTCGGCCGCAGCAGTCGCCACGGGTATGGTCCCGCTCGCACAGGGCACCGACTTCGGCGGCTCGGTGCGGACTCCGGCGAGCTTTTGCGGAGTGCTCGGCCTGCGGCCCACTCCCGGGCGAATCCCCGCGGCGCCGAAGCGCTTCGCGTGGAATGCGATGAGCGCGCACGGGATCCTCGCCCGCGACGTGACGGACGCCGCCCTGATGCTGGAGGCGATGTCCGGAGCCGACCTGGCGGACCCGCTTTCCGCGGGGATCGGACCATGGCGGGCCGCTTCGCTCGACGCCGCCGGCCCCGCGCGGCCGCGGGTCGCGTACTCGCCGGATCTCGGCTTCGCCAAGGTGCACTCCGAAGTGGCCGGCGCGTTCGATCGCGCGATCGACGCGATGCGACGCCTCGATCTCGAGCTCGTTCCGGGGGCGCCCGACCCGGCCGGCGCACAGCACGCGTTCGAGACGCTCAGAGCAGGCCAGCTGTACGCCTCCTACGCCGATCTCGCCGAGCGGCATCGCGACCTGCTCTCGCCATCGTTCCTGTGGAACGTGGACCGCGGCCGCGGCATCGGCGCGTTCGACTACCTCACCGCAGAGGCGGAGCGGAGTCGGCTCTACGAAAGCTTCGCGCGCTTCTTCCGTGACCACGACCTCCTCGCGACCGTCAGCGCCGCCGTGCCGCCGTTCCCGAACACGCAGGAGAACGTCACCGAGATCGAGGGGGTCGCGATGGCGAACATCATCGACTACCTCCGGGTCACCTACCTGATCTCGCTCGTCGGGTTCCCCGCCGTCTCGATTCCGTGCGGTTTCACCGCGTCCGGGCTTCCGATTGGCATGCAGCTCATCGCGCGCCCGTTCGAGGAGACGGCGTTGCTCGGCTTCGCGCGCCGGCTCGAGCGCGAGCTCGGCTTCCGTCATCGCCCACCGCCGCATCACGCATCCCCCGCTTCAAAGGAGCAGCAGCCATGACCGACTTCGACCTCGTGATCCGCAACGGGCGGATTGCGACCGCCGCGGACATCTTCGAGTCCGACATCGGCGTGAAAGACGGCGCCATCGCCGCCCTCGCCCGCGGCCTTCCCAAAGCAAAGCAGGAGATCGACGCCGCCGGGCGCTGGGTGCTGCCGGGCGGGATCGACGGCCACTGCCATTTCGACCAGCCGATGACCGACGGGTCGAAGATGGCCGACGACTTCCATACCGGCACGCTGTCGGCAGCGTGCGGCGGCACGACGACCGTCATCCCGTTCGCCTGCCAGCTGAAGGGGCAGTCGCTGCAGGCCGCCGTCGACGACTATCACCGGCGCGCCGAAGGGAAGAGCGTGATCGACTACGCGTTCCACATGATCGTCTCGGATCCGACCGAGCGCGTGCTGAAGGAGGAGCTGCCGCGGCTGGTGGCGAACGGCTACACGTCGTTCAAGATCTACATGACCTACGACGACCTGAAGCTGAACGACCGGCAGATCCTCGAGACGCTCGCGGTCGCCCGTCGCGAGGGCGCGATGGCGATGATCCACGCCGAGAACACCGACTGCATCGCCTGGCTCACCGAGCAGCTCCTCGCCGCGGGACACACGGCACCGAAATTCCACGCCGCGTCGCGCCCGATGCTGGTCGAGCGCGAGGCCACGCACCGGGCGATCGCGCTCTCGGAGCTCGTCGACATCCCGATCCTGATCGTGCACGTTTCAGGCCGCGAGGCGGTCGAGCAGATCCGCTGGGCGCAGGGGAAAGGCCTGCGGATCTACGGCGAAACCTGCCCGCAGTATCTCTTCCTAACCGGCGACAACCTGGAGGGCGAGGGCTTCCACGGCGCGAAGTGCGTCTGCAGCCCGCCGCCGCGCGACAAGGCCAACCAGGCGGTGATCTGGCACGGGCTAGAGAACGGCGTGTTCCAGGTGTTCTCGTCGGACCACGCGCCGTTCCGTTTCGACGACCCCGTAGGGAAGCAGATTGCCGGCAAGGCGGCGCCGTTCAGCAAGATCCCGAACGGCATCCCGGGCGTCGAGACGCGCCTGCCGCTGCTTTTCTCCGAGGGGGTGCTGAAGGGCCGCATCGACGTCAACGCGTTCGTCGCGCTCACGTCGACGAACGTCGCCAAGATCTACGGGCTCTACCCGCGCAAGGGTACGATCGCGGTCGGCGCGGATGCCGATCTCGTGATCTGGAACGACGCGCTGAAGCTCAGGCTCGACAACGCGATGCTCCATCACAACGTCGACTACACCCCGTACGAGGGGATCGAGCTCGCGGCGTGGCCGGAGGTCACCATCTCGCGCGGCGAGACGGTGTGGAGCCGGCCGAACCCGAATGCAGCCAAAGGCCGCGGGCAGTTCCTGCGCTGCGCCCGGCCGACCCCTGCCAAGCCGAGATCGCGATGAAGCTGCTCGTCATCAACCCGAACATCTCGTCGAGCGTCTCGGAGCTGATCGGCAGCGAGGCGCGGCGTGCGGCGTCGCCGGGCACCGAGATCACGATGCTCACCGCCCCGTTCGGCGTCGCCTACATCGAGACGCGCTTCGAGGCGCTCATCGGCGCGTACGCCGCCGCCACGCTCGTCGCCGAGCACGCGGCGGGGCACGACGCGGTGATCATCGCCGCGTTCGGCGACCCGGGCGTGCCGGGCATCCGCGAGGTGCTGGATATTCCGGTCGTCGGCATGACCGAGGCGGCGCTCGCGAGCGTTTCCCTCCTCGGCAACCGCTTCTCGATCGTCGCCATCTCCCGGCGGATCACCGCGTGGTACCGGGAGAGCGTCGAGCACAACGGCCTCATCGGCCGCCTCGCGAGCATCCGCTCGCTCGACCAGCCGCTCCGCGACATCGGAGCCGTGCAGAGCGACCACGCGGCCCGGCTGCGCGAGCTGTGCACGGCGGTCGTGGAGGAAGACGGCGCGGACGCGATCATCCTCGGCGGTGCGCCGCTCGCCGGCCTCGCGCGGAGCATCGCGGGCGAGATTCCGGTCCCGGTCGTCGACGGGGTGTCGAGCGCAGTGAAGCACGCGGAGACGCTCGTCGAGCTGAGGCCGGGGGGTGCCAGGACCGGGAGTTTCGCGCCGCCGCCCGCGAAGGCGAACGCCGGGCTGCCGGAGCCGCTGCGCGAGTTGCTGCGGCGGCGCGCGGCCGGCTGAGCGGATGACGACGGACCCTTCCACGGCAACGGTCGAAGCAACGGCCACCGCCGCGGCCACTCCGTTCGGGGCCTGGAACCCCGGGATCCAGTCGGACATCCCGCGGCCGCTGCTGCCGCTCTCCACCATCTTCCGGCCGGAGAACGTCTTCACCGGGCTCGATCACGCTCACGAGCTCGCCCACCTCACCGGGCTCGAGGTCGACGCGCTCGTCGTCTTCCGGCCGGAGCGACTGGTCGTGCACGAGCTGCTGATCCGCGTCACGGCGGACCTCTCGGTGCCGGACGGCCCGCGCCAGGAGGATCTCGGCATCGAGTTCCGGCGCATGGTCCAGACGATCCTCGTCCGGCACATCGGGCCGCACATGCCCGGAATCGTCGGCGCCTACGAGACCGCCCGGCGGGCGCTATCGGGCCTGATCGATACCGAGCTCTCGCGGGCACTCGCTGCGATCGCGGGCGGGGGCGCTGCGATCGAACCGCGCGCGAACGTGTTTCTCGGCCTCTTCCGTCGCGCCGACAGGAGCCCCGCGCCCGCCCGCGTCGCGGACGACTGGGGCCACGAAGAGCGCATCGTCCGCGAGTGGTCCGCACAGGCGCAGCTGCGGGACAACCCGCTGCGCCGTGCCGCCTGTCGCGCGCTCGCGCGCCTCGCCTCCGCGGTCCGCGCGCGCCACGGGCGGCTGTGGGGCGACAAGGCACTGCTCGCGCCGATCGCCGTCGACCTTGCCTGCAACGAGCACGGCGCCGAGGTGGTCGGTGCGCTCATCGAGCCGCACGTCCGGCGTGCGGCGGAGGCGGAAGGCTACCGCCTCCTCCCCGCCCAGGAGCGGCCCGTCGTCATGAACACCAAGGGCGCGTCCGCCTCCGGCAAGAGCACGATGCGCCCGTTGCAGCGCCGGCTCGCGGCGGCGCTCGGCGTGGACTGGGGCGACTTCGCCGTCGTCAGCCCGGACATCTGGCGCAAGTACCTGCTCGACTACGGCGCGCTGGGCGACGCCTACAAGTACGCCGGGGCGTTCACCGCGCACGAGCTCGCGATCGTCGACCAGAAGCTCGACCGCTACATGGCGCGCAAGGCCGAGCGCGGCGGGATGACCCACCTGCTGATCGACCGCTTCCGGTTCGACAGCTTCGCGCCCGACTCCGACCAGGCGGGCAGCAACCTCCTCACGCGCTTCGGCCGCGAGGTCTACATGTTCTTCATGATCACGCCGCCGCACGAGACCGTCGAGCGCGCGTGGCGGCGCGGCCTGGAGGTCGGCCGCTACAAGGCGGTCGACGACACGCTCGCGCACAACGTCGAAGCCTACGCCGGCATGCCCGAGCTCTTCTTCACCTGGGCGCTGTGGCCGGACATGTCGGTGCACTACGAGTTCCTCGACAACAGCGTGCCGTTCGGCGAGCGGCCGCGCACCGTCGCCTTCGGGCGGAGCGGCGAGCTGAACGTGCTCGACGTGAAGTGCCTGCTCGACGTCGACCGGTACCGGAAGATCAACATCGACGCGTCGGGCCCGGACGAGGTGTATCCCGGCGGCGCGGCGATGGCCGCAGCGAACAACACTCGGTTCCTCGGTGAGTGCGTGCGCCGGCTGCCGGCGGTCAACTTCGCCGAGCGCGGAACCGGGCGCGTCTACGCCCGCACCGAGTCCGGACGGCTCGCGTGGACCGATCCCGAAGCGCTCGCACGCGCGGACGCGGAGACGCGCGCCGCCCTCGTCGCCGTCGCCCCCGATACGCTCGGCAGCGCGGCGCCGGGACGGACCGCGCAGGTGCTGCGACCGGATCGCTTTCACACGCTCGGCGACTGGGGCGGTGCCATGCCGCGCGCGCTCGCGCCGGGGGCGTAGCGCTCGCCGGCGCTAGACGCGCAGCGGCGCGAGCGCCGCGAAGTCGAGCGCGACGCCGTGCCCCGGCCGCTCCGGCGCGACCGCGACGCCGTCCGCGATCCGCACCGGCTCGGCCATGTAGCGGTCGAGCCCGAAGCCGTGGATCTCGAGGTACGAGCGGTTCGGAACCGCCGCGAGGAGGTGCACGGTGAGGTCGTGCACGCCGTGCGAAGTCACCGGCAGGTTGAACGCTTCGGCGAGGTGCGCGACCTTCATGAAGACGGTGACGCCGCCGCAGTTGGAGACATCGGGCTCCGGGTAGGTCACCCCGCCGGCGTCGATCATCTGCTTGAACTCCCACAGCGTGCGGAAGTTCTCGCCGGTGGCGATCGGCACCCCGCCCTCGCGCACGATGCGCGCGTGGCCGGCGACGTCGTCGGGGATCGTCGGCTCCTCGAGCCACACCAGCTCGAACTCGCGCAAGCTGCGCGCCGCGCGGATCGCGTGGTCCGCCGACCAGCGCATGTTCGCGTCCGCCATCAGCGGAAAGTCGGCGCCGAGATGCCGGCGCATCGCGCGCACGCGCTCGACGTCCTCGGAGAGCCGCTCGCGGCCGACTTTCATCTTGATCGCGCGGAATCCCTGCTCGAGGAAGCCGTCCGCCTGGCGCAGCAGCCGCTCGAGCGGGAACTGGAGGTCGATGCCGCCGGCGTAGCACGGCACGCGCGGATCGAAGCCGCCGAGCATCCGCCACAGCGGCCGGCCGGCGCGCTTCGCGGCGAGATCCCACAGCGCGATGTCGACGGCCGAGATCGCGAGCACTACCGGTCCGCCGCGGCCGCCGTAATGGAGCGCCCACCACATCTTCTGCCACAGCGGCTCGATGCGATCCGCTTCCTCGCCGGCGAGGAGCGGCGCCAGGTAGCGCTCAAGGAGGACCTGGATGGCGGCGCCGCCGGTGCCGACGGTATACGTGTAGCCGAGCCCTTCCGCACCGTCCGCGTCGCGCACGCGGACCGTGACGAGCTCGAAGTGGGTCATGTCGCCGTGCGTGCTGTCCGAGAGCACGACCGGCAGCGGGACCCGGTAGCAGCCGGTCTCGACCCCCGCGATGCGCGGCACGGATCTACTCGCCCGCGGATCGGTACACGGCGCGCGCCGCGTCAACCGCTGCGCCACGCGGTAGCTTGAAGCCTTCGCCCGCCAGCACCGCCTCCAGCGCGCCGAGCGTCACCAGCACCGCGTCCCGGCGCGCGTTGACCCCCATCGTGCCGACGCGCCAAATCCGGCCGTGCAGCGGGCCGAACGAGGTGCCGATCTCGATGTTGAACTCCTTCAACAGCGCCGACCGGACGCGATCGCCGACGACGCCGTCCGGTACGAAGACACCGGTCACGTTCGGCATCTTGTGCGCCTTGTCGCCGAAGACCTTGAGCCCCATCGCTTCGACGCCGGCGACGAGCGCCTGTCCGGCGAGCGCATGCCGGCCGAAGGCGCGTGCGTGACCCTCCCTGAGGAAGATCCGCGCGCATTCGCGAGCGGCGTAGAGCATCGAGGTGGCCTCGGTGTGATGGTTGAGCGCGAGATCGCTCCAGTAATCCATCAGCATCGCGAGGTCGAAGTAGTTGGAGCCGATGATCCGGCCTTCGCCCGGCGTGTAGCCCTTCGGCCGGAGGCCTTCCTCGATGTGGCGACGCCGGTACACGGCCTCGGCCATCCGCTCGCCGAGCGTGATCGGACCCGAACCGGACGGGCCGCCCAGGCACTTCTGCAGGCCGCCGGTCACGCAGTCGATCTGCCACGCGTCCACCGGCAACGGCATGCCGCCGAGCGTCGCGGTCGCGTCGACCTGGATCATCGCCCCGTGCCGCTGGCAGAGCTTGCCGAGCTCGTCGAGGGGCTGCGCCATCGTCGTCGAGGTGTCGCCCTGGCAGACGGCGACGAGCTTCGGCGCGATTCGTTTCAGCTCGGCCTCGACCCGCTCGGGCGCGAACACGGTGCCCCATTCGGTTTCGAGGACGTGCACCTCGGCGCCCATCCGCCGCGCGATCTCGGTCATCAGCTGGCCGAACCTGCCGAACGAGAGCACGAGCACCCGCTCGCCGGGCTCGACCGCCGACACCATGACGCACTCGATCGCCGCGCGCGCGGTGCCGTCGACGACGAGGGTCCACCGATTGTCCGTCTCGAACACCCGCCGGTAGAGCTCCATCGTCTCCTTCATGTAGGCGCGGAACTGGGGGTCGAACTGGCCGATGAGCGGGGTGGCGAGCGCCCTCAGCACCCGCGGGTCGGCGTTGATCGGCCCCGGGCCCATGAGGAGGCGCGGCGCGGGATTCAGGTCGTCGAAGATGGCGCCTTCGTCCTCGAGCGCCGCGAGCTTGGGCAGGTCGGCTTTCATGCGCGCGATGGTAGCAGGCCGAGGGCGGCCGCTACCGCGTGCGGGTTGACGTCCCGGGGCGCGGCTCGCACACTCCCTCCATGGCGGGGAAAGTCTCGGCGCTTGTTTTTCTCGGCTTCGCCGCGACCGCGGCGGTTGGCGCGCAAGCCGGCGGCCCGGTGCGTGGCGGCGCCGTAGTGGTGGCCGGTGGCGGCGGGGCGGTCTTCGGCCGGCCGATCATCGGCGTGTTTCCGACCGCGCCCGCAGCCATTGCGCCGTCGTTCCGGAATGCCACGTTCGCGAGGACGCGGTTCTTCGGCCCGCCGCTCGTCGCGGGGGTGGGGGTGGGCGTACCGATGTACGTCGGCCCGCCGGCCTACTACGACCCGGCAGCGGCCGCTCTGCCCCAGGTCGCATACGCCGTGCCCGTGCCCGTGGCCGCTGCCGCGCCGCCCGCCCCGCCGTCGCCTCCGGAGCGGCAGGTGATCGAGTACCCAGACGGTCGCTACGAGCTGCGCGGCGACGGGGTAAGCGCGCCCTACCGCTGGGTGTGGGTCCCCAACCCGCCCGCGCCACCGCGGGCAGCACAGCCCGCTGTCCGTCTGTACGCGTGGACCGACGAGCAGGGCGTGCTGCACGTGACCGATCGGCTCGACCGGATTCCCGCGCGGCATCGCGCTGAAGCGCAGCGCAACGCGTCGTCCTAGCGCGGGGCGCGCGGCGCCGACGAGGCTTTGCGATCGACGGTCGAGGGGCGCGGCGCGATTCCTTGCGCTGGTCCGATCTGTCAAGTAGTTGACAGCGCCGGCGCCGAAGCCTGCGCTAACGTTCGTCACGGTCGGCAAAACGGGACGATCCATTCATGGCGGGATTCAAGCGGCACGTCTTCGTTTGCCTCAACGAGCGCGATCCGAGCGACCCGCGCGGATGCTGCAAGCAGCGCGGCTCGGAGGACGTCTTCAACGCGCTGAAGAAAGGCGCCGCCAAGGCCGGGCTCGGCCACGACGTGCGCATCAACCGCGCTGGCTGTCTCGATCACTGCCAGTTCGGCCCGACCGTCGTGATCTACCCCGAAGGCGTCTGGTATCACGTCCCGAGCGTGGAGGACGCGCAGGAAGTCCTCGAATCTCACGTCGTCGGCGGAAAGATCGTCGAGCGGCTGCTCATCGACAACATCGCCTGAACGGATTCATCCGACCGGCGATCACCGAAGGAGGAAACCATGGGCCAGGCATTGCGCAAGGAGAAGCCGCAGGACCGCTACAAGGCCGTGGCCGACACCTACGGCTCCACCAAGAAGAAGCTCGGCCAGGAGTACTTCGTGATCGACTGCGACCGGCACATCATCGAGCCGCCCGAGGCGTTCACGATGTTCCTCGACAAGGCCTGGCAGCACCAGGCGCCCAAGCTCACGACCGACAACACCGGCGCGCCGCGCCTGATGGTCGAGGGCCGCCTCTACCAGAAGCCGTCGGGCTTCGGCCCCGGCCGGACCGAGGGCTGCGGGGATCAGCGTCCGCGCGGCGAGGGCCTCGCGTACGAGCGCGCGCACAAGCACGCGTTCGAGAACCGCGACGTCGACATGGACCTGAGCGGCATCGATGCCGCGGTATGGATCCCCACCCTGGGCCTCTTCATCCCGGACATCCTGAACTGGGACTTCCAGTACGCCGTGTGCCGGGCGCTGAACGACTGGACGGCGAAGATCTGGGCGACGAGCAAGCGGCATCTGTGGTGCGTGACCATTCCGCTCGACCCGCAGAACGCGGTCGAGGAGATCAAGCGCGGGCGCAAGCTCGGCGCGACCGCGGTCTGGATGCGGCCGAACGTGATGCAGAACGTGCACTGGTGGGACCGCGACTGGGATCCGGTGTGGAAGACGATGACCGACCTCGGCATGGCGCTCGTATTCCACGAGGCGACCGGCACCTACAACGCGACCTACAGCACCGACTACAAGTACGACAAGTACTGGGTCGCGCACGTGGTGTCGCACCCGCTCGAGATGGCGACCGCAGTGTGCGGGATCATCGGCTACGGCGTGCTGGAGCGCCATCCGAAGCTGCAGGTGCTGTTCTGCGAGGCCGGTGCCACGTGGGTGCCGTACATGCTGTTCCGGCTCGACAATCACTTCGAGGCGCGGCGGAAGGAAATGGACCCGCTCACCATGCCGCCGTCGGAGTACTTCAAGCGGCAGTGCGTCATCTGCTCGTTCGAGCCCGAGGAGGCGCTGCTCCGCGAGACGATGCAGTGGTTCGGCGGGAAGAACATGGCCTGCACGAGCGACTACCCGCACTGGGATTCGAGCGGCGTGTCCGGCGTCGTGCGCTATCTCAAGAACTATCCCGACATCGACGAGGAGACGCGCGTGAACTTCTTCTCCCGCGCGGCGATCGACGCGCTGGGACTCGAGGCCTGACCCCGTCCTATTGCGGCGCCGGACGAGGAGGCAGAGACTGACCGTACCAGTTGCTTGAGCCGCCCGGAGGAGGCGTCGATCTCCCCGGGCATTCCACCCGGAGGAGACTATGCACAGGCGGACGCACGTTCGGCTCGCGGTTGCGGGCCTCTTGCTCGCAGCGGCCCCCACCCTGACGTCGGCGCAGGACAAGCAGTACCCTTCCCGCCCGGTCGACATGATCGTCAACTTCGGGCCGGGCGGCGGTGCCGATCAGCTCGGGCGGATCATGTCGAAGCTGCTCGAGCCGGTGCTCGGGGTGCCGCTGCCCGTGGCGAACGTCGCCGGCGCCTCCGGCAATGCGGGGCTCACCAAGGTACTCACCAGCACCCCCGACGGCTACACCGATCGGCACGCTGACCGGGCTCTCGATCGTCGGCCTGGGCGAGCGGCCTCGGCAAGATGCAGGTGAAGGACTTCGCCTACATCGCGGTCGTGCAGTCCTCGCCGTCGATGCTGTTCGTGGCCAAGGACGAGCAAGATCGCCGACTACAAGGGCCTGCTCGACGCCGCGAAGGCCAACCCGGGCAAGCTCCGGGTCGCCACGGCGGGCTACGGCACGCTCGACGACATCGCCGTCAAGTTCCTCGGCACCAAGGGCTTCCAGATGGTGAACGTGCCGTTCGCCAAGCCCGGCGAGCGCTACCTGTCGCCGCTCGGCGGGCACAGCGAGGTGCTGTTCGAGGAGCCCGGCGACGTCGTGCAGTTCCTCGAGTCGAAGCAGTACCGGCCGATCGTCGTGTTCGGCGAGAAGCGCCACCCCTCGTTCCCCGATACGCCCGCTTCGGGCGAGTTCGGCCACCACATCGATCTCCCGAACTGGCGCGCGATCGTCACGTCGGCCAAGGTGCCGGCCGCCGCGCTCGCGACGCTCAACGCCGCCGTCGCCAAATCCCTGGAGAGCGCGGAGTGGAAGAAGTTCTGCGGCGAGACCTACACCTGCATCGCCCGCATGACGCCGCAGGAAAGCCTCGCGTTCGTGGAGAAGAACTTCGATGACGTGTCGAAGTTCATGAAAGAGTACGGGATGATCAAGTAGCCGGCGCGCCGCCTTGCAGCCGAAGAAAATCGACCTGCTGCGCTGCGTCGCAGCCCTCGGGGCGGCCCTCGTGGCAGTCGTCGTCGCGCGCTACTACATCGCGCCCGGCGTCGACCTGGACGGGATGTCGCGCGGCATCGCGGGTCCCGGAACGTGGCCGAAGGTCGTCCTCTACGGCGCGGCGGTCTGCGCGGCCCTGCTCTTCGGGCGCACCGTCACGGCGCTGTGGCGGTCCGGCGGCGGTGCCGCGCTGGGCAAGCCGCGCGACGCCGAGGACGGAGGCGGCACCGAGGAGCACGACGACGTGCGGCTCGCGATCGGCATGGGACTGATCGTCGCGTACGGCCTCGCGATGGGCTTCATCGGCATGGCCTGGGCGACGATGGCGTTCGTCGCCGCCTGGCTCGTGCTCGGCGGGCTGAGGCGCCCGCTGACCGTCGTCCTCGTGAGCACGCTTGGGACCGCGGCGATCCTCTACCTCTTCGTCAAGATCTCGCTGATGCCCCTGGACCGCGGGCAGGGCATCTTCGAGCAGGCGACGATCGCCCTGTACCGGATCCTCGGCATCTACTAGGCCTGGGCGGATCGCGGCGCATGGAAGCATTCTGGGGGCTCGCGAACGGACTCGGCGTCGCGCTCCAGCCGGCGCCGCTCGCGGCCGTCATCGCCGGAGTGCTGATCGGCGTCGTCGCCGGCGCCCTGCCCGGCATCTCGTTCGTGAACGCCATGGCAATCTGCCTCCCGTTCACTTTCCTGATGTCGCCCCTCCTCGCGATGATGTTCCTCGGCGGGATCTACGTCGGGGGGGTGTTCGGGGGGTCCATCTCCTCCCTGCTGCTCAACATTCCCGGCGACCCGGATTCGGTGCCGAGCTGCTGGGACGGCTTCCCGCTGGCACGGCGCGAAGGCCCCGAGCGGGCGCTGTCGATCGCGATAACGGCGAGCGCGATCGGCGGCCTGTTCAGCGCGATCGTCCTCTCGTTCGCATCGCCACCGTTCGCGCGCTTCGCGCTGACCTTCGACCAGCCGGAGTTCTTCGCCACTACCGTCATGGGCCTCGCGTGCGTTCTCGCCATAGCGAAGGGCAATCTTCTCTTCTCGCTGCTGTCACTGTTCACCGGCATGGCGATCGGCTCGGTCGGAACGGATCCCTTGTACGGCGTCACGCGCCTGACCTTCGGGCTGAGCACCCTCGACGGCGGGATCGATTTCGTGGTCGTGATGATCGGCCTGTTCGCGATCGGCGAGGTGCTGGAGACGATCGCTGCGCGCGGGAATCCCGACTACACCGTGCGCGACAAGGCGGTCATGAAGGTGCTCGGGCCGCGCGGCATCTGGGATCTGCGGGCGTCGATCGGCCGCGGCACCGCGATCGGCTGCCTGATCGGCGTCATTCCGGGGGGCAGCGCGGTGATGGGAGCGTTCGTCGCCTACGGCATCGAGCGACAGGTCAACAAGCGGCGCGACGAGTTCGGCACCGGCGTCGCGGACGGGCTCGCCGCGCCGGAGGCGTCGAAGAACGCCACGACCGGCACGGCGCTCATTCCGCTGCTCGCGCTCGGCATTCCGAGCACCGCGGCCTCCGCGATCATGCTCGCCGCGCTGATGGGGCACGGCGTGCAGCCGGGCCCGTTGCTGTTCCAGAAGCATCCGGAGATGCTGTACGCGATCTTCGCCAGCTTCACGCTCGCCAACGTGTTCATGATCCTGGTGTCGGTCGTGATCGCGCGGCTCTTCGGCGTGATCATGCGCGCCGACCCCGCGATCATCTGCGCGTTCATCATCGTCTTCAGCCTGGTCGGCGCGTTCGCAGTGCGCAACAACGCGAACGACGTCTACATCTGCATCCTGTTCGGCATCATGGGGTTCTTCATGCGGCGCTTCGGCGTGCCGACCGCGCCGCTCGTGCTCGGCGTGATCCTCGGCCCGCTCGCCGAGAGCTACTTCATGACCTCGATGGCCAACTACGACAACGACGTGACGATCTTCTTCACCCGGCCGAAGAGCGGGGTCCTGATGGCGCTCGCCTTGATGTTCATCCTCTGGGCGCTCGCGCCCGAGCTGAAGAGCCTCTTCCGGCGGCTGGCCCGGCTCGCTCCGCCAGCGGCGCCGCTCCGCCGGAAGTCGGATGGACACAAGCTTTAACCCGTTTCTCGCCTTCGGCTGGTGCGTGCTCGCGGGCTTCCTGATGTCCTCGGGCGCGGGCGGCGGCGGCATCCTCGCCGGCGTCGGCCACATCTCGATCCTCGGCATCGGCGACCCGAACATGATCAAGGTGGTGAACCAGATCCTCGAGTTCTCGAGCCGCCTCGTCTCGGTGCCGCTCTACCATCGCCAGAGGCGGCTGGTGTGGAGCCTCGCGCTCACGTTCGGGATCGGCGCGCCGGTCGGGGCGGCCGCCGGCTCGTGGTTTTCGAAGACCTATCTCTCGGACATGTCGGCGTACCGCCAGGCGTTCGGCATACTCGTCGCGCTGGTCGCGGCGCGCGTGCTCTACGAGGGCTGGGCCAAGGCGGTCCTGCGGCACGCCGGCTTCCGCAAGGCACAGGAGGCGTCCGAGCGCGTCGCGCGGAACGCGCGGCGGGCGGGCGCGAGCGGGCTCGCCGAGGCGGACGGTCCACGCACCGTCCGCTTCGGCTGGCGAAAGAGCACGGTCCGGTTCGGCGGCGAGCACTTCGATTTCGATCCGTTCGCGTCGGTGGCCGGCGGCTTCACCATCTCGTTCGTGGGGTCGGCGCTCGGGGTTGGCGGCGGCTTCCTCGTCACGCCGTTCATGGTGAGCATCCTGCTGTTCCCGATGTACCTCGTCGTGGGCACCAGCCTCGTCGCGCTCATGATCCCGCTCACGGTAAGCGTGCTCACCTACCTCGCGCTGCAGGTGCGCGTCGACTGGACGTTGGTCGCGGTCGAGGTGCCGGCCGTGCTCGTCGGCTCGTTCCTCGGGCCGGCACTCAACCGCTATCTGAACGACCGGTGGCTGAAGACCTTCGTCGCCGTCGTGCTGCTCGCGATCGGCGTCTATTACGTGTTGCTCTGAGTCAGGAGGGGAACCATGGCAAACCGCAAATCGCGCCGGACTTTCCTTGCCGGCACCGCCGGCCTCGCCGCCGGCGCGCTCGCCCCGTCGGCGGTGCGCCCGCAGGATCCCAAGACGGCCAACCTCCCGCCGAACGTGCCGCAGTGGATGAAGGAGCCGGGCGAGCCGGTCAACTGGCGCGCGTACGGGCTGCCGTCCGCGTTCGAGAAGCAGGTCGTCAAGTTCAAGCGGCCGTCGGTCGTGCCCACCGAGGGCGTGTCGCTCACGCCCTTCCAGCACCTGCACGGCATCATCACGCCCTCCGGCGTCGTCTTCGAGCGCCAGCACGGCGGCGTGCCGAACATCGACCCGGCGCAGCACCGGCTGATGCTGCACGGGCTGGTGAAGCGTCCGCTGATCTTCACGATGGACGATCTCGTCCGCTTCCCAGCGGTGTCGCGCATCCATTTCCTCGAATGCTCCGGCAACACCTCGCGCGACTGGCGCAGCCCGGTGTCGAAGGACGTGCAGCAGACGCACGGCCTGCTGTCGTGCTGCGAGTGGACCGGCGTGCCGCTCGCGACGCTGCTCGACGAGGCGGGCATCGCGCCGGAGGCGAGCTGGGTGCTCGCGGAAGGCGGGGACGCTTCGGGGAACAGCCGCAGCATCCCGCTCGGAAAGTGCCTCGAGGACGTGCTCGTGGTCTACGCGCAGAACGGCGAGATGCTGCGGCCCGAGCAGGGCTACCCGGTGCGCCTGCTCGTCCCCGGCTGGGAGGGGAACATCAGCGTGAAGTGGCTGCGCCGGATCAAGGTCGGCAACGCGCCGTTCATGACGCGGCAGGAGACGTCGCGCTACACCGACCTCATGCCCGACGGCACGGCGCGCGAGCACACGTTCGTCATGGAGGCGAAGTCGGTGATCACCTTCCCTTCCGGCGGCCATCGGCTCAGAGAGAAGGGCTTCTACGAGATCTCGGGGCTCGCCTGGACCGGCAACGGGCGAATACGTCGCGTGGACGTCTCGACCGACGGCGGACACACCTGGCGCGAAGCCGCGCTGCAGGAACCAGTGCTGTACCGCGCGCTGACGCGGTTCCGTTTCCCGTGGAAGTGGGACGGCGGGCCGGCGACGCTGCAGAGCCGGGCGATGGACGAGACGGGCTATGTGCAGCCGACGCGCGCGCAGATGATCGCGCTGCGCGGCTACAACTCGCGCTATCACTACAACGCGATCCAGAGCTGGGGCGTCGCGGCGAGCGGGGAGGTGAGCCATGTCCAGGTCTAGGCCGCTCGTCGTCCTGTACGCGCTCGGGCTCGCGGCGACGGCGTCGCACGCGCAGACCTACGGCTTCGGCAAGCCCGCGACGGAGCGCGAGATCGCCGGCTGGGACATCGACGTCTCGCCCGACGGGCGCGGTCTGCCGCGGGGGAGCGGAACGGCGGCGCAGGGCAAGCCGCTCTACGAGAAGCACTGCGCTGCCTGCCACGGGGCGAAAGGCGAAGGCAAGCCCGCCGACGCGCTGGTCGGCGGCAAGGGCACGCTCGGGACCGACAAGCCGCTGATGACCGTCGGCAGCTACTGGCCGTACGCGTCGACGATCTACGACTACATCAACCGCGCCATGCCGATCACCGCGCCGCAATCGCTGGCGCCCGACGAGGTGTACGCGATCACCGCGTACCTGCTGTTCCTGAACGGCATCGTCGGGGAGAGCCAGACGATGGACGCTTCGACGTTGCCGAAGGTCGAGATGCCGAACCGCAAGGGGTTCGTGCGCGACCCGCGGCCGGACCTCGCCAACGTGCCGTGCCGCGACCAGTGCCGGTGAGGCCCGGCGTGGAGGAGGTCAGGCCTTCCCGCGGCCGCTGAGGTGCGGCCACCGGGCCTGCACCCAGCCGGCGGCACGTAGCGATTGCTCGATCGCGCCGCACGCGAGGCAGCCCTCCGCCGCCAGAGCGCAGGCGCCAACGTTGCGCGCGATGCACCGCCGCCAGATCTCGCCGCGGCGGTCACCGGGTGCCGCGCCGCCTGCCGGGGTCATCCTTGCGCGCATCTCTTCCTCCGCTCGGTATCGTCGAAGTACTTGTACGACGGCTGCGCAGCACGCGTGTTGATCGAGGTCAACCCCGCGGGGGCGCGCCGGCGAGGGGCCCCTATAATCGCCGCATGGTCGTGAAACGCGCCGATTCCCGCGCGGACGGGCATCTCGACGTTCTGGCGTCAATCCCGCCCGAATACCGCAAGGCCGTCCTCGAGCAATGCGAGCGCCGGGTGCTGCGGAAGGGCGAGGCGATCTGGCTGCAGGGGCAGCCGGCCGAGTTCGTCGCCTTCCTGGCGGAAGGCAAGGCCATGTCCTCCTACCAGAGCCGCAACGGCAAGACCGGCACCACCGGCTTCTGGTGCGCGGGCGACATCCTCGGCGCCGCCGACTTCGGCTCGGACACCCGTCAGATGACGCTGCGCAGCCTGGGTGAATGCGTCATGTACACCCTGTCCTACCCGCGCTTCCACGAGCTGGTGCGCCGGTTCCCGGAAGTCGGGCTGGCGGTGATCCGCGCCCTGTCGGTGCGGCTGCGCTGGGTCGCCCAGCTGGCGGTCACGCTGGAAACGCAGTCCGCCCACGAGCGGCTCTGCGGCGTGCTGCTCGCCCTGGTGGATCGCTTCGCCGTCCCGTGCGATCAGGGCGCGATGATCGACCTCAAGCTGACGAACGAGGACCTCGCGGCGATCGCGGGCGTGTCCCGCCAGTTCGCGAACGGCATCCTGAGCGACCTGCAGCGGCGCGGGCTGCTGCGCACGCACAAGCGCGCGCTGATCGTCGCCGATCGCGACTCGCTGGAGCGGCTCGCGTATCCGACCTGAGCGCGTGCGCTACGCGTCGAGGTAGACCGAGTCCCCGTCGATCTCGATCGGGTAGATGCGCAGCCGATCCTCGGCCCGGCCAAGCTGCTCGCCGGAGCGAATGTCCCACTGCCAGAAGTGCTCGAGGCAGGTGAGCGTCGTGCCGTCGAGCACCCCGTTGCACAGCGCGTGCCCTTCGTGCGGACAGGCCGACTGGCACGCGTAGAACGCGTCGCCGGAGCGGATCGCGCAGATCTTCCGGCCGCGCTCGGACTTCACCTCCTTGAGGGAGTCGGCCGGAACGTCCGCCAGCTTGCAGAGGAACTCGCGCGCCATCGGCGAATTCTACGCACGCGATCGCCCTCTGACTGTCGCATAGGCGACAGGACGGAGGGAATTTGGTCCGAGCGGGCGGCGGGTCCGCGGCTGCCCCGTCGCCCGGACTCCTCCTCTAAGTCAGCGTCCCGCCCCGCGTCTCCACGTAGACGGCGTACCGAAGCAACAGAGACGTCCGTTGCGAAGCCACCCGGCTGACGTCGACGGCCTTAGGAGAGGCGCGACGCGTTCACCCGGGAGACGCCCCCTGAGTCGCGGTGTAAACCGCGTAGAGCGACTGGCTTGCGACCATGAATAGCCGGTTGCGCTTGGGACCACCGAAGGTGACGTTGCCACATATCTCGGGCAGCCGAATCCGACCGAGCAGCTTGCCCGCTGGACTCCACACTGTGACTCCGCTGTAGCCGACCGCGCGGCCGGCATTGCTTGCGCACCAGAGATTACCGAAAACATCGGCGCGGAAGCCGTCGGGGCCGCATTTCACGCCATCGACCATACAGTCGGTCAACACTTTCTGGTTGGACAGCTTGTTATCCGATCCGACATCGAGCACGTGGATGTCGCCTTTGCCAGCCGGGCCGGTGCTCGAAACATACAGCTTCTTGAAATCGGGGGAGAAGCAGAGGCCGTTGGGGTTCGGCACTTTGTCATCGGCGATCACCACATCGAGCCGGCCGCTTGGGTCCCACCGATAAACCTGCGTAGGCAGCTCCTGCTTCGTATCGCTGACGCCGACGGGCTGACCGACCCGGTTGTTGAGCTTGCCTTGCGGGTTGCTCTTGCCGCCCGCGGGATCGGGAGTGCCCTCGTAAAGCTGTGCGCCGTACGGTGGGTCGGTGAACCAGATGCTGCCATCCGCATGCGGAGCCGCGTCATTGGGCGAGTTGAGGCGCTTGCCCTTGAAGGAGTCGGCGAGCACCGTGATCGAGCCGTCGAGCTCGTAGCGGACGACCCGCCGGGTCAGATGCTCGCAGGAGATCTGCCGCCCCTGGAAGTCGAACATATTGCCGTTGCTGTTGTTCGAAGGAATCCGAAAGACGGACACGTGACCGTCGTCCTCGATCCAACGCATCTGCCGGTTGTTAGGGATGTCGCTCCAAACCAGGAAGCGCCCGACTGAGTTCCACGCCGGACCCTCGGCCCACAACGCCCCGGTCCACAGGCGCTGAATGGGCGCGTTCGGTTGCGCAAGCCCATTGAAAGACGGATCGACCGCGAGGACATCAGGATCCCAGAAGTAGACGTTTGGCGCGCCGTTCGGCCCGAAATCACGCGGCGGGCTGGTCACCGTACTCGGTGGCGCGGCTCCTTTGCCCTGGCCCAGCGCATCTCCCGCAGCTAGCGCGACCGCGCCTGCGCCGAGGCCTGCAAGGAAGCGGCGGCGCCCAACGCCGGCCCATCGGTCGCCCCGCTCCGGCTCGTTGAGATCCAACAACTCCTGGCTTGTCCTAGTGGCCATCCTTGTCTCCCTTCGTTGACGCTGACAACCCGCGCCGATTTCTCGCCGCGGGCACCTTACGGCTGAAACCGTCGCCTCGTTCTATTGAGGCGAACTTCAGAAGCTCGCTACTCGAAGACGACCGGCCTCGCGTCCTCGATCGTCACCTGGATGACGTGACGGCCCTTCGGGTCGCCTGGGGCGATGATCCAGGAGTTGAAGACCTGGCCCATCTCGAACTGCTCGAGCGGTTATACGCCGGATCGGCTCGACGGGCGCCTCGGCGCTTGCGCTCGCCAGCACTTTGGCAACGACCCGGCCTTCGCGACTCGCAACAGAACGCTCACATGCGTTGCGGGTTGACCTTTCTCGCGCCGCAGCCACCTGCGGCGCGAATCATTCGACCAGCCACTCAGCCCGGGGGTGGCGGAAACTTCTCCCGCCAATGCCGCGCAATGTCGATCCGCCGGCGTCCGCGCTCACTCGATGTCGAACTCGAAGACGACTGGCGGTGCGTCTTCGATCGTCACCTTCATGGTGTGCCGTCCCTTCGGATCGCCCGGCGAGATCGTCCACGCATTGAAAAGGAAGTTCCCCTCGACCGGCACCTCCCGCTCGAGGATCGAGACCTTCCGGTCTGCCGAGAGCTCGTGGTTACCTGGGACGGGACCCCAGGTCTCCGGCGCCGCGGGCAGCGTGAACTCCTCGCGCCACTTGACCGTGGGCTTCGCCGTCGTCACGCCGATGACCCAGCCGAATTCCTGGTTCGGCGTCAACGGGACGGTCTTCGTGGGCTTGAAGTCGACCCTCCCGTCCGGCGTCCGATCGAACACGCCGAAGGCGGCCTGCTCGATCTGTACCGCGGGCTCGGCGCGCGTCGCGGGCTCGGGACGCGTCGCGGGCTCGGGACGCGCCGCGGGCTGGGGACGCGCCGCAGGTTCCGGCGGTTTCGCCTGCTCGCACGCGCAGAGGGCGAACACGAGCGGCGCAACCAGCAGTGCGAGGAGGCGTTGCATATCAGGCGAAGGATACCGAAAAGGGTCGCGATCCCGGCCGGGATCTGCGGGGGGCTCAGGTGCGGCAGGGCGGCCGCCTTCACATGCGCGAGGCTTGCGGATGCGCGCACCGGTTAGCTTCTGCCTTCGCAACTCGCCCACCGTGGGCCTTGCTTATCGGGGATTTGCCGACTATATGTTTGTTAGCAAGTAGTATCCAAGCCGTCGCGTGGGGGCGATATGGCCTTCCCAGACACATCATGAGCTAGGTCACCCGTCGAGGGCGACACTAGCTTGCCGAGTCGACCACATTTCTCAATCCAGCGGGCTCGTGCCTCCCGCGTAGCGGGGCCGTTGGTTTCATGCGTTTCGTCGTCGAAGTGGCGTTCTGCGCGCCAGGGGGTTGTCTGCGCGCGCGAAGGAGGAGGAGATGATCACCCGTCGCAGTTTCCTGAAGGTCAGCGCGGGCGCGCTGACCCTGTATGCGCTCAATGAATTCGGCGTCGAGGAGGCGATCGCGCCGACCGTGGTTCGAGTTCTTCCAGGCGCAGGCCGCGGGAGAAGGCCATGAAAGACCACATCAGCAGAAGACAATTCCTGAGAAAGACTGGCTATGCCGGACTCGCAATCGGCGCAAGCATGGTCTTGCCCGGGAGGTTCGGAGCGCGCGATGCCTTCGCGTTCTCTCAAACCCCGACCACCATCCCGCTCTTCGGGACCACGCTGCGCGGCATCGGCACGATCGGCGTGGCGGCAGCTGATCCCACGCCGGCGCCCGTGACGGGGGTCACGCACTACACCATCAACATCGATCAGTTCCAGGATGATGGCGTCTGCCCGACGCTGGGGCCGACCACGCTGCGCGGCTTCAACCCCACGCGACTCCTCGCCGGCCAGAACAACCGGCACTTGGGCGGCATCCTCGTGGGCCAGAGAGGCGTGCCCATCCAGATCACCTTCCGGAACAACCTCCCCGGCGGATTGCACATCATTCCCAACGACCTGACCATCCCCGGTGCGAGCTTGGGCAACAACCGCACCGCGGTGCACTTCCACGGCGGCCTCGTTCCGTGGATCAGCGATGGCGGGCCGTTCGACTGGTGGGATCCGGCTGGGAATCGCGGTGCGAGTTTTGCCAACAACTGGTCCTCAATCCGACCGCGGCCGCAAACGAAGCGGAGTACTACTACCCGCTCAACCAGAGCGCCCGTTTCGGCTGGTATCACGACCACGCCATCGGCATCACCCGCATCAACGCCTACGCGGGCATCGCCTCGGGATTTCTGATTCGCGATTCGTTCGAGCTGAACCTGGCTCAACCAGGGCCTGCCCAACTACATCGAGGCGGGTGGCAACGAAATTCCGCTGGTGATCCAGGACAAGATCTTCGTCGGTCCGAACATCGCGGCAGTGGACCCGACGTGGGCCGCTGTATCCAGCGCGACCACGCCCGGCAGCCTGTGGTACGCCCACGTCTACGAGCGCGAACCGCTGGAAGGCGGCTGGCAACTTGACGGGCGGTAACCTCATTCCGCCCGACCCGTCGGTCGTCGCGGAATTCTTCGGCGATACGATGCTCGTCAACGGCACCACATTCCCCAGGGCCGCAGTGGAGCCGCGGCGCTACCGGCTGCGGTTCCTCAACGCGTGCAACGCGCGGTTCCTCAACCTGCAGCTATTCGTCGCAGACGGGAGCGCGAACGGGATCACGCTCAACGCGCTCGGTAATCCGACGAACGCGCCTGCGCTCTGCAATCCGAACAACCCGGGAGCGGGGCCCAGCGGTTCTGCAGATCGGCACCGAGGGAGGCTTCCTGGCCAGACCCGGCCATCATCCCGACCAACGTGCCGTTCAACCCGCTCCTCCCGCTGAAGAGCTCCCTCGTGGTGGCTCCGGCCGAGCGGCCCGACATCATCATCGACTTCAGTGCTCACGCGGGACAGAGCATCATCCTCTACAACGATGCCCCCGCGCCGTTCCCGGGAGGTGACCCGAGGAACGACTACTTCCCGCTCTGGAACGTGAAGGGCAATCCGGTCAACGCCCTCACACGCCCCGGGTTCGGGCCGAACTCGCGGGTCCTGATGCGGTTCGACGTCGGGACAACCGTGACGGCGCCCGTGGACCTCAACCTCGCCATAACGCCGAACACGGATCTGAGCGGCGGGATCGACACGCCGCTCGTTCCGTTCGGCAGCCCACCGCCCCCGGCGTCCCCATCCGCCAGCTCACCCTGAACGAGACATTCGACCCGTACGGCCGACTCCTCCAGATGGTCGGTACGCTCGTCCCGCTGGGCTCGCCGAGCGCCGGGTTCGGCCGTCCCTACGAAAGTCCCGCAACCGAGGTGATTTTGGCCGGAAGCGACCGAAGTCTGGGAGATCTTCAACACCACCGCCGACGTTCACCCGATGCACTTCCACCTGGTGAACGTCCAGCTCATCAACCGGCAGCCGTTCCAGGTGAGCAGCCTCGGCAGTACCAAGGGAGGCGTGAACTTCACCGGCCCCGCCACGCCACCCGAGCCGAACGAGACCGGGTGGAAGGAGACGGTGATGACGTTTCCCGGCACGGTGACGCGCGTCATCATGAGGTTCGATCTGTCGCCGATCGTCAAGGCGGACGGTAGCGTGCTGCCCACTCCTCTCAGCCTCAGGACGGGTGGACACGAGTTCGTCTGGCACTGCCACATCCTCGAGCACGAGGAGCACGACATGATGCGGCCGCTGGTGGTGATCTGATTCCATGATGCGGCCGTACCGCATCGGACCAGTACACGTCGGGCAGCCCGTCTAGGTCGAGTACTTTCGCGGTCGTCGTTCAACGGCTTCGCATCGGGCCGGCAATTCTCCGGCGCGATGCGACGTGCCGGAGGACGGTGCTGCCACCACCATCGCCGCGCGAGGGCGGCGCGGCTTAGTCGAGCTCCGCCCCGGACGCCTTGATGATCGGCGCCCATTTCGCGAGTTCCGCCTTGACGAACTCCGCAACCCCCGTCGGCGTACTCCCCGGCGTCGGATCGACCCCGACCTCCTGCAGGCGCTTGAATATCGCCGGATCGGCCAGCGCCCTGTTGATCGCCTCGTTCAACCGCGCGACGATCTGCGGCGATGTCTTCGCCGGCGCGAAGATCACGTTCCACGTGTAGCACTCGAAATCCTTGATGCCCTGCTCCTGCAGCGTCGGCAGGTCGGGCAGCGCACGCGCACGCGTCGCCATGCCGGCCCCGATCGCGCGTATCGTTCCGGCCTGCACCTGGGGCAGCGCGGTCGGCGTCGCGTCGAATGCCATCGAGATCTGTCCGCCCACGAGGTCGCTCATCATCGGCGCGGACCCCTTGTACGGCACGTGAACGGCGCTGAGTCCGCCCGCCGCCGTCTTGAACTGCTCGCCGCAGAGATGCAGGATCGACCCGAGGCCGGAAGAACCGTAGCTGTACTTGCCGGGATTCGCCTTGAGCAGCGCGACCAGCCCGTTCACGTCCCGTGCCGGCACCGAAGGATGCACCGCGAGCAGGGTCGGCGTCACGCCGACCTGCCCGGCCGGCGCGAAGTCGCGCACCGGGTCGTAAGGCATCTTCTTGTAGAGCCCGGGGTTGATCGCGTGCGTCGACACCGTCCCCATCAACAGCGTGTAGCCGTCGGGCGCGGCTCTCGCGACGATGTCGGCGCCGACGTTACCGCCCGCGCCGGCCCGGTTCTCGACCACGAACGGTTGTCCCAGGAGGTCCGCCATCTTCGCGCTCATCACGCGTGCGACGGTATCGGTGGGGCCGCCGGCGGCGAAGGGCACGACCATCCGGACCGATTTCACCGGGTAGGGCTCCTGGGCGCCCGCGCCGCCGCAGGCGAGCGCAAAACCCAGCACGGAACCGATGGCACGCAGACTGTTGGGCCCGACGATGAAGCAGCGTACTGCTTTGCCCTTCGCCATTTCGACCTCCTCCCGTGGTTACGACACCTGCGCCGACCTCCCCTTCCAATGCCTCGCGATATCGATCCTTCTCGTCACCCAGACGCGATCATGCGCCTGCACATGATCCAGAAACCGCTGTAAGCCCCGCATCCTCCCCGGCCGCCCCAGCAGCCGGCAGTGCATCCCCACCGACATCATCTTCGGCGTCTCCGCCCCCTCCGCGTACAGCACGTCGAACGCATCCCGCAGATACGTAAAGAACTGCTCCGAAGTATTGAACCCCTGCGGTGTCGCGAACCGCATGTCGTTCGCATCCAACGTGTACGGCACCACCAGGTGCCGAACCTTCTTCCCCTTCGACGTCTCCACCTCGGTCCAGAACGGCAGATCGTCCCCGTAGTAGTCCGAGTCGTACTCGAACCCCCCGTGCTCCACCACCAGCCGCCGCGTATTCGGACTGTCCCGCCCCGTGTACCACCCGAGCGGCCACTTCCCCCCGGTCATCCGCTTGATGATCTCGGTCGCAACGCGCATGTGCTCAGCCTCGAGCTTCGGCGCGAAATTCTGATAGTGAATCCAACGCAACCCGTGGCACGCGATCTCGTGCCCGAGCTCCACGAACGCCGCCGTCAGCTCGGGGTTCCGCTCCAGGGCCATCGACACCCCGAACACCGTCAGCGGCAGCTTCCGCCGCTCGAACTCCCGCAGGATCCGCCACGCGCCGACCCGCGAGCCGTACTCGTAGATCGACTCCATGCTCATGTGCCGCGCCGGATACGACGCCGCACCGACGATCTCCGACAGGAACTGCTCGGAGCCCTTGTCCCCGTGCAGAACGTTGTTCTCGCTGCCTTCCTCGTAGTTGAGGACGAACTGGACCGCGACGCGCGCGTCGCCGGGCCAGTGGGGATGCGGCGGGTTGCGGCCGTAGCCGACGAGATCGCGCGGATACGGCGCAGCGCGTTTCTTCGTGGATTTGGCAGCCATTACTGAGCCACGACGAGGGAAGTCAGCCGCTCCGGATCCGCCAGCAGCGCCGCGCTCGGGCCGGCATGGACGATGCGGCCGCGGCTGAGCACCAGCGCGCTCTCGGTCACCTGCAGCACGAGCTTCGCCGACTGCTCGACGAGAACGACGGTGAGCTCCTCGTCGCGGATGAGACGCTCCATCGCCTTCAGCAGCGCCTCGACGATGATCGGCGCCAGCCCCTCGAGCGGCTCGTCCAGCAGCAGGAGCGACGGGTTCCCCATCAGCGCCCGCCCGATCGAGCACATCTGCTGCTCGCCGCCGGAAATCTGGTTCCCCATGTGCGAGCGCCGCTCCGCCAGCCGGGGAAAGAGCTCGTACACCCGCTCGAGCGTCCACCGCCCCGGCCGCCCCGCGACGGTCAGGTTCTCCTCAACCGACAGCGACGGGAAGATGTCCCGCGTCTGCGGCACGTACCCGATCCCCATGCGGTTCCGCTCGAACGCCGGCACCCGCGCGAGCGGCTGCCCGCGAAACGCCATCTCCCCGGAGTGGAAGGTCGTGTGCCCCATGATCGTCGCGAGCAGCGTCGTCTTCCCCACCCCGTTCCGCCCGAGCACCGCGAGCGAGCCGCGCTCGGCGAGGGTGAACGCGATGTCCTCGAGCACGACGGTCTCGCCGTACCCGGCACGCACCCGGTCGAGCTTGAGCGCGTCAGCCATGCCCCTGCCCTTCCCCGAGGTACACCTCGTGCACCCGCCGGTCGGCGGCGATCTCGTCCGGACTGCCCTCGACCAGCACCTGCCCCTGCACGAGCACGGTGATCCGCTTCGCGAACCGGAACACGAGATCCATGTCGTGCTCGATGATCAGGATCGCGATCTCGGACGGCAGCCGGTCGAGCACTTCGAGAATCCGCTCGGACTCGACCGACGGGACGCCGGCCGCCGGCTCGTCGAGCAGCAGCACCTTCGGCTTCAGACCGAGCGCGATCGCGATCTCCACCAGCCGCTGCTTCCCGTACGGCAGGTCGAGCACGCGCAGGCCGGCGTCCGCGGCGATGCCCAGGCTCTCGAGGAACGCCATCGACTCGTCGCGCACCTCGCGATAGGCCGAAGCCGGCCGCCACAGCCGCCCGGCGACGCCGAGCCGCTCCGCGATCCCGAGCGCGACGTTGTCGAGCACCGTCAGGTCGCGGAACAGCGTGTTGATCTGGAACGTCCGCCCCAGGCCCCGCTTCACCCGCGCCGACTGCGCGAGGCGCGTGACGTCCTCGCCGCCGAGGAAGACCTGCCCGGTCGTCGGCTCGAGCCGCCCGGTCAGCATGTTGATGAAAGTAGTCTTCCCGGCGCCGTTCGGCCCGATCAGCGCGTGCCGCGCGCCCGTCTCGAGCCTGAACTCGATGTTGTCCGCGACCGTCAGCGCGCCGAAGCTCTTGCAGAGCGCGCGCGTCTCGAGGGCGACGCTCACGTCTTTCTCCAGAGCTTCTCCCGCGCCCGGTCGATCAGGCCCAGCAGCCCGCCGCGCGCGAACATCACGATGACGATCAGCAGCACGCCGATCCCGAGCGTCCAGTACTCCGGCGACTGCTTCGCGAGGTAGTCCTGCGCCACGATGAACACCAGCGGCCCGACGAACGCGCCGTAGATCCGTCGTACCCCGCCGAGCACCAGCATCACCAGCAGCTCGCCCGACCGCTCGAACCCGAGCACCGACAGCCCGACGAACTGCGTCGTCTGCGTGAGCAGCCCGCCCGCGATCCCGGCGAGGGTGGCGGAGATCGCGTACGCGTACAGCCGCCGCCAGTACACCGGCGCACCGATCGCGTGCATGCGCACGTCGTTCTCGCGCGTGCCGGCGAGCGACACGCCGAACGGCGAATGCACGACGGTCCGCACCAGCCACCACCCGACCGCGAGCACGATCAGGCAGTAGAGAAAGGCCGTCTTCCCGAACATGTCGAACCGGAACATCCCGAGGATCGGCTGGATCGGTACGCTGTGCAGCCCGTCCGCGCCGCCGGTGACGTCGGTCCACTTGTTCGCGACCTCGAACACGATGGAGGTGATGGCGAGCGTGAGCATGAGCAGCGCCAGGCCGTGCGTGCGCAGGATCACCGCGCCGGTCGCCAGGCCCAGGAGCCCCGCCGCGACCGCCGCCACGACGAGCCCGAGCAGCGGATCGCCGCTGACGCGGATCGCGAAGACGCCGGCCGCGTAGGCCCCGAACCCGAAGTAGGCCGCGTGCCCGAGCGTCACGATCCCGCCGTAGCCGAGGATCAGATCGAGCGACAGCGCGAACAGGATGATGATCACGACGTACGCGCCGAGCGGCAGGTAGTTCGGCGCGAAGAAGTAGACCAGCGCCGCCAGCACCCACGGCAGCGCCTCGATCGGCCGCAGCCGCGCCGAGCCCGAGTAACCGATGCTCGCGGGCTCGAACATCAGGTTTTCTTCCCGAGCAGGCCCTGCGGCCGCCACAGGAGGATCGCCATCGTCGCGGCATACACGAAGAACGCGCCGAACTGGGGCACCCAGTACTTGCAGGCGGTGTCGCCGATCCCGATCAGCAGCGCGCCGAGGAACGGCCCGCGCAGCGTGCCCAGCCCCCCGATCGACACCACGATCAGGAAGTACACGAGCTGCTCGAACGGGTAGGTCGGCGTCATCGCGATCAGGTCCGCACCGAGCGCGCCGCCGAGCGCCGCGAGCCCGCTGCCGAGCGCGAAGGTGAACGTGAAGAGCCGCCCGGTGTTGATGCCGATCGATTGCGCCATCGCGCGGTTGTCCACCGCGGCGCGCACCATCGCGCCCCAGCGCGTGCGCTCGAGACCGACCCACAGCACCGCGATGAGGACCGCGCTGGAGACGATCACGACCACGCGATAGCTCGGGAACGAGCGCCCGAGGAGCTCGGTCTGGCCCTTCATGAAGTCCGGAAGCGGCGCGGCGAGCGGGAGCGGACCGTACGCGAGCCGCGCGACCGCCACCGCGACGAAGATCAGCCCGATGGTGAACAGCACCTGCTCGAGCTCGCCGGCGGTGTAGAGCCGCGCGTACAGCAGCCGCTCGAGCACCATGCTGCCGAGCGCGACCACGATGCACGCGAGGACGAGCGCCGGGACCCAGCCGATCCCGAGTTTCGTCATCGCGGTGATCATCAGGTAGCCCCCGGCCATCGCGAACACGCCGTGGGCGAGGTTGACGAACCCCATGAGGCCCATCGTGACCGACAGGCCGACCGAGATCGCGTACAGGATCATCCCGTACGCGAGGCCGTGGAACGCGATGCTGACGACGCTGGCGAGGAAGGCTTCCAAGGGCGCCCTTCTTGTCCCCTCCCCCCGGAGGATGGCGGGGCAGCATAAAACAAAACCCCCGCCTCGGGGCGGGGGTTTCGGCGGCCAGCCGCTACCGCGCCGGCGCTACTGCTTCTTGTTGATCTCCTTCCAGGGGTCCTTCACCGCAGTGATCGTCTCGAGCTCGACGTTCGCCAGGTTGCCGCCGACCTTCCGCACCTCGCGCACGTACTCGTTCTGGATGATGTCGCGCGTGTTGGGGTCGATCTCGATCGGCCCGCGCGGGCTGTTCGGGTTCTTCCAGCCCTTCAGGAGCGCCATCGTCTTGTCCGGGTCGACCTTGCCGCCCTGCGCGCGCACGACGTCGCAGATCGCCTGCATGCCGTCCCACGCGCCGACCGAGATGAAGTTCGGCCACGCCTTCGGGCCGTACTCCTTCTGGTAGGCCTCGACGAACCGCTTGTTGGCCGGGCGGTCGCCGGCGGCGGAGTAGTGGAACATGGTGACGACGCCGAGCGGCACGTCGCCCATGTTCGGCAGCTCCTCGTCGGTGGTGATGTCGCCCGGGCCGATCAGCTTGATGCCGGCCTTGTCGAGACCGAGCTCGCCGAAGCCCTTCATCAGCGCGGTCGCCGACTTGCCGGCGGGGACGAATACGAACAGCGCGTCGGGCTTCGCGTCCTTCACCCGCTGCAGGAACGGCGCGAAGTCCATCGTCGGGGGCGGCATGCGCACCGAGCCGACGACCTCGCCGCCGCCGGCGGTGAACGCACGCGTGAAGGCGTCCTGCGCGTCGTGGCCGGGACCGAAGTCCGCGACCGCGACGTAGGCGCGCTTGAACTTCTTCGCCGCCCACTGCCCCATCGGGTAGCTCGACTGCCACAGCGTGAACGAGGTGCGGGCGATGTACGGTGACAGGGTCGTGATCACCGCCGTGCCCGCATTCATTATGACGAACGGCACCTTCGCCTCGGTTGCGAGCGGCGCCATCGCCATCGCATTGGGCGTCCATACGACGCCGGTCAGGAGCTGCACCTTGTCGCGCACGATGAGCTCCTGCGCGAGTCGCTTCGCCGTCTCCGGGTTGATGCCGGTGTCGTCCCGCTTGATGATCTCGAGGTTGACGCCGGGCGGCAGCTTGCACTCGCCGAGCTTCATGAAGAGATTGATCGCCTTCTCGATCTGGTCGCCATTCGACGACATCGGGCCGGAATAGGTGTTGATCAGACCGACGCGCACCGTCTGGGCGAGCGCGGCGCCGGTGCCGATCGCCGTCGCGCAGACCGCGACGAGACCGGTACGGACAACTGCGTGGATTAGCATGACTCCTCCTCCTCCTGGGAAACTACGCGCCGGATTCTATACAGGGCCAGCGCCTTCGGACAGTCCGGTAGCCGGGTTGGTTCCCTCGGGGTAATGCTGCACCGCGCTTCGCCGGGGCGGCCCGGTGTATCCTCGCGCGAATCCGGAGTCCCGCTTCCCGCATCCCGAAATGCCCACCCTTGTCCAGGTAAACGCCATGCCGGCAGCGGAATTCCGTGCTGCCTTCGGGGGCGTGTTCGAGCATTCGCCGTGGGTCGCTGAAGGTGCGTTCGCCGCGCGACCGTTCGCGAGCGTCGACGCGCTCCACGCCGCGATGACCGACGCGGTGAAGCGCGCCCGCCGCGAGGAGCAGGTCGCGCTCCTCCGCGCCCACCCGGAGCTCGCCGGCAAGGAGGCGCAGGCCGGCACGATGACCGGCGACTCGACCGCCGAGCAGGGGGGCGCCGGGCTCAACGCGCTCTCGCGCGACGAGATAGCGCGCATCTCCGATCTCAACCGCCGCTACCGCGAGAAGTTCGGCTTCCCGTTCATCATCGCCGTCCGCCAGCACACCAAGGACGGCATCTTCCGCGAGTTCGAGCGCCGGCTCGCGAACGATCACGACGCCGAGCTCGCGACCTGCCTCGGGCAGGTCTTCGTCATCACGCGCCTGCGACTCGACCGATTGATCGCCAGGGAGTAGCGAACATGGGCCGACTCTCGACGCACGTCCTCGACACCGTCACCGGCAAGCCCGCGGTCGGCATGCGCGTCGACTTCTCGGTGCTGGAGAACGGCGCCTGGAAGCTCCTCAAGAGCGTGCGCACCAACGCCGACGGCCGCACCGACGAGCCGCTGATGGCGGGCGAGGCGATGCGCACGGGCGAGTTTCGCCTGCTCTTCCACGTCGCGGATCACTTCCGGGCGCAGGGGGTGAAGCTCCCGGAGCCGCCGTTCCTCGACCGCGTGCCGCTCCGCTTCGGCATCGCCGACCGGGAAGCGCACTATCACGTCCCGCTGCTCTGCACGCCCTGGAGCTATTCGACCTACCGGGGCAGTTGAAGGACCGCGCGCCTCGTGAACTCCCGATCGGCGCGCAGCAAGCCCACCGTTACAATCCCGGGGTGAACCCCTCTCCCCGCCGCCGCTTCCTCGCCGCCGGCGCAGCCGCGAGCGCGCTTGCCGCGTGTTCGCGCTGGAATTCGCCCGCGCCGGAGCACGGGCCGATCGCTGCAATGTTCCCCGGTCAGATCGACGACGGCGGGTTCATCGAGGCGGGCTACCGCGGGCTCATGCGGGTGCCCGATGTCCTGCCGATGAAGGTGAGCTACGTCGATCGCATTCCACCCGAGGCCGACGCGATGAAGGAGGCGCTCCGGGGTCTCGCCAAGTCCGACGCGAAGATGGTGATCGCCTTCGGCGGCCAGACGAGCGAGGCCGCGCAGCGCGTGGCGTGGGAGTTCCCCGAGCAGCGCTTCACGGTGATCCAGGGGTCGCTCCTGCGGCCGAACCTCGCGATCTACGAGGTCCTGCAGGAGCAGTCGACGTGGCTCGCCGGCGCCGCGGCCGGGATGCTGACGAAAACGAACGTCGTCGGCCACATGTCGGGCCTCCGCGTGCGCCCCGGGTTGAAGGGGCGCGCGGCGTTCGCCGGCGGGCTCGCCGCGACGAACCCGCGCGCGAAGCTGCTCACGAACTTCTCGGGGACCCAGGACGACGCGGCGGTCGCGAAGCGCATCGCGCTCGCCCAGATCGACGCCGGGGCGGACATCATCTTCACGATGCTGAACGCCGGGCGCGTCGGCGCGATCGAGGCGTGCCGGGAGCGCGGCGTGAAGCAGATCGGCAACGTGCTCGACTGGGTCGCGGTCATGCCGGACGTGTTCGTGGCGAGCGCGGTCGCCGACGGCGGTTTCGCGATCGTCCAGGCCGCGCGCGACCTCTACGACGGCATCTGGTCGGGCGACCGCACCAAGCGCTTCGGGATGCGCAACCCCGACGCGGTGCGGCTCGTCCTCGCGCCGGGCGTCCCGGAGCCGGTCAAGGCGCGCATCGCCCTGCTGACGCAGGAGATGGTCGTGGGCGGCATCAAGATCCCCGAGGAGTACTCGGGGCCCGAGTTCACCCCGGCATAGGGAGACGGCCATGGGAGGAGGAGTTTCGATCCACGTCGTCGACGTCTCGCGCGGGGTGGTCGCGGCGTGGATGCGGGTCGAGGTGTACGCGCTCGAGCCCTCCCGGCGGCTGGTGGCGAGCGGCATCGTCAGCGCGAAGGGTCTGGTCGAGGAGGCGCCGCTCGCGCAGCGCTTCGCGCCCGGCCAGTACGAAGCGGTGTTCCACGTGGCGGCGTTCTACCGCGCGGTGGGTCTGCCGCTGCCCAAGGTGCCGTTCCTGGACGTCGTGACCTACCGCTTCGGCATCGACGACCCGGATGCGCACTATCACCTGCCGATGAAGGTGACGCCCTGGGGCTACTCGTGCTTCCGCGGTGGCGCTTAACGCAGCCGCCGTGAGATCGGGCGCGGGCTTGCCGCGCGCCGATCGGGTGTTCACGAGGCGCGCGGTCCCATAAAACCCGCTCTCCGCGCCGCCGCCGCGCTCAACGTCGTCATGGTGCTGTCCATGGCGTCGGTGCTCGCGCTGCCGGTGATGGCGCCGGCGATCGCCGCGGACACCGGGCTCGCTCCGTCGCTCCTCGGCGTCTACTCGTTCGTGATGTGGAGCTCGGCGCTGGTCGGCTCCAGTCTCGCCGGCGAGCTGATCGCCCGGCTCGGCGCCGTTCGCGTGGTGCAGGTTTCGCTCGCGCTCTGCGCGGTCGCGCTCGGCTTCGGCGCGATCGGCTGGACGCCCGCGCTCGCCGTCGTCCCGCCGCTCGTCGGCGTCGCGTGCGCAATCGAGACCCCGGCGAGCTCGGACATCCTCGCCCGGGTGACGCGGCCCGAGCACCGCACCTTCATCTTCTCGCTCAAGCAGACCGGCGTACAGGTCGGCGGCATGCTCGCCGGGGTCGTGTATCCGGCCGCGCTACCGGTGCTCGGCTGGCGCGGCGCGATGGCCACGCTGGCCGCACTGATGCTCGCCTGGGCGTTGACGCTGGAGCCGATGCGCCGCCGGATGGACGCGGCCGCGCACGCGACGCGCCCACCGGCCGGCGGCTCCGGCCGGCTCGCGCTCGTGTGGCACCACCGGGCGCTCCGCGACCTGGGGACCGCATCGTTCGTGTTCCACGCGATGCAGATCTGCCTGAACACGTTCCTCGTCGCCTATCTCGTCGGCGAGCACGGGTACTCGCTCGCCGCCGCCGGGCTCGCGCTCACGGTCGCGCAGTTCGGCGGGTTCGTCGGGCGCCTCGGCTTCTGGCTCATCATCGGCCCGCGCCTCGGGGTGATGACCCTCCTCCTCGGGATCGGATTCGGGATGACCGCCGCGGCGCTCGCGACCGGTCTCGCCGTAGGCGTGCTCTCGCCGCTCGCGCTCGGAGTGCTGTGCTTCCTCTTCGGGCTCACCGCGAGCGGCTGGAACGGGGTGTTCCTCGCCGAAATCGCCCGCCAGGCGCCGCCAGGCGAAATCGCCCGCGTCACCGGCGGCGTGATGATGATGTCCTATGCCGGACTGATCCTCGGACCGGTCGCTTTCAGCGCGGCCGCCGGGGCGGTGAGCATGGGGGCGGGCTACGTCCTGCTCGCCGTGGGGACATTCGTCGGCACGCTGGTTCTGCGTGGCGCGCGACGGCCGGCGTAGGGCGCCGGCCGGGAGGGACTCGGCGGCGGTCGCCGGCGTGCGTTAGGCGCTCAGGCGGTCCGCGCCCGGATGAGCCGGTAGGCGAGCCACACCGCCAGCGCACCCGGCACGACCGCGATCACCACGACGCCCGCGGCGCGGGCCGCGAGCTCCGCCGGCGGCACGTCCGCCCAGCGGCTGAGTTGTCGTTTGATGCGGTCCATGTCGGTGTCTACGGGGCTCGATTGCGCCTGGATTCGTCGCCGATGGTACGCCTCCGCTTACGGCGTGCGAATATGCCCCTGGGATTAGTCCCCGGCACCGCGAGGGATTACTCGTGGAGCAGGTCACGAGGCCAGGCCCTCGACCCAGCGGTCGTAGAGCCGCGCCGCAACGGCGTTGAGCGCCCGCACGCGCTCGTCGAGCCGCTCGGTCGCCTCCGCGGCGGTCTGCACCGAGGGGCCCGCGTGCGGCGTGACCTCGTCGCCCGCGTCCGCGTACCAGGCCCGGATCATCTCGGGCGTCATCTCCACGTGCGTCTGCATGCCGAGGTGCTGCCCGAGCACGAACGCCTGGTTCGCGCAGTGCGCGTTCCCGAGGATGCGCGTCGCCCCGTCCGGGATCGAGAACGTCTCGCCGTGCCAGTGGAACGCGAGGAACTGCCGGAGGCTGCCGAGCCAACGCTCGGCCTCGGGGCCGGCGACGGCTTCGACCGTGCCCCATCCGATCTCCTTCACCGGGTTGCGCGTGACCGCGCCGCCGAGCGCCTTCGACATCAGTTGGCCGCCGAGGCAATGACCGAGGCAGGGGACGCCGGCCGCGACCGCGCGGCGGATCAGCTCGAGCTCGGGCGCGATCCACCCCAGGGTATCGTTCACGCTCATCGGGCCGCCCATGAACGTCAGGCCGGCAAAGGCACCGGGGTCGCGCGGGATCGGCTCTCCACCGGCCGCGTCGACGAGCCGCCAGGGGATCTCGTGTGCGTCGAGGTACGAGGCAAAATACCCTGGACCTTCGGTGGGACTGTGACGGAAGATGGCAATCGGTTTCATTTCAGGGAGTTGTGACGTGGGACTCCGCGATTCTATTGCAGCCTTGGCGTTCGGCCTCGCCCTGGCGGCGCCCGCGGCGGCGACCGACGTGAACGTCGTCGGCCTGTTCGGAGCCAAGGCGGTGGTCTCGATCAACGGCGCCCAGCCCCGCACGCTCGGCGTCGGTCAGCGCTCGTCCGAGGGGGTACTGCTCGTCGCCGTGGACCGGGACACGGCGACGTTCGAGATCGACGGCAAGCGCCGCGCGCTCAAGATGGGGCAGGCGTACGCTGCGGCGGGCGGCGGCGGCAACAATTCGGTCACCCTCAAAGCGGACGCCCGGGGGCACTTCATGGCCGACGGCCAGGTAAACGGCGGCGCGGTGCGTTTCCTGGTCGACACCGGCGCCACCGCGGTCGCGCTGCCGGCCGCAGAGGCGAAGCGGCTCGGGATCAACTATCTCAAGGGCGAGCGCGGATTCGTGCAGACCGCGAACGGCGCCGCGCCGGCCTACCGAGTGAAGCTCGACACCGTCCGGCTCGGCGACATCACGCTGAACAACATCGACGCGATGGTGCTCGAAAGCGGGCTCGCGATGCCGCTCCTCGGCATGACCTTCCTCAACCGGACCGAGATGAAGCGCGACGGCGAGACGATGGTGCTCACGAAGCGCTACTAGACGTGTAGCGGAACCCGGCGCGCCCTAGAAGTTCCGGCGCGTCAGGGTCAGGGTGTCGCCGACCCGCCGCATTTCGACCCCGTTCAGGAAGCTCATCCCGATCAGCGTGACCGGGAGCTGGTCTCGCCCGCCCTCCATCACCAGCGCGTCGACGTTGTGCAGCATGATGCCGCCGACGCGCACGGTCGCGAGGTTGACGCGGTAGGCGGTCCTCGGGCCGCCGGCAGTGGCGATCTGCGCCCGCGGCGCAGTCGCGTACCCGATCGACAGTCGCTGCGCCTCGTCGCTCGAAATCGCGACCGAGGTCGCGCCGGTGTCGATCACCGCCTGCGTCGCAACACCGTTCAGGTAGGCGGTGGTCGTGAAGTGCCCCAGGCGGTCGACCTTCAGCTCGGCGGACGCGACGGTCGAGCCGCCGAGCGCGAGCGCGAGCTCCCGGCCGTCGACCTCGATCAGCGCCTGCGTCCGGTCGGCGCTGATCAGCCGGACGCCTTCGGGCGAGGTCTGACCGGCGCGGAGACTCCGCACCGCGGTGCCGTTGACGAGGAGCTGCGCGCGGCCCTGCTCGAGCGACATCACGAGCACCGTCGTGGCGTACGCTGCGGGCGCGAGGGGCGCGGCGGCGAGCCATAGCGCCAGGCTGACGATCCGTGCGTTCCGCATCCCTCCCCCGGCTATTTCGACGGAATGAGCGTGAGGCGGTTGCCGTACTGCTCGAGGTGGACCCGGCCGAGAAAAGTCGCCCCGACCAGTACCAGGCCGAATTCCGGCGCGTCGCTGTCGGCGACCACCGCGGGCACCGCGGCAACCTCGATCGGGCCGATCTTCACGCTGGCGAGCGTCACCAGGAAGCCCGGCACCGGCCCGACGACCGTGTTCAGCTTCGCCCGGCGGCCCCGAGCGTAGTCGATCCCGAGCGCGGTCGCGAGCCGCCGGCCGATCGTGACCGCCTCCGCGCCGGTATCGATCAGCCCGATCGCAGGCGTGCCGTTGACCTGCACCCGGGCGCGAAAGCGCCGGTCACGGTCGGCGAACAGGGTCACCTTGCCGTCGTTCCGCTCGCCGAGCCGCAGCACCGTCTCGCGGCCGTCCACGATGAGCGTGGCGCTCTCGGTGGTCGCGGTCACTAGCGCGACGCCCTCCGGCGAGCGCTCGCCCGCACGCAGGGCGCGCAAGGAGCGGTCGTCGACGAGGAGCTGCGCGCGGGCGGGCCCCGCGGTCATGAGGAGGACCGACGTGGCGTTGGCCTCTGCGGCCGCAGCCAGCGCGAGCGCCGCGAGGATCAAGCGCGCCGTCGCCCCGACGGGTCTGCACCGCATCACGGCGTGACCCGCTCGGTCAGCGTCATCGCGCCGCCGCCGACCCTCACGTCGAAGCGCTGGAGGAAGCTCATCCCGAGCAGCGCCTGCGGCGGGCCCTCCTCGCCCTCCTCCACCACCCAGGCGTCCACGTCCCGCGCGACGAGCGCGCCGACCTGGACACGGTCGAGCTTGACCACCCAGATCGTGCGCGGTCCGCGGAAGGTGCGCATCTCGGAGCGCCGGCCGCGCGCGGGGTCGATCCCCAGCGCCGCAGCCTGGACCCAGCCGAGGTAGATCGCGCTGGCACCGGTGTCGACCACGGCGCGGACCGGTACGCCGTTGACCTGCGCCAGCACCTGGAAGAATCCCCGCGCGTCGGCCGGGATCGTGACGCTTTCGCGCGGTGCCGCCGGCCGGCCCGGGGCGGCCGCCGCTTCGAGGTCGGCGCCTCGCGCGCGATCGAAGGGCGCTGCCGCGCCGGAGAGCGCGAACGCGAACGCGAGGAACGCCAGCGGGGGACGGGCGGGCATGCCCCGCCGATGGTGGCAAAAGCCCCGCGCGCCGGGAAGTGCCGGCTGCGGCCGGGCGTGACGTTGTTTCCCGCGCCGGGCGGCCGGTCAGCCGCCGCGGGTCTTGTCGCGCTCGATCAGCGCGTAGGCGGAATGGTTGTGGATCGACTCGAAGTTCTCGGACTCGACCACGTACCAGTCGATGCGGTCGTCGGCGTTCAGGCGCGCGGCGACGTCGCGTACCATGTCCTCGACGAACTTGGGATTGTCATACGCGCGTTCCGTGACGAGCTTCTCGTCCGGACGCTTCAGCAGGCCGTAGAGCTCCGACGAGGCCTCGGTCTCGGCGCAGCCCACGAGGTCCTCGATCCAGACGAAGCTGCGCGTGCGCGCGGTGATCGTGACGTGCGAGCGCTGGTTGTGCGCGCCGTAGTCGGAGATCTCCTTCGAGCACGGGCACAGGCTCGTCACCGGCACGACGACCTTCATGGTGAAGCTCTGCCGGCCGCGCTCGATCCCGCCGACGAAGGTGACGTCGTAGTCCATCAGGCTCTGCACGCCGGAGACCGGCGCCGCCTTGTTGACGAAGTACGGGAAGTTCATCTCGATGTGGCCCGAGTCGGCCTCGAGCCGCTCGGCCATCTCGCGCAGCATCAGCTTGAAGCTCTCGACCGAGATCTCGCGCTCGTGCGCGTTCAGGATCTCGACGAAGCGCGACATGTGAGTGCCCTTGAAGTGGTGCGGCAGCCCGACGTACATGTTGAAGGTCGCGATCGTGTGCTGCACGCCCCCGCCCTTCACCGCGACCTGGATCGGATGGCGGATCGCCTTGATCCCGACCTTGTCGATCGCGAGGCGGCGCGTGTCGGCGCTCGCCTGGACGTCGGGGATGCCGGCCGCGCCGGCGCGGGCTGAAGCAAGCGGATCGCGGGTGTTCATTTCGCGGGAGCTCTTTCGTGGGGCCGTCGGCCCGGTGGCGTGCGGGGGCAGAGGGAAGTCTAGCAGGTCGCCCGCGTTCAGGCCGCGCGGATCGAGCTCACCGGTGTCGCTTCGGCCAGACGCTTCCGGATCGACGCGAGGATCCCGTCCCTGCCGAGTCCGGCGGCAGCGAGGAGCTGGTTCTGGTCGCCATGGTCGATGAAGTGGTCGGGCAGGCCGAGGTGAAGGAGGTGCGCCGCGATGCCCTGGGCCGCCAGGCTCTCCGCGACCGCGCTCCCGGCGCCGCCCATCACGACGTTGTCCTCCACGGTGACGAGCAGCGCGTGCGAGCGCGCGAGCTGGGCGACGAGCGCGTCGTCGAGCGGCTTGACGAAGCGCATGTTGACCACCGTGGCGTCGAGGTCGTCGCCGACCTCGAGCGCAGGCTTGAGCAGCGTCCCGAAGGCGAGGATCGCGACGCGGCGACCTTCGCGTCGGACTTCAGCCTTCCCGACCGGGATCGCGCGCATCTCCTTCTCGACCGCGACGCCCGCGCCGCTGCCGCGCGGATACCTGACCGCCGCGGGCGCATCGAGCAGGTAACCGGTGTACAGCATCTGCCGGCACTCGTTCTCGTCGGCGGGCGCCATCACCGTGATGCCCGGGATGCAGCGCAGATACGAGAGGTCGAACGCGCCGTGGTGGGTCTGGCCGTCGGCGCCGACGAGGCCCGCGCGATCGAGCGCGAACAGCACCGGGAGATTCTGGATTTCCACGTCGTGGATGAACTGGTCGTACGCGCGCTGCAGGAACGTGGAATAGATGGCGACGACCGGCTTCATGCCCTCGCAGGCGAGCCCCGCCGCAAACGTCACCGCGTGCTGCTCGGCGATCCCCACGTCGAAGTAGCGCGCGGGAAACCGCTCGGCGAAGGCGACGAGGCCGGAGCCTTCGCGCATCGCCGGCGTGATGCCGACGAGCCGCGCGTCCTTCTCCGCCATGTCGCACAGCCAGTCGCCGAACACCTGCGTGAAGGTGACCTTGCCGCCCGACTTGCCGCCGGCGATCCCGGCCGCCGGCTCGAACTTGGACACCCCGTGGTACAGCACCGGATCGGCTTCCGCGAGCTTGTAGCCCTGGCCCTTGCGGGTCACGATGTGCAGGAACTGCGGCCCCCGCAGCTCCTTGATGTTCTTCAGGGTCGGCAGCAGCGAGTCGAGGTCGTGACCGTCGATCGGGCCGATGTAGTTGAAGCCGAATTCCTCGAACAGGGTCGAGGGCACGACCAGGCCCTTCGCGTGCTCCTCGACCTTCTTCGCGAACTCCCACAGCGGCGGCATCGGCGAGAGCACCTTCTCCGCCGCCTTGCGCGCGGCGGCGTAGAACCGGCCCGAAACGAGGCGCGCGAGATAGCGGTTCATCCCGCCGAGCGACGGCGAGATCGACATGTCGTTGTCGTTCAGGATGACGAGCAGGTCGGCGTCGGCGTCGACGACGTTGTTCATCGCCTCGAACGCCATCCCGGCCGACATCGCGCCGTCGCCGATCACCGCGATCGCCCGCCGGTTCTCGCCCTTGCGCCGCGCGGCCACCGCCATCCCGAGCGCGGCGCTGATCGACGTGCTCGAGTGCGCGGTGCCGAAGGTGTCGTACCGCGACTCGGAGCGCCGCGGGAAGCCCGAGATCCCGCCCAGCATCCTGATCCGGTCCATCTGCTCGCGCCGGCCGGTGAGGATCTTGTGGGGATAGCTCTGATGGCCCACGTCCCAGACGATCCGGTCCTCGGGGGTGTTGAACACGTAATGGAGCGCGATCGTCAGCTCGACCGTGCCGAGGTTCGACGAGAGATGGCCGCCGGTGCGACTCACCGATTCGAGCACGAAGGCGCGCAGCTCGGTGGCGAGCTGGCCGAGGGCCTTGCGGTCGAGCTTGCGCAGGTCGGCCGGGTCGTTGATCGTCTGGAGAAGTTCGTACGCCACGGGGGGAGCGACCGGAAAGCGAGGATTACGCGATTGTAACCCCTCCGGTTTCCCGCGGCGGGGTCAGAACTCGCGCGTGACGATGAAGTCCGCGAGATCGCGCAGCCGGGCGGCGCGCGGGCCAAAGCCTTCGAGCGCGGCGTGCGCGTCGCGACGCAGCTCCTGCGCGAGCGTCCTTGCCCGCGCCGCGCCGAGGAGCGAGACATAGGTCGGCTTGCCCTGCGCGGCGTCCTTCCCGGCGGTCTTGCCGAGCGTCGCGGTCGGCGCCTCGGCGTCGAGCACGTCGTCGACGACCTGGAACGCGAGGCCGACGCACTTCGCGTAGCGATCGAGCTGCCCGGACTCGGGTCCCGCGAGCGGCCGGCCGCAGCGCGCCCCGAGCGCGACCGACGCGCGGATGAGCGCGCCGGTCTTCAGGATATGCATGAACTCGAGCTCCGGCAGGGTCAGCATCTGACCGACCGCGGCGAGATCGATCGCCTGCCCGCCCGCCATGCCGCGGGTGCCGCTCGCGACTGCCAGCGTGTGCAGCATCTCGAGCTGGGCCGACGGGTCGTCGGCGAGGCCGCCGGCCGCCAGGACCTCGAACGCGAGCGACTGCAGCCCGTCGCCGACGAGCAGCGCCGTCGCCTCGTCGAACTCGACGTGGACCGTCGGCTTGCCGCGGCGGAGCACGTCGTCGTCCATGCACGGCAGGTCGTCGTGCACGAGCGAGTACGCGTGGATGAGCTCGAGCGCGCAGGCGATCGCGTCGAGCCGTTCGGGCGCGCCCTCCACGAGCTCCCCGGCGGCGAACGCGAGCATCGGCCGCACGCGCTTGCCGCTGCGGAGGACGGCGTACCGCATCGCCTGGTGCAGGCGTTGCGGGGAGTGGTCGGCCGCCGGGAGAATGCGCTCCAGGGCGCGCTCGACGCGCGCCTGGACCATCGCCATCCAGTCGCGGAGGTCAGCCTTCGGCGTCGTCACCGGGCAGGGCTTTCAGCGCTTCTTCTTCGAGCATCCGGACCTGCGCCTGCGCCTGGGCGAGACGCGCCTGGCAGAACTTCGCGAGCTCGATGCCGCGCTTGTGCGCGGCGAGCGACTGCTCGAGCGAAAGCGTCCCCGCCTCCATCGACTGGACGATCTTCTCCAGCTCGGCGAGCGCCGCCTCGAAGCTCTTCGGCGGGTCCTCGGTGGCGGCGTTGTTGGCCGCGGGCTTGGCCATCCCCTCGTCCCTCAGGTTGCGACGCCGGCGCGCGCGAGCATCGCCCGCACGAGCACGTCGCACCCGGCCGCGAGATCCGACGGCGTCGCGTCCTCGATCTCGTTGTGGCTGACGCCGTCCTTGCACGGCACGAAGATCATCGCCGCCGGCGCCACGCGTGCGACGTAGACCGCGTCGTGGCCGGCACCGCTCACGATGTCGAGGTTGGAGAGTCCGAGCTCGCCTGCCGCGGTCCGCACCGCGCGGACGCACGCGGCGTCGAACGCGCACGGCGGGAAATACACGGCCTCCGTGACGGCGACCGCGACGCGGGTCTCCCGCGCGACTCGTTCGCTCGCCGCGCGCAGCGCCCGGTCCATCCCGGTGAGGCCGTCGTCGGTCGCATGCCGGAAATCGACCGAGAACTTCACCTCGCCCGGCACGACGTTGCGCGAATTCGGACTGACCTGCATGAAGCCGACCGTACCGCGGCCGTCGGGTGCGAACTCGAGCGCGATCCGGTTCACCTCGCCGACGAGCCGGGCGGCGGCGAGCAGCGCGTCCTTCCTGAGCCGCATCGGCGTCGGACCGGCGTGCGCGTTCATCCCGGTCACCGTGACGTCGTACCAGCGCTGTCCGAGCGCGCCGGTGACGACGCCGATCGTGCGGCGGGTGTCCTCGAGCACCGGACCCTGCTCGATGTGCGCCTCGAAGTACGCGCCGACCGGCGTGCCGAGCGGTGCAGGCCCGGCGTAACCGATGCGCCCGAGCTCCTCGCCCACGGAGCGGCCCTCGAGATCGGTCCGTACGAGCACTTCTTCCAGCCGGTGGACGCCCGCGAACACGCCCGAGCCCATCATCACCGGCGTGAAGCGCGTACCTTCCTCGTTCGTCCACACCGCGACCTCGATCGGCGCCTCGGTCGCGATGCCGCGATCGTTCAGCGTGCGCACGACCTCGAGCCCCGCGAGCACGCCGTAGTTGCCGTCGAACTTCCCGCCCGAGGGCTGGGTGTCGATGTGGCTCCCGGCGACCACCGGCGGACGCTTCGCATCGCGGCCGGGACGGCGTCCGAAGATGTTGCCGATCGGATCGACCCGCACCTCGAGCCCGGCGGCGCGAAACCACGCGACGACCTGGTCGCGCCCCTGCCGGTCGAGGTCGGTAAGCGCGATGCGCCGCACGCCGCCGAGGGGCGTCGCACCTATCGCCGCGAGATCCATCAGCGACCGCCACAACCGGTCGCCGTCGATGTGCAGTCCGGCAAGCGGACCCGCTTCGCGCGTCGTCGTGTCGTTCATGGCCGTTACCGTGCAGCGCGAATGGAGGTTCGGATCCCGTCGACCATCCGGGCGAGCTCCTGCTCGGTCGAGATGAAGGGCGGGCCGACGGCGATCGTGTCGCCGGTGAAGCGGAGGAGCTGCCCTTCCCGCAGGCCCTGCTCGAAGACCTTGAGCGCGCGCACGCCCGGCTGACCCGCGATCGGCTCGAGATCGACGGCGGCGGCGAGCCCGAGGTTGCGGATGTCCAGGATGCCCGGCTCGCCCTTGAGCGAGTGCATCGCGTCCTCGAGCACGCGCTCGAGCGCGCGCGCCCGCGCGAACGTCCCCTCCTCCTCGAGCACGTCGAGCGTCGCGTGTGCGGCGGCGACCGCCATCGGATGTCCGGAATAGGTGTAGCCATGGAAGAACTCGACCAGGTGCTCGGGGCCGGTCATGAACGCTTCGTAGATCTCCTTGCGGACGATCACGCCGCCGAGCGGCACCGCGCCGTTGTTGACGCCCTTCGCGAACACGATCATGTCGGGTACGACGCCGAAGCGCTCGGCCGCGAACGCCGCGCCCATGCGGCCGAAGCCGGTGATCACCTCGTCGAACACGAGGAGGATGCCGTGCTGCGTGCAGAGCTCGCGCAGCCGCTCGAGATAGCCGACCGGGGGCACGATGACACCGGCCGAGCCCTGCATCGGCTCGACCACGACGGCCGCGATCGTCGAGGCGTCGTGCAGCGCGACGATGCGCGCGAGATCGTCGGCGAGATGCGCGCCCCACTTCGGCTGCCCGCGCGAGAACGCCATCTCGGAGAGGTTCAGCGTATGCGGCAGGTGATCGACGCCGACGAGCTGGGCCGACGGAAACATCTTGCGGTTCGCGACCATCCCGCCGACCGAGATCCCGCCGAAGCCGACGCCGTGATAGCCGCGCTCGCGGCCGACGAAGCGGATGCGTCCGGCTTCGCCGCGGACGCGGTGATACGCGAGCGCGATCTTGAGCGCGGTGTCGACCGCCTCGGAGCCGGAGTTGACGAAGAACACGTGGTCCAGCCCGGCCGGTGCCATCCCCGCGATGCGCTCGGCGAGACGGAAGGTCTCAGGACTACCCATCTGGAACGCCGGGCTGTAGTCCATCGTCTCGAACTGCGCCTTGAGCGCGGCGGCGATCCGCGGGTGGCCGTGGCCGAGGCCGATGCACCACAGCCCGGAGAGACAGTCGAAGAGCCGGTGTCCCTCGACGGTGGTGTAGTACGCGCCCTTCGCCGAGGCGAGCAACCGGCGCTCGTGATGCCGCTTGAAGTACCGGTTGTGGGAGAACGGCATCCAGTACGCCTCGAGGTTGACGTCGAGTGCCTGGACGTTCTTCGGCGCGATCTCGTTCATGGCAGGCCCTTTCCCTTCCCGAGCCGGATTATCGCGCGGTCCTGCTATAGTCGGCACGCGATGTTCACGACCCTCGTCACTACCGACGAGCTTGCCCGGCACCTCGACGATCCGCGGTGGGTCGTCTTCGACTGCCGGCACGATCTCGCACAACCCGGACTGGGGCGCGCCGAGTATCTGCAGGCGCACGTCCCGGGCGCGCGGTTCATGCACATGGACGAGGACCTCGCCGGTCCGACGACGGGACGGAACGGCCGGCACCCGTTGCCGGATCCGGCCGTCTTCGCGGCGAAGCTCGGCGCCGCCGGCGTCGGGCCGGACACCCAGGTCGTCGCCTACGACGCGCAAGGCGGGGTGAATGCATCGCGCCTGTGGTGGATGCTGCGCTGGCTCGGTCACGATGCGGCCGCCGTGCTCGACGGCGGCCTCGGGAAATGGCTGCGCGAGGAGCGTCCGGTCACCGCCGAACTGCCGCGTACGACGGCGGCGCGGTTCGAGCCGCGGCTCCGCCCGCTCGCCGTCGATGCCGGAGGCGTTGTGGCAGGGCTCCGCGCGCCTGGAATGAGGCTCGTGGATGCACGCTCGGGCGAGCGCTACCGCGGCGAATCCGAGCCGATCGATCCGGTCGCCGGGCACATCCCCGGCGCGTTGAACCGCTTCGTCCGCGAGAACCTCGACGGCGGCGCGTTCAAGCCGCCCGCGCGGCTCCGTGAGGAGTTCCGGGCGCTCCTCGGGCAGACCGCGCCCGAGGCGGTCGTGCATTCGTGCGGGTCGGGAGTCGCCGCCTGCCACAACCTGCTCGCGATGGAGATCGCCGGGCTCGCCGGCAGCCGGCTGTATCCGGGGTCCTGGAGCGAGTGGATCGCCGACCCGGCGCGTCCGCGCGCCACGGGGCCGACGCCGTAGCGCCCTCGTATCGCAACGAGCGAGCAGATGCTCGCCGACGCGATCCTCGTCGTCCACTTCGCGTTCGTCCTCTTCGTCGTCCTCGGCTTCGCGCTCGTCCTCGTCGGCGGCGTGCGCGGCTGGCGCTGGGTCCGCAATCGTGCGTTCCGCTATGCGCATCTCGCGGCGATCGCGTTCGTCGCAGTCGAGGCGCTCGCGGGTATCGCCTGCCCGCTGACGGTGTGGGAGAACGCCCTCCGGCACGCGGGCCCCGAGGGGCCGAGCTTCGTCGGACGCTGGGTGAGCCGGCTCCTCTACCACGATCTGCCGGAGTGGGTGTTTACCGTGGCGTACGTCCTCTTCGCGATTGCGGTAGCCGTCACACTTTGGCTCGTCCCGCCGGAGAGGGGGCCCCGGAAGGGTCTATGATCGAACGAGCCGCCGCCAACCTTATCGCCGAGCGCATGCGCGTCCTCGTCATCGACGACTCCCCGGAGTTTCGCAGCCGCGTGACCCAGTATCTCGCGGCCGCGATGCCGGACGCGGAGCTGACGCTCTGGGACCCCGCGGCGCAGGGCAAGCCGGCGGTCGGCTTCGATTGGCGCCGGTACGACGCGCTCCTGCTCGACGACGCCCCGGGCGCGGGCGCGGACGGGCTCGAGTGGCTCGCCGAGTTCCGCGCCGAAGGGCACGTGCCGCCGACGCTGGTGCTCTCCGACACCGGCGGCGAGGACATGGCGGTGAAGGCGGTGAAGGCCGGCGCCGCCGACTATCTGAAGAAACCCGACCTCACGCCGATCCGCCTCGCGATGGCGATCAAGGAGGCGATGATCGAGTCGGTCGAGATCTCGCGCGACACGCTCGGGCTGACCCAGCAGCTCAAGGTCGGCGAGATCGGCCAGCCGGCCGGGGCGGACAAGTCCGACGTGCCCGGCTACCGCGTGCTGCGCAAGATCGGCGAGGGCGGGATGTCGCGCGTGTATCTCGCCGAGCGCGATGCCGACGGCCTGCAGCTCGTGCTGAAGATGCTCGACACCCGGCTCGCGCGCGACCCGCAGTCGCAGGCGCGCTTCGTGCGCGAGTACAAGATCATCCAGCGCATCCAGAACGAGCACGTGGTGATGATCTTCGACCAGGGGTTCGCCTCCGACAACCCGTGGCTCGCGATGGAGTACTTCCCCGGCGGCGATCTCTCGCAGCGCATCCAGAAGGGGATCAGCTCGATGGGCGCGCTCAAGATCCTGGTGCAGATGGCCGAAGCGCTCGACGCGGTCCACACCGCCGGCGTCGTGCACCGCGATCTCAAGCCGCAGAACATCATGTTCCGCGCGAACCACCGCCTCGCGATCCTCGATTTCGGGCTCGCGCGCGAGCTCGACGCCACGACCACGCTCACGCAGAAGGGCATGGTGATGGCCACGCCGCTCTACATGAGCCCCGAGCAGTGCCTCGGGCAGCCGCACGACGCGCGCGGCGATCTCTATTCCACCGGGGTGATCCTGTACGAGATGCTGACCGGCAAGCTCCCGTACGAGGGCGACAACGCCTCGTCGCTCGCCTACCAGCACGTCCACGGCCAGATTCCGCGACTGCCGAAGCGGCTCGGCGGCTATCAGCCGATCCTCGACCGCCTGCTCGCGAAGCGCCCGGACGGCCGGTTCCAGTCGGCGAGAGAGCTCTTCAACTTCATCGCCCACTGAAGGATCGCGCGCAGGCCTTTCCCCTACCCGCAAAGGGGAAGAGCGGCCGTCGCATCGACGCTATACTTTCCGCGATGGAAACGGCCTACCTGCAGCTCGTGCGGCACGTGCTCGAGCATGGGCACGCCAAGAGCGACCGCACCGGGACCGGGACGCGATCGGTGTTCGGCTGGCAGATGCGGTTCGACCTCGCCGACCGCTTTCCGCTGCTCACGACGAAGAAGCTCCACATGAAGTCGATCGTCTACGAGCTGCTCTGGTTCCTGCGCGGCGACACGAACGTGCGCTGGCTGCAGGAGCGCGGCGTGACGATCTGGGACGAGTGGGCCGGCCCGGACGGCGACCTCGGGCCGGTCTACGGCTATCAGTGGCGCAACTGGCCCGACCGCAACGGCGGCACGATCGACCAGATCGCGAAGGTGGTCGAGTCGATCCGCACCAAACCCGACTCGCGACGGCACATCGTCACCGCCTGGAATCCGGCCGACGTCGACCGCATGGCGCTCCCGCCGTGCCACGCCCTCTTCCAGTTCTACGTCGCGGAGGGGCGGCTCTCCTGCCAGCTCTACCAGCGCAGCGCCGACATCTTCCTCGGCGTGCCGTTCAACATCGCGTCCTACGCGCTCCTGACGCTGATGGTCGCGCAGGTAACGGGCCTGAAACCGGGCGAGTTCGTGCACACGTTGGGCGATGCGCACCTGTATCTCAACCACCTCGAGCAGGCGCGCGAGCAGCTCACGCGCACGCCGCGGCCGTTCCCGCGGCTCAGGCTCAACCCGGCGGTGAAGGACATCTTCGGCTTCGAGTACGGGGATTTCACGCTGGAAGGCTACGACCCGCACCCTGCCATCAAGGCACCGATCGCGGTCTAGTCGCGAAATCCGCCGTCCTGGCGGCGGCTCGCGCAAGGACCGGACGGGGTGCCGTTATCAAGATCCGGCTACCGGATCGGACATTTCGAAAGGAGACGTTTCATGGCTCTACGGATAGGCGACGAGGCGCCGGACTCCGAAGTAGCCGCAATGGCACCCGCGCCGACGGCTTCGAGCGCGAAGGTGGCCGGGGCGGGTGCAGGCGAGGTCCGGGCGCTCCGGGCCGAGCTCGAGGCCCATCTCGAGCAACGGGCGAAGCGGCTGAACGAGGAGATCACCCGCTACCCGACTCCGATCGCGCGCTGCGACCAGCACCTCGCCGCCCTCCTCGAGCAGCGCGCGGCGATCTACGGCCGGCTGAACTGGCTGGAGACGCATCGGGCGGATGTTCGCGGGCTGGAAGCGTTCCTCGCTTCGCCGGCGGACGGTGCCGACGAAACCGAGGAGGCCCTCCGCGCCCGCCTGCGCGGCGAGCTCGCGAAGCACCGATCCTGACCCGCCAAAAAAAGAAAGGCCCGCGGGGAGGGGAGCGGGCCTGAATGGAGAGCTCTGTGAACTGAACCTTGCTCGGGGAGAGCTCTCCCGGGGACGATGTGATCGTGTTGTTGTCCGGGCGCGCGTCGCGCCGTGGTTACCCTTTCGCGTCCTGCGGCGGCGGCCTCACTACGGCGCCGTCGGTGATCCTGACCGCTTCGCCCACCGCCACCGACGGGGGCAGCGCCTGCGACAGGGTCCGGAAGGAACCGTCGTCCATGCGCACCGTGATGCGATAGACCGTGCGTTTCGTGCCGTCCGCTCCGCTCGCCACGACGACGGACCGGATCGCCTCGACCGTGCCGCAGCTCGCGCAGGACGAACCGCCGGCGAGCCTCGGCGCTGCATCGGGCCCCTTTGCCGATGCTGCCTCGGATCGCTCCGGGCTTCGCGCCGGGGTGAGCACGACGAGCGCGCCCAATCCGAGCAGCGCGACCGAGGCCACGGTGCCGGCAACGAGCAGTTGCGGCCGGGTGCGCACCGTCGTAACCATTGCAGCTCCTTCGTTTCAAGCCACTCGGTTGCAACCGCCGTGCCAGCACCAACAATTCGAAGGGAATCAATGCTCTGCGCCCGGGACTCGGGTACGCATTGTCGCCCAGCCACGACGGCCGGTAGGAATCCGATAGGATTTCGCTCTGGATCGCAGTGTCGCTACAAAACGACACTCGATGCTCGCTACTTGCGCGGCTTGCAGTAGTCGAACCCGTCCTGCCAGCCTGCGACGTACTGCGCTTCGCCCTTCGGCCGCTGCGCGGTTTCGCTCGCACGGACGGCCGCGCACCCGTCGCTGAACCCGCGCCTGAACTCCGGCGGAAAGCCCGAGAGATTGACCGAGCTCGTCACCGTGGAAGGGTTCTGCGCGCCGGGCCGCAGGTTCGCATCGCTCGCACACCCGGCGGCGAGGACGACCGCCAGGATCACGACACCGCGGCTGCCGCTCATCGCTCGACGCTCAGGGTGCCGCGCTCGCGCTTGTCCCCCTTGAACATGCCCGGCTGGAGCTGGTGGCGCTCGAGCAGCTTGTAGAACTCGGTGCGGTTGCGCTGCGCGAGCCGCGCCGCCTGGGAGACGTTGCCGCGCGTGAGCCGCAGGATGCGCACGAGATAGTCGCGCTCGAACGCGCGCTTCGCCTCGTCGAGCGGCGTCAGGCCGACCGGCTCGCTCTTGAGCGCCGCGGCGACCAGCGCCGCCGGCAGGATCGGCGAGGTCGCGAGCGCGACCGCCTGCTCGACTGCGTTCGCGAGCTGGCGCACGTTCCCCGGCCACGGCGCGGCGATCAGGAGCTCCAGCGCCTCGGGCGCGAACGCGCGCACGTCCTTGCCGTAGCGCGCGGCGGTCGCCGCGAGGAAGTGCTGCGCGAGCGGCACGATGTCCTCGCGCCGCTCGGCGAGCCCCGGGACCGTGAACGACACGACGTTGAGCCGGTAGTACAGGTCCTCCCTGAACTCCCCCCGCGCGACCCGCTCCTCGAGATTGCGGTGCGTCGCCGACACGATCCGCACGTCTACCGGCACCGACTGGGTGGCGCCCACCGGCCGCACCTCGCGCTCCTGCAGCGCGCGCAGGAGCTTCACCTGCAGCGCGACCGGCATGTCGCCGATCTCGTCGAGGAACACGGTGCCGCCGTCGGCCGACTGGAAGAGGCCCTTGTGGTCGTAGGTCGCGCCGGTGAACGCGCCCTTGCGGTGGCCGAAGAGCTCGCTCTCGAGGAGCGGCTCGGGGATCGCCGCGCAGTTCACCGCGACGAACGGCGCGTCGCAGCGCTTCCCGGCGCGGTGGATCGCGCGGGCGAGCAGTTCCTTGCCGGCGCCGCTCGCGCCGACGATCAGGACGCTCGCGTCCGACTGCGCCACCAGCCGCGCCCGCCGCAGCAGGTCCTCGATCTGCGGGCTCGCCGTGACGATCCCCGCACGCCATGCCTCCGCCGCGCCGGCCGGGGACGACGACGAGAGTTTCAGTGCCTGCTCGACCTGCGCGAGCAGCTCCCGCGACTCGAACGGCTTCGGCAGGAACCCGAAGACGCCGCGCCGGGTGGCGTCGACCGCCTCCGGGATCGTGCCGTGCGCGGTGAGGATGATCACCGGCAGGGTCGGCGCGGTGCGCTGGATCGCCTCGAACAGCGCAAGACCGTCCATGCCCCCCATCTTGAGGTCGGTGACCACGACGTCCGGGCGGGACACCGCGATCACGGCGAGCGCGCGCTCGCCGCTCTCGGCCGTCTGCGCCGAGTAGCCGGCGGCGGTCAGCCGCAGCGCAAGGAGTTTCAGGAGGTCGGGGTCGTCGTCGACGACAAGAACCGTCTTCTGCATCGGGTTGGCGTTCATGCGCGGTACTAAGCCCTCGTACGCGAAGGGGGCGAGCCCCCTCGTATGTCCCCCCCTTTGCGGATCCCCGTCAGTACCGGCCGTGCCGCGAACGAGCGCGTCCGCCGGTTCATGGTTTTCGCGGCGGGGGCGTCTGGCCTCCGCGCTCGATGAGCTGCTTCTCGATCGCACGCAGCTGCTCGACCTGGTCCTTCAGCTGATCGGCGCGCTTCTGGGCTTTCAGCCGGTCGGCGACCTGGGCATGCACGAGACCGGCGAACTGGCGGAGCGCGCCGTTGCCCGAGGCGATCGGCTCGAGCAGCTGGGCGGCGCGGGCGTCGTCCTGCAATGCGGTACCCGGAATCGCGTACACCAGCGCAAGGCGCACGCGGCTTGCGTTCGAGCGCTCGCGGTTGAAGACCTGCGTCGCGGTCGCAAGCTCGCGCTTCTGGTCTTCCAGACCGAGGCCTGCCACGCGCTGATAGTAACTCAGAAGCTCCGCTACCTGGCGCGCCTCCTCTGCTTCGACGGTCGGCGCGGGCGGCGGCGGAGCAGGCGTGGCCGGCGCGGGCACGGAGGGGGCGGGCGGCTGGCTAGGTACGGTCGTCACCGGCGCCGGCGGCTGCACCGCCGTGCAGCCGGCGAGGACGATCACGGCCAATGCCGCGAGGCGCTTCACGCGGCCGCCTCGTTCCGCGATGCGACCTGCGGCAGCACGAGGCGGAACCGCCCGCCCGGTCCCGCAAGGGCCTCGAGGGTGCCGCCGTGCGCGACGGCGAACTCGCGCGCGATCGCGAGCCCGAGCCCGCTCCCCTTCACGCGCGCGCCCGCCGGCCGCTCGCCCTGGAAGAACCAGTCGAACACCTTCTCCCGATCGCTCTCCGGCACGCCCGGCCCTTCGTCGGCGACCTCGAGCGCGACGTCGCGCGCGCGCGGCGCGACCTCGACGCGCACCGTTCCGCCTTCGGGCGAGTACTTCACCGCGTTCGACAACAGGTTGTCGAGGACGACGCGCAGCTTCTCGTCGTCGCCGAGGAGCGGCGCGGGCTTGGCGTCGAGCGCGAAGGCGATGGAGCGCCCGGCCGCGTTGAGCTTCTGCCCGTCGATCGCGCCCTGGGCCACCGCCGCGAGATCCACCTTGGCGAGCCTGAGCTGCTCGACCCCGGCGACCGCGCGCTGGTAGTGGAGCAGGTCTTCGATCAGTCGCTGCAGGTGCACGCTGTTCGACTGCAGGATCGACACGATCTCGCGCTGCTCGCGCGTCACCGGCCCGGCGGAGCCGTCGGCGAGCAGCTCCGAGCCCTCCCGCAGCGCGGTGAGCGGCGTCTTCAGCTCGTGCGAGACGTGCCGCAGGAACCGCGCCTTCTGCTCCTCGACGGCCGCGAGCCGCCGCCGCAGCCACTCGAGGCGCTCGCCGAGGTACTCCAGGTCGGCGGGCCCCTGCACGTCGAGCGCGGCGGCGAAATCGCCGGCGCCCAGCCGGCGGATCGCGCGGTCGAGCTGGCGGATCGGGCGCGCGATCAGGAACGCGAAGAGCGCCGCGATCGCGAGGCCGAGCGGAAACGCCGCCGCGAGCTCGACGAAGAGCGCGCGCTGCGTCGCCGCCGCCGTCGCGCGCATCCGGTCCACCTCGCGGTCGATCAGCAGGTTGGACTCGTTCAGGACGTTCTTCGCGAGGCCCGAGAGGTCCACGTACCCCTCGATCAGCTTGCGGCGGTCGGCGGCCTGCGCCGGCTGGGTGGACAGCGCCTCGTAGAGCGCCTGCTCCTTGTCGATGGTCCGGTTCAGCTCGGAGAGCTGCAGCTCGTCGAGCGGCAGGAGCGAGAGCTCGCTCGTCGTGCGCTTGAAGTTGCCGCGGATCTTGGCGTAGTCGTCGAGCAGTCCGGCGTCGTCGAGGATCACGTACTGGCGGACGACGCGCTCCATCGACAGCGCCTGCTCCATCAGCAGCCGCGAGCTGCGCGCCGCCTGCGCCGCCTGGTCGACCGCGCTCTCGCTCATGCTCGCCAGCCGCTGCATCGATAGCGCCGCGTTCACCAGCGCCACGACGAGCGGCGCGGCGACGACGACGAAGCCGATCAGCAGCAGCTTCAGGAACGACTTCGGGTAGTAGAAGTTGGCGAACTTCAATGCCGGCGGGAGCGCACCCTATAATCGATCGCCCCATGATACAGGTGCCGCCGCCGGCGCGGCTGGCCCCCTGAGACATGCCCATCGTCTCGCTCGTCGCAGCGCTCGCCCGCAACCGTGTGATCGGCGCGGGCAACCGCCTCCCCTGGCATCTCCCGGAGGACCTCAAGCGCTTCAAGCGGCTCACGATGGGCGCCCCGGTGATCATGGGTCGCAAGACGCACGAATCGATCGGCCGACCGCTCCCCGGGCGACGCAACATCGTCGTCACGCGCCAACCCGATGCCAGCTGGCCTGGATGCGAAGTCGTGCATTCGCTCGCCGACGCGATCGCGCTGGCGGGCGACGCGCCGGAAGCGTTCGTGATCGGGGGCGCCGAGCTCTATGCTGCCGCGTTGCCGCGCGCCGACCGGCTGCACCTCACGCTGATCGATGCCGACTACGCGGGCGACGCCCTTTTCCCCGCGTTCGACCCCGCCGACTGGCGCGAGACCGCCCGGGAGCCGGGCGCGGGGTTTGCGTTCGTGACCTACGAGCGCGCCCGTTAGCCGTCCTGGCCGCCGGGGGTGTCCCGCTTTCCGGCGAGGCAGATCAAGGTCTCGAGCCCGAGAGCACAGACGGTCGCGCGTGCGCCCTTGTGCGCGACGACCTCGAACTCACAGATCGTGAGCGTGCGCCCCGGCTTCTTCACCCGGCCGGTCGCGACGAGCCGCTCGCCATCGGCAGGGGCGATGAGATTGAGCTTGAACTCGACCGTGAGGATCGAGCTGTCCGCGGGGAACAGCGTGTAGGCCGCGTAGCCTGCGGCGTTGTCGCCGATCATCGCGACGATCCCGCCGTGGACGAGACCGTGCTGCTGGGTGAGGTCCGCACGATACGGCAGCTCGATCGTCGCGAGGCCCGGCGCGACGCGCGCGAGCGCCGCGCCGATCAGCTTCATCGCCGCTTGCCGTTCGAAGCTCGCGCGGACGCGGGCTTCGAACGCGGGGTCGGCCGGCTGGAACTGCATCGACCGACCTGCGCGGGCGCTACAGCACCCTCACCTCGGGCAGCGGGAAGCCGTTGAAGCACGACGCGTACGCAGTCGTGTACGCGCCGGCGTTCCGGATGTAGACGAAGTCGCCGTCCTGCAGGTCGGCCGGCAGCTCCTCGTCGCGCAGGATGACGTCCACGGAGTCGCAGGTCGGCCCGGCGATCGTCCATTTCACATCGGGCCCGGCACGGTCGGTGCGGAGCTTGTACTTGAGGCCCTCGGCGGTCTCGATGATCCCGCCGAAGAGGCCGGCGTCCCAGTACATCCAGCGCGTGCCGTTGCGGGTCGCGGTGCCGACGACGCGGCACACGAAGTAGCCGGCGTCGGACACCAGGTAACGTCCCGGCTCGGCGATCACCTCGATCTCCGGCGGGAACGCCTCGAGCGCGCGGTTCACGACCTCGCCGATGACCTCGATCGAGGGGATCGGCTTCACGTGCCGCACCGGGAAGCCGCCGCCGATGTTGAGCAGGCTCGGGCTCAGGCCCGCCGCGATCATCTGGTCGAACACCGCGCGCGCCTTCTCGATGCCGACCCGCCAGTTTTCTGGGTTGCGACACTGGGAGCCGACGTGGAACGTGACGCCGGCCAGGTTTGCACCGAGGCTCGCCGCGGCCGCGACGATGTCCGGGATCTCGGCCGCGTGCGCCCCGAACTTGCCCGCGAGCGGCCAGTCCGCGCCGATGTTGGGCGTGTCGATGCGCAGGTACAGCTTCGCCTCCGGCCGGACCGCGTGCACCTTGCGCAGCTCCTCGACCGCGTCGACCACGAACCACTCGACGCCTTTCGCGGCGGCGTAGCCGATCCACTCGCGCGACTTCATCGGGTTCGAGTAGAAGACCTGCGCCGCCGGCACGCCGAGCCCGAGCAGGAGATCGAGCTCCGCGGTGGACGCGATCTCGAAGCCGGTGCCCTCCTCGATCAGCACGCGCAGCACCCATGGGTCGGGGTTCGCCTTCACCGCGTAGTGCGGCCGCACGCGCGGCATCGCCGCGACGAACCGGCGCGTCTTCTCGCGGATGATCCGGGTGTCGATCAGCAGGAACGGCCGGTCGTAGCGGTCCCTGGCGGCGGCGCGGACGAGCTCGAGGTCGAGGCTCGTCTCGGGGTGGGTGTCGAAGAGTTGCTCGGGCCGCTGTGGCGCCCGGGCGCGGGTCGGGGTGGTCTTCCTGGGTGCGACAGCTCGAACGGGCATCAAGGTCTCCGGGGTGCGGACAGCTAGGTCACGGGTACGTCGCGGTCGAAGAATTCGACCCCGTACGACTTCCTCTCGCCTGTCATGATGACCTCCTCTCCTCTTGTGACGGCCCGTACCGCCAAAGAAAAAAGGCCTCGCGGCCCCGGAAAAAAGCCTTTCGGCCCAACGATGTGCGCGCGACTATATACCCCACCCCCGGGGGGGTCAATAGAGCGGGCAGGGAATTTGCCCGGCGCGCGAGCCGCGCGCCGGGTTCAGGCCGAGTGTCGCCCGACGAAGAACGCGCCGTTCGGATCCGCAGTCGGCTTGATGCCGGATTTCTCGAGGCCCTGGCGGAGCATGTTCATCTGCCCGTCGTTAAGCCGCATCGTCGGGCGGCGGAGCGGCCCACCGTTGAAGCCGTTGAGCCAGCCCTGGAACTTCCAGAGCATGCGGTGCAGGAAGAGGGTCTGCGACACGTACGCGTTGGCGGCCTGGTTGGCCTTGCGCGCGGGGTGGATCTGCCAGTAGAGGCGCGTCGCCTCGTCGTACTGCTTCTCCTGGAGGAGGCGAAAGATCCGCGGAATCGTCGGCCCGAAGTACTCGGTGTTGCTCGTCCCGCTGAACTGCATCGGCGCGAGCTGCGCGAGCGGCACCATGTCGGCCTCGAGCGGGCAGGTGACGACGATTTCCTTGCCGAAGAGGCGGTGGCACTCCACGAACCCCATGATGCTCGGCATGCCGCCCTCGGCCTTGACCGCGGCGACGTTCGGGCAATCGCTGATCAGCCGCCGGATGACCGCCGATTCGATGTCCGCCGGGTGCACGCGGTCGAATCCCCAGAGCGGCACCGGGAACAGCATGACCGCGAGGCTGGTCGCGTCGCAGAAGGCGCGCGTGTAGTCGTAGATGTCTTGCGCCGACGTCGGGTAGAAATTTGGCGGGTAAGACAACAGGACCAGCTCGGCGCCGTTTGCCTCGGCGATCCGCACCGCCTCGATGTTCTCCTCGAGGTCGTTCCAGCTCGCGTGGTGGATCAGCATCAGGCGACCCTTCGCCTCGTCCGCCGCCCACTCGAAGAACTGACGGTACTCGTCGAGCGTGATCGCCACTTCCGAGACCATCAGCGTTCCGGCGAACCCGTACTCGATTTCGAGCCGGACGTCGTGGCGGATGCCCTTCTCGTTCAGCCGCTTGAGGTCGCGGGCGTACGAGGGGATCACGACGTTCGCCACTCCCCGCAGGTGCTCGCGCGCCCATTCGCGCGCCTCGTGCCGCTTGTACCGTGCCATGCGCTTCCCTCCGGTTACAGGTGTTTGACCTCGAGGCGCGCCTCGAGCTCCGGGGCGAGGCCGAGCTCGACCGCCGCGCGGTAGGCCATCTCGCCGATCACGACGTCCTGGATCGCGGCACCCACCGACTTGTACATCGGCTGCCGGGCGGCCGCGACGCGTGCGTCCACCTTGTGGGCGACGAGGTCGTTGAGCGTCGCGAGCTTGTCCTCGAACGCCACGCCCGCCGCCTTCGCCGCCAGGAAGTCGCCGGTCTCGTTCACGACCTCGTGGACCGCGTCGCAGACGATGAGGTCGCAGACCTCGATCGAGCGGACGTCGAGCTCGCGCTGCTCCGGGACCGTCGACCCGACCGACACGAGGAGCACGCCTGGCGCGAGCCAGGCGCCGTCGAGGATCGGCGTCTCGTCGCGGGAGCGCGCCGCGGCGACGACGATGTCCGCGCCGGCCACCGCGTGGGCGGCGCTCGCGACCGCCGCGCACGGCACGCGGAGCTCGCGCTCGAGCGTCTGCGCCGCGCGCTCCCGGTTCGCGGGGTTCGGGCTGAAGAGCCGCACACTCCGCAGCGTGCGTACCGCGGCGAGCGCCCGGACGTGCGCCTGGGCCTCGGCGCCGCTCCCGAGCACGCCGAGCGTCGACGGACGCCGCGGCGCGAGCTGGTCGGCCGCGACCGCCGAGGTCGCCGCGGTCCGCAGCGCCGTGATGTGCAGGGCGTCGACGAGCGCGACCAGCTCGGCCGTTTCCTGATCGAAGAGCGGCAGGAGGTAGGTGACCTGGCGCGCCCGCGCGACGCCGAACACCTTCGCGCCCATGCAGCTCGTCGACGGCGGAGCCGAGACGAGGCCGCGGATCGAAGTGCCGTTGCCGCGGGCGACGGCCCGGACGCTCGTCTGCGGCGGGTGCGGGACGGAATAGGCCGCGCGCACCGCCCGGATCATCTCGCCCCAGTCGAGCACCGCCGCCGTCGCCGCCGCGGACACGAATACGGGCTTGCGGCTCACGCTGGTGTCTCGTCTGGCAGCGTCCGGGTGCCGCGCGGTCCGCCGCGCCGCCGCCTAGTCCGACATCGACTGCAGGATGTTGCGCCCGGTGCGCTCGATGTGGCTCTCGAGCAGCCGGCACGCCTTGTCCACGTCGCGCGCGAGCGTCGCGTCGGCGATCGCGCGGTGCTCCGCGGCGACGTCGCGGTCGGGCTCGTGCGTGGTCAGGAACAGCCGCCGGTAGCGGTAGTTCATGTCGTGGAGCATGTTGCAGAACTGCAGCAGGATTGGCGAGCCGCAACCGCGGATCAGGGCGTCGTGATACGTGCGGTGCCACACCTCCCACTGGTCAAGCTCGCGCCCCTCCCACCGCCGCGTCTCGAACTTGCTCAGCCGGTGGTGGGCCGAGAGGAGGTCCGCCTCCCACGCGTCGTCGCCGTGCTCGATCGAGGCCCGCAGTGCCATGCTCTCGAGCGCGGCGCGGGTGCCGATGATGTCGGCGAGATGCGCCTGCGAGACCGGCGCGACCCGGAACCCGCGCTGGTCCTCGGTCGTGACAAGCCCCTCTGCCAGCAGCCGCGAGAGCCCCTCGCGGATCGGGCTCCAGCTGACGCCGAACTCCGCCTTGATCTCGTCGAGCCGGAGCTTCGTACCCGGCTTCTTCTTCCCGCTCAGGATCTCGGACCGGATGCGGTCGCTGATCGCGGTCGCGAGCGTCACGCCCGCCTGCGCGTCGGCGGCGACGTTTTCCACCACGGCGTGCTCCAGCGGCTTGGTCACTGTGCTCGCTCCCCGCCCCCGCCCGTCAGAGCTTTCTGTGGGTGCTGTCGCAGTACGGCCGGTTGCCGGTCCGCTTGCAGCCGCAGAGCGAGACGGTCTCGTCCTTGTCGTGGGTCCAGATCACCGGCTGGATGCCGGTCTTCGTCATCGTGTGCGAGCCGTCGCAGAACGGCTGCGACTTGCTCAGGCCGCAGGCGCACCAGCCGTACCGGTACGTGGCCATCAACTCGACCCGGTAGGGGCCTTTCTGCGCGATCTTCGGTTCCTCGTCGGACATCGGCCTCGGCCTCCAGCGGTGGCGAACGGACTACCGATCTTTCAATTGACAATCGATCGAAAACTAGCCTATCGTAATTTTCGCGGTTTATCCAGCGGGAGGGAGGAGGCCATGCAGGCGCGCGCGCAGGTCAACGCGGATCCGGACAAGGTCGTGATGCTGGATACGAACAACATGCCCTGGGAGCCCACCGAGCACGCCGGTGTCTCGCGCAAGGTGCTCGAGCGGGTGATCGACCCCAAGAAGGGCCGCGAGACCGCGCTGCTCAACTTCGAGCCGAACGCCAGCATGCCGACCGAAGTGCTCGAGACGCGGATGGACGTCTTCGTCCTCGACGGCACCTATTCGGACGGGCACGGCGAGTACGGCCAGCACACGTTCATCCGCAACCCGGCCGGCGCGCGGCACACGCCGAGCTCGCGGACCGGCTGCGTGCTGTACGTGAAGTGGCGCGTGCCGATCCGCCCGAAGCAGCCCGACGAGCGTATGGTGATCGACGCCAAGACGACGCCGTGGACGCCGTTCCCGCACCGCGGCGCGGATGTCCTGCACCTGTACCGCGACATGCACGGCATCGAGACCTCGCGGTTCGGATTCGTCCATCCGCAAAAGAAGATCCCGACGCACAATCACGCGATCGGCGAGGAGACCCTGATCGTCAAGGGCTGCCTCAAGGACGAGTACACCGCGTACACGCCGGGCATCTGGTTCCGGATGCCGATCGGCGTCCCGCACGCGCCGTATACCGAGGACGAAGGGTGCATGATGCTCATCCGCGAGGGCGACCTCGTCTGGTAGTGCCGCAGGCCCGGCCGCCCCGGGCGCGCGCGGAGCAAGACGGATGATCAAGGGCGGGATCAGGAGGAGGAGACGCTAATGCCACGCACTGCACTCGCAATCCGCTCGCTCGCCGCCGCCGGGCTGGTCCTCGGCGCGCTCGCGGCGCCCGCGTCCGCGGCCGACTTCACGATGAAGCTCGGGTTCGGGACGGTGAACGACATCCAGCACCAGTGGGCGACCTGGTACAAGGAAGCGATCGAGCCGCGATCGAACGGACGGATCGAGGTGAAGATCTTCCCGCGCGCCCAGCTCGGCGGAATCGCGAGCCTGATCGAGGGGGCGCAGCTCGGCACGGTGGAGGGCGTCAGCGCGCCGACCGACTTCTTCGCCGGCGTCGACCCGCGCTTCGGCACCTTCAGCATCCCGGTGCTCTTCCGCGATCCGGCGCAGGCGGAGAAGATCCTCCTCGACCCGGCGGTCAACAAGGAGATCCTCGCCCTCGGCAGCGACAAGGGGCTCCAGGTGGTGTCGGTGTTCACGTACGGCTTCGCGCACTACCTTGCCAAGCAGCCGCTGCGCCGGCTCGACGACTTCAAGGGCAAGAAGCTGCGCGTGAACGCGACCGCGGCGGAGCGCGCGAAGATGCAGCAGTTCGGCGGCACCGCCGTGCCGATGGACCTGCCCGAGGTGATCCCGGGGCTGCAGCAGGGCGTGATCGACGGGACGATGAGCGCCACCGCCGTGTACGTGAACCTCAAGTTCAACGACATCAGCAAGGTGATCACTCAGGTCAACGACACCATGATCGTGTCGGTAGGCGTGGTGAGCCGGCCGTGGCTCGCCAAGCTGCCGCCGGACCTCCGGCAGATGGTGATCGAGGAAGGCAACAAGCTCCAGCCGCGCCTCATGGCGCAGTCGCGCGCCCTCGACGAGCAGATGCGCAAGCGCTGGACCGAGGTGGGCGGCGAGTTCGTGTCGTTGCCCGCCGACGACCAGGCGCGCGTGCGGCAGATTCTCGCCGGCATCGGCGAAGAAGTGACCAAGGACAATCCCGCGGTCAACTCGTTCTACAAGACGCTGGCGACGACCTCGCGCAAGTACTGAACGGAAGCGCGGGCCGCATGCGCCGCCTCGCCCGGTTCGCGTTCGTCACGGCACCGAACTGCATCCTCGGCACGCTGATGCTGGCCGGCGTGGCGATCGTCTTCGCCAACGTCGTGGGTCGTTACGTCTTCGGCCGGGCGATCTTCTGGGCCGAGGAGGTTCTCGTCTTCCTCGTGGTGTGGGGGGTGTTCGTCGGAATGGGCGCGATCGCCTACAACGGCGCCCATCTGAACATGGACCTCTTCTCGTCGCAGTTCCGCGGCCGCTGGCAACTCGTGCTGAACGGCCTGACCACCGCCATCATGCTCGCCACCTGCGTCTTCGTGATCACGCAGTCCTGGCAGGTCGTCGTCCTGATGGCGCAGTCGGGGCAGGTCAGCCTCGCGCTCGGCGTGCCGAAGGCCATCCCGCAGGCCGCGCTGCTCGCCGGCTTCGTGCTGACCGTCCTCGCCGTCCTCGTCCGCATCCGGTCGTACCTCACCGGGAAGTTCTAGGAGGCGCGGCGTGGGCTGGGTGGTCGCGCTCATGCCGCTCGTCCTGCTTGCGCTCGGCTTCCCGTTCTTCCTGATCCTGCTCGCCACCGCGTCCATCGTGCTCGCCTTCTTCGCCGGCATCCCGACGACGGCGATCCACCAGGTGATGTACGCGAGCATCGACAAGTACGCGCTGCTCGCGGTCCCGTTCTTCATCTTCGCCGGCGACCTGATGGGCCGTGGCGGCGTATCCGCGCGACTCGTGCGCTGGGTGACGTCGATGATCGGCGGCGTGCGCGGCAGCCTGCCCTTCACCGCGCTCGGCACCGCGACCGTGTTCAGCGCGATCTCGGGCTCGACCGCCGCGACCGTCGCCGCGGTCGGCGGGATGACCTACCAGCGCCTCCGCGACGCGGGCTATAGCGAGCGGTTCTCGTCGGGCCTCCTCATCTCTGCCGGCGCGATCGACAATCTGATCCCGCCATCGATCGGCTTCATCCTCTACGGCACTGCGTCCGACACCTCGGTCGTCAAGCTGTTCGCCGCCGGCATCTTCCCCGGACTCGTGCTGGCCGCGTTCTTCGGCGGCTACATCTGGTACTACGTCAGCCGCCGCGGCGAGCGCGGCACGATGCGGTTCGACCTCGCCGAGTTCGTCGCGGCGACGCGCGACGGGGTCTGGTCGATCCTCGCGCCGGTCTTCATCCTCGGCGGGATCTACGCCGGAGTGTTCTCGCCCACCGAGGCGGCGGGCGGGGCGTGCGTGTACGCGATCATCGTGGTCGGGCTCGTCTATCGCGAGATCACGCCGCGCGAGATCTTCGAGTCGGCCGCGCGCTCGATGTACCTCACCGCCCAGGTCTTCGTCATCGTCGCCGCGGCCGGCCTCTTCTCCTGGACGCTGACCGTGGGCGGTGCGCCGCAGGCGCTGGCCGCGTTCATCACGAGCCTCGAGCTGCCGCCGTGGGCGGTGCTGATGGCAATCAACGTGGTGCTCCTCCTCGTCGGGATGTTCCTCGACACGGCGTCGTCGATCCTCGTGCTCACGCCACTCCTCGTCCCGATCGCCAGGGCGATCGGCGTCGACCCGGTGCACTTCGGCGTGATCCTGATCATGAACCTCAGCATCGGGACCTTCACGCCCCCGTTCGGCGTGAACATCTTCGTCGGCCAGGCGGTGTTCAGGGCACCCGTGTCCAGCATCTACCCGGGCCTGGTGCCGTTCATCGTCGCCGCGGTCGGCGCGCTGATGATCATCACCTACGTGCCGCAACTGTCGTTGTGGATCCTGCAGTACATCGGTTGAGGAGAAGCGGGATTCGCGAAGCGAACCCGACCGCGACCGGTCGGTGCGCTGGTGCACGCGCTCCTGTCCGAGCGGCAGGGCTCCTAGATCCGGGGCAGCGTGACGCCCTTCTGCCCCTGGTACTTCCCGCCGCGGTCGCGGTAGGATGTCTCGCAGACCTCGTCCGCGCCGAGGAAGATGATCTGCGCGACACCCTCGTTCGCGTAGATCTTCGCCGGGAGCGGCGTGGTGTTGGAGAACTCGAGCGTCACGTGCCCTTCCCACTCCGGCTCGAGCGGCGTCACGTTCACGATGATTCCGCACCGTGCGTACGTCGACTTCCCGAGGCACAGGACGAGCACGTCGCGCGGGATCCGGAAGTACTCCAGCGTGCGCGCCAGGGCGAACGAGTTCGGCGGGATCACGCAGTACTCGCCCTTCACGTCGACGAACGACTTCTCGTCGAAGTTCTTCGGATCGACGATCGTCGAGTTTAGATTCGTGAACAGCTTGAACTCGTTCGAGCAGCGGATGTCGTAGCCGTAGCTCGACGTCCCGAACGACACCACCCTCCGCCCCGCGACCTCGCGCACGAGGTCGGGCTCGAACGGCTCGATCATGGCGTGGTCGCGCGCCATGCGGCGGATCCACTTGTCGGGCTTGACTGACATCGCTCGCTCCGGGGAGGTTGTACGCGGCGCCGCGATTCTACGCACCGGGGCACCCGGGTTCAATCCGTCGGAGGAGCTTACTTCGCGGGCGGCGAGATCGAGAACGTCAGCCAAACGTTCCAGCCCTCGGGGCGGTTCTGCGCGGCGAATTCCCAGTAGCCCTTCAGGTTCACGTACCCCTGCCACGTTCCGACCGGGAAGAGATAGCCGACCTGGGGCCCGACCGCGGCGACGCGGGCCTTGAAGTCGCCGAGGATCGGGGCAGCACCGCTGTCGGCGGTGATCTGGTCGTAGTAGTACCCGACCAGCCCGACGTGCAGCCGCTTGGACAGGAACTGCGACGCGCCCCAGTCGACATGGAAGTCGAGGCCGCTGCGGTAATCGGTGTCCGGGTTCTCGAAGTTGTAGGTCAACCCGGCGACGGCCGACAGCTCGCGTCCAGTGGCCGGATCGAAGTAGGTGTAGCCAGCGCCGCCGTCGATGGCGCCGTGTCCAATGCCAATGTTGGCGAGGCGCTTGGGGTCGTAGTCTCCGACCGGAATTCCACCCCTCACGTAGGTCATGAGGTTGTGGACGCCACGGCTCCAGCGCAGCGAAGCCTGCGGATACAGGTCCCCGGCGCCGGAGACGGAGCTGTCCAGCGTCCCCTCTCCGAGTCCGCTCGCCGGCCGGACGCGGCAACCGCTAGCAACACCCCCCTCGCGGGGAGGGTCTCCGTTTCGTTCCGGTCGCCGCGGCGGTGCCGGCCGCGGACTGGGGACTGCGACGCGCTACTTCACGATCACGACGTGCCAGACGCCGTTGAAGCCGTCTCCGAGTTTATCGCCGGTCTTCGTGTCCTTGACGTACGTATAAAGCGGCATCCCCTTGTAAGCCCATTGCGGCGAGCCGTCGGCGCGCTTGATGACGGTGAAGTCGCCCGCGGGGCGATCGCCGGGCGCCGGCCGGTACGGCGGCCAGAACGACGCGCAGTAGGCGTCGCAATTGCTTTGATTGGGCGTGTCCTTGTCGAAGGTGTAGACCGTGACGTGGTTGTACCAGTCTGAGACCATTCCGGTGCGCACTTCCTCGGATTGGTAAGGGTGCCAGTTGGCGCAGCCGGCAGCCAGGGCGGCGGTAGCGACGAGGACGAGGGTGTTCTTGGGGAGCTTTGTCATTGCGTGTTCTCCAAAATGAGCGACGGAGCGGGACGAACGCTTGTAGCACGAGCCGACGCGACGCGAATGATGCTCAGAACGCGGCCCAGTGGCCTTTGGTACATAGGCCGGGTTGGTGCTTGGTTCAGAAGCGCCGCCTTGGCTCTCCACATTATAGAAATCTCCGCTTCTTAAGGAAAGCGAACGTTGATTTAGGTCAAATGACCGTTGCAGAGCGGGCCGACGATTCGCGCGGCGCCTGCAGGCGAACCCAACGGAGTCGAACCGGTGCCGAGGATGAGCATCAGCCAGGCACCGGTCGCCGGCTGGATCACGATCGCGGGCGTGGTGAAGAGCCAGTCGGCCCGGACCACGAACCGCGTCGTCAGCTTGAGCGCGTCGATGTCGCGCGCCCTGTGCGCACCCCAGAGGTAGTAGACCGACCCGAGCCCGGTGCCGAAGATCAGCGTCGAGCTGAGGATGTGGAGCGTCTTGAGTGCGAGGTAGAGGCTCAGTGTTGACTTAGGTGTTCTGGACGACGATGTTCGGGAACTTCCCGCTCATGTCCCGCTGCAGGTCCCCGATCTTCACTGCCACCCGGCGCGCGATCGCGCGGTAGATCTCGGCCACCCGGCTGTCGGGATCGGCCACCACCGTCGGCTTGCCGGAGTCGGCCTGCTCGCGGATGCGGATGTCGAGCGGCAGCGCACCCAGGAGCTCGGTGCCGTAGTCCTTGCACATCTTCTCCGCGCCGCCGGTGCCGAAGATGTGCTCCTCGTGGCCGCACTTCGAGCAGATGTGCAGGGACATGTTCTCGACGACGCCGAGAATCGGGATGCCGACCTTCTCGAACATCTTGAAGCCCTTGCGCGCGTCGATGAGGGCGATGTCCTGCGGCGTCGTCACGATCACCGCGCCCGTCACCGGCACCTTCTGCGCGAGCGTGAGCTGGATGTCGCCGGTGCCGGGCGGCAGGTCGACGACGAGGTAGTCGACGTCGCGCCAGCGCGTCTCCTTGAGGAGCTGCTCGAGCGCCTGGGTCACCATCGGGCCGCGCCAGACCATCGGCGTGTCGACGTCGATCAGGAAGCCGATCGAGATCGCCTGCAGGCCGTGGCCCATCATCGGCTCGAGCGTCTTCCCGTCCTTCGATTCGGGGCGGCCGGTGATGCCGAGCATCGTCGGCTGCGAGGGGCCGTAGATGTCGGCGTCCAGCACGCCCACGGAGGCGCCTTCGGCCGCGAGCGCGAGCGCGAGGTTCACCGCCGTGGTCGACTTGCCGACCCCGCCCTTCCCCGACGCCACCGCGATGATGTTCTTGACCCCGGGGACGAGCTTCACGCCACGCTGTACGGCGTGCGAGACGATCCGCGACGTCACCTTGACGTTCACCGCGCCGACGCCGGGCAGGGCTCGCAGCTTCTGGGATACGAGCTTCTTCATCGGCTCGAGCTGCGTCTTCGCGGGATAGGCAAGCTCGACGTCGACCGCGACGTCCTCTCCGGACACCTTGATGTTCCTCGCCGAGCGCGTGGCGACGAGGTCCTTCCCGGTGTTCGGGTCGACGATTTCTTTCAGTGCGGATTGAACGAACTCTTCGGTGAGGGGCATCGGTGCACTCCTGGGGTGCACCGAGTCTAGCAGAGTCGATTTGGCGGTTTATCCACGCTAAACTCAGGGACTTACAAGAACATCTGCCGATGCCACGCCGCCTTTTCGTCACCACCGCCCTGCCGTACGCCAACGGCTCGTTCCACATCGGGCACATCATGGAGTACATCCAGGCCGACATCTGGGTGCGCTTCCAGCGGATGCATGGGCACGAGGTGCATTTCGTCGGCGCCGACGACGCGCACGGCGCGCCGATCATGCTGAAGGCCGAGGCCGAGGGGGTCACCCCGCAGGCGCTGGTCGCGCGGATCGCCGCGGAGCGTCCGCGCTACCTCGAAGGCTTCCACATCTCCTTCGACAACTGGCACTCGACCGATTCGCCCGAGAACGTCGTCCTGTCGCAGGACGTCTACCGCCGGCTCAAGGAGCGGGGCCTCGTCTACACGCGCACGATCGAGCAGTTCTACGACCCGGTGAAGGGGATGTTCCTCGCCGACCGCTACATCAAGGGCGAGTGCCCGGTCTGCGGCACGAAGGACCAGTACGGCGACGCCTGCGAAAACTGCTCAAGCGTGTACGCGCCGACCGACCTCAGGAACCCGTACTCGACGCTCTCCGGCGCAACCCCGGTGCTGAAGTCGTCCGAGCACTACTTCTTCAAGCTGTCCGACCCGGAGTGCGTCGCGTTCCTCAAGGGCTGGACGCAGGACGGAAGACTCCAGCCTCAGGTCGCGAACAAGGCGAAGGAGTGGCTCGAGGGCGAGGGCGACAAGGCGCTCGCCGACTGGGACATCTCGCGCGACGCGCCGTACTTCGGCATCCCGATACCGGACGCGCCGGGAAAGTACTTCTACGTCTGGCTCGACGCGCCGATCGGCTATCTCGCCTCGCTCAAGAACTACTTCGACTCCGGCAAGGCGAAGAGCGAAAGGCGAGGCGCGGACCTTCGAAGCGTTCCTGTCCGCTCCGGACACCGAGCAGATCCACTTCATCGGCAAGGACATCATCTACTTCCACACGCTGTTCTGGCCGGCGATGCTCAAGTTCGCCGGGCCGCCCTACCGGGTGCCGGACAACGTGTACGTGCACGGCTTCATCACGTTCACCGGCGAGAAGATGTCGAAGTCGCGCGGCACCGGCGTCAGCCCGCTGCAAGTACCTCGAGCTCGGGATGAACCCGGAGTGGCTGCGCTACTACATCGCGGCCAAGCTGAATGCGGCCGTCGAGGACGTCGACTTCAACCCCGACGACTTCATCGCGCGCGTCAATTCGGATCTCATCGGGAAGTACGTGAACATCGCGAGCCGGTGTGCGGGGTTCATCGTGAAGCGCTTCGAGGGAAAGCTGGCCCGCCCCGAGCTCACGCCCGAGCTCGAGGCCGCGTTTGCGCCGGCCGCGGGGGAGATCCGCGACGACTACGAGTCGCGCGAGTTCGGCAAGGCGCTGCGGAAGGTGATGCAGCTCGCGGATCTCGCGAACCAGTACGTCGACCATCACAAGCCGTGGGAGCTCGCGAAGGATCCGGCCCGGGCGGCGACGCTGCACACCGTCTGCTCGACCGCGCTCGCGCTCTTCCGCGACCTCACGCTCTATTTGAAGCCCGTTCTGCCCGCCCTTGCCGCGACCGTGGAGCAGTTCCTGAGCATCGCCCCGCTCCAATGGCACGATGCGTGGAAGCATTTGCCTGCGGGTCACCGGATCAACGCTTATCAGCATCTCATGAGTCGCATCGACCCGAAGCAGGTCGAAGCGCTGATCGAGCCGAACAGGGAGGCCTCGAACGTGACCGCTCCGCCGACGCAATCTCCGCCCGCGGCCGCCGCGCCGGGCGACAAGATCTCGATCGACGACTTCTCGAAGATCGACCTCCGCGTCGCGAAGATCGTCGCCGCCGACCACGTCGAGGGCGCCGACAAGCTCCTCAAGCTCACCGTCGATCTCGGGGGCGAGACGCGCACGCTCTTCGCCGGCATCAAGTCCGCCTACGACCCGGCCGAGCTCGTCGGCCGGCTCACGGTCGTCGTCGCGAACCTCGCGCCGCGCAAGATGAAGTTCGGCACCTCCGAGGGGATGGTGCTCGCGGCCTCCGGAGAGGGACCCGGCGTCTTTCTGCTCTCGCCGGACTCGGGCGCGCAGCCCGGCATGCGCGTCAAGTAGCCGGGCCAGGCCTCACCGACATGCCGCCGCCCACCGGGAACGCCGCGCACGCGAGCCTGGTGTTCCTCGGTATCGTCGACTTCGCGCGGAAGCCGGTCGCCGAGCAGGCGAGCCTGCGCGAGCGTCTCGACGCCGCGGTCGCGCGCTCGATCGCGCAGCTCGAGCCCGCCGACCGCATCGTGGCCGAGGCGCCCGACGGCCTCGCGATCGCGGTCCTCGCTTCCCCGTCCGAGGCGCTGCTCGCCGCGCGCCGGGTGCGCCGGCTCGCGCGGGGCGAAGGGGCCGAGCCGTTTGCGCTGCGGATCGGCGTCGACCACGGCGCGATCCGGCTCGCGTCGGACGAACGGGGCGAGCCGTGCCTCGCCGGCGACAGCATCACGACCGGCGCGACGATCGCCGGCTTCTCCGGCCCCGGGCGGATCCTCGTCTCGCGCGCGTTCCGCGACGCGATCGTGCCGGCCGATCCCGAGCGCGCGGCACGGCTCCACCCGGCCGGCGTCGAGACCGATCCGAACCTGCGCAAGCACGAGCTCTTCTCGTTCGAGGGGTCGGCCGGCGACAGCGACGCGGTGGGCACCGCCGCTCCCGCTCCGCGCCGGCGCGCGTTCGTTCTCGCCGGGCTTGCGATCGCCGGTCTCCTCGGCGCCGGCATCGCGGTGCGCGCCGCGCGGAAGAACGCGCAGGCGGCCGCGAAGCGGCCCGCGGTCCTCGCGCTCGCGATCGAGCCGTGGGGCGAGGTCGTGATCGACGGCGCGCTCCGCGGGCGGACGCCGCCGCTCGGGCGCATCGAAGTGCCGCCCGGCAAGCACACGATCGAGATCCGGCACTTGCTGCAACCGCCGGTGACGCTGCAGGTCGACCTCGCCGCGGGCCAGGAGTTCGCCGTGCGCCACTCCTTCTCGACCCCGGCTGCAGCCGCGCCCGTGCAGCGCGCCCAGCGGCCGCAGCAGGAGCAGCCGTCCAAGGTGCGCCGGATGTGGAACGACTTCCGCAAGCAGGCGGGCTTCTAGGGCCGTGTCCCTGCGCCGATGACCGAACCGCGCCCTCAAACCCTGGGCCGCTACACCATCCTCGGCGAGCTCGGGCGCGGGGCGATGGGCGTCGTCTACAAGGCCTCCGATCCGATGCTCAACCGCACGGTCGCGATCAAGACGATCAACATGGCGGCCGATCCGGAAGAGCGCGAGGAGTACGAGAAGCGCTTCTACCAGGAAGCGAAGGCGGCCGGCGGCCTCAGCCACCCCAATATCGTCACGATCTTCGACATCGGGCACGCCGGCGACGTCGTGTACATGGCGATGGAGTTCGTCCCCGGCAGCGAGCTGAAGAGCCTCCTCGCGAGCCGCCTGGTCGAACCGCAGGCGGCGCTCGACATCGGGGTCCAGGTGGCCGAGGGGCTCGCGTACGCGCACGAGCGCGGCGTCGTCCACCGCGACGTGAAGCCGGCGAACATCATGGTGGCGCGCGCCGGGCCGGCGAAGATCATGGACTTCGGCATCGCGCGCATGCGCCAGTCGGACGTCAAGACCCAGACCGGCATGCTCCTCGGCTCGCCGAAGTACATGGCCCCGGAGCAGCTGCTCGGCGGCGCGGTCGACCACCGCTGCGACATCTTCGCGCTCGGCGTCGTGATCTACGAGGCGACGGTCGGCGCCGCGCCCTTCTCCGGCGACGATATCACGCAGATCATGTACCAGATCGTGAACGCTGCGCCGCCGGCCCCGAGCGCGATCCACGCGCGGCTGCCGGCAATGCTCGATCTCGTCCTCGCGCGGGCGCTCGCGAAGAACCCCGACGCGCGCTACCAGGACGCACGGGAGCTCGCCGCTGACCTGCGCGCCTGCAGCGCGCAGCTCGCCGCGGCGGCGTCGCCGCGCGCGGAGGAGGACGACGCCACCCAGACCCTGCCGATCGGCGCCTTCCCTCGCCCCGGTGTCGACGACGAGAAGACGATCAACCTCCCGCCGCCACGGCGGGCGCCGTCGCAGCGCGAGCCGCACGACGCAGGACCGCGCCTGCGCATCTCGCGCCGGTTCGACTCGACCGAAGCGACGCAACGCCTCGCCGCCGCCAGCACCGGCGACGAGATCGAACGGACGGTCCGGCTCGACCGCGCCGCGCTCGCGGCCGCGAGCGTTCCGCCGCCGGTCGCGTCGAAGCGCACGGCCGAGCCCGTCGCCGCGCCGCGCTCCGCGCGCTGGCATTTGATCCTGTGGCTGGGTGTTACCATTGCCGCGTTCGTGGCGGTCGCGATCGCGTTCGGGTAGCAGAAGAAGAAGTCGACCGCCTCCTCAGCCCTGGAATGAGTTTCTCGCCTCTCGGCTCGACGCTCGCGATCGCGGTGGCGTGGCTCGCGATCGCGGCGCTCGGCCTCACCGCGCCGCGGAGCCTGCGCCTCGTCGCGCACGTGCTGTTTCCGCTCGGCGCGGCGCTCGGCGCCGCGCTCGCCGTCGTCGCGCTCGGCGCAATCGCCGCACCGCCGCACGTTTACGTCGCTCCGCTCGGCCTTCCCGACCTGCCGTTTCACTTCCGGATGGATGCGCTGTCGGCGTTCTTCCTGCTGCTGCTCGGCGCGGTGGCGGCGGGGGTATCGGTGTTCGCCGCCGGCTACATGCGCCCGGGCGAAGGCACCGCGCCCGGCCTGCAGTGCCTCTGGTACCACCTCTTCCTCGCCAGCATGGCGTTCGTGCTCGTCGCCGACGACGCCTACGCCTTCATGGTCGCGTGGGAGTCGATGGCGCTGTCGTCGTTCTTCCTGGTAATGAGCGACCATCGCCAAGCCGAGATCCGCCGTGCGGGCTATCTCTATCTGCTGATCGCCCATGTCGGCGCGATCGCGATCCTGCTCTGCTTCGGCGTACTCCAAGGCGGGACGCACGACTACACCTTCGGCGCCATGCGCGCCGTCCGGCTCGCCCCCTTTTGGGCCACCGTCGCGTTCCTGCTCGCGCTCGTCGGCTTCGGCGCAAAAGCCGGCATCCTGCCGCTGCACGTCTGGCTGCCCGAGGCGCATCCGGCCGCGCCGTCGCCGGTGTCGGCGCTGATGAGCGCGGTGATGCTCAAGACCGCGATCTACGGGATGCTCCGCGTCACGTTCGACCTCCTCCACACCCAGATCTGGTGGTGGGGCGTCGTTGCGCTCGCGATCGGGCTCGTGACCGCGATCTTCGGCGTCGTGTTCAGCGCGGTGCAGAGCGACATGAAGCGCCTGCTCGCCTACTCGTCGATCGAGAACATCGGCTTTCTCGTCGTCGGATTCGGCCTCACCGTCACCTTCGCCGCCTACGGCATGAACGCGCTGGCGGCGCTCGCGCTCACCGCGACGCTCTACCACTGCCTGAACCACGCCTACTTCAAGAGCCTGCTCTTCCTCGCGACCGGCTCGGTGCTGCACGCGACGCAGAGCCGCGCGCTCGGCAAGCTCGGCGGCCTCATCCACAGGATGCCGTGGGTCGCCTGGCTCGCGCTCGTCGGCGCGCTCGCCGCCGCCGGCCTCCCCCCGCTCAACGGCTTCGTCTCCGAATGGCTGCTGCTGCAGGCGTTCCTCTTCACCCCCGGGCTCCCCGACGGCTATCTCAACATGCTGGTCCCGCTTGCCGCGGCCGTGATCGCGCTGGCCGCCGCGCTGTCGGCCTACGTGATGGTGAAGTTCTACGGCGTGGTCTTCCTCGGCCAGCCGCGCGAGGAGATCGCCACGGCGCACGACGCCAACATCGCGGAGCGCATCGCCCTCGTGTGGCTCGCCGCGGGCTGCGTCGCGCTCGGCATCCTCCCGGTCCAGGTCATCCGGCTGATCGACTTCGTCACCGGCCCGCTCGTCGGCAAGACGCTGTCGGAAGCGACCGCGCGGAGTCACTGGATCTTCCTCGCGCCGATCGATCCCCAGCGCGCGAGCTACTCGCCGCTCCTGTTCGTGGTCGGCCTCGTCGTGGTGACGCTCGCCGCATGGTTCGCGGTGCGCCGCTTTTATCACGGTCGCGTGCGGCGGGCGCCGCCCTGGGACTGCGGGTTCCCGCTGCTCAGCGCCCGGATGCAGGACACCGCCGAGGGCTTCGGCCAGCCGGTGCGGGTCGTCTTCGAGCCGTTCTTCCGGGTCGTCGAGCGGGAGATGCCGAAGCCCGCGGACGCCGCGCCGCGCTACCGCGTGACGATCGAGGATCCGCTGTGGCGCTGGATCTACGTCCCGGTCGCGCTCGTGGTCGAACGGGCGACCGGCTTCGTGACCGTGCTCCAGCGCGGCCGCATCTCGGTCTATCTCATGTACAGCTTCGCCACGCTGCTGGTGCTGCTGTTCCTCGTGCGATGAGGCGCGCATGATCTCGTGGCCCGGCGCCGTCGCCCAGCTCACCGAGCTCGTGCTCGCGATCCTCCTTGCGCCGCTTCTCCTCGGCTGGGTGAACCAGTGCCGGGCCTGGCTGCAGAACAAGAGCGGCCCGGGCGTGCTGCGGCCCTACCTGATGCTGCGGCGGCTGTTCGCGAAGGACGCGATCGTCGCCAACGGCGCCTCGCCCCTCTTTCGCGTCGTCCCGTACGTGCTCTTCGGCGCGATGTGCATGGCGGCCGCCATCGTGCCGACGCTCGGCACCGATCTCCCCTACGCGCCGGCGGCGGACGCGATCGCGCTCGTCGGCATCCTCGCGCTCGCGCGGGTCGCGATCGCGCTCGCCGCGATGGACATCGGCACCGCCTTCGGCTCGCTCGGCGCGCGGCGCGAGATGATGGTCGGCTTCCTGGCCGAGCCAGCGCTGCTGATGGTGCTGTTCACCGCCTCCCTCATCAGCCAGACGACCTCGCTCGCGACCACCGTCGAGACGCTCTCGCACCGCGAGCTCGTGATCTACCCGAGCCTCGCCTTCGCCGGCGTGGCGTTCACGATGGTGTCGCTCGCGGAGAACGCGCGCATCCCGGTCGACAACCCGGCGACCCATCTCGAGCTGACGATGATCCACGAGGCGATGATCCTCGAGTACTCGGGGCGGCACCTCGCGCTCGTCGAGTGGGCGGCGAGCCTCAAGCTCTTCGTCTACTCGTGCATCGGCATCGCGCTCTTCTTCCCGTTCGGGATCGCGCAAGGGGGCGATGCGACCGGTCTCCTGCTCGCGCTGCCGGCGCTCGCCCTCAAGCTCGCCATCGGCGGTTTCCTGCTCGCGCTGATCGAGACGCTCTCGGCGAAGATGCGGATCTTCCGCGCACCGGAGTTCCTCGGCACCGCGTTCATGCTCGCCGTCCTAGCGCTGCTGCTGCACGCCTTCCTGGAGACGTCGTGACGGCGCTCCTCACGCCGGCGCTGGTCGGCCAGATCATCAACGTCTTCGCGGCGGTGCTGCTGCTCGTGTCGTTCGCGATGCTCGGCCAGCGCCGGATCCTGTCGCTGATCGACCTCTTCGCCGCGCAGGGGTTCGTGCTGTGCCTCTCGACCGCGTTCGTCGCCTGGGCGACCGGGCAGACGCACCTGTACTGGTCGGCGGGCCTGACGTTCGCGCTCAAGGTGCTCCTGCTGCCATGGATCCTGCACCGGCTGATCCGCAGGCTCAACGTGAAGTGGGACGTCGAAACGCTGATCAACATCCCGACGACGATGCTGGTCGGGCTCGTGCTCGTGATCCTCGCGTTCAACCTCGCACAGCCGGTGTCCGAGGCCGCCGGCACGGTGACGCGGGGCACGCTCGGCATCGCGCTCGCGGCGGTGCTGCTCGCGTTCCTGATGATGATCACCCGCTCGAAGGCGGTGCCGCAGGTGATCGGGTTCCTGGCGATGGAGAACAGCCTCTTCTTCGCCGCGACGGCGGCGACCTACGGCATGCCGATGGTGGTCGAGCTGGGGATCGCGCTCGACGTGCTCGTCGGCGTGATCATCCTCGGCGTGTTCTTCTTCCAGATCCGGGAGCGGTTCGACTCGCTCGACATCCGGCATCTGGAGAAGCTCAAGGAAGAATGACCGGCGCGGCGATGGAGCTGAACTGGGAGATCCTCGCCGTCCTCGGGTTCCCGCTTGCGGGCGGGGCCGCGCTCGCGGCCGCCGGCCACCGGCGCTGGGCGGCCGAGCTGAACGTCGCGCTCTCGATCGCCACCTTCGTCGCGGCCGGAGCGCTGACCGCGCGCGTCGTGCGCGGCGGGCCGATCCTCGCGTTCCAGGAACAGTTCTTCGTCGACCCGCTGAACGTGTTCCTGGTCGCGCTGACCGCCTTCGTCGCGATGACGACGTCGATATTCTCGCGGCCCTACATGCGCATCGAGGAGGACCACGGCCGGCTCAGCGCCGCACGGCTGCGCCTGTACCACAGCATGTACCAGCTGTTCGTGTTCACGATGCTGCTGACGCTGCTCACGAACAACATGGGCATCCTGTGGGTCGCGCTCGAGGCGGCCACGCTCACGACGGTGCTGCTCGTGAGCCTCTACCGGACGCCGGCGAGCCTCGAGGCGGCGTGGAAGTACTTCATCCTGTGCGGCGTCGGGATCGCGCAGGCGCTGTTCGGCACGATCCTGCTCTACATGGCCTCGCAGAAGCTCCTCGGCAGCGGCATCGACGCGCTGCTCTGGACGCACCTCGCCGGCGTGCGCTCGCAACTCGAGCCGACGGTGCTCTCGATCGCGTTCGTTTTCCTGCTCGTCGGCTACGGGACCAAGGTCGGGCTGGTGCCGCTCCACAACTGGCTGCCGGACGCGCACGCCGAAGGTCCCACGCCGGTGTCGGCGGTGCTCTCGGGGCTCCTTCTCAACGTGGCGCTCTACGCCCTCGTGCGCTGCAAGGTGCTGGCCGACGGCTCGCTCGGCACGCCGTTCGCGGGCCAGCTCATGATGGGCTTCGGCATCGCGTCGGTCGTGGTGGCGGCGTTCTTCCTCTCCCGCCAGCGCGACATCAAGCGGCTCTTCGCCTACTCGTCGATCGAGCACATGGGGCTCATCACCTTCGCGTTCGGGATGGCCGGGCCGGTGGCGAGCTTCGCCGGGCTCCTGCACATGACCGTGCACTCGCTCACTAAGAGCGCGATCTTCTTCGCCGTCGGCCACGCGACGCAGAAGACTGGCACCCAGGTGATGGAGGACATCCGCGGCCTCATGCGGACGAGGCCGACGATCGGCTGGGGGCTGATCATCGGCACCGTCGCGATCCTCGGGGTGCCGCCGTTCGGCGTGTTCGCAGCCGAGTTCCTGATCCTGACGAGCGCGATGCGCCAGGAGCCCTGGGCGACGCCGTTACTGCTGCTCGCGCTCGGCGTCGCATTCGCCGCGGTGCTGAGCAAGGTCCAGCCGATGGTGTTCGGCGATCCGAGCGAGAAGTTTCCGCCGGGCCGGCTGCCCCACCAGCCGGCCCTCCTGCCGGTGTTCGCGCACTACGCGATCGTGCTCACGCTCGGGCTGTACATGCCGCCGTACCTCGCCGACTGGTACCGCGAGGCCGCCCGGCTGATCGGATGAAGGGAAGCGCGAGCAGCATGAGCCCGCCGAGCGCGTTCGAGTCACTGCGCCTCGAGGCGACGCCGCTCCCCGCCGCGGTGCCCGCATGGCACGCGCGCGCAGACGTCGAGCGGCTGCGCGAGATCGCGGTCGGAGTCGCCGCCAAGGGCGGGCGGCTCGCCGCGCTGTGGGGGACCGACGAGCGCGATCGAGGCGCGGGATTCGCGGTGCATCTCGCGCTCGTCGTGGACGATGCGACGCTCTGGCTCACCGTGCCGCTCCCCGCCGCCCGGCCGCAGTATCCGGACCTCGCCGACGTGTTCGCCTGCGCGAACCGGATGCAGCGCGCCGCCTACGACCTCGTCGGCATCCGTTCGACCGCGGCCGACCAGCGCCCGTGGCTGCGTCACGCCGCCTGGCCGGCGGACGTCCACCCGCTGCGGCGGGACTTCGGCCTGGACAACTGGTACGGCAACGACATCGAGCAGTACCGCTTCGTGCAGGTCGCCGGCGACGGCGTGCACGAGATCCCGGTCGGGCCGGTGCACGCCGGCACGATCGAGCCGGGCCATTTCCGCTTCTCGATTGTCGGCGAGAAGGTGCTGCGGCTCGAGGAGCGCCTCGGCTACACCCACAAGGCGGTCGAGAAGCTGTTCGAGGGCCGCGACCTCGTCGCCGGCGGCGCGCTCGCCGGGCGCGTCTCCGGCGACAGCACGGTCGCGTACGCCTGGGCCTACGCGATGGCAGTGGAGGGGCTTGCCGGCGTCGCGCCGCCCCCGCGCGCGCTGTGGCTGCGGGCGCTCGCGCTCGAGCGCGAGCGCGTTGCAAACCACCTGGGCGACCTCGGCTACCTCGGCAACGACGGCGGGCTCGCGTTCGGCCTCGCGCAGTTCATGCGGCTGAAGGAGGAGTGGCTGCGGCTCAACGGCGCGCTGTTCGGACATCGCTACCTGATGGACTTCGTCATCCCGGGCGGCGTCGAGCGCAATATCGGACGCCACGGCGGCGACGAGGTTGCGGCGCAGTGCGCCCGGCTCGCGCTCGAGGTGCAGACGCTGCGGGACGTCTACGACGACCACGCCGGGCTGCAGGACCGCTTCCTCACCTGCGGCCAGCTCGCCCCCGAGCTTGCGCGGCAGTTCGGCGTCGTCGGGCTCGCGGCCCGCGCGAGCGGACTCGCGCTCGACGCGCGCGTCGCACCCGGTCTCGAGCCGTACGATCGCCTCGGTGTGGCGATCAAGATGCACGGCGCCGGTGACGTGGCCGCGAGGGTCGCGGTGCGGTTCGACGAGATCTTCGAGTCGCTGCGGCTCCTGCAGGCGATCGTCGAGCGCATGCCGCTCGGCGAGGTTGCGACCCCGTTCAGCACCCTCGGCGGCCCCGGGCGCGGCCTCGGCCGGGTGGAGGGCTGGCGCGGGGAGGTGGTGATCGCGCTCGAGGCCGACGACGGCCTCATCCGGCGCTGCCACGCGCACGACCCGTCCTGGCAGAACTGGCCCGCGCTCGAGCACGCGGTGATCGGCAACATCGTTCCCGACTTCCCGTTGATCAACAAGTCGTTCAACCTCTCGTACAGCGGCCACGACCTGTAACCGCCATGCTCAAGCTCCTCAGGCAGATCGCCGTCACCGGCATCGTGACCGAGCCGCCGCCGCGGCCCGACCCGTCGATGCGGCTCGTCGAGCAGCGGCTGAAGAGCGAGGTGCTCGCGCTCTTCGCCGGCTCGCTCGCGATCCGCCACGTCGACGCGGGCTCGTGCAACGGCTGCGAGCTCGAGATCCACATGCTGACGACCCCGCACTACAACCTCGAGGGGCTCGGCATCCGGCTCGTCGCGAGCCCGCGGCACGCCGACCTGCTGCTCGTGACCGGCCCGGTGTCGCGCAACATGGAGACCGCGCTCCGTCGCACCTACGACGCGGTCCCCGACCCGAAGCTCGTCGTCGCGGTCGGCGACTGCGGCTGCACCGGCGGGGTCTTCGGCGAGAGCTACGCGAGCTGCGGCCGGGTCGCGAACGTGATCCCGGTCGACGTCGCCGTGCCCGGCTGCCCGCCGACGCCGACGGCGCTCATGCAGGGCATCCTCGCCGCGATCACCGGCCGGGCACGCGGCTGACCGCCGCCCCCGGGGGGCCCGGGGACGGCCGGTGATATTTGAAGCGTCAGTAATTGAGCGCTAGGATTGAGTTTCTTGGCTTGATACCGTGAAGCTCAGGCTCAGCACATGATCACCGCCGCGCAGCTCCGGGCCGCCCGCGCGCTCCTCGGCATGGATCAGCGCGCGCTCGCGAAGGCGTCCAGGCTGTCGCTGCCCACCATCCAGCGGATGGAGGGGAGCGACGGCGTGATCCGCGGCAACGTCGAGTCGCTGATGAAGCTGATCGGCGCGCTCGAGCGGGCGGGCGTCGAGCTGATCAACGACGGCGCGGTGAGCGAGCGCGGCGGGCGCGGGGTGCGGCTGCGGCAGCAGGAGGCCGGACCGCGGACGCGCTCCCGCCCGGGCTGAGCTAGGCGCGCCATGGCTCTGGAAGGCTTGTTGTGGTGCTCGGCGGTCCTGCTCGGCACGAGCGTCGCAGCGGTCGTGCTCGCCCGCAAGCCGGCGGCAACCCCGATCGTCTACGGCGTCGCCCTGGCCGCCACCGTGATCGCGCTGTCGGTCTCCGCATGGTCCCTCCTCGCCGGCGGCGGCGCCGAGACGCTTGCGCTGCCGGTCGGTCTGCCGTGGCTCGGCGCGCATTTCCGCCTCGATCCCCTCGCGGCGTTCTTCCTGCTGGTCGTCAACCTCGGCGGGGCGACGGCGAGCCTGTACGGTCTCGGCTACGGTCGGCACGAGGAAGCACCCGCGCGGGTGCTGCCGTTCTTCCCCGCCTTCCTGGCGGGGATGAACCTGGTCGTCATCGCCGACGACGCCTTCGCGTTCCTCTTCACGTGGGAGTTCATGTCGCTCTCCTCGTGGGCGCTCGTGATGGCGCATCATCGCCGGCCCGGCAACGCCGCGGCGGGCTACATCTACCTCCTGATGGCGAGCCTGGGCACGCTCGCGCTGCTGCTCGCCTTCGGTCTCTTGGCGGGCGCGACCGGCGGATACGCGTTCGACGCGATCCGCGATACCGCGCCATCGGCGAGCGTGTCTGCCGTCGTGCTCGCGCTCGCGCTGATCGGCGCCGGCTCGAAGGCGGGCCTCGTGCCGCTGCACGTGTGGCTGCCGCTCGCCCACCCGGCCGCGCCGAGCCACGTCTCCGCCCTGATGAGCGGTGTCATGACCAAGGTGGCGGTCTACGGCTTCGTGCGCGTCGTGTTCGACCTCCTCGGGCCGCCGACCTGGTGGTGGGGGGCGCTGGTACCGGCGCTCGGCGCGGTGACCGCGGTGATGGGCGTCCTCTACGCGCTCATGCAGCACGATCTCAAGCGCCTGCTCGCATACCACACGGTCGAGAACATCGGAATCATCTTCATCGGGCTCGGCCTCGCACTCGCTTTCCAGGCCGCCGAGATGGATTCCGCCGCCGCGCTCGCGCTCACCGCAGCGCTCTTCCACGTCTTCAACCACTCGGTGTTCAAGAGCCTGCTCTTCTTCGGCGCCGGGGCGGTGCTCACCGCGACCGGCGAGCGCGACATGGAGCACCTCGGCGGCCTCATCCACCGGATGCCGCGCACGGCCTTCGCCTTCCTCGTCGGCTCGGCGGCGATCTCCGCGCTCCCGCCGTTCAACGGGTTCGTCTCGGAGTGGCTGACCTTCCAGGCGATCCTCCTGAGCCCGTCGCTGCCGCAGTGGCTGCTCAAGTTTCTCGTGCCCGCGATCGGCGCGATGCTCGCGCTGTCGGCCGCGCTCGCGGCGGCCTGTTTCGTCAAGGCGTTCGGCGTGACGTTCCTCGGACGACCGCGCACGCAGGTCGCGCAGGACGCGACCGAGACCGATCCGCTTTCCCTCGCCGCCATGTTCGTGTTCGTCGCGCTGTGCCTGATCGCCGGCGTCTTGCCGGGCTATTTTCTCGACGCGCTCGCGCCGGTCACGCAGGCGCTCGTAGGCGCGCGCATGCCGCCGCAGGGGCAGCTCAGCTGGCTGACGATCGTGCCGATCGCCGAGAGCCGCAGCTCCTACAACGGCCTGCTGCTGTTCGGCTTCATCGCGTTCTCGGCGTGGTTCGCGACCTACGTGATCCATCGATGGGCGTCGGCCGCAACGCGGCGGTCCGCGCCGTGGGATTGCGGGTTTCCGGATGCGACTCCGGTCACGCAGTACACCGCCGGCAGCTTCACCCAGCCCATCCGCCGAGTGTTCGGTACCGTCGTCTTCCGCGCACGCGAGGAGGTGAGCATGCCGGCACCAGGAGACGCCCGGGCCGCGCGGCTCCACGTCGAGCTGCGCGACGTGCTTTGGGACGCCCTCTACGAGCCGACCGCGCGCCTCGTGAGGTTCGTCGCCGAGCGCCTGAACAAGGTGCAGTTCCTGACGATCCGCGCGTACCTGACCCTGGTGTTCGGCGCGCTCGTCGTGCTGCTGATGATCCTCGCGGTATGGAACTGATCCTCGACGCGCTCGTTCAGTTCGGCGAGATCACGCTCGTGCTCGCGCTCGCGCCGCTCCTCACCGGCTACGTGCGCAAGGTCAAGGCCCGACTGCTGCGCCGGCAGGGCCCGCCCCTCCTGCAGCCCTACCGCGACCTCGCGCGGCTGATCCGCAAGGAGGTCGTGCTCGCGCACAACGCATCCTGGGTGTTCCGCGTCGCACCCTATATCGTGTTCGCTACGACCTGGGTCGCCGCCGGGCTCGTGCCTACCTTCGCATCCGGCCTGGTGGTCAGCTACGCCGCCGACATGATCGCCATCGTCGCGCTGCTGGGGAGCGCGCGCTTCATGCTCGCGCTCGCGGGGCTCGACGTCGGCACGAGCTTCGGCGGGATCGGCTCGAGCCGCGAGATGATGATCGCTTCGCTCGCCGAGCCGGCGATGCTGATGGTCGTCTTCACCCTGTCGCTTCTCGCCGGCTCCACCCAGCTCTCGTCGATCGCGGCGTTCATGCAGGGTCCTGACGTCGGGCTGCGGGTGTCGCTTGCGCTCGCGCTGTCCGGAATCATCATGGTCGCGATCGCCGAGAACGCGCGGATCCCGGTCGACAACCCCGCGACCCATCTCGAGCTGACGATGGTGCACGAGGCCATGATCCTCGAGTACTCCGGCCGCCATCTGGCGTTGATCGAGGCCGCATCCTTCCTCAAGCTGCTGCTGTACGTGTCGGTCATCGCCTGCGTGTTCGCACCATGGGGCGTCGCGGTGTCCGGCCAGGGGTTCGGCGCCTACCTCGTAGGCGTAGCGGCGTACGTGGCGAAGCTCGCCGTCGGGGGCTTCCTGCTCGCCCTGTTCGAGACTGCCATCGCGAAGATGCGGGTGTTCCGGGTGCCCGACTTCCTGGGCGCGGCCCTGATGCTCGGCTTCCTCGCGGCGCTGCTCCTCTTCGTTACGCGGGCGCACTGATGGACCGGCTCGCACTGGACATCGCGCACCTCTTCGCCGGCGGGCTGGTGCTCGTCAGCTTCATGCTGCTCTACCAGGACCGCATGTTCGGCCTCCTGAACATCTTCGCCCTGCACGCGCTGGTGGTGTCGCTCTCGGTCGCATGGCAGGCGTACATCCAGGAGGCGCCCCACCTGTACATCACCGCCGCGATCGCGCTCGTCGTCAAGGCACTCATTATCCCGGTGGCGCTCCACCGCATCATCGTGCGGCTCGGGATCCACCGGACGATCGAGCCGGTGGTGGGAATCGGCCAGACGATGCTCGCGGGCATCGGCCTGGTCGCGCTCTCGGTCATGGTCATGCTGCCGATCACGGCCGAGGCAGGGACGCTCGCCCGGGAAGACCTGGCCTTCGCGCTGTCGGTGATCCTGCTGGGGTTGCTCATGATGGTCTCGCGCCGCAACGCGGTGAGCCAGGTCATCGGCTTCATGTCGATCGAGAACGGCCTCATTCTCGCCGCCACCGGCGCCAAAGGGATGCCGCTCGTGGTCGAGATCAGCGTGGCGTTCTCGATCCTCGTCGCCCTGATCGTGATCGGGATCTTCCTGTTCCGCATCCGCGAGCGGTTCGACACCGTCGACGTCCACGAGCTCGACCGGTTCCGCGGGGAGCAGCCGTGACCGAGCCGGGCATGGTTCTCGTCGGCGTCATACTGCTCGTCCCCGCGGCGAGCGCGGCGCTGCTCGCCATCCTGCCGGACGACCGTACGACCGCGCGGCTGAACGTCCTCGGCACGGCGCTGACGCTCGCCGCCGCAGTCGGGCTCCTCGTGGAGCGCCCGACGCCGGGACCGTTTCTGATCGTGGACGACCTGAACATCGTGTTCATCGTCCTCAGCACGTTCGTCGGTTTCACGACCAGCGTGTTCAGCGGCAGCTACATCGCGCACGAGCTGGAGGTGGGACGGCTCACGCCGGCGTATCTGCGCTTCTATCACGCGATGTACCAGACGCTCATGTTCGCGATGAACCTCGCGCTGCTCTCGAACAACGTGGGGCTGATGTGGGTCGCGGTCGAGCTCGCCACGCTCACCACGGTGCTGATGGTGGGGATCTACCGCACGCCGGCGGCGCTCGAAGCGGCGTGGAAGTACTTCCTGCTCGGCAGCGTCGGCATCGCGCTCGCGCTCTTCGGCACGATCCTGGTGTATCTCGCGGCCCGCTCGGTGGTCGGCGAGGGACTGGATGCGATGGCCTGGAACGTGCTCGTCGAGCGCTCGCCCGAATTCGATCCGGCGCTGCTCAACCTCGCGTTCGTGTTCCTGCTGCTCGGCTACGGCACCAAGGTCGGCCTCGCGCCGCTGCACGCGTGGCTGCCCGATGCCCACGCCGAGGGACCGACGCCGATCTCGGCCGTGCTGTCGGGCCTGCTCCTCAACGTCGCGCTCTTCGCGGTGCTGCGCTTCAAGACCATCATGTCGGCGAACCCGGGCGCACTGGCTCCGGGCCCGCTGATGGTGTCGCTCGGACTGCTGTCGGTGGTGTTCGCGTCGTTCATGCTCTACCGCCGCCACGACATCAAGCGGATGTTCGCTTACTCGTCGATCGAGCACATGGGGATCATCACGTTCGCGTTCGGGATGGGCGGTCCGCTCGCGAACTTCGCCGGCCTGCTGCACATGACGCTGCACAGCCTCACCAAGTCGGCGATCTTCTTCTGCGTGGGCCACATCGCCCAGGTGAAGGGGACGCAGCAGATGTCCGAGATCCGCGGCCTCACCGTCTCCCATCCCGTGCTCGGCTGGGGGCTCGTGCTCGGGGTCGTCGCCATCGTCGGCCTGCCGCCGATGGGGATCTTCATGAGCGAGTTCCTGATCCTGACCTCGACGTTCGCGCGCGAACCGGTGCTCGCGGTGGCGCTGGGGCTCAGCCTGCTGGTGGCGCTCGGCGCGCTCCTGCTCCGGCTGAACGGCCTCGCATTCGGCGAGGCGTACGGCAGCACCCAGCCGGCGAAGGCCTCGTTCGCGCCGGTCTTCGCGCACTTCGCGCTCGTCCTCGGGGCGGGCATCTGGCTGCCACCAGCGCTGGTGGCGTGGTTCCAGCACGTCGCGACGCTGCTCAGCTGATCGGCATGGGCGCGCTCACCGATGCGATTCGTGCCGGGCGGACGGTCCCGGAGCATCGACCCTGGCCGCGCGCGATCGTCGGCCGCGCAGGCTGGGAGGCGGCCACGCACCGCCTGCATTCCGGCGACTGGTCGTTGCTCGGTCTCTGGGGCGAGCCCGCTTTCGCGCACATGGCGGCGATGGAGCGCGCGAGCGCCGAATGCGCCGTGCTCAGCTTCGCTGCCGAAGGGAACCGCTTCCCCTCGGTCGGCCGATCGCATCCGCCGGCGATTCGACTGGAGCGCGCCGTCCGCGACCTCGTCGGGCTCGAGCCCGAAGGCCTCGCGGACTCGCGCGCCTGGCTCGACCACGGCCGCTGGGGACTTCGCCATCCGCTCGGCGCCGCCGCCCAAGCTCGCGGCACGCCCACCGGCTATTCGTTCCTGCCGGCGGAAGGCGAGAGCCTGCACCAGATCCCGGTGGGCCCCGTTCATGCCGGGATCATCGAACCCGGCCACTTCCGGTTCACGGCGAACGGCGAGACGGTGGTCCGGCTCGAGGAGCGGCTCGGGTACGTCCACAAGGGCATCGAGGCGCTGATGGCGGGCGCGTCGGTCGAGCGTGCCGCGGTCCTCGCCGGCCGCGTGTCCGGCGACAGCACGGTCGGCTACGCCATCGCCTTCGCCCGGGCGGTGGAGGCGGCGCTCGGCATCGAGGTCCCGCCGCGCGCGGTCTGGCTGCGCGCGCTACTCGCCGAGCTCGAGCGCCTCGCGAATCACTTCGGCGACATCGGCGCCATCTGCAACGACGCCGCGTTCGCCATGATGCACGCGCAGTGCGGCCTGCTTCGCGAGCAGGTGCTGCGGACGGCGGAAGCCTCCTTCGGTCACCGGCTGATGATGGACCGGGTGATCCCCGGGGGCGTCCGGTCGGATCTGCCGGAGAACGCGAAGGGCGCGCTGCACGCGCTGGTCGCCGGCGTTCGCCGGCAGTTTCCCGAGCTGATCGAGCTGTACGACAACACCGCGTCGCTGCAAGACCGCACCGTCGGGACGGGGATCCTGTCACCGGCGCTCGCGGAGCAGTTCGCCGCCGGGGGTTACGTCGGTCGAGCGTCGGGGCGCACGTTCGATGCGCGACGCACCCCGGGGTACGCGCCGTACGACCAGCTGCAGTTCGAGGTGCCGGTGCTCGACGACGGCGACGTGAACGCGCGTGTCTGGATCCGCGTCCGCGAGGTCGAGCAAAGCCTGTCGCTGGTCGATGCGATCGTGCGAGCGCTCCCGTCCGGACCGATTTTGGCGCGGGCCCCGGACACGCAAACGGCCGGTGCGCGCGAGGGCGTCGCCCTCGCCGAGGGGTTCCGCGGCGATATCCTGGCATGGGTCAGGATCGGACCCGATGCGCGGGTCGAACGCTGCCACATCCGCGACCCGTCGTGGTTCCAGTGGCCGCTGCTCGAGGCGGCGATCGACGGCAACATCGTGGCGGACTTCCCGCTCTGCAACAAGTCGTTCAACTGCTCGTACTCGGGCCACGACCTCTAGGACGAACGCCGGATGCGCAAACTGCTGTTCAAGAGCCTGGTACACGGACCGCTCACCGAGGCCGCGCCAGCGCCGGACGACGCGGCGGTGGCCGAGCTCGCGGGGCGCGTGAACGAGGCGGCGCGTAGGCGCTTGGGGCGCACGCTCGCCATCCGCGAGGTCGACGCGGGCTCCTGCAACGGGTGCGAACTCGAGATCCACGCGCTCAACAACGTGCTCTACGACCTGGAACGGTTCGGCCTGCGCTTCGTCGCTTCGCCACGCCACGCCGACGTGCTGCTCGTGACCGGGCCGGTCACCGCGAACATGCGCGAAGCGCTCGAGCGCACCTACCACGCGACCCCCGACCCGAAATGGGTGGTGGCGGCTGGGAGACTGCGCGCGCGACGGCGGCGTGTTCGCCGGCAGCTACGCCTGCGTCGGCGGGCGTCTCGGTCGTCGTGCCGGTCGACCTGCACATCGCGGGTTGTCCCCCGTCGCCCGATCGTCCTGCTGAAGGGGCTGCTCGCGCTGCTCGACCGCGTATCGGCCGACGCGCCGCGGAACACAGGCGGGGCGTGAGCGGCAGGCATGGGCGTCCTCGAGCTCCCGCTGCCGGTGATTGGCTGGCTCTTCACGATCGCGAGCGTCCTCGCCCTCGCGATCGGCGCATTGCTGATCGTGGCGATGCACCGCTCGGGCGAGCTGTACCGGCGGTACCTGGCGAACACGGTGTGGAACGACATGGCGCTCTTCGGGATCTGGATCCTCGGGCTCGCGGGCGGCATCGGCGTGCTGCGGCTCCGCCCCTGGGGCCGGGACGTCCTCGAGCTCTTCTGCTGGACGCTGATCGCGCTGACGCTGCTGTCGGCGGCGACGCGGCTCTACGCGTTCAAGCGCCTGCCGCCGAACGAGCGGGCGAACTGGGTGGGCGCGATCGCGGGCGTGCTGGTCGTGCTGATCCCGGTGATCACGATGTGCGCGGTCGCGCTCGTCACGCTGCGCAGCGAAGCCGCGCGGACGGTGTTCGCGGGCTAGGGGTCCCTTGGTCCCCGGTTCGAATCCAGGCGGGCCCGCTCAACAAGATCAAGGCGCTAGCTCGCACTGGCGCTGCGCGTTTCATCGCGCGCGGCTGAGTTAAGAAACTACCGGAACGGCGAGTACGACGGCGTGATGTCGTACGTAGCGGCAGTGGGGCGGTACAGTCCACGCGCCGCTGCGCGGAGCATCGCTCGCGCCACTCGAGCTGCCGTCCGAGTGCGGCAACGGTCGCACGATCGACGCCACTCGGCAAGGCGTCGCGATTATGCTCGACCCGGGCGATCCGGCTCGCCAGATCGGGTTCGCGCGCAGCGGGGGCCGGTTGAGGCCGCGATGAAGGGATGACGGTCAGCCTGGACTCTCCGTCCGGGAGTGCCGTGAGCCCCGCAGCGTTCGGCGGCGGCTTGTTGCCGTAGGTGGTGACGCCCTTGTCGTCGACCCATTTGTAGATCTGCGCGTGGACGAGCGGCGGCAATGCCAGCGCGCTGATCAGGGCCCACCGGATGATGGAGCACTTCATTCAAGCCTCCGTTCGGTGGCTCGCAGCAGGCAGTGCGACACAGGTCCGGCAAGCGCGTCACAACCGCCCAGCCGGCCGCTCACCTTGGTTCCTCTGAACGATCGCTGATTGGCTTCGAGATGCCGGAAACGGTTGCGCCGACGATCTCTGCGCCGATTCTTCCCTACCGCGCCCGGCTGCTCTGTGCGCTACGCGGCAACGCATGGAACCACAAAGGCGACTACGACCGCGCGATCGCGGACTATCAGCGAGGCGATCCGGCTCGAGACCCGACGCTCGCAACCGCTTACACCAACCGCGGCAGCGCGTGGAACAGCAAAGGCGACTACGACCGCGCGATCGCGGATCACAACGAGGCGATCCGGCTCGACGCGCAGGACGCGCGGGCCTACAACAACCGCGGCACCGCGTGGAACAGCAAAGGCGACTACGACCGCGCGATCGCGGACTTCAACGAGGCGATCCGGCTCAGCCCGCAGTACGCGCTGGCCTACTACAACCGCGGCACCGCATGGGGAAGAAAGGGCGACTACGACGGTGCAATCGCAGACCTCAACGAGGCCGTCCGGCTCAATCCGCAGTACGCACCGGCCTACAACAACCGCGGCACCGCGTGGAACAGCAAAGGCGACTACGACCGCGCGATCGCGGACTTCAGCGAGGCGATTCGCCTCACCCCGCAGGACGCGTTGGCCTACAACAACCGCGGCTTAGCGTTACGCCTGAAAGGAGACTCCGAACGCGCGATCGCGGACCACAATGAGGCGATCCGACTGAACCCGAAATACGCATGGGCCTACCTGAACCGAGGGGTGACGCGGTTTGCTCAGGGCCGGTTCGAGCCCGCTAACGCCGACTTTTCCGAGGCCTTGCGATTGAACCCAACTGATGCCTCCGTTGTGATCTGGCGTTACTTTGCGCAATCCCGTGCGGACCAGGTAACCACCGCGGCCTCAGAGCTTGCGACCAACGCGGCGAAGATCGACAAGGCCAAGTGGCCCGCGCCCATCATTGACCTTGTCGCTGGTCGAACAGATGCGGCAGGAGTACTAAAGGCAGCAATGAACAGCGACCAGAAGAAGCAGCGTGAGCAAATGTGCGTGGCGGCGTTCTTCGTGGGTGAGTGGCATCTGTTGCAGGGCCGCCGATCCGAGGCGCGCGCATCGTTTGAACAAGCAGAACGCGAGTGCCCCAAGGATTTCCTTGAATCCTTTTCTGCGTCAGCGGAGTTGAAGAGGCTTTCGCAGTGAATGGAGTCATCTGACTGGCCTTTCCCCAGGAGGCGACGCAGTGCCCGAAGGGCCGGCAGCAGGGGGAACCGTGAACACAACTCTGCTTAATGGATGTCATTCAATACTTGTCGGGCCTGAAGCCGATCAACGCTCGTGCCGAGACCGTGTTCGGCAAGCCCATGTTCCGCAACGCCACATGATGCTAAGAGAGCGCAGGGACCCGGCGCATGCTGACGCACGCCGAGCGCTTCTCGCTTCGCTACGCCGATACAGTGCGGCAGGGGATCCGACGGAGCCGACTAAGTCCTAATCCTGCGAATGCGATTCCCAGCAGCGCCAGTGTCGCAGGCTCGGGAAGGCTTACGAGGCCTGCGCCGCTCGCGAGGTCTCCGGGTGGGGATACGCCCTCGCCTTCGGATACGGGGCTGAAGCCGCCGGATTCGCCACCTGCTACCACGCGCGCGATGATGCCGCCGCTCAAATCGTAGCCACCGTCGAAGCCGCCGGCGCAACCGGCGGGAATGCCGTTAATCGACACGAGATTGGTCGGGGCCGTCGCCGTCTTCCCCGCCATGGTCACTGCAGAATTTGCTATGGCTCTACCGCACTGAATTTGTGCGGAGGGATCCAGAACAATGGCCGTGCCCGCGATTATGTTTCCTTGGAAGACGGTGCTGTCGCCCAGGGTCGCCTGACTGCCGACCAGCCAATACACGCCGTCATTTGGACCGCCATTGATTACGGAAACTTTCGCGTTTGAGCCGGTGGTTAGCTCAGTCCCGATGTCGAAAATGAAGACCGCATTATCGTTATTCTCGGCGTCGAGAGTAAGGGTTCCATCCAACGCGGCCACTGTCGCAAATTTATACACGCCCGCCTTGAGAACGCGCCCGCCTAGAGCCAAACCAGTCAAGTCCTGAGTGACTGCCACGCCTCTTAAGAAGTTGGCCGCAGCGTTGGCATCACCCAGAGCCGCACCCGCGCCCGCGTTATTCACCGTTCCACCGGTAACGACCATGGGGCCAGTGACGGACGTGGACGAACCCACACTTCCGTTGATGTTCGCGCCGTCACCTGAAGTGCTTACCAACGTCTCGCCCAGGACCGCGTAGGGATCGGCTGAATCCAGTATCCGCGCGGCCAATGCTTGGGAGGGGGCGAAAACGACACCAAGCACTGAAAATGCCAATGCCAATAGACGCTTGGGCGCGTACATCGCATCTCCGTTTGTCGCTGCAAAGCGACACCATCCTGAGATTCGATGTTCCCCGTCCACCCCAAGATCGATCTGTACGTTGCCGCACACAAACTGCAAAATCTTGTGAAAGCGAAGACTACTCTGGGAACGACCTTCGCCAAGGTGGTTCACGACCGCTGTGGAATCGCAAGCGCTGCGAGGTGTCGATTGGAGGGATGAAGTGGGCCGTGAGTGAGTTGGAGCGGGCTCGCTCTCGGCGTAGCCCGGAAGGGAGTGCGCCTCCTCGCTGCGAGCGAGAGGCGCGGGTGGACGGAAGTCAGCTATTCTTCTTTTGCGCCGCGGGGGCACTTACTTCCACCTTCACCTCGCCGAGCCCCGCCTTGACCATGCCGATCTGCTGCGCGGCTGCGTAGGAAAGATCAATGATCCGGCGGTTCCCACCAGAGAGGCGGTCATTGACGCGAACCTCGACCGACCTGCCGTTCGCGACATTGGTGACCTTGAGCATCGTCCCGAAAGGATGGTCGTTACTCGCCGCGGTGAGCTTGTTCATGTCGAAGGACTCGCCACTCGCGGTCTTGCGGCCCTGGAACTTCTTGCCGTAGTAGGCCGCTTTGCCCGTGGTCGCGTCCGGCGTCGTCGCAGCCGCGGCCGGGCTGGCTGGTGCAGGCGCCTGCGCGAGCTGCGGCGGCGAGCTCGTCGCGGCGCTTGCCTGCTCTGAGGGAGTTGCGTGCGCGATGAGCGCTCCCCAGGCGGCATAGAGCAGCAAACCGACGGCAATCTCGCGGGAGTTCACTCGCGCCGGGCCGATGCAGCATCTATTGCTGCGTTACACCCAGGCGCTACTGACGCAGATGGCGCAGACGGCGGTCTGCAACCGGCATCATTCGGTCGATCAGCAGCTCTGTCGCTGGCTGCTGCTGAGCCTCGACCGGCTGCCCTCGAACAAGCTCACCATGACGCAGGAGCTGATCGCCAACATGCTGGGCGTGCGCCGCGAAGGGGTCACGGAGGCCGCGGGGAAGTTGCAGAGCGCCGGCTTGATCCGCTACAGCCGTGGCCGAATCACGGTGCTGGATCGGCCGGGCCTGGAGGCCCGGGCTTGCGAGTGCTACGACGTGGTCAAGAGGGAGTCCGATCGCCTACTCCCCAATGCGCCCGCGATGTGACCCTGTCCTGTCGGCGGCGGTGCAGGCGGCCGCGAGCAGGGCCGCGGCGTCGCGCCTCTCGCTCTATTCGCTCGGCCGCCTGCTCGGTGCGCATGCCGCCAGGCCTACGGACCGGGATCAGCGCGGCGCGGGCGGGCGCCGGCGGAGCGCGGCGGTCGCCGACAACACCCAGGGGCGGCAGGCGAGCGCGAGCCCTACGCTCACTCGCTCGCGTCGCGGCAGAGTGCCGTCCAGCTCCGCGAGCTCGTTGAACGCAGCCGCGAGCCGGTCGAGCCGGCGCCGCATCACCGCGAGCGATGCCGCCGAGAGCTCGCGCACCTCGAACCGCAGGTCCGCCGCCGCGCCGGCGTCGCCCGGCGGCAGGAACTCCCGCAGCACACGCTCCTCCATCTGCGGCGCGCGGCATGCGATGGGGGGCCAGCAGTTCGCCGCCGACTCCGTCCTCGTGGACACGACCGGGCTCGCGCGTGTGATCGCGTTCGACGCCGACCGCGGATTGGTGGAGGTGGAGGCCGGCATCCGTTGGCCCGCCTTGCACGACTGGCTTTTGCGCGCGCAGGCCGGGCGCCCTCACGCATGGACGTTCCGGCAGAAGCAGACCGGCGCGGACGGCCTGAGCCTCGGGGGTTGTCTGGCGGCGAACGTTCACGGCCGCGGTCTCGATCTGCCGCCGTTCGTGTCCGAGGTCGAGTCGTTCACCCTGATCGACGCCGCCGGCGAGTGCCGCCGGTGCAGCCGCGACGAGAACGCCGCGCTCTTCCGGCTCGCGATCGGCGGCTACGGCCTCTTCGGCGCCATCGCGACCGTCACGCTGCGGCTCGTGCCGCGCCAGAAGCTCCGCCGCGTCGTGGAGATCCGGGACGCGGACGAGCTCCCGGCGGCGTTCGACGACCGGATCGCCGCCGGGTTTCTGTACGGCGACTTCCAGTTCGCGGTCGATCCGCTACGCGAGACGTTCCTGCGCCGCGGCGTTTTCTCGTGCTACGCGCCGGTGCCACGGACGACCCCCGTCCCGGACGGCCAGCGCTCGCTGAGCCCCGCCGACTGGCGGCGGCTGGTGCACCTCGCGCACACCGCGCCGTCCGCCGCCTTCGAGCACTACGCGCGGCACTACCTGGCGACGTCGGGCCAGCTCTACTGGTCCGACACCCACCAACTCAGCGTTTACCTGGACGACTACCACCGCGACGTCGACCGGGCGCTCGGGCACCGCGGGTCGGAGGTCATCACCGAGCTGTACGTCACGCGACCCCGACTCGCCGACTTCATGGCGGCCGCCGCGGCCGACTTCCGGCGGCACGGTGTGCAGCCCGTTTACGGCACCGTGCGGCTGATTCGCCGGGACGGCGAGAGCTTTCTGCCCTGGGCGCGAGACGACTGGGCGTGCGTGATCTTCAACCTGCACGTCCGCCACGATCCGCCGGGACTCGCGCACGCGGCCGACGCGTTCCGGCGCCTGATCGATCTCGCGACCGCGCGCGGCGGCAGCTACTACCTCACCTACCACCGCCACGCGACCCGGGCGCAGGTCGAGGCATGCTATCCGCAGTTCGCCGAGTTCCTGCGCCTGAAGCGCGCCTACGACCCGGAGGAGCGGTTCCAAAGCGACTGGTACCGCCACTATCGGGAACTCTTCGCTGCGGCTTGAGGTACCTCCGCTACGGGCGCACCACGGACCAACCCTGCTGCTGCTTCTCGATGATCTCGATCACGCCGGCCTTGACGTAACCGATCTTCGGCAGCATGTCCTTGCGGGAGAGCTTGCGGCCCTGCATCGTGTTCTCGCACATGTAGACGTTCGCCCCGGCGGCGAGCGTGTCCTCGATGCGGTTCGCGAGCGGCGAGTCGAACTGCAGCAGCCCGACGCCGTTGCCGAAGACCACGACCTCGACGTCGACCTTGTCCTTCCCGTACGCCTCCTGGACGTTGCGCACGACGTTCAGCGCCTGGTTCCAGGTCTTCGGGTCGCCGTCGCTCACCTGTATGACGACCCCGCGCTTGCCGCCGCCCGTCTGCGCTCCGCTCGGGCTCCCGTAGCCCACCGCGACGGCCGCGATCATCGCGGTTGCGAGCGCCAGAAGCGTTCTTCCCATGGCTCTCTCCTTGTTCGATCGTCCACCCGGACGCCACCGGGGCGGGCGCCATCTAACCACGCGCGGGCAGACTTGGGAAGCCGCGCCCGATCAGTCGCCCTTCTGCGGTCGTGCGGAACGCTGATGCGCGTCGCGGCGCGGCTACGTATGATCGGTCGGGGGCAGCGGGGACGCTGACGTGGCAAAGCATCTGGTTATTCGGGGTCGCGTGCAGGGCGTCGGCTACCGCGCGTCGTTGATCGACGAAGCGCGGCGCCTCGGCGTCACCGGCTGGGTGCGCAACCGGCGCGACGGCACCGTCGAAGCGATCGTGGACGGCGACTCGGCCGCCGTGGCCGCGATCGTCGCCTGGGCGCGGCGCGGGCCACCCGGCGCTCGCGTCGCCGACGTCCTGGTCGAGGACGCCGACGGGAGCTTCGGCGAGTTCGACTGGCTCCCGACCGCCTAGCGCCGCAGCAGTCGCGGGATCATCCGCCCGAGCACGTTGTCCTTGCGGACGAAGTAGTGGAAGAGGGCCGCTGCGAAGTGCACGGCGATCAGCAGGACGAGCAACGCCACCAGCAGCTTGTGCACCGCGAACGCCGTCTTCGCGGCCTCCTTGTCCGGCGGGACGACGCCCGGCAGCGAGAACAGCCCGAAGATGTCGAGCGCCGGGAAGAGCGAGATGCCGACGTAGCCTGCGACCGGCGCGCCGATCAGCAGCACGTACATGCCCCAGTGGTTCAGTGCGCTCGCGACCTTCTGCCACGCCGTGATCGTCGGCTCGGGCGGCGGTGCGCTCCGTGAGTCAGCCGGTAGAAGAGCCGGCAGAGCACGACCAGCAGGATCGTCACGCCGATGAGCTTGTGGCCGTTGTAAAGGGCACCGGTCAGCTTGTCCCAGACGTTAAGCGTGTTGCCCCGGTAGACCATGGACAGCCCGACCGGAACCTGGATGGCGACCAGCGCCACCGTCAGCCAGTGAAGAACCCGCGCCGTTCGGCCGTAGAGTCTCGACCGGCGGCCCGCCTGCCTGGGTAGTTCAGCCATTTCGACCTCCTTCAGCCGTACACCACCTCGACGTTCTCCGGCGCGAGCCAGTCCCGGAGCGAGGCGATCAGCGCATCGTCCGGGCTGACGCGCCACTCGTCCCCGAGGCGCAGTTCGGCGACCGCCTCGCCGTGGCGGTAGCTGACGCGCACCGCGCAGTTGCCGTGCCGGTAAGGCCCAAGGAGCTCCTTCAGCTTCTTCGCCGCCGCGCCGCCCGCCATCGACGCCTCGCCGTTCATCGAGAGGCGGATCGCGCGCGCGAAGCGGGCACGCGCCCCGGCGAGGTCGTAGAGCTTCTCGGCGATGACCCGGAACCCGCCGGTGAACTCGTCCTTCGACACCTTGCCCTGGACGACGAGCGGCCGGTCCTCCTTGATGCGGTCGCGGCCCTCTTCCCACAGCTCGTTGTAGACCGACACCTCGATCTGCGCGGTGCCGTCGTCGAGGGTCACCACCGCCATCTTGCCGCGGCGGGTCATCGCGGTGCGGGCCGCGGCGACCATCCCGGCGAGGAGCTGCGGCTCGCTCCGCGGGGCGAGCTCGACGAGCGCCGTCCGGACGAACGGCGCGAACTCGCGCCGGTAGGCGGCGAACGGATGGCCCGAGAGGTAGAACCCGAGCGATGCCTTCTCCTCCGCCAGCCGCTGCGCCTCGGTCCAGGGCGCCGCCTCGATGTACGCCGGACGCGAGCGCGCAGCGGCCTCGCCGAACAGGCTCACCTGCTGGGCGTCGCGGGCGCGCTGCTCCGCCGCTTCGAGCGCGATCCCGACCGAGGCGAAGAGCCGCGCCCGGTTGGCGTCGATCGCGTCGAACGCGCCCGCGCGCACCAGCGCCTCGACCGAGCGCCGGTTGACGATCCGCTTGTCGATCCGCTCGCAGAAGTCGAACAGATCGGCGAACGGCCCGGCCCTCCTCGCGCGCCTTCAGGATCGCGGTGATCGCCGACTCGCCGGTGCCCTTCACCGCGCCGAGGCCGTAGCGGATGGTCCGCGCATCGACGGGCACGAACCGGTACTCCCCGGCATTGACGTCGGGCGGCAGCATCTTGAGCCCGTTCGCCACCACGTCCTGGTACAGGCTCTGCACCTTGTCGGTGTCGTCCATCAGCGCCGACAGGTTCGCCGCCATGAACGCCGCCGGGTGGTGCGCCTTCATGTAGGCGGTCTGGTAGGCGACGAGCGCGTAGGCCGCCGCGTGCGACTTGTTGAACCCGTACCCGGCGAACTTCTCCATCAGGTCGAAGAGCTCGTTCGCCTTGCGCGGGGTGAGCCCGTTCCTGAGCGCCCCCTCGACGAACGCGTCGCGATGCGTCGCCATCTCCTCGGGCAGCTTCTTCCCCATCGCGCGGCGCAGGAGGTCGGCGCTGCCGAGCGAGTAGCCGCCGATCACCTGCGCGATCTGCATGACCTGCTCCTGGTAGACCATCACCCCGTAGGTCGGCCCGAGGATCGTCTCGAGCCGCGGGTCCAGGTACTCGACGCGCTGCCGGCCGTGCTTGCGCTCGATGAAGTCCGGGATGAGGTCCATCGGGCCCGGCCGGTAGAGCGCCACCAGCGCGATCAGATCCTCGAAGCGGTCGGGGCGGGCGCGCTTGAGGAGGTCGCGCATGCCGCGCGATTCAAACTGGAACACCGCCGCGGCGTTCGCCGCCTGGAAGATCCGGTAGGTCTCCTTGTCGTCGAGCGGCAGGCGGTCGAGCGAGAGCGTCGAGGACGGATCGAGCCGCCGCGCGTAGCGGACGGTCCAGTCGAGGATCGTGAGCGTCGTCAGGCCGAGGAAGTCGAACTTGACGAGCCCGACGGCTTCGACGCCCTTCATGTCGAGCTGGGAGACGACCGACTCCGAGCCGTGCGCAGCGTAGAGCGGGCAGAAGTCGGTGAGCTTCCCCGGCGCGATCAGCACACCGCCCGCGTGCATGCCGACGTTGCGCGTGAGCCCCTCGAGGTCCTCGGCGAGCGCGAGCAGCTCGCGCGTGTCCTCCTCGGTCTCTTCTCGCTCCTTCAGGCGCGGCTCCATCTCGCGCGCCGCCTTGAGCGTGATCAGCTTGCCGGGCTGGAACGGGATCAGCTTGGCGAGCTCGTCCGCCCGCGTGTAGGGCCACTCCATCACCCGGCCGACGTCGCGTACCACCGCCTTCGCCGCCATCGTGCCGAAGGTCGCGATCTGCGACACCGACTCCGCGCCGTACTTCTGCTTGACGTACCCGATGACCTTGTCGCGGCCGTCCTGGCAGAAGTCGATATCGAAGTCGGGCATCGACACCCGCTCGGGGTTGAGGAAGCGCTCGAAGAGGAGGTCGTAGCGCAGCGGATCGAGATCGGTGATGCCGAGCGCGTACGCGACGAGCGACCCGGCGCCCGAGCCGCGGCCGGGGCCGACCGGAACGCCGTTCGATTTCGCCCAGTTGATGAAGTCGGCGACGATCAGGAAGTAGCCGGCGAAGCCCATCTGCACGATGGTCCCCGTCTCGAACGCGAGCCGCTCGCGATAGCGCGGCGCCTGCGTCTCGCGCGCGGCCGCGTCGGGGTAGAGCTGCTCCAGCCGGCGCGCGAGGCCGCGCTCGGCGACCGCGGCGAGATGGTCCTCCAGCGTGACCCCCGGCGGCGTCGGGAACTCCGGCAGGCGCGACTTCCCGAGCTCGAGCGCGAGGTTGCAGCGGCGCGCGATCTCGACCGAGTTCGCGAGCGCCTCGGGCAGGTCGGCGAACGCCTGCGCCATCTCGGCCTGCGTCTTGAAATAGCTGTCCGCGGTGAACGCGCGCGGACGCCGCCGGTCGGCCAGAACGTAGCCTTCGGCGATGCAGACGCGCGCCTCGTGGGCCTTGTGGTCCTCCGGGCGGAGGAACTGCACCGGGTGGGTCGCGACGGCGGGAAGGCCGAGCCGTCCGGCGAGCCGCACCGCGGCCTCGACGTAGGCGTCGCTCTGCGCGTGCCCCGCGCGCTGCAGCTCGAGGTAGTAGGCGCCCGGGAAGAGCGCACCCCATTCCGCGGCGAGCTTCTCCGCCGCGGCCGCGTTCCCGGCCACGAGCGCCGCGCCGACGTCGCCGGCGAGCGCGCCCGAGAGCGCGATCAGGCCGTCCGCGCCGCCGTCGGCGAACCAGCGCTTGCGGATCTCCGCGCGCCCGCGGTGCTGGTTCTCGAGGTAGGCGCGGCTGAGAAGGTTGGAAAGCCCGAGGTAGCCGGCCCGCGAGCGGACGAGGAGGAGCAGGCGATGGGGCTTGTCGCGGTCGCTCTCGTTCGTGATCCAGACGTCGCAGCCGATGATCGGCTTGACCCCGTGCTTCCGGGCGCTCTTGTAGAAGTCGACCATGCCGAAGACGTTGGCGAGATCGGTGAGCGCGAGCGCCCCCATGCCGTCGGCGGCGGCGCGGGCGACCGCGTCGTCGATCCGCACGATCCCGTCGACGATCGAGAACTCGCTGTGGAGCCGGAGATGGACGAAGGACGGTTGCGGCATGGCGGGCGCGAGAAAAGCGCGCGCGCGAATTCTATCAATCGCCGCCTCCCCAGTTGCCGCCGGCGCGCTCCCTGGTGTAGAAAGGGAACGGTATCAGCGGCTTAAACGGTGGCTCCCATGCGATTCTCAGCGTTCGTCCTGCTCTTCGGCCTTGCCGGCGCGGTCGCCGCGCAGACGGTCTATCGCTACGTCACGCCCGACGGCCGTACGATCTTCTCCGACCAGCCGGTTCCAGGCGCGAAGCTGCAGGGGACGGTCGCGCCGCCGGCACCGCCGTCGAGCGCACCCGCCCCAGCGCCCTCCGGCGCGCCAGCCGCCGCGCCGGCCGAGCGCCCGGGCGATGCCCGCCTCCAGCGACTGCGCGATGCGACCGCCGAGGTGGACGCGGCAACGCAGGCCCTAGCGCAGGCGCGGGCGCAGCTCGACGCCGGCAAGGAGCCGCTCCCCGGCGAGCGGACCGGAACGGCGACCGGCGGCAGTCGCCTGAACGAGACGTACTGGGCGCGCCAGGAGGTGAACGAGGAGGCGGTCAGGAAAGCGCAGGCGCGGCTCGACGCGGCCGTCGCCGCGCGCAACGCGGCGCTGTAGCCGGCCCGAGATGCGCGCCGTCGTGCTCCTCGCCGGTCTCTTCGCGGCCGCTGCGGCGGCACAGAACGCCTACCGCTTCGTCATGCCGGACGGGCGGGTGATCTACTCCGACCAGCCTGTCCCCGGCGCCCGGCTCGACGGGACGATCGTCACGCCGCCCGCACCTTCGTCGCCTGCGCCGGTCACGACGCTGACCCCGCGCGAGGAGTCCCTCGCGAAGGCCGCCGACGAGCGCATCCGACGGATGAACGAGCTGACCGACCAGATCCAGGTCGCGTCGCGGGATCTGGCGGCGGCGAATGCCGCGCTCCAGGCGGGACTCGAGCCGCTCGAAGGCGAACGCATCGGCACCTACGCCGGGCGTGCGCGCCTGAACGAGGCGTACTGGGCGCGCCAGGAGACGAACCAGCGCGCGGTGGCGAACGCGCAGGCGCGGCTCGACCGCGCGGTCCAGGAGCGGAACGGTCTGCGCTAGACGGCGGTAACGCCGCCGGGCTCACCGTCAGCACGCCGTTGTTGTACGTGATCGTGCAGTTCGCGGCGTCGAACGTTCCGCCGGTGGCATTGCTCGGGGTGATCGCGTACGGGCTGCCGGTGACGTTCGCCGCGGACACCGCACCGGGGCTCGTGAGCGTCACCGTGCCGATCGTCTCGCCGTTCTGCAGCCCGGCCGAGGTGAACTCAGTGCCGTTGAACGTGAAGGTGTCGCCGCCCCCGCGCCCGCTGTCGGGAATTTGTCACGATCTTCGGGGAAACCCCGCCGACGGACAGCGCGGTCCTCCGAGCGGCGCGCGGCGACCGACGAGCGGACGATCAGGGCGCGACGATGGTGGCGGGCGAGCCGTCCGGGCGCCGTTCGATTGCGCCGATGCGGTAGACGGTCTCGCCGGCGGCGCGCAGGCGCTCGATCGCATTCGCGGCATCGCGCTCGGCTACGACGAGCACCATCCCGATGCCGCAGTTGAAGACGCGATGCATCTCCGCGTCGGCGACCTTGCCCTGCGCCTGCAGCCAGCTAAAGAGCGCTGGCAGCGGCCAGGCGCGCTGCTCGATCACCGCGCGCACGCCGTCCGGCAGGATGCGCGGGACGTTCTCGACCAGCCCGCCGCCGGTGATATGCGCCAGCCCCTTGACCGGGACGTCCTGCAAGAGCGCGAGCACCGGCTTCACGTAGATCCGCGTGGGTGCGAGGAGCGCGTCGGCGAGCGGCCGGCCGTGGAAATCCGCCGTGAGGTCGGGCTGCGCGCGGTCGAGAATCCGGCGGATGAGCGAGTAGCCGTTCGAATGCGCGCCGCTCGAGGCAAGGCCGAGAACGGCATCGCCGGGCGCGATCGCGCGCCCGTCGATCACTCGGGCTTTCTCGACCACGCCGACGCAGAAGCCCGCGAGGTCGTACTCGCCGTCCGGATACATCCCGGGCATCTCTGCCGTCTCGCCGCCGATCAGCGCGCACCCCGCCTGCTCGCAGCCTGCGGCGATGCCCTTGATCACGTCGGTGGCGACTGCGACGTCGAGCTTGCCGCACGCGAAGTAGTCGAGGAAGAAGAGCGGCTCGGCGCCCTGCACGAGGACGTCGTTCACGCTCATCGCGACCAGGTCGATGCCGACCGTGTCGTGGCGGTTCAGTGCGAACGCGAGCTTGAGCTTGGTCCCGACGCCGTCGGTGCCCGATACCAGCACCGGCTCCTTGTAGCGCTTCGGCAACTCGACGAGCGCGCCGAAGCCGCCGATGCCGGCGAGCACCTCGGGCCGCATGGTCCGCTTCGCGAACGGCTTGATGCGCTCGACGAGCGCGTCGCCTGCGTCGATATCGACGCCGGCGTCGCGGTAGGAGAGGGATTCGGGGGGCGAAGCCAAGGGCGCTCGGGTCGGTGCGGATGCGGTTGCCGCTAAACTACGGCGCTTTCACCGCGCCGCCCGATTCTACCGGAGCACATCCCCCTCGTGACGAGCCAGCTCCTCCTCGAGCTCGAGCCGCCCCCCGCACCGACGTTTGAGAATTTCGTCGCCGGGGCAAATCGTGCCGCCGTCGACGCCCTCGCGCGTCTCGCCGGCGCGCCGGGCGCGGTCTACCTGTGGGGCGAGGGGGGGAGCGGGAAGAGTCACCTCCTCGCCGCGGCGGCGAGCGCCGCCGGCGCGAACGTCGCGGCGATCGACGACGCGGACCGGCTGACCGAGGCCGCGCAAGTCGAGGCGTTCGACCTGTTCAACCGTGTACGCGCCGCCGGCGGAGCCGTTATCGCGGCGGGGCGCACGGCGCCCGCGGCCCTCCCACTGCGCGAGGACCTCCGGTCGCGCCTGCTCTCGGGGCTCGTGTTCCAGCTCCAGCCCCTTTCCGACGAGGAGAAGGCGGCGGCGCTCGCCGCGCACGCCGCGGCGCGCGGCATGAAGCTCCCCGCCGAGGCGATCGACCATCTGCTGCGGCGGCTGCCGCGCGACCTCGGCACCCAGTTCGCGGTGCTCGACGCGGTCGACCGCTACTCGCTCGCGCTCAAGCGCCCGGTGACGCTGCCGCTCGTGCGCGAAGCACTGCGTGCGCTCGACCTCGCCTGATGGACCTCGTCCTCTTCGACCTCGACAACACGCTCCTCGCCGGCGACTCCGACTACGAGTGGGCGCAGTTCCTGATCGAGCGCGGCGTGCTCGACCGCGCGCTCTACGAATCGCGGAACGACGAGTTCTTCGCGCAGTACAAGGCGGGTACGCTCGACATCGGCGAGTTCCTCGACTTCCAGCTCGCGCCGCTCGCGCGCTACCCGCGCGCCCAGCTCGACTCCTGGCACGCCGCGTTCATGGACACGAAGATCCGGCCGATGATCGGCACACCCGCGCGCGAGCTCGTGGCCGGCCACCTGGCGGCGGGCGCGCTCTGCGCCGTCGTCACCGCCACCAACTCGTTCGTCACGGCGCCGATCGCGCGCGAGTTCGGCGTACCGCATCTCATCGCGACCGAGCCGGAAACGCGCGGTGATGCGTTCACCGGCAAGCCGACGGGTATCCCCTGCTTCCGGGAGGGCAAGGTAACGCGGCTCGAGCAGTGGCTAGCCGGGATCGGGCGACCGCTCGCGGGCTTCGGGCGAAGCACGTTTTACAGCGACTCCCACAATGATCTCGCGCTCCTCGAGCGCGTCACGCGCCCGGTCGCGGTCGATCCCGACGAGTCGCTCCGTCGGACGGCGGAGTCGCGCGGGTGGCCGGTGATTTCCCTGCGCTGATGCGACGAGTGACCGCGGCGGCGGTGCTCCTCGGCGCCCTGCTCGCGCTCGCCGCCGCGCTCTGGTTCGGCTCGGTGGACGTGCCGGCGCGCGAGTGGCTCGCCACGATCGCCGGCGGCGGCAGCGACACGAGCCGCGAGATCGTTTGGGGACTGCGCGCGCCGCGCGCGCTCGCGGCGTTCGCGGTCGGCGCGCTGCTCGCGGTGGCGGGCACCCTGCTCCAGGTTCTCCTCCGCAACCCGCTCGCCGACCCGACAATCCTCGGCGTCTCGGGCGGCGCCGCCGTCGGGGCGATGGTCGGGCTCCTCCTCGCCTGGCCGGAGTGGGGCGTGCAGGCAGCCGCGCTCGGCGGGGCGTGCGCGGCGGGCGGAGCGCTGCTCGCGCTCGCGCTGCGGCTGACCGGCTGGAACATCCACCGCGTCCTGCTGACCGGCGTCGCGATCGGCGCCGCCTGCGGCGCGATCGTCAGCCTGCTGCTCGCACTGGCGCCGCCGGGCCGGCTGCACGGGATGCTGTTCTGGCTGCTCGGCGATCTCTCGGGTGCCGAGCATCCGCTCGCGCCCTGGATGGCGGCGGCGGTCGTCGTGGCCGCCGCGCAGGCGCTCGCTCCGCGCCTCGACGCGCTCGCGCTCGGCACGCTCAAGGCACGTTCGCTCGGCGTCGCGGTCGGCGCGACGCAGACGATCGCCTTCCTCGCGGCCACGGTCGCGACCGTGGCGGCGGTGCTCGTCGCCGGCAGCATCGGCTTCGTCGGACTCGTCGTGCCGCACGCGCTGCGGCTCGCCGGCTTCGGCGACCACCGGCGCCTCCTGCCGCTCGCCGCCCTTGCCGGCGGAGCGCTCCTCACCGCCGCGGACACGCTCGCGCGGAGCGTCGTCGCGCCGCTCGAGTTCCCGGTCGGCGCGATCACCGCGCTCGTCGGCGTGCCGGTCCTGCTCGCGCTGCTCGCGCGGAGCCGCTAATCCCATGATGCCGAAGGCCCTGACTTTGGGGAGCACGAGGGGACTCGGTGGGAAGGGAAGGGTCCCACCCCCTTCCCAGGCCCCTCGTATCCTTGACTGATGCTTACCGCCGCCGGACTCACGCTCGCAGTGCCCGGACGGACGTTGGTGTCCGGGTTCGACCTCCGGCTCGCGCCCGGCGATTGCTGCGCGGTCCTCGGACGGAACGGCGCCGGGAAGACGAGCCTGCTCCTCGCGCTCGCCGGATTGCGCACGCCGGAATCCGGGACGGTGACCCTCGGCGACGCGCCGATCGGGTCGCAGCCGCGCCGCGAGGTGGCGCGTCGCGTCGGCATCCTGCTCCAGGACGAGACCGAGAGCTTCTGGGGCACCACGCTCGAGTACGCGGCCCTCGGCCGGTTCGCGCACGCGCCGGCGCCCTTCGGCGCCGATCCGTCCGCCGAGGCATCCGCGCGGGCGGCACTCGCCGAGGTCGACCTCGCCGAACGCGCCGGTCAGCCCTACCGGACGCTCTCCGGCGGCGAGCGCCAGCGCGCGCGCATCGCGCAGCTTCTCGTGCAGGCGCCCCAGGCGTGGCTCCTCGACGAGCCGCTCGCCCACCTCGACCTCGGCCACCAGGCGGCGGCGATGCGCCTTGCGGCTCGCCTCGCCGCGGCGGGCGGCGCGGTCATCATGGCGCTCCACGAGCCGCTCTGGGCAGCGCGCGTCTGCTCGCGGGCGGTGTTGCTGTATGATTCGGGCCGCTTTCAGGAAGGCCCGGTACAGGAAGTGCTGACGCAGTCGAATCTCGAGCGCCTCTACGGCTGCCGGCTCGAGCCGGCGGCCGGGCCCGGAACGCCCCTCTTTCTCCCCGCCAGTTGATCAAGCGCTTCATCCGTCGCGTCCTCCGCATGGGCCCGGGCCGCGAGCCCGAGCGAATCCCCGCCGCGGAGCACGGCATCCGGCGCGACACGATCAGCTACGGCGCGCGCAAGACCTGCGAGCTGCTCGCGAGCCACGGCCACGAGGCGTTCGTCGTCGGCGGCGCCGTGCGCGACCTCATGCTCGGCCTGCAGCCGAAGGACTTCGACGTCGCGACCGACGCGACCCCCGAACAGGTGCACAAGGCGATCCGCCGCTCGCGCCTGATCGGGCGCCGGTTCCGCATCGTCCACGCGCTCTTCCACGACGAAGTCGTCGAGGTGTCGACCTACCGCGCGCCCGCGCCGCCCGAGGCGGACGAGGCGCGCGACCGTGCCGTCGACGAGCACGGGCGCCTGGTCCGCGACAACGTCTGGGGCAACCGCGAGCAGGACGCCGCGCGGCGCGATTTCACGGTGAACGCGCTCTACTACGACCCGGCGACCGAGACGGTGCTCGACTACCACCAGGGCGTGCGCGACCTGAAGAAACGACGCCTGCGGATCATCGGGGATCCGCGCAACCGCTACCGCGAGGACCCGGTGCGGATGCTGCGCGCGGTCCGGTTCGCCGCGAAGCTCGACTTCCAGATCGACCCGAAGACCCGCGCGCCGATCACCGAGATGGCCGACCTGATGGCGAACGTCCCGCCGGCGCGCCTCTTCGACGAAATGCTGAAGCTCCTGCTCTCCGGTCACGCGAGCGCCTGCGTGTACCGGCTGCGGACCGAAGGGTTGCACCACGGCCTGCTGCCGCTGCTCGACGTGATCCTCGAGCAGCCGCTCGGCGAGAAGTTCGTGAATCTCGCGCTCGCGCAGACCGACACGCGGGTGCGCGAAGATAAGCCGGTGTCGCCGGCGTTCCTGTTCGCGGCGCTGCTGTGGCACGAGGTGCTTGCGGCGTGGCGTGCGCGCGAAGCGAAGGGCGAGCGGCCGGTATCGGCGCTCTACGAATCGATGGACGACGTGATCGAGCTCCAGGCCGTCAAGCTCAACATCCCGCGGCGGTTGACCGCGACGATGAAGGAGATCTGGTCGCTCCAGCCGCGCTTCGAGCAACGCTCGGGCAAGCGGCCGCTCGGCCTGCTGATGCACCCGCGCTTCCGCGCCGGCTACGACTTCCTGTGCCTCCGCGCCGAGAGCGGCGAAGTCTCGGCGGAGCTCGCGCTCTGGTGGCGGCGGTTCGACGAGGCCGAGCCGGAGCACCGGCGCGAACTGCTGCTCCCGGCCGCCGAGGGCGAACGGAAGAAGCGGCGCCGCCGCGGCCGCCGGAAGGGCCCGGCGAGCTCGCCCACCGGGACGCCGGCCGCGACGCCGCAGGCTTCCTGAACGCACGTGACGCGAGCGTTCGTGGGCATCGGCGCGAACCTGGGCGATCCGGTCGCCCAGGTGCGCCGAGCGGTCGCCGCGCTCGCGGGGCTCCCGGAGACACGGCTCGTCGCCGCATCTTCCCTCTACCGCACCGCTCCGCGCGGCTACGCCGCGCAGGACGACTTCGTGAACGCCGCGTGCCTCGTCGAGACGGCGCTCGCCCCGCGCGCGCTGCTCGACGAGCTCCGCGCGATCGAAAGGGCGGCTGGGCGCGAACGACCGTTCAAGGACGCGCCGCGGACGCTCGACCTCGACCTCCTCCTCTACGGCAGCGAGACGATCGACGAGCCGGGGCTCACCGTCCCCCACCCGAGGGTGCACGAGCGGGCGTTCGCCCTCGCCCCGGTCGTCGAGCTCGACCCGGACTGCGTCATCCCCGGCCGCGGGCTCGCGCGCGAGTGCCTCGCGCGGACGGCGGACCAGCGAATCGAGAGGCTATGAACGCCCTTTCCCCGGTCTGGCAGGCCGTCGGCGAAGCCCGACTGTCCCTGGGCATCGCTGTGTATCATGGGTGCGGTCTACTTCATCTTCCGGTCCTAGCGCCGGGCGCCGCCCGCCCCGCCGCCGACGCTGTTCTCGCATGCCGCTCGAGAAATACCGCTACATCGCGATCGAAGGCCCGATCGGCGCCGGCAAGACGAGCCTCGCCCGGCGGCTCGCCGAGCGGCTCGGGGCGATGACCCTGCTCGAGCAGCCCGACGCGAACCCGTTCCTGCCGCGTTTCTACCTCGACCGCGCCCGCTACGCGCTGCCGGCGCAGCTCTTCTTCCTCTTCCAGCGCGTCGACCAGCTGCGCACGGCCGCCCAGCCCGATCTCTTCGCCGGGCTGACGGTCGCCGATTTCCTGCTGGAAAAGGACCCGCTCTTCGCGGGGCTCACGCTCTCGGGCGACGAGCTCGCGCTCTACCGGCGGATCTACGACACGCTCCGGCCGCAGGCCCCGCGGCCGGATCTCGTGATCTATCTCCACGCCCCCGCGCCGACGCTGCTCGAGCGCGTGCACCGTCGCGGGGTCGACTACGAGTACCCGATCAACGAGCCCTACCTCGCCGCCCTCGCGGAGGCGTACGGCCGGTTCTTCTATCATTACGCCGACGCCCCGCTCCTCGTCGTCAACTCGGAGCGGCTCGACTTCGTGACGCGCAACCAGGACCTCGAGGTCCTGGTCGAGCACATCGCCGCGATGCGCGGGCAGCGCGAGTACTTCAACTTTGCGGACTGACCGATGGACGTGGTGAGGACGATCGCCGATCTCCGCGCCGCGCTCGCCGGCCGCGAGACCGCCTGCGTGCCGACCATGGGCAACCTGCACGAGGGCCATCTCGGGCTGATGCGCATCGCCCGGCGCGAGGCGTCGTGCGTCGTCGCCACGATCTTCGTGAACCGCCTGCAGTTCGCGCCGACCGACGACTTCGACACCTATCCGCGGACGTTCGCCGAGGACGCCGGGAAGCTCGAGCGCGAGGGCGTCGACGTCCTGTTCGCGCCGGACGAGCGCGAGATGTACCCCGAGCCGCAGGGCTACAAGGTCGATCCGCCGCCCGAGCTCGCGGACATCCTCGAGGGCGCATTCCGCCCGGGGTTCTTCCGCGGCGTCTGCACGGTCGTGCTCAAGCTCTTCAACATCGTGCAGCCCGACGTCGCGGTGTTCGGCAAGAAGGACTACCAGCAGCTGATGATCGTGCGGAACATGGTCCGGCAGCTCGCGCTCCCGATCGCGATCGTCGCCGGCGAGACCGCGCGCGCGGACGACGACCTCGCGCTCTCCTCGCGCAACGGCTACCTCTCCGCGGCCGAGCGGATGGAGGCGCCGCGCCTCTCCCGCATCCTCAAGAAGAGCGCGCGCGCGATTGCCGCGGGCGAGCGCCGGTACGACCGGCTGGAAGCCGAAGCGGTCGCCGAGCTTCGCACCTACCGCTGGCAGCCGGACTACGTCGCCGTGCGGCGGCAGGCGGATCTGCAGTCGCCCGGGTCCGACGACCGCGAGCTCGTGATTCTCGCGGCGGCGAAGCTCGGGACGACGCGGCTGATCGACAACCTCGAGGTCACCGTCTCCTGAGCTATTCCGCCGCGAGCCGGTAGCCGACACCGATCTCGGTGAGGAGATACCGCGGCTGCGCCGGGTCGGCCTCGACCTTGCGCCGGAGCGACGCCATGTGCACGCGCAGCGTGTGCGACTGCTCGACGTACGCCGGTCCCCAGACGTCGCGGAGCAGCTGCCGGTGTGTCACTACCATGCCGGCGTGCTTGACGAGCGCCGCGAGCAGGCGCCACTCGATCGGCGTCAGCTTCACCTCGCGACCGGCGATCGAGGCGCGCCGGGCCGCGAGATCGACCTTCAGCTCGCCGACCGCGAACCCCGGCTCGGCCGCGCCGCCGGTGCGCGCCGCGCCGTGGCGGAGCGCGACCCGCAGCCGCGCCATCAGCTCGCCCACGCCGAACGGCTTCACGAGGTAGTCGTCGGCGCCGGCGTCGAGCGCGGCGATCTTGTCCTGCTCGCGGGTGCGGGCCGACAGGACGAGGATCGGGACCCGGGACCACTCGCGCAGCCGCCGGATGACCTCCGCGCCGTCGAGGTCGGGCAGTCCGAGATCGAGGATGACCACGTCGGGCTTGCGCGTCGCGGCTTCCACCAGACCGCGCTCGCCGGTCTCCGCCTCGAACACTTCGAATCCCTCGCCGGGGAGCACCGTGCGCAGGAACCGGCGGATCTGCGGATCGTCCTCGATGATCACGACGTGATAACGAAGCGCCGTCATCGCGGCGCGCGCCTCAGGCGACGGCTCGCCCGCTATCTCGGGCGGCGAGCCGGTGAGCGGGAGCGTGAACCGGAACACCGCGCCGCCGGCGGGCAGGTTCTCCGCCGCGATCGTCCCGCCGTGCGCCTGGACGATCGCCTTGCAGATCGAAAGCCCGAGCCCCACGCCGCTCTGCGCACCCTCGGGCACCGCGCGGTGGAACTTGTCGAACACGCGCTCCTCCTCTCCCGGCGGCAATCCGGGCCCCTCGTCCGCGACCGAGACGACGAGCTCCTCGTGGCCCACTTCGGCCGAGATCGAAATCGTCGTCCCAGCCGGGGTGTACTTCGCGGCGTTCTCGAGGAGATTGGCGAGCAGCTGGCCGATCAGCACGCCGTCGACGTTCACGAGCGGGAGATCCTCGGGAAGATGCGTGACCACCCGGAACCCGGCGAGCACGCGGTCGAGGCGCTTGAGCGTCGCGCCGACGATCTCCTCGAGCGGGTGCCACTGGCGGTTGAGGCTCGCCGCTCCGGACTCGAGGCGCGCCATGTCGAGGACGTTGTCGATCAGTCCCGACATCCGCCCGGCTTCCTCGTTGATCGCGCGCGCGAGCTCCGCGCGCGCCGGCGCGTCCATGCGCTCGCTGCGCTCGAGCAGGCTCGAGGAGGCGCCGACGATCGAGGCGAGCGGCGTGCGCAGATCGTGCGAGATCGCGGCGAGCAGCGCGTTCCGCAGCCGCTCCGACTCGGCCGAGAGCTCGCTCGCCTTGGCCGCGGCGCCGAGCTGCGCGCGCTCGAGCGCGAGCGCGATCTGGCTCGCGAAGGTCTCGAGGAGCCGCTGCTGCTCGGGGACGAACAGGCGGCGCGGGTTCGCCGGCAGGAGCGCCACCACCCCGATCAGTGCCTGGCTCCCGGGCAGCGGAAGGTAGTGCGCGAGCGCCCCGGGCAGCGTGTCGGTGCCGAGCCCGGCCGGCTCCTTGTGATCGAAGACCCACTGCGCCACGGAGAGGTCGGCGCCGCGGAGCGACGCGCTCGTGCCGCTCCCGCGCGGATGCCGAATCCGGCCGTCGCGGTCCGGCAGCAGGATCACCGCCTGCGACTCGAATACCTGGCCGACGTGCTTCACCGCGATGCGCAGCATCTCCTCCACGTCCTCGGCCGCGCCCAGCTCCCGGCTCATGGCGTAGAGCGCCGCGGTGCGCTGCTCGCGGTAGCCGGCGATGCGCGCGCGGGTGCGGATGTTCGCCGCCAGGCCGCTGATGATTAGGCCCACGACGAGCATCACCGCGAAGGTGATCAGGTACTCCGTGTCGGAGACGGCGAACGAACCGCGCGGTGCGACGAAGAAAAAATCGAACGCCACGACCGAAGCCACGGCGGCGGCGACCGACGGACCGCGCCCGAGGCGCATCGCGACCAGCGTGACGGCGAGCAGATAGATCATCGCCTGGTTCGCGCGCTCGAAGAACGGGTCCATCAGCGCGGCGATCCCGGTGGCGACGGCGACCGCGATCGCCGCCCAGGCGTACCCTGGCCACCGCAGCTTCCGCCGCCGCTCGATGCCAAGGTGCTCGCGGCTCCGCGCGAGCAGCGCCTTCGCCGGGCTCGCCGGCGCGTCCTCGACCTCCCTCCCCACCACCAGCACCTCGAGGTCCGAGGCGCCGGCCACGATCCGGTCGGCCGCGGAGAGCGGGAGCCAGCCCCGCAGGCCGTCGCGGCGCGCGCGGCCGACGACGATGCGCGTCGCGTTGCTCGCGCGCGCGTAGGCGAGGATCTCCTCGGCGACGTCGCCGCCGCCGAGCGTGATCGCGATGCCGCCGAGCTGCTCGGCCAGGCGCAGGGTGCGCAGGATCCGGTCGCGCTCGGCGTCGGGCAAACGCTGCAGGCGCGGCGTCTCGATGTAGACCGCGGTCCAGTCGGCCTTCATGCGCACGGCGATGCGTGCGCCGGCGCGGATCGTCCGCTCGGCGTTCGCGCCCGGGCCCACGCAGACGATGATCCGCTCCGCCACCGGCCACGACGCTTCGATGCCCTCGTCGGTCCGGTACTCGCGCATCTGGCGGTCGACGCGTTCCGCCGTGCGACGGAGCGCCATCTCGCGCAGTGCGATCAGGTTGCCCTTGCGAAAGAAGTTGCGGACCGCGTTCTCGGCCGCCTCGGGCATGTACACCTTGCCCTCGTTCAGCCGTTCGATCAGCTCGTCCGGCGGCAGGTCGACCAGTTCGACCTCGTGCGCATCGTCGAACACGTGGTCCGGCACCGTCTCCCACACGCGGATCCCGGTGATCTTGCCGACCACGTCGTTGAGACTGTCGAGGTGCTGCACGTTCATCGCCGTGTAGACGTCGATGCCGGCGTCGAGCAGCTCCTCGACGTCCTGCCAGCGCTTGGCGTGGCGCGAGCCGGGGGCGTTGGTGTGCGCGAGCTCGTCGACGACGATCAGGCGGGGCTTGCGCGCGAGCGCGGCATCGAGATCGAACTCCTCGAGCTCGACGCCGCGATAGGGGATGCTGCGGCGGGGCAGGACCTCGAGGCCCTCGAGGAGGGCTGCCGTCTCCTTGCGTCGATGCGTCTCGACGAGCCCGACGACGACGTCGACCCGTTCGTCGCGCTGCTCGCGCGCGGCCGACAGCATGGCGTAGGTCTTGCCCACACCCGCGCAGGCGCCGAAGAAGATCCTCAGCTTCCCGCGCGTTTCCTCGCGTTCCTCGCGCTTGACGCGGGCGAGTAGCTGGTCGGGGTCTGGGCGGTCGTTCTCCATCGGCACCGCACCGCGGCGCGCGCGGCGCCGGGCTTGGTGATGCGAGGTTAGCCGATGCTCCGTCGCGCAACAAGCCGCGGGGCCGGGCCGGGCGGCGGCGCCGGGACTGAGGGGACGCCCGGGCCGCTAGTCCAGAGGCGACGGGCTCAGGCGATCACGCCCAGCTGATACAGGAGGATCGCGACGAGAACCGGCGAAAGCGTGATGCCGAAGTACAGGACGGCCTCCTCGGCGAGCTCCAGCCACTCGGGCCGATCCTCCGAAGCGACCGGCCAGTTCCGCCGGTGCGTCCGGTTCCGCTCGGCACACCCTTCGACACGAAAGGGGCTGTTCATGAGGGTTGCCAGCTCACGAGGCTCACCCGTGGAACGGATCGGTGCTCCGCATCCACGCCGCCGTGCGGACGAGGTCTGCGCCGGCGGCGGCAACGACCCATACGTGCAGCGATTTCGCGGCGCTACCCCGCGCCCGCTCCCAGGTGCTCGCCGCTCGCTCGTGTCCCACAGCGACCCTCATCTCCTCGTCGCTCTGGGCGGCGACCACGACGGAACCGTCCCCCCGCTGCTCTACGCCAAAACAGGATTCGCTCATGACGCTCACCACGGAACGTAGCGCCAGACCCGCAGGAGGACCCCCGCGACCACGACGAGGACGACGACGCCGGCGAGCGCGACGCGCGGCGCCGTCGTTTGAACGACTTCCGCCAACTCCGCCGCAAACGCATGCCACTTGTAGCTTCCGTTCATGACCCGTCTCCTAGACTGTTGCGTTCCCAAAACCACCGGAAACGCTCACTCGTACTCTAGGAGACGGCGCGGCAACTTAGGGACAAGCTTCGGCTCCGCCGCGTCAAGATGGCGTCAAGCCGGTTCAACTCCGCCCGTCGAGAGCGAGGTTCAGCCTGAGGACGTCGACCCGACGACGCCGGTGACGACCGTCAGCCGCAGGCCGGCGGCAGGCGCTAGGGCGCTCGCCCTTGCGCGGTCGTCCGGGCAGCCGGCCCCTCGGACGCCAGTCGAATGACGAGCAGCTTGTCGACCCGGTTCCGGTCCATATCGACGACCTCGAAACGGAAGCCACGGCACTCGAACCGGTCGCCGACCTGCGGGATGCGGCCGAGCTGCATCATCGCGAACCCCCCGAGAGTGTGATAGCTCGCCGTGTCCTCCGCGGGCAGGCGCGCCTCGAGCTGCATCGCCTCCCTGAAACGCTCCGGGGCGACGTTGCCGTCGACCAGCCAGGAACCGTCAGCGCGGCGGAGGATATCGGGCGCCGCGCCCTCTTCGACGGTCGCGACCTCCCCGACCAGGGCTTCGATCACGTCATTCATGGTCACCAACCCCTGGAGCTCGCCGTACTCGTCGAGGACGAGAGCGAGGTGCTGGCGATGCTTGGTGAAGGTCTCGAGCAATTCGATCAGCGTCAGTGTGTCCGGCACATAGAGCGGCTTGACCGCACCACTGGTCAGGTCGGGCGGTTTCCCTTCGTACGCGTCGTCCAGAAGAGTCTTCGCGCGCACGATGCCGACGACCTCACCGAGTCCCCCTTTGCAGACCACGAAGCGCGAATGGCCGCTGCCGAGGAGCTTCCTGCGGTTGGTTTCGAACGGATCGTTCAAGTCGAAGTACACGATATCGACGCGTGGCGTCATCGCGCTCCACATGCGTTGCTCGTCCATCCGGAACACCCTCGAAACGAGGGCCTGCTCGTGCTTCTCGAAGACACCAGCCTCGGCGCCCTGCTCCATCAGGACGTTGATCTCCTCTTCGCTCACCGGCCGCTCCGGCGCGCCCCTTACACCGAGCAGCCGGAGCACGAGGTCGGTGAGAAGCGCAAGCGCCCTCACCGCCGGGTACGCCAGCCAGGAGAGGAGCTGCAGCGGCCGCGCCAGCACGCTCGCGACACCCTCCGGGTTGAGAAGGGCGATCCGCTTGGGCACCAGCTCCCCGAGAATCACGGATGCGACGGTGATCCCGGCCACGACGATCCCCAGGGCAGCCGCGTTGGCGTGCGGGCCGATCCACGGAATCCCGGCGAGGCTCTCCTCCAGGCGCTGTGCCACGGTCGCCCCGCCGATCGCCCCGGTCAGAACCCCGATGACGGTGATCCCGACCTGGATCGTGGAGAGGAAGTGGCCGGGCTCGTTCGCGAGCACCAGCGCCGTACGTGCGCCGGGCCGTCCCTCGTCGACCCACTGTTGCAGGCGGCTTTTGCGCGCCGCGACCACCGACATCTCGGACATGGCGAACACGCCGTTGAGGAGGATCAGCGCGAGCAGAATCAGCAGGTCCATGAGGTCAGGGGTGCGGGGGTGGTGAAATGCCGGCGGTCATCGACGGCCGGGGACGCGCGCGCGATGGGTCAGGATCCGGCGCGCTTTCGGCGCCATACGCCGGCGAGGATCTTCAACCTGTCCGCGCTGTTCAGGCGCTCGTCGGACAGCGCCTCGAGGAATTCCGACAGGCGCTTCGATTTGTAGACCGTGTAGAGGGTCAGGGCGATCGTGGGAACGAAGACCAGCAGGAAGTAACCGAGCTTCGTCGCGAGCGGATTGTCCGCTTCGGCAATCAGGTTCATGCCGAGAAACCCCGTGCTCACGGTCCCGATCAGCCCCAGGGTCGTCACGACCGTCAGCCGCACCACCGTCTCCGCCTGCCGGCGCAGCTGGTCGCTGTCGAGGTAGTGCGTCATGTCCTGGATCCGCTGCCTGACCTCGTCGTAGAGCCCGTCGGTCCCGAGATGCGTCGTCCACATGCGGAACACCTCCCGGGCCTGCGCCTGATCCGAGACTTCGTGGAACCAGTAGCGGTGGGTAAAGCGCAGGAAGATCTCCATCGTCTGCCGGATATTGCGCTTGAAGCTCCTGATCGACGCCGGGTTGCGAATGTCCAGGCGCGCGAGCGCGACCGCCAGCCGGTCCGAAAGCATGAGGAGCGCGGCCTTGTGGAAGTGGGCGATCAGGCACAGCAGGAAGTACTGGTGCCGGAACTGGCTGAGGACGCCGGTCTTAGGGTCGGTGAAGAACCGCTCGGCGTCGTCGCCGATGACCGTGAAGGCGTGGCCGTTGCACATGAATCGCGTGTCCGGCCAGTCGTGCGGGCGCGTCCCCTCCCAGTAGCGGTCATAGCAATAGCGGTATTCGAAATCCAGCAGGAAGCGCTCCGAGTACGGCAGCGTGGCGGAGTCGCCCGGCCGCGTCACCAGCCCGAGGCGTATCAGGTCGCCGCGCGTCAGGCGCTCCCTGCCGTCGATTGCGAGGTAGCTCATCAGCGGCATGCGCTGATGCTCGATCTCGCGGTAGCGAACGTCGCCGCGCTGATCGGAATGGTGCAGCACCAGCGGCTCGAGGAGGAAACGCCAGTGCGATGCGACGCACGGCACGCGGTGGCGGCACACGAACGACAGGTACCGCTCGCTGTGCTCGTAGTCCGATGCGGCCAGGATCGCGCCGTCGCGGGAGAGCCATTCGACGCGCTCGGCGCAGTGGCCGCCCCGCCCGCTCGGCTCCCAGTGCGTGGGATACGTGCGCCCGAACCGGTACAGCGCGTTGAGCGTCGTTGCGAGGGTGAGGTTCTCGGCGCAGACCTCCACCACCAGAATGGCGATGTCGATGTCGTAGAAGAAGTACAGGTCCACGTGGGCGACGTCGAACACCGTGGGCTCCTGTTCGCCGGGAAAGACGATCCGCACCCGCGCCACGTCGTCGCGGCGGAAGACGCGGATCGACGACTGCCCGAAACCGCTGCTCGCGTCGCCTGCGCCGCCCTCGCCATAAAGGAATCGCTGCACGTACGGCAGGAAGGTGACGAACTCCTTGTAATGACGCTCGCCGAACTGGGCGGCATCCGCCGTGAACTCGTCGGCGAGCTCCTTCCAGACCGGGGCTCGCCCGGGGAGATCGAGCGACTCCCAGTGCCGCTGGATCTGCGCGCCCTCGTGGCGCGGCATGAGCTGGACCGGCCAGAGGACGATCTGACGAAACTTCCGGACCAGCGGTGGGTCCGTCTGCGCGCTCGCGTTCGTGGGGCCGGTGGCGAAGGCCGGGTCGAGTCGCGGATCTCGAAGCGCAGGTTCGAGCGGCATCTCGGCTCCTCGACCGAAAGCGGCAACCCAGCCGCAACAAGCTTTGCGGCGCAACGCCCCGAGTCTGCTCGACCGCGGGGCTCGCGCCGCGAGATTAGCTCATGGCCCGGTGGCGAACAAGCCGCGGGCCGAGAAAGTGCCGCTGATCAGCGGAACGGATGGCCGCTGCGCATCCACGCCGCCGTGCGGACGAGGTCTGCGCCGGTGGCCGAGATGACCCACATGTGGAGCGATTTCGCGGCGTAGGCCCGGAGCCGCTGCAATCCGCTCGCCGCCCGCTTGGGTTCTGCGACGACCAACGGACGTGCCGGGTAGCGACGCCGCCGCCTGCGGCGCTCCGATTCACACTCTGGGGAGCACGTGAACTGCCGGCCGTATGCCACCTGTGCGCGTGCCTCGCGCACCTCGTGGGTCCGTCGGCAGATGGGGCACGTATGGGTGACCACGGCGACCTCGCTCAAGCGGCCCGGCGCGCATACCGCGCCAGGGCGACCGCGACGCCATCGTCGCTCGGCGACGCTTTCGGCTCGCTCCGTCGGGGAAGCGCCGCCGGCCGGATCAAGGTGACCTCGGCTTCCGGTAGCTCGCCGAAGGCGAGCGCGAGACCAAGCGAGCGCTCGCCAGTCGCGGCGACGCAGACGCGCGGCGCGCGCGCGCGCTGCCGTACGAACCGCACCACCGCCGCCGATTCCGCTCGGCCGGGGGTGAACCGCTCGATGCTCAGGTCCTCGTCGCTCTGGGCGGCGACAACCACCGAGCCGTCCCCCCGCTGCTCTATGCCAAAACAACATTCGCTCATGGCGCTCACCACGGAACGTAGCGCCAGACCCGCAGGGCGATCCCCGCGACCATGACGAGGACGACGATTCCGGCGAGCACGATGTGCGGCGCCGCCGTCTGGACGACTTGCGCCAGCTCCGCGGCGAATGCATGCCACTTGTAGCTTTGGTTCACGACCCATCTCCTAGACTGTGCCGTTCCCGAAACGACGGGGAACGCTCACTCGTACTCTAGGAGACCGCGCGGCAACTCGGGGACAAGCTTGTTCTCTGGGACGTAAAGATGGCGTCAAGACGGACGGATAAACCGAGCGTCCCGACCCGGCGCGCGACTGCGGCCCTAGAACGTCTTCCCGACCGACAGCACCAGACCGGTCGAACCGATCTCGCGGTCCTTGCCCGTGCCACCCTGGTTGCAGCGTACCACCACTGCTTGTCGGCGTCGGTGCCGATGATGTTCGCGCCGAGAAGCCAGCCGGCGAGGTCGTAGGTCACGCCGACCTTGTAGTCGAAGTAGCTGAGGTCGTTGTAGTTGCTGACCCACGTATAACCGGCGGTCGCCGTGAACGTGAGCTTGGGCATGATCTCGTAGTTGAACGCGCCCAAGAGGTACTGCGTACCCTTGGTGTTGCCGTTCTGCGGCAGGCTGCCCTGAGCGGCGGTATCCCGAGCGCGCCGCTCGGGTCGAGCTGGCACGCGCGTAACTCGGATTACACAGCGCCGTTACCACGCTCTCGGACAGGCCGAAGTAGTCGTGAACGAATAGGTGTACTTCAGCGAGAACCACTTCCAGCTGCCGCCGACGTATACCTCCCAGTTGTTCACCGTCGGGTGGTGGTGTTGCCGGTGCTGTCGACGCCGTGCAGCTTCGTCCCGCCCGGATAGTAGTAGTAGATCGTCCCGACGTCGAGGCCGAAATCGTCCCACGAGTGCTTCCACCCGCCGTAGAAGTCCATCTCGATGCTCGAGCCGTTCGGGTACTGGTTGCCGCTGATGTTCGAGTTCCAGTTGCCGAGGTAGAAGCCGCTCGAATGCGAGTAGTCGATGCCGCCCTGGATCGTCGGGCCGGGGACGAAGAAGCCCTCCCCGAAGGTCTGGGAGATGCCGCGGAACCGGTAATCGGTGGCGATCGTCATGTTCCCGGTGACCGTATGCTCGGGCGTCGGCGCGGGCGCCTGCGCGTGCGCGAGCGAAGTGGCGAAGGCCGCGGCCGCGACCGTGAGCGAGCAAGTGTTTCTTCATGGATTGGGCTCCTTTCGACGAGGGTGGACGACAGCGCGCCGGCGACGGCGCGCGACCGGCCGGCCGCGGTCGGCCGGCGGTCAGGGTTTGGTCGCGTCGAGCGCGAGGTTGAGCCGGAGCACGTTCACGCGCGGCTCCCCGAGAAAACCGAGCTGCCTCCCCTCCGTATGCTCGACGACCAGTGCGCGCACCTTCGCCGCGTCCAGCCCGCGCGCCTTCGCCACCCGCGCAACCTGGTACTCGGCGGCCGCAGGCGTGATGTGCGGGTCGAGGCCGCTTCCCGAGGCGGTGACGAGATCGACCGGCACCGCGGCCTTGTTGTCCGGGTCGGCCTTTTGCAGCGCCTCCACGCGCCCCTTGACCGCGTCGGCGAGCGCCGGGTTGAGCGGCCCCTGGTTGGACCCGGAGGAGGCCCCGGCGTTGTACGGCATCGGCGAGGTAGCGGAGGCGCGGCTCCAGAAGTACTTCGGATCGCTGAAGGGCTGGCCGATCAGCGCCGAGCCGACCGCTTTGCCGTCGCGCTCGACCAGGCTGCCGTTCGCCTGCGCGGGGAAGACCCCCTGCGCGATGCCGGTCACGACCAGCGGGTAGATGACGCCGGTGATGACGGTGAGGACCACGAGCATCAACAGGGATTCCTTGAAGGTTCGGAGCATGGCGTTCTCCAGGTCAGGCGGCGCCGAGCGCGACGAGAATCATGTCGACGATCTTGATGCCGATGAACGGCACCACGATCCCGCCAAGGCCGTAGACGAGCAGGAAGTTCCGCAGCAGCCGCTCCGCGCCGATCGGGCGGTACTTCACGCCCTTCAGCGCGAGCGGGATCAGCGCGACGATGATGAGCGCATTGAAGATCACCGCCGACAGGATCGCGCTCTGCGGGGTGGCGAGGTGCATCACGTTCAGCACGCCGAGCTGCGGGTAGGTCGAGACGAACGCCGCCGGGATGATCGCGAAGTACTTCGCCACGTCGTTCGCGATCGAGAACGTCGTGAGCGCGCCGCGGGTCATCAGCATCTGCTTGCCGGTCTCGACGACCTCGATCAGCTTGGTCGGGTTGGAGTCGAGGTCGACCATGTTGCCGGCCTCCTTCGCCGCCTGCGTGCCGGTGTTCATCGCCACCGCCACGTCGGCCTGAGCGAGCGCCGGCGCGTCGTTCGTGCCATCTCCGGTCATCGCGACCAGCCGACCCTGCGCCTGCTGGTCGCGGATGAGCTTCAGCTTCGCCTCGGGCGTCGCCTCGGCGAGGAAGTCGTCGACACCGGCTTCCGCGGCGATGGCGGCCGCGGTGAGGCGGTTGTCGCCGGTGATCATCACCGTCTTGATCCCCATGCGCCGCAGTTCCGCGAAGCGCTCCTTGATGCCGCCCTTCACGATGTCCTTTAGTTCGATCACGCCGAGCACCCGGGCGGTGCTGGTCGCCTCGGCGACGACGAGCGGCGTCGAGCCGCGGCGGGCGACGGTGTCGACGAGCGCCCGCACCTCGCTCGGAAACGGCACGTTCTTGGAGGCCACCCAGGCCGCCACCGCTTCGGCGGCGCCCTTGCGGATCGAGCGGTCCGGCAGATCGACGCCGCTCATGCGAGTCTGCGCGGAGAAACGGATGAACGTGCCGCCGAGCGCCGCCACGTCCCGCTCCCGCAGGCCGAACGCGGTCTTCGCGAGCACGACGATGCTCCGCCCTTCCGGCGTCTCGTCCGGGAGAGAGGAAAGCTGCGCGGCGTCGGCGAGCTGCTGCGGCGTCACGCCCGGCGCCGGTAGGAACGCGGATGCCTGGCGGTTGCCGAGCGTGATGGTGCCGGTCTTGTCGAGCAGCAGGACGTCGACGTCGCCTGCGGCCTCGACGGCGCGACCCGACATCGCGATGACGTTCTTCGCGATCAGCCGCCCGATTCCGGCAACGCCGATCGCCGAGAGCAGGGCCCCGATGGTGGTGGGGATCAGGCACACGAGCAGCGCCACGAGCACGGTGATCGTCACCGGTTCCCCGGCCTTTGCCGCGTCGACGCTATAGATCGAGTACGGCAGTAGCGTGACCGTCGCGTACAGGAAGATCAGCGTCAGGCCGGCGAGCAGGATCGCGAGCGCGATCTCGTTCGGCGTCTTCTGCCGGCGCGCGGCCTCGACCATCGAGATCATGCGGTCGAGGAACGTCTCGCCCGGGTTCGCGGTGACCCGTACGACGAGCCAGTCGGACAGGAGCCGCGTGCCGCCGGTGACCGAGCTGAAGTCGCCGCCCGCCTCCCGGATCACCGGCGCCGACTCGCCGGTGATCGCGCTCTCGTCGACCGAGCCGACGCCTTCGACGATCTCGCCGTCGGCGGGGATGAAGTCACCGGTTTCGACGAGCACCACGTCCCCGCGGCGAAGCGTCGACCCTGCCACCTTCGCCCACTTGTCGCTGCGACGCGCCTCCGCCAGCTTCTTCGCCATCACCTCCCGGCGGGCGCCGCGCAGGCTCGCCGCCTGCGCTTTCGCGCGGCCTTCGGCGATCGACTCGGCGAAGTTCGCGAAGAGCACGGTGAACCAGAGCCAGATCGTCACGTGCAGGATGAACCCCGGCGAAGCTTCGCCCTTGCCGAAGAGCGCCTGGATGAACAGGATCGTCGTGAGGATGCTGCCGACGTACACCACGAACATCACCGGGTTGCGCGCCTGCGCGCGCGGCGAGAGCTTGCGGAACGAATCGGCGAGCGCCTCGCGCAGCGCCTCGCCGCGGAAGAGGTCCTGGGTGAGCGTGAGCGTCTTGGTTGTCATGATCGTTCCTATTTCGGTCCGTAGAGCATCAGGTGCTCGACGATCGGTCCGAGCGCGAGCGCCGGCACGAAAGTCAGCGCACCGACAAGGAGTACCGTCGATACGAGCAGCACCACGAAGAGCGGCGTGTGGGTCGGCAGCGTGCCGGGGCCCGGTGGCACCGTCTTCTTCGCCGCCAGCGAGCCGGCGATCGCGAGCACCGGCACGAGCAGCCAGTAGCGCGAGAACCACATCGCGAGCCCGAGGGCCGTGTTGTAGAACGGCGTGTTCGCGCTCAGGCCGGCGAAGGCGCTGCCGTTGTTGTTCCCGGCGGAGGAGAACGCGTAGAGAATCTCCGAGAAGCCGTGCGCGCCGGGGTTGGCGAGGCCTGCAAGTCCCTGCGGCAGCATCACCGCGACGGCGGTCCCGGCGAGGGCGACGAGCGGCGGCACCAGGATCGCGACCGACGCCATCTTCATCTCGAACGCCTCGATCTTCTTGCCGAGATACTCCGGTGTGCGGCCGATCATCAGCCCGGCGACGAACACCGCGATGATCGCGAAGACGAGCATGCCGTAGAGCCCCGATCCGACGCCGCCGTAGATCACCTCGCCGAGCTGCATCAGCCACATCGGCACCAGCCCGCCGAGCGGGGTGAACGAGTCGTGCATCGAGTTGACCGAGCCGTTCGACGCGGAGGTCGTCGCGGTCGCCCACAACGCCGAGTTCGCGATGCCGAAGCGCGTCTCCTTGCCCTCCATGTTCCCGCCCGGCTGCGTGGCGCTGGCGGCCTGGTCGACGCCGAGCGCGGCGAGCACCGGGTTGCCCTGGTTCTCCGCCCAGGCGGCGAGGGCAAGCAGGGCGACGAACACGACGGTCATCGCGGCGAGGACGGCCCAGCCCTGGCGCGTGTCCTTCACGAGCGCGCCGAAGGTGTAGCAGAGCGCCGCGGAGATCAGCAGGATCGAGAGCACCTCGACGAAGTTCGAAAGCGGCGTCGGGTTCTCGAGCGGGTGGGCGCTGTTCACGTTGAAGAAGCCGCCGCCGTTCGTGCCGAGCTGCTTGATCATGACCTGCGACGCCGCGGGACCGACCGCGATGGTCTGCTCCTTGGCGGTGGCGGGCTCGGTGACCGGATTTCCCTTCTCGTCCTTTACCGGCTGACCGGCGGCATCGGTCTTCGGGTTGTCGTAATCGACCGGCTGCACGAGCTCGACCGTCTTGTACGCGGAGAACGTCTGCACGACGCCCTGGGAGACCAGCACGACGGCGCCCACGATCGAGAGCGGCAGCAGGATGTAGAGCGTGCTGCGCACCAGGTCGACCCAGAAGTTGCCGATCGTGTCGGCCGAGGCGCGCTGGAAGCCGCGGACGAACGCCACGAGCGTCGCCATCCCCGTCGCCGCCGAGACGAAGTTCTGCACCGTCAGGCCCAGCATCTGGGTGAGATAGCTCATGGTGGTCTCGCCGCCATACCCCTGCCAGTTGGTGTTGGTGGCGAAGCTCACCGCGGTGTTGAAGGAGGAATCCGGCGACACCGCGCCGAGGTCCTGCGGGTTGAGCAGCAGCAACCCCTGGAACCGCTGCAGCGCGTAGACGGCCAGCAGGCCGAGGATGTTGAACGCCATCGCCGCGATCGCGTACTCGGTCCACCGCATCTCGTGCTGGGGGTTCACCCCGCACACGCGGTAGAGCAGGCGCTCGAACGGCGCACCGATCCGATTCAGGAACGCCGGCTGGCCCTCGTAGATCCGGGCCATGTAGGCGCCGAGGGGCTTCGCCAGCGCGATCAGGACGACGACGTAGAAGGCGAGCTGCAGATAGCCGTTGGCAGTCATTCGAACCACTCCGGTTTCAGCATCGCGACGACGAGGTAGACGAAGAGGGCGGCGGCCACGAGGCCGCCGAGCAAATAGATCCAGCTCATTTGCTCCTCCGCAGGCGTTCGAGGCCGTAGACGAGCCAGATGGTCCCGGCCGCGAGCACGGCGATCAGAGCAAGGTACGCGACGTCCATGGGCAAATCCTCCACGCTGGAAACGCCTCGACACCCTAAGCGGGCGCCGTGAGCCAGTCTTGACAACTCTCAAGTGGCAGCCCGAGAGCGTAGCGATACGCCAGCGAGCGCCGCATCAAGGTTGGGACCCGCCGCGTCAAGACGGCGTCAAGAACGGTCTGCCCGAGCGGGGGTGATCCGGCACGCTCCGGGCGTTCCCGGTAAAGCGCGCGGCGTCGAGCCTCCGTAACGACACGTCGGGAACGACAGCAGCGGGCCGTACCTCGCGACCGCCTCGCGCCGGCGGTCTTAGCCGGGGCTCGTGACGCCGTTCTCGCCCCCCGGGATCCCGGCATGCCCGCTGCGAAATCCGTCACGCCCCCCGGGTCGCCCGGGACCGCGTGGCGCGCTTGTTGCATCTAGCAGGAGCAACTGGACCGAGGAGGCTGGAATGCTCGAGTTGCTCTTGATTCTGGCGGTCGTGGTCTATCTGGTGTCGAAGCTCGACAAGCAGCACTTCGAGCAGGCGAGCCTGCAGGCCGGTATGCGGCCGACGCCCGGCACACCCAAATCCGACGAAGCGCCGCGCCCCACGCTGCGGCTCGCGATCGAAGGCACCCAGCGGCCCTACCTGCGCAGCACCGGCTTCGTGAAGGGCTTCGGCATGAACCCGCAGGCGGTGCAGGACATCCGCGTGTACGCGCACTTCGGCGCGCTCGAGCACATTCCCTCGGCGATCGTCGCCCTGCTCCAGGATCTCTACCAGCGCGGCACCGCCGTCGGTTCGGAGATGATGGAGCTCCTGTTCCACGGCCGCGCCCTCAAGGAGGGCGAGGCGATCTATTTCGCGCTGATCGAGGCCACGCCCGAGCCGCGCGTGATCGCGTTCATCGACCGGCTGCGCACCGCGTGAGCCCGGGAACCCGCGTTGCACCTCCTCACGACTCTGCTTTACCTGATGGACCACTAGCTGCAACTTGGGGAGGGGAGCCTGCCCTACCGGCCTTCGGGCCGGTCTTTTTTTATAGCTCGTACGTCTCGCCTGCTCCCGCCATCGCCTGATCGACCGCCTTGCGGGTGAGCTGTGGCGCGAAGCGTTCGATGAAGTCGTAGACGTAGCCGCGCAGGTAGGCGCCGCGGCGCACCGCGACCCGCGTGGTGTTGGTGCCGAAGAGATGCCCGGCGTCGATCGCGCGCAGGCCGCGGTCGCGCTCCGGGTCGAACGCCATTGCGGCGATGATCCCCACACCGAGGCCGAGCTCGACGTAGCTCTTGATGACGTCCGAGTCGACGGCCGCGAGGACGATGTCGGCTTCGATCCCCTTCCCCGCGAACGCCTGATCGATGTGCGAGCGTCCGGCGAACTCCGGGCTGTAGGTGATCAGCGGGTGCCGCGCAATCTCCTCCAGGCGGAGCCTCGTCGAATCGAGCAGCGGGTGCTCCGGCGGCGTGACGACGCAGTGGTGCCACTGGTAGCTCGGGAGGGCGAGCAGCTCCGGGAACTGGTCGAGCGCTTCGGTGGCGATCGCCACGTCGGCCTCGCCAGCGATGACCATCCGCCCGATGGCAGTCGGATTCCCCTGCAGAAGCTGCAGGTGGACCCGCGGGTAGCGTCGCCGGAAGGCGGTAACCACTTGGGGGAGCGCATACCGCGCCTGCGTGTGGGTCGTCGCTATCGTGAAGCTCCCCGCCTCCTCGTCGGCAAACTCTTTCCCGACGCGCCGCAGGTTCTCGATCTCGGCCAGCACTTGGACGGCGATTTCGGCGACGCGCCGCCCCGGCTCGGTCAAGCCGGTGAACCGCTTGCCGCGCCGGTTGAAGATCTGGATCCCGAGCTCATCCTCCAATTCCTTGATTTGTCTTGAAATTCCAGGCTGGGAGGTGTGCAGCGCGCGGGCCGCCTCGGTCAGATTGAGCCCGCGGCGGACAGTCTCCCGCACATAGCGGAGCTGCTGCAGATTCATCGCCCGACGCTGCTTTATAACTAGATGGTCTTTGTACATTCCGATTCATTCGTTTTGTTCATAACGGAAGTCTATTAGCCTGCGGCCACCTAGGCAACGCCCATGTATCGCTACGACGAAATCGACCAGCGACTGGTGGACGAGCGCGTCCGGCAGTTCCGCGACCAGACGCGCCGGTTCCTGGCGAAAGAGCTCTCGGACGAGGAGTTCAAGCACCTGCGGCTGCGCAACGGCGTCTACCTGCAGCGCCACGCGCCGATGCTCCGGATCGCGATCCCGTACGGCCTGCTCTCCTCGACCCAGCTCCGCAAGCTCGCGCACATCGCGCACACGTACGATCGCGGCTACGGCCACTTCACGACGCGCCAGAACCTCCAGCTCAACTGGCCGCGCCTCGAGGACGTGCCGGAGATCCTCGCCGAGCTGGCGACGGTCGAGATGCACGCGATCCAGACGAGCGGCAACTGCGTGCGCAACGTCACTACCGACCACTTCGCCGGCGTCGCCGCGGACGAGATCGTCGACTCGTTCGTCTGGTGCGAGCTCGTGCGGCAGTGGTCGACCTTCAGCCCCGAGTTCTCGTGGCTGCCGCGCAAGTTCAAGATCGCGATCAACGGCGCCGCCGCCGATCGCGCGGCGACCTGGGTGCACGACATCGGCCTGCACGCGGTGCGCGATGCCGCCGGCGAGATCGGCTTCCGCGTCATCGTCGGCGGCGGTCTCGGTCGCACGCCGATCATCGGGCACGTGATGCGCGAGTTCCTGCCGTGGCAGCACCTCCTCACCTATCTCGACGCGATCCTCCGCGTCTACAACCGCTACGGCCGCCGCGACAACATCCACAAGGCGCGCATCAAGATCCTCGTCAAGGAGCGCGGCCCGGAAGCGTTCCGACGCGAAGTCGAGGAGGAGTGGGCGCATCTCAAGGACGGCCCCGCCACGCTTGTGCCGGAGGAGATCGCGCGCGTCGAGGCGCGCTTCACGCGGCCGGCGTACGAGGAATTCCCCCCAGCGGACCTGGCGTTCGCGTCGGCGCTGGCCGGTGACCGCGCGTTCTTCGCCTGGACGAAGCGGAACGTCCATCCGCACAAGGTGCCGGGCTATGCCGCGGTCACCGCCTCGCTCAAGAAGACGGGCGTGCCGCCGGGCGACGTCACTGCGGACCAGATGGACGCGATCGCCGACCTCGCCGACCGCTACAGCTTCGGCGAGCTGCGAGTGTCGCACGAGCAGAACCTCATCTTCGCCGACGTGGCGAAACGCGATCTGCACGCGCTATGGCGCGAGCTGCGCGCGCTCGGTCTCGCGACGCCGAACATCGGCCTCCTCACCAATATCATTTCCTGCCCGGGCGGCGATTTCTGCTCGCTCGCGAACGCACGCTCGATCCCGGTCGCGGAGGCGATCCAGCGGCGCTTCGACGACCTCGACTACCTCTTCGACGTCGGCGAGGTCGACCTCAACATCTCCGGCTGCATCAACGCCTGCGGCCACCACCACGTCGGTCACATCGGCATCCTCGGCGTCGACAAGGCGGGCGAGGAGTTCTACCAGATCGAGATCGGCGGCAACCAGGGCGAGACCCGCCCGGGCGCCCGCGTCGCGCTCGGCAAGGTGATCGGCCCGTCGTTCTCGCAGGAGGACGTGCCCGATGCGATCGAGCGCCTGATCCGCTGCTACCTCGATCATCGCGACAGCGAGGAAGAGCGTTTCGTCGACACCGTGGCGCGGATCGGCGTCACACCCTTCAAGGACTACGTTTATGGCAACGCTGATCAGGAACCGGCGGATCGCAGCCGACAGCTGGCGGCTGCTTGACGACGGGGCGCCCTGGGTCGCCGTCGGCGAGGACGGGTTCGTGCCCGACTTCCCCGCCGCGGGCGGGCTGATCGTCCCGCTCGCGCTCTGGCGGCTGCGCCGCGAGGATCTGCTCGATCGCGGCGAGCCGGTCGGCGTGCGGCTCGCCGCCGGTGAAGGGCCGGAAGCCGTCGCGCCGGATCTCGAGCACCTCGCGCTCGTCGCCGTCCACTTCCCCAAGTTCAGCGACGGCCGCGGCCTCTCGATCGCGCGGCTGCTGCGCGAGCGGTACGGATACGAAGGCGAGGTGCGCGCGATCGGCGACGTGCTGCGCGACCAGCTGCCGTTCCTCGAGCGCTCCGGCTTCGACGCGTTCGTGCTGCGGGACGACCAGGATCCGGAAGCAGCGCTCGCAGCGTTCAGCGAGCTCTCCGACGCCTACCAGGGCACGGTCGCGGAGCCGCTCCCGCTCTTCCGGCGCCGGCTCGCCGCAACGGCGTAACGATGCACGCGCGACCGGGCAAGGTCTTCGTCGTCGGCGCCGGCCCGGGTGCGCCCGATCTGCTGACGCTGCGCGCTGCGCGGCTCCTTGCAGCGGCGGACATCGTTTTCCACGACGCGCTGGTGCATCCCGAGACGCTCGCGCTCGCGGAGCGCGCCGAGAAGGTCGCGGTGGGGAAACGTTGCGGCCGGCACTCGACCGTGCAGGCGTTCATCAACAAGCGGCTCGTCGATGCCGCGCGGAAGCACGCGGTCGTGGTCCGGCTGAAGGGCGGCGACCCGATGCTCTTCGGCCGCGCGCAGGAAGAGATCGACGCTCTGCGCGCCGCCGGCATCGAGTTCGAGGTCGTGCCCGGCATCACCGCCGCGCTCGCCGCCGCCGCCGATGTCGGCGTCTCGCTCACCCGCCGGGGCGTGAGTCGCAACGTCGCGTTCGCGACCCCGCGCGTCGGCGACGGCGAAGCCGCGAGCAATTGGGCCGAGCCGCTCGCCACCGCCGATACCGGGGCGATCTACATGGGCGCCGGCGAAGCCGCAGCGATCGCCGCCACGCTGATCGCCCGCGGCAAGCCGGCCTGCCTGCCAGTGGTGGCTGTCGAGAATGCGTCGCTTCCCGGATCGCGGCGCTGGGTCACGACCCTTGGTGACCTGCCCGCTCTGGGGAACGAGGCGTTCAAGGGGCCGGTCATGCTGCTGTTCGGCGAGGTATTTGCCACGGCGGTCGCCGCCGCGGACGCCGATCGGGTCCGGGCCCGGTTCCTGCAGACCGCACAAGACCACCTGCTGCGCGCCGCGGTGTGACCCGCGTCGCAGTCCGGCCGCTGGCGGCGCTTGGCGGGCCGGGGCGGCCACCGCTATGCTCTCGTCATGGCCGACGACTTCCGCCACCTGCACGACCGCGACTTCGCGGAGTGGGCGCTCAAGCAGGCCAAGGCGCTGCGGGAACAGCGCTTCGCCGACGTCGACTGCGCGATCCTCGCGAACGAGCTCGAGCGCATGGTCTCGAGGGAGCGGAGCGAGATCAACACCCGGCTCGAGGCGCTGACCGTCCAGCTCCTGATGTGGACGGTACAGCCCGCCACCCGCACCGAGGCATTCCAGTCCGCGATCCTCGACCAGCGCACTTCGCTCGACAGCCTGCTCAAGTCGAGCCCGTCCCTGCGCGGGGTAATCGAGGTGGCGCTGCCGCGAACCTACGTTTCCGCGCTCGACACCGCCGAGGAAGCGGGCATCCCGCGCACGATGTTCCCCGCTGAACCCGTGTTCACGCTCGAGCAGCTCGTCGACCGCGCATTCTGGCCGGCGAGCCTCTTCGGCGGGCGGGCGTTCAGCTTCTAGGCCCGGGCCGGCGTCCCCGAAACCGCGCGCAGCGCCTGATCTCGGGGGATTCGCAAAGGGGGCCGTGGCGAGGCCGTGGCGCCCTTTGCTTTGCCACCTAAGCGGCGCGCAGCGCGTCGACGATCTTCAGCCGCGCGGCGCGCAGCGCCGGCAGCACCCCGCCCGCCAGCCCCATCGCCAGCGCGAACGCGAGCGACTGCGCCACGATCCCCGGCGTCAGCGTGAACGAGAACGCGAGCTCGGCGAAGGACTGCCAGTTCATGGTCGAGATCCGGACGAGCGTCATCAGCGTGGCGAGCGCCAGGCCGACCGCCCAACCGAGCAGCGCGAGGCACAATGCCTCGGCGAGGAACGCGATCAGGATCGCGCCGCGCCGGAACCCGAGGGCCCGCAAGCTCCCGATCTCGGCAGTCCGGTTCGCCACCGCGGCGTACATCGTGATCATCGCCCCGATCATCGCGCCGACCGAGAAGATCACCGACAGCGTGAGCCCGAGGATGCGGATGAAGTTCGACAGCACCTCGGACTGCTCCTCGTAGAACCGGCGTTCGCGCTTCACGTCGAGCGTGAGGCGCGGATCGGACTCGAGCCGCGCCTTCAGCGCGTCGAAGGAAGCCGGGTCGGCGAGCCGCGCGACCACCGTCGAGTAGGCGTTGCGCCGGAAGGACTGCATCATCTGCTCGCCGTCGCCCCAGACCTCGGAGTCGAAGGCCGAGCCCGCGCCGTCGAACACGCCGACGACGGTCCACTCGCGCCCGCCGAACCGCAACCGCTCGCCGATCCCGGTACCGCTGAACCGCTCGGCGATGCTTGCACCGACCACGATCTCGGTGGTGCCGCGGCGAAACATCCGCCCGGACGCTATACGAACCTGCGGACGAAGCGCCGGTCCCTCCTCGCCCAGGCCGCGTACGGTGATGTTCGTCGGCACGCCGCTGTCGCGCTTCGGTTGCGCGATCAGCACCACTGTCTCCTTCGAAACCATCCGCGCCCCGCCGGGGCCGATCGCGATCTCGGGCTGGGTCTCGACGATCGCCGCCTGGCTGCGCTCGATGCCGCTCTGGATCTCGGTGCCGGCGGCACGCCGCGTCACCAGGATGTTGTCCGGCTGGCCGGTCGAGACGAGCGCCGAGCGCAAGCCCGCGTCGAGCATCAGCACCGCGGCGAACACGAACACCACGAGCGCCATGCCGCCTGCGGTCAGGGCGGTGGTGAGCTTGCGGGTGAGGAGATTGCGCGCGGAGTACCGGAGGGGAATCTGCATGGGCGCGATCGTGGCAGACACTTTCGCCGCCACGACGGCAAGCATGCCTGACCCCGGGCGGACTGTCAGCCCGGCCGCGGGCACGTGCCCGCGCCGGTCAGTCCCCGACCAGGATCCGGGTCTTCTTGAGCACCCGCGCGATCAGCCAGAGCACGCCGGTGATCACGACCAGGCCGACCAGCACTTCCGCAGCCTGGCGGCGCGCGGCGTCCTCCCCGAGGGGCCACAGCCGGACCAGCCCGATGATCGCAATCGTGGCGATCCAGCCGAACGGCGTGCCGTATTCCTTCACGATGACGCGCTTCCAATGGAACTCTGCACCCGACATCGTCGCCCCCAGGCCCCGCAGGCGCGGGAGCCACCGTGGCACGTCGGCACAGTAGGCCTCGTAGGCCGGGCCGAACTTCTCGACGAGATAGCGTTCCTCGGCCGCAACGATCGCGACGTACACGAAGGTGAACAGCGCGACGGAAAGCACCAGGCAAAGCACCGAGTTCGAAGCAATGGCGATACCGGTGAGGATCAGGAGGTTCCCCACGTACATCGGATTGCGAGTGTGGCCGAAAACGCCGTCGGTCACGAGGTCCTCGGCGTACACGCGCCGGTTGCGCCCGCCACGGATGATGTACCTGAGGCCGATGGTGCACGCGCGGATCGCCTGGCCGAGCGCCGCGACGCAAAACCCGGCGGCGACCGCCCGCATCGGCGCCTCGAAGAGCTTCGGCCCGGGCACGAGCGCGAGCGCGATCGCGACCGGAAACAGGAAGTTGCGCGTGCGGAACAGCCAGTTGCCGGCCGCGACGAGATTCATTTCACCGCGACGATGCCGCAGAAGTTGTACCACTTGAAGAACACGTCGACGTACCGAAAGCCGGTGCGCAGCAGCAGCTCGCGGTTCTCGAGCAGCGTGTAGGGAATCAGCACGTTCTCGAGCGCCTCGCGCTTCTGCGCGATCTCCATCTCGCTGTAGCCGTTCCGGCGCTTCATGTCGTAGTAGTAGCGGATGAACAGCCGGTTGAAAAGCGAATCCTCGCCGAGCACCTTCTCGACCACGATGAGGCAGCCCTGGTCGTTCAGGCCGCGGTAGATGTCGGACATCAGCCGCTCGCGCTGAAGCGGGCGGATGAACTGGAGCGTCAGGATCATGAGCGCGAGCGAGGCGTTCTCCACCGTCGCACCGGCGTTCAGATCGGCGGCGCGCAGCTCGAACGGTCGGTCGAACCCGCCCGCCGCGAGCTTCTCGCGGCAGCGCACGAGCATGTCCTCCGAGTTGTCGACGCCGATGAACTTGACGTCCTTCGGGACACAGTCGTGCAGCGCGAGCATGGTGGTGCCGGTCGAGCAGCCGAAGTCGTAGACGTTCGTTCCGCTCTTCACGAAATCGCCGGCCATCTCGCCAATCATGCGCTGCGTCTCGGCATAGAACGGCACGCTGCGCGACAGCATGTCGTCGAAAACGGTGGCGACCTCCTTGCTGAACTTGAAATCGGCGATGGCTTCCGCCTGGTCCGCAAAGACGCGGTCGCGAGCTTCGCTGGCACTCATTTCCGATCCCCCGCTCGTGGATCTGGACGACATTTTAAATAATACTCCAGCATCGGGGACGCCGCCCTCATCCGATCGCCCGCAGGCCGTCGACGATCTTCACCCGCGCCGCGCGCCGGCCCGGCAGGAGCGCCGCCGCGACGCCCACGGCGATCGCGCAGGCCGCCTGGAGGGCAACCGTCCCGCGACTGACCTCGAACACCGGGAAGAGCGTCCCCATCTTCGAGGCGAACCCGGCGCTGACCGGGAAAGTCGCCGCGATGCCGATCCCTGCGCCGATCGCCGCGATCGCGACCGACTCGCCGAGCACGAGCCATGCCACGTAGCCGGGAGCGAAGCCGAGCGCTTTCAGCGTCGCGTACTCCCCCAGCCGCTCCCGCGCCGTCATCGCCATCGTGTTGGCCATCACCGCAAGGATGATGAAGATCACGACGAACGACACGATGCGGATCGCGATCACGATCGCCTCGGTCATCGCGACGAAGCCGAGCTGGAACGCCTTCTCGGTCTCGGTCAGGGTCTCGGCGAGCGAGTTCGCGAACTGCCGGTCGATCGCGTGCGAGATCTCCGCCGAGCGGGCGGGATCGTCGATCTGCACCACGAACACGCCGACCTGGTCGGCGCGGCGCGGGATCTTCGCCTTGATCACCTCGTTCACGTAATCCCAGTGGAAGAACATCTGCGAGGTGTCGGTCTTCGCCTCCACCCCGTCGTAGATCCCGCGCACCGTGAACGACCAGATGCCGGGGTAGATCGTGCCCTGCAGCGGAATCGTGTCGCCGATCCTGAACCCGTAGGTCGCGGCGAGCTTGCGCCCGATCACCGCGCCCTTGCGGTCGCGCAGGAACGCGCGCAGCTCGTCCTCCTTGACCCGGTACTCGGGATACATCGCGAAATACGGCGCCGGGTCGATCGCGAACTGCGGGAAGAAGTTCTTCGGGTCCTTGTAGATACCGCCGAACCAGTTCGCGGCGCCCACCGCGCGCACGCCGTCGACCCCGCGGATCTTGTCGCGGTAGTGGAGCGGCATCGGGAACGTGAGCGAGATCGCGTTCCGGGTGATCAGCCGGTTCGGCGCCGCGCTCTCCGCGCCCGCATACCACGCATCGACGACGGTCTGGAGGAGGCCGAACGCGAGGATCGCGACCACCAGCCCGAGCACCGTCAGCCCGGTCCGGAGCTTGTGCCGGAGCGCGTTCCTCAGGATGAGCTTGAGAAACTGCATCGGCGGCGAGCCCGGTCAGCGGCGCGCGTCGCGCACGGAGCGCTCGTGCACGTCGCCGGCGGTCGAGAGCTCGCCCTTGTCGAGGTACATGATCGCGTGCGCGCGATCGGCGGCGCGGCGGTCGTGGGTGACCATGAGGATCGTCTTGCCGAGCTCGACGTTCAGCCGATCCATGAGCGCGAGCACGTCCTCGGCCGACTGGCGGTCGAGGTCGCCGGTCGGCTCGTCGGCGACGATCAGCTTCGGGTCGGTGATGATCGCACGCGCGATCGCCACGCGCTGCTGCTGCCCGCCCGAAAGCTCCGACGGATAGTGCTCCATGCGGTCGGCGAGCCCCACCAGCGCGAGCGCGGCTTCCGCGTGCAGGCGCCGGAGCTTCCGCGGCAGGTGCGTCAGCGTCAGGGGCAGCTCGACGTTCTCGAACGCGGTGAGCACCGGCATCAGGTTGTAGAACTGGAAGATGAAGCCGACCGCGCCCGCGCGCCAGTCGGCGAGCTCGCTCTCGCCGAGTTGCGTGATGTCGACGCCGTCGACGAGGACCTCGCCCGAGTCGGGCTTGTCGATGCCGGCGATGAGATTCAGGAGGGTCGACTTGCCCGAGCCGGAGGGGCCCATCAGCCCGAGGAAATCGCCGCGCGCGACGTCGAAGCTGACGTCGTGCAGCACCGGCACCGTCTGCCCGCCCCGGCGGTAGGACTTGAAGACGTGCCGGATGCCGATGAGCGGCGGCGCGTCGGCGTCGCTCACTTGGCAGCGACCTTCACCCGCTCGCCGTCGGAGATCCGGTCGAGTGGCTTCACGATCACCCGGTCGCCCGGCTTCACGCCGCGCACCTCGACCGCGTCGCCGATCGCGCGGCCGGCCTCGATCCGCGCACGAACCGCACGACCGTCGGCCATCAAGAACACGGACTTCTCGCCATTGCGCTCGACGATCGCCTGCTTCGGCACCACCGTCACCGCCTGGCGTTCGGCTGCGCTCACCTCGCGCTCGAGGAACGCGACCTTGGCGCTCATTTCCGGGAACACCCGGCCGTCGCGCTCGAGGAAGCGGATCTTGACCAGCACGGTTGCCTTGGCGCGATCGACGGTCGGCACGATCCGGTTCACGACGCCCGCGAACCGCTGGTCGGGTACTGCGTCGAGCTGGACTTCGCACGGCTGGCCGACCCGGATCTTGCCGAGCGAGGACTCGGCGACGTCGGCCTCGACCTCGAGCGTGTCCATGTCGGCGATCGTGACCACCGCGCCCTTGGTGTCGGCCGCCTGCGAGAACGGCGTGATGTTGTCGCCGACGTTCGCGCTCTTGGTGAGCACGATGCCGTCGAACGGGGCGCGGATCAGCGTCTGGTCGTAGGCGACGTCGGCGGCCTTGAGGTTCGCCTGTGCGACGCCGAGCGACGCCTCGCTCGAGCGCACGCCCGCCTGCGCCTTGTCGAAGCGCGCCACCGCGGCGTCGAGCGCCGAGCCGCTGATGTAGTTCTTCGTCGCGAGGTCGCGCGAGCGCTTGAGGTTCGCCTCCGCGTCGCGGAGCTCGGCCCGTGCCTGCTCGATGTTCGCCGCTGCCACCTTTACGTTCGCTGCGGCCTGCTCGCGTTGCGCGGAGACGTCGCGGTTCTCGAGCCGTGCGATCACCTCGTCCTTCCTCACCCGGCTGCCTTCCATGACGCCGAGCCACTCGAGGCGGCCGGTCGCCTTGGACGCGACCGACGCCTTGCGCTGCGCGACGACATAACCGGTCGCATTCAGGAGCGTGACCGCCTGCGACGGATAAGCGGTGGTGACGGCAGCGGTCTCGACCGTCTGCGCGCTGCCGAAGCCGGCGAAGGCGGCGATTCCCGCCACCACTATGAGGGCGACGCCGGCGAGCCAGCGCCACAGGCGCCGGCGCGGTCGCGCTGCCGGCGTGAGGGTGCGGTCGATGCTGAGTTGCGAGAGGTCGGGCTTGTTCAAATCCGGAGCGCTTCGCGGACGGCCACCGCGAAACATGGAGTGGTTGCAGCGGGGCGATTATACCCGCCGACCCACCACTCCCCGGGCGCTCAGCTTCGGCGCGACGCCGGCGGGCCGAGCCCGATCGGTGCCGGCGCGAGGCTCACGATGCGCTGGAAGAGCGCCTCGTAGTCGTCGGTACTCGCCCCGGCGAGCGGGTCCCGGTGGGCGGCAAAGGCGGCCTCGACCGCCGCCCAGTCGTCGGCGTTCAGGACGCGGCGCGCGAGGGGCATGACGTCGCGCTCTTCCTTGCGCATGTGCTCGCGGTAGCGGCCGACGAAGCGCTCGACGGCGGTCGCGAACGCGGCGAACTCCGTGTCGCCCCCTTCCTCGAAGCGGACCAGCGCCTGCTCGAGCTCGCGCATCGCGCGTTCGCCCGATTCGTGCTCGCGTCCGAGCTCGTCGAGCACCGCGTCGGCTTCGCGAGTGCGCGCGCGCAGCCGGCTGAAAAGCGCCCGCTCCTCCTTCGGATGGTGCTCGCGCTCGGCGAAGACATCGAGGTAGTAGAGCGCCGCGCGGAAAACGCGTGGGTCGATCCGCGCCCCGCGGTCGCGCCGCTCGCGGACGAGGGCCTCCAGCGCGGCGAGCACCGCCGCCATCGAGCGGTGCTCCGAGTAGAGCGCGGCGAGCGGTTCGGCCGATGCTTTCATACGGTCCTCTGCGCGGATAATCCAATGGCACCCATCCTGCGCCGGCCCGCCGGCATCCGGTTGACCGAGATCAAACCGGCGAGCGGCGGGGCGGTCCAGGGTGCGAACGACGAGGAACCGACGATGCGGGCGATGCTGCTCGACAACCCGGGCCGGCCGCTGCGGCTCGCCGAGATCGACCGGGCCGTACCAGGGCCTGGGCAGGTGCTCGTACGCGTCACGGCGTGCGGGGTCTGCCGGACCGATCTCCACATTTGCGACGGCGAGCTTCCGTTCGTCCGCTCCCCGATCGTGCCGGGCCATGAGATCGTGGGCAGGGTCGAGACGTGCGGCGCAGACGTCGCCGAGCTCGCGCCCGGGGACCGCGTCGGCGTGCCCTGGCTCGGCTGGACCTGCGGCCGCTGCCGGTACTGTGCGAGCGGGCGCGAGAATCTGTGCGATGCCGCGCGCTTCACCGGCTATCACCTCGACGGCGGCTACGCCGAGTACGCGGTCGCCGATGCGCGGTACTGCTTCCCGTTGCCCGAGCGGTACGGCGACGCCGAGGCGGCGCCGCTCCTCTGCGCCGGCCTGATCGGTCACCGCTCGCTCGTCGCCGCCGGCGACGCGCGGCGGCTCGGCATCTACGGCTTCGGCGCCGCGGCCCACATCGTGTGCCAGATCGCCGCGTGGCAGGGACGGGAAGTGTTCGCGTTCACGCGCCCCGGCGATTCGTCGGCGCAAGGCTTCGCGCTCGGGCTCGGCGCGGCGTGGGCGGGGGACTCGACCGCCGCACCGCCGGCGCCGCTCGACGCGGCGATCATCTTCGCCCCGGTGGGCGCGCTGGTGCCGGCGGCCCTGCGGGCGATCGCGAAAGGCGGGACGGTGGTCTGCGCGGGGATCCACATGAGCGAGATCCCGGCATTCCCGTACGAGATCCTGTGGGGCGAGCGGGAGATCGTGTCGGTCGCAAACCTGACGCGCCGGGACGGCGAGGAGTTCCTGCGCCTCGCCCCGCAGGTGCCGGTACGCACTGCGGTGGAGACGTTTCCGCTCGCGCAGGCGAACGAGGCGCTCGCGCGGGTGCGCGAGGGCCGGATCAACGGCGCGGCGGTGCTGGTACCTTGAGCGCGCTATGCGATCGTCGACCGAACCCAGCGCGCGAGGTTCGCGGCGTCCATCGCGCCCGACTGGCGCGCCACTTCGCGGCCGCCCTTGAATGCGACCAACGTCGGGATCGAGCGGATGTTGTACCTCGCCGCCGCGCCCTGTTCTTCCTCGGTGTTCACCTTGACGAGCCGGACCTCCGGCTCGAGCTCGCTCGCCGCGCGCTCGAAATGCGGCGCCATCATCTTGCAGGGCCCGCACCACGGCGCCCAGAAATCGACGACCACTGGGATGTCGCTCGCCGCGACGTGGCGCTCGAGCGCGGGGCCATCGAGCTCTACCGGCCGGCCGTCGAAGAGCGGCCGCTTGCACCTGCCGCAGGTGGGGCCGTCGCGCAACCGGTCGCGCGGGACGCGGTTGGTCGTGTTGCAGTGCGGACAGACGACGTGCGCAGGATCGGCCATGGAGGCGAGTTGGGGCGGAACGGGCGGGTTTTCAAGCGGCCGACGAGTCCGGAGCGCCGTTCAGTAAGATACCGGCCTTTCGCGTGGAGTCACAATGCTCGCCGCAATGGCGCTGGAGTGCATTCGAGGGGACCGGACGCTCTTTTCCGGCGTCTCCTTCGCGCTCGCGGCGGGCGCCGGGCTCCTCGTCCAGGGGGCGAACGGCACCGGCAAGACGAGCCTGCTCCGCATTCTGGTCGGCCTGTCGCCGCCTGCGGAGGGCGAAGTCGCGTGGGAGGGGCAGCCGATCCGGTCGCTCGGCGAGGCCTATCGCCGCGAAGTGCTCTGGTGCGGGCACGCGAACGCCTTGAAGGATGACCTCAGTGCGCTCGAGAACGTGCGCGCCGCTGGGGCCCTCGCTGGCCGGCCGATAGTCGAGGGCGAGGCGCGCGACGCGCTGGAGCGGGCGGGCGTCGGCGCGCAGGCGGACCTCCCCGTGCGCAGTCTCTCGCAGGGCCAGAAACGCCGGACCGCGCTCGCGCGGCTGCTCTTTTCCCGCGCCAAGCTCTGGGTGCTCGACGAGCCGGTCGCGGCGCTCGACGCCGGCGGGGTCGAATGGCTCGCCGCGGCCATCGACCGGCACCTCGAGACGGGCGGGCTCGCGGTGGTGACGAGCCATCAGCCGGTCACGACGCGGGCGCGCTTCGACACGCTGAAGCTGGGTGCATGACCGAAGCGGGCGCGCTCGCCGCCGCGCTCGGGGTCCTGCGGCGCGACCTGCTGCTCGCGCTGCGCCGCAAGTCGGACGCGCTCGCACCGGTGTTCTTCTTCGTGATCGTCGCAAGCCTCTTCCCGCTCGGGATCGGGCCGGAGCCCGAGCTCCTGCGCCGGATCGGGCCGGGCGTGCTGTGGGTCGGTGCGCTGCTCGCGACCATGCTCGCGCTCGCCCGACTCTTCGCCGCCGACTACGAGGACGGCACCCTCGAGCAGCTGGCGCTCTCGCCGGAGCCGTTCGTGCTGCTGGCCGCGGCGAAGGTCGCCGCGCACTGGCTCGTGTCCGGGCTGCCGCTCATCGTCGCCGCCCCGGTGCTCGCCTTACAATACGGCCTGCCCGCCGACACGATCGCGGTGCTCGTCGCCTCCCTTCTCCTCGGCACCCCGGTGCTGAGCCTGGTCGGGGCGATCGGGGCGGCGCTCACGCTCGGCGTGCGCGGGGGCGGGTTGCTGGTGGCGCTGATCGTCCTCCCGCTCTACGTGCCGGCGCTGGTGTTCGGCGCCGGCGCGGTCGACGCGAATCTCGCGGGAACCGGGGCCGCCGCGCACCTGTCTCTGCTTGGGGCGTGCCTGGTGATTGCGGGTTTCTTCGCGCCGTGGGCGATCACGGCGGCCCTGCGCATAGCGCTGGAATGACATGGCCAACTGGTTTCGCTTCTCCTCGCCGCAGACCTTCTACCCGCTCGCCGGGAAGATGGTGCCGTGGTTCGCCGGCGCGGCCGCGATCCTCGCGCTCGTCGGGCTCTACATCGCCTTCTTCGTCGCGCCGACCGACGCCCAGCAGGGCGAGTCCTACCGCATCATCTTCGTGCATGTCCCGGCGTCCTGGATGTCGATGTTCATCTACCTGGTGATGGCGGGCTGGGCGGCGATCGGCCTCGTCTTCAACACCCGCCTCTCGTACATGATGGCGGCGGCGCTCGCGCCGACCGGCGCGCTGTTCGCGTTCCTCAGCCTCTGGACCGGCGCGCTCTGGGGCAAGCCGACCTGGGGCACCTACTGGGTCTGGGATGCGCGCCTCACCTCCGAGCTCGTGCTCCTCTTCCTGTACATCGGCGTCATGGCGCTGCACGCGGCGATCGACGAAACGCGGCGCGCGGACAAGGCCTGCGCGGTGCTGGCCCTTGTCGGCGCCGTCAACATCCCGATCATCTACTTCTCGGTGCAGTGGTGGAACACGCTCCACCAGGGCGCCTCGGTGAGCGTGACGCGCGCGCCGTCGATGGCCGCGGTGATGTTCGCCGGCATGATCGTCATGGTGTTCGCGTTCTGGATGTACTCGATCGCGGTCGCGCTCGCGCGAGTGCGGGCGATCATCCTCGAGCGCGAGCGCCATTCGGGCTGGGTGCACGAGCTGGTGGCAGCATGACCTGGGGGAGCGCAGCCGAGTTCTTCGCGATGGGCGGCTACGCGCCGTACGTGTGGGGAGGCTACGGCGTGGTCGCGCTCTGCATGATCATCGAGCCGGTCGTCGTGCGTGCGCGCCGGCGCGCGGCGGCGGCGCGGCTGAAGGCGCTCGAAGGCGCCGCCAGGAGGACTCCAAGTGAAGCCGCGGCATAAGCGTCTCGCGATCATCGGGGCCGGGGTAGCTGCGATCGCGGTCGCCGCCGCGCTGGTGCTGAACGCGTTCCAGTCGAACCTCGTGTTCTTCTTCAGCCCGTCGCAGATCGCCGCCGGCGAGGCGCCGAAGGACCGCGCGTTCCGGGTGGGAGGCATGGTGCAGGCGGGCAGCCTGAAGCGCCTCGGCGACGGCCTGACGGTCGAGTTCATCGTGACCGATACGGCAAGGAGCATCCCGGTGACCTACAAGGGCATCCTTCCGGACCTGTTCCGCGAAGGCAGGGGCGTGGTCGCACAAGGGCGGCTCGGCCACGACGGGATCTTCCGCGCCGATGAGGTGCTCGCGAAGCACGACGAGAACTACATGCCGCCCGAAGCGGCGCACGCGCTCGAGCAGGCGGCGAAAGCGCAGAAAACGGTGAAACCATGACCCCCGAGCTCGGCCATTTCGCACTGATCCTCGCGCTCTGCGTCGCCGCGGTGCAGGGCGTGCTGCCGCTCGTCGGCGCGGCGCGCGGCGATGCCCGCTGGATCGCGATCGCCCGACCCGCCGCCCGCGCCCAGTTCCTGCTGGTCCTCTTCTCGTTCGGCTGCCTCGCGCTCGCGTTCGTCGGCAACGACTTCTCGGTGGCCTACGTCGCCAACCATTCGAACTCGAAGCTGCCCACGCCGTTCCGGTTCGCCGCCACCTGGGGCGGCCACGAAGGATCGCTCCTCCTGTGGCTCCTCATGCTCTCGGGCTGGTCGGCCGCGGTGTCGATCGCGAGCCGGCAGCTCCCCGACGCGATGGTCGCGCGCGTCCTCGGCGTGCTCGGCCTGGTGAGCGCCGGGTTCATGCTGTTCACCCTGTTCACGTCGAACCCGTTCGAGCGCGTCCTGCCGCCGCCGTCCGACGGGCGCGACCTCAACCCGCTCCTGCAGGATCCCGGCCTCATCTTCCATCCGCCGATGCTCTACATGGGTTACGTCGGCTTCTCGGTGGCATTCGCGTTCGCCCTCGGCGCGCTGATCGCGGGCCGGCTCGACGTGGCGTGGGCGCGCTGGTCGCGGCCGTGGACGATCGCCGCCTGGATCTTCCTCACGCTCGGCATCGCCCTCGGCAGCTACTGGGCGTACTACGAGCTCGGCTGGGGCGGCTGGTGGTTCTGGGACCCGGTCGAGAACGCGTCCTTCATGCCGTGGCTCGTTGGCACCGCCCTCATCCACTCGCTCGCGGTGACCGACAAGCGCGGTGCGTTCAAGAGCTGGACCGTGCTGCTCGCGATCACCGCATTCTCGCTCAGCCTGCTCGGCACCTTCCTCGTGCGCTCGGGGGTGCTCACGTCGGTGCACGCGTTCGCGACCGATCCGCGGCGCGGCGTCTTCATCCTCGCGCTGCTCACGCTGGTCATCGGCGGCTCGCTCGTGCTGTTCGCGTTGCGCGCCCCGCGCACGGCGACCGGCGGCCAGTTCGCGCTCGTCTCGCGCGAATCGCTGCTGCTCGCGAACAACGTCCTCCTGGTCGTGGCGGCCGCCTCGGTCCTGCTCGGCACGCTCTACCCGCTCGTGATCGACGCGATGGGTCTCGGCAAGCTCTCGGTCGGCCCGCCCTATTTCAACGCGGTCTTCGTGCCGCTGATGGTGCCGCTCCTCTTCCTCGTCGCGACCGGCCCGTTCGCGCGGTGGAAGGAAGCCTCGGCGCGCGCGATCGCCCGGCGGCTCGCGGTGCCCGCTGCGGTCGCGGTCGCGGCCGGCATCGGTGTGCCGTTCGCGCTCGGCGGCTGGCAGCCGCTCGCGGCGCTCGGTGCCGCACTCGCAGCGTGGGTGGCCTGCGCGACCGCGGCGAACATCCGCGAACGGATCGTGCAGGGCGGACCGCGCCAGCCGCGGGCATGGTACGGGATGCACTTCGCGCATCTCGGCCTCGCGGTGTGCGTGACCGGCGTCGCCCTCGTCAAGGGCTACGAGTCGGAGAAGGACGTGCGCATGGCGCCGGGCGAAACGGTGGCGATCGGCCCGTATCAGCTCCGCTTCGCCGGCGTGCGCGAGGTCGACGGCCCGAACTACCGCGCGAGCCGCGGTGAGCTCACGCTCGAGCGCGACGGCCAGGTGCTGCGCACGATGCGGCCCGAGAAGCGCGCCTACTTCTCGTCGCAGATGCCGATGACCGAGGCCGCGATCGACACGGGCCTCACGCGCGACGTGTACGTCTCGCTCGGCGAACCGCTCGACGGCGGCGCCTGGAGCGTGCGCGCCCACCACAAGCCGTTCGTCGACTGGATCTGGTTCGGCGCGCTGTTCATGGCGTTCGGCGGCTTCCTCGCCGCCTCCGACCGCCGCTACCGGGTGCGGGTGGCCGAGCGGTTCGCCGCCGCGCTCGCCGGCGGCGGGGCGCGCGGATGACGCGGCTCGTTCTCGCGCTCGGTGCGTTCGGGCTGCTCGTTCTCCTGCTGGCGATCGGCCTCTCGCTCAATCCGCGCGAGGTCCCTTCGCCGCTCGTCGGCAAGCCGGCGCCAGCGTTCTCGCTCCCGCGCCTCGACGAGCCCGGCGAGAAGCTCTCGCCCGAGGCGCTCCGCGGCAAGGTCTGGGTCCTGAACGTGTGGGCGTCGTGGTGCGCGCCCTGCCGCGACGAGATCCCGGTACTGATGAAGCTGTCGGGGACGAAGACCGTGCCGATCTACGGGCTCAACTACAAGGACCGCCGCGACGATGCGCTCGGGCTGCTCAAGCAGCTAGGAGACCCCTACGTCGCGAGCGCGGTCGACGTCGACGGCCGCGTGGGGATCGACTACGGCGTCTACGGCGTCCCCGAGACCTACGTGATCGACCAGGCGGGCGTGATCCGCCTGAAGCACATCGGGCCGGTGACCCCCGAGACGGTCGAGAAGAAGATCGCGCCGCTCCTGAAGGAGCTTGGGAAGTGAAGCGACTCGGCGCTCTCGGGCTGGCGCTCTCCCTGCTCGCGCTGCTCGCCTTCGCCGGCACGGTGCTCGCGCAGGCAGCGCGGCCGCTCGCCGAGGACGAAGCGGTCGAGCGGCGCCTGAACGCGATCGCGGAGGAGCTCCGCTGCCTCGTCTGCCAGAACGAGTCGCTCGCCGGCTCGCGCGCCGACCTCGCCCAGGATCTGCGCCGCCAGATCCGCGAGCAGATCAAGGCCGGCCGCAGCGACGACCAGATCCTCGCCTACATGACCGATCGCTACGGCGACTTCATCCGCTATCGCCCGCCGCTCAAGGGCACCACCGCCGCGCTCTGGGCGGGGCCGTTCGTGCTGCTTGCGGCGGCCGCCGGCGGGCTCGCCTGGTACGTCCGGCGGCGGCGCACGCGCGTGGTGGCGGCGGCGCTCTCGCCCGAGGAGGAGGCGCGCGTCGCGCGGCTCCTCGGCGAGGCGGGGGACGACCGCCCCGCATGATCCTCTTCGCGCTTGGCGCGCTCGCCCTCGTCGCGGCGACGCTGGGATTCCTGCTGTGGCCGCTCGCGCGGGCGCCGCGCGCCTCTGCGGCCGCCGACGCCGCAGCGACCAATGCCGCCGTCCTCAGGGACCAGCTCGCCGAGCTCGAGCGCGACCACTCGGCCGGCACGATCGCCAGCCCGGAGTACGAGCAGGCGAAGCTCGAACTGAAGCGCCGGCTCCTCGAAGACACCGCGGTCGCGGAGAGCGCGCCGTCGGCGGCGCGCCGCCGCCCGATTGCCGCCGTCGCGACGGCGATCGCGCTTCCGGTCACGGCGGCGGGGCTCTACCTCCTCCTCGGCGCCCCGGGGGCGCTCAACCCGGAGGAGACGCAGCCGCAACTCGGGCGGGCCGACATCGAAGCGATGGTCGACAAGCTGGCGCAGCGCCTCCAGAACCGGCCCGACGACGCCGAAGGATGGGCGATGCTCGGCCGCTCGTACCGCGTGCTCGGCCGCAACGAGGAGGCCGCGCAGGCCTACGCCAAGGCGGAGAAAGTCGTCGCCAACGACTCGCGGCTCCTCGTCGACTACGCGGAGTCGCTCGCGCTCGCCCACGGCGGCAACCTCCAGGGCAAGCCGGCCGAGCTCGTCGCGCGCGCGCTCGAGCTCGATCCGGAGAATCCGCTCGGGTTGATGCTGAGCGGCGCGGTCGCGTTCCAGCGCGAGGACTACGCCGGCGCGATCCGCCAGTGGGAGAAAGTGCAGTCCCGCCTCGAGCCGGGTTCAGAGGAGGCGCATGCCGTCGGCGCGAGCATCGCGAAAGCGCGCGAGCTCGCCGCAGCCAACCCGGCGGCGAAGGCACCCACTGCGAACGCGCCCGCCGCCAAGGCGGCCGCCGCCGCAGCCAAGGTTGCGGGTACGGTGCGCCTCGCCGCCGAGCTCGCGTCGAAAGCCGCGCCTACCGACACCGTGTTCGTCTTCGCGCGCGCCACCGGCGGTCCCGGCCCGCCGCTCGCGGTGATGCGGCGCCAGGTCAAGGACCTCCCCCTCGAGTTCTCCCTCGACGACACGATGGCCATGGCACCGGACCGGAAGCTCTCGGGTGCCACGGAAGTGGTGGTGGGCGCGCGGATCTCACGGTCCGGTAACCCGATGGCTCAGAGCGGCGACCTGCAGGGCGTCTCGAAGCCGGTGAAGGTCGGTGCGACCGGGGTCGCGGTCGTAATCGAGGCCGCCGTGCCTTAGCGCCACGGCGCGGGCATAGCCATGCGCGAACCGATCAGCTGGTCTTGTGCTCGAACCTGGCCTCAACGGATTGCGACGAACCCGGTTTTTTAACCCGCACGATAATTTCGTAAGACGTCTTTCCGCTCAGCTTGAAGTAGTTCCCGTAGCTCGCGGTATCGTGGATCACGATCGGCTCGAGCTTCTTCGACTCGCTCGTCATCCCGACCTCGTCGATCTCCACTTCCACCTCCGCGTTGGGGATGGCCGCCCCGGTCTTGGCATCGAACAGGGAAACGTTCACGTGATACTGGCCGGCGCCGCTCGGAACCCCGCCATGCATCGATCTCTCCACGGCGTCTCGCGGATAACCGCGCAGGGTCTCCGCCGAGACTAACCCGAGGTACACGTCCATCCCGCTCACGGTTACGCGCTTGCCCCCCGGCTTGGCGGGCGGCGCGGCGGCCGATTTCGCCGCGGCGCCGGCCTTCTGCGGGGCCGCAGCAGCGGGGTTGAACATGTAGTTGATCGCGTTCCGGATCTCCGCATCGGTCGCGTCGGCCATACCGCCGCGAGCCGGCATTCCGCCGTGCCCTTTGATCGCGGAATGAACCAGATTGTCGAAGCCCTGCCCCATTCGCGGTGCCCAGGCGTTCCGGTCGCCGATCCTGGGCGCGCCGCCCTCGCCGGTCTGGTGGCACTTGGCGCACTGCGCCGTGACGATCTCCTTGCCGGTACGTTCGCCCGCCAGGTCCTTTGCGCTGGCAGGCTCGACCCAGTGGCCGCCCGACCGGTTGACCATGTAAGCGATCGCGCGCGCGATTTCCAGATCGGTGAGATTGGGGCTGCCGCCGTGTGCCGGCATCTGCCGGATCCCTTTGAGCGCGTGTTCGGTGAGGCTGGTGAGACCTTGCGACGCGCGCTTGCTCCACGCTTTCCGGTCGCCGATCTTGGGCGCACCTTGCGCGCCCGTTCCGTGGCACGTGATGCAGACCGACTCGACCACGTCCTTGCCGCTCCGCTCGGTGCCTTGAGCGTTCGCCACTTGCGACGTGAATGGCGCAGCGAAAGCAACTGCCCATACGACCCACACGAGCCGCCTTGCTGTCAAGGCTCGCGGGCCACACCTGTCGATCCACTGCTCGGCGTTCATATAAGCGCCCCCTCCTGACATCACCTTCAGATTAGCAGACTCTCTTTCGCGCTTGCCGAGTTGACCTGAATCAATCGCTCGATGCGCCCGGCGGCCGCGCGCGAATCGCCCGCTCCGTTAAAGGGTCGGGTGCGAGTCCGGCCTCGGGGGCCGGCACGGGGTAGATCGCGGCCGATAGGCGCCGGCCAGGCTTCGCGGCCCCGGCAAAGCGGGCGTGTCGCGTAATTGCATCAAGATTGCTCCCGAGCCCGCCTGTTCTGATGTTCGTCAACTGCGCTGCGGTGCAGCGAAAGTAATCTGTGCGGTGATGAGCGTCGACCGAAACCTGAGGCAAGTCTGCGAGGCTCTATACGGGTCGAACGGCGCGGCGGCGTCGAGGGCGCCGATCTCGGAGGACGGCGTGAATGCACTGGCCGCCGTGCTGCGGGAGAGCGCCCGATCCCTGATCGTGGAGGCGATCAACGCGGAGCTCCGGCACTTCCGGGGACAGCCCGTTCAGCCAGGCCTCGCGGAAGGGTCGCGTGGCGTGGTCCGAAACGGACTGCACCCGGAGCGGATGATCGTCACCGGCATCGGCCGAGTGCCGGTGCGCCTCCCCAAGCTGAGGTCCCGCGGCGGCGCTGCCACGGGCTTTCGTTCCGCAGTGGTGCCGCGATACGCGCGCCGCGCACGGCCCTCCAACGCCGAGTCCACCGAGTCATACCTGCGAGCGATCGCCGCCGGCGACCTGGGCCGGGCACTCGCAGCGCTGCTCGGGCCGCAGGCACTGGCGGTGCCGGCGCCCGTCACGCGCGCGCTGCAGCCCTGGTGGTCCGAGCAATGCGGGGTGTGGCGACACGGTCCGCCCCCCCGGCCGGGGATCCCGCATGAGTTCTGGTCCGATCTCGCCCGCCGCTGCACCGAGCCCCCTCCCCGCAACGGGCGGTACGGGGCCTACGAGGCGGTCGCTCGCGCAGTCATCGGGGCTGACCGGCCATCCGCATACACCAAAATTGACCCGACCTTCCCTTCGATCAAAAGTGGTTCTAAAGTAGACGGATTCGGCGAGGAAGACTGACATGAGACGCAAGGTCTTCGGGGCAGTGATTGGCGGCGGGTGCGCGGCGATCCTCGGATCGGTCGTGGCAACCAACGCGTTTGCCCTCGACGCCGGTGCGGCCGAAGCCCTGATGAAGAAGAGCAACTGCTTCAAGTGCCACTCGGTCGATCGCAAGAAGGACGGCCCGTCGTTCAAGGAAACCGCGGCCAAGTACAAAGACAAGCCGGACGCCCAGAAGACCCTCTTCGTCCATCTGACGACCAATCCCAAGATCAAGCTCGATGGCAAGGAAGAGCTGCACGACTCGCTGAAGACCAAGAACGAGGGCGAGATCAACAACGTGATCGAGTGGATCCTGTCGCGCTGAGCGGGTTGTAGATCGCACGCAGGGAGGGCGGCGATGTTCAGGAAGATCTGGGAGGCGATTCGCGGCGAATCGAAGAGCCGCGCGCGGGTCGCGTTGCGGGTCGCAGTAACCGCGCTCGTCATCCTCGTCATTACCGGTGGGTTCGTGGTCGCCGGCGCCGCGGGTCTCGCCTGGACGAACACCGAGAAGTTCTGCATCTCCTGTCACGAGATGCGCGACAACGTCTACGCCGAGTACAAGGGCACGATCCACGACACCAACCGGACCGGCGTACGCGCCATCTGCCCGGACTGCCACGTCCCGCGCGAGCCGGGCCCGATGATCTGGCGCAAGGTGCTCGCCACCTTCGAGATCTGGGGGAAGCTCACCGGCGTCATCGACACGAAGGAAAAGTTCGAGGCGCACCGGTACGAGCTCGCGACCCACGTCTGGACCCGGATGAAGAAGACGGACTCGCTCGAGTGCCGCAACTGCCATCACGCCGACGCGATGAGCTCCGATCTGCAGTCCGAGCGCGCCAAGGCGCGGCACGCGAAGGGCAAGGCCGAGGGCAAGACCTGCATCGACTGTCACTTCGGTATCGCGCACAAGGAGCCCGAAGGCGGGCCGGGACCCCAGGAGCTGAAGATCGACAAGTAACTTGCATCGAACCCGGGCGCGAAGAGCGGGCCAGCGCCGCGCGCCCCGGAGGGAGAGGAGATGGAGATGGAAGGGGTGATCGGCCGGTTCGGAACCGCGCTGGGGGGTGTTGTCGTCGCCCTTGGCCTGGTGCTCGCGGTGCAGGCCCAGGAGGCCAAGAAGGAGGCCCCCAAGGACCTCGTCCTGAAGGGCGACGCGAAGTGCACGCGCTGTCACGACGCGGAGGACGAGTACCCGGTCCTGGCGATCGCCAAGACGCGCCACGGCGTGAACGCGGACCAGCGCACGCCGACCTGCACGAGCTGCCACGGCGATAGCGAGAACCACATCAACAAGCCGGCGGACGCGAAGGAGCGGCCGAAGCCGGACCGCACCTTCAAGCGGAACAACGATACGACGCCGCCTAACGTCCAGGTGGCGGCGTGCCTAACCTGTCACCAGGGTGGTAACCGCATTCATTTCCAGGGCAGCGGGCACGAGCGCTCGCAACTCACGTGCGCGTCGTGCCACACCGTCCATGCGGCGAGGGACCAGGTGCTGGTGAAGGAGACACAGGCGGGCGTGTGCTTTACCTGCCACAAGGAAAAGCGAGCCCAGATCTTCGGCTTCTCGACCCACCCGCTGCGCACCGGCTGGATGACCTGCTCGTCCTGCCATCAGCCGCACGGCTCGGTCTCGGAGTTCAACCTGATCCGCAACACGGTCAACGAGACCTGCTACACGTGCCATGGGGACAAGCGCGGCCCGTTCCTCTGGGAGCATCCGCCGGCACGGGAGAACTGCGCTGAATGCCACAACCCGCACGGCGCCAACAACCCGTCGCTACTGAAGGTGCGCGCGCCGTTCCTCTGCCAGCAGTGCCATTCGGTCTCCGGACATCCGAGCACCCTCTACAGCGGCAGCAACATTCCGCCCTACCCGGGATCGACGGGGGCTGCGCCCATCGCGCCGGGTGCCCAGATGCTCGGTCAGGGGTGCGCGAACTGCCACTCCAAGGTCCACGGGAGCAACCATCCGTCCGGCCGTTTCTTTGTTCGCTGAGCGTCAGCGGCTCAAGATAAGGGAGCACGAAGATGACAAAGGCCACCCGGGCAGGGAAGGATCACCCGCTCAAGCCTCTGGTCTCCGCGGTCGCGCTCGCCCTCGCGACGTCGAGCGCGGCGCTCGCCGAACCGATGTTCCAGGTTCCGCTGACCACGGGCGCGGACATGACGCGCTACGACTCCAACTACCTCGAGCTTGGGTGGGGCTACAACAGCAATAGCTCGTTCAAGTTCGGGGAGTTCACCGGCCTGACGCACTCGGGCGGATTCCTGATCGGCAACGCGAACGTGCGAGAGCGTTACGGTGATGGCGCGAACTACCTGAACGCTTCCGCATACAACTTCGGCTTGCCCACGTTCCAGCTGGGGGCTGAATTCGGCAGGCAGGGCCTCTATTGGGTCAATGCCGGGTGGGACCAGTTGCAGCGGTCCCAGTTCAACGACACGAAGTTCATCCTGAACGGAACCGGCGGCAGCAGGCTGACCACCCCGGCAGGGTTTCCGAACGTGCCGCAGAACGCCGGCGTGAACAATCCCACCCTTGCCGGAGCGTTCTCGCCGTTTCTCCAGGGGTTCGACGTCAAGCAGGATTGGGACGTGTACAAGGCCGGCGGCGGCTTCCATCTCGGGGACTGGAAGATTTCGGCGGACTACGGCCAGATCGACCGCGATGGCACGAAGCTGATCGGGTCGCTCATGGGGGTCAGCCCCGGCGGGCGCTCGATGATCCTGCCCTACCAGATCAACGACACGCAGCAGCAGGTCCAGGTAAAGGCGGAGTGGGGCGGGAAGCAGGGGCAGCTCAACCTTTCCTACTGGTACTCGAAGTACGACAACGACGCGAATTCGCTGGTTTGGCAGAACCCCTACGCCAGCGGCGCCGGCGCCGGTAGCCTCGCCTTCGCTGGTGGTAGCGGCTTCCCCACTGGCTTTGGCCGGATGGGGCTGATGCCGAGCAACGACTTCTGGCAGGCCCAGGCGACCGGGGCGTGGAACTTCACGCCCAGCATGCGGCTGACGGGCACGGTCTCCTACAGCGTGATGTCGCAGAACGATCCGTTCCTGCCTTACACCATCAACACCGCTGCACAGACCCCGGGGACGAACCTGCTGGTGCCGGTCGGCCTGCCGCGCACCTCACTCAACGGTGAAATCAAGAACACGCTGGTCGATCTCACATTCTTGATGCGTCCGGTTTCGAAGCTGTCGCTGAAGCTGAACTACCACTACATGGACCGCAACAACACGTCGCCGTCCAACCAGTACGCGTACGTCCAGGGCGATGCGAACAACCAGCCCACACCTATCAACAACGCGAACACCAGCGCGCAGATCGTCACGAATCTGCCGACCGACGCCACAGAGAACCGGTTCAAGATCGACGCCGACTACCAGATCTTCCAGCGCACGCTGCTCCGGGGCTGGTATCAGTACACCAACGTGAGCTACAGCCCCTCGAACTGGGAATTTCGCGCCAACACCCAGAACAACCTCCTCGGGGTCGAGCTGCGACGGATCATGTCCGAGAGCTTCACCGGGGCGCTGCGCTACGTGTGGGACCAGCGGAGCGGTTCCACCTTCGCGTCCCAGAACGCGTACTACGCCGCATACACCGCCGGGCGAGTCGCGAGCACGGCGAACATCAACAACCTGCCGACGCTGCGCCAGTTCATTTTCGCGGACTACAACAAGAACGCGATCATCGCGACCGGGACGATCACGCCGATCGAACGGATCTCGATCGGCCTGAACGCGAACTGGTACCAGACGCAGTACAAGGGACCGAACTGTGGCGGCTCGCCCGATCAGATCCCGCCGAACGTCCCGATGCCCTCAGAGTGCCAGGGCCTCACGAACGTGGTCGGGCAGACGTACTCGATCGACGGCTCGTGGCTGTTCGCCGAGGGCTGGAACGCCTTCGCCTTCTACACCTACACGCAGTTCTCGACCGACCAGGCAAACCGGGCGTGGAACGCGGCGACCAGCACGAGCACGGCTCGCGACTACAACGACTCCATCAAGAACAGCGGCAACACCTTCGGTCTGGGCATCAACTTCAAACCGGCTGACAACAGGTACGACGTCGGCGGCCAGTACGTGTATACCGACGGCACAGGGGGGTACTCGATCAGCGGACCGTGGGCGGCGCCGGGACAAGTCAGTGCCCTGGGCGCGCAGCCGATCCCGGACGTCACGATGAGCTCGAACTACTTTCAGCTTTACGGGAAATACCAGTACTCGAAGAGCCTGCTGTTCCGCCTGAACTACCTGTACCAGAATCTGTCTTCGAGCGACTGGGCGTATCCCGGGAACCCCTTCGCGACGAACAGCGTGCTGCTGACCGGGCACCAGAGCCCGACCTACCACAACAACGTGTTCGGCTTCTCGGTCGCGTACACGAACTGGTAGCGCGCGGCACGGCCGGCACCCGGCGGTGCCGGAACGCGGCGGAGGGGACCCCGTTGGCGGTCGAGACCGCGGCGCGGTAGCGGCTAGGCGCCGAGCTTGACCGGATCCGAGCCGACCGCCGCCGCGGAGTGGACGGTCTGGAGCTCGGTCCCGAATCCCGGTGCTGCAACGGTATCCCGCGCCGTGCTCAGCCCGACGCCGGCGAGCGTGCCGGTCATCCCGTAGCGGTAGGCGAGATCGCCGCCGAGCGCGGCGGAGTCGCTGCCGCCGAGATGCGCGGCGAGGAGCTCGTTCATCATGTTCCAGCTCCGCATGTGGTGATGGGCGGCGCGCGCGTCGTCGTAGGCGGCCACCAGCTTGCGGAAGTCGAAGGTTTCGACCTTGTCGTCGCGCAACGGATCGCACGAGCCCTGGTTGAACCCGCGCATCGCCTCGGCGACGACCTGCAGGGTAACGATCGACTGCTGGCCGCGATACCAATCCTCGAGGACGACCTGGTCGCCGCCGCCCGTCCGGAGCACGAGATCGTTGCCTTGCTTGCGCAGACGCAGGTCCTCGTAGCGGATCCCGCCCCCGAGGCTCAGCACGCCGTCCTGGCGCTCCCCGAACAGCCGGTCGACGCCGTCGCCCTTGTTGAAGGCGACCACGTCGGCGCCGCCGCCGAGCTGGAGCCGGTCGTTGCCGCGTCCGCCGGCGAAGAAGTCGGCGTCGCGGCCCCCGGTCAGGCGGTCATTGCCGCGCCCGCCGTCGAAAAGCGTGTTCCCGTCGCGATCCTCGAGCTTGTCGTTACCGCGTCCGCCCTGGAGTACGTCGACGCCGCCCTTCCCGTGCAAAGTGTCGTTGCCGTTCCGGCCCTCGATGAAATCGTCGCCGGACGTGCCGTCGAGATGGTCCTTGCGCCGCGTGCCGACGATGTGCCGGCCGTCGTGCGACGGCGGCGGTGGCGGGGAGGCGACCGCAAAGGCGAAGACGTCCGATGCCTGCTCGCCCGCGAGGTCGCTCGCGGTAACCTCGATCTCGAGCGTGGTGCCGCCCGCTGCCCCGGGCGCGGTACCGCTGAATGTCCCGGTTCCCGGGTTGAACGCGAGCCAGGCCGGCAGCGCCGAACCGTCGGCGAGCGTCGCGCTGTACGCGAGGCTGTCGCCGGTATCGGCGTCGGTGAACGAACCGGCCGGCAGGGCGAAGGAGAATGCCTGGCCCGCCGTCGCGCCGTGGTTGGCGAGGGGGGTCGCCACGACCGGGGCGTCATTGACGCCTTGCACCGTGACGGTGATATAGCCCGTCGCTTCTTGGGGGTTCAAGGGGACGTTGTCGCTCACGACGTAGAACGCGCCGTACGCAAACGACTCGGTAAGCGTCTGCCCGGCGCCGAGCGCCTGGATCTCGGGCAGGCTCGAATTGAGAGTGTAGCTGTACGACCCATCGGCCGCGAGCGAGAGCGTCCCGTAGGCCCCCTGGTAGTCTCCTGCATTCTTGACCGTGAGCCCGGTACCGGACTCGTCGAGGTCGTTCTGGAGCACGTTGCCGGTCACCGGCGCCGTCGCGTCCTCGAGGACGCTGGCGAAGTCGTCGACCGCGGTCGGCGGCGGTGTTGTCCAGATGGCCAGGAGGTCGTCGCGGTCCAGACGTGGTGCCGTCGTCGAACACGAACGACTCGATGTGGCGAGGCAAACCAGTTCGACAGCACCAGCTGCTCACCGGTCCCGTTGATGGTGACGACAAGGCCCTTCCCCGAAGGCACGCAGGCTTACGTCGTCGGGCGTGACGCCGTCGAGTCGTACGTGTCGGTGCCGCCAGGTCGCTGACCGTGTCGGTGCCGTAGCCTGGCCCGAACACATAGGTGTCGTCGCCGTCCCCGCCTTCCAGGATGTCGGTCACCCGCTCCACCATTCAGGATATCGTTCCCGCCGAGACCCTGTCGAGCGTATCGCGGCATCCGTACCGGTCAGGACGTCATCCCCATCGGTGCCAGTGATCAACATTCGGTTCTTCTCCCCGTCCATAACTACCACTGCAGCCGGAAGTGCCCCGCTACGTCACAAGCCCTGACGCGCCGCGACCGCTTTTGGTCATTCCCGTCGACGTGCCTCGTCGGGCGGCGCGTCCGTAGTTCATTGATCGGACAACTGCTCCAGCCCAACGTACGCCGACATGGTCGGTCGTTCCCCGATTAATAAGCAATTGTCCCGCCAGCACAGCTCAGCGCTCGCGCCCCGCCTCGTGGAACGCCTTCTGCACCGGCGACAGGAGATATTCCAGCACCGTACGCTCGCCGAGCTTGATTTCGGCGCTGACCTGCATTCCGGGGGCGAGCTCGTAGCGCCGCCCGTCGGCATCGAGGTGCTGCGCGCCGAGGTCCACCAGCGTCTTGTAGGCCGCCGCGGCCACCGGTCGATCGGAGCGGCCGGCGGACCGCTCGGTCGCATCGGCGCTCACCCGCGTCACGCGCCCGTCGAGCATCCCGTACTTCTGGAAGGTGAACGTGGCGAGCTTGAGCTTCGCCGGCTGTCCGGGGTGCACGAAGCCGACGTCGTCGTTCGAGAGCCACACCTCCGCCCGCAGCTGTTCGTCTGCGGGGACGAGCGTCATGACGACCGTCCCCGGGGTCACCACGGTGCCCGGCGTGTGCGTCGCGAGGTCCTTGACGATGCCGGCCTGTGGCGCGCGCAGCTCGAGGCGCCCCTGCCGGTACTCCTGCTTGCCGAGCTCTTGCTCGAGCCGCTGCGCCTGCGCCGAGGCTTCCACCCGCTCGGCCTGGAGCCGCTGCCGGTACTCCGACTGGATCTGGGCGAGCTTCCGCTCCGATTGCGCCATGGTCGCTTCGGCGCTTTGGATGGCGTGCCCCTGGCTGCGCAGGTCCTGCTCCTTCTCGATCCGGTCGCGCTCCTTCTCCTGCGCGACGAGCGCGCCCGCGTAGCCCTCGCGTGCGAGCTTCGCGAATGCCTGTTCCTGGGCCCGGTAGTGCGGCAGGGTCTGCTCGAGCTTCGACTTGATTTCCGCCGCCGCCGCATAGTTCTGGCGCGCGCGCTCGAGCACGGTCCGTTCCTGCGCAAGGGCGTCCTCGAGGGCGCGGCGGTTGGCCGCCCACTGCGCCGCGACCTCGGCATAGAGCTTGGGGGGGTCACCCTCTTCCTGGCCGAGTGCCCCGCCGCCGAGCTCGGCATCGATCCGGCGGAGCTGAAGCCGGCGCAGGGCGACCTCCTGTCGCACCACAGACAGGTCGGCATCGGCGAGCTTCGGGTCCATGCGCATCAGGGGCTGGCCTGCGGTCACCCGCTCGCCCTCGCGAACGAGAATCTCGCGCAGGGTGCCCGCTTCGGGCGGCTGCACGATCTGGAGGTAGCTCGAGGGGATCAGGCGACCCTCGGCGACCGCGACGATGTCGAGCTTGCCGAACGTGGCCCAGACGAGGAGCGCCGCAATCAGCGCGCTGCAGGCGCGCAGGACAAACCGCGGCAGCGGCGATGCCGGACGGTCCTCGTGCGCAAGGGCGTCAGGCGCGAAGACCTCGGGTGCGGGCGTCGCGCCAAAGAGCGCGCTCAGGGCGGCACGGAGCGAAACCATGACTATGCCTCGGCGCGCAGCGGCGCCGCCTCCTCTTTCGCCGCGCGCGGGGCGCCGAGCTGCACGATCTCGTCGACCTTGAGCGCCCGCGGGAGCTGGTGGGTGATGAAGAGGATCGTCGCCCGGCCCTTCAGCCGGTTGATGGTATGGGCGAACGCCTCCGCGGTCGCGTGGTCGAGCTGGCTCGTCGCCTCGTCGAAGACGAGGATCCGCGGCCGCTTGAGCAGTGCGCGCGCAATGGCAAGACGCTGCTTCTGCCCGCCGGAGAGTCCGACGCCCTGCTCGCCGATCGGCGTGCGGTAGCCCTGCGGGAGGCGCTCGATCACGTCGTGCACCTCCGCCATTTCGCAGGCGAGCACCATGTCCTCGAAGCTCGCAAGCGGGTTCGCCACCGCCAGGTTGTCGAAAATCGTGCCGGAGAAGAGCCGCGTCTCCTGCGGCACGACACCGTAGTACTGGCGAAGCTCATTCGCCGCCAGGTGCCGGATGTCGCGGCCGTCGATGCGGATCGTCCCGTCCGATGTCGCGTAGAAGCCCTGGAGCAGCTTGGCGAGCGTGCTCTTGCCCGACCCCGACGGTCCCATCACCGCGACCGCCCGACCCGGTGCGACGTCGAGGGAGAAGTCCCGGAAGAGATACGGGGCGCTGGAGGCGTAGCGGAAGCTCAGGCCTTCGATCTCGACCCGGCCCTCGCGGCCGAGCGCGCGCGACGGGGTGAGGGCGACCGGCTCGGGCGGCGCATCCATCACGTCGCCGAGGCGCCGTACGGCGATCGTCGCCTGCTGGAAGCTCTGCCACAGGCCGGCCAGACGGAGCATCGGCTGCGAGAGGCGCCCCGCGAACATCTGGAACGCCACCAGCATTCCGATCGTGAAACCGTCCCCTTGCATGACAAACAGTGCGCCGACCACCAGTATGGACACCGTCATCGCCTGCTCGAGCGCAAGGACGAGCGCGTTGAAGCCGTTGGCCGCGGAGCGGGTCGCGAAGCTCGCCGCCAGGTAATGGGCGAGGAGGTCGCCGTAGCGGCGCTCGAGCTGCGGCTCCATCTGCAGCGATTTCACCGTCTCGGCGCCGGCGATGTACTCGGTGAGAAACGCCTGGTTGCGCGCGCCGGCGAGGAACTGCCGGTTGAGGCGCTCCCGGAGCATCGGCGTGACGGCCACGCTCGTCACCGCGATCAACCCGACGAGCGCGAGCGCAATGAGGCTGAGCTGCCAGCTGTACCAGAACATCACCGTGAGGAAGATCAGGGTGAACGGCAGATCGAGGACGACCGCCATCGCCGCGCCGGTCAGGAACTCGCGGATCGATTCGATGCCCTGCAGGCGCGCGGTCAGCGTCCCGGTCGGGCGGCTCTCGAAGTAGGGCGCCGGCAGCGCGAAGAGGTGCTTGAACACCCGCGCGCCGAGCACCGCGTCGATCCGGTTGCCGGTGTGGAGCACCAGATACTGGCGGGCCCAGGTCATCGCCGCGTTGAAGACGAGGAAGAGCACGAGCGCGACGCCGATCACCGCGAGAGTGCTCTCGGTGCGGTGGACGACGACCTTGTCGATGACGACTTGGGTGAAGACCGGCGTCGCCAGCCCCACGAGCTGCAGGACGAGCGACGCGAGCAGGACGTCGCGCCACACCACGCGATGCCTCACGAGTTCGGGGAGGAACCAGCGGAAACCGAAAGGCTCACGCGGCGCCGGCGACGCAGCGTCGTCGGTGGCTGGCGCGCCGGTAGCGGCGCGGAACGCCTCCGCCTCGAAGATCGTCTCGCATTCGCGTCGCGCGACAGTGCGCGGCGACTCGCGTCCGGACTCGAAGCACAGCAGCCGCTCCGCGTCGGCGGCGACGAGGACCGCCACGCGCGCGGGCGCTCCGGCTTCCGTTTTCACGAACGCGACGCAGGGCGAGACCGCCCGGTCGAGTCCCGCGTCGCCGACCGGGATCGGTTCGAGCCGCAACCCGATCGCCGCCGCCGCCGCGCCGAGCGACGCGCGCGAATGCGGTGGCGGGAACTGCTGCGCGAGCAGCGTCGCGTCGACCGGCAGTCTGTGGAGCCGCGCGAGGCTCGCGACCAGCCATAGGAAATCCTCCGCGGCGAGCGTCGTGCTGCCACTGCCGGGCGTTTCCGTTTGCGTGTGTCGACTCATCGCCACGATCCTCCGCCATCCCGCGAACGGATACGAGCGAGCAAGCGACGGGCCAAGACGCGATCGCAACGACCGCGCCGATGGCGGCAGGTAACTGCACGCGCCGGGGAAGCCAATGTTCACATCCCGCAGCGTCTGCCCTCTTGCGGACGTGCGCGTTTGCAGGCAAGCGCGCGAGCGACGACTCGCAGTGCAACCCGCGCGATTGGCGGAAAAGCGGCAACCGTTGCCGCGTTTCGTCAACGCGGCCGTAGGGCGCCGATCGTGCGTCCCGGCGGCCGTGACATTTGACGCACAGGACAGTTCACATCCATCGCGCGCAATGCATCGCACGCGAATGGACGGTGACGCTCCGCGTCCCGACTCGCATCGATCTGTGGCATTTGCCCATCGCTAAAGCGCGTTTCCCTTCTGGATCAGTGTGTTCGAGCACGAACTTCGCCTCGCCTTGGGCTTGCATCTTGCTCGCGCGTTGACCGAACCACTCGCGGAGGGGGCGGTCCGTCAGACGGACCCACCGGCAATGGCAACGAAGGCGAAGCGCGCCGCGAAGAACACCGGACGGGCCATCGCGCCCGCGCGTCCGCGCGCGCGTCGGGCGCCAGCGACGTAAACCGCTCGCACGCACGCCCACACCGATCCGCGCCAGCGCCTCCAGCTTCGTGCGCAGAGCGGTGCTCGAGGAACTCGAGCCGCGACTCCTCCTCTCCGCCGACTTGAATCCGCTCGCGAGCGATGCGCTATTCGCGGCGCCGTCGACACTCGCAGCGGAGTTCCGCTCGCTCACTGACGTCGGCACGCCCTCGGTGGTGATCTCGGCCGCCGCGGCGCCCGCTCAGCGCGCAAGCGAGCTCGTCTTCGTCGATACCGCGACGCCCGACTACCAGCGCCTCGTCACCGACATGCGCGCGACCGCGCAGTCCGAGGGACGGAGCCTCGAGTTCGTCATGATCGACTCTCGCCGCGACGGCGTGAGTGCGATCAGCGAGACGCTCGCGAAGCGCTCCGGTCTCGAAGCGGTCCACATCATCAGCCACGCGCACGACGGCGCGGTGCAGCTCGGCAGCACGGAGCTCGATTTCGAGACGCTGGTCGAGCGCGCCGCGCAGATCAAGAAATGGGGAGATGCGCTCACCGCCAACGGCGACATCCTGTTCTACGGCTGCGATCTCGCCGCGACCACCCAAGGCCAGTCCCTGATCGACGCGATCGCGCGGCTGACCGGCGCGGATGTCGCCGCAAGCGAGAACCTTACCGGCGCGGCCGCGAAAGGCGGCGACTGGACGCTCGAGTTCAAGACCGGGGCGATCGAGGCCCACGGCCTCGCCGGAGCGAGCGACTGGGATCACACGCTCCTGACGGTCACCGTGGGCAACAACTCCGATAGCGTCAACGGCGCAACTACCTCTATCGCCGCTCTGATTGGTACGCCGGGGGGCGACGGTATATCACTGCGCGAAGCGATCCTCGCGGCAAACAACACGCCGGGTGCGGACACGATCAGCTTCAACATCTCCGGTGGAGGCGTCCGCACGATCAACATCGGCGCGACGCTTACGATCACCGACAGCGTGATCATCGACGGGCGGACCCAGCCGGGGTTCGGCAGCACACCCCTCATCGAGCTCAATGGCTCGGGCACCGGCCAGAACACCGACGGCCTGGTGTTCACCGCCGGCACGGCAAGCGAGGTTCACGGCCTGATCATCAACCGTTTCGGTGTCGGAGGTAGCTATGCAACCGGCGGCACCGGGATCGTGGTCGCCCCGGCCGCCCGCGTCGTGATCCAAGGTAATTACATCGGCACTGAGGCGAACGGTGGTGTCCCGGCCGGCAACGACGACTGGGGGATCTGGCTCCAGTCCAGCGGCAACATCGTCGGTGGCACCAACGCGGCTGACCGCAATGTGATCTCGGGCAACGGTATCGACGGCATCTTCGTCGACGGCCCGAGCGGTGCCTCCGGCAACGTCATTCAGGGGAACTACATCGGCACGAACGCCGCCGGCTCCGGTTCCGGGATGGGTAACGGGGAAACCGGGATCTGGGTCGCTAACTCCAACAACAACACCATCGGCGGTACTGTCGCGGACGCCGGTAACGTCATTTCCGGCAATGGCTTCTCGGGCATCGGGTGGCAAGGGGTGCTCCTGCAGAATTCGGACTTCAACCTCATCCAGGGGAATCGCATCGGCACGAACGCCGCCGGAACCGCAGCGATTGCTAACGCCTGGGCGGGAATCGAGCTCAACACCGGAGCCGACAACAATTCGATCATCGGCAACCTCATCTCCGGCAACACCACGGACGGTGTCGTGATCGCGGCCTCCACGGGCAACGTCGTCCGCGGCAACAACATCGGCACCAACGTGGACGGGAGCGCCACGATCAAGAACAACGACTTCGGGGTGTGGATCGACGGTGCCTCGAACAACACGATCGGCGGGACCCTTGCAGGACAGGGCAACCTGATCTCGGGGAACGGTCTGGGCGGGGTCGAGGTCTATGGCTCGACGTCCTCCGGCAACGCCATCCTCGGAAACGCGATCGGCGGGAACACCGGGCTCGGTATCGATCTCAGCCTCACAGCAGTCGGCGACGGGGTGACCTTCAACGACGCCGTAGCAGGCGACCCCGACGCGGGCCCGAACGGCCTGCAGAACTATCCGGTGCTCGCGCTCGCGATCACGAACGGCTCCCAGATCCAGATTTCCGGCGCATTCAACAGCACCGCGAACAGCACCTTCCGGATCGAGTTTTTCGCCTCGACGACTCAGGACCCGAGCGGCCGGGGCGAGGGTCAGCGCTACCTCGGCTTCGTGAACGTCGGGACCGACAGCAGCGGCAACGCGACCTTCAGCAAGATCGTCCTGCCCGCGACCGTCCTCGTCGGCGAGTACATCAGCGCGACGGCGACCAACACCGTCACGAACAACACATCCGAGTTCGCGCAGAACATCCAGGCCGCGCCGGCGCACGAGATCCGCGGCACCGTGTTCGACGACGTCGATGCCGATGCGGACATCGTGGAGGGCGGGACACTCACGCTTGCCAACGCCTCGGTCAGCCTCTACCTCGACAACGGCGACGGCGCCATCGGCGCGGGCGATGTTCTGCAGGCAACGGTGACCACGAACGCCGCCGGCCAGTACACGTTCGCCAACCTGCTGGACGGGACCTACTACGTCGCGGTCGACTCGAAGACGCTGGGCGGCACGAACGTCTGGGCCGAGCAGACGTACGCTGTCGCCGGCGCGGCGAAGGGCGCCGGCTTCACCGCCACGAGTGGCGCGCTCTTCGGTGGACGGAATGTCGGCGTGTCCGACGATGCGTCGAGCCTTCCCACCGCCGAGCACGTGACGCAGGTTGCGGTCGCCAACGCCAATGTCGTAAACGTCAACTACGGCTTCAGTTTCAGCGCGGTCACCAGCAACCGCGACGGCGACGATGACGCGGGGAACACCGACCGCTCGGTACAAGGGTCGCTGCGCCAGTTCATCCAGAACTCGAACCTGATCGGCGGCACGCAGACCGCGAACTTCTCGATCGGCGGTGGCGGATCCCAGTCGATCGCGCTCGCGTCCGCGCTGCCGGTGATCACCGACACGGTGGTTCTCGACGCGACCACCCAGGAAGGCTTCGGCAGCACGCCGCTCATCGAGCTGAACGGCAGCGGCGTGGCCACGCTCAACGACGGTCTCCAGGTCGTGGCCTCGGGGTCCACGGTGCGCGGCTTCGTGATCAACCGGTTCCAGGGCGACGGCATCCACGTTGAGGGCAGCAACAACGTCGTCGCCGGGAACTGGATCGGAGTCGATGCGAGCGGGACGGTCGCCCTCGGCAACGGCTCTCCGGGCGTGGACGTGATCGGCGCGAACAACACGATCGGCGGTACCGGTGCAAACGACCGGAACGTGATCGCGGGCAACCTCGGGGACGGGATCCGGATCCAGAGCCCGAGCACAGGCACGCTCGTCTGGGGCAACTTCATCGGTACCGACCGGACCGGCACGCTCGACCTCGGCAACGGCGGCGACGGGGTCCACATCGACGGATCCGCGACCGGGAACATCATCGGCGGCTCCGCTGCCGCGGCGCGGAACGTCATCTCAGGGAACGACGGCGACGGCATCGAGATCGCCGGCAGCGGCAATAACGTCACCGGCAACTACATCGGCCTCGACGCGACCGGCGTGGGCGCGCTCGGCAACGCGCAGGAAGGCATCGACGTCAGCGGCGCGAGCAACGTGATCGGCGGAACGACCGCCGGCGAGCGGAACGTGATCTCGGGCAACTCGAACCACGGCGTGATGCTCTCGGGCAGCGGCGCGACGCTGAACCGGGTCATCGGAAACTACATCGGCACCGACGCCGGCGGCACGCTCGACCGAGGCAACGCCGACGGCGTGCGCATCCAGAGCGGCGCGAACGCGAACACGATCGGCGGCACGACCCCCGCGGAGCGAAACGTCATCTCCGGCAACGAGGACGGGATCGAGATCCGCGACAGCGGCACGACGGGGAATATCGTCGCGGGCAATTTCATCGGGACCACGGCCGCCGGCACGGCCGCGCTCGCGAACTCCGAGTCGGGGGTCGAGGTCTCGAACTCGAACAACACCATCGGCGGGACCGCGGCGAACTCCGGCAACACCATTGCGTTCAACGCGCAGGACGGCGTGATGGTGACCGGCAATTCCACGATCGGAGTCGCCGTCCTCGGCAACGCGATCTACTCCAACGGCGGGATCGGCATCGACCTCGAGGGCACGAACGGCTCTACCCCGAATGACGTGGGCGTGTTCGATGCCGACACCGGCCCGAACGGTTTGCAGAACTTCCCGGTGCTGACCGGCGCAGCGGTCAACGGGGCGATCGTTTCGGTCGCCGGATCGCTCGACAGCGCAGCGGGCACTAGCTACCGCGTCGAGTTCTTCGCGAACAACGCGAGCGGTCAGCGCTACCTCGGCGCGACGGCGGTGCTCGTCGGCGCCGCGGGCACCGCCACCTTCCTCGCAAACGTGAGCGCAACGGTGGCCGTCGGCGAAACCATCACCGCGACGGCGACGAACCTCACGAACAACAGCACCTCGGAGCTCTCGGCGGGCGTGACGGCGACCGCCGGGTTCTCGATTTCCGGCACGATCTTCAACGACGTCAACGGCAACGCGATCCTCGCGGACGACGGCGGCGCCGTCTTCGCCGGGACGGAAGTGCGGCTCCACCTCGACGACGGCGACGGCCTGATCGACTCCGGCGACTCGTTCGTCGGCATCACCACGACCAGCGGCGCCGGCACGTACAGCTTCGTCGGGCTCGCCCCCGGCACGTACTACGTCGTGGTGAACTCGCGAAAGATCGACGCCGGTGCCGGCAACTACAACGCCGGCTTCACGCAAGAGAACGTTTGGGCGGACCAGACGTATGGTGTGATCGGCGCCGCCACCGCCACGGGCTTCCTCTCGACACCCGGTTCGCTCTACGGCGGCCGCAACGCCGCGGTGTCCGACAACGCCGCCGGTGCGATCACCACCGCCGAGCACGTCACCAAGGTCACGCTCGCCGGCGGGAACGTGACTGGCGTCGACTCCGGCTTCAGCTTCAACGCGATCGTCAACAACCGCGGCGACGGCAACGATGACGACACCTCGTTCTCGCGCATGCAGCAGGGGAGCCTCCGCCAGTTCATCCTGAACGCGAACGCCATCACGGGCAGCCAGACTTCGAACTTCTCGATCAGCGGCGGGGGAGCGCAGACGATCGCGCTTGCGGCTGCGTTGCCGACGATCACCCAGTCCGCGGTGCTGGACGCGACCAGTCAGGAGTTGTTCGGCGGCACGCCCCTGATCGAGCTGAACGGTGCCGGCGCGGGCGCTTCGGCGACCGGCCTGACGATCGGCGCGGGAAACAGCTTCGTGCGCGGCTTCGTGATCAACCGCTTCGGGCAGGACGGCATCGCGATCACCGCCGGCAGCGACAGTACGATCGCCGGCAACTGGATCGGCACGAATTCGGCCGGAACCGCGGGTGCCGGGAACGGCCGCTACGGCATCCAGATCGCGTCGGCCGGCAACACGATCGGCGGGCTCAGTGCCACCGGCGCCGACCGGAACGTGGTCGCCGGCAACACCAGCGACGGCATCATGGTCGCCGGCAACAACAACTCCATCCTCGGCAACTATATCGGCACCAACGCCGCCGGCACGTCCGCGATCGCTAACGGCGAAGACGGGATCTGGGTGAACGCGGCGTCGAACAACACGATCGGCGGGTCGAACGTCGACGCCCGCAACGTCATCTCCGGTAACGCCTGGTCCGGGATCGACCTCTCCGGCGGCGGGTCGAACAACGTCATCCGCGGCAACTACATCGGCTTGAACGCGGCCAACACGGGGACGATCGCAAACGGCAGGGAGGGCGTCTACCTCCACGACGGCACCGGCACGCTGGTGGGGGGCACGGGTGCGCTGGACGGCAACATCATCTCCGGCAACACTGGGCGCGGGGTGGAGGTCGACTCGGGCAACAGCGACTCGCTGCTCGGGAACCTGATCTACGGCAACGGGGGGATCGGCATCGACCTCAGCCAGGTTCCGGGCGGCGACGGCGTCACGGCGAACGACCAGACCGCCTTCCCCTACGACAGCGACAGCGGCACCAACAACCTCCAGAACTTCCCGGTGCTGTCCGACCCAACAACGAGCAGCGTCAACGTCACGTTGAACAGCACGGCGTCGAGAGCGTTCCGCATCGAACTCTTCGCCAACTCCACTGGCAACCGCGAGGGCCAGCGCTATCTCGGCTTCGTCAACGTTACGACGAGCGGCGCCGGCATCTGGAGCGGAAGCGCCCCGATTGCTGCGGCGCTCGGCGAATGGGTGACCGCCACCGCGACCGACAGCGTGACCGGCGAGACCTCCGAGTTCGGCGCGGCCGTCCAGGTGACCTCCGCGCCGGTCAACAACGTCCCCGGGCCGCGGGTGGTGAACGAGGACTCGCCGCTCGCGCTCAACACGATCTCCGTGAGCGACGTCGATGGCAACGTCAATTCGGTCGTGCTGTCAGTGCTGAACGGCACCCTCGCGGTGACGCCGGCGGGCGGCGCGCTGGTGGCTGGCGGCGGGACGGGCGCGGTAACGATCACCGGCACGCAGGGGGCGATCAATTCCACGCTCGCGAGCCTGGTCTATCAGGGCAACTTGAACTTCAACGGGGCCGACACCCTTACGATGACGTCCACCGACGCCGTCGGACTGCAGGACATCGACACGGTCGCGATCGCCGTCAGCACGGTCGACGACCTCCCGCAGATCAACGATGCGACGGCGCCGCCACTGCCCGAGAACAGCGCGAACGGCACCGCAGTCTTCAACGTCAACGAGGCGTTTACCGGCACCGACAACGACCACGACGGCCAGCCGCTCGCGTATTCGATCGTCTCCGGCAACACCGGAGGCGCATTCGCCATCAACGCCGTGACGGGAGCGATCACGGTCGCGAACTCTGCCGCGCTCGACTTCGAGACGACGCCCGTCTTCAGCCTCACGGTTCAGGCCACCGACGGCACCACGCCGGATACGGCAGTGATCACGGTCAACCTGACCAACCTGAACGATAACGCCCCGCAGATTGACGACGCGACGGCGCCGGCCCTGCCCGAGAACAGCGCCAACGGGACCGTCGTCCACAACGTCAACGAAGCGTTTACCGGCAGCGACAACGATCGTGACGGGCAACCACTCACCTACTCGATCACCGGCGGCAACACCGCCGGCGCGTTCGCCATTAACGCCGTGACCGGCGCGATCACGGTCGCGAACTCGGCCGCGCTCGACTTCGAGACCACGCCGGCCTTCAACCTGACGGTCAGTGCCACCGATGGCGCGTTGTCCGACACGGCGGTGATCACGGTCAACCTGACCAATCTGAACGACAACCTCCCCCAGATCAACGACGCGACGGCATCTGCGCTGCCCGAGAACAGCGCCAACGGTACCGCCGTCTACAACATCAACGAGGCGTTCACCGGGACGGATAGCGACCGCGACGGACAGCCGCTCGCCTACTCGATCATCGGCGGCAACATCGGTGGTGCCTTTGCGATCGACCCGGCGACTGGCGCGATCACGGCAGCAAACTCGGCTGCGCTCGACTTCGAGACCACGCCGGTCTTCAACCTGACGGTTCAGGCGACCGACGGTACGACGCCGGATACGGCGGTCATCACGGTCAACCTGATCAATCTCAACGACAACGTCCCGCAGATCAACGACGCGACGGCGCCAGCCCTGCCCGAGAACAGCGCCAACGGTACCGCCGTCTACAACGTCAACGAGGCCTTCACCGGGACCGACAACGACCGCGACGGACAGGCGCTCGCCTACTCGATCATCGGCGGCAACACCGCTGGTGCATTCGCCATCAACGCCTCGACCGGCGCGATCACGGTCGTGAACAGCGCTGCCCTCGACTTCGAGACGACTCCGGTCTTCAACCTAACGGTTCAGGCGACCGACGGCACCACGCTTGATACCGCGGTGATCACGGTCAACCTGACCAACCTGAACGACAACGCCCCGCAGATCAACGACGCGACCACGAGCCTCGCCGAGAACTCGGCGTTCGCCACCGCCGTCTACAACGTCAACGAGGCCTTCACCGGAACCGACAATGACCGCGATGGCCAAGCGCTCGCCTATTCGATCATTGGCGGCAACACCGGTGGTGCCTTCGCCATCAGCGCCGCGACCGGCGCAATCACGGTGGCGAACTCGGCTGCGCTCGACTTCGAGACCACGCCGGTCTTCAACCTGACGGTTAGCGCCACCGACGGCACGACGTCGGATACGGCCCTCATCACGGTCAACCTGATCAACCTGAACGACAACGTTCCGCAGATCAACGACGCCACCGCGCCGTCTCCCCCGGAGAACAGCGCCAACGGGACCGCCGTCTATAACGTCAACGAGGCGTTCACCGGGACCGACAACGACCGCGACGGCCAGGCGCTCGCCTATTCGATCGTCGCTGGCAACACCGGCGGTGCCTTCGCGGTCGACCCGGCTACTGGCGTGATCACGGTCGCGAACTCGGCTGCGCTCGATTTCGAGACGACCTCGGTCTTCAACCTGACCATTCAAGCGACCGACGGCGCCGCGCCGGATACAGCGGTCATCACGGTCAACCTCATCAACCTGAACGACAACGCGCCACAGATCAACGATGCGACGGCGCCGTCACTGCCCGAGAACAGCGCAAACGGCACCGCCGTCTACAACGTCAACGAGACCTTCACCGGCACGGACAATGACCGCGACGATCAGCCGCTCGCCTACTCGATCATCGGCGGGAACACCGGTGGCGGGTTCGCGATCGACTCGGTCACCGGCGCGATCACCGTCGCCAACCCGGCCGCGCTCGACTTCGAGACCACGCAGGTCTTCAGCCTGACGGTTCAGGCGACCGACGGCACGACGCCGGATACGGCCGTGATCACGATCAACCTGATCAACGACAACGACAACGCCCCACAGATCAACGACGCGACCACGAACCTCGCCGAGAACTCGGCGTTCGGCACCGCCGTCTACAACGTCAACGAGGCGTTCACCGGCACCGATGCCGACCGCGACGGCCAGCCGCTCGTCTACTCGATCACCGCCGGCAACACTGCTGGCGCCTTTGCGATCGATCCGGCCACCGGAGCGATCACGGTCGCGAACCCGGCCGCGCTCGATTTCGAGACCACGCCGGTCTTCAACCTGACGGTTCACGCGACCGATGGCGCGACGTCGGATACGGCCGCGATCACGATCAACTTGATCAACCTGAACGACAACGCTCCGCAGATCGACGATGCGACTACGAGCATCGCCGAGAACTCGCCGGCCGGCACGATCATCTACGACGCGAACGATGCGTTCACCGGCGCCGACAATGACCGCGACGGCCAGATACTCACCTACTCGATCGCGGCCGGCAACACCGGCGGCGCGTTCGCGATCGACACGGCCACCGGCGCGATCAAGGTCGCGAACAGCGCCGCGCTCGACTTCGAGTCGACCCCGGCCTTCAATCTGACTATTGTCGCCAGCGACGGCACCACGCCCGACACCGCGATCATCACGGTCAACCTGATCAACGCCAACGATAACGCGCCCCAGATCGACGACGCGACCGCACCCGCGCTGACCGAAGGCGCCCCATCCGGCACTGCCGCCTACAACGTTAACGACGCGTTCACCGGCACCGATGCCGACCGCGACGGCCAGGCACTCGCTTACTCGATCGTCGCCGGCAACACCGGCGGCGCCTTCGCGATCGACGCGGTCACCGGCGCGATCACTGTCGCCAACCCCGTTGCTCTCGACTTCGAGACGACGCCGGTCTTCGTCCTCACGGTCAACGCCACGGACGGGACGTTCAACGACACCGCCCAGATCACCGTCAACCTGACGAACGCGAACGACAACGCGCCGCAAATCGACGACGCGACAACGAACCTCCCCGAGAACTCGGCGTTCGGCACTTTCGTCCTCGATGCCAACGAGGCATTCACCGGAGCAGACACCGACCGCGACGGGCAGGTACTCACCTACTCGATCGCCGCCGGCAACACCGCTGGCGCCTTCGCAATCGACTCGGCCACCGGCGCGATCACCGTCGCCAACCCGGCGGCCCTCGACTTCGAGACGAACCCGGTCTTCAACCTGACCGTCACCGCCACCGACGGCACCGCGAACGACTCGGCCGTCATCACCGTCAACCTCAGCGACATCAACGAGCCACCAGTGATCGTGGCCAACGCGGGTCTCACCGTCAACGAGGGGACCGGAGCGACGATCACCGGCGCGGAGCTCGCCGTAGCCGACCCGGACAACAGCGCGATCCAGCTCGTCTACACGGTGGGTTCAGCGCCCGTCAACGGTACGCTCTACCTCAGCGGCGCTCCGGTCGGTGTCGGCGGTGCGTTCACCCAGGACGACCTCGACAACGGGCGCGTGAGCTACACGCACGACGACTCGGAGACCGTGGCGGACGGCTTCACCTTCACGGTGAGCGACGGCGCGGGCGGCACGATCGGATCGACGACGTTCAGCATCACGGTCAACCCCGTCAACGACGTCCCTGTCGCCACGGACGACATCGCCGCGACGAACGAGAGCATTTCGGTCACCACAGTCAACGTCCTCCTCAACGACGCGCTCGGCGACCAGCCGACCACCATCGTCACCTTCGACGCGCTGAGCGCTCAGGGCGGGACGGTAGCGCTCAACGCCGGCAACACGTTCACCTATACCCCGGCCGCAACCTTCAGCGGCACCGACACATTCACCTACACGATCCAGGACGCTGACGGCGAAACCTCGACCGCCACCGTGACGGTGACAGTGGCGAACGTCGTCAACGATCCGCCGGTGAACATCGTGCCCGGCGCGCAGATCTCCGCCGAGGACGTCGCGCTCGTCTTCTCGACCGGAACCGGCAACCGCATCGCGGTCAGCGATCCCGATGCCGGTACGAACCCGCTCCAAGTGACGCTGACCGCGACGAACGGCATGCTGACGCTCGCGGGCACCACGGGACTTGTCTTCACCGTCGGCAGCGGCGCGGGCGACGTCACGATGACGTTCACCGGCACCGCGGTGGCGATCAACGCGGCGCTGAACGGCCTCGTGTTCACCCCGAACCTGAACTCCAACGGCCTCGCGTTCATCACGCTCGCGACCAACGACCTCGGCGCGACCGGGTCCGGCGGCGCGCTCTCCGACTCCGACCTCGCCACGATCGACGTCCTCCCGGTCAACGACGCGCCCGACGGGACCGACACCACCGTCACTCTGAACGAGGACTCGACCTACACCTTCAGCCTCGGCGATTTCGGCTTCACCGACGTCGACTTCGGTGATGCGATGACCGACGTGCGGATCGACTCGATCTCGCTCCCGGCCGGGGCGACGCTGCAGCTCGGCGGCGTCGATGTGATCCCGAGCCAGGTGATCACGGTCGCCGACATCAGCGCCGGCCTGCTCGTCTTCACCCCGGTCCCGGACGCGAACGGCGCCGGTTACGCGAGCTTCACGTTCAGCGTGCGCGACACCGGCGTGCCGCCCGGCCCGCTCTTCGACCTGGCGCCGAACACGATGACGGTAACCGTCGCCCCGGTGAACGACCTGCCGATCATCACCTCCGACGGCGGCGCCACCGCCGTCTTCGTCGTGGCCGAGAACACCACCGCGGTCACGGCGGTCACGGCGAGTGACGTCGACCTGCAGCCGCTCGCCTTCTCGCTCGCCGGTGCCGACGCTGGACGGTTCTCGATGGACTCGGTCACCGGCGTGCTGACGTTCAACCCGGCGCCGAACTTCGAAGCACCGACGGACGCGGGCGCGGACAACGTCTACAACGTGACCGTCCAGGTCGCGGACGGCGCTGGCGGCGTCGACACGCAGGCGCTCACGATCACCGTCGTCGACGCAAACGACGCGCCGGTCGCCGCCGCCGACGCCTACGTGACCGCCGAGGACGCGCCGCTCTCGATCGCCGCGTCCGGAACGCTCGGGAACGACACTGACCAGGACGGTAATCCGCTCGCCGCCGTGCTCGTGTCCGCCCCGGCGAACGGCTCGGTCGCCTTCAACGCCGACGGCAGCTTCGTGTACACGCCGAACGCGAACTTCTTCGGCGTCGACACCTTCACCTACGAGGCGACCGACGGCGCGGCTGCGTCCGCGGTCGCCACGGTCACGATCACCGTGACGCCGGTCAACGATGCACCGGTGGGCGCCGACGGTACCGTGTTCGCGGGCGCCACGTACAGCTTCGCTGCGTCCGACTTCGGCTACGCCGACGTCGACGGCGATCCGCTCGACCACGTGACGATCACCTCGCTGCCGGCCGACGGCACGCTGCTCTTCGACGGTGTCGCGGTGGCCGTCAACCAGGATGTGACGCCGGCGGACCTCGCCGCCGGGAGGCTCGTCTACGTGCCGCCCACCAGCGGCAGCGCGGTCGCGGCGAGCTTCGGCTTCCTCGTCCACGACGCGACGAGCACCGCCGCGGCGGCGAACACGATGACGATCGGCTTCGCCGCCCCGCCCGCCCCGCCCGCCCCGCCGGCCCCGCCCGCACCGATCACGCCGCCGACCACGACGCCGGCCACGACGCCCGCCGCGGAACCGCCGGCCGCGCCCGCTCCGGGCGGGAGTGGTAGCGCGCCCTCCGCCGGCGGCCGCGGTGGTGGCAGCGGCGGCGCGGCCGCCGGACCCGGACCGAGCGATACGGCCGCACCGGCTCCGGACGCAGGCGCAGCGGCAGGAGCGGCGACAACAACGGCGACTGCCAGCGCGGTCGCGACCTCGGTCACGCAGGCCGGGTCGTCGCCGACCGGCGCCATCGGCTTTCAGTCGAGTGGCTTGCCGACCGATCCGCGCGCCGGCGGGCCCACGCCGCAGACGGAGAGCCGCGGCGAACCGCCGACCGGCGAGGTCAAGGCCGAGATGCAGGCGGTCGCCGCGATGGCCGCGCCCGAAATGCGCCAGGCGCTCGACGAGGCGCGCGAGCGCACCCAAGAGGACATCAAGGTCGAGGCGCGCGTCGCCGGCTCGGTTTTCGTGGTGAGTACGGGTCTCTCGGTGGGCTACGTCCTCTGGCTGCTGCGCGGCGGCGCGCTGATCGCGAGCCTGCTCTCGTCGCTGCCGGCGTGGCGCCTCGTCGACCCGCTGCCGGTCCTCGGGAGCATGGGCGGCCGGGCGGGCGACGAGGACGACGATTCGCTCGAGGATCTGGTCGCCGACGACCGGGACGCGCGCGACGCGCCCGGCGACGACGCGACGCCTGACAACGACAACGTGGGGAGTGTGCCGACATGAAGGGATTCAGCACGAAGGCTTACCTCGCGATGGGGCTCTCGTTCCTCGTCGCGAGCATCGTGATGGCGAGCGCCTTCGTGGGCGTCCTGCCCGATCGCGCGGCCGCGATCCGCGAGGGGCGGACCGCGCTCGCCGAGCTCACCGCGGTGAACAGCACCGCGGCAATCGTGCCCGAGGGCGCGCCGCGCGTGGAGGCGATGCTCAAGTTCATGCTCGAGCGCAACAAGGACCTCGTCTCGGCAGGCGTGCGCCGCGCCGACGGCGTGCTGGTGGCCGCCGCCGGAGACCATGCGAACACCTGGAAGCCGCTCGCCGACGAGCACTCGACCGACCGGCAGATGCAGGTGCCGATCCTCACGAAGAGCGAGCGCTGGGGACAGCTCGAGCTCGCGTTCAGGCCGACCGGGGTGCCGCACCTCTTCGGGATAGAGATGCCCTGGCTCTACCTCGTCGCCTTCATGTTCGTCTCGTGCTTCGGCTCGTTCTACATGTACCTCGGCCGCATGCTGCGCCACCTCGACGTGTCGCACGCCGTCCCGGCGCGCGTGCGCTCGGCGCTCGACACGCTGGCCGAAGGCCTGCTGGTGATCGACAAGAAGCAGAACATCGTGCTCGCGAACCAGGCGTTCGCGACGCTCACCGGCGCGACGCCGGAAACGCTCGCCGCGCGCCAGGTGTCCGAGCTCGGCTGGCTCGGGCCGGACGGCACGCCGCTGCCGAAGGAAAAATCCCCGTGGGCGGCGGCGCTGCGCGAAGGGACGGTGCAGCGGAACAGCACGCTCCACTTCACCGACCACGCAGGACAACTGCGCACCTTCAGCGCCAACTGCTCGCCGGTCATGGGTCCGGACGGAAAAGCGGGCGGCGTCCTGATCAGCCTCGACGATGTCACCGAGCTCGAGCAGAACAAGGTGGAGCTCCGCCAGGCACGGGACGACGCCGAGGCGGCCAACCGCGCGAAGAGCGACTTCCTGGCGAACATGAGCCACGAGATCCGCACGCCGATGAACGCGATCCTCGGCTTCACCGAGGTGCTCAAGCGCGGCTGGGGCAAGAACGAGCGCGAGGCGCGCAAGCACCTCGACACGATCCACTCGAGCGGCAAGCATCTGATCGAGCTGATCAACGACATTCTCGACCTCTCCAAGGTCGAGGCCGGCCGCATGGAGGTCGAGCGCATCGACTGCGAGCCGCACAAGGTCATCCGCGAGGTCGTCAAGGTGTTCAACGCGCGCGCGCGCGAGAAGGGCGTGACGCTCGCGTTCGAGGCCGCGACGCCGCTCCCCGAGCGGATCCAGTCCGACCCGGGCCGCATGCGGCAGATCGTCACCAACCTCGTCGGGAACGCGCTCAAGTTCACCGAGCGCGGCGGCGTGAGGGTCGTCGCGCGGCTGGCGGGCACGCGGTCCGCGCCGCAGCTCGCGATCGACGTCGTCGACACCGGCGTCGGCATCCCCGAGGACAAGATCGGGAAGCTGTTCCAGGCGTTCGTGCAGGCCGACACGTCGGTGACGCGGAAGTTCGGCGGCACCGGCCTCGGGCTCGTCCTCAGCCGGAACTTCGCCCGCGCGCTCGGCGGCGATATCACCGTCACGAGCGTCGCCGGCCAGGGCAGCACGTTCACCGCGACTGTCGACACCGGAGCGCTCATCGGCGTGCGCATGCTCGATCCGGCGGAAGCGACGCGGGTCGACGAGGAACTCGCCGCGGACTCGAGCCTCCGCTGGGAGTTCCCGGCGCGGCGGATCCTCGTCGTCGACGATGGCCCGGAGAACCGCGAGCTGGTGACGCTCGTGCTGCAGGAGGCGGGGCTCGCCACCGAAGAGGCGGAGAACGGCCAGATCGCGGTCGACATGGTCGCCCGGAGCCGGTACGACGCGGTGCTCATGGACATGTCCATGCCGGTGATGGACGGCTACACCGCCACCAAGCTGCTCCGCAGCCGTGGCGTGAAGCTGCCGATCATCGCCCTCACCGCGCACGCGATGAAAGGGTTCGAACAGGAGATCCTGGCCGCGGGCTGCACCGGCTACGTCACGAAGCCGATCGACATCGACGTCCTGCTCGGGACGCTGGCGGAGAAGCTGGGAGCGGGCCGCCGCGTGAAGGCGGCACCGGCACCGGCCGAGCACGCCGCACCCGCCCCGACCCAAAAGAATGCGCCGGCCCCGGCCCCGCTCAGCGCGTCCATCCCGATGCCGGTGCTCGAGGAGCGGATCGACCTTGGCCCGGCCGCAGGCGCGGGTGGACCGCCGATCGTCTCCCGCTTCGCCAACCACCCCCGCCTACGGAGCGCGGCCGCGCGGTTCGCCGGCCGCCTGGGCGAGCAGCTCGACGCAATGGACCGGGCCCACGCGGCCGGGAACTTCGTCGAGCTCACGGCCCTCGCCCACTGGCTGAAAGGGGCGGGCGGTACCGTGGGCTACGACGATTTCACGGCGCCCGCGCGCAACCTCGAAACCCTGTCGAAGGCGGGCGACGCCCAGGGCACCAAAGCGGCGCTCGCCGAGCTGCGCGGCCTCGAGGCGCGGCTGGTCGTCCCGGACGACGCCGATGTGCAGGCGGCGTGAAGTGCGGCATCGTGCACAGCAGGGGCAGCGCAGATTCCGCACGAATGCGCAGCTTTGACGCGCGGTGATACGGAAAGCGCTTTAGATTGGATAACTTATGGCGACGATCCTGACATTTGACGGCCCCCCGAGCCTGCTGCCGATGCCGGCACGCAGCGCGCTCAAAGTCGCCCGCCTGCCGGCCGAGGCCGGCCGCGAAGCCGGGTGGGAGGCCGAGCGGGCCGACGACCCCGTCGTGATGATGGTGGACGACGAGCCGCTCAACCTCGAGGTGCTGCAGACCTTCCTCGAGGAGGCCGGTTACCGCGAGTTCGTCGCTTGCAGCGAGCCGCTGAAGGTGCTCGGGCTGATCGGCGAGCGCCACCCGGACGTCGTCCTGCTCGACCTCAACATGCCGGAGATGAGCGGGTTCGAGATCATCGAGCGCATGCGCGCCGACGAGGCGATGCGCCACGTCCCGGTGATCGTCCTCACCTCCTCGACCGACGCCGAGACCAAGCTCAAGGCGCTCGAGCTCGGCGCGACCGACTTCCTCGCCAAGCCGACCGACCCGAGCGAGCTCGCGCTGCGGCTCCGGAACACGCTCTCGGCGAAAGCCTACCGCGACCGCCTCGCCAACTACGACGGCGTGACCGCGCTGCCCAACCGCCGCCTGCTGATGGACCGCCTGGAGCGGGCGCTGCGCGAGACCGCGCGCGCCGGCACCACTGGCGCCGTCATGCACGTGCACCTCGAGCGGTTCGAGCAGATCATCGAGGCGTTCGGGCTCGGCATCGGCGACTCGCTCCTGAAGGGCGTCGCGATGCGGCTCGACCTCGGCCTGCGCTCGAGCGTGGGCGCGAAAGAGGGCGGCGAGCGACGCGGCGTGCCGACGATCTACCGCATCGGCGACGACGAGTTCGCGCTCCTCCTCACCGGCATCGCGCGCGGCGAAGAGGCGGCGCCGATCGCGCAGGGTCTCCTCGCCGCGATGACCGCGCCGTTCCGCGCCGCCGGGCAGGAGCTCGCGATCGGCGCGACGGTCGGCATCTCGGTCTTCCCCGACGACGACATGGAGGCAGGCGCGCTGCTCAGCCACTGCAGCGTGGCCGCCCGCCACGTCGCCCAGCAGGGCGGTTCCGGCTTCCAGTTCTACGCCAAGGAGCTCAACTCCAAGTCGCGGCACCGCCTGAGCGTCGAGAGCGAGCTGCGGCGCGCGCTCGACCGCGGCGAATTCCGCCTCTACTACCAGCCGAAGGTCCGCGCGCACAACGGGCGCGGCACCGGCGCCGAGGTGCTGGTGCGCTGGGCGCATCCCGGAGCGCGGGCTGGTGAGCCCGGTCGAGTTCATCCCCGTCGCCGAGGAAACCGGGCTGATCGTCCCGCTCGGCGAATGGGTGCTGCGCGCCGCCTGCGCGCAGAGCCGGGCCTGGCAGAACACCGGCCTGCGCGTGCCGCGGGTGACGGTGAACGTGTCGGGCAAGCAGTTCGGCGCCGCGAGCATCGTCGAGACCGTCGTCAGCGCGCTCAAATCGAGCGGTCTCGACCCGCGCTACATCGGCCTGGAGCTGACCGAGAGCTCGTTGATGGGGCACGCGGAGCGCAACATCCGCACCCTGCACGAGCTGAAGGAGCAGGGGCTCACGCTCTCGATCGACGACTTCGGCACCGGCTACTCGTCCCTGAGCTACCTCAAGCGCTTCCCGCTCGACGAGCTGAAGATCGACCGCTCGTTCGTGATGGGCGTCGACTCGGATCCCGACAACGCGGCGATCGTGATCGCGATCATCGCGATGGCCCACTGCCTCGGGCTGTCGGTGGTCGCCGAAGGGGTCGAGACCTCGGACCAGCGGGATTTCCTCAGGAGCAAGAGCTGCGACGAGCTGCAGGGCTTCCTGTTCTCGAAGCCGATGCCGGCGGAGATGTTCGGGAAGCTGCTTGCAGGATCGCAGCCCGGAGCGGCGGCGGCGAAGCCGCCCGCGGCCGGCGCCACGCCGATCGATCTGCCGGTGTGATGCGGCTGCAGCGCCGCGCCTAGCGAGGCGGGGCGAACTTCCCCGCCGACGGCTCAACGCGCGGCGCACCGATCGCCTGGTCGATCGGCGGCAGCTGGTGCGCGATCCCCTTGTGGCAGTCGATGCAGGTCTTGCCTTCGGTGAAGGCGACCGAATGCGTCGCGTTCGCCCGCCGCCCCTGCTCGCTCAGGTCCATGTACTGGAAGTTGTGGCAATTGCGGCATTCCTGCGAATTGTTCGCCCGCATCCGCGCCCACTCGTGCTCGGCGAGCGCCCAGCGCTTCGCCTGGAACTTCTCCGGCGTGTCGATGCTGCCGAGCACCTTGTGGAGGACCTCGTTCGAGGCCTGGATCTTGCGGACGATCTTCGGGCCCCATTCCTTCGGCACGTGGCAATCGGGGCAGGTGGCGCGCACGCCCGACCGGTTCGTGTAGTGGATCGTGTGCCGGTACTCCTTGAAGACGTTCTCCTCCATCTCGTGACACGAGGTGCAGAACGTTCTCGGTGTTGGTGAGCTCGAACGCCCAGTTGAAGCCGCCCCAGAACACGATGCCGGCGGCGAAGAGCGCCACCGCCGTCCAGGGTCCGATGCGCCACACCCAGGCGGGGATCCACCGCTTCCAGCCGCGCCGCCTGACCTCGAAATCGTTCGCCATGGTCGACTCTATTGCGCCGGCTTGAAGGTGTTCGACACCAGCGGGTCGGCGTCGAACTGCGGGATATGGCACTGCAGGCAGAAGTAGCGCCGCGTCGAAATGTTCACCGACTCCTTGCCTTCGCGATCGAGGTAGTGCGATTTCCCGACCGGAGTTGCCCCGGTGGTCGGCGCCGCGGTCTTCGCGTGGCAAGCCATGCACATGTTGACGTTCTTCGTGATCTGGTAGCCCTTGATGTTGTGCGGGATGATCGGGGGCTGCTGCGCGTAGTTCCGCGCCACCGGCCGGTCGTGGCGCTCCATGCGATAGGTGCCCGAGTGATTCGTCTCGGGGATCGGCGTGTCGCCGCGGATCGGCTTCACCACGGGCTGCTTCGCTTCCTGCGCGAAGCCCGGGAGCGCGAACGCGGCAACGGCGGCGGCGAGGAAGAGGATCCGGATCATCGGCGCGCCCCTCAGGCCTTGGTCACGCGTACGGCGCACTTCTTGTAGTCGGTCTCTCTCGAAATCGGACAGGTCGCGTCGAGCGTGAGCTTGTTCACGAGCCGTCCCTCATCGAAGAACGGTACGAACACCAACCCCTCGGGCGGCTCGTTGCGGCCGCGGATGTCGACACGGGCGTAGATGTCGCCGCGCCGCGAACTAACCCGCACTTCCATGCCGTTGAGGAGGCCGCGCTTCTTTGCGTCCGCGGGATGCATGAACACGACCGCCTCGGGGACCGCGCGATGCAGCTCCGGCACCCGGCGCGTCATCGATCCGCTGTGCCAGTGCTCGAGCACGCGGCCCGTGCAGAGCCAGAGGTCGTATTCCTTGTCCGGCACCTCCGGCGGCGGCTCGTACGGCACGGCGATCACGATCGCCTTGCCGTCGGGCTTGCCGTAGAACTTCACGCCCTCGCCCTTCTTGACGTACGGGTCATAGCCCTCACGGTAGCGCCACTTGGTCTCCTTCCCGTCCACGACCGGCCATCGCAGCCCGCGCACCTTGTGATAGGCGTCGAACGGCGCGAGGTCGTGCGCGTGCCCGCGCCCGAAGCTCGCGTACTCCTCGAAGAGCCCCTTCTGCAGATAGAAACCGAAGTCCCGCGATTCGTCGTTCTCGAAGCCGGGCTGCACCTCCTTGACCGGGAACTTGTTGACCTGTCCGTTCGCGAACAGCACGTCGTAGAGCGTCTTGCCCTTGTACTCCGGCCTCTGCGCGACGAGCTCGGCCGGCCAGACCTCCTCCACCTTGAAGCGCTTCGAGAACTCGACGAGCTGCCATAGGTCCGAGCGCGCCTCGCCGGGCGGCTTCACCTGCTGGCGCCAGAACTGGGTGCGGCGCTCGGCGTTCCCGTAGGCGCCCTCCTTCTCCACCCACATCGCGGTGGGCAGGATCAGGTCGGCCGCCATCGCGGTGACCGTCGGGTACGGGTCGCTCACCACGACGAAGTTCGCCGGGTTGCGGTAGCCGGGCCAGATCTCGCCGTTGATGTTCGCCCCGGTCTGCATGTTGTTGTTGCACATCACCCAGTAGGCGTTGAGCTTCCCGTCCTTCAGCATCCGGTTCTGCAGCACGGCGTGATAGCCGGGCCGGTCGGGGATCGTGCCCGCCGGCAGCTTCCAGATGTGCTCGGCCTCGGCGCGGTGCTTGGGATTGGTCACCACCATGTCTGCGGGCAGCCGGTGCGAGAACGTGCCGACCTCGCGCGCAGTCCCGCACGCGGACGGCTGCCCGGTGAGCGAGAACGGGCTGTTGCCCGGCTCGGCGATCTTGCCGGTGAGGAGGTGGATGTTGTAGCAGAGCTGGTTCACCCAGGTGCCGCGCGTGTGCTGGTTGAACCCCATCGTCCACAGCGACATCACCTTCACCTTCGGGTCGGCGTAGAGCTCCGCGAGCGCGACGAGCTGGCGCGCCGGCACGCCCGAGAGCTGCTCGACCTTCTCGGCGGTGTAGTCGGAGACGAACTTCGCGTAGGCCTCGAAGTCGATCGGCTTCATCGTCTCCGCGTCCTTCGCGTTCTTCGCCTTCTGCTCGCGCGGATCCTCCGGCCGCAGGCCGTAGCCGATGTCGTCGTTGCCGCGCACGAAGTTGACGTTCCTCGACACGAACTCCTTGTTCATCCGCCCGGTGCTGATGATGTGGTGCGCGATGAAATTGAGGATCGCGAGGTCGGTCTGCGGCGTGAAGATGATGTTGAGGTCGGCGAGTTCGTGGCCGCGGTGCTGGTAGGTCGAGAGCACCGCCACCCGGACGTGCGGGTGCTGCAGGCGCCGGTCGGTGATCCGGGTCCAGATCACCGGATGCATCTCGGCCATGTTCGAGCCCCACATGACGAACGCGTCGGCATGCTCGCAGTCGTCGTAGCAGCCCATCGGCTCGTCCATGCCGAAGCTGCGCATGAACCCGGTGACCGCTGAAGCCATGCAGTGGCGCGCGTTCGGGTCGAGGTTGTTCGAGCGGAACCCGGCCTTGTAGAGCTTCGCCGCGGCGTAGCCCTCCCACACCGTCCACTGGCCCGAGCCGAACATGCCGACCGTGGTCGGGCCGCCCTTGCGGAGCGCCTCCTTCCACTTCTCGGCCATGACGTCGAAGGCTTCCTTCCACGAGACCGGCGTGAACTCGCCGTTCTTGTCGTACTTGCCGTCCTTCTTCCTGAGGAGCGGCGTTTTGAGCCGGTCCGCGCCGTACATGATCTTCGCGAGGAAGTAGCCCTTGACGCAGTTCAGGCCGCGGTTCACCTCGGCCTCGGGGTCGCCCTGCGTCGCCACCACCCGCCCGTCCTGGACGCCGACGAGCACGCCGCAGCCCGTGCCGCAGAAGCGGCAGGCGGCCTTGTCCCAGCGGATCTTGTCCGCGCCCGCGTTCTCCGCGGCGGCCGGGGCCGCCGGCAGGGTGATGCCCGCGGCCGCGGCGGCTGCGGCCGCGGCGTTCGCCTTCATGAAGTCGCGTCGGTTGACCGTCATTGCGCCTCCTCCTGGTCGTCGCGCTTCTCTCACAGTACTGGTAGACCATCGCCGCGGCGAGCACGCCATCGAGACGGTGCAGGGCCATGATCGCGTCGCCCGCGCTGCCTTCGGGCGTGTCCTCGGCGGTCACGACGAACCGCCCCTCGGGCGTCTCGGCGTGGATCTCGATCCCGCGCAGGCGCTCGAGCTGCGCGCGCACCTCGGCGCTCCGGCCCGGTGCTGCGTGAACGACCGCGCTCGCGATGTCCATCCGCTCAGGCGGCGACGTCGATCGCGGACACCGGGCACACCCCGACGCACGCGCCGCAGCCCGTGCAGCGATCGCGATCCACTACCGGCTCGCCGACGCCGCCCGCGGCGAGCGCGAACCGGATCGCCCGCACTTCGCAGCGCTCGCCGCACGAGCGGCACACGACGCGGCTCCGCGCGAGGCAGCCGGCGCCGATCGTCGCCTTCAGCGCCCAGGGCTCGCTCGTCGCGCGGTCGAGCGCACGCGGGACACAGGCGTCGGCACAACGGCCGCAGAAGGTGCAGCCACCCTTGGAAAAGTCCACCTCGGGGAATCCGCCCGAGCCGCGGACGACGATGTGCTCGGGACAGGCGTCGACGCAGGCGTTGCAGCGCGTGCAGCGCGCGAGGAACTCGTCCTCGGTGAGCGACCAGGGCATCGCGGGACGTCCACGCGCGCGCGCGACATGTCCGGTCAGAAACCCCCTCCTCGTCAAGCCGCTCATCGTTCTGGTCGCGCGATCTCGGGCCACGAGTACGCCGCGCCCGGGCGGCGCGGCGTTTGATCCTGGTCAGTCCGGGGAGGATACCCTACCGGCTGGCGGGCCGATCGCGCGCTTGGCGCAAGCGGTTGACGCGGCGCCAGGTCGTCAGCTCGATTCCGCCATCACCTCCCGGATCGGGCAGTGAATTTAGTGGGTTCGGGGAAAAAAAGCGGCGGGAAGCCAACCGCCCTTGCGGACTTCGGCCATCCCGCCGAACACCAGGAGTGACTCAATGGTGCCCGGACGGGCGGCGGCGGTTCTGATCCAGATCAAGCCGGATCGCTGTCCGGCGGGGTCTGGCGGCGGCAGCGACGGCTTCAGGCCGCGCCCCAGACCTCCCGCGCGGTCTCGACGATCAGACGGAGCTTCGCCGCCTGCGACTCGCGCATGATCTCGTTGCCGTGCACCGTGCTCGAGAAGCCGCACTGCGGCGACAGCGCGAGCTGCTCGAGCGGCACATGGCGCGCGGCTTCGTCGATGCGGCGCTTGAGGTCGTCCTTCTTCTCGAGCTCGCCCACCTTCGTGGTGACGAGGCCGAGGACGACGATCTTGCCCTTCGGCACGAAGCGGAGGGGCGAGAAGTCGCCCGAACGCGCGTCGTCGTACTCGAGGAAGTAGCCGTCGACCGCGAGGTCGCGGAACAGCGCCTCGGCCACCGGTTCGTAGCCGCCCTCGGCCACCCACGCGCTCTTGAAGTTGCCGCGGCAAAGATGGACGCAGACCGCCATGTCCTTCGGCCGCCCGGCGATCGCCGCGTTGATGAGCTTCGCGTAGCGGCGCGGCAGCTCGTCCGGATCGTCGCCGCGGGACTTCGCACCCTCGCGCAACTTCGGGTCGCACAGGTACGCGAGATTGGTGTCGTCGAGCTGCACGTACCGGCAGCCCGCATCCGCGAGCTGCTTCAGCTCGTCGCGATACGCGGCCGCGACGTCGTCGTAGAACGCCTCGAGGTCGGGGTAGGCCTCCCTGCTGATCGCGGCGCGACCACCGCGGAAGTGCAGCATCGTCGGCGACGGGATCGTCACCTTCGGCACGCGCTTCGTCGCCGCCTTCAGGAACTCGAAGTCGGCGAGCTGGATCGGCCGCGCGTGGCGGACCTTGCCCGTCACGTGCATGACCGGCGGTGCGAAGCTGACGTCGCCCGCCTTGCCGTGGAAGCTTGCAGTGATGCCGCCGCGCGTCTCGACGCCGTCCAGCTGCTCGAGGAAGTCGATGTGGAAGTAGGTGCGCCGGAACTCGCCGTCGGTGATGCCCTGCAGGCCGAGGTCCTCCTGGAACTTCACGATGTCGCGGATCGCCGCGTCCTCGACCTTGCGCAGCTCGGCGCGGGAGATCGCGCCCGATTGCGCCTGCTCGCGCGCGTCGAGCAGCGCCTTGGGACGGAGGAAGCTGCCGACGTGATCGGCGCGGTACGGCGGCGTCGTGCGCTGGGTCATGAGTGGGCTCCTTGATCGGTACGATACGAGGGCCCGAATGTTACGCGATCGCGTTGCGACGCGGCCGCGCCGAACTTCAGGGCTCGAGCGTGAAACCCGTGTCGTCGACCCGGAACCGGCCCGCCGCGACCCGTTGCAGCCAGCGCGCGCTCGGCGCGAACCCGCCGAACGGGAAGCAGTGCAACCCGGCGACGCTCGCGCCGGCTTCCGCCGCTGCAATCCGCCGGACGAGCTTCTCCGGTCCCTGCTGAGTGAGCAGCCGGGGCAGCGAGATCGGATCGGACCCGAGCGCGCGGATCGAGCTGCCGATGCCGCACCGCCGGGCGTAGTTGAGGAGCGTGCGGATGGTTGCGATGCCGGGCACGCCCACGCGCACCGGCACCATGACGCCGCGCGCGCGGAGGCGCTCGACCCAGCCGACGATCGCTTCCGGGTCGAAGCAGAACTGCGAGACGATGAAGATGTCGATCGCGTTCCGGGCCGCATACGCGAGCTTACGGTCGCGCGCGGCCTCGAGCGCGCTCTCGGCGATCCGCGGGTGGCCCTCCGGGTAACCCGCGATGCCGATGCTGCGAATGCCGTGCGCCTCGAGGAGCCCGGTCTCGAGGAACGCGAGGCTCGAGTCGAACGGCCCGACCGGGACGCGGCTGTCGCCGGCGATGAGCAGCGCCCGCGTCACCTGCGCTTCGTCCCGCAGCAGCGCAAGGAACTCGCGCGCCGCCTCCTCGTTTGCGAGCCGGCGCGCGGCGATATGCGGGACCGGGTTGAGGCCCGCCTGGCGCAGGCGCTTCGCGACGCTCACGAGGTGGTGGTACGGCGTCCCGGGAAGCCACGCCGCGAAGACGTCGGCGCCGGGCGGCAGCCGCTCGGCGTAGCCGTCGATCTCGGCGAGGTTGCGGGTCGAGGTTTCGATCGATGCGCCGCGCGCGAGCCGTACGATCGACGCGCGGAGCGCGCCGTCCACGGACGAGGATTCGGCGACGGCTGCGGGGATCCCGGTCATCTGGTCCGCTCGGTCGTCGGCCCTAGTCGCGCCGCCGCGAGATCACGTACGACTCGTCCCAGAACCACAGCCCGCCGTGCTTCTGCAGCACTTCGCCGGTGACGTCGAGGTAACGGGTGCCGCGGATGATCTCTTCCAGCCGCGCGTCCTCGATCTGGCCCACGTAGATCGCGGCGTTCCACGCGGCAAACAGGGTCGAGGTGCCGATCGACTCGGAGATCTCGGTGGGCAGCGTGTGCATGTGATAGCGGAAGAGCGACCGCGCGTCCGCGTACGCATTGAAGTTGAGGTTGCGCGCCGCGGGTCCGAGCGCGTCCTTCACCGCCTTGAGCATCTGGTGGCGGTCGTGCTGGAACGGGTTCTCGCCGGGCCAGATGCCCTGCAGGATCTCGACGCCGGGGTCGTTGCCGTGGGAGTGGATGCCGAGCAGCCGGCCGCCGGGACCGAGGCTTTTCGCGAGCGGCGCGACGACCTTCGCGGCCTTGAACTCCAGCGGCGCGCGCGCGCGGTAGGGCTGCGAGGCGATCACCAGGTCGTAGTCGGCGGCCGCGCCACCCCGGCGCGGGATGATCGGGTCGAGCAGGAAGCGGTGGTCGTCGCGGTAGAGCACCAGGACCGCAGGTCGCTCGTACACCGGATTGCCGCTCGTCGGGTTGACGTGCGCGCGCCAGTGCTCCGCGAGGAACGGCCCGAGCGCGGTGATCTGCTCCTCGAACTCGTGGCCGGTAGTGCCGGTCAGGGCGACCTCGTGCCAGACGAGGCTCGTCGCCGCGGTCACCGATCCGGGGACGAGCCACGGCGCCTCCCGGTAGTAGAGATTGGTCATGACCACGACCGAGGCCGGGTGCTCGTAGAACCGGTCGGGCATTTTCTCGAGCGCGAGCCGCACGTCCTCGAGGCTGATCTCCTTGCCCACGATGTAGAACGGCATCGTCGGGAACCGGCTGTGCATCGCCCGCATCGTCCGGGTAAGCACGGTGCCGTCGCCGACGCCGGCGTCGAAGAGGCGCACCGCCGGCGGCCGCGGGTGCAGGTTGGCGAGCTCCATCGCGACCCGCTGCGCGATCACCGCCTTCTCGGAGCAGGTGCTCACGAACAGGAGGTACTTCTGGCGGTTGTCGAAGAACCGGAAGTTCCTCGTTTGCGAGCCGGCGGCGGGCGCCGGCTTACCCGCCGGCTGCGCGTTGGCCGCAGGAGGTATCAGGAACGGCCGTTCGCCGGGGTGGCCCGAAGCCGGCGCGTTGGCGATGTACGAGCGGACGCGCTCGAAGGTCGTGGTGGTGATCCGGCCGCCATCGCGCAGCCGGTTGACGAACTTGCCGTCGTTCACTGCCAGCCGGCCGAACGTGGACTCGGCGACGCCGGTTCGACGGCAGAAGTCGGTGATCTCCCGCAGCAGGGATTCCGCTTCCATCCCCTCCTCCTTCTCGAGACGCGCGCGGTTTTCGGATGAGTGTCGGCCCCTCCCGTGCCGGATGTCAACCAATTTGCGTCCCATTGTCAGAGTGGGATTATTCGTGGGGGTTAAGGTATTATCATATTAAGTTCATATAGTTGTAGAAATATAGGATCTGCTATCGTTCGGAATTATCCCTCTCTATAGCTAAATCCCACTCAAATCCCACGCACTGCCCACAGCGGTCGTTTGATCGCCGGACTCGAGGAAAGACGACACCCGCGGCCGGGGGCATCGCCCCCGCCGCTGGGTGCCGGCCCGCGCTCCGGCCGCAGCTAGCGATGGTGGAAGTTCGGGTCGCCGCTCACGTCGAGGTACGGGAGTGCGGCGTCTTCGGGCGCATCGCGATGGAAACCGCCCCCGCCGAGCACGAGATAGCCGCCGTACACGAGGGACGCGAGCAGCGCCACATCGAGCATCCAGACGAGAGGGTTCAGGATCGCGTCCATGCGTGAAACCCCGGGCGTACGTGAGGGAAACGCCGGCAGACTACGCGCGGGCACCATACGGCCCCCTTACGACGGGATCGTCCATTCGGACGGGTGCCATGCATTCGTCATGGCCGGCACCCGTGCGCTCGCGGCTAGCCGCCGCGCAGCAGCCGGTGGAGCGCCTCGGTCTCCGACGAAGGTTGCGCGCCGAGCGTCGCCGCGAGCATCTCGCGGCAGCTCCGGTAGACCTCGAGCGCCTCGGCCCGCCGGCCGCGCGCATGGAGGAACCGCATGATCCGCTGGTAGATGCGCTCGGCGGGCGGATCGAGATCGAGGGCGCGCTGGTAACAGGCAAGCGCGGCGTCGGCGCGCTCGCTCCGCTCGAGGAACTCGCCCGCGCGCTCGACGAGCGCGAGGTAGCGGTTGCGCAGCCGCTCGCGCAGCGGTTGGACCCAGGCGTCGTCGTCCGAGGCGAGCAGCGGCCCGCGATAGAGCCGCAGGGTGCGATCGAGGAGCTCGCCGACCGGCAGCGCCGGCGCCCGCGCCGCGCCGCGCAGCGCCTCCTCGGTGCGGGCCGCCAGGCGCTCGAATGCGAGCGCGTCCACCCACATGACCTCCGGGTTGAGCGCGAGCTTGCCGGCCTCGAGCACGATCGCGTCGTCGCGCCCGAGGAGCCGCCGCAGCCGGTGCAGCGTGACGTCGAACGAGCGTTTCGCCGCGTCGCCCTCGGCCTCCGGCCAGAGCGCCTGCATCACCATCGCCGCCCCGACGTCGCGCCCGCCGAACGCCACCAGGCACTTCAGCAGCTCGACCGGCTTGCGTTGCGTCCGCGCCGCGCCGTTCAGCGTGTCGCCCTCGATCGCGAGCTCGAACACGCCGAGCGCGCGCACACGGATTCCCCACGGCCAGCGCTCCTCTTCGGGCGACGGCGGCGCGAGCCGCCAGGACGCGACGAGGTCGGTCGCGAACTCGCGCTCGATCCCGCTTTCCAGGGCGCGCGCGGCGAGACGCGCGAGCGTGGGCCGCAGGATGAACGGCAGGTGCGGCACGCAGCCGAGCTCGCGCGCGCGGGCAAGGCCGTCCCGGAGGCTGGCCGCCGCCCGCTCGCCGGCGCCCAACCGGAAGAGCGCGGCGGCGTGGAGCAGGAGCGCCGTGCTCTCGGTCGCCGGGAGCCGCGCCGCGCGCGCGTCGGCGACCACCGCGTCGAGCTCGTCGCGGGCGCGCGCCACCTCGCCGCACTCGAGCAGGACCTGCGCCAGGTTGGCGCGCCACACGGGACGGAACACCGGGAACGCGTCCTGGTAGGCGACGACCGCGCTCGCGGCCGCGGCCGCGGCGTCCAGGTCGCCCTCGTGCAGCGCGATGTAGACCGCAGTCGTATGGGCGTGACAGGGATACGGCGGCAGCGAGTCCCCGAGCGCCGCCAGCTGGTCGTGGTAGGCCCGCGCGCGCGCGGTCTCGCCCAGGCACAGGGCCACCCTGGCGCCGAGATGCCAGGCCGCTGCGAGGTCGCCGGCAGTGCCGGTCTCCGCCGCGAGCCGCTCGACGCGGGCGAGGGTCGCCGCGGCGGCCTCGAGCTCGCTCATGTGCAGCTGGTAGTAGCCGCGGAACATCTGGAGGCCGAGCTCGTCGCTCGGCGGGGTCTCGCCGGGTCCCGGGAGCCCGCGGGTCGCGGCGACGAGCGCGCCCATCCGGCGCACGTCGCCGTGCGCGAAGTGCACGCTCAGGGCGAACGCCGCCATCCGCAGCCGGAGCGTCGTCTGGTCGAGCGTGCGGACGAGCTCCTCGGCGCGGTCGGCCCAGCGCGCGACGAGCGGATGGTGCGGCGGAAACTGCCGCACCTGGTGGAACTGCCAGATGACCCGCGCCTCGATCGCCGGATCGACGAAGCCCGGATGCCCGGCAGCGAGCCGCTCGGCGACCGCAATCCAGCGCTGCGCCTCGCCGGCGACGACGCTCGTCCGCAGCAGCCAGGCGCAGGCCGTGAACGCGCCCTCGAAGTCGCCGTCGGCCGCGAACCGCTCGAACGCGCGCTCGAGCGGGGTCCGCCAGCCGTCCTCCTGACCGGCCATCCGGCACCAGGCGCGCCAGAAGGCGAGCCACGGCTCCCCATCGCGGACCGCCGGGGGCGCGAGATCGATCAGGCCGCGCAGCGCCTGGTGGCGCCCGTGCGCGGCAAACCCCGCGGCGTGCGCGCGGAAGACGCTGGCGAGCGCGCCCCAGTCCTCGTTGGCCGCGAACAGCCGGCCGGCCGCCTCCGCCTCGCCCCGGGCGAGCGCGAGCCGTCCCGACCGGTCCCGAATTGCGCGCAACCCCTCGGCGTCGAACGCCGAGCGGGCGCGAACCTGCAGGAACTCGCGGAACAGCGGGTGGTACTCGTAGACGATCTCGGTGTCCTCCCGGCGCTCGACGAAGAGGTGGGCGCGATGGAGCTCCTCGAGCAGCGCGCCCGCGCGCGGCTCGCCGGACGCGGCCTCGGCCATTGCCGCGGTCATGCTCGGGAGGAAGGCGGTCCGGTGCAGGAACGCGTGCATCGCGGACGGCGCCTGGTCGAACACCTCGACCGCGAAGTAGTCGAAGATCGCCGCCGGCGGCGCGTCGCCGGGTTTCGGCAGCGGCAACCCCTGCGCGAGCGCACGCGCGAGCAGCACGACCCCGGCCGCCCAGCCCCGCGCGAGCTCGTGGAGCGTGTCGAGCCGGCCGTTCGGATCGATCCCGTGCGCCGTCGCGAGCGCAGCCGTCTCCGCGCGCGTCAGGCGCAGCGCCGGGAACTCGATCGTCGCCAGGTCCGCGCCCGCGAGCCAGCGCGCGAGCCGCGGCGGCGGCGCCTCGCGGCTCGCGACGACAGCGAGGACGCCGGGCGGCACCGAAGCGAACAGCGCGTCGGTCACCGCATGCACCGGCGAGTCCGCGCTAAACGCCTGGTAGTTGTCGAGGACGAGGACGAGGGGCGGGTCGATCGCGGCGCACAGGCGCTCGAAGAAACGCCGGGCGAAAAGGCCGACGCCCGCGCGCTGCGCCTCGCTGAACGGCGGGAGGTCGGCGATCCCGAACGCCGCGCGGGCGCCCGCCGCGAGGTGAAAGAAGCACGACGCCGGATCGGCGTCGCCGGCGTCGAGCGCGAGCCAGAGACAGGGCAGGCGCCGCGCCTCGATCCAGCTCGCGACGAGCGACGTCTTCCCGGCCCCGCCGGGTGCCGAGATCCAGACCGCCTTGCGCCGGCGCGCCTCGTCGAGCGCGGCGAACAGGCGCTCGCGCCGCAGGAGCTCCCCGGCGGAAGGCCGGATGAGCTTCGCGATCGGCCGCGACCTCTCCTTCATCTTGTTGTAGGGTTTCCTCTCGAGCGGCGGAGTGCGGGCGCCGCTCGCCCCGTCGGGTCCCGCGGATCCGGCGCTTCCCCTCGTCGCGCGACGGACCCGATGCAGTCGATGCTAGACCTTCCGGTTGACGCCCGCCAGCGCACCCATGCACTAGGACCGAGCGCCTAGGCCGACCGGACGATGCCGCGCGAGGCCGCGGATGAGGCTCTTCACGACGAAGATGTTCATCCCGACCGGCGGAGCCAGTCAGGCGGCGCGCGCGAACGGCTTCCGGGCCGCGGCGACGCAGTCGAGGAGAACGCCCTGCTCGCCCACCTGGTTCGCGAGCAGGAAGACGAGCCGGGCGTTCAGCTCCGCCGACTGGGCCTCGCTTAGCCCTTCGTGGGCGGCGACGAGCGCGGCGTAGAAGCCGTCGGGATCGGGGATGTTGGGATCGGTGGTCATGTAAAGGTGGTCATAGGCAAAGCGCCTTCCGCAGGACGGCCTCGGCCTCGTTCGCGCGCGCGTTCGGCACCAGCGCGGCGAGATAGAGGTCGGGGCGGATCAGGGCGAAGCAGTCGGGTGCGGCTTTGAGCACGGCCTTGAGCTTCCCCTCGGGATCGCCGATCCCGCCCGGCCCGCACACGAAGAAGCGGAACGGCAGGCCGGTCGCCTCGAGCTGCGCGAAGCCGGCGATGTCGTGACCGCTCGTCGGCGCGTACAGGACGCCGATGAAGGCCGTGCCGATCGCCTGCGCGAGCTCGACGAGCGTCGAGGGCGCGCCGCCGGGGAGCGTGATCGGGACGTTCGGCAGCGACCAGCCCGCGCCGGTGACCGCCGGCGAATCCGGATAAGGGTTGCCGACCGACATCCGGCCGGTGTTCACGAGCGCGCGCGCGAACGGATGCTCGCGCGCGAGCCCGATCGCCGCGCTGCGCAGCGTGCGCTCGGCCGGCGACTGCGGGGCGAGGAAGCGTGAGGTCCGGCTCGTCACCTCGAGGTTCTGCCTCGCCGCCGGCTGGCGCTCGGCGTTGTAGGTGTCGAGCAGCGATTGCGGCGCCTGGCGCCTCGTCACCAGCGCGAGCTTCCAGCCGAGGTTGTACGCGTCCTGGATGCCGGAATTCCCGCCGCGCGCACCGAACGGGCTGACGACGTGCGCCGCGTCGCCGACGAAGAACACGCGCCCGAGCCGGAAATCGTCGAGCAGATGGTCGCGGTAGGCGTACGGCCCGACCCAGACGAGCTCGAACTCGATGTCGCCGAGATGCGCGCGCAGTCGCTCCTCGGCGACCTCGCGCCGGCTCACGTACTCCGGGTCGCAGTCGCCCGCCATCTGGTAGTCGAGCCGCCAGACGTCGTCCCCCATGAGGTGCTGCCACACCGCACGGTTCTCGTTGAACGGCGCCTCGACCCAGGTCCAGCGCTCGGTCGGGAAGAACTCCTTGAACCGGACATCGGTGATGCACCAGCGGTCGACGATGCGCGAGGTATTGGTCTCCAGGCCGAACCCCTGGCGGATCGGTGAGTTCACGCCGGTCGCATCGATGAGCCACTCCGCCTCGAGCGTGTAGGCGCCCGCGGGCGTCTCGACCGCGGCGGTGACGCATTCGGCGGTCTGCGTGACCTTAGTGACGCGATTCTTCCAGCGCAGGTCGCAACGGCCGAGCGTCGCGATGCGGTCGACCAGGAACCACTCGACGTAGAACTGCTGCAGGTTGATGAACGGCGGCTGCTCGGACGCGTTCGCCGATTGCAGGCTGAAGGAGTAGACGACGTCCTCGCCGGCGAGCGTCTTCGCGTCGGACCAGGTGATGCCCTTCTCCCGGATCCGCGGGTAGGTGCCGAGATGCGCGAACACCTCGAGCGTCTTCTGCGCGTAGACGATGCCGCGCGAAGAGGCGCCGCGCACGCCGATGGTGTCGTCCTCGTCGAGCAGCACCGACTCGACCCCACGGTTGGCGAGGTCGCAGGCGAGCGTCAGGCCGGAGAGCCCGCCGCCGACGATCACGATTCCGTAGCGCCGCCGCTTCCCGTCCGCGAGTTCGGGCGGCGGGACGAAGGGGTAGACCGGGAGCTCGTAGCCGCCGGTCCAGGCGGGCTGCTCGGCCACGGCCGGCTCCGGTCTACCGCCCGTCCCCGGCCGGCACCCACCGGTGCCGGGCGCGCTCGCGGATCAGCGCCTCGACGCCGTCGATCGTCGGCGTCGCGACGCCGACCTTCCGACCGAGCTCGCAGACCACGGTGACGATCGCGTCGATCTCGAGCGGGCGTCCCTTCTCGATGTCCTGATGCATGGAGACCTTCGCGGCGCCGAGCTTCCGCGCGAGCCCCAGGCGCTCGTCGATCGTGACGTTGATCCGCGCGCCGAGCGCCTCCGCCACCTGCATCCCCTCGACCATCATGTGCCGGATCAGCTCGAGCAGTCCCGGACTGGCGTTGATCTCGCTCATCAGCGCACCGGTCAGCGCCGCGACCGGGTTGAACGACGTGTTGCCGATCAGCTTGGTCCAGACGTCGTCGCGGATCCGCGCCGAGCGCCGCGCTTCGAGCCCGGCGCCGTCGATCGCCGCGCCGATCGCCTGGAGCCGCGGGGTGGTCGCGCCGTCGAGCTCGCCGAGGATGAACGTGCGCCCGCTCGTGTGATGGACGAGCCCCGGCGCGATCACCTCCGCCGAGGCGTGCACGACGCACCCGACGAGGTGCTTCGGGTCGAGCGCGCGGATCATCCCGCCGTCCGGGTCGAGGCACTCGATGCGCGCGCCGTCGAAGCGCCCACCCTCCCGGCAGAAGTACCACCAGGGAATGCCGTTGATCGCGGTGATCACCGCCGTGTCGGGCGTGAGGAGCGGCGTGAGGCGCGGCAGCATCGGGCCGATCGAATACGCCTTGAGCGCCACGAACACGGCGTCCTGCGGGCCAAGCTCGCCGGGATTCTCAGTGACCGGGAGCGGAAAACGCCGCACGCCGTCGGCGTCCTTGAGGCCGAGCCCCTCGGCGCGGATCGCGGCGAGGTGGTCGCCGCGGGCTATGAGGCTGACCGCGTGCCCGGCCGCGGCCAGCCGCGCCCCGAGCACGCCGCCGACCGAGCCGGCGCCGACGATGCAGACCTTCATGCCCCGTCGGTTCACGAGACGGTTCACGAGACGGCAGGCCGCCGCCGCGCCGCCTTCTCGCGCGTCCAGGCCGCGCACTCCGCGCGCGCCGACCGCTCCTTCTCCGCCATGTACCCGGACTCGCCGACGACCGCGGTCAGCTCGAGGCGGAAGCCGTTCGGGTCGAAGAAGTAGATCGACTTGATGAAGTGATGGTCGGTGATGCCGATCACCTCGACGCCGTGCGCCTCGAGCCGCTTGCGCGCCGCCTCGAGCTCGGCGAGCGATCCCACGCGCAGGGCCATGTGATTCACCCAGGCCGGCGTGTTCGGGCTGGGCGCCGCGGCGGTATCGTCGCCGAGATCGAAGAAGGCGAGGTGCGAGCCGTCGGTCATCCGGAAGAAGATGTGGACGTACGGGCAGTACTCGCCGGTCGAGGGCACGCGATCGGCGCGGATGAGGTGTACGAGCGGCAGCCCGAGCACGTCCTCGTAGAAGTGGCGCGTCTCTTCCGCGTCGCGACACCGCCAAGCGAAGTGGTGCAGGCCGTGGATCGGGACGATGTCTGGCATATCGGACCTCCGGCTACGAAGGCGGTGCGTCGCGTCGGCGACCGCGTAGTGTGCCGCATTTCCGACACTGCGGCGACCCGGCGCCTCGGCCTTCGATTGTAGGATCAGCGACATATCGTTCCAGTACAATAACGATAGTCGTTGCCATGCTGGCGTTCATCAAGAGCGAACTCAACCGCGATGCCGCCCTGCGGGTGGCGAAGGGTCTCGGCGCCTGCGCGGTGGGCGTGGCGATCGCGGCGCTCTTCGCCCAGACGACCCTCTTCGATCGCCTCTCGAGCTGGCTGTACGACTCGCTGCAGCGCTCGACCGGCCGGACCATCGACCTCGACAACGTGCTCGTCCTCGACGTCGACGAGGAATCGCTGCGGCGCATGGCCCAGCCGATGGGCCAATGGCGCACCGATCGCGAGGTTTACGCCGGCGTCGTGCGCTACCTCGAGGCGCACGGCGCGCGCGCCATTGCCTTTCACCTGCTGATCGCCGACGAGCGCCCCGGCGACGAGGTGCTCGCGGCGGCGCTCGGCCGCAACACGGCGCTCGCCGCCGCGGGGCTGCCGGTGGCCTTCGAGGCTGCGCCGACCTATCAGCGGCAGCTCGCGGAATCGGCGTACGCGCGCAACCCGCCCTGGACCGGCGCGCCGTGGCGCGCCGACGAGCAGCGCTTCCCGTACGCGAGCTGGCCGTACCTGCGGCTGCCTGCCCCGTCGCTCGCCTCCGGGGGCCGGGCCGGCGTCGGCGTCATCAACCTGAAACCCGACGAGGACGGCGTGCTGCGCCGGATCACCCTCTTCCACGGCACCCAGGGCTACGTCCTCCCGAGCCTCCCGCTCGCCGCGCTCGCCGCGGCGGACCCGACGCTCAATCCGCTCCGGGTCGTCGACGGGAGGCTGCACCTGCGACGGGCCGTGATCCCGCTCGGGACCTACGGCGAAGTCGCGCTGCGGTTCCCGGTGAACGTCGAGGACCTGCGCGTGATCCCGTTCTACGAGGCGGCGGCGGCGGCGAGCGGCACGCCCAGCAGCCGCTGGCTCGCCCGCGACGTCGCAGGCAAGGTGATCTTCATCGGCAGTGCGAGCGCGCTGACCGCCGACTACGCGTTCACGCCGGTCGGGCGGCTGTCCGCGCCGCAGATCGCCGCGCTCGCCTACGCGAGCCTCGCCGCGGGGCAGGTGGCGACGCAGGCCGGCCTCGCGATCGACGGGCTGCTGCTGCTCGGCGCGCTGTTCGTACCGCTGTTCCTGATGCGCCGCGGCGTCGACGCGACCGGGCGCGCGCTCCTCCTCGCGTTCATCGCGACGCCGCTCGCCCTCGCCGGCGCCGGCGCGGGGCTCTACGCGATCGGGATCCAGTCGACGTGGCTCTTCTCGGCGGTCGCCGGCCTCGGGTCGCTCGCGGTCGTGCTCTCGCTCTGGCTGTACGCGGTCTCCGACGAGCGGCGGCGGCTGCGCTACGAGACGCTCGCCGAGCGCCAGGCGAACCGCCTGAAGAGCGAGTTCCTGAACCACCTCACCCACGAGCTCCGCACGCCGCTGACGTCGATCATGGGGTTCAACAAGCTGAACCAGTTCACCGACGACCTCGGTCGCGATGCGCGCATCCACAACAGCTCGATCATCGGCCGGAACTGCGAGCACCTGCTCGCGTTAATCAACAACAACCTCGATCTCGCGAAGATCGAGGCCGGGACCCTGGTGATCGCGCTGGCGCCGGAGGACCCCGAGCAGCTGATGCGCGACGTCGTCGCGACCATGCAGCCGCTCGCCGACGACAAGCGGCTGCGGCTACGGTTCACGCGCGGGACGGTGCTGCCGCCGGCGCTCGCGCTCGACGCCTTCCGGGTGCGCCAGATCCTGATCAACCTGCTCTCGAACGCGCTCAAGTTCACCCAGGCGGGCACGGTCGAGCTGGTCGCCTCCTGGCACCTGGCGGCGCTCCAGATCGAGGTGCGCGACACCGGCCCCGGCATCCCGGACGACGCGCTCGCGCGGATCTTCGAGCCCTTCGAGCAGGCCGACGCGACGATCGCGCAGCGCTTCGGCGGCACCGGGCTCGGCCTCGCGATCACGCGCAACCTCGTGTCGCTGATGAACGGCACGATCGAGGTCGAGTCGAAGCGCGGGGTCGGGTCGACCTTCCGGGTGCGGATCCCGAGCGAGGCGACCGCCCGCGTCGAGACGGTGCGGCCGATCACCGAGGCGCTCGCCGCGCGCGAGCCGCTCGCCGGGCGGGTGCTCGTCGGCGAGGACAACGACGACATCCGCACGCTGGTGGAGGTGTTCCTCACCCGGCTCGGCGTCGAGACGCGCGCGGTCGCCAACGGCTTCTCGGCGGTCGAGGCAGCCCTGGCGGAGCGCTTCGACGTCGTCCTGCTGGACATGGAGATGCCGGTGATGAACGGCTACGAGGCGGTGCACGTGCTGCGCACGCGCAACTACACCGGGCCGATCCTCGCCTTCACCGCTCACCACGACGGCCTGGAGGCCGATCGCGCCCGGGCCGCTGGCTGCGACGGGATCGTCGCGAAGCCGATCTCGCTCGAGGGCCTGCGCAACGCCCTGCGCCCGCTGCTGCGCGAGCCGCGGAAGGCGGCCGACGCCGGCGGCCGGACGGCCGAGCGCGGGGGACGTGCGTGATTTCTCCCCGATGAATGTTGCCGCTTTGCAATGCAGTTCCTGCATCCTGATCGGACTTTTTGCCGCGCACAGGGGCGGCCTTGAATCCTAGAATTCGCACGATGGCACCCTCGCGTCACAGCGTCCGGGTTTCGGGCGAGTTGCGGGACCTCATCCCGCGGTTCCTGGCCAACCGCCGCAGCGAGATCGGGCGGCTGCGGGAGGCGGCTGCGAAAGGCGACTTCGAGGAGGCGCGCCGGATCGGCCACATCCTCAAAGGCGCGGGCGGGGGTTACGGCTTCGACGAGATCACCCGCCTCGGCGCCGAGATCGAGCGGAACGCGGCGCGCGGCGAGGACGTCCGCCCGCCGGTCGAGGCGCTGGCCGAGTATCTCGAGCTCGTAGAGGTCACGTTCGACTGAGGCGCCGGGCGGCGCCGCCACTTCAGGGATTCCCCTCATGCGGATCGCGATTCTCGAGGACGACCCCTCGCAGGCCGACCTCGTCCGGGTCTGGCTGGCCGGCGCCGGCCACGCCTGCCACACCTTCCACCGCGGGCGCGAGTTCCAGCGCGTGATGACCCGCGACAGCTTCGACCTCCTCGTCCTCGATTGGGAGCTGCCCGACGTGAACGGGGACGCGGTGCTGACCTGGGTGCGCGCGAACGTCCGCGACAACGTGCCGGTGCTGTTCGCCACCGCGCGCGACAGCGAACAGGACATCGTGAAGGCGCTCAAGGCGGGCGCCGACGACTATCTGGTCAAGCCGCTGCGCAAGCACGAGCTGCTCGCGCGGGTCGAAGCCCTCGGCCGCCGGGCGCGGCCGCAGCCGCGGACGACCGAGGCGATCAAGGTCGGCGAGTTCGAGATCGACCTGGACCGGCGCTCGGTGCTGCGCTCCGGTCAGCCGGTCGAGTTGACGCAGAAGGATTTCGACCTGGCGGTGTTCCTCTTCCGCAACGTCGGGAACCTGGTCTCGCGCGGGCACATCCTGGAATCGGTCTGGGGCCGCAGCCCGGACCTCAACACGCGCACCGTCGACACCCACGTGAGCCGCCTGCGCGCGAAGCTCGGCCTAGTGCCCGAGAACGGCTGGCGGCTGACGGCCGTCTACCAGCACGGCTATCGCCTCGAGACGGTCACTGCCGAAGCCGCCAACGGCGCGGCGGCCGCGCGTTAGGTCCTCCGCTTTATCCGGGTCGCACCACCGCGGCCACCATCCCCGCGCGCGCTTCTGCGCGCCAGGTGAAGAACGTCCACAGGAAGCTCGAGCCGTCGATCAGCGCGAACGCGAGCGCGAGCGTGCCGGGAATGATCCCGACGAGCCAGAGGACGAGCATCGTCGGGGGCACCAGGGGCCGGTCGAGCAGCGACGCGAACACGAAGCCGGTCGCGTTCAAGCGTCCCGCCACGACGTACAGCATCCCGAGACCGCCCACCAGCAGGCCCGCGAGACGAAAGTAGTTCGCGGCCTGATCCCCGAGCGCCGGCAGGTGCAGGACCGCGGCGACGAAATGTGGTGCGAACAGCATCGTCGCGCCTTCGGCAAGGCACAGCCAGCCGAACCACTCCACCGTCCGGGCCGCCCGCCCCTGGCCCTCGGCGGTCAGCAGACGACCGAACATCTCGCTGAATGAAGGAAGCATCGCTCACTCCGTCTCTGTGAAACGCGGGAGCGTGGCAGGCCCGGCCGGCCGGCACCATCGGCGGGACGAGCTAGACAGTGCGGACTAGCGGTGCAGCGCGGCTCGGTCTACGGACGCGGACGAGCCTCCGCGACGACGACGGCGTGCCGTATGGCGCCGGCCACACGAAGGCGTGTGCGCGCCACGCTGAGGACGGCTCGGACGGTCTCGACGAGCTTCTTGCTCCGTCCGGAAATATGCACCTGGGCGAAGCGATCGAGTGCGAGTTCAAGTCGCACTAGATCGTCCACCCCAAACAGCGGGCTGATCGGCAGTTCCGCGAGCTTGGGTGAACGAGCGGCCATCCGCGCGAGCTGTCGCTCGACATCTCGCGCGGTCTTCACTTCGATGCTTATCGTATCCGTCATCAGTCTGAAAAATGACAGCCGCGGTACCGGGACATGTGGGTGCAGAAGCAGCTTTCGGGCCTATTGCCGGAGAGGCGTCGCGCGTGAACGGCGGCACGGGCTCCCTCATGGGGAAGCTTGCACAGGGGACTTTTTTCACGGCGAACTACCTGTCAAGACGGCAAGGTGTCGTCATATGGAGACGGTCGACGCTGAGACTTTGCGTAGTACTCTGACAGGCAGATGACAAGGCCTGAATGACCGCGACTTTCCAATTGGCGCCGAGCACGCCCGAGGTGGAATCATTTGTGCGGCGGGCGATCGGCTTGCGCTTCGAGATGCGCTTCAAAGATGAAGGCAAGTGGTGGCCGATCGGCCCACAAGACGTCGCCGAGACGCTCGCCGGCTACTACTACGACTACGGCATGCATTGCTGCCTTGAGATGATGCGCGAGGGGAAGGAACTGCCCACGGCGTTGGCGGTCTTCAGGGTGCGCCGCTAGGCCGGCGCCGGTTTGATCAGCTTCGCATCGTCGCGATCCGTCTGTCGATCCGCCTGAGAATTGTGCGTGCGCGTCAAAGGACTGCTGTGCCTCGATGCGACGCTGACGCACGTGGGATTGGGTGTTAGTGGTGCCGGGAACGGGAGTCAACCCCCGCGCCAGTGCTGGGTTCCCGGGCAGGTGCCTCCGGCATCCGCCACACTATCCGCCGCTGCATCCGCCGCGAACAGTCATCTCGCACGCCGCGCTTGGAGCTGTACAGGCTCGTACAGCACGCCGACGCGAGGAAGCCCACGTGCGTAGTTGACGAGCTCCTCGCGCAGCCAGCGCACGCTACGCGCGCCGAGAACCACCGCTGCAGGGAACCCGGGCTCGCGCCTGAGCTCGTGGAATCGGCGCTCGGAGATCCGAAGGAGCTGCGCTCCCTCGACAGCATCGACGAGAATAGGAACCATGTTCGAGAGGATGTCGGCCATTGAGGCTGCCTCTTTCAAGTTCACTGCGATCGGCGTCTGCTCGTCTCGTCGGTCGTTGGTGTAATCGCTTCGGTAAGTGTTTCTGTCCGTCCCGCCGGCCGTGGCCAGGCGAGAACATCGAGGGACACGGGACACCACTCCCGTATGCAGTCGCTCGATCACTTGAGCTGCCGCCGCTGCATGCCAGCATTGGCTGCCGATGCGCGTCTCGAGGAACGAGACCGCCACATCGGGGACCATTGACCCAGGGTCCAAGGAGCGCCGGTTAGGGCGCGGATGGGCTGTCCTCCTTGGGCGAAGGACGTGCAGGCCTTTGCGACCTGCCTCTGGAAGACAGTCGGGGGCGTCGAGCACCCCCGTCACTTGGGGACTCACTCCGAACCGTGCGAGCAAACCCGTGCAAACGCAGGGACTTGCTCGCGTCGTCACTGGCACAGTGACGACGCTCGCCTGTGAACGCCGCGCGGCGGAGACTCAGGGGAGCGCGGGAAGCGCTTCGCCCGAATCTCACGCACGCGCATTTCGCGGCGAGCGGCTCTGCCGGCCAAGGAGGCCGGCGATGCACCGTCGCGAGCTCAGGGCTCGCCAGACTGCTGGGACGGTGCGCTCTTCCAGTTGCGCCGACGATGATGCTCGGCGCCTCAGTTGCGACGCGGATCGGTGCGCCTCTAGGACACGGCCGATCGCTCTCGATGACGGCCTACGGCGTCGTCAGGCGACGCGCGTAGCCGAAGGTACAGCTGCTCTGATGCTTCAACGCTCCCTTACACTACCAAGTCTGGTAGCTACCCTGCCTGGCCGAAGTTCCGCGGCGAGGACTTTACGGATGCCGAGAGCTTACCCGAGAAAATATCGGGCTCGACCCCCGGAGAGAGGGGGTCGAGAGGGGGGCTTTCCGGGGTTGAGAGCTCTGTTCGCCCGCGCCGCGGGGTCTCCGGAGTAGTTGCAATTGGAACGGACCGCCGCTCGCGGCCCGCGACCCTAGAAGCAATCCCCAAACGCGCAAGCCACGATTCCGTAAACGACAGCCAGGAGCAATGGCATTAAGACCACATACACGGCGAGCTGAAGCGGACGACGCGGTGTCTTGCTTCTCCAGACAAGGGTGACCCCTACCGCTACGAGCGCAAAGAGCAAGACTGCCCACGGTCCGACGTTCAATGCCGACGGCGGAAGCCGTGTCGCACTTATGGTGAGGTAGTAGACGAGCACCGCGAGAGCCGCATACGCGAGTGGCACGCCCAGCCACGCGGTCAGAGGGAACGTTGATGATTGGCGAGTTTCCATGATGTCTTATCGCGGAGAGATATGGATCGGGTTTTCGTACCCGGGCGCTTGAATCCACGGCCGAGTTGGCAGGGTGAGCTCGGGAGGAGTCGCACCGGCGGCGCCTAGGACCCCCGATACGAACGAGTTGCTGTTGTACGCCCCTGATGGTATCTGAGCATCTCTCACACCGGGGATTGGGCTGATCGGAGGGACCGTGTACGGAAGGTACTGTCCGTATCTTTGAGCCGCGTCGATGATGCGATCGATGAACTCGCAATCGGTCATGCCCGGCGGGGGTGGGGACGATCTGCCGGAAGGTCGCCCGACTTGCGATGGTCCCCGGGGTAGTCGAACTTCGTTACGAGTCTCCCGCGCTCGCGTTGCGCGCCAACGGTTTTAGGCCTTTCGCCGGTGCACTCGCACTTGCTATCCGGGTTCAGTGACAGTGCCAGGTGATACGAGTCTGGGTGCGTGAACGTACCGAGTAGCCCTGCAGCCAGATGCCCGACGATCGCCACTTCCAAGCCCAGCGGATCGTAGAAGCGAAGAGGGTTGACGTACGCGTACGCGTACGGGTTGATACCGCCACGCAGCCCGATCGGATCCGACTGAACGTAGCGGCCCGTCTGCGGATCGTAGTCTCTGAAGTAGTTGTAGAAGAGCCCGGTCTCGGCATCGCGATACTGGCCGGGGAAGCGGAGGTTGAGCTCGCCGCCCGGGTAAAGGGGAGTTTAGCTTCGTCGTAGGCGCAGGTCGCCTCGTCGTAAGCAGCGGATCCGCGGACGTGCCGGCGCGTGCTCGGATCCTCCGGGGCCATGTCGTAGGAGAGCCGGGTCTCCCGGCCGGGCAGTGTCTGGAACGGTCCCTCCCGCATGAGCCTCTCGCCTACTCGAACAAGTCGGCGTGCGTGCCAGCACGGGTGAAGATGATCGCGCCGTCCTCCCGGACAAGGTAGATGAGCAGGAAATCCCCGCCGATATGGCACTCGCGGAACCCCTTCCAATCACCAGTGAGCTCGTGGTCCCGGTACTCCGGCGGAAGCGGGCCCTCGTTCGCGATCAGCAGGAGCATCGCCTCCTTGAGCCGCCGCATGTCGTAGCGCCCGGAGTGGCTCAGGCGCTCCCAATCCTTGCGGAACTGCTTGGCGCTATCGCTGCTTCTTGGCGGGTTTGCGCGCTTTTGCTGCGCCGGCTTTTTCGAGGTCATTGAAGAGTCCCTGGGCAGACCTGAACTTCGCTCGCTTCATCGACCGGGCTTCCCGCATCGCCGCGATCGTCGCTGCGTTCGGCGCCTTGACGTCGAAAGGCAGCCCTTGCTGGGCGACGACCTGGTGCAGGAACAGGCGAATTGCATCGCTCAGGTTCAGGCCGCAGGCGGCGAGTACCTCGGCGGCGCGGTCCTTAAGGTCCGGCTCGATCCGGGAGCGGACATCGGTGGACTTCGGCATCGAGAGATCGGTCATGGCTTCCCCAACAGCGGTAACGTAGCTCAATTGTAGCTACATTGGCGCATGAGTTCAAGCCCGGACGGATTCGCGCGGCGCGAGCCTCCGCTCCGATGCGGGCCGACGCAGCGTCGAGATCAGCCCTCGGTGCTACGCTTCGCCCCGCGGGATTCGGTCTGACGGGTTACGCCGCCTTCGCGCCCGCCAGTGGAATCACGTTGCTCGCCGGCTCTCGCCCGTCGAGATAAGCGGCCCACGCCTCGAGCAGCTTGCGGCGCTCGCCCGCGAATTGAGCGCGGTTGTACGCCGCGCGTATCCGGTCGCCCTCCCGGTGCGCGAGACAAGCCTCGATCACGTCGGGGCGCGCCGCGGCCGTTTCGTTCGCCCAAGTGCTGAAGGTGGCACGGAACCCGTGCACCGTGATGTCGGTGTACTTCATCCGCTTGAGCAGCACCAGCATGGCCATGTTCGACATCGGACCACCCTTCCTCGTCGACGGAAACACGTAGGGCGTGCCGAGGGCTTGCATCTCGCGCAGGATCGCGACGGCGCGCTCGGACAGGGGAACCAGGTGCGGCTCGCCGCCCTTCATCCGGTCGCCAGGGACTGTCCATAGCGCGCGTGCAAGTCGAACTCGCGCCACTGCGCGCCGACGCTCTCGCCAGTGCGAGCTGCGGTCAGGATAGTGAACTCGAGGCAGCGCGCGGCAATGCCCGGCTTGCCGCGCAGTTGCCCCACGAACTGCGGGACGGCACCGAACGGCAGCGCGCGGCGCGGCACGGGCCGCTTGGGCCTGTTCTCCCGGCGAAGCTTCGTCCGGAGCATGGCGACCGGATTCAACGTCACCGCCCCCCGCTCGATCGCCTCGTCGAACACTTCGTCGAGCCGCCGCCGCACGCGCTGCGCGGTGTCGGCCATGCGATGCTGGATGTCGCGCAGGAAGTCGAGCAGCTCGGCCCTCGTGATCTCCGCTATGGGTTTGTGCCAGAGCGCCGGCGGAACGTGATTCTCGAGCGACCGGATCCACTCTATCGCGAACGTCGAGCGCTTCAGCGGCTCGATGAATTTCTCGTGGTACGTGCGCGCAACGCGCGCGAGCGTGAGCTTCTCTCGCTGCTTCTCTTCCTTGTGCGAGCGCGCGGACTCGCGGGCGACCGCCCGCGCCTTCGCGCGCTCGTCGATCGGGTCCAAAGGAGGGTTGCTCGCCAGCATCGCGCGCGCCCGGGCTGCAAGGCTGCGCGCAAGAGTAAGGCTCTCCCCCGCAGCTCTGCGGACTGTGGCGCGCGCAGGTACCGAACCCCATTTCGCGTCGCTTGCCCGCCGCGCTCGTGTAGCGGAATACCCAGGCCGCCTGGGCGCCGAAGCAGCGGAGCAGGAGCCCACCGCCGTCGGAGAGCTCGGCTTCGCGCGCGTTGAACACCTGCCGCGCCGAAAGCAGGTTCAGCTTCGCCCCAATGAGCCGCTTGGCCATTTTTCGCCCCTCCTCCGTATCCGCCAGCCTATCCGCCAGTAAATCGCGCATAGAGGCGCATTGAGGCGGATGCGTCGCGCACTGCAACGACGACGAAGTAAGCCTACTTCGCCAAATGCATCAGTGGATTACTGCACTCTGACGCGACGTTGCTGCACTCAGGAGAGAGATGCTAGGACTGCCGGGAGCGAGAGTCGAACTCGCACGGTGTCGCCACCGCGGGATTTTGAGTCCCGTGCGTCTACCAGTTCCGCCATCCCGGCGTGTGGGCAAGCGATTGATTAACTGAGAAACCGGTCCGCGCAGGCCCACTTCGCACGACCCGATTCTATCCAACTCACGGCACAAATTCGTCACAGGGCGCGAGAGAGGCGTGATCGGGCGGTAGCTTGATCCCGAGTTCCTTTCGGGATCAGCGACCGACCGAGTTCGACCCGTTGCTGCCTGTCGAGCGTCGGAGAAGCGGACAGTCGTGTGTCGCTGTATGGGGCGTCGCAACGGGGCGGGACTTTACGAACTCGACCCTGGTAGCGCTGAAGCGGGCAGGTCAGTCGGCCGAGTAGAAGAAGTAGTCGGCCTTGTAAGGCACGAACGCCTCCTTGCCGACGTCTGCTGCCGAGGTACAGTCCGCCGGTGCGAGCCCTCCGGAGGTGTTCACCCGCTGGATGAAGGTGGTGTCCGACAGCGTGTCGCCACCGGTCGGTCCGTCCTGGGCCCCAACCCGCGTAAGCTTGAGCCAGGCGATGGCACCGACCGCGACGAAGTCGGAGTTGGTGGCGTGGGTGGCGGAGTCGCCTTGGTTCACCTTGGCCCAGACGGTGCTCGTCTCCGAGTCCTGCCACGTGGCGCGAATCGTGCCAGCGGTCTCACCCTGGTCTGGGGCGAGGTTAGGGCTGAAGAAGTGGGTGATGATTTGCTTATTATGCTTGTCGAACAGCGTGGCCTCGGGCGTGAAGAGTACGTAGGCGAAGCCAGTGCCCGAGGGCAGGCAGACGTAGTTCTGGGTGCCGGTGGCGTGACCCACGAGGAAGGCGGTGTTCCCTGCCGGCACCTCTAGATTTCCGGGCACGGGTGGCGGTGTGACATGTTTGGCGTGGGCGGCCTGCCCAGCGCCCATCAGGCCGAGACCGAGCATGGCAGCCACTACCGAAGTCAGAAGCGTGTTGGTGTGTTTCATCGAAACGTCTCCATTGTTGGGTTGCATGAAAGGGGGCAGCGTTGCCTCCGGAGCGGCAGTATCGGGATCTCTTTGCGTGGGGTCCTTGCCGCGCGTTCGGGTTTCTTGATTGAGGCGCCGTCGTCAGGAACTTGTGCCGCCTCACCGTCATGCGAAACGATTTCGTGGCGGCGGGAGCGTTACACGCACGGGAACGTGGTTGGAGAGCAGACCGACGGCGCGATCAAAGCGCCATGGCGTCCCGATGGACCTACCACTGCGGCGCAGCTGCGAGCGGCGCCCGAGCTTCCCTTCGTCGCCAAGTCGCCGGAGATAAACCGAACTGGCGCTTGAACGCGCGGCTGAACGATGCTTCCGAGTCGTAGCCCACCTGCTCGGCCACGCGGCAGGTGCTTGAGCTCCCGTCGCGCAGACTGCACGGCCGCTCCTGGCCCGTCCCCGGCCGTTGCTGCGGTGAACTCCGCGGGGCGCGCGAGGGCTATGATGCGGACGGGTCCGGGTGGAGGCATCGGTCCCGCGGCTCGCTCCCTGCGCCGGCTTGCGTCTACCAGTTCCGCCATCCCGGCACGGGCGAGGCATTATCGGGGAATGACCCGGGACCGGCAACAAAGCCCGCTCACCGTCGACGACTTCGACTACGAGCTCCCCACCGAGCTGGTCGCGCAGCATCCGGCGCCCGAGCGGACGGCGAGCCGCCTGCTGCGGCTTTCGCCGGCGGGCGTTTCGGACCACGCCTTCTCCGATCTGCCGCAGTTCCTCGCGGCCGGCGACGTGCTCGTCCTCAACGACACGCGCGTCGTCAGGGCACGGCTCTTCGGCGTCAAGGAGACCGGCGGGCGGATCGAGGTACTGATCGAGCGCGTGCTCGGTGCGAACGAGGCGCTCGCCCAGATCAGGGCGAGCCACCCGCCGCGGCCGGGGGCGCGCCTGCGCCTCGCCGACGCCGTCGCTGTCGCGGTCGTCGGGCGCGAGGGCGACCTCTTCCGCCTGCGTTTCGACGGCGAGGTGTTCGAGGCCCTCGAGCGCCACGGTCAGGTCCCGCTGCCGCCGTACATCGCTCATCCGCCCGACGCCGAGGACGAATCGCGTTACCAGACCGTCTACGCGCGCACCCCCGGCGCCGTAGCGGCGCCAACCGCCGGCCTCCATTTCGACGCTCCGCTGCTCGAGAGCCTCCGCGCGCGCGGCTTGGAGCTCGCTTTCCTCACGCTGCACGTCGGCGCCGGGACCTTCCAGCCGGTGCGTACGCACAGGATCGCCGACCACCGCATGCACAGCGAGCGCTACGAGATCCCCGCGGCGACCGCCGCGGCCGTGCGCCGCGCGCACGAGCGCGGCCGACAAGTCATCGCCGTCGGGACGACCTCGCTCCGCGCGCTCGAAGCCTCCGCCCGCGATGGCGAGGTCACCGCCGGCAGTGAAGAGACCGATCTCTTCATCACGCCGGGCTACCGCTTCCGCGTCGTCGACCGCCTGCTCACGAACTTCCACCTGCCGAAGTCGACCCTGCTGATGCTCGTTTCGGCATTCGCCGGGATCGAGCCCGTGCGTGCCGCCTATCGCCACGCGATCGCCGCCCGATACCGGTTCTTCAGCTACGGCGACGCGATGCTGGTCGACCGGCAATAGAATCGGCCGATGCAATTCACGGTTTCGGCGACCGACGGCGCCGCGCGGCGCGCGCGGCTCGAGCTCGCGCACGGCGCGGTGGAGACGCCGGTCTTCATGCCGGTCGGGACCTATGGCTCGGTCAAGGCGATGAGCCCGGCGGAGCTCGAGGACATCGGCGCCGAGATCGTCCTCGGCAACACCTTCCATCTGTGGTTGCGGCCGGGGCTCGACGTGATTGCCGCGCACGAGGGGCTGCACCGCTTCATGGGCTGGCGAAAGCCGATCCTCACGGACTCGGGCGGCTTCCAGGTGTTCAGCCTCGGCGAGCTGCGGAAGATCAGCGAGGAAGGCGTCCGGTTCGCGTCGCCGATCAACGGCGACCGCCTGCTGCTCACGCCCGAGGAGTCGATCCGCATCCAGCGCACGCTCGATTCGGACATCGCGATGGTGTTCGACGAGTGCACGCCCTTCCCCGCGACCGAGCGCGCGGCGGCGGACTCGATGCGCCTCAGCCTGCGCTGGGCCGAACGCTCCAAGCGCGAGTGGGAGCGCGGTGGCGCGCGCGCGAACGCCCTGTTCGGCATCGTCCAGGGCAGCGTCTTCGACGCCCTGCGCGACGAGTCGCTCGCCGGACTCCTCGAGGCCGGCTTCGACGGCTACGCGATCGGCGGCCTCGCCGTCGGCGAGCCGAAGGAGGCGATGCTGCGCATCCTCGAGCGGACCGCGCCGCGGCTGCCTGCCGACCGCCCCCGCTATCTGATGGGCGTCGGCACGCCCGAGGACATCGTCGCCGCGGTGGCGGCCGGCGTCGACATGTTCGACTGCGTGCTCCCGACCCGCAACGCGCGCAACGGCTGGCTCTTCACGCGCTGGGGCGACATCCGCCTGCGGAACGCCCGCTACCGCGATGACACGCGGCCGATCGACGAGACCTGCGGCTGCTACGCGTGCCGGAACTTCTCGCTCGCCTACGTCCACCACCTGCAGCGCGCGAACGAGATCCTCGGCGCGCGCCTCGCCACCCTCCACAACCTCCACTACTACCTGAGCCTGATGCGCGAGCTGCGCGAGGCGATCGCCGCCGGCGCGTTGGCGGCGTATCGCGCCCGCTTCGCCGCCGAGCGCGCACGGCTCGCGGACGAGAAAAACGGCCGGTCGGACGCGGGCCCTCGGGTATAATCCCGCGCTTCCCGAAAATCGATGGAGCCGCCCGTGCTCATCAGCCCCGCGTACGCTCAAACGTCCGGCGCGCCCGACGCCGGCATCATGAACATCGGCATGCTCGTCCTGATGCTGGTGGTGTTCTGGTTCATCCTGATCCGGCCGCAGATGAAGCGGGCGAAGGAGCACAAGGCGATGGTCGAGGCGCTGGAGAAAGGGGCCGAGGTCGTCACCGCCGGCGGCATCGTCGGCAAGATCACCAAGATCGGCGAGGGGTACGTCACCCTCGAGATCGCCGACAACACCGAGATCGTGGTCCAGCGCCAGGCGGTCCAGACGCTGCTGCCGAAGGGCACGATGAAATCGCTGTGATGCGCGCTGTGATGCGCGCTGCAGAGCGCGCCCCGAGACAGGAAAGAAGAGCACGGTGAACCGCTACCCGATCTGGGTCTACGTCACGGTCGCGGTCGCGGTCGTGCTCGGCCTCCTCTACACGCTCCCCAACTTCTTCGGCGAATCGCCGGCGGTGCAGGTGTCGAGCGCGCGCGCGACGCTGAAGGTCGACACCGCGACGCTCGGCCGCGTCGAGGAAGTGCTGAAGCAAGCCAACATCACCTACACCGGGGTGCACCTCGACGCAGTCGGCGTCAAGGTCCGGTTCGCCGACACCGACACCCAGCTCAAGGCGAAGGACCTCATCGCCCAGGCGCTCAATCCCGACCCGCAGAACCCCTCGTACACGGTCGCGCTCAACCTGCTGTCCTCGTCGCCGACCTGGCTCACCCGCTTCGGCGCGCTGCCGATGTACCTCGGCCTCGACCTGCGCGGCGGCGTCCATTTCCTGCTCCAGGTGGACATGAAGGGCGCGCTCACGAAGCGGCTCGACGCGTTCACCGGCGACATCCGCACCACGCTGCGCGACAAGAGCATCCGCCACTCGGGGATCTCGCGCGAGGGCGGCACGATCGTCGTCCGATTCCGCGACGTCGAGGCGCGCGACAAGGCGCGGCGCGCGATCGCCGACGCGTTCGGCGACCTCCTGGTGGTCGACGCCGGCGACGCCGCCGAGCCGCGCCTCAACGCGACGATCAGGCCGGAGGCCGAGAAGCGCATCCAGGAAGCGGCGCTCAAGCAGAACATCGGCACGCTCAACAAGCGCGTCAACGAGCTCGGCGTCGCCGAGCCGGTGATCCAGCAGCAGGGCGCCGACCGCATCGTCGTGCAGCTCCCGGGCGTGCAGGACACCGCCCGCGCGAAGGAGATCCTCGGCCGCACCGCCACGCTCGAGATCCGCATGGTGGACGAGGAGAACTCGCGCAACATGCAGGTCCTCGCCGAGGCGCAGAAGGGCCAGGTGCCGTTCGGCGACGAGTTCTACGTCGAGCGGCAGGGCGCGCCGATCCTGGTGAAGAAGCAGGTGGTGCTCACCGGCGACCGTCTCACCGACGCCCAGGCCGGGTTCGACAACCAGACGCAGGAACCGGCGGTCCATCTCACGCTCGACGCGACCGGCGCGCGGATCTTCCGCGACGTCACGCGCGAGAACGTCGGCAACCGCATGGCGATCCTGCTCTTCGAGAAGGGCAAGGGCGAGGTGATCACCGCCCCGGTCATCCGCACCGAGATCAGCGGCGGCCGGGTGCAGATCAGCGGCGGGCGCATGAGCACGGTCGAGGCGAACGACGTCGCCCTGCTGCTCCGCGCCGGTTCGCTCGCCGCGCCGATGGAGATCGTCGAGGAGCGGACCGTGGGGCCGAGCCTCGGCCGCGAGAACATCGAGAAGGGCTTCCACTCGACGGTGTGGGGGTTCACCGCGATCACGCTGTTCATGATCGTGTACTACGTGCTGTTCGGCCTGTTCTCGTCCGTGGCCCTCGCCGCCAACCTGCTGTTCCTCGTGGCGCTGCTCTCGCTCCTCCAGGCGACGCTCACCCTGCCCGGCATCGCGGCGATCGCGCTCACGCTCGGGATGGCGATCGACGCCAACGTGCTGATCAACGAGCGCATCCGCGAGGAGCTGCGCAACGGCCAGACGCCGCAGGCGGCGATCCACGCCGGCTACGAGCGCGCCTTCGGGACGATCGTCGACTCGAACGTCACCACCCTGATCGCGGGGCTGGCGCTGCTCATCTTCGGCTCGGGGCCGGTGCGCGGGTTCGCGGTGGTGCACTGCCTCGGCATCCTCACCTCGATGTTCTCGTCGGTGGTGGTCAGCCGGACAATGGTGAACCTCTTCTACGGCTCGCGCCGGCGGCTCGAACGGGTCGCGATCGGCAACACGAGCTGGAAGTAGCTCCGAAAGGCGGACGATGGAGTTCTTCAAGATCCGGCGCGACATACCGTTCATGCGGCATGCGCTCGCCTTCAACATCATCTCGGTCATCACCTTCCTCCTCGCCGTCTTCTTCCTGATCACGAAAGGGCTCCACTTCTCGATCGAGTTCACCGGCGGAACGGTGATGGAGGTGAGCTACGACCAGCACGCCGACGTCGACCGCATCCGCGCGACGCTCGAGAAGGCCGGCGTCACCGAGCCGCAGGTGCAGAACTTCGGCAGCTCGCGCGACGTGCTGATCCGGCTGCCGCTCAAGGCCGGGCAGTCGAGCGCCGACCTCTCGAAGCAGATCATGGAGAAGCTCAAGGCCGACAACCCGGCCGCGGAGCTCCGCCGGGTCGAGTTCGTCGGGCCCCAGGTCGGGCGCGAGCTCGCCGAGAACGGCGCGCTCGCGCTGCTCGTCACCTCGCTCGGGATCGTCGCCTACCTCGCGCTCCGCTTCGAATGGAAGTTCGGCGTCGCGGCGATCGTCGCCAATCTCCACGACGTGGTCATCATTCTCGGGTTCTTCGCGTTCTTCCAGTGGGAGTTCTCGCTCGCCGTGCTCGCGGCGGTGCTGGCGGTGCTCGGGTACTCGGTGAACGAATCGGTGGTCATCGCCGACCGGATCCGCGAGAACTTCCGCAAGATGCGGAAGGCGACGATCGTGCAGATCATCGACAACGCGATCACGAGCACGCTGTCGCGCACGATCATCACCCACGGCTGCACGCAGATGATGGTGCTCTCGATGCTGCTCTTCGGCGGCGCGGCGCTGCACTACTTCGCGGTCGCGCTGACCATCGGCATCTGCTTCGGGATCTACTCGTCGGTGCTGGTCATGGCGCCGATCGTGATGTGGCTCGGCGTCCGGCGCGAGGACCTCGTGAAGCCGGTCAAGGACCGCAAGCAGGAAGCGGTCGTCTGAGGCAGAGGGCGGGCGCTCCGCGGGTCGGAATACGGCTCGGCCAGCGCCTGTTATAGCATCGACCGAGCGTCGCGCCTCGCGACGCGCAAGACCCCAGGCAGAGAGAGGAGATCCACATGCGCAAGAAAGTCTTGTCGGCCTGTATCGTCGCGGCACTGGGTGCCGGGTACGCGGCCGCCGCCTTCTCGCAGGCCAAGCCCGAGACGCTGGTCAAGCAGCGCCAGGCGGTGATGACGCTGCACTGGAAGTATTTCGGTCCGCTCTCCGCCATGGCGCGAGGCCGGGCCCCGTACAACGGAGAGGTGGTCGCGCGCAATGCGGCCTACCTGGAGGCCCTGAGCACGATGCCGTGGTCGGATTTCGACCCGAGCACCAAGAATACGAAGTCTCCCGCGCTACCGGCGATCTTCTCGGAGCCGGCCAAGTTCAAGCAGGCGCAGGAGCGGTACCAGAGCGAGCTTGCCAAGCTGGTGGCGCTCACCAAGTCCGGCGACGAGGCGAGCGTGAAGGCGCAGATCGGCGCGGTCGACAAGGCTTGCGGCAACTGCCACGACAACTTCCGCGAGCCGTTCTAGGACAGCGGGCGGCCGGCGCGAACCCCGTTCGCAGCGGGGTTTTTCGCCTTCCTGGACGCGCGGAGACTCGCCCCGAACGGCATCCGGCCGGCGCTTGCGGCAGGGTTGCTTGCGCTGCTGGTCGGTCTCGCGATCGGCGACGCGTCCGCGCAAGGCGATGCGAAGCGCGGGGAGTATCTCGCGAAGGCCGGTGGCTGCGTCGGTTGTCACACCGAGGACAAGACCGATGCCGTGCCGTTCGCCGGCGGCCGCGCGCTTGTAACGCCGTTCGGCACCTTCTACGGGCCCAACATCACGCCGCACCCGCAGGCGGGAATCGGTCGCTGGAGCGAGGCCGACTTCATGCGCGCGCTGCGCGAAGGCGTCGCCCCAGAGGGTTCGCACTTCTTCCCGGCCTTCCCCTACGCGTCATTCACCAAGATCAGCGACGGCGATCTGCGCGACCTCTGGGCCTATCTCCGCACGCTGCCGCCGAACCCGCGCGCGAGTCAGCCGCACGATCTCAACTTCCCGTTCGGCTTCCGGTTCATGGTGGCGGCCTGGAATCTGCTCTTCTTCACGCCCGGCCCGTTCGTGCCGGACCCGAAGGCGTCGGCGCAGGTCAATCGCGGCGCCTACCTGGTGCAGGCGCTGGGGCATTGCAGCGAGTGCCACACGCCGCGCAACTTCCTCGGTGGCCCTCGGCGGGACCGCTTCCTCGCCGGCGGGAGAGGACCGAACGACAAGCGCACCCCGAATCTCACCCCGACCCGACTCAAGAAATGGAGCGACGCGGACTTGAAGGAATTCTTCGAGACCGGAACCACGCCCGACGACAACGTCGTCGGCGAGATCATGGGCGAGGTCATCCGCAACACCACGAGCCAGCTCGCGCCCGCGGACCTGACCGCGGTGATCGCGTACCTGCGGACGCTCCCGCCGCTCCCCGAGGAGCCGCGCAAGGCGCCCTAGGCGCGCCTAGATCTTCCTGGCGAGCTCCGCCGCAGCGCCGGTATAGCTCGCAGGCGTCAGGGCGAGGAGCCGCGCCTTCGCCTCCTCGGGAATCGCCGCTGAACGGATGAACTCTCGCAGGCGCTCTGGCTCGACGCGCTCGCCGCGCGTGAGCGACTTGAGCTGCTCGTAGGCGTCCTCCACACCGTAGCGGCGCATCACCGTCTGCACCGCTTCGGCGAGCACTTCCCAGTTCGCGTCGAGATCGGCCGCGAGCCGCGCGCGATCGGCTTCGAGCCGCTCGAGGCCGCGGCTCGCGGACGCGTAGCCGAGCAGGCTGTGCCCGAACGCGACGCCGACGTTCCGCAGCACCGTCGAGTCGGTCAGATCGCGCTGCCAGCGCGACACCGGCAGCTTCTCCGCGAGGTGCCGCAGCAGCGCGTTGGCGACGCCGAGGTTGCCCTCGGAGTTCTCGAAGTCGATCGGGTTGACCTTGTGCGGCATCGTCGAGGAGCCGACCTCGCCCGCGACCGGCCGTTGGCGGAAGTAGCCGAGCGAGACGTAGCCCCAGACGTCGCGGTCGAGGTCGACGAGCACCGTGTTCAGGCGCGCCAGCGCGTCGAACGCTTCGGCGAGCGCATCGTGCGGCTCGATCTGCACCGTGTACGGATTGAACTCGAGCCCGAGCGACTCGACGAACCGCCGCGCGAGCCCCTGCCAGTCGACCTGCGGATAGGCGGCGAGGTGCGCGTTGTAGTTGCCGACCGCGCCGTTCGCCTTGCCGGTGAGCTTCACCGCGGCGAGCGCGCCGCGCGCCCGGCGCACGCGATGGACGAAGTTCGCGATCTCCTTGCCGAGCGTCGTCGGCGTCGCCGGCTGGCCGTGCGTGCGCGCGAGCATCGCGTCGGCGGCGTGGGCGTGGGCGAGCTGCGTGAGCTTCTTCGCTAGCTCGTCGATCGCCGGGAGCAGCACCTCGTCGCGCGCGCCCCGCACCATCAACGCGTACGCGAGGTTGTTGACGTCCTCGGAGGTGCAGGCGAAGTGGATGAACGCGGAGGCGCGCGCCAGCACCGCGTCGTCCGCGACCCGCTCGCGGATCCAGTACTCGATTGCCTTGACGTCGTGGTTGGTCTCGCGCTCGATCGCCTTCACGCGCTCGCCGTCCGCTTCGCTGAACCCGGAGGCGAGCGCGCGGAGCTTCGCCGCCGCCGCCGCCGCGAACGGCGCGACTTCGGGGATGCCGGGCTCGGCGCCGAGCGCGATCAGCCACTCGATCTCGACGTGGACGCGATGCCGGATGAGCGCGAGCTCGCTGAACCATGGCCGCAAGCCCTCGGTTGCGCGGGCGTATCGCCCGTCGAGCGGCGATAGCGCGGTGAGCGGCGAGAGCGGCATGGGTGCGCTGTTTGCGTGTCGGGCGCGCGGCTGGCGCGGAACGCGTTCGAGTTTAGCACGCGCCTATCCGGCATCCGCTCTCGCCGGAGCATCCGCGCGCGGCGCGCCGCCGGGAGCGCGACCATGCCGATGGTATAAACTGCCGTTCGGGGAGAGCTTCGCGCTTCATCATGGCCAGTGCACGGCTGAAACTCATCGGCTCGTCCGCGAGCCCGTTCGCGCGCAAGGCGCGCATCGTCGCCGCGGAAAAGCGGATCGAGTACACGTGGGAAATCGCAGAACCCGTGGGCGGCCGACTCGACGGTGTCCGATCTCAACCCGCTCGGCAAGGTGCCGGTGCTGGTGCTCGAGGACGGGACCGCGCTCTACGACTCGCGCGTCATCTGCGAATTCCTCGACGGGGTCTCGCCGATCGGCAAGCTGATCCCCGCCGGGAACCGCGAGCGCATCGAGGTGCGCCGCTGGGAGGCGCTCGCCGACGGCATCGTCGACGCCGGCGCGCTCGCCCGGGCCGAGAGCCAGCGGCCGGCGCACGAGCGGAGCGCGGCCTGGACCGAGCGACAGATGAAAAAGGTGGCGCGCGGCCTGGACGCGCTCGAGAGCCAGCTCGGCGCGCGCGCATACTGCTGCGGCAACAACCTCACGCTCGCCGACATCGCGGTCGGCGCCTGTCTCGGCTGGCTCGACTTCCGCTACCCGAAGCTCGACTGGCGGGACGACCGCCCCAACCTCGCGCGGCTCGCCGCGAAGCTCGCAGAGCGGCCGTCGTTCGCCGAGACCGTTCCGCGCGAATAGCGGTACCGCATCCGCCGTACGGATGAAATAATCCGCGGCACGGGCGTGTTCTACCAGTTCGATCTCGCCGCTGCCGAGTCGCAAGGAAGAGCATGGAAGCGTTCCTCGCCAACCCCGCCGTGCAAGGGGGTGTCGCGCCGTTCGTCGTCGGCGTGGTCGTCGTCGCGCTCCTTGCCAAGGCGAAGCTCGGCGGACTCGCGGTGACCGCCGGCGTTCGCGGTCGCGGTCGCGCTCGCGAGCGGGCTCACGTTCACGCCGCTCACCGCCGTCCGCAAGGTCGCCCTGCTCGGCCTCGCCGCGCCCGCGGCCGGGATGGTGGTGGATTTCACCCTCAGGAAGGGTCGGACGCTCACGGTCCTGATCGCGCTCGCCTGCGGCGCGCTCACGGTGTGGGTGTTCTGGAGCGTGCTGCGGCAGAAGTCGGTTGGCGAAGCGCTGCTCGTCGGCGGGGGTACGGCGGTATTCGTCACCTGGCTCGTCGGCTCGACCGTCGACCTCGCGGGTCAACCGGTGCGCGCGGGCGCGGCGGCGCTGATGCTCGGCCTGGGCACCGGCGTCTCGGCGATCCTCGGGGCATCGGCGCTGCTCGGGCTCTACGGTCTTGCGGCCGGTGCGGGCGCCGCCGCGTTCGTTCTGGCGCAGATGGTGACCGGCAGGAAGATCGCCGGCGGCGCGACGCTCACCCTGTCCGCGTCGCTCGCTGCGGGACTGGTCGCGGCCGCCGCACTCGTGCTCGCGCAGCTGCCCTGGTATGGTCTGGTCGCCCTCGGGCTCATCCCGCTCGCGGTGCGGTTGCCGGCCTCGGACCGTCTGCCGGTCTGGGTTCAGGCATTGCTCGCCTCGGCCTATGGCTTCGCGACGGCTTCCGTTGCTTTTGTGTTGACCTGGCAGGCGCCGCCGCCGGGTTGAGTCTTTAAACGACCAGGAGGAGGTCTTAATGTCGAAGAAGCTCGCTGTAACCCTGTTCGCCGCCGCGCTGCCCCTGTCGGCCGGTGCCGCACCGGAGTCGTACACGATCGACCCGTACCACACGGTGCCCTATTGGGAGACGGACCACTTGGGATTCGCGACGATGCGGGGTCGCTTCGAGAAACCCACCGGCAAGTTCACCATCGACACCGTCGCCAAGACGGGGACGCTCGAAATCGTGATCGAGACCAAGACCCTGAGCACCGGCGATTCCGAGCGCGACGGCCGGCCGCGCACGCGCGACGAGCATCTGCGCACCCCCGACTTCTTCAACGTCGCCGAGTTTCCGACCATGACCTACAAGGCCACGAGCCTGAAGTTCAAGGGCGACGATCCGGAAGTGATCGAAGGGGACCTGACGCTGCTCGGCGTGACCAAGCCGGTGCCGCTCAGGCTCCTGCGCTGGAAATGCGGACCCGACCCGCGGACCCAGGGCAAGCGCTATCAGTGCGGCGGCAACGCCACCGGCACGTTCAAGCGCTCGGACTTCGGCATGAAGTTCGGCATCGGGCCGATCGGCGACGAGGTCACGCTGTGGATGAGCTTCTACGGCTTCCGGCAGTGACGCCGCGCCGGGCGGCAAGAGCGAGGGGCCGGGGGCTGGCCCCCAGCCGAATCGCGCGGCGCTGAGGCGGCCCGCCGGGGCCGAGCTCCAAGCTAGCTGGAGGTCACAGAGGAGGGAGGGATCTCTATGCGCAACACGCTCGGTGCATGCCTGCTCGTCGCCGCGCTGCCGCTGTCGGCCGGCGCGGCGCCGGAGGCCTACACGATCGATCCGTACCACAGCTTTCCGTACTTCGAGGCCGACCACTACGGGTTCGCGTGGATCCGCGGCCGGTTCGACAAGATGGCGGGCAAGTTCACGATCGACCCCGCCGGCAAGGCCGGCACGGTGGAACTGTCGATACAGACCGCTACCGTCACGACCGGCGACAACGAGCGCGGGGACCGGCCGCGATCGCGGGACGAGCACCTGCGCACGCCCGACTTCTTCAACGTCGCGGAGTTCCCGTCCATGAGCTTCCGGGGCAACGCGACCAAGTGGAGCGGCGATGTGCCGGCGGCGATCGACGGCCAGCTCACGCTGCTCGGCGTCACCAAGCCGCTCACGCTCACGGTCATCCACTGGAAGTGCGGGCCGGACCCCCGTACCCAGGGCAAGCGCTACATGTGCGGCGGCAACTTCACCAGCTCGTTCAGGCGCTCCGACTTCGGCATGACGTTCCTGATCCCGGGCGTCGGCGACGAGGTGAAGCTCTGGATCGGGATGGAGGCGTTCCGCAACTGAAGCGCCGCCGCCGGCGCCGGTTTCACTGGATCACGCCGCCGCCGAGGCACACCTCGCCCCGGTAGAGCACCACCGACTGGCCCGGGCGTGACCGCCCACTGCGGGTCGTCGAACTCGACCCGGCATTCCGCTTCGTCCAGGTCCGCGACGCGGCAGGCGGCATCGGTCTGCCGGTAACGGGTCTTGCCGCCGTACGGGGCGTCCGGAGCCGGCGCCTCGCCGCTCACCCATGCAAGGTCCGCCGCGGTGAGCGCGCGGCTCAGGAGGAGCGGATGGTCGTGTCCCTGCACGACAATCAGTTCGTTCCGCTCGCGGTCCTTGCCCGCGACGTACCACGGCGCGCCCGGGGTGGGCGGGTCCTTCATTCCCCCGATCCCCAGGCCTTCGCGCTGGCCGATGGTGTAGAAGGCGAGCCCGATGTGCTCGCCGACGATCCGGCCCTCGGGCGTGCGCATCAGGTCCGGGCGCGCGCGGCAGATAGCGGTTGAGGAACTCCCGGAAAGGCCGCTCGCCGATGAAGCAGATCCCGGTCGAGTCCTTCTTCGCGTGCACCGGCAGGCCCGCCTCGCGGGCGATCCGGCGCACTTCGGTCTTCGCGAGGTTGGCGAGCGGAAAGACGACCCGCGCGAGCTGCGCCTGCGTGAGGCGGTGCAGAAAGTAGCTCTGGTCCTTCGTCGGGTCGGCGCCCTTCACGAGCTCGTAGCGCCCGGCCACTTCACGGACGCCGGCGTAGTGGCCGGTGGCGATCCGGGTCGCCCCCATCGCGATCGCGTGGTCGAGGAAGGCTTTGAACTTGATCTCCGCGTTGCAGAGAACATCGGGGTTCGGCGTGCGGCCGGCGGCGTACTCGGCGAGAAAGCTCGCGAACACGCGGTCCTTGTACTCGGCCGCGAAGTTGACGACCTCGAGCGCGATCCCGAGCACGTCGGCGACCGAGGCGACGTCGATGAGATCCGCGCGGGTCGAGCAGTACTCGTCGTCGTCGTCGTCCTCCCAGTTCTTCATGAAGAGGCCGACGACCTCGTAGCCCTGGCGCTTGAGCAGCAGGGCGGCGACCGACGAGTCGACCCCGCCCGACATGCCGACGACGATGCGCTCGGTCACTGCGCCAGATGCGGGGAGTCGCGAAAACCCGCCGGCTCGGCACCGTCGAGCCACGCATCGAGCGGGAAGACGGATGCCGGCAGCCCGGGGGCCAGGAACCAGGTGTCGACCACCCACTCGTCCTGCGAGCCGCGCTCGACGACGCGCGCCGCCCAGTGGTCGTTCAGCATCCGGCCGCGCAGCACGCGCTCGCCGACGCGGTGGAACTTCAGCCAGCCGTGGCGCTCGATCAGCCGCAGATAGGCGGTCGTGTTGGTCGAATGGTCGATGCAGTCCATGCGGCCGGGCTGAGTTTCGTCGTCGTCGAAGTTGCCGCCGCGGTCGCGCCAGATCGGCGACTGCGCCCCGGCGTAGAAGTAGAGCCACGCAACCGCGCGCGCGATCGCCGCGCGCTCGGCCTCGGGCGAGTCGATGTCGACGAACTGCGCCTGCACGTGGCGCAGATGCAGCGGCGAGTAGCTCACCACCGCCTGCTCCTTGCAGCCGTAGTTGAAGCAGATCGCGACCTCGTCGGCCGCGACCGCTCCCGCGGCGAACATCGACACGATGGCGAGGGTGCGGACCACCGCAGTCACTGGTAGTGCCGGATGACGTCGAGCGGGAAGCGCCGCCCGGACAGGCAGTCGTCGAGGCAGGCCATCACTAGCGGGCTGCGATGGCGTTCGCGCCCGGCGCGCACCTCTTCCGGCGTGAGCCAGACCACGCGGCGGATCTCGCGGTCGAGCGGTCCGTCGGTCTCCGCCAGCACGTCGCCGAGGAAGGCGAACCGCAGGAACGTCACGTCCTTGGCCGCGTAGTGCCAGCGGTAGATCCCGAGCAGGTGCGTCGGCCGGAACGAGTGCGCGGTCTCCTCGAGCGCCTCGCGCGCGCAAGCCTCGGCCAGCGTCTCGCCCGGCTCCCAGTGGCCGGCGGGCTGGTTATAGACGAGCCGGCCGTCGGCCTCCTCCTCGACGAGACAGAAGCGATCCCCGCGCTGCATGATCGCGGCCACCGTCACGCTCGGTTTCCAGACTTCCGCCATCCGCGCGCGGCTCAGGCGACGCGGCGCGACGCCTGCCGGATGAAGTCGGCCATCCGCGCGACGCCCTGCTCGATCGCCTGCCTGGATGCGGCGTAGCTGAACCGGACGTGCTGGCCCTCGCCGGGCACGCGCGCGCCGAAGTGGATGTCCGCCAGCACCGCGACGCCGCCGTCGGCGAGCAGGCGCTTGCGGAATTCTTCGGAGTCGGCGGCGCCGATCATGCGGCACGCCTCGGTGACGTTCGGCCAGGCGTAGAAGGCGCCTCCCGGCGTCCTGCACGTCACCCCGGGCACCTGGTTGAGGAGCCCGACGATCAGGTCGCGCCGCTCGAGGAACGACGCGCGCATCCGCGCGGCATCGGCCTGCGGTCCGTTGATCGCCTCGACCGCGGCCCACTGCGTGATCTGCGAGGCGCACGAGTCGGTGTTCGTCACCCAGCGCGTGAACTCGGGCGCAAGCACCGGATTCGCGGCGAAGCCGAGCCGCCAGCCGGTCATCGCCCAGGTCTTCGAGGCCCCGTCCGAGACGATCGTGCGCTCGTACATTCCCGGGAGCGACGCGATCGACGCGAACTCGCCTTCATAGCAGAGCCGGGAGTAGATCTCGTCGGTGTACACCCAGACGCCGGGATGGCGTCGGAGGATCACGGCGATCGCCTCGAGGTCGCGTGGCGTCAGGATGCCGCCGGTCGGATTGTGCGGCGAGTTCAGGATGAGAAGCTTCGTGCGCGGTGTGAGCTTTGCCTCGAGATCCGCGGGGTCGAACGCGAAGCTGCGCGCTTCCCGCAGATGCAGCGGGACCGGCACGGCGCCGTGCGCCTTGATCTGCGACTCGTAGATCGGAAACCCGGGGTTCGGGTAGATGACCTCGTCGCCGACGCCATAGTCGGTCGTGGCGAGGACCGCGTAGGCGATGAACGGCTTCGCCCCGGCTCCGACCACGACGTGCTCGGGGCGGATGTCGAGCCCGCGCATCGCACCCATGTAGCGCGCGGCCGCTTCGCGCAGCTCGTTGATGCCGGCCGACGGCGTATAGCCGTGCTTGCCTTCGCGGATCGCCCGGATCGCCGCTTCCTGCACGTTGAGCGGGGTCGGGAAATCGGGCTGGCCGATGCAGAACGAGATGACGTCCTTGCCCTGGCGCACGAGGTCGGTCACCTCGGCGAGGACGACGAACGCGTTCTCGGTCCCGAGCTCGGCGGTGCGGCGGCTGGTAACGGGCATTGAGGGGCCTAAGTTGTTGTTCTCAAAGGGCGCATTCTACGCCCTGGCGCGGTCGTCCTTCAACGCCCGAACGCGTTGGACGCGCTGAAACGCGGAAAAATTCGCCGCTACATCCGGCTGGCGAGATTGAAGCCGCCGATGAACGCGACGACGTTCGCGCCGAGGAGATCGAGGTTGTAGCCGCCTTCCTGCACGAGCACCGTCGGCAGCTTCAGCGCCGCGACCGCGTCGCCGATCCGGCGGTAGCCGTCGTTGGTGATCTTCAGCACGGACAGCGGGTCGCGCTCGTGGGCGTCGAAGCCGACCGACATGAGCAAGGCCTCGGCGCGGTGGGCGCGGATCGCCTCGAGCGCGTCGTCGAGCGCGTCGAGGAAATCGGCGTCGCCGCTCCCCGGCTGCAGTGGGATGTTGAGGTTCGCACCCTCGCCTTCGCCCGCGCCGTACTCGTCGGCATAGCCGGAGAAGAACGGATAGAAGTTCGCCGGGTCGACGTGGATCGAGACGTACTGCACCTCGCCCCGGCGGTAGAAGATCGACTGCGTGCCGTCGCCGTGGTGGATGTCGACGTCGAGGATCGCGACGCGCTTGAAGTGCGGCAGCATGAACTCGGCAGCGATCGCCACGTTGTTGAGGTAGCAGAAACCGGCGGCGCGGTCGGCGGCCGCATGGTGCCCCGGCGGGCGGCAGACCGCGTAGGCGGCGTGCTCGCCGGTGAGCACGCTCTCCGCGGCGGCGAGGGCCGTATGCGCCGCAGCCAGCGCCGAGCGCCACGTGTCCTGGCCGACCGGGCACGCGAGGTCACCGAGGTAGTAGCCGGCCTGGGCGACCGGCGAGGCCGCGCGCGGTCCCTTGCGCGGCGTGAAGTCGTCGCCCGAGCCGCGGTACGGATGCACGTTCGGCAGGATCTCCGGGCTCGCGTTCTTGAGCGCGGACCAGCGCTCCCAGCCGCCGCGCAGGAACTCGAGATAGCCGGGCGTGTGCACTTGCTCGATGACCTCGAACGGAAAGTCCCGGTGCGGCTGCTCCACCTTGTAGCTCGCGCGCGTCAGCGCCTCGACCACGCGCTCGCAGCGCTCCGGCGATTCGAGGCTCGGCACCATCCGCCCCGCAACCATGAACTGCGTCGGCCGGTGCGCGAGTTGCTCGGGGCAGAAGAAGATCCTCACGCCACCCCCGCCCGGGCGGCCGCCGCGTGCAGCAGCACGTTGACGCCGGGTGCGGTGTAGCCGGCCTCGGCGCGCTCATTGTTGTTGTGCGTGATGCCCTCCTGGCAGGGCGTGAAGATCATCGCCATCGGCGCGACCTTCGCGAGGTGGTACGCGTCGTGGCCGGCCTGGCTCGCGAGATCGAGCGCCGGGAAGCCGAGCCGCGCCGCCGCCGCGCGCACGAGCCCGACGCAATCCGCGTCGAAGCGCTCGTTGCCGAAGACCCAGTGGTCGACGACCTTCATCGCGACGTTGGCGCGTCGGGCGCAGACCGGGATCGAGTCGAGCAACTCTTTCGCCATCTGGTCGGCGGCGTCGGGATCCTCGTGGCGGACGTCGCAGGTGAGCTGCGCCCAGTCGGAGAGGATGCCGGGCTTGTTCGGCCATGCCACCAGGCGCGCGGCGGTCGCCTTGCCGCCGGTCGAGTGGTAGCGCCAGCCGATGTCGTTCACCGCGACCGCGAGCATCGCCGCGCCGACGAGCGCGTTCCGGCGTTTGTCCATCGGCCACGGCCCGGTGTGCGCCGTCTCGCCCGTCGCCTCGACGATGTAGCCGCGCACCGCGTAGCCCTTCGTCACGATGCCGACGTCGACCGCCTGCTCGTCCAGGATCGGGCCCTGCTCGATGTGCAGCTCGAAGTAGGCGTCGAGCGTGCGACCGCCGACCGGCGCCTCGCCGGCGTAGCCGATGCGCGCAAGCTCCTCGCCGAAACGCTTCCCGTCGTCGTCGGTCCGCGCCAGGACCCAGTCGGTCTCGTACACCCCCGCGAACGCGCCGGAGGCGATCATCGGCGGCGTGAAGCGCGCGCCCTCCTCGTTCGTCCAGCTCACCACCTCGACCGGGCGCCGCGTCCGCACGCGGTGATCGTCGAGCGTGCGCAGCGCCTCGAGCCCGGCGAGCACCCCGACCACGCCGTCGTACTTGCCGCCGTTCACCTGGGTGTCGAGATGGCTGCCGATGACCACCGGCGCGAGGCTCGCGTCCGTGCCCGCGCGCCGCGCGAAGATGTTCCCGACGCGATCGACGGTCACCGCGTAGCCGGACTCGCGGCACCAGCCGACGAACTGGTCGCGCATCTCGCGATCGACGTCGGACAGCGCGAGGCGGCTCAGGCCGCCCGGGCGTCCGGGGCCGATCGCGCCGGAGCGCTCGACGGTGCGCCAGAAGCGCGCCTCGTTGATCCGGATCGCGGGGTCCAGCATCGCGGGCGACTATTGCACGGCGCGGGCGTTCAGGCAACCTCGCGCACGATGTCGGCGACGACGCCGAACATCTGGTCGAGATGCTTCGCCTCGGCGATGAGCGGCGGGCAGAACGCGATCGTGTCGCCGATCGGCCGCACGAACACGCCGCGGTCCCAGGCCTTGGCGTGCACTTCGAGCGCCCGCGCGCCCGGCGCACCGGGACGGGGCGCGAGCTCGATCGCGCCGATCAGCTGGAGGTTGCGGCAGTCGATGACGTGCGGCAGCCCGCGGAACGAGTGCACGGCGTCCTCGAACTCGCTCGCCAGCTCGTTCGGCCGGTCGAAGAGCCGCTCCTCGGCGTAGGTGTCGAGGGTGGCGAGCGCGGCCGCCGCCGCGAGCGGATGCCCGGAGTAGGTGTAGCCGTGGAAGAGCTCGACCCCGGCGGCCGATGCGTCCATGAACGTGCGGTAGATCGCCCTGCTTGCGAGGACGCCGCCCATCGGCACGGTGCCGCTGGTGATGCCTTTCGCGAACGTGATGAGATCGGGCGTGACGCCGAAGAACTGGCTCGCGAACGGCTTTCCGAGCCGCCCGAACCCGGTGATCACCTCGTCGAAGATGAGGAGGATCCCGTGCCGGTCGCAGATCTCGCGCAGCCGCTTCAGGTATCCGCGCGGCGGGCACGAGGACGCCGCCCGCGCCGGCCACCGGCTCGACGATCACCGCAGCGATGTTCGAGGCATCGTGGAGCGGGATGATCCGGTTCTCGAGCTCGTCCGCAAGCTCGACGCCCGTCGCCGCCTCGCCGCGCACGAACGCCCGCGTCTCCAGGTCCTGCGTGTGCCGCAGATGGTCGACGCCCGGCAGCAGGCCGGCGGCGAACGCTTTCCGGTACGCCGGAACGCCGCCCACCGAGATCCCGCCGAAATTGGCGCCGTGGAACGCGCGTTCGCGGCCGACGAACCGGGTGCGCGTCGCCTCGCCCCGCAAGCGGTGGTACGCGAGTGCGATCTTGAGCGCGGTCTCCACCGCTTCCGAGCCCGAATTGGTGAAGAACGCGTGCCCGATGCCTTCCGGCGCGAGCGCGACGACGCGGTGCGCGGCCTCGAACGCGAGCGGGTGGCCGAGCGAGTACGACGAAGCGTAGTCGAGCACCCCGGCCTGCCGGCCGATCGCCGCCACGATCTTCGGCCGGCAATGCCCCGCATTCACGCACCACAGGGTGGCGAGACCGTCGAGCACCTGCTTGCCGTCGGCGGTCGTGTAGTACATGTCCTTCGCGCCGACGACGAGCCGCGGCGACCGCTTGAACGCGCGGTTCGGGGTGAGCGGCATCCAGTAGGCGTCGAGGTCGAGTGCTGAGAGATCGGTCATGACTGTCCCCGGAGAAGGCCGTCGATTCTACAGCCGCGGAGCGCATAATTGCCGTTCCCGGGGATGACAGGGACATGAACACCGAACAGCTCGACAACGTCAACGTCGCCGGCATGGAGGACATGCCGACGCCGGAGGCGGTGCAGGCCGAGGTGCCGCTCGCGTCGGCGGCGGCCGAGACGGTCGCCCGCGGACGCGCGACCGTCCGGGCGATCCTGGACCGCAGGGATCCGCGCCTCTTCGTGGTGATCGGCCCGTGCTCGATCCACGATCCGGCCGCGGCGCTCGAATACGCCGGGCGCCTCGCGCGCCTCGCCGAGCGCGTGCGCGACACGCTGTTCGTCGTGATGCGGGTGTACTTCGAGAAGCCGCGCACGGTCGCCGGCTGGAAGGGCTTCATCAACGACCCGCACATGGACGACTCGTTTCGCATCGACGAGGGCATCGTCCGCGCGCGCAAGCTGCTCGCGGAGTTCGCGGCGCTCGGCCTGCCGGCCGGCTCGGAGGCGCTCGACCCGCTCTCGCCGCAATACCTCGGCGACCTGATCAGCTGGTACGCGATCGGCGCCCGCACCACCGAGTCGCAGACCCACCGCGAGATGGCGAGCGGGCTGTCGGCGCCGGTGGGATTCAAGAACGGGACCGACGGCGGGCTCGAGGTCGCGGTCAACGCGATCCGCTCGGCCGCGCAGCCGCACAGCTTCCTCGGCATCAACCCGCAGGGCCGGCCGGCCATCGTCCGCACGACCGGGAACCGCTACGGCCACCTCGTGCTCCGCGGCGGCGGCGGGCGGCCGAACTACGACACGGTGAGCGTCCGGCTCGCCGAGAAGGCGCTCGCCGCGGCGAAGCTCCCGGCGAACATCGTCGTCGACTGCTCGCACGCGAACTCGCTCAAGGACCACGCGCTGCAGCCGCTCGTCTTCCACGACTGCTCGCACCAGATCCGCGAGGGCAACCGCTCGATCGTCGGCCTGATGGTCGAGTCGAACCTCGCGGCCGGCAACCAGCCGATCCCCGCCGACCTCGCGCAGCTCAAGTACGGCGTCTCGGTCACCGACGCGTGCGTCGACTGGGAAACGACCGAGGAGATGCTGCTTCGCGCGCGGGACGAGCTCGCCACGGTACTGCCGGCCCGCGCGCAAGGTGCGCCTCAGGCGACGACGTCGCGATAAGCGTGCCAGGTCGCGTGCCCGACGAGCGGCAGCGCGACCACCAGCCCCAGGTAGAAGGTCGCGAACCCGACGGCGGTCAGCGCAACGACGATCGCTGCCCACAGCAGCATTGGCCAGAAGCTCTTCCGCACGGCGTTGAAGCTCGTGATCATCGCGGTCACCGTGTCCGTCCTGCGGGCGGTCGAGCAGGAGCGGGAGCGAGACCGCCGAGGTCGCGAAGACGAGGAGTGCGAAGCCGACGCCGGCCGCGGCATAGACCGCCGCGAACGCGAGCGTGTCCGGAGAGTCGAGCACGCTCTTCGCCAGCGCTTCGACGCTCGGCGCGCTGCCCTCGAAGAACAGCGCCACGACCACGATCGAGATCCGGATCCAGACCGCGAGCAGCAGCGCGAGGATCAGCGCGTAGAAGCCGATCGCCGGAGCGTTCGCCCTCCATGCCGTGAGCGTCGGTCCCAGCATCACCCGCTCCCCGCGCGCACCCGGCGGCTGATGTCGTAGAGGCCCATGAGCAGGAACGGGCCGACGATGAGGAAGCCGGTGAGGAATGCGAGCTCGACCGCGCCCTTCCCCGGCGAATGCGTGAGGAGGAAGCCCATGGCCGCGAGCACGACGCCGTAGAAGAGGCTCGGACCCGGCGCGGCGCGCAAGTCCTGCCAGCCCGCGGTGAGCCAGCGCCAAGGCGCGCGGGCGTCCACCGCCCGCACCTCCGGGAAACCGGGCGCGGCGGCTGCGGGCGGGTCCTCCGGACGCGGGATCGGCTTCGGTCATCGTTCGCCCCTGCGATCGCGAGGTTAACGCCGAACCGGGCGCGCGGCGTATCCTTCCCGCCGCACCGGGAGGAGACCTCATGCTGATCAACTGCGTCGCCTACCAGAACGGCCGGAAGCTCGCCGACATCGGCCGCAACGAGATCGGCGAGTACGTCAGGCGGCCGGACTGCTTCGTGTGGGTGGCTCTCTACGAGCCCGACCCGGGGGAGCTGGAGGCGATGCAGGCCGAGTTCGGCCTGCACGAGCTCGCGGTCGAGGACGCGCAGTCCGGCCACCAGCGGCCGAAGATCGAGGAGTACGGCAACTCGCTCTTCGTCGTCCTGCACACCGTGGAGCTGGAGGGAAAGAGCCTGCGCATCGGCGAGGTGGACATCTTTGCCGGCCCGAACTACGTGCTCTCCGTCCGCAGCCGCACCAAGCGCGGTTTCGCCGACGTGCGGGCCCGCTTCGAGGGCGAGCCCGAGCTGTTGCGCCACGGATCGGGCGTCGTGCTGTACGCGCTGATGGACGCCGTGGTCGAGCGTTACTTCCCGGTGCTCGACGCGCTCGAGACCGAGTTCGAGAACACCGAGGAGCAGATCTTCGCCGGCGGCCTCGCTCGCCGGAACATCGAAGCGCTCTACAGCCTCAAGCAGAAGCTGATGGTGCTGCGGCACGCGTCCGGGCCGCTCGCCGAGGGCGTCGGCAAACTGTACGGCGGCCGCGTGCCGCAGGTCTGCGTCGGGACGCAGGAGTACTTCCGCGACGTCTACGACCACCTCGGCCGGATCAACCAGACGATCGACGGCATCCGCGACGGGATCACCACCGCGATGCAGGTGAGCCTGTCCTTCATCCAGCTCCAGGACAACGAGATGACGAAGCGGCTCGCGTCCTACGCCGCGCTGGTCGCGATCCCGACGATGATCGCCGGCATCTACGGCATGAACTTCAAGCACATGCCGGAGCTCGACTGGACGCTCGGCTACCCGCTGGCGGTCGCCGCGATGGTCGTGATCGACGCCGTCCTCGCCTGGCGGTTCCACAAGGCGGGCTGGCTGTAGCCGCGCCTCACTGCCCGCGCGCGTCCCCCGGCGGGCCGTCCGGTCCAGCGCCGGAACGCGCGGTTGAAGCTCGACGCCTCCGCGAACCCGACGAGGTAGGCGACCTCCGCCACCGAGTAGTCGGTGCGCTGGAGGTACTGCTCGGCGAGGGCGCGGCGGGTCTCGTCGAGGAGCCCGGTGAAGCTCGTCCCCGCCTCCTCGAGCCGCCGGGCGAGCGTCCGCGGGCTCAAGCGCGAGCGCGCGCGCGACCTCGGCCTGCGACGGCACGCCCGAGGGCAGGCTATCGCGGATGCGCTGCCTCACCTGCGTGACCGTGTCATTGCGGTCGAGCCGCGCCAGATAGTCGAGCGCGACGCGCTCGGTCGCCGCCGCGACCTCGGGGTTGCCGGTCGGGAGCGGGCGCGACCAATCCTCGCTCGAGCACAGCAGGCTCACCTGCGGCGCGCGCCACACGATCGGGGCGCGGAACCACGCGTCGAACGGTGCGACGTCGGGCGGCTGCTCGCGGACGAGCGCGACCTCGAGCGGCGCGAACGACTCGCCGCAGATCAGCCGGGAGAGCTGGACCGCGCCAGCGGCGAGCCAGTCGTGGAGCCAGTCGGGCCGGCGCGCCGCAGCCCCGAGCCGGAACACGTAGGTGATCCGCACGTCCTCGGCGCCCTCCTCGAGTCGCGGCGACCACATCTCGGTCACCACGCGCGTGTACCGGACGAGCCGGCGAAAGGCCTCCCCGAGCGTGGCGCTCGCAAGCCACGCGTAACCGAGCGCATGCGAAGCGGTTCCGTGCATCTGCCGCGCTACGTCGATGCCGAGGGCAGGGTCGCTTACGGCCTTCTCGGCGGCCTGCATCGAGCCGCAGCGCAGTGCGCTCGGTGCACCCGCCTGCCGGGAATGCCGAGCGTGGCGGGATCGACGCCGGCGGCGCGGAAGATCGGCGCCGGATCGATCCTGCCGCGCCTCGAGCGCGCGCCACAGGTTGATGGCCGGCGACAGCAGCGCGGTGCTGCCGTCTGCCGCAGGGCTGAGACTATCCATCTACGAGCGTGGCCGCTGGGGACAAGCATCTGGCGTCTCCGGTCAAGACCGGAGGTTACCTGCGGCCGTATCTTCGCACGTTAAGCTTCGGCCTTCTGGAACATGGATTCATCGCTCTGCCCCGCCACCGTGCGGGCCGCGCTCGAGGACGGCGCGAGCTGGGATCGCCTCGACGAGCACGGCATCGCGCGCCTCGCCCACCACGCCCTCTTCTTCGCCGGCCGCGGTCACGGTCCGATCGGGCCCCTGCTCGAAAACTTCTACCCGGAGTATGCGAAGCGCGTCGTCGCCGAGCGCCGCGCCGAGGTCTTCGCGCGGGTGCGCAGCCTGATCCACGAAGGCGTGCTCCGCGGCGGCGTCCTGCCGGTTCCCCTCTGCCACGACGGCGACGCCGCCATCGTCTCGACCGCCGCGCGCGACATCGCCGCGCTCGACGTCGTCGAGCCGGCGAGCGGCACTCGCGGCGCCGACCTGGTGCTGAAGCTCGTCATCACCGGTACCGTCGCCAACCCGGGCGCCGCGCTCGGCGGGCTGCTCGCGCGCGGCGACGAGAGCATCAACGCGAAGCTCGCGGCGCTCCGCCCCGCGCTCGCGCTCAAGTGGGCGGACCGCGCGCTCGGCGCGATGGCGAGCGCCCCCACCGGCTACGTCTTCGCCTCGACGGTCGAGTTCTGGCTTCAATGGCTCGAGGGGCTCGCCGGCCTGCTCCCCGAATCGGCGCGGGTCTTCGACCAGGCGGCGCGCGCGCTCGCGTACCTCCGCGAAACGATGATCGAGCCGGTCGTGCTGCGCGCCCGTCGGCCGCCGTGCCTCGGCGCCGAGACCGCCGCGCTCGAGGTGCCGCTCGCGGCGTTCACCGCCTCGATCGCGCCGCGCCTGCGGGTCCTCGCCGGGCTCGCGGGGGACTCCGATGGCATGAGCCGCGCGCTCGACGTGTGGCTCGGCAACGTCGCGTCGGACGCAAGCTGACCTCGGCCCGTCCGCGCCCCGGGCATGGCCGGCCCGCCCCGGCGGCTCACTGCGGCGGCGGCGGGACTCCGTCCCGCGACATCCCTCCCGCAGGTCGCCCCGGTGCCCCGGGCCGCGCACCCGGCAGGTTCGCGATGACGCAGTCGATCCCCTTGTTCGTTGCCGCACCGCCCGAGGTGAAGGCGAGGATGTTCTGCCGGTAGCCTTCCGGGCTCAGCTTGCCGTAGTAGAGATCCGAGGTCCAGTCCAGGAAGCCGGAGGCGACGTCGCCGGACGCATTGCCCTGCGCGAGCTCCTTCACGAGCACGCCGCCGATCGTGTCCGGGTAGCAGACATGTCCGATGAGATCGAGAAACCCGTCGTAGCCCGGCGACGGCTTGTACTCGTCGGGCGCGCACGCCGCGATCAACGCGGCGGTGGCGACGACAGCGATGCGGCAGCGGCGAACGGTCATTTTTGTCTCCCTAGGGTTCACTCACCCCAGCGTCGGCATGTTGAGGCCGGGCGCGGGTGTGTCCTGATGCGGCCACCGGGTGGTGACCGCCTTGGTCCGGGTGTAGAACTTCACGCCCTCCGCGCCATGGACGTGCAGGTCGCCGAAGAGCGAGGACTTCCATCCGCCGAACGAGTAGAACGCGACCGGCACCGGGATCGGCACGTTGATCCCGACCATGCCGACCTGGATTTCGTTCTCGAAGCGGCGCGCGGCGCCGCCCGACTCGGTGAAGATCGCCGTGCCGTTCGCATACGGGTTCGCGTTCACCAGCGCGATCGCCTCCTCGAGCGTGTCGACGCGCAGCACGATCAGGACCGGTCCGAAAATCTCGTCCTGGTAGATCTTCATCTGCGTCGTGACGTTGTCGAACAGCGTCGTGCCGAGGAAGAACCCCTCGTCGTGGCCCTTGACCGCGAGGCCGCGCCCGTCGAGGACGAGCTTCGCGCCTTCCTTCGCGCCGAGGTCGACGTAGCCCTTCACCTTGTCGCGGTGCGCCTTCGTCACGAGCGGCCCCATGTCCACGCCGTCCCGGTCGCCGGGCCCCACCTTGACGCCTTCCGCCTTCTTCTTGAGCAGCGCGACCAGCGGATCGGCCGCGGTGCCGACCGCCACGACCGCGGAGATCGCCATGCAGCGCTCGCCCGCCGAGCCGTACGCGGCGCCGATCAGCGCGTCGGCGGCGAACTCGAGGTCGGCGTCGGGGAGCACGACGGCATGGTTCTTCGCTCCGCCGAGCGCCTGCACGCGCTTGCCGTGCCGCGCACCGGTTTCGTAGATGTACTTGGCGATCGGCGTCGAGCCGACAAAGGACACGGCGTTGATCCCGGGATGGGCGAGGATCGCGTCGACCGCCTCCTTGTCGCCATGGACGACGTTGAACACGCCGTCGGGGAGCCCCGCTTCCTTGAAGAGCTCGGCCATCCGGATCGAGGCGGACGGCACTTTCTCGGACGGCTTGAGCACGAACGTGTTGCCGCAGGCGATCGCGACCGGGAACATCCACAGCGGGACCATCACCGGGAAGTTGAACGGCGTGATCCCGGCGCACACCCCGACCGGCTGGCGCACCGTGTGGGTGTCCACGCCGGTGCCGACGTTCTCGGAGTACTCGCCTTTCAGGAGGTGCGGGATGCCGCAGGCGAACTCGACCACCTCTATCCCCCGCTGTACCGATCCCATCGCGTCGGGCAGCGTCTTCCCGTGTTCCTCGGTGACGATGCGCGCAAGCGCCTTCTGTTCCTGCTGGAGCAGCTGCAGGAATCGCTGCATCACGCGGGCGCGCCGCAGCGCGGGCGCGTCGCGCCAGTCGGGATAGGCGGCCTGCGCCGCCTTCACCGCCGCGTCGATGTCGGCGGCGCTGCAGAACGGGACGCGCTTCGTGACGGCGCCGGTCGCCGGATTGGTGACCTCGCCGGCGCGGCCCGAGAGCGATCCGGCCGGTTTGCCGCCGATCCAGAGGGGGACGGCGAGCGCTGCGTCGACGGGCTTGTTCATGGCGAACCTCCTGCTAATGGGGTCGGACCCGGGCGCCCTCGAGCCGAGCGCGCCGAAATTCGAAGTCTAGCCGGAGGCCCGGGTCTTCCGGTAAAGATCGCGGAATGTCGCCGCGCCTCGCGGCGCAGGAAAGTCGCGCTGGCGGGTCCAGCCGGACGCGCCCGGCAGCCGGTGGATGCGCCGCGCGCTGCCGGCGAGGACGCGCAGGAACCGCGCAGCCCAGCGCGTCGCGATCGCGTACAGCCTCGGACGTTGCGCCATCCACGCCCACGCGCGCAACGCCAGCATCTCGGTCTTCGGTCGCAAACGCCGTTCGACCTGCTTCTCGCGCAGCTTGCGCAGGAGCTCCGGCAGGGGGATGCGCACCGGGCACACGACGCCGCACTGGTTGCAGAGCGTCGCCGCGTGCGGCAGGTCGAGCGCGTTCTCGAGCCCGACGTACGACGGCGTCAGCACTGCACCCATCGGCCCCGGATAGACCCACCCATAGGCGTGTCCGCCGACCGTCTTGTACACCGGACAGTGATTCATGCAGGCGCCGCAGCGGATGCAGCGGAGCATCTCCTGCATGTCCCCGCCGACGAGATTCGTGCGTCCGGCGTCGACCAGGATGAAGTACATGTGCTCCGGGCCGTCACGGTCACCCTCGCGGCGCGGCCCGGTGAACACGCTCACGTAGTTCGAGATCGGCTGGCCGGTCGCCGACCGCGTGAGGAGGCGCAACAGCGCCGCGAAGTCCTCGAGCGTCGGAATGACCTTCTCGATGCCGGTGATGCAGACGTGCACGCGCGGCAGCGTGGTCACCATCCGGCCGTTGCCTTCGTTGGTCACGACGAGCCCGGAGCCCGTCTCCGCGATCAGGAAGTTGCCGCCGGAGATGCCGAGGTCCGCCGACACGAAATGGCCGCGCAGGACCGCCCGCGCCTCGCGGGTCATCTCGCCGATGTCGGTCTTCCGCGGCTGGCGGTGGTGCACGGCGAAGAGGTCGGCGACCTCGTCCTTCGACTTGTGGACCGCCGGCGCGATGATGTGCGAGGGTGCCTCGCCGGCGAGCTGGATGATGTACTCGCCGAGATCGGTCTCCACCGGCTCCACGCCGGCGGCGGCGAGCGCTTCGTTCAGCCCGGCTTCCTCGGACAGCATCGACTTCGACTTGATCGCCTTCTTCACGCCGTGGCGGCGGCAGATCTCGAGCACGAGGTCGCAGGCCTCGACCCCGGTCTCGGCGAAGAGCACGGTCGCGCCACGACGGGTCGCCTCGCGCTCGAAGCGCTCGATGTAGGCGTCCAGGGTCGCGAGCGCGCGGTCCCGGATCGCGGCGCCGGCGGTGCGCAGGTGCTCGAACTCGGCCGCCCCGTACGCCTCCACTACCTTCGCGCGGCTGAGCGCGAAGCCGCTCGCGCCGAACTTGCGCAGGTTCGCCTGCAGCACGTCGTCCGCGAGCGCGCTGCCGGCCCGGGCCTTGAAGTGCATCGAGTGGACGTGCATCAGGGACTCTCGGGAACAAGCGCGCCCGCGAGGACTTCGGCCACGTGCAGCACCTTGACCGTCTCGTTCCCGCGCCGGCGGAGCCGGCCCTCGAGGTTCAGCATGCAGCCGAGATCGCCGAGGACCACCGCGCCGGCGCCGGTCGCCTCGATCGCGGCGCACTTGCGGTCGGCGATCGCCGCCGAAACGTCGCCGAACTTGACCGCGAACGTGCCGCCGAAGCCGCAGCACTGCTCGCACTCGTCCATCTCCTTCAGCGCGACGCCGGGCATGCGCCCGAGGAGCGCGCGCGGCTGGTGCTTGACGCCGAGCTCGCGCAGGCCCGAGCAAGAGTCGTGGTAGGTGACGGTGCCGGAGTACCCGCCGGGGACGGCCGCGAGCCCGGCGACGTTGACCAGGAAGTCGGTGAGCTCGTACACGCGCGCGCACAGGCGTTCGATGCGGCCGAGCATATAGGCGTCATCCCGGAAGAGATCGGGGTAGTGGGTCCGGATCATGCCGGCGCACGAGCCCGACGGCGCGACGACGTACTCGCACGCCTCGAACTCGTCCAGCAGCTTGGCGGCGAGCGCGCGGGCCGACGCACGGTCGCCGGAGTTGTAGCCCGGCTGTCCGCAGCAGGTCTGCGTCGGCGGCACCTGCACCTCGCACCCGGCCGCCTCGAGCAACTTGATCGCCGCGAAGCCGATGCTCGGGCGCATGAGATCGACGAGACAGGTCACGAAGAGGCCGACGCGCATCTGCTTGTTGGAATCGGCGGGAGGCTCGCGCGAGCGTATCACAGCGTTCCGCGCCCCGCTCCCGGATGGTGGGGTAGAATTTCGCCGGCTGCGATAGTCGCAGGAGCGCGCCGGGCCGCCCCGAGCGCGAATCCTTGTCGCGCAGCGACAAGGTAGCCCAATGAACGACAAGGAATCCAAGAACTCCATCCAGGTCATCGAGCGGATGATGCGGCTGCTCGACGTCCTCGCCGAGTCGCCCGACGCGGTGAGCCTCAAGCTCGCGTCGGGGAAAGCCGAGCTCCATCCGTCCACCGCGCACCGGATCCTGACGGCGCTCGTCCGCGACCGGATGGTCGAACGGGTGGATCAGGGCAGCTACCGCCTGGGGATGCGGCTGCTCGAGCTCGGAAACCTGGTGAAGTCGCGGATCAGCGTTCGCGAGCACGCGCTGCCGTTCATGCGCGAGCTGCACGCGGCGACCGGTGAGGCGGTCAACCTCTCGGTCCGCCGCGACGATGAGATCGTCTACATCGAGCGCACCTCGAGCGGCCGGTCGCTGATGCGGGTAGTGAACATCATCGGCGCCCGCGCGCCCCTCCACATCACCGCGGTCGGGAAGCTCTTCCTGCTCGAGGACGGCGCCGAGGGCCTGAAGACCTATGCCGAGCGGACGGCGCTGCCGGCGTTCACCAAGAACACGATCCACGCGCTGAGCGCCCTCGAGAAGGAGCTCGACCGCGTCCGCCGCCAGGGCTATGCCATCGACAACGAGGAGGCGGAGCTCGGCGTTCGCTGCATCGGCGCCGGCATCCGCGACGACACCGGGGCGCTCGTCGCCGGGCTCTCGATCTCCTCGCCCGCGGAACGGATGAAGCCGGGCTGGTCGGCGATGGTGCGGGACACGGCCGAGAAGATCTCGCGCGCCATCGGGTATCGCGGGCAGGCTGCCTAGGGCGGCCGCGGCGCGATGGCTTTCCTGAACGACCCCCGCGTCCTCTTCGCGGCCGAGCGCACCCTGCTCGCTTGGGTGCGCACCGCGATCGCCCTGATGGGCCTCGGGTTCGTGGTCGCCAAGTTCGGGCTCTACCTGCACCTCATCGCCGGCCACGAGCCGTCGCCGCGGCAGGAGCTGCTCGCGCTCGCGACCGGCGTGTCGATGGTGATCCTCGCCGTGGGAACCTGCCTGGTCGCGGCGGTGCAGTACCGGCGTCTCGTCGCCGAGCTGGGCTCGACCGAGATTCCGCGCGGCTACGCGGTGAACCTCGCAGCCGTGAGCGCGTACGCGCTCGCCGCGCTCGGGGTACTGGTCGCCACGTACCTCCTGACGTCCTAGCGGCGCGCTAGTCGTCGGATTTCAGCCCGTACTTCTGGATCCGGTAGCGCAGCGTCTGGCGGGTGCTGCCGAGCAGCCGCGCCGCCGCCGTCGCGTTGCGGTTCGAGCGCTCGAGCGCGGCCTGGATGATCGTGCGGTCCATCTCCTCCAGGCTCATGCTGCCGTCGAGCGGCAGCGCGAGATCCCGCCCGTCGAGCACCGCCCGGTCCGCCGCCGGGTGCGCCGCGTCGCGCTCGAGGTGCAGCCACTGCGCCGGGAAGACCTCGTTCTCGGCGAGGAGCACGCAGCGCTCCACGACGTTGCGGAGCTCGCGCACGTTCCCCGGCCAGTCGTGGGCGATCAGCCGTGACCATACCGGGTCCGGGATCACGCGCACCGACTTTCCGGCCTTGGCGTCGAACTCGGCGACGAAGAGCGGCACGAGGTCGAGGATGTCCTCGCGCCGGCGGCGCAGCGCCGGCAGCTCCAGGCTGAACACGCTCAGGCGGTGGTAGAGATCGGCCCGGAACGCGCCCTCCCTGACCCGCTCGGCGAGGTCGCGGTTGCTGGAGGCCACGATCTGCACGTCGACGGCGATCTCGTCGCCGCCGCCCACGCGCCGGAAGCGCCGGTCCTCGATCGCCTTCAGGAGCTTCGCCTGCAGCTCGCGCTCCATCTCGCCGATCTCGTCGAGGAAGAGCGTCCCCGCGTGGGCCTGCTCCATCAGGCCGCGCCGTCGGCCCTTCGCCCCGGTGAACGCGCCCGCCTCGTGGCCGAAGAGCTCGGACTCGAGCAGCTCGCGCGGCAGCGCCGCACAGTTGATCTCGACGAGCGGCCCGTCCCGGCGCAGACCGCCGTGGTGCAGGATCCGGGCGGCGAGTCCCTTGCCGGTTCCGGTCTCGCCGGCGAGCAGCACGGCGCTGAACGGCACGCCCGCGAGCCTCGCGAGCATCTCGCGCACCCGGCGCGCGGCCTCGCTCTTGCCGATGAAGGCCTCGGTCGTGTAGCGCCGGTTCTGCGCCGCGTTCTGCTCGCGGAGCCGGCGCTGGGCGCGGGCGCTGCGCGCGGCGCCGGCGACGACGAGATCGAGCCGCTCGAGCTCGCAGGGCTTCTCGAGGAAGTCGTACGCGCCGAGCCGCACGCCGCGCACCGAATCGCCGATCGTTCCGTAGCCGGTGAGGAAGATCCACTCCCCCTGGGCGGCGTGCCCCCGGATCCCCTCGAGCAGGTCGAGCGCGTTGCCATCGGGCAGGCTCATGTCCGACAGCACCACCAGGGGGTCGACGGCACGGTCGACGAGCAGGCGCTTCGCGTCGGCTATCGTCCGCGCGCGCGCCACCTCCCAGCCCTCGCGCCGCAGATGCCGCGCGAGCTCGTCGCCGAGCAGCTCCTCGTCCTCGATCAGGAGCAGCGTGTCAGTGAGCGCCGCTGACATCGGGAATCCGCAGCTCCGCGCACGCGCCGCCCGGCGCGCGGTTCCCGAGCCTGAGCTCGCCCTGGATCTCGCGCGCGAAGCGCTGCGCGATCGCGAGCCCGAGACCGGTGCCGCCCTCGCGCCCGCTCGCGAACGCCCGCGCGCCGCCGGCGAGCAGCGCGTCCGGAAACCCCGGCCCGTCGTCGCGGACCGCCACGCGCACCGCGCCGTCGTCGCGCCGCGCCTCGATCGTGATCCGGCCCGGACCGTCGCCGACAGCCTGCATCGCGTTCAGCACGAGATTGAGCAGCGCCTGCCGCAACCCGTCGGGCGGCACTTCCCACTCGAGATCGGCCGGGACGTGCGCCTCGAGCTCGAGCTGCGGCGGGGCCTGATAGCGCGTGAGCTGCAGCAGCTCGTCGACGAGCGGCGCGAGCCGGACCACGCGCCGCGGCTCGGGCACGTGGCGCGAGGGGGCGAGGAGCTCGTTGAGGAGCCGCGTGATCCGCTGCAGCTCCCCGACGACGAGGTCGAGGCGGCGGGCGAGCGCCGCGTCGGGGATCTCGCGGCGGAGGTTCGCGAGCGTCAGGTGGATCCCGGCGAGCGGGTTGCGCAGCTCGTGGGCGACGGCCGCCGCGAGCTCGCCGACCGCCGCGAGCCGCTCCGCGCGGGCGAGGCTCTGGCTCTGCTGGAGGAGCGCCTGCGTGGCGGCGCGCACCTCGCGCTCGAGCTCCCCGGCGTGGTCGCGATGCCGCTGCTCGAGCTCCGCCAGCCGCCGCACCATGCGGTTGTAGTTGTCGAAGAGCGGCAGCAGCAGGGGATCGACGCTATGCACCGGCACCGGCCGGAAGTTGCCCTCGCCGAGGCCCGCGAGCAGCTCCTTGAGGTTGTCGATTGGCCGGAAGATGCGCTCGCGCGCGAGCCAGAGCGCGAGCAGCAGCCCGCCCGGGAGCAGCGCGATCGCGGCCGCGACCAGCCGCATCTCGGTCCGCGAGTCCTCGTCCACCACGTCGAGCAGCGCGAGCTCGGCGCGCGTCTCGTCGTCGAGCGCCTGCCGCAACGCGAGCAGCGCGTCGCCGAGCGCCGCGACCGGCGGGCGGCTCGCATCGCCGAGCGCCCGCTGCGCCTGTGCGAGCCTGGCCACCGTTCCGGGGTCGAGCGCGCGTTCCGGCGAGGCGAGCTTCGCCAGCGCTTCGCCCGCCGCCGCGAGCCGCACGCGATCGAGCGGCGACACGCCGGACACATCCTCGATCAGGAGGCGCTGCATCTCGAGACCGGCGTTCTGGATCGCCTGGATCTCGGCGACGCCCGACTGGATGTGCGCGAGCCGGCCGAGGCTCCGCCAGTCGAGCCAGCCCATGATGCCGATCGAGGCGAGCATCAGAAGCACGAGCCCGAGCGAGGCGAGCTGGATCGGGCGGAGGAGGATGGCTCTCATGGAAGCGCCGCCGGGCGTCATGTTAGACCGCGCCCGCCGCCGGCGTGCGGCGCGTAGCCGGATTGCCGCCTGGGAGGCCTTAGGCATGACGCCGGCCACGGGCGGGGAGCCGCTTAGCCGAGTCGCGCGGCGCAAATGAACCGTTCGGCGAACGGCGCGTCCCAAAACAGCCGCTAACGCGCTGCGCGCTGCGCCGGTTTTCAACGCTTTAGCGCGTGGCACGGCCGTTGCTCGGACCGCTGGAGCGCGGCCGACGGACAGGTGCCGCGCGTCACCCGCAAGGAGGAGCGCCATCATGAAGCGTCGAACATTTCTCGAGACGGCAGCCGTCGGCCTCGCGGCGGGTGCCGTCGCGGCCCCGGCGATCGCGCAGTCGCAGCCGACCATCCAGTGGCGCCTCGCCGCCAGCTGGCCGAAGAGCCTGGACACGCTGTACGGCGGCGCGGAGCTCGTCGCGAAGCGGGTCGGCGAGATCACCGACGGCAAGTTCCAGATCCGCACCTTCGCGGCCGGCGAGATCGTGCCGGCGTTGCAGGTCCTCGACGCCGTCCAGGCGGGCACCGTGGAGCTCGGTCACACCGCGACCTACTACTACTTCGGCAAGGATCCGACGTTCGCGCTCGGCACCGCGGTCTGCTTCGGCATGAACACGCGGCAGAACAACGCGTGGTGGTATTTCGGCGGCGGGCGCGAAGCGATGGAGCCGCTGTTCAAGGAGTACGGCTGCGTCGCGATCCCCGCCGGCAACACCGGCTGCCAGATGGGCGGCTGGTTCCGCAAGGAGATCAAGTCGGCCGCCGACCTGAAGGGGCTCAAGTTCCGCATCGGCGGCATGGCGGGGCTGGTGCTCGCGAAGCTCGGCGCCGTGCCGCAGCTGATCGGCGGGCCCGACATCTACCCGGCGCTCGAGAAGGGCACGATCGACGCGGCCGAGTGGGTCGGCCCCTACGACGACGAGAAGCTCGGCTTCAACAAGGTCGCCAAGTACTACTACTACCCCGGCTTCTGGGAGGGCGGGCCGATCCTGATGACGCTCGTGAACGAAAAGAAGTGGAACGAGCTGCCGAAGGCGTACCAGGCGGCGCTCGTCGCCGCCTGCGGCGAAGCGAACGTCTGGATGCCGGCGAAGTACGACGACCAGAACCCGCAGGCGCTGCGCCGCCTGGTCGCGGGCGGCACGGTGCTGCGCCCGTTCCCGCGCGAGGTGATGGCCGCGGCCGAGCGGGCCTCGTACGAGCTCTACGACGAGCTCGAGGCGAAGAGCAAGCACTGGGCGCGCGTCTACCCGCAATGGAAGAAGTTCCGCGACGAGCAGTTCCTCTGGTTCCGCGTCGCCGAATCGACGTACGACAACTACGCGTTCTTCTCCAAGCTCGGCAACGGCAAGGGCTAGACGGAGCGAGCGGGCCGCCGCCGTCCTACTTGGCGTCCCGCCGCGGCGCAGCCGCGCCGGCCCCGCCGGGCGCGCCGAAGTCCGGCGGGGCGCTCTGCTCGAGCTCCTGGCTTTCGTAGTCCGGGGTGGGCACGATGATCTGGACCTTCGACGGGTCGACCTTCAGCCGTTCGATGTTGCCGGTCACCAGCTTCGGGAAGGCGATGACGATCGCGACCATGATCACCTGGATCACCACGAACGGCACCGCGCCCCAGTAGATCTGAGCCGTGGTGACCGGCGCGGTCAGCCTGCCGGTGACCTTGTCCGCGTACGCTTTCCCGGGCGCCACGCTGCGCAGGTAGAACAGCGCGAAGCCGAACGGCGGGTGCATGAACGAGGTCTGCATGTTGACCCCCAGCAGCACGCCGAACCAGATCAGGTCGACGCCGAGCTTCTCGGCGACTGGCCCGAGCAGCGGCACGATGATGAACGCGAGCTCGAAGAAGTCGAGGAAGAACGCGAGCAGGAAGGTGAGCACGTTGACCACGATCAGGAAGCCGATCGTGCCGCCGGGCAGGCTGGTGAGCAGGTGCTCGACCCACAGGTCGCCGTTCACGCCCCGGAACGTCAGGCTGAACACCGTCGACCCGACCAGGATGAAGATCACGAACGAGGTGAGCTTCGCGGTCGAGTTCATCGCCTGCCTGAGCAGCGGCCAGCTCAGGCGCCGGTTGACGAGCGCGAGCGCGAGCGCGCCGGTCGCGCCCATGGCGCCGCCCTCGGTCGGCGTCGCCACCCCGAGGAAGATCGTCCCGAGCACGAGGAAGATCAGCGCGAGCGGCGGGATCAGCACGAACGCCACGCGGTAAGCAAGCCGCCAGCCGCGCAACCGGCGCGCCTCCGGCGGCAGGGCCGGCGCCGATCCCGGGTGCACGAGCGTCCGGCCGACGACGTACAGGACGTACAGGCCGGTGAGGATCAGTCCCGGGAAGATCGCCCCCGCGTACATGTCACCGACCGAGCGGCCGAGCTGGTCGGCGAGCACGATCAGGACGAGCGACGGCGGGATGATCTGCGCGAGCGTGCCCGATGCGGCGATCACCCCGCTCGCGAGGCGCCGGTCGTAGCCGTAGCGCAGCATGATCGGCAGCGAGATCAGGCCCATCGAGATCACCGACGCCGCCACGACGCCGGTCGTCGCGGCGAGCAGCGCGCCGACGAAGATCACCGCATAGGCCAGCCCGCCACGGATCGGCCCGAACAGCTGGCCGATGGTGTCGAGCAGATCCTCGGCCATGCCGCTGCGCTCGAGGATGAGCCCCATGAAGGTGAAGAACGGCACCGCGAGCAGCGTGTCGTTCGACATGATCCCGAAGATGCGCTCGGGCAGCGCCTGAAACAGCGCGGGATGCAGGAGGCCGAGGTCGACGCCGACGAACCCGGCGGCGAGGCCCAGGGCGGCGAGCGCGAACGCGACCGGATAGCCGAGCAGCAGGAAGACGACGAGCGCGCAGAACATCAGCGGCGCCATGTAGGCGGTGAGGAACGCGGTCACTTCGCTGGCTCTCCGTCGACCTGCAGCTGCTCCAGCGCCGGGTCGGCGTGCTTCTCCACCGGGTCGGGGATCAGGCCCATCAGGAACGCGATGCGCTTGATCAGCTCCGAGATCGCCTGGAGCGTGAGGAGAAAGAAGCCCGCCGGGACGAGCAGCCGCGCCGGCCAGCGGACGAGGCCGCCCGCGCTGCCCGAGATCTCGCCGCTCGTCCAGGCGTTCACGAAGATCGGCCAGGACAGCCACAGGATGTAGGTCGCCATCGGCAGCAGGAAGAGCAGCGTGCCGAAGACGTCGATCCAGACCTGGGTGCGGCGCGTAAGGAGCGACGAGACGATGTCGATCCGGATGTGCTCGTTGTGCAGCAGCGTGTAGCCCGCGCACAGCAGGAACACGGCCGAGAAGAGGTACCACTGCAGCTCGAGCCAGGCGTTCGAGGCGACGTCGAGCGCGTAACGCGAGGTCGCATTGGCGGCGCTCACCAGCACCATCACGAGCACGCACCAATAGATCAGGCGGCCGACGCGCTCGTTGAGCCCATCGATCGCCCGCGACACCCCCAGCAGGGCTTTCATCAACGCGATTCCTCCTCCCGACCGGCGCGCGGAAGCGCGGCAGCGCTCTGGCCGTCCCGCGCTTCCCGCCGCACCCGAGCACGCACCGTGCCACGCGCGGATCTCCTTGAATCTCCGGCGCTCCCCGCGGGGGCGCCGCCGGCCGCGCGATCGCATGGCTCATTACGGCCGATCGATTCCGGGACGGGCGGCCGAATTGAACCGGCCGAGCGCCCGCGGCCGCACGTTCCGCTTGCCGTTCAACGCCTTCGCGCGATGGCACGGGCGTTGCTGTGAACCGGGTGTGCCGAGCTCGATCCTGCTCGGCCGTCACGAAGTCAGGAGTACCCGAGTGAACGCGAGATTTCGCGCCCGTCAGCGCCCCGCCGCGCAGGCAACGGAGTGCTGAAGATGGTTCGCGCATCGATTGCCGACGGCAGACTGCGGTTGGAGCTGCGAGGTCTGCGCAAGCTGTGGGTGCTGCAGAGCCGGCTCGAGTTTCCGCTCGACCGCGTGCGCAGCGTGCGGGTCGAGCCCGAGCTCGCGCGGGCGTGGCTGAACGGCCTGCGCCGCTCGCCGGACGGCCCGGGGCGGCTGCCGGCGCCGGGCACGCTGTCGCGCGACGGCCAGCGGGTGTTCTGGGACGTCGCGCACCCCGATCAGACGGTCGTGATCGCGGTAACGGGCGAGCCTTACGACGAGCTCGTGGTCGAAGTCGAGCGCCCGGCCGAGGTCCTCGGCCTCATCGTCGGCGCGAGCAGCGGCCGCTGAACTGCACGGCGGGTCCCGCGCCCGATCGCTGGGCGCTTCGGCTCCTGCGACGCGAGCGGAGCCTGTTCACCCGTACCGCGATCGGCAAGTTCGGCTCCGGCTGGGTCTGGACACCGTGAAGGCCACGCACGCCGGGCAGACGCTCGACCGGAAGGTGCACGTCACCGACCATGCGCCGGCGCGCGTCGTATTCGTCTGGGCCGGATAGCGCTCGCTCGGCGGCAGCGCGCGGTCAGACCGCCATCATCGCGTGAACGGCAAAGAGGTTCGCCGGATCGGTCCACACCGCCTCGGCGTGGAACCGCGCGAGCGCTGCGAGCCGCCGGAACTCGTCGATCGTGTACTTGCACGAGATCTCGGTGTGGATGGTCTCGCCCGCCTTGAACTCGAAGCGCTGGCCGGCGACGTGTACGTGCTGCTGGTACAGGCTCTCGAGGTGCATCTCGATCCGCCCGCGACCCTCGTCGTAGAACGCCTTGTGCCGGAAGCGCTTGAGCTGGAAGTCGCCGTCGAGCTCGCGGTTGATGCGCGCGAGCAGGTTGAGGTTGAACTGCGCGGTGATCCCCTGCGCGTCGTCGTAGGCGGCGTCGAGCGTCGGCTTGTCCTTCTTCAGGTCGACGCCGATCACCAGGATGCCGCCGCTGCCGACCGTTTCGCGCACGTTGGCGAGGAACCGGCTCGCCTCCCCGGGCGTGAAGTTGCCGATCGTCGAGCCGGGAAAGTAGACCACCTTCCGCTTGATCGGCACGCCGAGGAACTCCGGCAGCTTGAGCGGGCGGGCGAAGTCGGCGACGACCGCATTAACGTTGAGCCAGGGAAAGCGCCGAGAGAGATCGGTGCACGCCTCCCGGAGCGCGCTCTCGGCGATCTCGACCGGGACGTAGAGGGAGGGTTCGAGGTGCTCGATCAGCAGCCGCGTCTTGACGCCCGCCCCGGAGCCGAACTCGACGAGCTGGGTGTCGGGCCCGAGGAGCCGCACCACCTCGCCGATGCACCGCTCCATGATCGCCATCTCGGTGCGCGTCGGGTAGTACTCCGGCAGCTCGCAGATCGCCTCGAAGAGCTTCGAGCCGCGCTCGTCGTAGAAGTACTTGGGCGGGATCGACTTCTGCGGGAGGGCGAGGCCGGCGAGGACCTCGTCGCGGAACGATGCGGTCTCGCCGAGGAAGTTGTAGTACCGGACGACACCCGCGCCCGATCGTCGCGGGGTCGTCACGGCCGGATCACTGCGGCTTGGGCGGCTGGATCTCGATGCGCACGCGATCGCTCGGCGCGCGGTGGGGCCTGACTGCGACTTGCTGCTTCGCGCGCGGCGCGGGCGAGCGCACCGCGGCAACCGGCGGGGTGAACCCCGGCTCGAGCCACTGGCGGATCCGGTTCGCGTCGCCGATGCGCGTGTACTTCCCGACCGAGTCGAGCAGCACGATGATCAGCGACCGGGTCGCGACCTTCGCCTGCATCACCAGGCACCGGCCCGCGGCGTTGATGAAGCCGGTCTTGGAGAGGCCGATCTCCCAGCTGCCGCCCCGCACGAGCCCGTTGGTGTTGACGAACGAGGTGCGCCGGCCCCGGATCGTGACGTCCGCATTCGGCGTGGTCGTGTACTCGGCGATCAGCGGGTAGCCCTTCGCCGCCCGGACGAGCTTCGCCAGGTCGCCCGCGCTCGACACGTTCTCGCTCGAGAGGCCGGTCGGTTCGACGAAGTGCGAGTCGGTCATTTCGAGCTCGTGGGCCTTGGCGTTCATCGCGTTGACGAAAGCCTCCCGCCCGCCCGGGTAGGCGCGTCCCAGCAGGGCCGCGGCGCGGTTCTCGGAGGACATCAAGGCGAGCTGCAGGTATTCCGCCCGGGTGAGGGTGGCCCCGACCGGCAGCCGCGCCCGGCGCTTCGCGGTGCCCGCCTCCGCGTCGTCCGCGGTCACGGTGATCGTTTCCTCGAGCGGCAGGCCCGCGTCGAGCGTGACCATCGCGGTCATGAGCTTGGTGATCGACGCGATCGGGACGACGGCGCTCTCGTTCTTGCCGTAGAGCACCTCCCCGGTCTCCTCGTCCACGATCAGGGCGGCCGACGACTTGAGATTCGGCGTCTCGCCGGCGAGCACCGGCAGCGCGAGCCCCGCGCAGGCTATGGCGGCAACGACGGCCGCGAGGCGTGAAAGAGTCCGCATACCCCCGTTCCCTCGTCCAGGCCGGCGAGCGAGGTCGCTCGGTTCCGGCCGGCTGCCGGCACGCGAACACGCGCGCCGGAAAGCCCCCTTTATAACCTCGCACCGCCGTCAGGAACCGGCGAAAACAGGGCGGAAGACGGGTTATTCGACCCCTTTGCCGCCCGGTGCGGGAAAACGGCGAGAAGTCTAACTGGGCCTGCGCCGGATAGGCAAGCAATGTGAAGGAGATAGCCCCAAAACTTGACAATGTCATGAGGAATTTACCCGCTCCGCCACCGGGTCTGGCAAGCCGGGTCATGCGGCGGCGACCGTCGGCTGCCCCTCCGGGGCCTCCTCCGCCGCCGCCTCCTCCTGCTGCTGCAGTGCCCACATCTGGGCGTAAGCCCCCGCGGCCTCGAGCAGCTCCCGGTGGGTGCCCCGCTCCACGATCCGGCCGTGATCCATGACCAGGATCTGGTCGGCGTCCATTACCGTGGACAGGCGGTGGGCGATCACCAGGGTGGTCCGGCCTTCGGCGATCCGGTCGAGCTCGGCCTGGATCGCCTTCTCGGCCTTCGAGTCGAGCGCGCTCGTCGCTTCGTCGAAGATCAGGATGCGCGGGTTCTTCAGGATTGCCCGCGCGATCGCGACCCGCTGCTTCTCGCCGCCGGACAGCTTCAGGCCCCGCTCGCCGACGCGCGTCGCGTACTGGTCCGGAAGCGTCACGATGAAGTCGTGGATGTGCGCCGAACGCGCCGCCTCGGTCACCTCGTCCTCGGTGGCGTCCGGCCGCCCGTAGCGGATGTTGTACCGGATGTCGTCGTTGAAGAGCACCGTGTCCTGCGGGACGATGCCGATGGCGCCGCGCAGGCTCGCCTGCCGGACGTCGCGAATGTCCACCCCGTTCACGGTGATGCGCCCGTTCGTCACGTCGTAGAAGCGGTAGAGCAGGCGCGCCAGGGTCGACTTGCCCGACCCGGAGTGCCCGACCACCGCCACCTTGGTCCCCGCCGGGATGTCGAAACTTACGTCGAACAGGATCTGCCGGTTGGGCTCGTACGAGAAGTCGACCCGCTCGAAGCGGATCGCCGCCGGGCCCGCCGGCAGCGGCTCGGCACCCGGCCGGTCGGCGACTTCCCGGTTCTCCGCGAGGAGGCGGAACATCCGGTCGATGTCGACGAGCGACTGCTTGATCTCGCGGTAGACCATGCCGAGGAAGTTGAGCGGGATGTAGAGCTGGATCAGGAGCGCGTTCACCAGCACGAGATCGCCCAGCGTGAGCGTCCGCGCCGCTACCCCCTCCCCGGCGAGGATCATCAGGAGCGTCACGGCGATCGCGATGACGAGGCTCTGGCCGATGTTCAGCAAGCCGAGCGAGGCCTCGCTCTTCACCGCCGCCGATTCGTACTGGCGCAGGTTCTCGTCGTAGCGCCGCGCCTCGTACTCCTCGTTGCCGAAGTACTTGACCGTCTCGTAGTTGAGCAGCGAGTCGATGGCGCGCGTGTTCGCCCGCGAGTCGAGCTCGTTCGCGTTGCGGCGGATCTCGATCCGCCATTCGCTCACCAGGATCGTGAAGGTGATGTAGATCGCCACCGCGCCGAACGTGATCGCCGCGAAACGCCAGTCGAACTTGGCGAGCAGCACCGCCGCCACCAGGCCGAACTCGAGGATCACCGGGATGATCGAGAACAGCATGTAGGAGAGCAGCGTCGAGATGCCGCGCGTCCCGCGCTCGATGTCGCGCGACACGCCGCCGGTCTGGCGCTCGAGGTGGAAGCGGAGCGACAGGCTGTGCAGGTGCCGGAACACCTCGAGCGCGACGCGGCGCACCGCGCGCTGCGCCACCCGGACGAAGACCACGTCGCGCAGCTCGGCGAAGAGCGTCGTGGAAAACCGCAGCAGGCCGTAGGCCGCGAGCAGCGCGAACGGCACCGCCAGCACCGCGGTCTGCGGATCGAGCGAATCGACGATCTGCTTCAGGACCAGCGGGACCGATGACGTTCGCGAGCTTCGCCGCGACGAGGAACGCGAGCGCGATCAGGACCCGCGCCTTGAACTCCCAGAGATAGGGCAGGAGCAGCGGCACCACCCGCCACTCGCTGCGCCGCGTGCGCCCGCCGGCTCCGATCGGCTCGGGTCGGGGTCGGGGCAGCGGCATCGTGACGGCGCAAAGCGAACACTCCGGGCGAATGAGCGGGCAACCTAGGTAACGCATTCTAAACTTGGGGCAGCGCGCACCGATCGCAAGTCTCCGATCACCAGTGTCGCCAAGGCCTTAGCCGCTGCCGGCGCGCGGCCGATTCCGCGCCGGGAGGCGTCCGCCGCTTGACACGCCGCCGTCCCGGACTAACATTCAAACAGTCGTTTGAAACCTTCGTTCGATGCCGACCGCCCAGTCCCCGCGCCCGCCGCGCCGCTCGTCCAGTGACCCCCGGCCGCATCCTGGACGCCGCCGAGCGCCTGTTCCTCGAGCACGGCTACGACGGGACGTCGAGCCGGATGATCACCGGTGCGGCGCGGGTCAACCTCGCGGCGGTCAACTACCACTTCGGCGGCAAGGCGGGCCTCTTTCAGGCGATGCTCGCGCGGCGGCTCGACGTGCTGCACGAGGAGCGTCTCGCCCTGCTCGAGGCCGAGCGCGCGTCGGCCGCCGGCAAGCCGCTCGCCTGCGAGCGGATCCTCGCCGCGCTCTTCATTCCCGCGCTCGCGCTCGCGCGCGACACCGGCCGCGGCGGGTCGAACTTTCTGCGGCTGCTCGGTCGCGCCTACGTGGATCCCTCGCCGGCGCTGCGAGCGTTCCTCTCGGAGCGCTACGCGCCGTCGATCGCCCGGTTCAAGGACGCCTTCGCCCGAGCGCTGCCGCACATCGCGCCGCGCGAGCTGGCGTGGCGGCTTCACTTCATGATGGGCGCGCTCGCGTACACGCTCGCCGGCGCCGACGCCTGGAAGCTGATCGCGGCGCTCAACCCCACCGAGACCGGGAACGACCGGCTGCTGCTCGCGCGCCTTGCGCCGTTCCTGATCGCCGGGCTCAAGGCGCCGCTGCCCGACCTCACGCGTCAGGACCCGGTCGTCGCGCCGGTCCGCGGCCGTCAGGCCCGCGGCCGCTCGCCGGCGAACAAGCCGGGGCGTTCGGCGGTCATACCGACAAGGCCCGCGCGACGCGCGGCGTAAACTTCGCAGGGACAAGCCCATGAGCTCGCTCTGGTTACTCGCACTACTCGCCCCGCTCGCGGCGATCGCCGCGATCCTCGCGGTGCCGCCGCTCCGGCGCGCGCTCGTGAGCAACCGCGTCCTCGCCATCTTCCGCAAGGTGATGCCGCCGATGTCGGACACCGAGGCGACCGCGATCAACGCCGGCACGGTGTGGTGGGACGGCGACCTCTTCTCCGGCAAGCCGGACTGGTCGAAGCTGCTCGCGTTCCCGAAGCCGGTGCTGTCGGCCGAGGAGCAGGCGTTTCTCGAGGGCGAGACCGAGGAGCTGTGCCGGATCGCGCCCGACTGGGACACGTATGCGCTCGGCGACCTGCCGCCGCACGCCTGGCAGTACATCAAGGACAAGGGCTTTCTCGGGATGATCATCCCGAAGACCTACGGCGGCAAAGGCTTCTCCGCCTACGCGCATTCGCAGGTCGTCACGAAGCTCTCGACCCGGTGCAGCGCGGCGGCCGTGAGCGTGATGGTGCCGAACTCGCTCGGCCCGGCGGAGCTGCTGCTCCACTACGGCACCGAGGAGCAGAAGCGTCACTACCTGCCGCGGCTCGCGAAGGGCCTCGAGATCCCGTGCTTCGCGCTGACCAACCCGCACGCCGGGTCGGACGCGGCGGCGATCCCGGACCGTGGCGTCGTGTGCAAGGGGATCTGGGAAGGGCGCGAAGTCCTCGGCATGCGCGTGACCTGGGAGAAGCGCTACATCACGCTCGGCCCGGTCGCGACCGCTGCTCGGCCTCGCCTTCCGGCTCCACGATCCGGAGCGCCTGCTCGGCGGCGAAGAGGACGTCGGCATCACCTGCGCGCTGATCCCGACCTCGACACCCGGGCGTCCACATCGGCCGGCGCCACATGCCGCTGAACGCGGTGTTCCAGAACGGGCCGAACTGGGGCAAGGACGTCTTCATGCCGCTCGACTGGATCATCGGCGGCCCGAAGATGGCGGGCCAGGGCTGGCGGATGCTGATGGAGTGCCTCGCCGCGGGCCGCTCGATCTCACTCCCCTCCTCCAACGTCGGCATGTCGAAGCTCGCGGTCCGCGCGACCGGCGCCTACGCGCGCGTGCGCACCCAGTTCCGCACGCCGATCGGGAAGTTCGAGGGCATCGAGGAGGCGCTGACCCGGATGGGCGGCAACCTGTACATGATGGACGCGGCGCGGGCGATGACCGCGGTCGCGATCGACCTCGGCGAGAAGCCGTCGGTCATCTCCGGCATCGTCAAGTACCACATCACCGAGCGCAACCGCCGGGTCGTCAACGACGCGATGGACGTCCAGGGCGGCAAGGGCATCTGCCTCGGGCCCAACAACTTCATGGGGCGCGCCTACCAGCAGATCCCGGTGTCGATCACGGTCGAGGGCGCGAACATCCTGACGCGGAGCCTGATCATCTTCGGCCAGGGCGCGATCCGCTGCCATCCCTACGTGCTGCAGGAGATCCAGGCGACGCGTGAAGCGGACCGCGCCAAGGCCGCGCGCGACTTCGACCGTGCGTTCTGGGGCCACGTGCGCTTCACGATCGCCAACGCGATCCGCTCGCTCGCGATGGGCCTCACCGGCTCGCACTGGGTGAGCGTGCCGGCAGGCGCTGCGCCCGAGAACCGGCGCTACTACCAGCAGCTCGCGCGCTTCTCGGCGATGTTCGCCTTCCTGTCGGACGTGTCGATGCTCGTCCTCGGCGGCGGCCTGAAGCGCCGGGAGAAGCTCTCCGCGCGGCTCGGCGACATCCTGTCGCTCATGTACCTCGCCTCGGCGACGCTCAAGCGCTACGAGGACGAGGGACGCCCGCGCGCCGACAAGCCGCTCCTCGACTGGGCGATCTGGGACGCGATGTTCCGGGCGCAGAACGCCTTCGAAGGCGTGATCTCGAACTACCCGAGCAGTGTCGTCGCGTGGTGGCTCCGGCGCATCCTGTTCCCGCTCGGACGCCCGTACGTCGTACCGTCCGACCGGCTCGGCCACGAGGTCGCGAAGCTCCTGATCGAGCCCTCGGCGACGCGCGACCGCCTCACCGCCGGCATGTACGTGCACGCGCGGCGAAACCGACATCATCGGCAAGCTCGAGGCGGCCCTCGAGGCCACGATCGCCGCCGAAGGCATCGAGCGCAGGCTCCGCGACGCGCAGAAGGCCGGCCTGCATCGCGGGCGACGACCTCCCGCGGGCCGGGCTCGCGGCGGGCGTCATCGAGGCCGACGAGCACGCGGTGCTCGTCCGCGCCGCGCGGCTGCGCGACGAGGTGATCCGCGTCGACGACTTCCCGAGCGATCTCTCGCTCGCGGTCGAGGCGCGACCGCCAGTACAGAGAGCAGTGGCCTGATCCGGAGGCGGCATGAAAGCCTCGCGTCGTCTCGTCCTCGCCGTACTCTTCGTCGCGATCTCGACAGGTCTCCTCGGCGCCTCCTGCCGCGGCGGGCTCGAGGATTACGAAGCGACGCAGATCAACGAGCAGCAGTACCCGGTCGAGGCGAACGCTTCGCCTGAGTGCATCAGGCGGCGAAGCGCGCGACGAACTTCTGCATCGGGCGCAAGAGCATGATGGACATCACCTCCCACGCCGACTGCAACGACGCGCGGTGGGACTACCACCGGTACTGCCGATAGCGCGCGGGCGCGCGACCCTCTCGCGCCCATTCAACTCCAGGAGTCGAGCGTGAACCGCACGATCTACATCATCGACGGGGCCCGGACCCCGTTCCTCAAGGCGCGCAACAAACCCGGTCCGTTCGCGGCCAGCGACCTCGCGACCGCGGCCGGGCGCGCCGTGCTCAACCGCCAGCCGTTCGAGCCGTCGGCGCTCGACGAGGTGATCCTCGGCTGCGCCGCGCCGTCCGTCGACGAGGTCAACATCGGCCGCGTCGTCGCGCTGCGCATGGGCTGCGGCCAGAAGGTCCCCGGCTGGACGGTGATGCGGAACTGCGCCTCCGGCATGCAGTCGCTCGATTCCGCGATCGCGAACGTGCTGGCCGGGCGGTCGAATCTGGTGCTCGCCGGCGGCGTGGACGCGCTGTCGCGCGTGCCGCTGCTGTTCTCCGACGCGATGACGCTGTGGTTCTCGCAGTTCGCGGCCGCGCGCGGCGCCGGCCAGAAGGTTGCGGCGCTCGCCAGGTTCCGCCTCTCGTATCTCGCGCCGGTGATCGGGATCATGAAAGGCCTCACCGACCCGAACGTCGGCCTGCTCATGGGCCAGACCGCCGAGAACCTCGCGCACCGGTTCGGGATCACCCGGCGGCAGATGGACGAGTACGCCGCGCGCAGCCACGCGCGGGTGATCCGCGCGCAGGAGGCCGGGTGGTTCCTCCAGCCGCACGACGGTCTCGGTCCGGAGATCGTTCCGGTGTTCGACGCCGCGGGCGAGGCGTACCAGGACGACGACGGCGTCCGCAAGGACTCGACGGTCGAGAACCTCGCGAAGCTAAGGCCTTTCTTCGACCGCAAGTACGGCAACGTCACCGCCGGCAACTCCTCGCAGGTGACCGACGGCGCGGCGTGGCTGCTGCTGGCGACCGAGGAAGCGGTGAAGCGTCACGACCTCGAGCCGGTCGGCCGGATCGTCGACTCGCAGTGGGCGGGGCTCGACCCGTCCCAGATGGGGCTCGGCCCGGTCCACGCCGCGACGCCGATCCTGCAGCGGCACGGGCTGGCGCTGAACGACCTCGACGCCTGGGAGCTCAACGAGGCGTTCGCCGCGCAGGTGCTGGCGTGCGTCGAGGCGTGGAAGAGCGACGACTACTGCCGCACCGAGCTCGGCCTGGAGCGCGCGCTCGGCGCGCTCGACATGGAGAAGCTGAACGTGGACGGCGGCGCGATCGCGCTCGGCCATCCGGTGGGCGCCTCGGGCGCGCGCATCGTGCTGCACCTCCTGCACCAGCTCAAGCGCACCGGCGGCAAGCGCGGCATGGCGACGATCTGCATCGGCGGCGGCCAGGGCGGCGCGATGCTGGTCGAAGCCCTGTAGCGCAGACGAACGAGGAGAAACGGGATGAATCCGGCGGATGCGGTGCTCGACGGGAACGCGGTGGGGGTGTATCGCCACTGGCGGCTCGAGCGGGACCCGGAGGGCATCGTCTGGCTGACGTTCGACAAGGCGGGCGCGTCGACGAACACGTTCTCGAAGGACGTGATGGAGGAGCTGGCGGCGATCGTGGACCGCCTCGCGGCGGAGAAGCCGAAGGGACTGGTGATCCGATCGGGCAAGGCGTCCGGGTTCATTGCCGGCGCGGATGTCGATGAGTTCACCCGGATCGAGAGCGTCGAGGACGCGCTCGCGATCGTCCGCCGCGGCTGGGAGACGTTCAACCAGCTCGCCGCGCTCCCCTTCCCGACGGCCGCGCTCGTCGAGGGATTCTGCATGGGCGGCGGCGTGGAGCTCGCGCATCGCCTGCCGCTACCGCATCGCGGTCGACGTCCCCGGCACGCGGTTCGCGCTGCCGGAAGTGATGCTCGGCATCCTGCCGGGCTGGGGCGGCGTCAAGCGGTTGCCCGGCCTCGTGGGCCCCAGCGCGGCGCTCGACATGATGCTGACCGGCCGCGCGATCGACGCCCGCCGCGCGAAGAAGATGGGGCTCGTCGACGACGCGGTGCCGCCACGCGTGATGGAGAATGCGGCGCGGACGATCGTGCGCGAGGCGCCTGCGCCGCGTACGCTGCCGCTCGTGCAGCGGCTGATGAACGGCCCGCTGAAGGTGATCGTCGCCGCGATGGCCCGGGCCCGGCTCGAACGGCGCGCGAAGCGCGAGCACTACCCGGCACCGTACGCGATCCTCGAGCTCTGGGAGAAGTTCGGCGGCGACCCGTTCATGCCGCCCCCGCACGATCCGGCCTCGTTCGTCTACCTGGTCGAGCACCCGACGACGGCGAATCTGGTCCGGATCTTCGGACTCCAGGAGCGGATGAAAGCGCTCGGCAAGGAAGGCGACTTCGAAGCGCGGCGCGTCCACGTGATCGGTGCCGGGACGATGGGCGGCGACATCGCCGCGGTATGCGCGCTGCGCGGCCTCACGGTGACGCTGCAGGACACTGCGCCCGAGCGGCTCGCCCCGGCGATGAAGCGCGCGGCCGAGCTGTTCCGTCGGCGGCTGCGCGACCGGCTGCGCGTGCGCGATGCGATGGACCGCTTGACCCCGGACGTCCACGGCGACGGCGTGCGCCACGCCGACGTGATCATCGAGGCGATCTTCGAGAACCTCGAGGTGAAGCAGAAGCTCTTCGCCGACGTCGAGGCGCGCGCGAAGCCGGGCGCGATCCTCGCCACCAACACCTCGAGCCTGAAGCTTGCCGACATCGCGCGTTCACTGAAGAATCCCGCACGTCTCGTCGGCCTGCACTTCTTCAATCCGGTACCGCAGCTGCAGCTCGTCGAGGTCGTCAAGGGCGAGCGGACCGATCCGGAGCTCGCGCAAGCCGCGGCCGCGTTCGTGCGGCAGATCGACAAGCTGCCGCTGCCGGTGAAGGACGCGCCGGGGTTCCTCGTCAACCGCGTGCTCGGCCCGTACATGGCGAACGCGTTCCGGATGCTCGACGAGGGCGTCAAGGCGGAGACGATCGACAGGGCGGCGATCGAGTTCGGCATGCCGATGGGACCGATCGAGCTCGCCGACACGGTCGGGCTCGACATCTGCGCCGCGGCGGGGAAGGCGCTCGCCGGCGCCGACGCGACGCCGCCGAAGCGATTGGAGGAGCTGCTCAAGGCCGGCAAGCTCGGCAAGAAGACCGGCGCGGGTTTCTATCGCTGGGAGAAAGGCAAGGCGGTGAAAGGTCAGGCCGATCCGGTCGAGGAGTCGCTAGTGAATCGGATCATGGACCCGTATCTCGCCGAAGCGAAGAAGGCGGTCGACGAGGGCATCGTGGCCGATGCCGACCTCGCCGATGCGGGGCTCATCTTCGGGACCGGGTTCGCGCCGTTCAGGGGCGGGCCGTTGAATTACCTCCAGAGCCGCGGCTGACCGCGTCAGGAGATAGGACGGGGCGCGAGCGCCCCGTTTTTCTTTGCGCGGCGGGAACTACCTTAAGATCGCGCGATCGAGAACGTTCGGAGGCGCCGCATGACCGCACCCGTGAAACTCCCCGAAGGCAAGCAGCCGGCACTCCGCGTCGTCCCCATGCCCGCCGACGCCAACCAGCACGGCGACATCTTCGGCGGCTGGATCATGTCGCAGGTGGACATCGCCGGCGGCGTGACCGCTGCCCGGCGCGCGCGCGGGCGGGTCGCGACCGTCGCGGTCAACGCGTTCCAGTTCAAGCAGGCGGTGCAGATTGGTGACCTGCTGTCCTTCTACGCCGACATCGTGCGCGTCGGCACGACCTCGATCACGGTCAACGTCGAGGTCTACGCGCAGCGCCGTCCGACCGACATCGAAACCGTGAAGGTCACCGAGGCGACGCTCACCTACGTCGCGACCGGCGAGGACCGGCGGCCGCGGACGGTGCCGCCGGAGGAGTGACCGCGGTTCTCGGCGTGGATTTCACCTCCGCGCCCCGGCCACGAAAACCGATCACGGTCGCGCGCGGCCGCCTCGTCGCCGGCGCGCTGGCGCTGGAGGCGGTCGACCCGATCTACGACTGGCCGGCGTTCGAGGGCCTCCTCGCCGAGCGAGGACCGTGGATCGGCGGCTTCGACTTTCCGTTCGGCCTGCCGCGCGAGGCGGTCATCGATCTCGGTTGGCCCGGGGCCTGGCCGGCGCTCGTCGCGCACTGCGCGGCGCTCGGCCGGACGGAGCTCCGCGCGGCGTTCGACGCCTACCGCGCGTCGCGGCCGGCCGGCCGCAAGTATCCGCATCGCGCGACCGATCTCCCGGCCGGCTCGCATTCGCCGATCAAACTGGTGAACCCGCCGGTGGCGCTGATGTTCCTGGAAGGCGCGCCGCGCCTCGCACGCGCCGGCGTGACGATCCCCGGCCTCGCCGCGGGCGATCCGCAGCGGGTCGCGGTCGAGGCCTACCCGGGCCTCGCCGCGCGCGCGATCACGCGCGCCTCGTACAAGTCGGACGAGTCGCGGAAGCAGACAGCGGAACGGCGGCGCGTGCGTGCCGCGATCGTTTCCCGGCTGGAACGCGACGGCGGGTCTTGCGGCTTCCCGCTCGACGGGACGCGCACCCTGCTGCGCTCGCTGGTGGACGACGCGACCGGCGACCGTCTCGACGCGGTGCTCGCCGCGATGCAGGCCGCGTGGTGTCTGAAGCGCCGCGCGCGGAACTGGGGTCTGCCGCGCGCGATCGATCCGCTCGAGGGCTGGATCGCGAGCGCGACGGTATGATCGCCGGCATGGATCTGGACGCGCTCCGCCTCGCGCTCCTCGCTGCCTGCTCCGACGAGCAGGCGCTCGTTCACCGTATCCACGGCGAGCTCGAGCACTGGCTGAACCGCCCGCTCGCGACCGAAGACATCGAAGCGGCGCTCGCCGAGCTCGAGGCGCACGGTTTCGTCGCCGCCGCCCGCGAAACGACGACGGTCGCTTACGTCACCACGGAGACGGGCCGAGTGCTCGTCGCGGAGCGCTGGGAGGAGTTCTTTCCCGAATAGCGCGGCCGCTAGCCGCCGCGGGCCGCCCAGTGCTTGTACGCCGCCGTGAAGTCGGCCGTCCCGCCGAGTGCGTCACGCGCGCCGCTCCAGAGCTCGCTCGTCAGCCGGCAGAGCGGCGACTCCACGCCGATCTCGCGCGCGAGACCGGCGGCGATCCCGACGTCCTTCGCCATGAGCCCGAGCGCGAACCCGGCCGCGAACTTGCCCCCGACGACGTGATCGGGAAACACGATGTCGGTGTTGAAGCTCCGCCCGCTCGAGGCATTCATCACCTCGACCATGACCGCGGGCTCGAGGCCGAAGCGTTTCCCGACGAGCAGCGCTTCGCTGGTCGCGGCGAAGGCGGCGGCAGCCACGTAGTTGTTCAGTGCTTTCATCGCGTGCCCGGAGCCGAGCGGTCCGGTGCGGAAAAGCTTCGCACCCATCGTCTCCAGCACCGGCCGCACGCGCGCGATCGCCGCCTCGTCCTCGCCGCCGATCATGATCGCGAGCGTTCCCGCCTCGGCCCGCGGCACTCCGCCGGACACCGGCGCATCGACGAGCGCCACGCCGAGCTCGGCGAGCCCGCGCCCGAGCTCGCGCGTCCCGTTCGGGTCGGACGAGCTCATGTCGACGACGACCGCGCCGCGCGCGAGCGACCGCGCGATGCCGCCCGCGCCGAGGAGCGCATCGCGGACGATCGCACCGGTCGGCAGCATCGTGATCACGATGTCGGCGGCGCGGGCGAGCGCCGCGCCCGTCTCTGCCCCGGTACTGCGCGTCTCCGCCGCGAACCGCGCGACGCGTGCCGCGTCGGTGTCGAACACCGTCAACGGGAAACCCGCACCCGCGACCCGTTTCGCCATCGGCCATCCCATGTTGCCGATGCCGACAAACCCCACTCGTGCGGTCATGGCTGCACCGCAGGCTCGAGCCCCGCTTCGCGCAGCACCTCGGCGGCCTGCCGGAATGCGCTCACCCCGGCCGGGACGCCGCAGTAGACCATCGAGTGCAGCAGCACCTCGCGCAGCTCGTCCTTGGTCACGCCGTTCGCGAGCGCGCCCTTCACGTGCACCTTCAGCTCGTCCGGACGGCCGAGACCGACCAGGATCGCGAGCGTCAGCATGCTGCGCACCTTGCGCGGCAGCTCCTCGCGGGTCCAGACCTCGCCGAAGCAGTATCGGGTCACCAGCTCCTGCATCGGCCGGGTGAAATCGGTGGCGCGCTCGAGCGCGCGCTCGGCGTGCTCCGGTCCGAACATCGCCCGCCGCACGTCCAGACCCGCCTGCCTCGTTTCTCTGTCCATCTCGTCCTCCGTTCGGTCGCGTAATTGTCCCGGCGGGAATGGTAAGCGGGTTCCGGGCGCCCGCGCTCGCCTGCTATATTCCGGTGACAGATGAAGACCTTCGCCGGCCGCGTCGCAGTGATCACCGGAGCAGCGTCGGGCCTCGGGCGCGCGCTCGCCGGTGCCTTCGGCGCGCAGGGCCTGAAGCTCGTGCTCGCCGACGTCGACGAAGCGGCGCTCGCGCGCACCGCGAGCGAGCTGTGCGCCCAGGGGTACGCGGCCGTCGCGCAGTCGACCGACGTTTCGCAGGGCGAATCGGTCGAGCGGCTCGCGCGCGCCGCGCTCGAGGCGTTCGGCGCGGTGCACGTCGTCTGCAACAACGCCGGGGTGGCGCCGCTCGGCGTCGTGTGGGAGGCGACCGAGCAGGATTGGCGCTGGGCGCTCGGCGTGAATCTCTGGGGCGTCATCCACGGCGTACGCGTGTTCACGCCGATCCTGCTGCGGCAGGGCGACGAGGGTCACATCGTGAACACCGCGTCGGTCGCGGGCCTGATCGCGCCACCCGGCATGGGCGTCTACAACGTGACCAAGCACGCGGTCGTCGCGCTCAGCGAGACCCTGCACCACGACCTCGCCGCGCGCAGTGCGAAGGTGCGCTGCTCGGTGGTGTGTCCCGCGTTCTTCGCCTCGGGAATCGCCGACTCCGAGCGCACACGCCCGGCCGCGCTCCGCAGCGACCGCGCGAAGAGCGACGAGGGCCGCGCGCTCGAGGCGATGCTGCACAAGGCGACGGAGTCCGGACGGTTGAGCGCCGAGGACATCGCAGCGCGGGTGCTCGACGCCGTGCGCGACGAGCGCTTCTACGTGCTGACGCATCCGAAGATCAACGGCGCGATCGAGCGCCGGATGCGCGACATCCTCGACGGCCGCGCGCCGTCGAGCCCGATGTAACTCGCGACGCGCAGCACGGCCGCGGCCTCTTGACGGCCGCGCGCCGCGGGCGTATCGTCCGCCGCCTCGAATACAGTCGGGATCGCACGCTCCCGGCTTCCCAAGACGGTGTCCCGTCCAAGCGCTGCGCTACTGGAGGCTTGCCATGGACACCGCCATTCCGTCGATCCCCCCTTCCGATCTCTTCGCGCGCCTCGGCTCGCCCCGCTGGCCGGTCGTGCTCGACGTCCGCCGCCCGTCCGCGTACGACGGCGACGAGGCGACGCGGTGAGCGCGCCGCCGGCGGTCTCGTTGGGCGAGGCGTTCCGGTTCTGGCTGAAGCTCGGCTTCATCAGCTTCGGCGGGCCGACCGGGCAGATTGCGATCATGCACCAGGAGTTGGTCGAGCGGCGGCGCTGGATCTCCGAGGGCCGGTTCCTGCACGCGCTCAACTACTGCATGGTGCTGCCGGGGCCGGAAGCGCAGCAGCTCGCCACCTACATCGGCTGGCTGATGCACCGGGCGCGCGGCGGGATCGTCGCCGGCACGCTGTTCGTCCTGCCCTCGCTCTTCATCCTGATCGCGCTGTCGTGGATCTACGTCGCGTTCGGCTCGGTGCCGGCCGTGGCGGGCGTGCTCTACGGCATCAAGCCGGCGGTGACCGCGATCGTCCTCTTCGCCGCATGGCGGATCGGGTCGCGCGCGCTGCGGAGCGCTGCGCTCTGGGCGATCGCCGCGGCGGCGTTCGTCGCGATCTTCGCGCTCGACCTGCCGTTCCCGGCGATCGTCGCTAGGTGCGGGCGTGCTCGGCTACCTCGGCGGGCGCATCGCTCCGGACAAGTTCCGACCGGGCGGCGGACATGGCGCAGCCGCGAAGGGCCACGGGCCTGCGATCATCGACGACGGCACGCCGACGCCCGAGCACGCACGCTTCACCTGGGGTCGTTTCGCGCGGGTGCTCGCGACCGGGCTCGCGCTCTGGGGATTGGCGATGGCGGGGCTCGTGGCGTACGGCGGCTGGGAAGGCGCCCTCGCCCAGATGGGTTGGTTCTTCACCAAGGCAGCGCTCCTGACGTTCGGCGGCGCGTACGCGGTGCTGCCGTACGTCTATCAGGGTGCCGTCGACCACTACGGCTGGCTGACCCCGCCGCAGATGATCGACGGCCTCGCGCTCGGCGAGACGACGCCGGGGCCGCTGATCATGGTGGTCGCCTTCGTCGGGTTCGTCGGCGGGTGGGCGAAGGCACTGTTCGGCCCGGACGCGCTCTTTCTCGCCGGCGCCGCGGCCGCGGCGGTGGTCACGTTCTTCACGTTCCTGCCGTCGTTCGTCTTCATCCTGCTCGGCGGGCCGCTCGTCGAGACCACGCACGGCGAGCTGCGCTTCACCGCGCCGCTCACCGCGATCACCGCGGCGGTGGTCGGCGTGATCGTGAACCTGGCGCTCTTCTTCGCCTGGCACGTGCTGTGGCCCGAGGGCCCGGGTGGACGCTTCGACTGGATTTCCGCGCTGATCGGGATCGCCGCCGGCGTTGCCCTCTTTCGCTTCAAGGCGCGGATCATCCCGGTGATCATCACTTGCGGCGCGGCCGGCCTGCTGTTGCGCCTCGCCGGCGTGGCAGGTCTATAGCTCGCCGGCGCTTGGAGATCGCACCGCCGCCCTGAGATCGTCTCCTAGCGCAGCAGCTCGGCGAGACGCACGTCGACACCCATCGACGGAATCGGCGCCGCGAGCTCCATCGCCGCGGCGCTCGACCCCCGCGCGCGCGCCGCCACCCGTTGCGCCCCGACGAGCACGCTGTCGAGCACCGGCGCCCAGACGCGTGGCTGGATGCGCTCGGCGAGGCCGGCGAGCCCGGCGCCGCCGAGGATCACCTGGTCGGCGCCGTCCTCGTCGATGGCCGCAGTGCAGGCCTTCGCCAGCATCTCGATGGCGCCGTCCCGATCGGCGGCGATCTGACCGCCGGTCAGCGCGACGGTGCGCACGCTGGCCAGCCGGTCGGCATAGCCGAGCTGCGCCGCGAACCGCTCCAGCATCGGTTTCCAGCGCTCCCCGCCGGTCACGATCGAGAACCGCCCGCCGCGCTCGCTCGCCGCAAGCATCGACGCCTCGGCGAGGCCGGTCACCGGCACCTTGCTCACCTCGCGGAGCGCGAACAGGCCCGGGTCGCCGAAACACGCGAGCAGCACGGCGTCGCAACCCTCGCCGTGCTCGGCGTAGCAGTCGAGCGCCGCGTGCGCCGCGACCGCGTAGCAGGCCTCCGACGAGATGTAGGCACAGCCGAACCGCCCGGTCGTACCCACCAATTCGACCCCCTCCCCGACCGCGGCCCGTACGTACCGCAGGGCGAGGTCGGTGATCGACGCCGTGGTGTTCGGGTTGATGACCAGGAGGCGCAGCATACCTTCGAAGTTTAGCCCTACTCGCCGGAAACGGGCAGTCGTTGCTCCCCCCACCCCCCTTACCCGGACCGAGGTGCCGTTACGCGGCGACGGCCTCCCTGACGAGAACGCACCGCGCCGCGTGCGCCGGGCCGACCGCAACCGGCTCCGGTACCGCGGACGTGCAATCGCCACGCGCGTGCCTGCAGCGCGGCGCGAAGCTGCAGCCGGGCGGGAGCTGCGAGAGATCGGGCGGCGCGCCGGGAATCGCGTCGATCCGCTGGCCGCGCATCGACCCGTGGATCGTCGAGGCGAGGAGACCCTGCGTGTACGGGTGGCGCGGGCGCTTGACAATCTCGGCGACCGGCCCGATCTCGACGATCCGCCCGGCATACATCACCGCCACCCGGTCGGCGATCTCGGCGACGACGCCGACGTCGTGGGTGACGAAGATCACCGACATGCCGAGCTCGCGCTGCAGCTCGCGCAGCAGCAGCAGGATCTGGATCTGCACCGTCGCGTCGAGCGCGGTGGTCGGTTCGTCGGCGAGCAGGCACTGCGGCGAGCACACGAGCGCGAGCGCGATCATCGCGCGCTGGCGCATCCCGCCCGACATCTCGTGCGGGTAGGCGTCGTACCGGCGCTCCGGCGAGGGAATGCGCACCCGCTCGAGCATTGCGATCGCCGCCTTGCGCGCCGCGGCGCGGTCGACGCCCCGGTGGCGCATCACGCTCTCGGCGATCTGGTCGCCGACGGTGAACACCGGGTCGAAGGCGAGCATCGGCTCCTGGAAGATCATCGAGGTCATGCCGCCGCGATACTGCGCGAGCTCGGCCTCGGAGAGCGCGAGCACGTCGCGGCCGGCGACCCGGATCGCCCCGCCGATCCGTGTCCGGCGCGACGGAAGGATTCGCAGCAGCGCGCGCAGCGTCACGCTCTTGCCGCTGCCCGACTCGCCGAGCACGCCGAGCACTTCGCCCTTGGCGAGGTCGAAGTCGACGCCGTTCACCGCGTCGACCGGCCGGTCGCCGCCGGTGAAGCGGACGGTGAGGTTCCGGACCTCGACGAGCGGCTCGCTCATCGGCTCAGACCGAGGGTTCCCGCCGGTGCCACTCGGTCGCGCGCTGGAACGCGTGACCGACGCGGAGGATCAGGTCCTCGGCGAACGGCCGCCCGACGATCTGCATCCCGACCGGCAGCCCGTTCGCGAGGAAACCGCAGGGCAGCGCGAGCGACGGCAGACCGAGGTAGTTGAACGGCCGCATGAACTTCGTGAGCAGCATCAGCGTGCGGTCGATCGCGGGCGAACCGCCGATGTCGGTCTCGGCGATCGTCGGCGTGGGGATCGGCAGGCACGGCGCATGCAGCACGTCGACCTTCGCGAACACCGCCTTCGTGAACGCCTCGAGCGCCGGCCCGCGGAACCGGAGCGCGTCGATGTAGCGTGCCGCCGGCAGCGCGAGCCCGCGCTCGAGCCGCGCGCGCACCTGCGGCGAGTAGTCCTGCGGCCGCGTACGCATCCACTCGCCGTGGTACGCCGCCGCCTCGGCGGCGATGAGGTGCGCGCCCGCGACGTCGGCCGCCGCCATCTCGGGCAGGGTCACCGGCACGATTTCGCAGCCGAGGGACTCGATCGCCTTCAGGCTCTCGGTCAGCGCGGCGCCGACACCCGCGTCCACGTCCTCGGTGAAGTAATTGAGCGGGACGCCGACCCGCAGGCCCTTCACCGGGAGATTCAGCCGCGCCGCATAGTCGGGCACGGCCTCGCTCGACGCGGTCGGATCGACGGGATCGGGCCCCGCCATTGCCGCCAGCAGCGCCGCGCAGTCGGCAGCCGAGCGCGCGAGCGGACCGATGGTGTCCATCGAGAACGAGAGCGGCATCGCCCCGGCCCGGCTGATGCGGCCGTAGGTGACCTTGAGTCCGGTCACGCCGCAGAGCGCGGCGGGCAGCCGGATCGACGCGCCGGTGTCGGACCCGAGCGCGGCGTAGGTCGCGCGCGCGGCCACCGCCGCGCCCGACCCGCTCGACGAGCCGCCGGTGATGTGCGCCGTGTTCCACGGGTTATGGACGTGGCCGAAGTGCCAGTTGTGGCCGGTGGGGCCGTAGGCAAACTCGGCCATGTTGAGCACGCCGAACTGAATCGCGCCGGCGGCATCGAGGCGCTTCAGCGCGGTGGCGGTGGTCCTCTCCGGCTCGCTTGCCCTTGATCTTCGAGCCGCACGACGAGGGCACGCCCGCGCGGTAGTACATGTCCTTGTGCGCGAGCGGTACGCCGTGGAGCGGTCCACGGTAGCGCCGCTGCGCGGCCTCGGCGTCGTAGAGCTTCGCCTGCTCGCGCGCGAGCTCCTCGTCGATGCGAAGAAAGGCGTTCAGCTTCGGCTGCACCGCCTTCGCACGCGCGATCACCGCATCGAGCACCTCGACGCAGGACGCGTCGCGGGTGCGGATCTTCGCGGCGACCTCGACGAGGCCGAGCGCGTTCAGCTCGCCCGCCATCACGCTTTCTCCCGCGCAACCGTCGCGACGAAGCCCGACGGCTCGGTCTCGAACGGCAGCGCTGCGTAGGCCGCCGCGGCCATCGCGAGCTGCGCCGAGAGCGCGGGCGCGATCGCCTTCGCGCCCCCCTCGGTCGGCATCACGCCCTGGAGCTCGAGCACCTCGGCGACGTACTTCTCGCTTGCCTGTCCCATCATTACGGCCTCCGGTTTCTAGGCGGCCGCCGCGAGCGGCGCCGCCTTGCTGTGGCCCGATCCCGCGTGCGCCATGTGGCACGCGACGCGATGCCCGTCCTCGGTCGCCGTCAGCAGCGGCTCGCGCGCGGCGCACACCTCTTCCGCGAACGGGCAGCGCGTGCGGAAGCGGCAGCCCGACGGCGGGTCGATCGGATTCGGCGGATCGCCGGCGAGCGGCGGCGCCTCGGTGCGGTGCGACGGATCCATCGTCGGCATCGCCGAGAGGAGCGCGCGGGTGTACGGGTGCGCCGCATCCGCGTAGATCCGCCCGACCGGCCCGATCTCGACGATCTTGCCGAGGTACATCACCATCACCCGGTCGCTCACGTACTGCACGACGTTGAGGTCGTGCGAGATGAAGATGTAGGTGAGGCCGAAGTCGGCCTTGAGGTCGAGCAGGAGGTTGAGCACCTGCGCCTCGACCGACTTGTCGAGCGCCGACACCGCCTCGTCGAGGATCACGATCTTCGGCTCGAGCGCGAGCGCGCGCGCGATGTTGACCCGCTGGCGCTGCCCGCCCGAGAGCTCGTGCGGGTAGCGGCCGGCGAACCGCGCCGGGTCGAGCCCGACTTTCCGCAGGAGATCCTGCGCCCGCGCGTTCGCCGCGCGCTCCGGCGTCCCGTGGACGCGCGGGCCGAAGGCGATGCTGGTCTCGATCGTGAGGCGCGGGTTGAGCGAGGCGAACGAGTCCTGGAACACCATCTGCATCGTGCGCCGCAGCTCGTTGAGGGTGAGCCCGCCGGGCGAGCCGCCTTCGTTCCGGGCGCGGGACGGGCCGACCTCGCGGCCCTCGACGAGCACCCGGCCGTCATCCGGCGTGATGAGGTGCATCAGCAGCCGCGCGGTCGTCGACTTGCCGCAGCCCGACTCGCCGACGATGCCGAGCGTCTCGCCGGCGTCGACCGCGAACGACACCCCGTCGACCGCGTGCACGACGCCGCCGCCGCGCCTGAACAATCCACCCTTGAGCGGGAAGCGCTTCACCAGCTCGCGCACTTGCAGCAAGGGAACGTCGGCCCGCGTGGAAACGTCAGCGCTGAACATCCATCGCGCTCCGCAGCCCGTCGGAAAGCAGGTTGAAGCTGATCGAGACCACGAAGATCATGACGCCGGGCAGCGCCGCGACCCAGGGCTGAGTGTAGATCGCGGTGCGCAGCGTGTTGAGCATCAACCCCCACTCGGGGTCGCGGCGGCTTGGTGCCGAGGCCGAGGAACGAGAGGCCCGCGGCGAGGATCATGGACACCGACACCAGGCTCGTCGCGTAGACGAAGATCGGCCCGAGCACGTTGCCGAGGATGTGGACGCGGATGATCGTCCAGCCGCCGGCCCCGCTCGCCCGTGCCGCCTCGACGTAATCGAGCGAGCGCACCTGCGTGGTCACGCTCTCGGCGACGCGGGCGATCGGCGGGACGAATACGATCGTGAGCGCGAGCATCGCGTTCGCGATGCCCGCGCCGAGCGCGCCGGAGATCGCCACCGCGAGCAGCACCGACGGGAAAGCGAAGAAAACGTCGACCGTGCGCATGATGGCGGTGTTCACCCGGCCGCCGACGAAGCCGGCGACGATGCCGAGCAGGCTGCCAACGAGCAGCGCGAAGAACACCGGCGAGATACCCATCATCAGCGACAGCCGCCCGCCGAAGATCAGCCGCGAGAGCATGTCGCGTCCGAGCTCGTCGGTGCCGAGCAGGTGTCCCGGCGTGCCGATCGGCATCAGGCGCTTGAGGATCGAGCCCTTCGTCGGGTCGTCCGGCGCGACGAAGGGCGCGAAGATCGCCGCCAGCACGATCGCGGCAAGCACGAGCGCACAGGCGAGCGCGACCTTGTCGCGGCGCAGCCGCCGGCCGACGCCGGTCCAGTACCCCTGCGTCCTGGTCGGCGCCTCGACCGGCGCACCGCTGCCGTTGATCGTCACCGCGCTCATGCCCGCCGGATCCTCGGGTCGAGGCCCGTCTGAACGAGATCCACGAGCAGGTTCAGCCCGACGAAGAACATCGCAAGCACGAGGATCGTGCCCTGCAGCAGCGGGATGTCGCGCTGGAAGATCGCGGTGTTCAGCAGGAAGCCGGTGCCCGGCCACGAGAACACCGTCTCCACCAGGATCGACCCGCCCATCAGGTAGCCGAGCTGGACGCCCATCACCGCGAGCGCAGTCGGCGCGATGTTCTTGACGACGTGGAAGAACACCGCCCCCTGCGAGAGGCCCTTGGCGACCAGCGCGGTCACGAACTCCTTCGACAGGATGTCGGCAACCAGCGCGCGGACCGTGCGGGTGATGATCGCCGGTCGGGATCACCGACAGCGTGATGGCGGGCAGGATGATGTACTTGAGATGCTCGCCGTCCCAGCGCCAGTCCCCCGAGCCGCCCTCCCCCGCGCCCATCGCCGGCAGCCAGCCGAGGATGACCGAGAACACGATCACCAGCACCATCCCGAGCCAGTAGTGCGGTACCGACACGCCGGCGACCGAGAGCGCCGAGACCGCCTTGTCCACCCACGAGCCGTTGAAGTAGCCGGCGATCGTGCCGAACACCGCGCCGAGCGTGAAGCCGACGAGCGTGGCCGCGAACGCGAGCACGAGCGTGTTGCCGATCGCCTTGCCGATCTCGCTCGCGACCGGGCGGCCGGTCGCGATCGAGGTCCCGAGGTCGCCCTGCGCTGCGCGGCCGAGCCAGATCGCGTACTGCACCGGGATCGGCTTGTCGAGCCCGTACTCCTTCTTGAGCTGCTCGATCAGCTCCCGCGACGCGTCCGACGGCACGATCGCCGACAGCGGATCGCCCGGCGCGAGATACACGAGCGAGAAGCACACCGCACTTACCGCGAGCGCGATGGGAATCACGAGGCCGAGGCGCTTGAGGAGGTAGGCGATCACCGGGGTCTAGCTCGTGCCCCGGCGCACGGGCCGGGTCTCATTTCGGTGCCACGGAGACGGTCGAGAAGTCCTGATACCAGCTCTGCGCCTGCACGAACCCCTTCACCCGCGGGCTGAGGGCGCGCGGACCGACATCGTGCGCGACGTACAGGAACAGCGCTTCGTTCACGAACCGCTCGTGCGCCTTCTGGATCGCGCGCAGCTGCACCTCGGGGTCGAAGTTGTAGCGGACCACCTTGAACAGCGTGTCGAGCTCCGGATCGCTGTAGTAGCCCCAGTTCGTGCCGCGCGGCGCGACGAGCTGCGAGTCGAGGTGCCGGATCAGCGCGGTAAACGGGTCCTGCGCGAAGTAGGAGCTGTTGGTCGCGGTGGCGCCGCGGGTGGTAGGATCCTTCGCGCCGGCGCGCCAGTTCGCGACCAGCGCGTTCCACTCGACCACCTCGAACTCGACCTTGATTCCGACGTCGGCGAGGTTCTGCTGGATGAACTCGTTCATCAGCATCGGCTGCATCTGGCCGGAGCCCGACGCCGAAATGATCGTCTTCAGGACGAGCGGCTTCTCCCTCGAGTAGCCGGCCTCCTTCAGCAGTCGCCGCGCCTCCGCCGGGTCGTACTTGAGGTCGAACGTCGGCTTTCCGAACCACGGGCTGTTCGGCGGCACCATGCCCTTCGCCTCGAGCATCATCCCGCCGAGCAGCTTTTTCATCCCGGCCCGGTCGACGGCGAGATTGGCGGCCTTGCGCACGCGGATGTCGTTCCAGGGGGAGCCCTCGATGCGCGAGAAGTGCCACGGCCAGACGTGCGGGTAGACGTTGGCCGTGATCTGGTTGCCCTTCGCCTTGAGCTGCGGGATGGCGTCGGTCGGCGGCGCCTCGATCCAGTCGACCTGGCCGGAGAGCAGCGCCGCGACGCGCGAGCCGCCCTCCGGCACCGGCAGCAGCACCATCCGCTCGGCCTTCGGGACGCGCTTCTTGTCCCAGTAGTCGGTGTTGCGCGCGAGCTCGATGCGCTCGCGCGGCACGTACCGCTCGACCTTCCACGGCCCGGTGCCCGACGGCGCCTGCACGAACTTCTCCCAGCTCCGCCCGACCTTCTCCCACTGCGCCGGACTCGACATGACGATGAACGTGATCTGGTACGGGAGCAGCGCGTCGGGCTCGCTGGTGACGATCTCGAGCGTGTGGTCGTCGACCGCGCGGTAGCTCTTGACGGTCGGGATCCGGCCGCGGCCCTGCGTCGCCTGCCGCGCGTCGTACTGCGGGCTCGCCGTGTTGAGGATCTTGTCGAAGTTCCAGACCGCCGCCTGCGCGTTGAAGGTCGACCCGTCGTGGAATCGCACGCCGTCGCGGATCCTGAACGTCCACTTCATCCGGTCCTTCGGGTCGGACTTCCACTCGGTGGCGAGGCCGGGCGCGAGCCCCGCGGGCTTGTCGGCGGACGACAGGTCCCAGTTGATGAGGGCGTCGAACACCGTGTACCCGATGAACCGCATCCCCTCGGCGCCCTGATCGGTCTGGCCGTTCGGGATCGGCACGTCGGCGGCGGTCATGGCGATCCGCAACGTGCCCTGCGCGGCTGCAACGGCCGACGCGAGACATGCGGCAGCACCGACCACCGCGACGAGCCTCTTCATGTGGACTCCTTCCCCGCTACTGCATCGAGACCGGCGACAGGTCCTGGAACCAGTTCTTCGCCTGCACGAAGCCCTTCACCTTCGGGCTCATCGCGCGCGGGCCGGTGTCGTGCACCCAGAAGAGGAAGAACGATTCCTCGACCGCGCGCTCGTGGAGCCTCGCGAGCGCGGCGTCGCGCTGCTTCGGATCGAAGCTCGAGCGCGCCGCCTGCACCAGCTTGTCGAACTCGGGGCTCTGCACCCAGCCCCAGTTCACGCTGCGCGGGGCGACCATCCGGCTGTCGTAGAACCGCGCGAAGCCGAAGAACGGGTCCTGCCAGCGAACGAGACGTTGGTCGCGTGCGCGCCGCGCGCCGCCGGGTCCTTCGCGCCGAGCCGCCAGTTGTTGAACAGCGTCTCCCAGACGATGACGTCGAACTCGACGTTGACGTTGCACTCCTTGAGCTGCTGCTGGATGTACTCGTTCATCGCCACCGGCTGCATCTGCCCGGAGCCCGACGCCGAGATCTGGACCTTCACGTTCACCGGCTTGCCCGGGCCGTAGCCGGCCTCGGCGAGCAGCTTCTTCGCGGTCGCGGGGTCGTACTTGATCTCGAACTTCGGCTTGCCGAACCAGGGATGGTCGTCGAACACCACGCCCTTCGCCGGCACCGCCATGAAGCCGAGCAGGCGGCGCAGGCCGTCGCGATCGACGCAGAGCTGCAGCGCCTGGCGCACGCGCTTGTCGGCGAACGGCGACCCCGGCAGCACGTTGAGCTGCCATGGCCAGGTGTGCGGATACGGGTTCGAAGTGATCTGGAAGCCCTTCACCCGGAGCTGCGGGATCGCGTCCGACGGCGGCGCCTCGATCCAGTCGACCTGCCCGGAGAGGAGCGCGGCGACGCGCGTGTTCGCCTCCGGCATCGGGATCAGCACCAGGCGGTCGGTCTTCGGCACGCGCTGCGGATTCCAGTAGCCGGTGAACTTCTCGAGCTCCATCCGCTCGCGCGGCACCAGGCGCACGAACTTCCACGGACCGGAGCCGACCGGGTTCTTCGCGAACTCGGTCCAGCTCCTGGTCTTCGCCCACGCCGTCGGGCTCGCCATGAAGAGGTTGGCGAGGTTGATCGGCACGAACGCGTCGGGCTCGGAGGTCTGCACCTCGATCGTGTAGTCGTCGATCTTGCGCGCGCCGGTGATCGTCGGCATACGCGGGGTGGTCTGCGCCACCAGGCGCGCGTCGTAGTGCGGCGCGTCCTTCTTCAGCACCTTCTCGAAGTTGAAGATCGCCGCGTCGGCGTTGAACTCGGTGCCGTCGTGGAACTTCGCGCCCTTGCGCAGCTTGAAGATCCACTTCGTCTTGTCCTTGTCGTCGACCTTCCACTCGGTCGCAAGCGCCGGGATGATCACGCTCGGCTTGTCCGCCGAGGACAGGTCCCACATCGTGAGGGCGTCGAACAGCGTGAGGCCGACGAACCGGTTGCCCTCGAAGCCCGAGTCGGGCTGGCTGGTCGTCGCGGGGATGTCAGCCGCTGTCATGCCGATGCGCAGCGTCGTCTGCGCGGCGACGCCGGACGCGGCGAAGACCGCGGCAAGCGCGACGAGCGGTAGGGTGAACCTCGATTTCACGGCGCCTCCTTGGGGTTTGTGGGCGGAGCTAGTGCAACGCGCGTGCCATGTCTTGGGCATGGCTGCGAGCCGGCATATTACGAGAATCGGTGGGGCAGCGGCACCAAACGGGTGCGAGCACGCCCTGCGACGGGTCACCCCGCGTCCGGGCGACGCGGCGTCCGGCCGCTCACGGGCCGAATCCGAACAAGCGTTTGGGCGTGTCCCACAGGACCTTGCGCCGCTCGCCAGCGTCCGGCAGCAGCGTTTCGACCAGCTTGAGGAGCGGTCCGTAGTCGATGCGCTCGGTCGCCCGCAGGAAGGGCCAGTCCGACCCCCACATGCAGCGGTCCGGCGTGAACGCCTCGAGGAGCGCGCGCACGTAGGGCCGCGTGTCCGCGAAGGGGTAGCTCTCGCGCGAGAACCGCATCTGGCCGGAGAGCTTCACGAAAGCGCGCCCGCCGCGCGCCAGTTCGATCAGGGTGCGGAATCCCGGCTGGTCGAGCCCGGCCTCGGGCGTGGGTCGCCCGCAGTGATCGATCAGGATCCTGGCGCCGGACGCTTCCAGCATCGGCGCGAGCGCCACCAGCTGGTCGTCGACCGTTTGCACCTGGACGAAGAGATCGAGCGCAGCGGCCCTCCCGAGCAGGTCCGCGGCGCCCGCGTAGTACGCCGGGCCGTTGATCGCGGGGATGACCGCGATGCCGACGATGCCGGCCGCCTTCAGCCGCTCGAGCTCGGCCCGCCCGGCGTCGAGCGGCACCACCGCCACGCCCTTGCACCGCCCGCCGCTACGCGCGATGGCATCGAGCAGGCAGCGGCTGTCCGCGGCGTACCCGGAAGTCGGCCCGACGATGAGCGCGTATTGCACCCCGTAGGCATCGAGGACGCGCATGAGCTGCGCAGCCGTGCCGATCTCCTGCCCGGCGGGGCGGTAGATCGCGTCGGGGATGTACGGAAACCGCGCCGGGTCGAAGACGTGGTTGTGGCAGTCGATCTTCGGTTCGTCGTAGATGCCCATCGCCGCTGCCGGACGATTGCTTGCGGCGATCGCAATCGCCGCCGGCTAGCCGTTGCCTTTCGACCCGAACCGCGCGGCGAGCTCACCGACGATGCCGCGCCGGAAGGTGAGCACGCACACGACGAAGATCGCGCCCTGCGCGATCGTGACCCAGGCGCCGAACGGGGAGAGGTAGTTCTCCATCGCGACGATGATCAGCGCGCCGACCACCGGCCCGAACACGGTGCCCAGTCCGCCCAGCAGGGTCATGAGCACGACCTCGCCCGACATCGACCAGTGGACGTCGGTCAGCGACGCGAGCTGGAACACGATCGCCTTGGTCGCGCCGGCGAGCCCGGAGAACGTCGCCGACAGGATGAACGCGAGCAGCTTGTAGCGGTCGGCGCTGTAGCCGAGCGACACCGCGCGCGGCTCGTTCTCGCGGATCGCCTTCAGCACCTGCCCGAACGGCGAGTGGATCACGCGGTAGATGGCGAGGAATCCGCCGAGGAAGATCACCAGCACGGTGAAATACATCGCCCATACGCTCGAGAGGTCGATCGCCCCGAAGAGCTTGCCGCGCGGCACCGACTGGATGCCGTCCTCGCCGCCGGTGAACGGCGCCTGAAGGTAGAAGAAGAACAGCATCTGCGCAAGCGCGAGGGTGATCATCGCGAAGTAAATGCCCTGCCGCCGGATCGCGAGCAGTCCGGTGATCAGCCCGAGCGCGGCCGATGCGGCGGTGCCGGCGACGATCGCGAGCTCCGGCGGGAAGCCCCACTCCTTCGCGGCGTGCGCGCAGATGTAGCCCGCCGTCCCGAGGAACATCGAGTGGCCGAACGAGAGCAGCCCGCCGAACCCGATCAGCAGGTTGAACGCGCACGCGAAGAGGGCGAAGCACATCACCTTCATCAGGAACACCGGGTACACGACGAACGGCGCGACGAGCAGGATCGCCACCATCACGACGAAGCCGATGCGCTGGCGGCGCGCCTCCGCGGACGCGAGCGGCGCGGTGACCGAGATGTTCTGGCTCGTGGCCGCCATTTCGGCCCCTACTTCGGCGTCCCGAACAGGCCGGCCGGCCGGAACAGGAGGACGATCGCCATGATGATGAAGATCACCGTGTTCGACGCCTCCGGGTAGAACACTTTCGTGAGACCCTCGATCAGGCCGAGGCCGAACCCGGTGACGATCGCCCCCATGATCGAACCCATGCCGCCGATCACCACCACGGCGAACACGACGATGATCAGGTCGGCGCCCATCTGCGGGCTCACCTGGTAGATCGGCGCCGCCATCACGCCGGCGAGCGCTGCGAGCCCGACGCCGAAGCCGTAGGTGAGCGTGATCATGCGCGGCACGTTGATGCCGAACGCCTGGACGAGCGACGGGTTCTCGGTCGCTGCCCGGAGGTACGAGCCGAGCTTCGTCTTCTCGATCACAAACCAGGTGCCGAGGCAGACGACGAGCGAAGCGACGATCACCCACGCGCGGTAGTTCGGCAGGAACATGAAGCCGAGGTTGTGGCCGCCGCTCAGTTCGGCCGGCATCGCGTACGGCTGCCCCGACGACCCGAATTCGTTCCGGAACAGCCCCTGGATGATGAGCGCGAGGCCGAAGGTGAGGAGCAGACCGTACAGATGGTCCAGCTCGTAGAGCTGCTTCAGCATCAGCCGCTCGATCACCACGCCAAGGGCACCGATCGCGACCGGCGCGATCGCGAGCGCCCACCAGTAGCCGATGCCGGCCTTGGTGAGGAGGAAGTAGGCGCAGAAAGCGCCCATCATGTACTGGGCGCCGTGCGTGAAGTTGATGATGTTGAGCAGGCCGAAGATCACCGCCAGCCCGAGCGATAGCAGGGCGTAGAACGAGCCGTTGATCAGCCCGATCAGCAGCTGGCCGAACAATGCCTGCGTCGGTACGCCGAAGATTTCCATTGCCCGGGCGGCGTCGCGCTTCTTGCCGCGCTCGTTACTTCACCAGCGGGCAGCCGCCGTCGGCGAGCGGCCGAAACGCCTGGTCGGCCGGGATCGTGGCGCGGATCTTGTAGTAGTCCCACGGCCCCTTCGACTCGGACGGCTTCTTTACCTCCACCAGGTACGCCGGGTGAATCGCACGGCCGTCGGCGCGGATCGTGCCCTTGCCGAACAGCGGATCGTCGGTGGGCATCTCCTTCATCTTCGCGACCACCTTGGTGCCGTCGTCCGTCTTCGCGGCGTCGATCGCTTTCAGGTAGTGCAGCACCGACGCGTAGACGCCCGCCTGCACCATGGTCGGGTACTTGCCGCCGTTCGCCGCCGCAAAGCGCTTGGCCCACGCACGGGTCTGGTCGTTGAGGTCCCAGTAGAAGGTCTCGGTGAAGATCAGGCCCTGCGCCTTGTCCAGCCCGAGGCCGTGGATGTCGCTCAGGAACACCAGCAGCCCCGCGAGGTTCTGGCCACCCTTCACGATGCCGAACTCGGCCGCCTGCTTAATCGAGTTCGTCGTGTCGCCGCCGGCGTTCGCGAGGCCGATGATCTTCGCCTTCGACGATTGCGCTTGCAGCAGGAACGACGAGAAGTCCTGCGTGTTGAGCGGAACCCGCACCTTGCCGAGCACCTTGCCGCCGTTCTTGAGCACCACCGCCTCGGTGTCGCGCTCGAGCGCGTGGCCGAACGCGTAGTCGGCGGTGATGAAGAACCACGTGTCGCCACCGGTCTTCGTGATCGCGCTGCCCGTGCCGTTGGCGAGCATCCACGTGTCGTAGGTCCAGTGCACGTTGTTCGGCGTGCAGGCCTTGCCGGTGAGGTCGGACGACGCCGCGCCGGAGATCAGGAACGCCTTGCCCTTGTCCTTGGTGATCTGGCTTACCGCGAGCGCGACCGAGGACGTGGGCACGTCAACGATCGCGTCGACCTTGTCGGTGTCGTACCACTGGCGCGCGATGCTCGAGCCGACGTCGGGCTTGTTCAGGTGATCGGCCGAGACGATCTCGACCTTCATGTTGTGCTTGGCCGGATTGAAGTCCTCGACGGCCATCTTCGCCGCCACCACCGAGCCGGGGCCGCCGATGTCGGCGTACAGGCTCGACATGTCGGAGAGCACGCCGATCTTGACCACGCCGTCGGAAATCTGCGCCTGCGCGGCGGTGGCGAGGAGGGCGGCGACGGCCGCGGCAGCAGCTTTCTTTAGCAACATCTCACTTCTCCTAAGGTTCGACTGCAGTTCATACCCCGAGATACTCGTGCACCTTGTCCATGCTCCGTTCGAGCTCGGCATTGGGAATCATGTCCACCACCCGGCCGTTCTCCACGATGTAGTGCCGGTCGGCCACGGTCGAGGCGAAGCGGAAGTTCTGCTCGACGAGCAGGATGGTGAACCCCTGGGTCTTCAGGCGCCCGATCGTATAGCCGATCTGCTCCACGATCACCGGCGCGAGTCCCTCGGTCGGCTCGTCGAGCATCAGGAGCCGCGCCCCGGTGCGGAGGATGCGCCCGATCGCGAGCATCTGCTGCTCGCCGCCGGAGAGCTTCGTGCCCTGGCTCGTGAGGCGCTCCTTCAGGTTCGGGAAGAGCTCGTAGATGGAGGCAAGCGGCAGGCCGCCTTCGGCGACCTTCGGCGGGAGCAGCAGGTTCTCCTCGACGTTCAGGCTGGCGAAGATGCCCCGCTCCTCGGGGCAGAGCGCGACGCCGAGCCGTGCGATGCGGTTCGACGGCAGCCCGGCGGTCTCCACGCCGTTGAACCGGATCGAACCGGCGCGCCGCACGCCCATGCCCATGATCGACTTCAGCGTCGTCGTCTTGCCGGCGCCGTTGCGGCCGAGCAGCGTCACGACCTCGCCCGCGCCGACCTTGAAGTCGACGCCGTGGAGCACGTGCGATTCGCCGTACCAGGCGTTCAGCTTCTCGACCGAGAGCAGCGTCGCGGCTTCAGGCATGCGCGGACCCGAGATACGCCTCGATCACCTGCGGATGCGTGGAGACCGCCGCGTAGTCGCCCTCGGCGATGACCTCGCCGCGCGCGAGCACGGTGATGCGGTTCGAGAGCGTCGACACCACGTTCAGGTTGTGCTCGACCATGAGCACCGAGCGGTTCGCGGCCACGCGCTTGATCAGCGCGGTGATCCGCTCGACGTCGTCGTGCGGCATGCCGGCGGTCGGCTCGTCGAGCAGCATCATCTCCGGCTCGAGGGCGAGCGTGGTGGCGATCTCGAGCGCGCGCTTGCGGCCGTACGGCAGTGCGACCGCCACATTGGACTCGTAGCCCGCGAGACCCACCGCCTCGATGTACTCGCGCGCGCGGGCGTTCAGCGACTCGAGCGACCGCTCCGAGCGCCAGAAATCGAACGAGTGGCCGCCGCGGCGCTGGATCGCGATGCGCACGTTCTCGAGCACGGTCAGGTGCGGGAACACGGCGGAGATCTGGAACGAGCGGACGAGCCCCATGCGCGCGATCGCCGCCGGGCCGACGCCGGTGATGTCGCGTCCGTTGAAGAAGATCTGCCCGGCGGTCGGTGCGAGGAAGTTGGTGAACAGGTTGAAGCAGGTCGTCTTGCCCGCCCCGTTCGGGCCGATCAGGGCGTGGATGTCGCCGCGGCGGACGCGCAGGGATACGCCGCGCACGGCGGTGAACCCCTTGAACTCCTTGGTGAGCCCCCGGCTCTCGAGGATGTAGTCATCCGCCATGTTTACCGACATCCTCACCGTGCGCCGCTTGCGCCGCGCCGGCCCCCCGGGGTCAGGGGGCGGATTATCGGCGAAGCCGCCGCCCGGTGGCAACCAGCGCGTTCGAGCGCCCGCTACGCCGGCGGGGGCAGCCAGTTATGGAGCGCGAGCCCGCCATCGACGACGACCGTCGTACCGGTGACGTAGGCCGAGAACCGGTCGCAGACGAGCGTGAGCGCCACCCCGGCGACGTCCTCAGGCGTGCCGAGCCGCCCGAGCGCCGTGCAGGCGATGAGGCGCTCGATCCCGGACGCGGCGGCGTTGAACCCGCCGCCCGGGATCGCGCCGGGCGCAATCGCGTTCACCCGGATGCCATCCGGGCCGAGCGCCCGGGCGAGCTCCTTCATCACCATCGTCATGCCCGCCTTCGAAGCGCTGTAGTGCGGCAGGTTGCGCGGGCTCTCGGCGTGGAGCGAGGTGAGGATCACCATCCGGCCGCGGATCTTGCGCTCGCGCATGTGGCGCCCCGCCTCGCGGCCGAGGACGAAAGCCCCGCGCAGGTTCACGTTGACCATGCGGTCCCAGCTCTCGTCGCTCACGCCGAACACGGTGTCCGACTCGAGGCGTCGCGGGCTGGCGCTGTGGACGAGGATCGACACGCGGCCGAGCGCCGCCACCGCCGCGCCGAACAGCCGCTCCGCGCCGCCGGGGGCGGCGAGGTCGCACGCGATGAAGGTCGCGTCGCGGCCTTCGCCGCGCAGCCCCACCGCCACACCCTCGCCGCGATCAGCGTCCACGTCCGCGACCACGAGGCGAGCGCCTTCGCGCGCGAACGCCTGCGCGATGCCGCGTCCGATTCCCGATGCGCCACCCGTCACGAGCGCCGTATCGCCTGCGAGCAGGCCTTCCGCCATTCGTCTCTCCTCGCTGTTGGGGTCCCGGCGGACTATCCTACAGCGAGCGACCCGCTCGGTCGGGCCGCTCACAGACCCGGCTGGGGCGGGGTCTCTTCTTTGCCACCGGCTGCCTCGCCTTCACTAACAACCGGTGTGGGAATCCGGTACCGGAAGGTTCTATATCTCGCTCCCGGAGCTAAACCGCACTACAGGTGCCGCAGGTACCGGCCCGCTCGGCGCGGTCGCGAGAATCAACCCGAGCAGTGGCGCAGTGGAGGCCCTCTTCCCGGCGAAAAACTGTCAACCTGCGGGACTCACGGTTGGTCCGAAGCAGGATCTGCTCGTGGGTTGCAGCGTGCCCTTCGATACCGCGGGGAACCCCTGGAGCCTTGCGAACCCGATTGCGCCGCCGCCGCCCCCGCACCCACCGGCGGTGACTGCAGCGCCCGTCTCGATCATCATGGACGCGAAAAACGGTTCGATCGACAAGACGATAAAGGGAATTTCCGGGAACGACGAAGTCTGGTTCAACTCCGGCGACGGGCGCTACTACCTCGCCGCACGCGCCCAGCCGGGTGGTCCGGTGCTCGGCGTGATCGACGCGAAGAGCCAAGAGCTGCTGCAACTCGTGCCGACGGTCAATCAGGCCACCGTGCCCGCGCCCAGCACGCAGCCGGGATCCGCCCACTCGGTCGCGGCCGATCCGCACAACAATCACGTGTTCGTGCCGCTACCGACTAACAACGTCTTCCCGAACTGCCTGAACGGTTGTGTAGCGGTGTTCGGGGTGCCGCAGCAGAAGCACGACGACTGAAATCCCCCTCGGCCGAGCTCTTGTGCGGGGAGAACGGCGGCGCCATGCCGCCGTTCTTCTGTCTGTCGGCCGCCACCGAGCGTGCGACCTGGATACGCCTGGCGCCTTTGCGAGAGAGTGTTTAGCGGAGAAGTGCACCCTTTCTGGATAAGCTCCGGGCCCGAAGATCAGCGCGAGGAAGAGCAGCGTGAGGCTGATCGGCAGGCCGATGAAGATCGCGCCGAGCATCACGACGAGCATCACCATGCCGAGGAGTTCGAGGCCGTTCATGCGCCGGCGAAGCAACCGGCGGCTTCGGCCCGGCTCATGCAAGTTGCAGCGCTCTCCCCCGCACCGCCGCGACCAGCCGCGCCGCCGAATACGCCGCCATGATCGCGCCGGCGATCGGCATCACGATGTACCAGTAGAGCCGGGAGTACCCGAACACCGGCGAGCGCTCGGACGCACTCGCCTCGACGAACACGCACGCCTCGTACACGAAGACCGCCAGGAACACGAGGCACAGCGTCTCCACCACGATCGCAAGCACGCGCCGCACCGCCGGACTGGCAATCGTCTGCTCGAGCAGGTCGACGGTGAAATGGCTCCTGGTGCGCCACAGGCTCGCGGCGCACGGGAACAGCAGCCAGCCGAACAGGAGCTCGATCAGTTCGTCGGTCCAGCCCGCGGAGCGCAGCCCGAATATCCGGGTCACCACGACGAACGAGATCGTGAGGAACAGCGCGCTCAGGCAGCCGACGCTGATCCACCTGAGCGCCGCCGCCAGTCCGCGATCCACCCGCCCGAGCACGCCGCCGACCCCTATCCCATGATCAGCCTGGGCAACCACGTCACGACTCCCGGGACGAAGGTGATCAGCACCAGCACCGCCAAGATCGAGATCATGAACGGCACGAGCTCGCGCGTCAGGTCGATGACGCTCACCTTGGCTACCGACGACATAGCGTAGAGCACCATACCGACCGGCGGCGTCAGGAGGCCGATCATCAGGTTGAGGGTCATCACCACGCCGAAGTGCACCGGGTCGATGCCGAGCTTCAGGACGATCGGCATGAAGATCGGCACCGTCAGCAGCATGATCGCGATGCCCTCCATGAAGCACCCGAGCACGAGCAGGATCACGTTGATGATCGCGAGCACCAGCCACTTGTTCGCCGAGAGCGAGGTGAGCCCGGCGATCAGGGCATCGGGCACGCGCAGATAGATCAGGACCCAGCCGAAGAGTCCCGCGGTCGCGACGATGAACATCACCTGCGCGGTCTGGTTCGCGGTGTCGAGCAGGATCTGCGGCAGGTGGTGCCACTTCAGCTCGCGGTAGAAAACCATGCCGAGCAGGAGCGCGTACACGCATGCAACCACCGAAGCCTCGGTCGGCGTGAAGAAGCCGCCGAGGATGCCGCCCATGATGATTCCGGGCGTGACCAGCGCCGCGAGCCCGTCGGCAAGCCCGCGGAGCGCGGTGGCGAGCGAGGCGCGCGGCTCGGACGGGTAGTTGCGCCGGCGCGCGACTACGGCCACGACCGCCATCATCGCGAAACCCATGAGGAGCCCCGGCACCACGCCACCGAGGAAGAGCGCCCCGACCGAGACGCCGGTCATCGAGCCGAACAGCACGAGCGGAATCGACGGCGGGATCACCGGGCCGACGGTCGCGGAGGCGGCCGAGCACGCGGCCGAGAACGTCGGCTCGTACCCGCGCTCGGTCATCGCCTTCACCTCGATCGCGCCGAGCCCCATCGCGTCGGCGAGCGCCGACCCGGACATTCCCGCGAACACCATCGAGCCGACGATGTTCACCTGCCCGAGCCCGCCTTTCATGTGCCCGACGAGCATGTGGGCGAACCGGAAGATCCGCTCGGTCATCCCGCCGGTGTTCATCAGGTTGCCGGCGAGGATGAAGAACGGGATGGCGAGCAGGGGGAACGCGGTCGTGCTCGCGTAAACGCGCTGGGCGACGATCTTGAGCAGCGACGCATCGCCGAGCACCGCGAGCGCGGCGACGGCGGTGAGGCCCATCGCCGCCGCCACCGGCAGCCCGAGGAGCAGCAGGACGACGAGCAGCGTGAAGATCGCGAGCGTGACCATGATTCGCGGAACGGCAACACGGGAAGGAAGGCGCGCCTGCGGCGCGCCGCGCCACCCTCTCCGCGGTCGGCGGAGAGGGTGGGTGAAAGCGCTTCGCCTCCCCGTTCCTGCCTACTTCTTCTTCGCCTCGTCGACGAGCTTGATGAAGCGCTGCACGTTGTCAGCGCCGGCGTACTCGGAGATCTTCTTGTACGCCGGGTCCATCTTCGCGCGGAACACCGCCGGGTTCGGCGACACGACCTGCATGCCGCGCTTCTTGAGGTCCTCGATCTGCTGCGTCTCGGCGTCGGCGAGGAGCTGCCGCATCAGGTCCCCCGCCTTCTTGCCTTCCTCGCGCAGAATCTGCTGATCGGCGGGCGAGAGGCTCGCCCAGCGCTTCGCGTTCACCACCTGGACCATGTTGTTGTAGACGTGCCGCGTGAGCGTCAGGTACTTCTGCACCTCGTAGATCTTGTTCGAGGTGATCACCGCGACCGGGTTCTCCTGCCCGTCGACGACGCCCTGCGACAGCGACATGTAGAGCTCGGGGAACGCGATCTTCGTCACCTGCGCGCCGAGCGCCTCCATCGCCGCTTCGAGCTGGATCTCCGGGGGGACGCGGATCTTGAGCCCCTTCACGTCGTCGGGCCCGTTGATCGGCCGCTTGGAGTTGGTGAGATTGCGGAACCCCCACTCCCAGTTGGCGAGGATCACGAAGCCCTGCTTCTCCGCGATCGGCCCGAACCAGGCCATCGCCGGGCCGTCGAGCGTGCGGTGCGCGTGCGCGAGGTCCTCGAACACGAACGGCAGCATCACCGCCGCGAACGCCTTGTCGAACTTGTCGAGCTGGCCCTGCGTGGGCACGCCGATGTCGATCGTGCCGAGCTTGACCTGCTGCAGCTGCTCGGGCGGGGAGCCGAGCTGGTTCGCCGGGAACACGTCGATCTTGATGCGGCCGTTCGTGCGCGCCTCGACGTTCTTCGCGAACTGCATCGCCGCGGTATGCGCGGGATGCGTTGTCTCGGCGTAGTGGGCAAACTTGAGCACGGTCTGCGCGAATGCGCCGAGCGGCATCAGGCACAGCGATGCGATCGCAGCCGCGATCGCCTGGTGACGCAGTTTCATGGTCTCCCCTCCGTGTGGTTCCCCGATTGTCCGACGGATGCTGCCTGCGTTTCCGTCGCGCGTCCAGTCCGCCGTCTACCGGATCGCGCCGGCGGTCAGCCCCTTCACGATGTGCCGCTGCGCGGCGAGCAGCAGCAGGACGGCCGGGATGGCGGACAGCACCGCGCCCGCCGCCATCACGCCGTGCTTGATCTCGTACTCCTGCGCGAACCGCGCGATCGCGACCGGCACGGTCGCCGTCTGCCTGGCGGTGACGTTGAGCGCCACCGCGAACTCGTTCCAGCTGAACACGAAGCAGATGACCGCCGTCGCCGCGAGCCCCGGCGCCACCAGAGGGACCACGATGCGCCACAGCATCTGCGGGGTGGTACAGCCGTCGACGCGCGCCGCCTCCTCGAGCTCGAGCGGGATCTCGCGCACGAAGACCGACATCAGCCAGATGCCGATCGGCAGGTTGAGCGCGAGGTGCGCGAGCCGCGAGGCCGGTGTAGGTGTTGTCGAGGCCGAGGCTGCGGAACATCACGTACCACGGCCCGACCATCGTGATCGGCGGGAGCATGTGAAAGACGAGCGACCACAGGAGCACCGCCGCGGGCACCCAGCGTGGCCAGCCGAGGCGATGGAGCGAATAGGCGGCAGGTGTAGCGATTGCGAGCACGAGCGCCGTCGAGGCCGAGGCGACGATCAGGCTGTTCAGGAAGTCCGCCAGGTAGTCCGAGCTGCGCGAAAAGAGCAGCTCGTTGAAGTTGGTCCAGACCGGAGTGAAGAAGACGTCGCCGCGCAGCAGCGCGATCTGCGTCTTGAGCGCGGCGAGCGCGATCCAGACGATCGGGAAGATGACGAGGAGCGCCGCCAGCACGAGCACCGCGTGCATCCCGAGGCTGGCGGTGCGCGAGCCGACCACGGCGAGCGCCTAGGCCTCGTCCCGCCGCCGCCGCAGCGCGGCGAGCGCGAGGACGATGACGAGCGTCAGCAGGAACAGCACGACCACCGAGATCGCCGAGCCGTACCCGATGCGGTCCTCGGTGAAGAACCGCCGGTAGATCGTGAAGCTCACCACCTCGGTCGCGGTGCCCGGGCCGCCACCGGTGAGGAGATACACCTCGTCGAACACCTTGAACGAGACGATCAGCCGGAACACCGCCGTGACCGCGATCGTCGGGACCATCATCGGCAGCGTCACGTAGCGCAGCTCCTGCCAGGCGCTCGCGCCGTCGATCTTCGCCGCCTCGTACACGTCCTGCGGCAGCGACTCGAGCCCCGCCAGGAGCAGCAGGAACACGAACGGCGTCCAGTGCCAGATGTCGACGACCACGATCGACGCGAACGCGAGCGTCTTCTCGCCCAGCCAGTCCTTTCCCGGCAGGCCGGCGAGCCCGAGGAGCTGGTTGATGACGCCGAAGTCCGGGTTGTAGGCGAGCTTCCAGATCGCGCCGATGACGATCCCGGGGATGAGGATCGGCAGGAGGAACGCGGTGCGATAGAAGAGGCGCCCGCGGACGACGCGGCTCGTGAACAGGGCGAGCAGGAAGCCGAGCACCAGCTCGGCCGACACTGCGCACACCGCGAAGAGCGCCGTGTTGGCGAGGCCGTCGCGGAAGAGCTGGTCGCGCGGGAGCTCGGCGAAGTGCTTCGCCCCGGCGAACGCCCACTGCGCCACGCCCTGCTCCCACCGGATGTCGTGCACCGACATCACCAGCAGGTTGGCGATCGGCAACGCGGTGAGCGCCAGATAGACGGCGACCGCCGGCGCGAGCGTGTAGTGCCGCCAGCGCGCGGTGTCGCCGGCGAGCCCGCCGCGCGCAAGCGCTGGCATTGCAGCTATTTCAGGTCGGGCAGGCGTCCGGTCTTGTAGCCGGCCTTCCGCATGATCTCGTGGATCTCCGCCGCGGCGGTGTTGAGCGCGTCGGTCGAGGTGCGCTCGCCGATCACGGCCTGGTTGAGCCGCAGCTCGAGCACCGCGACGATCTGGGCGCCCTCGGGCACCGTGTACATCATGCGCGGGTACGGCGCGCTGTCGACCATCGCCTTCATCCACCGGAACTCGGGCTTCTTGCCGAAGTCCGCCGCGTACACGTCCTTGCGGATCGGCGGCTGGCCGGCCTGTGCGTACTTGAGTTGCGCGTCGTAGGTCTGGAACCACTTGAGGAAGGCGAGCGCGGCGACCTGGCGCTCCCGCGGGATGTTCTTCGGGATCGCGCCGATGAAGTGGCCGAGCGTGGGCGCAGGCTGCCCGCCGGGCCCGTGCGGCAGGACCACGACGTTCATCTTTCCGACGACCGCCGACTTGGTCGCATCGTCCATCTGCGACCAGGCGGCGATGACGGGCGTCGCGTGCGCGGCCTTGCCGGTCACGAGCGCCTGGATCACCTGCGCCTGCCCGTAGCTGCCGGGATTCGGCGGCCCGGCGGTCTTCGCGAGCTCGAGGTACATGTCGAGCGCCTTCTTCCCCTCGGGACTGTTCAGCGTGACGGTGAAGTCGCCGTTCTTCTCGTCCTTGAAGATCGCGCCGTTGTGGCTGTGGAGATACGGCATCCAGTCGTACGAGATGTCCGACGCGCTGCGCGCGCCGCGCACCACAATGCCGTAGACGTTCGGCGGGTTGTGGAGCTTACGCGCGTTGGCGAGGAGCTCCTCCCACGTCGTCGGCGCCTTGAGCCCCGCCTGCTCGTAGAGATCGGCGCGGTAATAGAGCACCGCGATGTTGCCGTTGATCGGCACGCCGTACACGACACCGGTCTTCGAGTTGTTGGTCTTCGTCTTCGGGTCCCAGTACGCGGTGTCGTCGTAGTTGATCACCTGCGGGTCGAGCTTGAAGCCGGGGTCGATGTCGTTGAGCGGGACCAGGAACCCGCCGTGGTAGAACTCGGCGAGCCAGGTCGAGTTCATCACCAGCAGGTCGACCTGGCCTTCCTTTGCGCGCACGGAGCTCCGCTGCTTCTCGGCGCTGCCGGCGAACGGATTGACGTCGAGGTTGACCTTGTTGCCGGTCTCCTTCTCGTAGGCCTCGACCACCTTCGAAAAGCCGCCGAACCACGGCGACTGGTTGATGACGACGTTGATCGGCGCGACCTTCTGCGCGAGCGCGGCGCCCGACGCGAGCGCGAGCGCGACCGCCGCGACGCCAACGCCCGTCCATCGCCGCGCGCGCGACCGGATCGTTCCAGGTGCCATCGTTCTCCTCCTTGGGTCCGCTTTCGCGGTCTAGTTGTCCACGCTACGAGGGGGCACGCCCCCTCGTGCTCCCCGGTTCCACGAAAGCGATGCCTCCGGCATCGGTTTCACCTTAGTTCATCTCGGGCGGCGTGCCCGGTGCCGGCGTGAAGCCGAGATCGCCCCGCGCGAGCGCCGCCTCGCGCCCGCCGAACCGCGCGAGCAGCTCCGCCTGGCGCCGCTTGGCGCGCGCGTCGACCTCGTCCGGATTGCAGAGCCCGAGGAGGCGCTTGTGGAGCCGCTCCAGCACCGGTGCGTACGCGGGGTCGCCCGCGAGATCGACCAGCTCGCCGGGATCGCGCGCGAGATCGAAGAGCTGCGGCCGGTAGGCGACGTAGTGTACGTACTTGTAATTCCCGTCGCGCAGCATGAAGGCGCCCGCGACCGAGCCGATCGCATGATACTCGCTCAGGACCGCCCGGTCCGGCCGTTCGCCGGCGGCGAGCCGCGCGAGCGAGACGCCGGGATGGCCGTCGTCGCCCGGCACCGGCACACCGACGCACTCGAACACGTACGGGTAGATGTCGACGTGGCTCGCCGGTGCATCGCGCACCGCCGCGGCCGGCGCGCCCTCGCCCGCGAGGATCAGCGGCACGCCGGCGGATTCCTCGTAGAACGTCGACTTGCCCCACAGTCCGCGCGCGCCGACGTTGTCGCCGTGATCCGACGTGTAGACGACGCGCGTGTCGCCGGCGAGCCCGCTCCGCTCGAGCGCGCGCAGCACCTTGCCGATGTTCTCGTCGAGCGAGCTCACCAGCCCGTAGTAGCCCGCGATCGCGCGCTTCACGTCCGCCGGGTTCTTGAAGTGCGTGTCGTAGTCGACGCAGTGGGCATAGTCGCGCAGGTAGGGATGATCCGGCCGTTCGGCGGGCGCGTACTGTTTCGGCATCGGCAGGTCGCGCGACGCGTACTCGTAGTACCACTCGGGCGGCGCGGTGAGCGGAAAGTGGGGCGCAACGAACGACACGAACAGCACCCACGGCCGGTCGTGCTGGCGGCGGGCGGCCTCGTGCAGCCAGACCTGCGCCCGCGCGGCGATGTCGCGGTCGTACACGGTATAGGGCGACTCGCCCGGCCCGGCGTACTTCGCCATCTTGTCGCCGCCCTTGCGCTTCGGGATGTCGTGGCGGATGAAGCCCTTTACGTCCCCGATCGCGTCGATGACGTGCATCGGCACGATCTCCTTCGTGAAGCCGTGGTCGTCGCCCTTCGCGCCGCGGAAGTGCAGCTTGCCGATCGAGACCACCTCGTGCCCGAGCGCGCGGAGGCGGTGGTGCCAGCTCGGGATCGCACCCTCGTAGGCGTCGCCGTTGTCCCAGTAGCCGATCTGGTTTACGTACTTCCCCACCGCGAACGCCGCGCGCGCCGGCACGCAGATCGGGCAGGTCGTGTACGCGCTGGTGAAGCGCGTGCCGCGCGCGGCCAGCGCGTCGAGGTTCGGCGTGCGGATGATTCCGTGCCCGGCGCAGCCCATCACCTTCGGGTTGTGCTCGTCGGACATGAGAATCAGGAGGTTCTTCGGGGTCATCGCCAAGAGACGGTCCTCGCTCAGAAACAGGTGACGACGGCGTCGACCACGCCGTAGCGGTCATCGACGATCGGCAGGAAGCGCCACTTGTCGAAGGTGGTGCACGGGTGGGAGATCGCGCAGCCGATCATGTCGCCGACCCGGAGCTCGGGCCGGGATCCCGTGCGCAGGTAGCCGTGCTGGTCGTTGAGCGTCGCGATCCTCCAGTCCGCCGGGACCGCGGTCGGCGCGCCGGCCGCGCCGGGCCGGAAATGCCAGCGCGGGAACGGCAGCGCGAGATCGTGCGACACGTCGCGCTTGCCGATCGTGAGGATCGCGAGGCCGGGCTCGGGCGTCGACTGCACGTACGCCCAGACCTCGAGCGCCTCGTGCAGGCCGTCGCCGAGCGCGGCGACCGCGGGCGTGCGGTCGCGCATCCGCTCGAATGCGCGCCGGTAGACGTCGGTGTCGTAGGTCAGGTAGCAGCCGCTGCGGAGGAGCACCTGCGTCGGCCTGCCGGCGAGCGACTTGGGCAGGGTCGCGGCGAGGTCGAAGAACGCCGAGCCGCCGGCCGAGAGCAGGACCGGCTCGGTGTCGAACCACTTCGCGTCCGCGCAGGCCGCCGCGACCTCGACCATGAACCCGACGAAGCGGCCGATGTTCCGCTCCTGCTCGTCCGGCGCGGCGCCGGGTACCGAGCCTTCGTAGCCCTCGACCCCGGCGAGCGCGAGCACGTCGCGCGCCGCCACGACCCGTTCCGCGACGGCACGGGCCTGCCCGAGGGTCCGGCAGCCGGCGCGGCCGCCGTCGACGCCGCACTCGAGCAGCAGCCGCAGGCGTCGCGTCGCACGGCGGGCGCGGGCGGCCGCGGCGAGCGCGTCGACGCCGGCCACGGAGTCGACCAGCGCGTAGAACTCGAACGCCGGGTCGCGGGCGAGCTCGTCGAGCACGTAGCCGATCGCCTGCCGCCCGACGAGCTGGTTGGCGAGGAGCACCCTGGCGATGCCGTGCTCCCGGCAGACGCGGAGCTGCTGGACGGTGGCGACGGTGATGCCCCAGGCGCCGTCCGCGAGCTGGCGCGCGAAGAGCTGCGGGCTCATCGTCGTCTTGCCGTGCGGCGCGAGCGCGACGCCGGTCGCGGCGAGGAACCGCCGCATCCAGGCGGAGTTGTGGCGGAGCGCGGAGTCCTTGAGCAGCGCGAGCGGAAGCGGCAGATCCTCGGCGAGCACGTTCCAGCCGGCCCGACCGACGTCGGCGAGCGCGAGCCCAGTGACGCCCGCCGCGAGCCCCTTCGTCCGGCCGTCCAGAACGACTGTCATCCGCGCCGCGCGCTTGCATGATGCGACGTGGCGACCCTACCATACGTTCGGATGTCCGTCGGCGACCGCCCGGCCGAGCTTCCTCAGGCGCACATGCGCGGCGACCGTTATCGTTACCACCCCGATCTCCGCTAGCCCGTCCCCACCGGAATTCGCCGATGGCGCGCCCCCCGAACTGGCTCTTCTTCCTCTCCGACAACCACGCGCGCGGCGCGACCGGCTGCTACGGCAATCCGGTCGTCCGCACGCCGACGATCGACCGGATCGCGGCCGCTGGCACGCGGTACGCGAACGCGTACACGGCGAGCCCGCTCTGCTGCCCCGCCCGCGCGGCGATCGCGACCGGCCGCTTCCCGTTCCAGACCGGCTACTGGGACAACGCAATCGTGTACGACGGCCGCTGCCGGAGCTGGATGCATCGCCTGCGCGACGCCGGCGCCGAGGTCGTGTCGGTCGGCAAGCTCCACTTCCGCTCGAGCGACGACGACAACGGCTTCACCGAAGAGCTCGCGCCGATGCACATCCTGAACGGCAAGGGCGGCGTCAGCATGCTGCTCCGCTGGTCGGACGAGGAGCCGGTGAATGCCGGACAGTGGGGCCTCTATCTCGAACAGTCGCACGCGGGCGCGAGCCACTACCAGGAGTACGACGGCGAGATCTCGCGGCTCGCGATCGAGTGGCTGCGGCGCCGCGCCGCGCGGCGCGACCGGCCGTGGGTGCTCTTCGTCTCCTACGTGAGCCCGCATCCGCCGTTCACGGTGCCGCAGGAGCTGCTCGACGCGTATCCGCCCGGTGCGATGCCGCTGCCCCCGCTCTTTCGCCCGGACGAACGCCCGTTGCATCCTGCGCTCGAGCATCTGCGCCGGATCATGGGCTTTCAGGCGATGGCCGACGAGGGCGCGCTGCGGCGGATCGCGGCGTGCTACTACGCGCTCGTCACGCACCTCGACCGCGAGATCGGGACGGTGATGCGCGCCGCGGAATCGCTCGGCGTGCTTTCGGACACGCGCGTCGTGTACACGAGCGACCACGGCGAGGCGCTCGGCGCGCACGGGCTCTTCGGCAAATACACCCTGCTCGATCCGTCGGCGGCGATTCCGCTCGTGATGTGCGGGCCCGGCGTCCCGGCGGGGCACGTCGTCGAGGCCCCGGTGTCGCACGTTGACCTCTATCCGACGCTGGTCGGGAGCGCGGGCCTCGCGGCCGAGCCGGCGGAGCGCGAGCTGCTCGGCGTCCCGCTCCTCGGCGATGCCACGTCGCGCCGACCCGTGTTCGCCGAGTACCACGCCGCCGGTTCGCGGCGCGGCGCGTTCATGCTGCGCGACGGGCGGCACAAGCTGATCTACCACGTCGACGCGCCGCGGCAGCTCTTCGACCTCGACGCCGATCCGGACGAGTCGCGCGATTTCGGCGCGACTGCGGCCGGGGGCGCGATCGCCGACCGGCTCGAAGCGCGGCTCCGCATGATTTGCGATCCGGAGGCGGTGGACGCACGGGCGCGCGCCGACCAGCACGCAAAGGCCGAGTACTGGGGTGGCAACGACGCGATCCGCAAGGAAGGGCTGCTCGTCTACACGCCACCCCCCGGCGTCGCCGCGGTAGTGGAGCCCGCGAGGTCCTAGTGCACGTGCGCAGCGCGCACGCGGAATCGCCGGAACCGGTCGCGCGGGCGCGAGCGAAGATCGCGGTGCGCGCAGTCACGAAGCGCTACGACGCTGCGTCGGGCGGCGCGGCGGTGCTGAACGGCATAGACCTCGAGGTCGCCGAGAACGAGTTCGTGACGCTGGTCGGCCGCAGCGGCTGCGGCAAGACGACGCTGCTCAACATCATCGCCGGGCTGGTGGAGGCAAGCGCGGGCGAAGTCCTCGTCGACGGCGTCGCCGTCACCGGGCCGGGACGCGGCAAGGGCGTCGTGTTCCAGGCGCAGGCGCTCTTCCCCTGGCTCACGGCGATCCGCAATATCGAGTTCGGCGCGCGGAGCCGCGGCCTCGACGCCGCCGGCTGCCGGCGCGAGGCCGAGCAGCTGCTCGCGCTCGTCGGGCTCACGGGCTACGGGGACCGGTATCCCTCCCAGCTCTCCGGCGGCATGCAGCAGCGGGTCGCGATCGCCCGTGCGCTCGCCCAGGATCCGCAGATCCTGCTGATGGACGAGCCGTTCGGCGCGCTCGACGAGATCACGCGCATCGAGATGCAGGACGAGCTGCTCCGCGTGTGGTCGTCGCGCCGGAAGACGGTGCTGTTCGTGACCCACAGCATCACCGAGGCGCTCATGCTGTCCGACCGGATCGTGGTGATGGGCGGCGGCGGCCTCGTCGCCGAGTACCCGCTCGCCGCGCCCCGCCCGCGCGGCCGCGCCGACCCGCAGCTCGCACGGCTCCACGAGCGCATCTGGGAGCACCTGCGGTGAGCACGCGCCGCTGGCTCGCGCTTCCCGGCGTCCAGGGCGCGGCGTGCGTGATCCTCCTCCTCGTACTGTGGGAAGCCGCCTCCACGCTTGGATGGCTGAAGCCGTTCCAGTTTCCGCCGCCTTCGCGCATCGCCGCCGCATCCTGGGAAATGATCGTCGCGGGGTTCCCGACGGGGACGCGGATCGGGACGCACGCGCTCGTCACCATCCAGCGGATCCTCACCGGGTTCGCGCTCGCCACTGTCGTCGCGATTCCGCTCGGCCTCCTGATCGGCCGGGCTCCGGCGCTCGATCAGCTGACCCTGCCGGTCGTGACGTTCGCGCGCTCGGTCGCCACGCTCAGCCTCCTGCCGCTCGCGCTGCTGTGGTTCGGCCTCGGCGAGACGTCCAAGGTGATGCTGATCGCCTACGCCTGCTTCTGGGTGATGCTCACGAACGCGACCGCGGCGGCGAAGTACGTCGATCCGGTCCTCGTCCGCGCCGCGCGCACGATGGACGTCGGCGGCCCGGCGCTTTTCTTCAAGGTCGTCCTCCCGGCCGCGACCCCGCGGCTCCTCGCCGGCGCGCGCGTGGCGATCGGCGTGGGCTTCATGGTCATCGTCGGCGCCGAGATGATCGCGACCGTCGCCGGACTCGGCGCGCTGATCATGGAGGCGCGAACGTTCTACCGCACCGACGTGAGCATCGTCGGCATGATCGCGCTCGGTTTCCTCGGTTTTGCGTTCACCGCCGGCCTCGGGTGGATCGAGCGCGCGCTCCTGCCCTGGCATCGCGGCCTCGCCGAGGTGCGCCGATGACTCGCTCCCGCTCGCGCGAGATCGCGCTCGGCGTGGCCGGGACGCTCGCGTTCCTCGCCGCCTGGGAGCTCGCCGCGCGGGCCGGCCCGGCGAGCGCGCTCTTCCCGCCGCCGAGCCGGGCGATCGCGGAGGCGCTCACCAAGCTTTCCCTCGCGACGATCGGCGGTCATGTCGCCGTCAGCCTCGGCCGGATCGCGGCCGGTTTCACAGCGGGTGCCGCGCTCGGCATCGCGATCGCGATTGCGGCCGGCTGGTATCGCACCTTCGGCAATTTCGTCCGCCCGGTGATCGAGCTGCTCCGGCCGATCCCGCCGCTCGCGTGGATCCCGATGGCGATCGTGTGGTTCGGACTGGGCGAAGCCTCGAAGGTATTCGTCATCTTCCTCGGCGCGTTCTTCCCGGTGCTCACCAACGCCTACCGCGGAATCACGAGCGTTGACCCGACGCTGGTGCGCGCGGCGCAGACGATGGACGTGAGCGGCATCGTCCTCCTGACGCGAGTGATTCTGCCGGCGGCCCTGCCCGACATCGCGATCGGCCTGCGCGTCGGCTGGGGGCTCTCGTTCGGCGTGCTGGTCGCCGCCGAGCTGATCGCGGCCGACACCGGGATGGGCTTTATGATCATGAACGCGCGCCAGACGGCCGATGTCGGGGTGATCATCTTTGGCATCCTGCTGATCGGGCTCGCCGCGCTCGCGACGGACTGGGTGCTCGGCGTCGCGATCCGGCGCTCGGTCGGCCGCTGGCACGCAGTGTGACCACCAGGACGAAACCGGATAGCGGTTTCCCTGGCTTTGGGGAGCACGAGGAGCTGTGGCCCCTCGTGTCGTGATCACCAGGAGGAGACGATGGACAACAAACGCAGACAGCTTCTCGCCGCAGGTGCCGGCGCCCTGGCGGGTCCATCCGTGCTCCCGGGACTCGTGAGCGCACAAGGACCGCGCCCGGAGTCGGCGAACCTCGCGCTCGGATTCGGCGTCGATCCGCCGTTCGCGCCCCACATCCTCGGCATCACGCAGGGCTGGTTCAAGGACGCCGGGTTCTCGGACGTGAAGACGCGCACCTTCACCGCCGGTGCGCTCGCCGGCGAGGCGCTGCTCGCGGGGGAGATCCAGCTCTGGACGCCGGGGAACCTGCCGCCGATCTCGATGGCGTCGAATGGCAGCCCGGTCGTCGTGCTCGGCACGAACTGCGTGAACTGGAACCTCGAGAAGCTCGTGGTGCGCAACGACGCTAACGTCAACACGCCCGAGGACCTCTACAAGATCAAGATCGGCCTGCTGCAGGGCTCGACCTCGAGCGCGCTGCTGTACTACCTGGCGCAGTACTACAAGCTCGACCAGCAGAAGCTGCAGGTGGTGAACCTGCCGCCGCCGGAGCAGCTCGCCGGCCTCGCCTCGGGGACGGTGCAGGGGCTGCTCTGCTGGGAGCCGTGGCCCCAGCGCGCGCTCGCCGCCGGCCAGACGAAGCTCGTGCACACCGGGTCGACGAGCGAGTTCGCCGCGAACAAGGGCCAGACCGTGCGCGTCTCGAACAACCGGTCGATCTTCGTCGCCAACCAGGACTACGTCCGCAAGAATCCGCAGGCGGTGGGCGCGATGCTCGCGGTGCTGCTGCGCGGCCAGCGGCAGAGCGCCGACCCCGCCCGCCGCGACGAGACGGTGCGGATCTTCTCCGAGTTCCAGAAGCAGGACGCCGCGGCGAACCGCGCGATCTGGGGCGACTACGTCTTCAATCCCGCGTTCGACGAGGCGTACGTGGAGGACATGGAGCGGACCGCCGCGTTCCTCGAGGCGTCAGGGCGGATCAGGAAGCGCATCAACGTCCTCGACTACACGTACACCGATCCGCTCGAGCGCATCGACCCGTCGCTGGTCAAGGTGCGCGGGCGGTGGAAGGCATGACCGGGCACGCGGCCGCCGGTACGGTCGGCGTCGGATTCCTCGGTGCCGGCTCGATCGCCGACTATCACCTCGCCGGCCTTGCGGCAGCGGGCGGCGCCGCGGTGCGCGTCATTGCCGCGCGCTCGCGAGAGCGCGCCGGCGAGGTCGCCCGTCGCTTTGCGATCCCGGAGGTCGCGACCGACTGGCGGTCGGTGCTCGATCGGCGCGACGTCGACGCGGTGGTAATCGCGACACCCGACGACACCCACTGCGAGATCGCGTGCGCCGCCGCGGCGGCGGGCAAGGCGGTGCTGCTGCAAAAGCCCATGGGGCGTTCGAGCGCCGAGTGCCTGCGCATCCTGGAGGCCGCGCGCCGCGGCAGCGTCTTCCTCCAGGTGAGCTTCATGCACCGCTACTTCGAGGAGGTGCAGCGCACCGCCGAGCTCCTCGCCGGCGGCGCGGCCGGGCCGGTGCTCTCGGCGCGCATGCGCAACGCGACGCCCGGGCCGGACTGGAGCGCGTGGTTCTTCTCGCGCGAAAAGGTCGGCGGCGGCGTAGTCCTGCAGCTCGGCGTGCACGGCATGGACGTGCTGCGCTTCCTCTTCGGCGACGTGGCGACCGTGTCGGCGACGGTCGCCCAGCTCCTCGCCGAGCGCCGCCTGAAGGACGGCACGACCGTGCGCCCCGACAACGAGGACCACGCGTTCGCGACCTACCGGTTCGCCGACGGGCCGCTCGTCTCGCACGAGATGGACCTGACCGAGCAGGCCGGCACCGATCGCTTCGCCTGCGAGATCTTCTGCGCCGACGCCACGATCCGCCTGCGCTCCGAGCGCGGGCCGCTCGCGCTCTTCGCGCCCGGCGTCACCGGCAAGCGCGAATGGGTCGTGCCGGAACTGCCCGCGCGCCGGTTCGGCGAGCGCCACCACGCCGACTTCCTCGACCGCGTGCGCGGCAAGCTGCCGCCCGACCGCACGGCACTCGACGGCCTCGCGACCCTGCTCCTCGCGGAGGCGATCTATCGCTCCGCCGAATCGGGTCGTACCGAGCGGGTCGTGCCGGTGGCCGAAGCGGTGAGGCAGGCATGAACGAGATCCGCATCGGGATCCTCAGCTTCGCGCACTATCACGCGAACTTCTGGTCGGAGGTGTTTCGCGATTCGCCGGAGGTCGCGTTCGTCGGCGTCTGGGACGACGACCCGCGGCGTGGCGCCGAATCCGCCGCACGCTACGGGACGCAGTTCGTCGCGTCGCTCGATGCGCTGCTGGGCGCCGTCGACGCGGTCGCGGTGTGCTCGGAAACCGCCGCGCACCGCCCGCTGATCGAGCGCGCCGCGGCGCGCGGCAAGCATGTGCTGTGCGAGAAGCCGATCGCGACCACGCGCGAGGACGCGCGCGCGATCGCGCAAGCGATCGATCGCGCCGGCGTGCGCTTCATGCAGAGCTTCCCCAAGCGCTTCGACCCGGCCAACCACGAGATCAGGCGGCGGCTCGAGGCGGGTTTCTTCGGCACGCCATGGCTCGTCCGCGTGCGCCACGGCCACCGCTACGGCCACGACGCCGCGTTCACCGGCGGCTGGTGGGCGAACCCGGCGCCGTTCGGGCGGCGGGACCCTCCTCGACGAGGGCGTGCACGGCGCGGATTTCCTGCGCTGGCTCTTCGGCGACCCGGAGTCGGTGACCGCGCTCGTCTCGGACCGGACTTCGGGCCTCGCGGTCGAGGACACCGCGCTCGCGATCTACCGGTTCCCCGGCGGCCTTCTCGCCGAGCTCGCCACCGGCTGGAACTTCCAGGCCGCCGACGTCTCGGTCGAGATCTTCGGCACCCAGGGCAGCGCGCTCCTCTCCGGCGTCGACCTCGCGTCGAAGGAGCACACCGCGAGCGGTTTCCTGCGCTTCTACTCTGCGGACCAGCCGGAGCGCACCTGGGAGGTCTCGGCCATCGTGCCGCGCTTCAAGACCGGCGGCTTCCACCAGCAGAACGCGATCGCGTTCGTCGATGCGCCTGAAGCGCGACGTGGCGCCACCGATGGGCCTCGAGGACGGGCGGCGCTCGCTCGCGATGATCCTTGCCGCCTATGAGGCGGCGCGGACCGGGATGACGCAACGTGTCGCGGAGTTCTACTGATGAGCGAGATCGTCACGCGGCAACTCGAAATCGAGGTCGAGCGCGGCGTCCGCACCGGCGCGTACGCCGCGCTACCCGCGCGCGCCGAAGGCTGCCCGGGCGTGCTCGTCCTCGGCGAGATCTGGGGCGTCAACGGCAACATCCGCGCGGTCTGCGAGCGGCTTGCGCGCGCCGGCGTCGTGGCGCTCGCGCCCGACCCGTACCGCGGTGTGCCGCCGCCGCGGGAATCCGATCCGATCGAGCAGGTGCTCGGGTTCTTCGACCGCTACGACGACCCGCGCGGGATCCGCGACTGTCGCGCGGCGCTCGGCGTGCTCGCCGGCAGCCTCGGCGTGCGTCCGCGCGCGCTCTTCGCCTGGGGATTCTGCAAGGGCGGGCGTTTCGCCCACTACCTCGGCGCGTTCGACTCGAGGCTCGCCGGCGTGATCAACTTCTACGGCCGCATCACCTTCGGCCGCGATCCGGTCCTCAAGCCGTTCACGCCGCTCGACGTCGCCGGGCTGATCGGCGCGCCGTATCTCGGCCTCTTCGCCGAGCGCGATCCGCTGATCGTCGCGACGGACGTCGAGGCGCTCCGCGCGTCGTTCGAGCGCCATGGCCATCCGTCACCACCTGCATGTCTACGCCGGCGCGGAGCACGCCTTCTTCAACGACACGCGGCCCTCGCACCATCCCGAGGTGGCCGCCGACGCGTGGGGCAAGACGCTTGCGTTCATCACGACCGGAGCGCTGCCGTGACCGCCGCGCCGCTCGCCATCGCGCTCCTCGGCTGCGGCGGCTTCTCGCGCCGCTATCACGTGCCGGCGCTACGCGCCGACCCGGGCGTGCGGATCTCGTGGATCTGCGACGTGGCCCCGGAGCCGCTGCGCGCGCTCGCCGCCGAGACCGGCGCGAAGCTCACCACGCGCATCGAGGACATCCTGGCGCCGAACGCGTGCACTGCGGTGATCCTGAGCACGCCGCACACGCTGCACGCCGAGCACGTGCGTCGCTGCGTCGAGGCGGGCAAGCATCTCCTGGTCGACAAGCCGTTCGTCATGCATGAGCGCGAGGCGGCCGAGCTCGCCGCTGCCGCCGCCGCGCGTTCGCTCGTGAACGCGGTGGCCTTCACCCGCCGCTTCGATCCCGGCTCGGTCCGGGCGCGCGAGCTCGTCGCCGCCGGCGCGCTCGGCGAGATCCGCTACGTCGAGACGGTGCAGCTCGGCTACGAGAAGGCGGGCTGGTTTCTCGACCCGGCGCTCGGCGGCGGCGGCCCGTTCACCGGCCGCGGCTCGCACATCGCCGACCTGCTGCCCTGGCTCCTGCGCCGCCAGCCGACGCAGGTCCGGGCGATCACCCGCCCGGGACCACCCGGTAAGGCCGACGAAGGCGGCTTCATCGAGCTCGATTTCGGCGAGCTGCGCTGCCACCTCGCCTGCATCTCGCGCGGGCTGCACATGTGGGACGAGATCCGGATCTACGGCGAAGAGGGCCTGATCGAGCTGAAGCGCCCGCTCGACCTCCCGCTCGGCTGGCAGCTCACGCTCTGGAACCGCGGCCGCGCGCCCGTCGAGTCGGTCACCGCGGACGCGACGCCCGGCCCCGCCACGCGCGACTTCGTGGACACCGTGCTCGGGCAGCGACCGGCGCCCGCGTGCTCGTTCGCCGACGCGTGGGTGTCGGTGCGCGTGATCGAGCGCGCCTTCGAGTCGGCGCGCCTCGACGGCCGCTGGCTCGCCGTCTGATCCCTCCGCCGACCGCGGTCAGCCGCCGCGCGCGTTCCGCATGAGCCAGTTCGGCGCCGGCTCGGCGATCTTGCGCAGCGTATTGCGGTCGGTGTGGTGGAAGAGCTTGTCGCTGCCGGCGATCCTGAGCACCGTGTCCTGCTCGTACGACCATGTCCCGTCGGCGTTCACCGTGACCTTGATCCGGTACTCGAGCGTCTTGAACGCGTAATCGAGGAACGGGATCGAGCACGTGCCGTTCGTCGGCGAGCCGAACTCGCAGCGCGCCTCGAAGCTCTTCGCGTCAGCCGCCGCCTTGCCGATCGCCATCGCGATCTGCCCGCGCGGGATGGCGAGCGACAGGACGACCATCCCGGTCGCCGGCTCCCACAGCCAGTAGCCGACCTGGTCGTGGAAGGTCTCCGGCTCGGCCGGCCGCACGATGTGCGTGTGGTAGCGCAGCCCGTAGAGGAGTTGCGGGCCGTTCGCCTGCGGGTCGATCGGCTGCAGCTCGTAGCGCTCGTAGTACGCGTCCTTCTCGGGACCCTCGGGCTTGGGATTCACGTCGAGGCCGCGCTTGCCCTCCCAGACCCCGGCGAGCGGCGTGAGCGGCCCGAGGTGCTTCATGGTGTCCGGATCGATCTCGGACGGCTCGGTGTAGATGTCGGTCGGGAACTCGTTCATCGCTTTTTCGGTGCGCCCCGGGCCTGCATGCCGGTATGCCGGGGAAGCTAGCGCGAAGCCGGCGCGGTGTCCAGCCGCGCACGCGCTCGACGACGCCGGCGGCGGGATGTTGTATAACCGCCGGCAACGGAGGAGGCGCGATGGCCATCAGATCGATCCTCTCGCTCGTGCTGCTTGGCATCGCGGCAAACGTCGCCGCGCAGACCTGGCCCACCAAGCCGGTGCGCATCATCGCGGCCTACGCGGCCGGCGGCGCGATGGACATGACCGCGCGCGTCATCGCGCCGATCCTCGCCGACTCGCTCGGCCAGTCGGTGGTGGTCGAGAACCGCGTCGGCGGCGCCGGGCTCGTCGGCGCCGAGCTGGTCGCGCGCTCGGCCCCCGACGGCCACACGATTCTCCTCTACGCCGACGCCTACACGATCGCGCCGGCGCTCTTCGCGAAGCTGCCGTTCGACCCGGTGAAGGACTTCGTCCCGGTGACGCAGATGATCAGCGGCCCGCACATCCTGGTGGGACACCCTTCCGTGCCGGCGGCGACGCTTGCGGAGCTCATCGACTACGTCAAGCGCAATCCGGGCAAGCTCGCCTACGGTTCGCCGGGCAACGGCACGCCGCAGCACCTCGCCGCGGAAATGTTCAAGGCGATGGCCGGGGGGCTCCAGATCACGCACGTGCCGTACAAGGGCGGCGGCCAGGTCATCGGCGACGTCGTCGCCGGGCAGATCCCGCTCGCCTCGCTCGGGATGCCGCCGGTCGTGCCGCACGTGAAGGCGGGCAAGCTGAAGGCGTACGCGGTGACGAGCAAGACGCGCGCGCGCCTGCTGCCCGACGTGCCGACGTTCGACGAGTCCGGCCTTACCGGCTTCGAGACGGTGCAGTGGTGGGGCCCGGCGGTGCCGGCGGGAACGCCCGCGCCGGTCGTGAAGCGGATCTACGACGAGTTCCTGAAGGCCCTCGCCAACCCCGGGCTCGCCGAGCGCTACAACCAGGCCGGCCTCGAGGTGACCCCGAGCGCCTCGCCGGAAGCGTTCGCCGCGTTCATCAAGGTCGAGATGGAGCGGTGGCCGCCGGTCGTGAAGGCTGCCGGCGCGAAGGTCGACAACTAGCCTCCGCATGAAGATCGTCGACGTCAAAGCGCACGTCCTGCGCTCGCCGCTCGCGCAGCCGTTCGCGTTCTCGCAGGGCTGGGTCGCGAGCCGCGGCGCGACGATCGTCGAGGTCACGACCGACGCCGGCGTCACCGGCTGGGGCGAAGCGCTCTGCCAGGGCCTGCAGCCGCCGGAGATCGCCGCCGCGACCGTGCACGCCGCGCTGAAGCCGCTCGCGGTCGGTGCCGATCCGCTCCAGCCCGAGGTGCTCTGGCACCGGATGTACCACCACACGCGCGACTACGGCATGAAGGGCGCGGTGATCGGCGCGATCAGCGGCATCGACATCGCGCTCTGGGACATCCTCGGCAAGGTGCGCGGCGAGCCGGTGGCGAAGCTGCTCGGCGGGATGTTCCGCGACAAGGTGCAGGCTTACGCGACCGGGTTCTACCGCATCACCGGGCGCGGCGAGGCGCCGCGCCTCGCGCAGGAAGCCGTGATGCAGCACGAGGCCGGCTTCCGCGCGCTGAAGGTCAAGCTCGGGTTCGGGATCGAGGACGACCTCGAAGTGATGCGCGCGATTCGCGACGCGACCGCCGGCCGCGCGTACGAGGCGATGATCGACACCAACCACGCGTACGGCGTCGCGGAGGCGATCGCGCTCGGCCGCGGTCTCGAGGACATGGGCTGGAAGCTCCGCTGGTACGAGGAGCCGGTGACGCAGGAGGACCTCGACGGCTATGCCGAGGTGCGGCGGGCGCTCGGCACCCCGGTCGCCGGCGGCGAGAACGAATACACCCTGTTCGGGTTCCGCGAGCTCTTCGCGCGGCGCGCGGTCGACATCGCGCAGCCGGACCTTTGCGCCGCCGGCGGCTTCACCGGCTGCCGGCACATCGTCGCGCTCGCCCACGCGCACGGCGTCCAGGTCAATCCCCACGTCTGGGCCTCCGCGGTCGGCCAGGCCGCATCGCTGCAGTTCATCGCCGCGCTGCCCGTGGCGAACCACGCGCTCTTCGCGCGCGAGCCGCTGCTCGAGTTCGACACGTCGTCCCATCCCTTCCGCGAGCACCTGACCGATTCGCCGCTCCGCCAGCGCGACGGCTGGGTCGAGATCCCGCAGCGCCCCGGGCTCGGGATCGAGGTCTCGCGCCGGACGCTGGAGAGGTACGCAGCCTCGTGACGCCCGCCGGATCCGGCGCGTCGAGCGGCCGCGCCGCCTAGTCGCCGTCCCCGGGCTTCGGGGCCGAGCCCGGCTGAGCCGCGGCCGCGCGCCAGCGCCAGAGACCGAAGGTCCCGCAGGCGGCGAACATCCACGGTGCGGCGACAAGCGCGAGCGGCGCTTGGTCGTTCGCGGCCGCCACCTTGAGTGCGATCACCCCGGCGGCGAGCGCGCCGCAGCCGACGAGCCCCCAGCGCAGGACCGCGCCGAGCGCACCGGCAACGAGCTCGCGCCGCGGCGCGCGGCGCCGGTGCGCCTCGCGGTACGCGACCACCGCGCCGGCGAGCGCGACCGCGATCGCCGGACCGAGGAACAGCACGAATTCGAGATAGCTGTCGCGCATCGCGCGACCCGGGGTGCGGCGCCCGCGGCGCGCCTGGTCAGTCGGTCCCGGGCCGGCGGACCGCGATGCCGCCGATGCCGAGCACGAATCCGACGGCGAGGACGTACCAGAGCGACAGCGTGGCGCCGCTCGCCTGGACGAGCGCGTTGCCGGCGAGGAAGAGGCCGACGGTCGCGCCGACCGCGAGCGCGATCAGCGCCGCGCCGGCGACGCGCGTGATGAGCGGGATCGACGCGTTGCGCGCCGCGAACACCACCATCAGGTAACCGACGACGGTCAGCCCCGGGAACATCACCCACGCGACCGGCCCCGGCTGTACCGCGCCAATGCCGAACGGCGCGAGGGCGAGGAGCACCCCGGACGCGAGCCCGAGGACGAGAAAGACTGCACCGGCTGCGATCATCATGACGTTGGCCTCCGTAGGCGGCGTCGAACGCAAGTATCGCGCGGACGCGCTGCCGTCACCGCGCCGCACTGCGGCATCCGCCGCGTTTCCGTGCGGTATTGCTCGACCTGCGCTACTCCAGCTGGTCCGCCGGCAGGCCGAGCCGTTCGAGGACACCGCGCAGTTTCGCAGCATAGGCGGCGTTGCCCTCGCCCGGTGCCGACGGCTCGACGAGGTTGAAGGTCGCGACCGGCGCGCACGACCCGTCCTCGAAGAATGCGAGCACCGACTCCGCGCGGTACGTGTCGAGCCCGGCACCGGCGTAGAGACGCGCAAGCTCCGCGTGCGTGACGGCGAAGACCATGCCGAACGCCTGGCCGCCGAAACGCGGCACCAGCGACGCGCGCGCGCCGATCCGCGTCCGGTAACCGGGGACCACCGCCTTGCGCGGGTGGCGCGGGTCGACGCCCTTGTCGCGGAGGACCCCCTCGTCCATGTACAGGCCGTAGAAGAACGCCTGGATCGTGCGCTCGCTCATTGCGCGTCCCTCGCGGCTCGCGCGCGCCCTCAGCCGCGCGCGCCCGCGCGCTGCGCGTACCGCCAGCCGAGCTCGGCCATCGGCCGGGCGCGCTTGCCCGCATCGAGCGCCTCGGTGCTCGCCGCCGTCCCGTCGAGCGCGCGCTTCATGATGCCCTGCAGGATGGCCGCCAGGCGGAACATGTTGTACGCGAGGTAGAACTCCCAGTGGTCGATGCCGCGCCGGCCGGTGCGCTTGCAGTACGCCGCGACGTACTCCGCCTCCGAGGGGATCCCCAGCACCGCGAGGTCGAGCCCGGCGATGCCGCGGAACTTCTCCGGCGGGATGTGCCAGCTCATGCAGTGGTACGAGAAGTCGGCGAGCGGGTGGCCGAGCGTCGAGAGCTCCCAGTCGAGGATCGCGAGGATGCGCGGCTCGGACGGATGGAAGATCAGGTTGTCGAGCCGGTAGTCGCCGTGGACGATCGCCGTCTCGTCGCCGGACGGGATTGCACCGGGCAGCCACTCGATCAGGCGATCCATCTCCGGGATCGGATCGGTCGCGGAGGCGCGGTACTGCTTCGACCAGCGATCGATCTGGCGCTGGAAGTAGCTCCCCGGCTTGCCGAAGCCCTCGAGGCCGATCGCCCGGTAGTCGACGCTGTGCAGCGCCGCGATCACCCGGTTCATCTCGTCGTAGACGGCGGCGCGCTCGCGCGGCGCCATCCCCGGCAGCGACTGCTCCCACAGCACGCGGCCCTCGACGAACTCCATGACGTAGAAAGCGCGCCCGATCAACCCCTCGTCCTCGCAGAGGCAATAGGTGCGGGGCACGGGCATGCCGGTGCGGCCGAGCGCGGTGATCACGCGGTGCTCGCGGTCGACCGCGTGCGCGGAGGGCAGGAGCTTCGCCGCCGGCGCCGGCTTCGAGCGCATCGCGTAGCGCGCGCCCGGCGTGGCGAGGAGGAACGTCGGGTTCGACTGGCCACCCTTGAACTGGGTGACCGTGAGCGGGCCCCGGAAGCCTTCGATCCGTTCGGCGAGAAACGCCTCCAGCCGCTCGACGTCGAAGCGGTATCGCTCCTGCACCGCAGTCGTGGCGACGTCGTCCGCGCTCATCTCGGTCCCCGGGGATTCGCGGGCAATGCTAGCACGCGAGCGGCGGCCGCCCCCCGCCCTGTCGAGCCGTCATCAATGCGCGTCGATTGGCGGACGCTCGCGCGCCGGGAGATGGATTTCACGCGCCTCTGCGCCTGACCAGGCCCGGTTCCGTGCCGCCCCGCGTCACTTGGCCCGGTCCGTGCTATCGGGTTCTGGGGTCGGCGTGAGATCGATCGGCGGGCGCACCGTACCGCCTAGTCCTTCGGGCGAATTGTCGGCTGGACGCGGCCCAGATACTTTCAGTGCCGGTTGACGCGAAACAAGAACGCAATGCAGACGATGACATCGAGCAGCAGACTACAACGCGCGGAAGCACCCGGTCCGTCACCGGCCGAGCAATTCGTCCTCGAGTCGTTCGCCACCCAGGCGGCGCTCATCGGACGCCTGCTCGCCGACGCCCGGCAACTCCGGATCGACGGATGCGCGCCGGTCGACGTCACCAGCTCCACGACCCTCGAGTTCCTGGTGCTGAGCATCCGGTTCGTGGCCAAACAGCATCTCCAGTGCGGAGAGGACCTGCTCGGCCTGATCGAGCGGCTCGGCGCGATCCTCGACGCCACCCGGAGCGCCCGGGCCGACGGCGGCAAGACCGATGCGGGGCTGCATCTCCTGCGGGGGATCGCGATGGCGGAGCTGCTGCATGAGGAGTCGCGCGGCCGGTTCGCCAGGCACGCCGGCCTGCGCGAGCTCGCCGACACGACGATGGCGTCGCTCGTCGCGGGATATCTCCCGCGCTTCGGCGGCGAGCTGCCCACCGAGCTGCGGCGGGCGTTTCCCGGTTTCGCAGCGGCGATGCGCGAGGCGTGGCAGCCGATCCAGGAGCGCCGCGGTCTGCTGCTCTGGCTGACGCAGCGGGGCTGAAGGCGCGGCGCTCGGGCCCCCGACCGCCCCGCCTACGCGCGGAGGACGATCTCGAAGCGGGTGGTGAGCGCCTTGCCGTCCGGCGCCTGGTCGAGCCGGACGGTGACCGCCGCGCGCTCGCGCGGATCGAGCGACGCGAACACGCCATCGCGCGCATTCCCCGGCTCGCCCTCGACGTACATCTGGGTCACCAGGCCCGGGATCGCCTTGCCCGACACCTTGAAGTGGATGTGCGGCGTCCGGCCGGGATACGGCACCGGCCGGATCGTGCGGAAGCGGTACTCGCCGTCGGCCGCGGTGACGAACTTACCCCAGCCCTGGAAGTTCGGATCGGGCGGCGAGCTCGAGGAATCGCGCGAGTGGTGGTAGCGGCCGCCGGCGTCGCACTGCCAGATCTCGACCCGCGCGCCGGCGAGGGGCTTGCCGGCGAGATCGGTCACCGTCCCCGCGAGCAGCAAAATCTCGCCGCGCGCGATCCCGCTCTGCCCCTTGACCGCGACGAGGTCGTTGTCGTCGTCCGCCGGCAGCCGGTCGGGATAGAACGGCCCTTCGGTCTGGCGCGGCGTCGCGATGCGGCCGGTGCCTTGCGCCCGCGCACGCCATGGCACCCCGGCGAGCGCCGTGCCCGCGAGCGCGGCGGCGAGCAGCTCGCGGCGCGCGACCCGCGCCGTACGCAGCCCGCCGGTGTCGCCGAGCGACGGCGTCGCGATCCGTGCCTGTCTTCGCCTCATGCTTCCGCCCCGCTTACAGTGCCTGCTTGCTCTTGAAATACTCGGACCGGTCGATCGACTTCACGCGCACGTCGCGCACGTCGACGCCCTGCGAGACCTGGAGCGGTACCTCGACGCCGGCCGCCCCGAGCGACCACACCTTGCGATAGAGCTCGACGTGCGTCTTCACCGGCTCCCCGGCGACGCTCACGATGACGTCGCCCCGCCGCACGCCCGCCTGCGCCGCCGGTCCCTCCGGCGACACCCGGCTCACCAGCAGCCGGCCCTGGACCTCCTCGGTGTTGAGCCCGAGCCACGGCCGCTGCGGGCCGGCGGTGCGGCCGTTCGCCTTGAGCTCCGCGAGGATCGGCTTCAGGAGATCCGTCGGCACGAACATGTTCCCGGGCTGCGGCGTGCCCGGCTCGACGGTGTCGCGCACGAGCAGCGAGCCGACCCCGACGAGCCGCAGCTGGCGGTTGACGAGCGCCGCGCCCGCCCAGCTCATCGTCGGCGGCGAGGTGAAGATCGCGCTGTCGAGGAGATACTCCCAGCTCCCGGTGAACTGCCGTCTGGACATCACGTAGGCGAGGCTCGCCGCTTCGCGCCCCCCGTGCGAGACGACGATCACCGGCTCGCGCACGGCGAGCGCCGCCGACTCGCCGATGGCGAGCGGCTTGACCCCCAGGTCGCCCTGGACCTTGAGCAGACCGAAGCCGGTCGGGTGATCGTACCCGGCGAGCGTGGCGGGGAGCGTGCGGTCGTTGACGGTCGTGACCTCGATCGCATCGGGCTCGATCACGAGATACCCGATCGTGAGGACGTAGCCGGGCTCGATCACGATCCCGCTGCCCTCGCGCGTATCGCCGAGCGTCGCGTTCGAGCGTGCGTCCGGAACCGCTCGCATCTTGACCCGCACCACGGCGGACAGCGTGTCGGCGATCCGCTGGTCGATCTCCTTGTCGTCGGCGGCCGGCTCCTTCGCGAGCGGCTTGTCGGCGGGCATCTGCGCGGCCGCGGGCCACGCACAGGCAAGGGCGGCCAAGAAGAGGAAGCGGACGAGCGAGCGCGGCGTCATGAGCGCACCTCCGTGCCAAGAAGAGACCGGTCGAGCGGGGATTTGTTCCAGGATCTCCTCCACATTGTGTCCCGAAGGCCGGCGGAGCGCCAGTTCCCGCCCGCCATGCCCGCGTGCGGCGGCGGGTTTCCGGCGGCCGGCCGGGCTGCTAAGCTCGTGGCGTGTCCCGCTACACGCCCGTGTTCTCGCCCGACGCCCTGGTGGAAGAACGCATCCAGGAGGCGCTGCGCCGCGGCGATTTCGACAACCTGCCGGGCGCGGGCCGACCGCTCGCGCTCGAGGACGACGCCCTCGTCCCGCCGGAAGTCAGGCTCGCGTACCGGATCCTGAAAAACGCCGGCTTCGTCCCGCCCGAGGTGCTCGAGCGCCGGGAGATCGCGGAGCTCGAGGCCGAGCTCGCGGGGATCGGGGACGCGGTGGCGCGGCGGCACGCGCTCACGAAGCTCGCGCTGCTGCGCACCCGGCTCGGGCTCCGGCGTTCCCGCGCGTTCGCGCGGAACCCGTACTACGAGCGCAAGATCGTGGCGAAGCTCGCCGGCGGCTAGCCCGTCCGCCGTCCGCCATGCAGCCGCCGACCTACGCCGACATCCTCGCCGCGCGCGAGCGCATCGCGCCGCATCTCGCCCGCACGCCGCTGCACCGCTATCCCGCGCTCGACGAGCTGCTCGGCTGCGCGGCGTTCGTCAAGCACGAGAACTACCAGCCGGTCGGCGTCTTCAAGGTGCGCGGCGGCGTCAACCTGATCGCGGGCATGGGCAGCGACGAGCGGGGCCGCGGCGTCGTCACCGCGAGCACCGGGAATCACGGCCAGTCGATCGCCTGGAGCGCGCGCAGGTTCGGCGTGCGCGCGGTGATCTGCGTCCCGGAGGGGGCGAATCCCGGCAAGGTCGCGGCGATCCGCGGCTTCGGCGCCGAGATCGCCGAGCGCGGTGCGAAGTTCGACGACGCGGTCACCAACGCGCAGGCGATCGCCGCACGCGACGGCATGCGCTTCGTGCACTCCGCGAACGAGCCGGCGCTCATCGCCGGCGTCGGCACGTACGCGGTCGAGATGATCGAGGACGAGCCCGGGCTCGAGGCGATCATCGTGCCGGTCGGGCTGGGCAGCGGCGCGTCCGGCGCCTGCATCGCGGCGAAGCACCTGAATCCGCGCGTTCGCGTCATCGCCGTGCAGGCGGCTGCGGCGCCCGCCGTCCACGACTCGTGGACGAGCGGGCGGATCGAGACGCGGCCGAACGAAACCTTCGCCGAGGGCCTCTCCACCGGGCGCGCGGCGGAGCTCACGCTTGCGATCCTGCGCGAGCACCTCGCGGACTTCCAGGTCGTCGGCGAAGACGAGATCCGCCGCGCGACCGCGTGGTGGATCGAGCGCTGTCACACGCTCGCCGAGTCCGCGGCCGGCGCGACGCTCGCGTGCGCCTATCGGCTGCGCGGTGAGCTTGCGGGCCGCAAGGTCGGGCTCGTGCTCTCGGGCGGCAACACTTCGATCGCTCATCTCCGGCAGGCGCTCGACTCGATCGCCTGATGCTGTCGGCTGAGGCCGACGGCGGACGCGACTGATTCCTCGGCGCTTTCGCTGCCGCGGCTCTGGCGCTGTCGCTGTGCGGCGACGTTACGCAATCATCATCCTCGGTTCACGCGGGCGTAAAGCGCCGTAGGCATGATCCGTGCAGCAAGTCCCCGACTTCCGCTGGACCCTCCCGGAAACCGCAACCAAAGGAGCGAACCATGCTGACTCCCGAATTCCTCGCCGCTTCCATGATCGCGCTCGGCATCGTCGGTGCTCGCCGTGAATCCGCTACCCGGGGACGCGATGTCGAAGGCGCCGCGCGCGAGGCGGGCGTCGAGGAGCTGCGAAGCCGGCGGGGTCGGCGCACGCGGAAGCGCGGCGTTCCCGCGGAGCGGTGCGAGCAGCGCTAGCGCGCGAAATACGCGCTCGGCGTCACGCCGAGCGCGCGCCGGAACATCGCGCCGAAGGCGCTCGGACTCGCATAGCCGCAGTCGAGCGCCACCTTCGTCACCGCCTCGCCCGCGGCGAGCCGCCGCAGGCTCTCGAGCAGCCGCGCCTGCTGCCGCCACGCGGCGAAGCTCATCCCGGTCTCCTGCCGGAAGCGGCGCGCGATCGTGCGCGTGCTCGCGCCGACCGTGTCCGCCCACGCCTCGAGCGGCCGCGCATCGGCCGGCGCCTTCAGGATCGCATCGCAGATGCGCGCGAGGCGCCGATCGGCGGGCTGCGGCAGATGCAGCGGCAGATCGCTCGCCCGCCGCAGCTCGTCGAGGATGAGCCGCATCACGCGCGCGTCGCGTCCGCGCTCGTCGTACACGAGCGGCATCTCGGTCGCCGCGAGGATCAGCTCGCGCAGGAGTGGCGGCACGTTCATCACGCAGCACTGGCGCGGAAGCGTGCCCGCCGCGTCGCGCCGCAGGTAGAGCGTGCGCATCTCCACGCGACCCGACATCCGGCTCTCGTGGTCGGTGCGCGGCGGCACCCAGACCGCGCGCTGCGGCGGCACGACCCAGGTGCCGTGCGGCGTCGTCACGGTCATCACCCCGGACGCGGCGTACACGAGCTGTCCGCGCTCGTGGCGGTCGACCGGGATGTGGTGGCCGTGCGGGAAATCCTTTGCCATCGCCGCGATCGGACGCGGCACGCGCATGTAGTCGGCGACGTTGGTGCTTCTGCGAGCCATTGTGCGCGAGAAGCGCCGCAGAATGCGCCGCGCCCACCCCCCGATTGCAATCTTCCGCATCTGCGAGGTGATCCGCAAGTGCTCCCAGAGCCTGCAACGCTTATGGCGCCCCCCGAACGCCGTACCATCCGTAGACGCTGCGTTGCGGGGTCGCGAAGGTTCCGGCGAACGCCACGAACGAGCCAGCGACCACGCGAATCTCGACATTGCCGAACGCGAGCACAGCGGTAAATCCACTGTACGCCTGATAGGCATCCGGCTTTCTTCCGTCGCCGCCGACGGGAGCGACCTTGCCCGGTGGTGGAATCCTGACGAACGCCATGCGTCCTCCCACCGCGAACCCGCTCACCTCGTCGCCGAATATCGTGCCGCTGACTACATAGCCATACTTTGGCGGATCCAAGGAGATCGTCACTGGCTGCGCCACGACGCTTCCTGCTCCACGGTACCCGTTCGCGTTGATGAAGCTGCCTCCCAATGTGTCCGGTGCCTTCATATCCTCGAACAGGATCGACCCATCGTAGGGCGGCGACGGGTGCAGCAGTCCGTACCAGCCGAACGTGACCTGCTCGTAGGTACCCCCGCTTCCCGCGAATGCATCGAATGAACCGGCGAGTCCCTCGCGCAGGGTCCCGCCCGGCCCCGACCAGGAGAAGTGGTAGCCAGTATAGAACTGGTAGGAGTTCGGCTGTTTCGATTTCGGGATCCGGGCGAACGTCAGCTTCCCGGCCCCGCCGTCCCAGAAGCCGATGATCTGGTCGCCAAATATCGTTCCCGTAACCCGGCCTTCGGCGTCGGCAGAGTACGCGAGCTCCCCGATCTGGCCGTTCGCGAGAATGCCCCAGTGCAGGGACTTCGCGATGCTGGATGCCGGCCCAAGAGAGCCGGAAGCGCCACTCGATCCGCCGCTGGTGAGCTCGATCCCCATACCACCAAGCCCCTAGTCGCTCGGTGACTCGATATCCACACGCTTCTCGCGCGCTGCGCCTAGGGCCGCAAGCTCGTCCTCGACAAGCCGCAAGTACCGCCCCATCGTGCGTGCGCGGTAGAGCGCGCGGCGCCTGTCCTGAGGCGACGCCGTGCGGAGCAGTGCGCGGATTTGCGCCCTCACCACCTCTTCCGGTCCAGGATCCGGCAGCGTGAGCTTTACGTAGACCTCGCCGCTCAAAATGAGCGCCAGTGGGTCGATCGCGCGGTCCGAAGACATCCCGCGGCGCCACTGCGGCGGGATGTTCGCAGTCGGCCAGATCAGCGACGTGACCGCGGGAAGACATCGCCCCTTGACCTTCACCCAAGCGCCCTCGGGGCTTGGCGGCGCCAGTGCGGCGCGGTCGACGACGTGGATCTCGCGGAAGGTGATCGGCTGTGGCGGGCCCTGCCAGGGCGCAGTCCCTTTCGTCGCGTGGATATGAAGATGCGGTCCGGTCGAATTGCCGGAGTTGCCCGCCTTGCCGAGGAAGTCTCCGGCCTTGACCGGAGCGCCCTTCACCATCAGGTCACCGTTGAGACTGCCGGGCTGGAAGTGCGCATAGAGCACCAATTCCGGACCGTGCTGGATGTAGAGGTGGTTGCCCTCGACGGGCACGGGAGGCGAGAGGTCCGCGGGAGGGCTCGGGTTGGTGGGCTCCTCGTTCGCCCACGAATCCACCGTGCCGTCGGCCATCGCGTAGACCGGCTTGCCCCACAGACGATGATCCTCATTCTTGCTGTCCGAGCCCCCTGGAAGGAGATCAGTCCAGCTGTCGCTCTGCCCGTCGTAGCTCACGACAGCCATGTCGTATCCGAAGAGCTGTACGCCACCGCCAGCGGGAGAGTGGACCCCACTGCGTCCCTGCCAGAACTCGCCGTCCCTGAGATCGTCGATTCGGGCAGGAAACAGATACGCCGAACCCGCGACCGGATTGACGTGCGGGTCCAAAGGTAAGGTGAGCGTCGTAGGATCGCTGAAGCCGTTGCACCAGGCGGCCAACGTGAACACGGGCGGAGGCGGGTCCGGAAGGATGACGTTGTCCGCGGTGGCGAAGTTCCACAACTTTGTTTCCCCTGAAGCGATGCCGATGTTGACGGCGATCGCGATGGGATCAACGACGGGTGGCGGAACGAACGAAAGCGCAATCGTGTTGACGACAACCGCCGCCGTCTCGTTGTTCTTGATCCATAGGCGTAAGGAGAGTTGCGCGGCCTCATCGCCGAATGTCGTGCCCGCCGCAAGGGGCCCGTAGATCACGGCGCCTGAGAGAGCGGGCTCGACGGTGACCATCAGGCTGGGGGTGCTCATCGAGCCTCCGCGCTCGCCGACCGTGGCGTAACGGCGACAGCACTTGAGAAAAACCGGACCGACGTCCGCGAGCGACGTCACGTCAGTTTCATCTTAGAGAGCGCGCCCGCGCGCGAATCGGCCGTTTGGCCTATGAGCTCGGCGTGTCTCGCGGAAAGCCGTCGCTCGATCACCCTACCGCCGAAGTGTTCGTGCGGCGTCATATTGAGCGCGTATCAAGCGCCGCCCCGCCCCGCGCCCTCCTCAAGCTCGCGCTCGTTCCGCTCGTCGTCTGGCTCGCAAGCGTAGCGGGACGCCGGTGAGGACACGCCGCGACCGGCTGGATCAGCGGCCTCCCGCTCATCGCCGGACCGATCACGTGGCGCTCCATTGCTTCGCGTTCGCGCACGCCGCGAGGCGATTCAAAGTGGTGGTCCGCGCCGCTTCTCGGCTGCGCGGCGTTCGGCAGCGTGCCCGCGACGTCGCGCCGCGGGTAGAGCGCGCGCATCTCGACGCGGCCCTTAGCGCCCGAGCGACTTACACGACCCCAAGGCCGCTCGTGGCCGCGTGCCCCATCGTGGCCGGGGACTCCCCGTGCGCCGGGGTGGCTGAAATTGGCCATCTCGCGGGCGGAGCGGTTGTTCTGGGCCGCGCACACCCGCTCGGGCGTTGCCGTCTATTGCGCAAATTCAAGAACATGCGCCCGTGGCACGGATGATGCTGCCGCTCGAGAGCATCCCGCACCTGTCGGCGAAAGGAGTTCGGGCCGCGAACGTTGCCACCCAAATCGTCCATCCCGACTCGGTCGAGCGCAGGACACGACGGCCGTTTTCGCTGCAGCGAGACACACACGCGGGATGACGATTCGCACGCGGGGCGATCCCGCTTCCACTAGGAGGAGGATTCAGCATGGCTAAGCCGAAGTCGAGCGGCACCAGGAACGTCCGCACCACGCGAGCGACCCGCCGTAGATTTCTAAAGTCCGCCGGCGCAGGCGCCGGGATCGCCGCCCTGTCCGCGGCGGGGGTCGGGCCGCTCGTCTTCGCCCGCAACGCGCATGCCGCGGACAAGGAGTTGAAGATCATCCAGTGGAGCCACTTCGTCCCGGCCTACGACAAGTGGTTCGACCAGTTCGTCAAGGACTGGGGCGCCGCCAACGGCGTGAAGGCCACCGTGGATCACATCCCCCATCTCGAGATTCCGGCCCGGATGGCGGCCGAAGTCTCGGCCAAGGCGGGCCACGATCTCTTCGGCATCAACGGCGCGGGCGGTCCGCATCTCTACCGTCGGGCGACCGTCGACCTGTCGCCCCTCATGGCGGAGTTCGAGAAGAAGTACGGCAAGGTCGGGCCGGTGGGCCGGAACCTCGCGTACGACACCGAGACGCGGCACTGGACCGCCTTCCCCGACTACTACATCAGCTTCCCGGGCCTGTACCGCAAGGACCTGTGGGACGAGATCGGCATGAAGCCGGACACCTGGGAGGACATCCGGGTCGGCGGCGCCAAGCTGAAGGCGAAGGGACATCCGGTCGGGATCGGCCTCGCCCACCACCAGGACGCGAACAGCAGCTGGCGGAGCGTCCTGTGGTCGTACGGCGGCGTCGAACAGGACAAGTCGGGGCTCCGGGTGACGCTCAGCTCCAAGGAGACGCTCGAGGCGATCAAGTTCGTGGTCGCGCTGTACAAGGACGCGATGACCAACGAGGTCCTGTCCTGGGACGACGCTTCCAACAACCGCTACATCCAGTCCGGACGGGCCTCCTGGATCCACAACCCGATTTCCGCCTACCGGTCGACACAGGAATCGAATCCGGAGCTGGCCGACAAGATCTTCGTGTGGAAGACGCCGGCCGGGCCGGTGCGGCGACTGGCGGCGTGCTCCCCGAACTCCTACATCATCTGGAAGTTCGCCCGCAACATCGACGCGGCGAACCAGTTCCTGCGCCACTACGCCGCCAACTGGAAGGACGGCTTCATGGCGAGTACCGGCTACAACCATCCGGTATTCGAGCAGCTCATTCCCATGCCCATGCCGATCCTCTCGGACGACCCGACCTCGCATCCGCGCGACAAGCTGAAGGTGCTCGAGACGGTGAACGAGTGGCACGACATCTACGGCTACCCGGGCCCCGACACGCCGGCGATCGACGAGGTGGCGAACAACTACATCATCCCGGACATGATGGCCAACGCCGCCACCGGGAAGATGTCGCCCGAAGAAGCGATGAAATGGGCCGACACCGAGATCAAGGCGATCTTCGCCAAGTGGGGGGGCCAGGCCTGAACCGGCACTGAGGCAGTCGCCGCCGGCTTCCTCCCGCGCGCGGAAGCCGGCCGATTGCGAGCGCAGCCGCGCTGGAGGCCGGAGGGCACCGCATGGGGCAAGTCGTTGCGAAGCAGTTGCGCAAGCTGTTCGGCGATGTCCCCGCCGTCAACGGCGTGGACCTCGACGTCCGGGACGGCGAATGCATGGTGTTCCTCGGCCCTTCCGGCTGCGGCAAGACGACCATCCTGCGCATGATCGCGGGTCTGGAGAAGCCGACCTCCGGCGAGATCCTCATCGGCAACCAGGTCGTCAACGACATGCCGCCGCGGGCGCGCGGGATCGCGATGGTGTTCCAGGGCTACGGGCTGTATCCGCACCTCAAGGTGCGCGACAACATCGCGTTCCCGCTGCGCACCCAGCGCACGCCCGGCGACGTGATCGAGCGGAAGGTCGCGTGGGCGGCCGGCATCCTGGGCATCACCCGCCTGCTCGACCGCAAGCCGCGCCAGCTCTCCGGCGGCGAGCAGCAACGGGTGGCGCTCGCGCGCGCCCTGGTGCGCGAGCCCACGGTGTTCCTGCTCGACGAACCGCTCTCCAACCTCGACGCCAAGCTGCGCACGAGCGCACGCAACGAGCTCAAGGAATTCCAGCGCGGCATCGGCACCACCACGATCTACGTCACGCACGACCAGGTGGAGGCGATGGGGCTCGGCGACCGGATCGCGGTGCTCGAGCACGGCAGGCTGCGGCAGGTGGGCACGCCGAGCGAGATCTACGAGGAGCCGGCGGACACCTTCGTCGCCGCGTTTCTCGGCGCGCCGCCGATGAACCTCCTCGAGCGGGACGGCCGGATCGAGGGCTTCCGGCCGGAGAACTTCCTCCACCGCGATCTGCAGCAGAAGGGGATCGAGCCCGCGCGCTACGCTTTCAAGGTGCAGCGGATCGAGTACCTGGGGAACGAGCGCGTCCTCTACGGTTACATCGACAGTCAGACGAACGGCGCGGAGTACACCGCACGGCTTTCGTCGCACATCGCGGAGCCGGTGCTGCGCGAAGGGGAAACCTATCCGTTCACGGTGCACCCGAAGGACCTGAGGTACTTCGACAAGGCCTCGGGCAAGCGACTGCCGAACGCGCGGAGGTGACGCGATGGAATCCGTCCTCGCCCCGCCGCGTCAGCGCCGCTTCCGGTTCTTCCTCGACGAGGCGGACGCGCTCGGCCCGCTGCTGCTGGCGCCGGCGATCCTCTACATCCTGCTGCTCGTCGCCGTGCCGTTCTTCCTGGCGCTGTACTACAGCGTGAGCGCCTACAACCTGGGCACGCTCAGCTTCTCGTTCGTCGGCCTGCAGAACTTCATCGCCGTCAGCAAGAGCGAGATCTTTCGCACCACCCTGCTGAACACCTTCGTGTTCACGATCGGCTCGAACCTGCTCGCGCTCGTTCTCGGCAAGATCACCGCGCTGCTCCTCATGCGGGAATTCCCCGGCCGGAAGGTGGCGCGCTGCCTGCTGATCCTGCCCTGGGCGGTGCCGGTCGCCCTCGCGGCGATCACCTGGCGCTGGATGCTCGACTCGATGTACAGCGTGGTCAACTGGGTGCTGGTCCACGCCCACCTCGTGCCGGCCTCGGTCTGGCCGAACTGGCTGGGCGAGGAGGGGCTCGCGATGATCTCGATCATCGTGGTGCAGGCGTGGCGGCTGTTTCCCTTCTCCGCCATCATCTTCCTCGCCGGCCTGACCTCGGTGCCGAAGGCGGTCATCGACGCGACCTACATCGACGGCGCCGGGTACTGGCGGCGGACTTTCCAGATCGTCCTGCCGATGATCCTGCCGATCATGATGGTCGCCATGCTGTTCGGGCTGGTGTTCACGTTCACCGACATGAGCGTCGTCTACCTGCTCACCAAGGGCGGCCCGACCAACAGCACCCAGGTGCTGGGCTCCCTCGCCTTCCAGGTGGGGATCCTGTCCGGAGACGTCGGCCGGGGCGCCGCGATCTCCCTGTACCTCTTCCCGTTCCTGCTCGTGGCGACCTTCTTCCTCCTCCGCTTCCTGCGCCGGCGGGAGATCTGAATGGCGACCCTCCGGAAGCTCGCGCAGGAGGGCGGCTTCGTCGCCGCCCTCGCCGGCCTGCTGGTGTTCGCGGCGTTCCCGTTCTACTGGATGATCATCACCGCCTTCAAGCGCGACGGCGATCTCTACAATCTCGAGTCCAACCCCTTCTGGTTCAATCAGCCGCCGACGCTGGACCACATCACGCTGCTCTTCACCCAGACCTCGTTCCTCCGCTGGATCGAGAACTCGCTCGTGATCGGCACGGTCGTGGTGGTCATCACGCTGCTCACCGCCGTGCCGGCGGGCTACAGCCTCGCGCGGATGGGCGGCACGAAGGCGGAGAACCTGGGAATCGGCATCTTCCTCACCTACCTGGTCCCGCCGACCCTGCTGTTCCTGCCGCTCGCGCGGGTGGTCTCCCTCCTCGGCCTCCAGGACTCCATGTGGTCGCTCGTGCTCGTCTATCCGACCTTCACGATACCGTTCTGCACCTGGCTGCTGATGGGCTTCTTCAAGTCGATCCCGCGGGCGATCGAGGAAGCGGCGATCGTGGACGGCTGTAGCCTGCTGGGAGCGTTCGTGAAAGTGGTCCTGCCCGTTTCCGTGCCGGGCCTCCTGACGGTGGTGATCTTCACGTTCACCCTGACGATGCAGGAGTTCATCTACGCGCTGACGTTCATCTCGTCGGAAAACCAGGTGCCGGTGACCCTCGGCGTGGCGACCGATCTCGTGCGCGGGGACATCTTCTACTGGGGATCGCTGATGGCGGCGGCCCTGATCACGAGCATCCCGTTCGCGATCCTGTACAACATGTTCCTCGACCGCTTCATCGCCGGAATCACCGGCGGCGCGATGAAGTAGGCCCGCCGCGGGCCCAACACCGGCGAGCGCTCGCTCGCCGCCACGCGAGACTCACGCCTCGCGGACGAACACCGCGCGGAAGACAATGCACAGTGCATCGAGCGCGATCGCGGGCGACTGCCTTCAGCGGGTATCATTCCCCGCCCCGCCCGCCCTCGATGGCCGCCCTCCTCAAGCTCGCGCTCGTCCCGCTCGTCGTCTGGCTCGCAAGCGTCGCGGGACGCCGGTGGGGACACGCGGCGACCGGCTGGATCAGCGGCCTGCCGCTCATCGCCGGGCCGATCAGCGTCTTCCTCGCGCTCGACCAGGGGGTGGAGTTCGCCGCCGATGCCGCGGCCGCGACGCTTCAGGTCACCGGCGCCGCAGCGCTCCACTGCTTCGTGTTTGCGCACGCTTCGCGGCGGTTCGGGTGGATCGCCTCGCTCCTCCTCGGCTGGGCGGCGTTCGTCGCAGCCGCCGCGGCGCTTGGTGCGGTTCCGATACCGCCGCTCGCCGGCGCGGGCATCACGCTGCTCGCGCTGGGCGCAATGCTCGCAAAGCTGCCCGCGGCAAAGCGCGCGATCGGACCGGTGCCGATTCCCGGCTCGGAAATGGCGGTCCGCGTGGCGGCCGCGCTGGCGATCGCGGCAGCGGTGACGCTCGGCGCGAGCTTCTTCGGCCCGCGCATCTCGGGGATCCTGCTCGCGTTCCCGATCACCGGCTCGGTCCTGCCCAGCTTCGCGCTCGCCCTTCACGGCAGCGACGCGACCGTGCGGCTCCTCGCCGGCTTCCTGTCGGGCCTCTTCGCGTTCGCCGCGTTCCAGCTCGTCGTCGCGACGGCGCTGCCCGCCCTGGGGGTGCTCGTCGGATTTCCGGTGGCGTTCGCCGCCGGCCTCGTCGCCGCCGGCGTGGTGATGCGCGTCAGAGCCCTGGCCGAACCGCGATAGATCTTGTCGGACTCTCGCGTGCCGGACGGGGCCGGCCGCGCTACGATCCGCACCATGAAAAACCCCGCCCGCCTCGACCTCTTCCTGAACGTCGGCCACTTCGTCGACCATCTGGCGATGCTGATCTTCCCGACCGCGGTGCTCGCGATCGGCGCGGCGTGGCAGCGGCCGTACTCGGACCTCCTCCCGCTCGCGCTCGGCGGCTTCATCGCCTTCGGCGCGTTCTCGATTCCCGCCGGCTGGCTCGCCGACCACTGGAGCCGGAGCGGGATGATGAAGCTCTTCTTCTTCGGGATCGGCAGCGCCACGATCCTGACCGGGTTCGCACGCACGCCGGTCGAGCTCGCGCTCGGCCTCACGGCGATCGGCATGTTCGCCGCGATCTACCACCCGGTCGGCATCGCGATGCTCGTCTCGAACCAGCCCAACCTCGGCCGCACGCTCGGCGTGAACGGCGTGTGGGGCAACGCCGGGCTCGCGTTCGCCGCGCTGCTGACCGGCGCGCTCGCGGACCTCGCCGGCTGGCGCGCGGCGTTCTTCGTGCCGGGCGCGCTCTGCATCGCCGCCGGCTTCGGCTTCGTCTGGGCGGCGCAGGGCATCGCGCTCGGCAAGGGCGCGGTGAAGAAGCCTCCGGCGCGCCTCCCGCGCGCGCTGCTCGCGCGGGTGTTCCTGGTCGTCGCCGTAGCGACCGCCTGCGGCGGCCTGATCTTCAACGCGACGACGGTGTCGATGCCCAAGGTCTTCGACGAGCGGCTCGCCGCGCTCGCCGACACCAACTTCGGCATCGGGCTGCTGGTGTGCGCCACTTACCTGATCGCCGCGATGGCCCAGCTCCTCGTCGGGTGGTGGATGGACAAGAAGTCGGTGAAGAGCGTGTTCGTCGTCGTGGCGCTGATGCAGGTGCCGCTGCTCCTGGCCGCCGGCTCGCTCTCCGGCTACGCGATGCTGGTCGTCGCGGTGGCGATGATGTTCTTCGTCTTCGGCCAGATCCCGATCAACGACGCGATGATCGCGCGCTACACCGCCGACGAGTGGCGCGCGCGCGCCTACTCGGTGCGCTACGTGGTCTCGTTCGGCGCGAGCGCGACCGCGGTGCCGCTGATCGCGTGGGTGCACCGGACCTACGGCGACTTCCAGCCGCTGTTCGCGCTCCTCGCCGCGGTCGCGGTCCTGACGCTGCTCTCGGCGCTCGCGTTCCCGGGCGAGCGGGTGACGGCCGCGGCGGCGGCGCCGGCGAAAGCGGCGGCCTGACACGCCGCCGGGCGCGGGCCCGGTTTATGACATGGGAATTATGTCGCGCCGGCGCCACGAACGGCGGCGAATCTCCTTGCCGCACCCGCGGGGGAGGACTAACTTAGCGTCCATCGCTTCTCGGGAACCGGGCCATCCTATGCATCGGACGTTCGCCAGCCTCCTCGCCCTCCTCTGCGCGCTCGCCGCGCCCTTCGCCTCCGCCAACCCCGACGGCGACGAGAGCGTCGTGATCGGCACGATCAACTATCGCGGTGCGACCTCGTTCCCGAAGAACGCGAAGGTGGTCCTGCAGCTCGTCGACCTGTCGCGTCCGATGACGTCCGCGAGCGTCATTTCCGAGCTGACGTTCCTCGATCCGAAGCCGGTCGCGTGGCCCTACCAGCTGGAGTACCCCGCGCAGGCGATCGACAAGTCAGGCCTGTACGGGATCTTCGCCAAGGTCGTCGTCGGGGCCGAGGTCTGGTTCGCGACGCTGCAGGCCGCGCCGGTGATCACGCAGGGCAACCCGACCAGGCGCGACCTTCTCCTCGAACCGGTCCCCCGGCGCGCCGCGACCAAGTAGTCTGCCCGGCCGCTAGTAGAACGCCCCGCGCGCCGCGACCGGCCAGAGCGCTTCGACGCGCTCGCCGCGATAGCACACCAGCCAGTCGTAGAGGTTGACGGTCGGGTCGCAGTGGCCCGGGATCAGCCGGAGCTTCTCGCCGAGCGTCGGCGCGCGCGCGCCCGAGGGAACCTTTAGCACGCCGTGCTCGTCCGACCCGCGGATGTACTCCACGCCCGGCCAGCCGGCGACGAGCGGATTCCCCGAGTCGAAGCTGTGCGCCTTGAGCCCCGCGTCGACGATCACGCGGCCGGGCGCCGGCACGCTCATCGCCGTCGTCCAGATGTACAGGCTCTGCTCGAAGCCCGGGAATCCCTCCCACGCGTTCCGGCCGTAGTCCGCGTCCATGAAGATGTAGGAGCCCGGCTGGAGCTCGGTCCAGACGCCGCTCCCGCGCTCGAAGAGGAAGCTGCCGGTGCCGGCGCCGGTCACGCTCTCGCATTCGAGGCCTTCGTCCTCGAGCAGGTCGCGCGTGCGGCGCGCCTTCTCCGCCGCGACCGCAATCGCGGCGCTCCGCTCGGCCACCGAGCGCAGGTGCTGTGCGGCGCCGTGGTAGGCGTGGATCCCGGCGAAGCGGAGATTGCGTGAACCGCTGACCGCGCGCGCGAGGCGCAGCACCGGTTCGCCGGGCTCGACGCCGCAGCGGTTCGCCCCGACGTTCACCTCGACCAGCGTGTCGATCCGCACGCCCGCGGCGCGCGCCGCGTCGTCGAGCGCCCCGACGTTGCCGGCGTCGTCGACGCAGACGCTCACCCGCGCGCGCTGCGCGAGCTCCGCAAGCCGTGCGAGCTTGGCGCCCCCGACGATCTCGTTCGACACGAGCACGTCGGCAACGCCGCCGTCGACCATCGCCGCCGCCTCGCTCACCTTCTGGCAGCACACGCCGACCGCGCCGGCGGCGATCTGCCGCAGCGCGATCTCCGGGCACTTGTGCGCCTTCGCATGGGGGCGGAGGCGGATCCCGCGCGTCGCCTCGGCCATCGCCGCGACGTTGCGCTCGAAGCGGTCGAGATCGAGGAGGAGCGCCGGGGTATCGACCTCGGCGAGCGGCATTCCCGGTGCGGCGGGCGGCGGGAGGGTCATCGAGCAATTCTAGACCGAACGCGCAGCGGTTCACGCGAGCCGGTTAAACTTCGCCGCCCCCGATGCTGAAAACCACGCCGTTCCACGAACGCACGGCCGCGCTGTGCGCGAGCCACGCCTGGCGGCGCTGGGCGGGCTACGTCGTCGCCAGCTCGTACGAGCTCGCGCACGAGCGCGAATATCACGCGATCCGGGGTGCGGCAGCGCTGCTCGACATCTCCCCGCTCTATAAGTATCTGGTGCGCGGCAAGGATGCGGCGCGTCTCCTCGACCGCGTCGTGACGCGCGACGTCGACCGCTCGCAACCCGGCCAGGTGCTGTACACGCCGTGGTGCGACGGCGCCGGGAAGGTGCTCGACGACGGCACGGTCACCCGGCTCGACGGCGAAACGTTCCGCGTGACCTCGGCCGAGCCGAATCTCCGCTGGTTCCAGGACAACGCGCTCGGCCTCGCCGTCGCGATCGAGGACGTCTCCGACTCGGTCGCCGCGCTCGCCCTCCAGGGACCCTCCTCGCGCGCGATCCTCGAGCAGGTCTGCGATGCAGACCTGGCGCGGCTCAGGTACTTCCGCATGACCGCGGCGAAGCTCCGCAACGTCCCGGTCACGATCACGCGCACCGGCTACACCGGCGATCTCGGCTACGAGATCTGGATGGGCACGGCCGACGCGCTCGCCATATGGGACGCGCTCATCGAGGCCGGCACCCCGTACGGGATCACGCCTGCGGGGATGCTCGCGCTCGACGTCGCGCGGGTCGAAGCGGGCCTCATGCTGCTCGACGTGGACTACGTGCCGGCGAACAAGGCGCTGATCGAGAGCCAGACCTCGTCGCCGTTCGAGCTCGACCTCGGCTGGGCGGTGAACCTGGGCAAGGAACAGTTCGTCGGCAAGCCGGCGCTCGCCGCAGAGGCGAAGCGCGGGCCGGCGTGGCAGTTCGTCGGGGTCCAGGTCGACTGGAGCTCGTTCGAAGCGCTCTATCTCGAGGCGGGGCTCGCGCCGCGCGTCCCGGCAGCGGCGTGGCGGACGAGCGTCCCGCTCTACGCCGGCGGGGAACAGGCGGGCTACGCGACGAGCGGGGTCTGGTCGCCGCTCCTCAAGGCCTACATCGCGCTCGCGCACCTCCGCTCGCGCTGGGCAGCGCCGGGGACCGCGCTCGAGATGGAAGTGACGGTGGAGCACCGGCGCAAGCGGGCCGCGGCGCGAGTCGTGAAGAAGCCGTTCTTCAACCCGGAGCGGAAGCGTGGCTGACCGCTACGACGCGATCGTCATCGGCGGCGGCCACAACGGCCTCGTCGCGGCCGCGTACCTCGCCCGCGCGGGGAAGCGCGTCGTCGTCCTAGAGCGGCGCGAACGCGTCGGCGGCGCGGCGATGAGCGAGCAGATCTTCCCGGGCTTCACGTTTTCGGTGTTCTCCTACGTCGTCAGCCTGCTGCGGCCGGAGATCATCCGCGACCTCGACCTGCCGCGGCACGGCCTGCACGTGCTGCCGCTCGAGAGCACGCTGACCCCGCTACCGAACGGCGACTACCTCGCGCAGTGGAACGACCACGACCGGAACCGGCGCGAGCTCGCGCGCCACTCGCCGCGCGACGCCGAGGCCTACGACGAGTTCGGCCGCCTGATGCACCTCATGGCGCGCGCGGTGAAGCCGATCCTCGGCATGGTTCCGCCCGACCCCGCATCGCTCGCGCCCGGCGATCTCGCGGGCATGTGGCGGCTGGCGAAATACTTTCGCGGGCTCGGCCCCGAGCGCTTCCATACGCTCCACAAGCTGCTCACGATGAGCGCCGCCGACTATCTCGACGAGTGGTTCGAGACCCCGGCGCTCAAAGGCACCAAGTCGGCGAGCGGGATCATCGGCACGCTCCTCGGCCCGCGCTCGCCCGGCACCGCGTACGTGCTGCTCCACCACTACATGGGCGAGCTCGACGGCGTGTTTCGCGCGTGGGGATTCGCGAAGGGCGGCAACGGCTCGGTGAGCGCGGCGATCGCCGCCGCGGCGCGGGCCGCCGGCGCGGAAATCCGCACCGAGGCGCCGGTCGCGCACGTGCTGGTCGAGAACGGGCGCGCGACCGGCGTGGCGCTCGCCAACGGCGACGAGATCCGGGCGCAGCCTGGTGTTGTCCAACGCCGATCCGCGGCGCACGTTCCTCGAGCTCGTCGGCGAGAAGCATCTGCCCGGCGAGTTCGCGCAAGGGATCCGCCGGTTCCGGTTCCGCGGCGCATCGGCCAAGGTGAATCTCGCGCTCGGCGAGCTCCCGGACTTCGCTTGCCTCCCCGGGCGCGGCGCCCATCACCGCGGCGCCATTTCGATCAGCCCGAGCGTCGACTATCTCGAGCGCGCCTACGACGAGGCGAAGTACGGCGAGTTCTCGCGCCGCCCGTACCTGGACATCGTGATCCCGTCGATGATCGATCCCGGCATGGCGCCGCCCGGCAAGCACGTGATGTCGATCTTCGCGCAGTACGCGCCCTACGATCTCAAGGGCGGCTGGACCGACGCGCGGCGCGAGGCGTTCGGCGACGCGGTGATCGACACGCTCGCCGAGTACGCGCCGAACCTCAAGGGCGCGATCCTGCACCGCCAGGTGGTGACTCCGGCCGACATCGAGCGCGTCGTCGGCATCACCGAGGGCAACATCTTCCACGGCGAGCTCAGCCTGCAGCAGATGTTTTGCCTCCGGCCGGTGCCGGAATGGGCGAAGTTCCGGACGCCGGTCGCCGGGCTCTGGCAGTGCGGCTCGGGCACACACCCGGGTGGCGGGGTGATGGGTGCCCCCGGCCGGCTCGCCGCGCTCGCGATCCTGCGTGCGAAACTCTAGGCGCCGATGCCGCTCGAGAAGCCAGCCGCGCCGCCGCCTTCTCCCGGAGAGGCGCTCGCCGACCTCGGCGGCGTCTACGCCGTCAACGCGCTGGTCGGGTTCATCTTCGCGGCGTCGGGACCGGTCGCGATCATCCTCGCGGTCGGGACGCGCGGCGGCCTGACCGCGTCGGACCTCTCGTCCTGGATCTTCGGCTCGTTCTTCGTGAACGGGCTCATCAGCATCGGCTTCTCCTGGCTGTACCGCCAGCCGCTCGTGTTCTTCTGGACGATCCCGGGGACGGTGCTCGTCGGCCCGGCGCTCGGGCACCTGACCTTCCCCGAGGTGGTCGGCGCGTTCCTCGCGACCGGCGTCCTCATGCTGCTCCTCGGCCTCTCCGGCTGGGTGCGGCGGGCGATGGAAGCGGTGCCGATGCCGATCGTGATGGGAATGGTGGCGGGGGTATTCCTCCGCTTCGGGCTCGATCTCGTCTACGCGGTCCGCGACGACTTCTGGATCGCCGCCCCGATGGCCGCGACGTTCGTCGGCCTCAGCGCGTGGCCGCGGCTCGGCCGGATCATGCCGCCGCTGATCGGCGCGCTAATAGTCGGCGTTGCGCTGGTCGCCGCGCTCGGCCGCTTCGACCCGTCGGGCGCGCAGGCCTGGAGCCTCGCGCGCCCGAACCTGTACGTGCCGGCGCTTTCCTGGCCGGCGATGCTGGAGCTCGTCGTCCCGCTGGCGATCACCGTGCTCGTGGTGCAGAACGGCCAGGGCATCGCGATCCTCCGCGCCGCCGGGCATCAGCCGCCGATCAACGCGATAACCGTGGCCTGCGGGGCCGGCTCGATCGTCACCTCGTTCGTAGGGACGGTATCGACCTGCCTCACCGGGCCGGTGAACGCGATCATCTCGGCAGCGGGCGAGAAGTCCCGGCACTACATCGCCGGCATCCTGGTCGGCATCCTCGCGCTCGGCTTCGGCCTCGCCTCGCCGCTGTTCGTCGGGCTGATGCTCGCGACGCCAAAGGCGTTCATCGCGGCGCTCGCCGGGCTCGCGATGCTGCGGGTGCTCCAGACGGCGTTCACGATCTCGTTCAGGGACCGGTTCACGCTCGGCGCGCTGGTGACGTTCCTCGTGACGGTGGCCGACGTGGCGATCCTCAACATCGGCGCACCGTTCTGGGGGCTCGTGTTCGGCTTCGCGGCTTCGTGGCTGCTCGAGCGCGGCGACTTTCGCGCGCCAAAACGCTGACGCGCGGCGGGGACGGACCCGCCGCGCCGCCAGGCCCCGCGCCTACTTCGCCGGCGCCTTGCCGTAGTGCTGCGCGAGGTAGGTCGCGATCGGCTCGACGTCGCTCTCCGGAATCGGCGCGCCGAACACCTTGATCATCTTGTTGACCGACGCCGTCCAGCCGGCCTTGTCCATGAACTTCGAGTTCATCTGGATGTAGTCGACGCTGTGGCACGCGATGCACTGCATCGCCTTGTCCTTGCCCGGCGCGTCCACGAGCTGGACCTTCGACTCCTGCGCCAGCGCCACGGCCGCGACCGAGAGCCCGAGAACGAAAACGAGGGTTCGCATCGTGGGTCTCCTCACGCGATCTCGACGTACAGGCGCTGGATCACGTTGTGGTGATAGCCGGCGGGATTGAAGATCAGGCGCTCGACCTGCGTCTCGCCGGAGTTTCCCGTCGCCCGCGCCATCACCACCCGCGCGCCGGGTTCCCTGGTCGGCACCGACAGTGCGAACTCCCGGAACGAGAAGCGCCCGAGGTCCTTCCCGAGCTTCGCCGCCTGCCAGCTCGCGCCGAGATCGGTGGAGACCTCCACCCGCGCGATCCCGGAGCCGCCGTCCCAGGCGATGCCCTGCACCTCGATCGGCTTGCCGTGCGGGATCTGCTGACCGTTCTCGAGCGAGGTGATGAGCGAGTTCACCACCATGGTGGTGATCGGCTCGTTCGGCGAGTACAGCTGCGACTTGAAGGTCGGCGTCTTGAACAGCCCGCGCGGCAGCCGGTACGCGGTGCTCATCCAGAAGTTCGACTCGGGCTTCGAGACGACGCTGATCCGGGAGAGCTGCTTGACCCAATAGGTGCCGGTCCACCCCGGGACGACGAGGCGCGCCGGCCCGCCGTTCCAGTGCGGCAGCGGCTTGCCATTCATCTCGAAGGCGATGAGCGTGTTCGGGTCGAGGGCCACCTCGACCGGGAGCGACTTCACGAAGTCCGGCGTCTTCTCGAGCGGGGCGTGGTCGGCACCGTCGAACACCACCTCGACGGCGCCCGCCTTGACGCCGGCCCTCGCGAGCACGTCCTTCAGGCGTATGCCGCGCCAGACCGCGTTCCCCATCGCGCCGACGCCCCACTCGACCCCGGCGACGTGCGGCTCGAACAGCCCGCGGCGGCTCCCCGAGCACTGGCATACCGCCGTGATCTCGGCGGCGGCCAGCTCCTTGCGCAGCTGGGCCAGCGTGAACTTGAGCGTGCGCTCGGCGCTGTCGCCGGCGACGGTCAGCGACCAGTCGCGCGCGTTCACTTCCGGGATGCCCGCGAGGTGATAGCGCACGAAGAACGCGTCGTTCGGCGTGATCGCGGTGCGGAAGTACTTCACCGGCGTCTCGAAGTTGGGCGGCCGGAAGGTCTTCTTGATCAGCGGCACCTTCCCGGGCAGCGCGAAGAGCGTCTGCTCGGCGAGCGTGCCGTCGGGCAGCTCGGCGAAGCCGAGCGCCGCCATGCTGCCGACCGGCCCGGCGAACGCGCGCGAAAGCCCGAGCGCGGTGAGTGCGCCCGCGCCGGCCGCGCCGGCGATGATCCGGCGCCGCGATGGGCTGTTCACAGTCAATGTTTTCGAGTTGATCTTCATGGCCTCCTCCTAAATGGGATTGGGCCTCAAACTCCCCATTCCCGTCGATTGGGGTTTACCCTAAACAAAGGACAGCGGTCAATCACGCGAGTCGGTGCGCGCGAAGCCCCGCGTGCGGGTGAGCGATGGGCGGCCGAAAAATACGGGCTCTCGGCCCATCGGAAACCTTTATGCGACTCGTACCCCTCCTCCTCGGTGCCGCGCTGCTCGCCGCCGGCTGCACGACCACGCGCCCGCTCGGGCCGCCGCCGCTGACGCCGAACGCCTCGATCGTGCCCAATTTCGCCGTCCCCAGCATGCGCGCGCGTATGGTCTTCCTCGCGCAGCAGGAGTGGGAGCTCTTCGGTCGCGCGGTCGTCGTATGGGACGCGAACGGCACCCCACAGGTCGCGTTCGAGGGGTCGGCGACGCACGAAGCGCAGCCCGCGGTGCTGTCGCGGGTGCTCATGTACTGGTACGCGGTGAGCCGCTCACCGATCGTCGGCGACCAGGGCGAGCTGGAACCCTGGTCCGCGGCGTTCATCTCGTGGCTCGCGCGGAGCGCCGGCCTGACGCCGGACGAGTTCCCGCCCACCGTCCTGCACTGGGACTACATCGAGCGGTTTCTCGCGGCCGGCGGCGGTGCGCGGTTCGTCGCGCGCGATCCGCGCGCGTACGCGCCGCGGGTCGGCGATCTGGTGTGCGTCTCCCGGTCGGACGCCGTCACCGACTTCGCCTCGCTGCGCCGCGGTCCCTACCACTGCGACCTGGTCGTGAACGCGAACGGGGGCGGGATCGAGGTCGTGGGCGGGAACGTGGGCGACACCGTGGCGCTCGCCCGCTTCCCGGTGGACGAGCGCGGGTTGCTGCTCGCGCGCGACGACCGGCCGTGGGTGGCGGTGATCGAGCAGCGCGATCCGCGCTAGCCGGGCGCGATGCGTCGAGTTGACATCCCGGAGAAGGCTGCTAGCCTAACCGCCGCACTCGCGCCACCAGACGCGCGCTACGCCAGCTCAAACCAGAGGAGCCTTCCAATGCGTCGCAACTTCGTCCGTGCCCTGCTCGCTGCGCTCGCCGTCGCGCCGCTCGCCGCGCTGCCCGCGCCTGCGGCTGCGCAAGGCGAGCCGATCCGGATCGGTTTCCTGACCGTGCGCACCGGTCCGCTCGCCGCCGGCGGGAAGCAGATGGAGGAAGGCATCCTGCTCTTCCTCAAGGAGCGCAACAACACGATCGCCGGGCGGAAAGTCGAGCTGATCATCGCGGACACCGGCGGCAACCCGGCGGGCGCCCGCACCAAGACCCAGGACCTCGTCGAGCGGAACAAGGTGCACGTCATCATCGGCCCGCTCGCCGCGTTCGAGGCGATCGCGATCGACGACTACATCCGCCAGACGAAGACGCCGATCGTCTCCTGCTCGGCCGCGGCGGAGGACCTGACGCAGCGCAAGTCGAACCCCTGGTTCACCCGCAGCGCGGCGAGCTCCGCGCAGCCGAACCACGCGCTCGGCGAGTACGCGGCGAAGGACCTCGGCTACAAGCGGGTGGTGATCATCGCCGACGACTTCGCCTACGGCCACGAGACCGCGGCCGGGTTCCAGCGGGTGTTCGAGGACAACGGCGGCAAGGTGGTGCAGAAGCTCTGGTCGCCGCTCAACGTGCCCGATTACGGCACGTACATCGCGCAGATCAAGCCCAATGTCGACGCGGTCTACGCCGGCTTCGCCGGCGCGAACGGGTTCCGGTTCCTCAAGCAGTACAAGGAATTCGGCATGAAGCTCCCGGTGCTCGGCAGCATGACCACCGCCGACGAGGGGATCCTGAAGCAGATGGGCGACGAAGCCCTCGGCGTCGTGACCGGCGGCTGGTACGCCGCCGGCATCGAGTCGCCGGAGAACGCACGCTTCGTCGCGGCGGTGAACAAGGAGTACGGCGCCGATCCCGGCTACTACACGCTCGGCGCCTACTCCGCCGGCGCGCTCGTCGAGGCGGCCGCGAAGGCGGTGAACGGCAAGGTCGAGGACAAGGACGCCTTCATCAAGGCGCTCCGCAACCCGGGCGCCGTCAGGGATCCGCGCGGCGACTGGCGGATGGACGAGTACGGCAACCCGGTGATGAACATCTACATCCGGAAAGTCGAGCGCAAGGGCGGGAAGCTGGTGAACACCGTGGTAAAGACCTACCCGCAGGTGAGCCAGTTCTGGACTTATGACCCGAAGGCGTTCCTCGCGAGCCCGGTCTACTCGCGCGACTTTCCCGTGTCGAAGAACCTGGAGCCGTAACGCGTCACCGTGAGCGCGCCGGCGGTCGTCATCGGAGCGGGCGCGAACGAGCTGGTCGCGGCCCACTACCTCGCGCGCACCGGGCATCGCGTCCTCGTCCTCACGCCGACCGCCGACGACGCGCCGGCCGGCATCGGCTGGGTGCCGGAGCCGATCGTGCGCGAGCTCGGCCTGGCGGGGCGGGGCCTGGAGATCGTCCGCGCGGATCCGTGGGCGACCGTGCCGCTGCCCGACGGCGGCCGCCTCGAGCTCTGGAACGACGTCGCGCGCTCCGCCGAGTCGATCCGCGCCCTGAGCCCTGGGGACGCGGCGAACTGGCCAGGGTTCTGCGAGCGGATGGCGCGCCTCGCGCGGCTGCTCGAATCGATGTATCTCGCGCCGCCGCCCGAACCGCTCGCGCGCGGGACCCGCGACCTCGCGCAGCTGGCCGGCCTTGCGCTGCGCGCGCGCGGCCTCGGGCGACAGGGCATCGAGGACCTGCTCCGCACGCTCCCGATGCCGGTCGCGGATCTCCTCGACGACTGGTTCGAGAGCGACGCGTTGAAGGGCGTGCTCGCGGCGGCGGGCGTCATGCATCTCGCGCAGGGTCCGCGCTCGGGGGGGACCGCGTTCGGTCTGCTGCATCGCCACGTCGGCAGCCCGCCCGGTGTCTTCCGCCCGCCGCGCTCGAACTTCCGGCGCGCGCTCGCCGGCCTGCCGGGCATCCAGATCCGCCCCGGAGCGGAAGTCGTGCGCATCGACGTGCACGAGGGGCGCGCCACCGGCGTCGTCCTCGCCAGCGGTGAAGAGATCGCGGCGGCGATCGTCATCTCCGGCGCCGACCCGAAGCGCACGCTGCTCGAGCTCGTCGATCCGGGGTGGCTCGACCCGGCCCTCGTGCGTGCGGTGCGTGCGATCCGCGCGCGCGGCGTGGTCGCCCGGGTGACGCTCACGCTCGACCGGTCGCCAGGCTTCGCAACCCTGGTGCTCGCGCCCTCGCTCGATCACCTCGAGCGCGCGCACGACGACGCGAAGTACGGCCGGGTCTCGAGGGCGCCCTGGCTCGAGGCGACGAGCGACGGCGCGCGCGTCGAGGTGCACGTGCAGTACACGCCCTACGACCTGGCCGAGGGCCGGTGGGACGATGCGCGCTGCGCCGAGCTCGGCGAGCTCGTGGTCCGGGCGCTCGCCCCGCATCTCGGCGCGTCGATCGTGGAGCGGCGCGTGCGCTCACCGGTCGATCTGGAGCGGGACTACGGCTGGCCCGGCGGCCAGGCACACCAGGCCGAGCTCGGGCTCGACCAACTATTGTGGATGCGGCCGATTCCGGCGCTCGCGCGCTACCGCACGCCGATCGCGGGGCTGTACCTCTGCGGCACCGGGATGCACCCGGGGGCAGGGATCGCGGGCGCGCCGGGCGCGAACGCCGCCCGCGCGGTCCTGCGCGATGGAGCGCTCAGCGCGGCGCGATGACCGGGTCGCCGCTGCAGAGGTTGGCGCGGCTCACCGCGCTCGTCCCGCCGCGGTAGACGAACTTGACGTCCCACTGGCAGGAAGCGGTGGGCGCCCGGTCCGACAGGCTGATCCGGGCGCTCTCGCCGTTCGGCAGGTCGGGCCGGCCGAGCACGTCGTCACCCCAGCTGCGGACCGTCGCGGGCGACACGTAGACGAGCACGATCGGCCGGCCGCTCGCGTTCTGGATATTGAGCTCGAGCTGGCTAGCGTGCGCCCGCGACGCGGTCCAGCCGCCGAGCATCAGCGCGGCCACCGCGGCGAAGGCGAGATTCCAGATCGCGCGCTGGCGATCCCGATCGTTGCGTTTCATGGCGTCCCCACTTTCCTGCCGAACCCTTGGAAGCAACGCTACGCCCGCCCGGGGGCCGCGACTTCCAACCTAGGGATTAGGCCGAGGTGGAGATTCGATCCCGGCGTGTACTAGTGCCCGCGGTCCGCCGGGGGAACTAGAATCGGCGCCACCAGGAGGTGCGGAAAATGTCGCAGCAGCGGATCGATCCTTACGGCACGCGGCTCCCCATCAAGCTCGACACGACGTCCAACGGCGAGTTCGTACCCGTCCCCCTCTCGCCGGCCAATCTGGCCGCCAACCGCCTCGCCCACGAGGCCGCCGCGCGCAACGCCAGGCGCCTTGCCCTGCCCCGCCGGGCGTTCCTCGTTTCCGCCTGCGGCGCGGCGAGCACGCTCCTCGCGTTCAACGCCGCCAACGCGGCGGCCGGGCGGCGCGGCGGGTTCTTCGAGCTCGAGCCCGAGGCCGCGCTCGAGCCGCAGCTCGCCGCGGCGAAGCTCGGCGACGGCGAGTTCATCTTCGACGTGCAGGGGCATTTCGTCGATCCGGACGGCGCGTGGGTGCGCGGCGCCGCGCCCGACGCGTTCAAGTGGTCGCCGAAGGCGGCGTGCGCATTCGCGAACGAGCCGGGGCCGCGCAGCCACCTCCGCTGCCTCGGGCCGGAGGAGTTCGTGAAGGACGTGTTCCTCGACAGCGACACCGACCTGATGGTGCTGTCGTTCGTCCCCTCGCGGCGCGACGCCGAGCCGGTGACGATCCAGGCGGCGGACGCGGTACGCCGCATCGTCGACCGGCTGGAGGGCACGCATCGCCTGCTCGTCCATGGGCGCGTGAACCCGAACCAGCCGGGCGACCTCGAGGGGATGGACGAGCTCGCGCAGCGATGGAAGGTCAGCGCGTGGAAGACCTACACGCAGTTCGGCCCCGGCGGGAAGGGCTTCTTCCTGTCGGACGACGTCGGCATCCGCTTCATCGAGAAGGCGCGCGCGCTCGGCATCAAGGTGATCTGCGTGCACAAGGGCCTGCCGTTCGGCCGCGAGTCCTACGAGCACAGCCAGTGCAGCGACATCGGCGTCGTCGCGAAGCGGTTTCCCGACGTGAGCTTCCTCGTCTACCACTCCGGGTTCGTCACCGGCGTCACCGAGCAGGCCTACGCCGAAGGCGCGAACCGCGACGGCATCGACACGCTGATCCGTTCGCTGGTCGAGAACGGAATCCCACCGAACTCGAACGTCTACGCCGAGCTCGGCAGCACGTGGCGGTTCCTGATGCGCGACCCCGAGCAGGCGGCACACGCGCTCGGCAAGCTCTTCAAGTACTGCGGCGAGAACAACGTGCTGTGGGGCACCGACTCGATCTGGTACGGCTCGCCGCAGGACCAGATCCAGGCCTTCCGCACGTTCCAGATCTCGCCCGAACTGCGGGCGAAGCACGGTTACCCCGAGATCACGCCCGCGCTCCGCGCGAAGGTGTTCGGCCTGAACGCGACGCGGCCGTACCCGATGAGCGCTGCGGAAGTGCGCAAGTACACGCAGCGCGACCGCATCGCGCGCGAGCGGCTCGCCTACCGCGAGCACCCGGAGCCGCACTTCCGGACGTACGGCCCGAAGACGCGGCGGGAGTTCCTCAACCTGCTCGACCGCAACGGCGGCGAGCACGCCTGAGGCGTGCGGCCGGCGCCGTCGGATCCGCCCTCCGCTTCACTTCGGCGGCGCAGGGAACTGCACGAACGGCGGCTTGGGCTCCCTGTCCGGCGGCACGTAGTCGGGCGCGGCGGTCCCCGCCGGGCCGAGGGCCTTGAGATAGCGATAGATCGCCCGGACGTCCTTGTCGCTCATGTCGCGCACGTTGAACCAGGGCATCGGCGGGCGCAATTCGCTCCGCGCCCGTTTCATCCATTGCGCTTCGGTCATCGATTGCGCGACCAGGCGCAGATTGGCGGCGTACGTCGTTCCCCACGGCCCGCGCCAGCCGAGCGGACTTCCCGTAAGCCAGACCTTCTCGTCGACCTTGCCGCCCGACTCCGGGTAGCCCAGCGTGTGGCAGTCGTTGCAGCCGGCGATTTGCACGAGGTACCGACCGCGCTTCGCGTCCGCGGCCGACGGCTTGGCGCTTTTGTCCTGCGCCACCGCAGCGCCGGCGCAGGCGCACGCGGCCGCGATGAGAGCTGCAAGAACACGCTTCATGTGGAACCCCTTTCGTCTGGCTGGTTGGTCAATCCGCGCGGATGTTCCCCGCCCGCGCGAGGCGCGTGAAGGTCGCGATGTCGTCCGCGATCAACTTGTCGAACTCCTGCGGCGTGGTGGGGCGCGGGTCGAGCCCGATCGGCGCCCAGCGTGCCTTCGCTTCCGGATCGTGGAGGAAGCGCACGGTCTCGCGGTTCAGCTTCGCGATCACCGGCCGCGGCGTGCGCGCCGAGGTGAGCAGTCCGAACCACAGGATCGAGTCGTAGCCGGGCACGCCCGCTTCGGCGATCGTCGGGACGTCGGGGACCAGGGCATCGCGCTGCGCCGAGGACACGCCGAGCGCGAGGAGGCGGCCGTCCCTCACCAGGTTCACCCCGTTCGCGATCGGCGCCATGAAGAACTGCACGCGCCCGGTCACCGTCTCGGTGAGCGCTTCGGGAATGCCCTTGAAGGGCACGTGCACGACGTCGATCGACGCCATGCTCTTGAACAGCTCCGCGGCGAAGTGCGTGCCGCTGCCCACGCCGGCCGAGGAGAAGTTGAGGTGCCCCGGCCGTGCCTTCGCCATGGCGATCAGCTCCTGCACGCTCTTCGCGCCGAGCGACGGCGGCACCACCAGCAGGTACTTCGACGTGGCGGTGAGCGTGATGCCGGCGAGGTCCTTCTGCGTGTCGTATGGCAGCTTCGCGTAGATCGCCGGGGCGACCGCATGCGCGGACGAGACCGAAAGGAGCGTGTAGCCGTCGGGCGGCGCGGTCGCGACGAAGCTCGCCGCCACCGTGCCGCCCGCGCCCGGCCGGTTCTCGACCAGCACCTGCTGCTTGAAGGACTCGGCGAGCTTCTGCGCCACGTAGCGCGCGGTGATGTCCGGCCCGCCGCCCGGCGTGAACCCCACGATGATGCGGATCGGACGGCTCGGGTAGTCGGCGGGATCGCCGCCCTGGGCGTGCGCGGCGAACGCGAGCGCTGCAAGCGCCGTCGCCATGGTGCCCTGTAGTCCGCGCATCCCGCCCCTCCCCGCTCTTGGCCCCGATTAGAACACCGCCCGCTTCTTCGCCGCCTGCTTCGTTGCGAGCCCGAATCGCGGCTCGGGCGCCCCGCCGCCCGTCAGCCGCTCCGCGACGTATTCGCCGACCGCCGGACCGTGCTTGAAGCCGTGCCCCGAGCCGCCGCCGACCAGCCAGACGTTCTCGGCCTCCGGATGGCGGTCGATCAGGAAATCGCCGTTCGACGTGTTCTCGTACTGGCACACGCGCGTCTCGACCAGCGGCGCAGCGGCGAGCGCCGGAAAGCGCCGGGCCAGGAACGCGCGCACGCGCTCGACGCTCGCCGGCGAGACCAGCCGCTCGTCGGTGTCGGGATCGATCGGCTCGCCGTGACGATCGGGCGCGAGCTTGAACCCGCGCGTTTCGAGGTCCGGCAGGCCGTAGGTCTCGGCGCCGAAGTCGATCCAGGTCGGCATCCGCGGCGGGGCGAAGCGCGCGTCGCCCGGAGGCGGGCCGAAGAAGAACACCTCCTGCCGCGTCGGAAAGATCCGCGCGCCGAGGAGGTCCGGAAACACCTTCGGCAGCCAGGGCCCGCACGCGAAGACGAATGTCCCCGCCGCGATCGCGGCGCCATCGCCCGCTCGGACCGCGGGCAGGCGCCCGCGCGCGTCCGGCGGCGCAACGTCGGCGTCGCGATATTCCGCGCCCGCCCGCACTGCTTCGCGCACGACCGCGTGCACCGCGCGGCGCGCCATCAGCGCGCCGCTCTCCGGCTCGAAGATGCCCCACGCGTCGTCGTCGAGCACGAACTGCGGGTAGCGCGCGCGGATCGAACGCGCATCGAGCGCCTCGTGGGGAACGCCGACGCGGGCGAGCGTGGCGAGCGTGTCGGCCGTATAGCGGTCCGCGGTGCGCGCGAGCCAGAGGACGCCGGTGGCGTGGAAGATCGACTCCCGGGCTTCCGTGCCGAGACGCTGCCAGGCGGCGAGCGAACGCAGCGCCATGCGCGTGTAGAGCTCGTCGGGGCCGTAGCCCATGCGGATGATCCGCGACTCGCCGCCGGAGCTCGCGCGCGCGCTCGCCGGTCCGTACTTGTCGACGAGGAGGACGCTCAGCCCCTTGCGCCGGAGGCTCGAGGCCGTCCAGGCGCCGAAGCAGCCGGCCCCGATCACCGCAACGTCCCAGGTCTTCATCGGCGCGCATCGTACACCGGCTCCAACCGCGCTCCACGTTCCCCGGAATTGGCTAGGATGCGGGCGCAGGCAATGGGAGGAGGTCCATGATCGTTCGCGTACTCGGTTCGCTGCTCGCCTGCGCGATGGCGGTGCACGTCCACGCGCAGACATTCCCGTCCAAGCCAGTCAAGCTCGTCGTCGGCTACCCGCCCGGCGGCTCGGGCGACTTCCTCACCCGCGTCATGGCCGACGAGATGTCGAAGGAGCTCGGCGTGTCGGTGGTCGCGGACAACCGGCCCGGCGCGGGCGGAAACATCGCGAACGAGGTCGTCGCGAAGGCGCCGGCGGACGGCTACACCGTGCTGAACGCAACGCACTTCGCCGTGAACAAGGCGCTGTACAAGAGCATCGCATACGACGCCGACCGGGGATTTGCCGCGGTGTCGAGAGTCGCCAACGGCCCGACCGTGATCTGCGTGAACAACAACCTCCAGGTGAAGGACCTGAAGGAGCTGATCGACTACGCGCGGGCGAACCCGGGCAAGCTCTTCAACGCCTCGGCCGGCTACGGCTCGGCGCCCCACCTCGCGTCGGTGCTCTTCGAATCGGTGGCGGGCATCAAGTTCACGTCGGTGCAGTTCAAGGGCGGCGGCCCGGCCGCGCAGTCGCTGCTCTCCGGCGACACCCAGGTGATGTTCGCCACCGCGCCGACCGTCATGGGCTTCATCCGCGCCGGACGCATGCGCGGGCTCGCACTCAGCACCCGCGCCGCATCGCCCGCGGTGCCGGGTATCCCCGGTGCGGAGGAAGCCGGCATGCCCGGCTACGACTTCACGTTCTGGTTCGGCCTGTTCGTTCCCGCCGGCACCCCGCCGGCCGTCGTCAAGCGGCTGCACGAAGCAGCGGTACGGGGCCTCGCGAAACCGGAGACGAAGGACAAGATCGCGCTCCAGGGCATGGACGCGGCGCCGTCCGCCTCGCCCGAGGCCTTCGAAGCCGAGATCAAGGCGGAAGCACCGATGTGGGAAAAGCTCGTGCGCGAATCCGGTGCGAAGGTGGAGTGAGAGACCGCCGTGCGCCTCGGCTACTTCACCATGCCCGTGCATCCCCTGCACCGGGACCCGCTCGAGACGCTGCGCGAGGACCGCGAGGCGATCATCCTTGCCGACCAGCTCGGCTTCCACGACGCGTTCGTCGGCGAGCACCTCGCCGACAAGGCCGAGAACATCACCAACAGCCTGCTCTTCCTGGCGACGCTGATCCACTCGACGAAGACGATCAAGCTCGCGACCGGCACGACCAACCTGTCGCAGGCCCACCCGGTCCTCGTGGCGGTGAACTCGGCGATGTTCGACCACCTCGCAGCGGGCCGCTTCATCCTGGGCGTCAGTCCGGGCGCGCTCCCTTCCGATGCGGAAGCCCTCGGCATCCTCGGCGAGGACCGCAACCGGCTCTTCGCCGAGGCGATCGACGTCATCCTCGCGATCTGGGAGCGCGACCCCCCATACGACATCGACCTGCCGGGTAACCGCTTCAAGGTGACCACGCGCACCACGCTCTGGCCGGAGATCGGGACCGGCCACCTGTACAAGCCGTATCAGCGCCCGCGCCCCGAGATCGTCGGGACGGTGGTCGCCCCGTCCTCGAAGGGCGTCATCGCGATGGGGGAGCGCGACTTCCACCCGCTGTCGGCCAACTTCCTGCTGCCGCACTGGCTGCCGTCGCACTGGGCGAATTACGCCGAGGGCGCACGCAACGCGGGCCGCATCGCGGACCCGGCCGACTGGCGCATCGCCCGCACCGTCTTCGTCGCCGACGACGACAAGACCGCGGCTGCGTACGGTCGCCTCGATCCCGCGAGCCCCTACCGCTTCTACTATCACCAGATCCAGTCCAAGCTCACCCGCGGGAAGCGCCACGTGGTCTTCAAGGAGCGGCCCGACCAGCCGGACGCGGAGCTCACGCCGGATTTCGTGCTCGACCGGCTCGTCATCTGCGGCGGCGTGAGCAAGGTCGTCGACGAGATCCTCGCCTTGCGCGAGCGGGTCGGCGACTTCGGCGAGCTGGTGTACGCCGGCATCGACTGGGTCGATCCGCGGCTCGCGAAACGCTCGATGGAGCTGATGGCGACCGACGTCATGCCGCGCGTGAACGCGGCGATCGCGCGCTCGCGGCCCGCCGCGCGCGCGGTCTGACCGGAGGCGGGCGATGCGTGCGAGCACTCAGGCGAGCTCGATGACTGCCGACCTCGAATCGTTCATTCGCGGCATCCCCAAGGCGGAGCTTCATCTGCACATCGAGGGCACGCTCGAGCCCGAGATGGTGTTTCGCCTCGCGGGCAGGCACGGCGTGAAGCTGAAGTACGGCTCGGTCGAGGCGCTGCGCCGCGCGTACGACTTCGCGAACCTCCAGTCGTTCCTCGACATCTACTACGAAGGCGCCGGCGTCCTGCGCGACGAGCGCGACTTCCACGACATGACGCGCGCCTATCTCGAGCGCGCCCACGCCGACGGCGTCGTGCACGCCGAGATCTTCTTCGATCCGCAGACGCACACCGATCGCGGCATCCCGTTCGGCGCCGTGATCGACGGCATCCACGCCGCGCTCCAGGGCGGCGAGCACGATTTCGGGATCTCGTTCCGTCTCATCATGTGCTTCCTCCGGCACCTGAGCGAGGACGCCGCCTTCGCGACGCTCGGGCAGGCGCTGCCGTACCGGGACCGGATCGCGGCGGTCGGCCTCGACTCCTCCGAGGTGGGCCACCCGCCGGCGAAGTTCGCGCGCGTGTTCGCCAGGGCGCGCGAGTCGGGTTTCCTGACGGTCGCGCACGCCGGGGAGGAAGGGCCGCCCGCGTACGTCTACGAGGCGCTCGACCTCCTGAAGGTCGCGCGCATCGACCACGGCGTTCGCAGCGAGGAGGACCCGGCGCTGTGCGCGCGGCTGGTGCGCGACCAGATACCGCTCACCGTCTGCCCGCTCTCGAACGTCAAGCTGCGCGTCTACGGTGCGCTCGCCGACCACAACCTCAAGCGCCTGCTCGACATGGGGTTGTGCGTGACCGTGAATTCCGACGACCCCGCCTACTTCGGCGGCTACGTCGCCGAGAACTATCGCGCCGTCGCGGACGCGCTCGGGCTACAGCGCGCCGACATCGTACGCCTGGCCAAGAACTCGATCAGCGCCTCGTTTCTCGACCCGCCCGCGAAACAGGCATGGCTCGGTCGGATCGACGCGTATTCGCGTGCGTAGATGGTCCACCGGGATCACGTCGCTGGCTCGAACTGGTAGAGCGGCCGGCCGGCGCGCGTTTCGTCCCACACGAGGCGCATCGCCTGTCCGATCTTCAGCGCGCCGAATTCGGCGTTCACGATGCGGGCGAACACCCGCGGCCCTTCCTCCAGCGCGACGATGCCCAGGACGTAGGGCACCTCCTCGTCGAACCCGGGTGCCGGGGCGTGGCACAGCGTCTGCGCGACGAGCTTCCCGCGCCCGCTTGCGGCCCGCCACTCGAGCATTCGGCCGTCGCCGAAGAGGCTCAGCGGCCGCGGATAGAACTGGTAGCGCCGCGCCACCGGGTCGTACTGGAGCAGCAGGCGGCGCTCCGCCACGCCGTCCCAGAACGCGCGGCTCAGGTCCGTCGGGCGGATTTCCGGCTTCGGCTTCTTCATCGGCCCGGCTCCAGGACGAGCGCGCAGCTGTTGGCCCAGTTGCGGGCGTACTGCACGCCGCCCATCCCGGTCACCAGCGCGTTCACCGCGTTCGGGACCTGGCGCGCGCCCGCTTCGCCGAAGAGCTGCTGCACGGCCTCCACCAGGTTCACGCCGCCGCCGGCGAGGCCCGGCTGGCCGGCCGAGATCTGACCGCCGCCGGTGTTGATCGGGAAGTCGCCCGTGCAGGCGATGTCGTGATCGAGGATGAACCTCGCGCCCCCGCCGGGCGGACAGAAACCGAAGTGCTCGAGCTTCATCGGCACGACGATCAGGAAGTCGTCGTAGGGATGGAACATCCGCACGTCTGCCGGCTTCATTCCCGCGTCTTCAAGCACCTGCGGGCCGATCTCGGAGAAACCGGACAGCGTGATGTCGTCGACTCGCTGCTGCGGGTCGAAGTTCACGCGCTCCCGGTAGGCGATCGGGTGCACCATCTTCTTCAGCCCGATAGCGCGCGCGAGCTTCGTCGAGGTGACCAGCACCGCGTTCGCGCCGTCGCAGCGCATCACGCAGTCGAGGATGCGGAGCGGATGCGACACCACGCGCGAGCCGAGGTATTCCTCCGCCGTGAGCGGCTTGCGTAGCACGTCGCACGCGTGATCGTTGAGCAGCGCGCCGTCGCGCTGCGCGACCGCGAGCTTGGCGAGCGCCGCGTCGGGACTGCCGTAGCGGTCGGCATACGCGCTCGACAGCAGGGCGAACTCGACGAGCGGGCCGCTGTACCCGAGCGGCTCGAGGAACTCGGTGCGATACCAGGTCTGGCGGCCGAAGTCCTGCGTCGTGACGGCGTCGGCGCCGAGGCAGAGCACCATCTCGCACAGCCCCGCGTTGATCGCCGCGGCGGCGCGCGCGACATTGCCCACCGGCGAGGCGCCGCCGATGTCGGTGACCTGGGACCAGGTCAGCGACAGTCCCAGGCCTTCCGCGAGCGAGCTCGAGTAGAACGCGTTGCCCGCCTCCGACCACGCCATGGTCGTCGCGAGGCCGTCGACGCGCGCACGCTCGATACCGGTCCGCTCGAGCAGCGTCTGCAGCACCTCGCCCGCCAGCTGGAGCACCGTCCTGCCACCGCGCCGGACGAGCTTCGTGTCAGCGTAGCCGACGATCGCGATGCCACGGTCGCGCAGACCGTTCATTTCGCTCGATCCTCCTTTATGCTTCGCGCGTGGAGCATAGCCTAACGGGAACGTCCCACTCGAGGACGTCCCACTCACCGAACGTCCCAAAGGGAGGCGCACAAGAATGAGAACGCCGCTGCGATCGATCCTGGCCATCGCGCTGCTGCTCGTCGCGGCGCCGGTTGCGCACGCGCAAAGCTATCCGTCGAGAACGATCACCATCGTGGTGCCCTTCCCGCCCGGGGGCGCGCAGGACATCGCGGCGCGGCTGGTCGCGACGAAGATGGCGGGTGAGCTCGGGCAGTCGGTGATCGTGGAAAACCGCCCGGGTGCGGCCGGCACGGTCGGTTCGGCGTCGGTCGCGCGCGCCGCGCCCGACGGCTACACGCTGCTCATCGGCAGCCTCGGCGCGACCGTCATCACGCCGATCGCGAAGAAGGACGTCGGGTACGACCCGCGGACCGCCTTCACGGCGATCGCAGGCATCACGTCGCAGCCGCTGATCCTGATCGTCCCGGAGTCGAGTCCGTACAAGACGCTCTCCGATCTCGTCGCCGCCGGCAGGCAGCGAACCGGGAAGCTGAACTACGCCACGGCGGGTATCGGGTCGGTGTCCAATTTCGCGTCCGAACAGTTCAACAAGGCGCTGGGGACGGACTTCGTGCACGTCCCCTACGCCGGATCCGCGCCGGCGCTGCGCGCGCTCATGGCGGGCGAGGTAGCGATGTACTTCGCGGCGGCGAGCGACGCCGTGGCGCGGCTCAAGGGCGGATCGGTCCGCGGCTTGCTGGTCACGCTGCCGCAGCGCGTGCCGTCGGCGCCCGACGTGCCTTCGCTGAACGACGCCGGCCTGAACGACCCGCACGTCGACATGTGGTTCGGCCTGGTGGGCCCCGCCGGACTGCAAAGAGAGATCGTCGTGAAGCTGAACGCGGCGGTGCAGGTCGCGCTGAAGGATCCGGCCTTGCAGCAGGCGCTCGTCGGGTCGGAAATCACGCCCGGAACGCCGGAGGAATTCGCCGCCACCATCAAGGCGTCCCTCGAAAGGGTGGCGCGTCAGGTCCAGGAAACGGGCTTCAAGATCCAGTGAGCCGGGGCCAGGTGCGATGACCGTCTCGGGCGCGGGCCGCGAGCTCCTGACGACGCTTGGCTACGAGACGCGCGATCTCACCATCGGGAAGGTGCTCGCGCGCCAGGTCGAGCGCGCCGGCGACAAGAAGTTCCTGACCTATCTGCCGGACGGCCGGTCCTTCACGTTCGCCGAGGTCGACCGCATCTCCAACCGGCTGGCCAACGGCCTCGCCGCGCTCGGCATCGGCCGCGGTGCCCACGTCGCGATCATGATGGAGAACAGCCCGGAGTTCATCCTCGCGTGCTGGGCGCTCGGCAAGATCGGCGCGGTCGCCGTGCCGATCAACACCGCCTCGAAGGGCCGCCTCCTCCACTACTACCTCGCCCAGTCCGACTCGCTCGCGATGATCGTCGACGCCGGACTGCTCGACCGCCTGGCGGAGCTCGACCCGGCGGCGCTGAGGATCCGCACCCTGATCGTCGTCCCGGAGAACGGCGACCCACCGCCGCGGATCGCCTTCGGCAGCGCGGCGGTCGCCGACTACCATCGCGACCTCGAGGCGGCTGCGGACAAGCCGCCGGACGTCGACGTTCGCTGCTCCGATCTCGCGTTCCTCGCCTACACGTCGGGCACGACCGGACCGTCGAAGGGCAACATGCTGTCGCATGCGGCGGCGCTGTCGGTCGGCCTGAGCAACGCCGAGCACTACGGCTACCGTCCGGACGACGTCGTCTACACCTGCCTGCCGCTCTTTCACCTGAACGCCATGCAGGCGGCGACTAACGCCGCGCTGGTGACCGGCGCCTCGCTCGCGCTCGTGCGGCGCTTCTCCGTGTCGCGGTACTGGGACGAGGTGCGCGCATCGGGCGCGACCGTCACCAACATGCTCGGATCGATGGTCAACTTCCTGTGGAGCCAGCCGCGCTCCGACGACGACGCGCGGAACGCCCTGCGCATGGTGAGCTGCGTGCCGGTGCCGAAGTTCGCGCGCGAGTTCGAGCAGCGCTTCGGCCTGCGGTTCGTCAGCAACTACGCGCTGTCGGACTACGGGATGATCACCGCGTACACCACCGCCGACCCGCCGGAGAAGCTCGGCTCGTCCGGGCGCCCGCGCCGGAACTTCGAGGTACGGGTGGTCGACGACGACGACTTCGACGTGCCGGCCGGCCAGCCCGGCGAGATCCTCGCGCGCACGAGCGATCCCTGGCGCGCGGCGTCGGGGTACTACAACATGCCCGAAGCGACCCTCGCGGCGCGGCGCAACCTCTGGTTCCACACCGGCGACCGCGGCTACCTCGACGCCGACGGCTACCTTTGGTTCGTCGACCGCAAGAAGGATGCGATCCGCCGCCGCGGAGAGAACGTGTCGGCGTTCGAGGTCGAGCAGATCATCGCCGCGCATCCGGCGGTCGCGGAATCCGCGGTGTTCCCGGTGCGCGTCGAAAGCGGCGACGAGGAGATCGGCGCCGCGATCCTCCTGAAGCCCGGGGCCGCGCTGACCGGGCCGGAGCTGATCGAGTACTGCCGCCGTAACATGGCCTACTTCATGGTCCCGCGATTCGTCGAGTTCCGCGCCGAGCTGCCGCGCACGCTGAACCAGAAGGTGGAGAAGTACCGGCTGCGAGAGGAACTGGAGGCCGACCCGGGCCGCGCATGGGATCGCGAGCGCGCCGGGATCGTCGTCACGCGGTCGTGAGCATTTGGGGTACCGTATCGCCCCCTGGCTTCACTTTCCGAGAGGATTGCCGCAATGAAAGCCGTCGCCCTTACCCGCTACCTGCCGATCGCCGATCCGGAATCCCTCGTCGACGTCACGCTGCCCGATCCGAAGGCGGCCGGCCACGACATCGTCGTGAAAGTCGAAGCGGTGTCGGTGAACCCGGTCGACACGAAACAGCGCGCGCCGAATCCGAAAGTGGAAGCGCAGCCGCGCGTCCTCGGCTACGACGCCGCCGGCACGGTGGCCGCGGTCGGACCGGAGGTGACGCTGTTCAAACCCGGGGACGAGGTCTACTACGCCGGCGACGTCACGCGGCCCGGGTCGAACAGCGAGCTGCAGCTCGTCGACGAGCGCATCGTCGGCCGCAAGCCGAAGACACTCGACTTTGCGCAGGCGGCCGCGATCCCGCTCACGGCGATCACCGCCTGGGAGGCGTACTTCGACCGCATGAAGATCGACGCGGGCGGCAGGCACCGCGGCGCGAGCCTGCTCATCATCGGCGGCGCGGGCGGCGTCGGCTCGATCGGGATCCAGATCGCGAAGGTGGTCGCCGGGCTCAAGGTGATCGCGACCGCGTCGCGCCCGGAGACGATCGCCTGGGTCAAGGAGCTTGGCGCCGACCACGTCGTCGACCATTCGCAGCCGCTGCGCCCGCAGATCGAGGCGCTCGGACTGAAGCACGTCGACTACATCGCCAACTTCAACGACACCGACCGCTACTGGGAGCAGCTGGGCGATCTCGTTGCGCCGCAGGGTGCGGTGTGCATGATCGTGGCGCCCAAGGGGCCGCTCGCGCAGGACGGCGTGCGCGCCAAGAGCGCGGCGGTCTGCTGGGAGCTGATGTTCACGCGCCCGCGCTTCAAGACGCCCGACATGATCGAACAGCACCGCCTGCTCACCCGCGTGGCCGAGCTGATCGACACCAAGAAGATTCGCGGCACGATGCGCGAGACGCTCCGCCCGATCAACGCGGCGAACATGCGCGCGGCGCACGCGAAGCTCGAGTCGGGGACGACGATCGGCAAGCTGGTGGTCGCCGGCTGGAAGTGACGCCTGCCGGTCGCCGCGCTACTGCGGCGGCCGGACCCCGTCCTTGCTCACCTGGACGCGACCGATCACGGTGAGCCGGTCGTCGGCGTCGACCCGGGCGTTCAGATAGACATACTCGCCGGGTTTGAGGAACGAGCGGTCGGCATCGACGCCGGTAACGATCGGGGTGCCCGGCGGCACCACGAGCTTGCCGCGAACCGTCTTTCCAGGTGAGCGTCAGCTCGCGAGCGTCCGCCGCCTGCACGACCGCCGACACCCGGCGTTCGTCATGCTCGCGCCGGCATCGTCCCAGGGCCGGTGACCCTCGTTGGGGACGCCGAGCGCAGGCGGAAACGTGTGGATCTCGCGCGCGACGAGCGTACCGTCCGGGCGTGCCACCGCGGTGGTGCCGAGGCCGTCACCCGGCTTGATGTCCGCGATCGTCAGCGCCTTCACGTAAGCGACGCTGGTCTTGTCGGGGAGGTGGATCTTCAGGTCCTGCCCCTCGCGGGATTTCACCGCGAGGACGTTCCCCTCCAGGCTCACGATGGTGCCGCGTACGCGGATGGCGTTCTGCGCGTCAACAGCGGGGCTGGCAAGCGCAAGCAGCCCACAGAGCACCGTGCCACGAGAAAACTTCACGAGCTCAGTATAACGTGCGGTGGCCTCCTCGCTGTCCGTCTCTCGCCCGCGCTTCAAGACGCCCGACGTGATCGAGCAGCACCACCTGCTCACCCGCGTGGCCGAGCCGATCGATACCAAGAAGATTCGCGGCACGATGCGCGAGACGCTCCACCCGATCAACGCGGCGAACATGCGCGCGGCGCACCCGAAGCTCGAGTCGGGGACGACGATCGGCAAGCTCGTAGTCGCCGGCTGGCGCTGACCGCCCCCGCGATGGGGCGCGGAGTTGCCGCAGCGACGACCGCGAGCGTCAGGCGGTCTTCACCCCCGCGGCCCGCTCTAGTGATGGCACTGGGCGCGGATGCGCTCCTTGCCGCTGCGCGACTTGCTCCAGCGACTGTCGGCTGCGTCGAACACCTGCGGCACGAGGAAGTCGTTCGGGTCGATCTGCAGGCGAAACTCCGGCCAGTCGCCCTGCGGGAAGCCCATGTTGTAGGCGGTCTGCTGCCAGTTGATCTTGTGATACAGCGCCGAGCCCGCCTGCGCGACGTCGGTCAGGTGGCCGGGGTAGTAGACCTTCGGCCGCAGATGCTGGATGTACTGGATGATGTCGCGCTGCTGGTTGTTCGTGGCGCCGAGGCTGACGATCGAGCCGAGGAGCACGTCCGGACGCGGCAGGCCGTCCATGATCCGGAACAGTCCCTTGCCGATCTCGGCGGCGAGCGTGATCGCCGGGCCGTTGTTGAGCGGATCGTTGTACTGCGCGAGCGTGATCAGGCCGGGCGAGCCCGTGCCGATGCCCTCCTTCACCGGGCCGGCCGAATTCACGAACGAGAACGTGAAGTCGTTTTCCGCGCTGCGCACCACGAAGTGATAGAAGATCTCGATGATTCCCGCGCTGCCGCCGAACCCGGTCGTCGTCGTGTTGATCTGCCCTGGGACGCGCAGCGCCGGATTGGTTGGCGGCGTGAAGGGCGTGCCGGGCGGGAACATCGCCGGATAGGTGATCACCGGCGGCGGCGCCGTGATGGATCGCCCGTCGTACCGCGGATCGCCGAGGTTCGATAGCGGCGTATGCGGGAAGGACGGGTCGACCGGCGCCGTTCCCGAGTGGACGTGCTTGAACGTGAGGATGCAGATCTCGGGGTCGAACTGGGTGATCCGCCTCACCCGGGTCGTCCCGCCGGTCGGGTTGGCCAGCGTCCCGCTGTATTCGCCGGGTGGCGAGTTGGGCGGCACGACGCCGACGCATTTCACCGGGTCGCCGTTCGGGATGATCTTCGCCCCGCCGTTGTGCAGGTTGGGATCGGTCCACATCCGCGTCACGTCCTGCTGCATCACGTCGCAGGTTTCCGGCGAGGCGTAGATCGTCGCGTCGGTCCACTTCGCGACGTACGCGGCGTTGTCGGCATGGTCGCCGTGGCCGTGGCCGAGGAAAATCGCCTCGGGACGCGCGGCGACGAAGTCCTGCGGCAGGATCGGCGTGCGGCGCATGTCGAGCGGCGTGGTCGGCAGCTCGGGACGGTTGATGTAGCTGTCGAGGAGGACGATGCGGCCCATCAGCGACGCCACGTACGTGGTGTTCGACGCCCAGGAGAAGATGATCTTGTCCCGCCGGACGCGCCCCTTGCTGTCGACGTTTTCGACGCCGAAGAATTTCTGCCGGGCCTTGATCAGCGCCGGGTCGGGATCGCCGTGATGCCGGTCGTCGTGGGCGACCGCGGTCAGGCAAACCGCGCTAAGCACGCCCGGTAGGATCGCTGCGACTAATCGCTTGCAGTTCATGTTGCTTCCTCCTTTGGTCGGTACTCCGTGACCGAACAATCGTGGCGATGGGATCAGCGCTCGCTTGCGGTGCCCCCTTCCCGCGACTTCCGCAGTGCGCCTCCCCCGTTGGGGTGCATTCCGCGCGGCGTTCGCTGCAGCGCCGCAGATTGCGCGGCGACACCCCTCGCGCACGCGCGAAATGCTAGAAGGCGCAGGCGCGTCACGGCGCCGTGCTTGAAAAAAAAGCCGAGATCACAACTGCGCGCCGCGAAAAAACGACAGCCCCACTCGGCGGTGCCCATCTATAGTGTTTCCCACACGGGATAGGTCGTTCCTGCCTGGACGCGCTTCGCGTGCCCGGCCGATTCATCACCTTAAGGAGGAGGCCCAATGAGGATCACCTTTGGCGCCGCGGCGATCGCGCTCGCGGCGGGCGCGGCCCTGACCGCGCCGAGCGCGGAGGCGCGCATCACGAAGATCGAGATCACCGCCACGGAGTCGCCGACCTTCGGCGGCTATTCATGGCCGAAGGTCGGCCAGTACGAAAAGATCGTCGGCAAGGCGTACGGGGAAGTGAATCCCCACGACCGCAAGAACGCCGGGATCGTGGACATCGAGCTCGCGCCGCGCAATGCACGGGGAAACGTCGAATACTCGTTCGACTTCTACATCCTCAAGCCGATCGACCTGGCGAAGGGCGCGCACCGGGTGATGTACGAGCCGCCGAACCGCGGCGGCAAGACCTGGGCCACCTTCGGCCGCTTTCCCGGCGGCAACGACCCCGGGTCGGTCACCGACCCGGCCGTCCTCGCGAACGCGTTTCTGATGCCGCGCGGCTACACGATGGTCTGGAGCGGATGGGACAAGTCCGCCGGCACCAGCACCGCCAACTTCAACGCGACGATCACGTTGCCGGTGGCCCGTAACCGGGACGGCTCGACGATCACCGGGCCGGCGTACGAGTACATCGTCACCGGCGGAGCATCGTTTACGCTCGCCTATCCGGCCGCCGACCCGACGGACAAGGCCACCGCGAAGCTGACCCATCGCGTCCACCTGGACGACGCGCCGCAGATCGTGCCCGCTGCCAACTGGACGTACAACGCGGCCGGAACCGCGATCAGCCTCGTCGGTGGAAACTTCGTCGCCAACGACATCTACGAGTTCTCGTACAAGGCGAAGGACCCGACCGTGAACGGGCTCGGCTTCGCCGCGGTCCGGGACTGGAACGCGTGGCTCCGCTACGCGACCCAGGACGACTCCGGCACCCGCAACCCGCTCGCCGGGGACATCAAGCGCATCTACACGGAGGTCGTGTCGCAGCCCGGCCGGCTCCTCAACGACTTCAGGCACCTCGGCTTCAACCAGGCCGAGAACGGCAAGAAGGTGTTCGACGGCCTGATGCAGTGGATCGCGGCGGGCGACGGCATCAACATGAACTACCGGTTCTCGCAGCCGGGGCGCACCGAGCGCAACCGCCAGGACCATCTCTACGTCGAGGGCGTGTTCCCCTTCGCGAACGTGCGGACCTACGATCCGATCACCCGCCAGTCGGACAGCCGGTACGCGCGCTGCAAGGAGACCGACACCTGCCCGCTCGCCGTCGAGATCTACTCGGCCAACGAGTACTGGGTGAAGGCGGCCTCGCTGCTCCACACCGATCCCACCGGCAGCGTGGATCTCCCCGACTCGCGGTACGCGCGCAATTATCTGATCTCGAGCCACCAGCACGGCACCGGCAACGGCGCGTCGAAGGGCAGCTGCCAGCAGTTCCTGAACCCGCTGAACTCGGCGCCGGTGCAGCGGGCCCTGTTCATCGCGCTGGACGAGTGGGCGAGCCACGGTACGCAGCCGCCGGCGAGCAGGGTCCCGAGGCTGGCGGACCGGACGCTGGTGCCGCCGCTGCCGCAGTCGGGGATGGGTTTCCCGAACATTCCGGGAGTCGTCTATACCGGTCTCAAGACGACACGCTACCTCCTCGACTACGGCCACGATTTCTATCGCACCGGAATCGCGACGATCAACCCGCCGGTGATCACGCCGCCCTACCAGGACAATCCCGCCAACGGACCGATCTATCCGAGCTACGTGCCCAAAACCGACCACGACGGGAACGACATCGCCGGGGTGCGGCTCCCCGACGTGACCGTCCCGCTCGCCACCTATACCGGGTGGGCGCTACGCGCCGGTCCACAGGCGAACGACGGCTGCGAAGGGTCGGGCCAGATGATCCCCTTCGCCAAGACCGAGGCCGACCGGGCGGCTGCCGGCGACCCGCGTCCCTCGGTGGAGAAGCGCTACAAGACGTTCCGCGACTACCACCGGAAGGTGGTGCATGCGATCGACCGCATGGTCGCCGAACGGCTCATGCTGTGCGAAGACGCCGACGACGAGCAGACGCGGCTGATCCAGGCCGGGCTCGCCGACTCCGGCGTGCCGCCGCCGAAGGACGGCGTGCTGCCGCCGGTGCAGCTCCCGCACCAATGCCGGGAGGACAAGGAGAAGCACCACCGGAAGCACCACGACCACGACCACGACTGAACCGCGCCGCCGCGCCGCTCGGGCCGGTCAGCCCGAGCGGTAGCGGGTCGGGCTGACGCCGAAGCGGGCGTGGAACTTCACCGAGAAGTGCGAGGGGTTGCCGAAGCCGCACTGCAGCGCGATCGCGGCGATCGGCGCGTTCCCGGTCTTGAGCAGGATCGATGCCCTGCTCAGCCGCTGCTCGAGCACGTACTGGTAGGGCGTCAACCCGCAGGCGGCCCGGAACGATCGCAGAAAGTGGTCCACCGACAGGCACGCCACGTGCGCGAGCGATGCGAGTGTAATGTCGCCCGACAGGTTGGCGAGGACGTGCTCCTCGACCCGGCGCATCAGGGCCGGCCGCAGCGGATTGGCGCGCGCCCTGGTGCCGGCCGTACCCGAATCGCCGCCCCCTCCGCGCGGATACCGCCGCAGCAGATGGCGCACGAGCAGATGCTCGCTCTCGTCGAGGAGGAGCGGATCGCTGCGGCGATCGAGCGGTTCGCGTACTTCCAGCTCGGCGATGAGGATCTGGAAGTACCCGGCGAGCCACGGATCCTCGACGGCGAAGAAGTCGTCGATCTCGGGAACGCTGCCGAGCTCGAGCTGCCGCTCGGCGACCCGCCGGATGGCGGCGGGCGGAAGATAGACGTGGACCGCCTCGAATGCCCCGTCGACCGACCAGATGGCGCGGCCGTCGCTCGGCGCATACGTCACCGAGCCGATGCGCGGGCGCTTGCGGATGAGCTCGCCGTCGATGCGCTTCGTAGCGACGGCCGATCCGGCCGCGCGGTACGAGAGCATCCCCATCGGCAGCCGGCCGCCGATCGGCGGCAGCTTCTCGAGCCGCCAGCGCGCGGCCGAAAGTCCGAGTTCCGTCGCGGGTCCGAGCCAGCGGATCGGCGGCGCGCCAACGGCGTGCGCGACGAAGTCCGCGGCGGACGCCACTACGTCCAGTTCGACCGCCCCCATCCGGGTTCCCCTACACCGGTCGCGCTCGGTTCGCGCGCGACCGGTGAACCGCTCGTTCTAGTTTTGTCGTTGTCGAGCCGGCTGAGCGCGTTCAGGTCCTGTGGGGACGCGCCACCGGGGTCAGCTGCCGGTCAGCCAAACGCCGGCTGCCGGCTTATTTTTTTCTTCCGCGCTGCTAGGGCAGCGAGGAATCGCGCGCGATATGCTCCGCGCACGAGACGTGCAATGATGGTCGATGGCGCACTGCAGCTCCTTTGGTGATCTACGTTCGAGTTCTTGTCGCGGGCGCGCTCGTCGCGAAATCCCCGCACTCCTGTTTCTAGGCCAGACCGCAGCCCGCGTCAAGGGCCGCGACCGCGGCCAAGCGTCGCGCGCGGCGGCGACGCGATATCGTCACGTCGCAGCGGGGCGGACCGAAAGGATCTTTCCGCTATCGATCAGCGCAGTATTCGGGGGAGAATGAGCAATGGCTATCCCCGCGCGGCAACGGTGGATTTTCTACGCGCTCGCACTCGCGTTGACGCTCATCGCGATGCGCTTCGCGGGCGGGCAGGATCGTTCCGACCCGCAGTCCAGCGTCGCGGCAGCGCAGCGTGCGGAGCGGCCCGTGCGTGAGACCTCGGCCGATGTCGGCCGCGTTGACACTCTGCCGGCGGTACGCCTTGAGCTGCTCGGCGAGCGCGCCGCGACGCCGCCGGTGCAGGATCCGTTTCAGTCGCGGTCCTGGGAGCCGCCAGCGCCGGCGCCGGTCGTCGCCGCGGCGCGGCCTCCGCGGCCCGAGGCGCCGCCTCTCCCGTTCACCTACCTCGGGAAACTGGTCGAGGATGCGCGGACCACCCTCTTCCTCGCCCAAGCCGATCGCAACTATGTCGTGCGGACCGGCGACACGATCGAGGGTACGTACCGGATAGAGGAGATCCGCGACGAGGCCGCGGTGCTCGTCTACCTGCCGCTGAAATCGAAGCAGACCCTGGCGTTCGCAGCCGGGGTGCAGAGCACCGACACCGGCACCGCTCCCCCGCAGCGCCGCGGCGGCCCGCGCAGGCTCCCGGACGACGACGACGACTGACGGCTGAGGGTCGTCGCTTTCGCGGCGGCGGGCTATTCCCGTCCGACGCGCATCAGGACCGGACCGGCGATCACCAAGACCAGACTGAAGGAGAGGAATCGAATGTCCCTGCGCAAGCTCGTCCGCTGCATCGCAGTGCTCGCCGCCGCTCTCGCCGCGACCGGCGCGGCGGCGTTCCCCGACAAGCCGATCCAGTACATCATCCCGTTCCCGCCGGGCGGCGAGTCGGACATCACCGCGCGGATGCAGGCGCAGGTGTTCGCGGCGAAGTACAAGCAGCAGATGATCGTGCTGAACCGGCCCGGTGCGGGCGGCGGGCTCGTCTGGGGACAGCTGAACACCATGCCGGCGGACGGTTACACCGTCGCCGGCGTTAACCTGCCGCACATCGTGCTGCAGCCGCTCGAAGGTAATGTCCAGTACAAGACCGACGACATCGTGCCGGTGTACTTCTTCCAGTACACCGCGGACGCGATCGTCGTGCCCGAGTCGAGCCCGTTCAAGACGTTCCAGGATCTGGTGAAGGCGGCGAAGGGGAGTCCCGAGAAGGTCACGCTCGCCGGCTCAGGCACGTTCTCCGCCAACCACATGGCGACGGAACGGCTGAACAAGCTCCTCGGCATCAAGACGACGTACGTACCGTTCAAGGGCACGGGCGACCTGTCGGCCTCGGTCGCGGGCGGGCACGTGAGCGGCGCGATGAGCTATCTGCCGTTCGCGATCCAGCAGAAGGGCAAGATGCGGCCGCTCGTGATCGCCACCGAGAAGCGGCACCCGGCGTTCCCCGATGTGCCCACCTTCCGCGAGCTCGGCTTCAACTGGGTGGACGGCGCCTATCGCGGGATCGCGGTGCCCAAGCCCACGCCGGCCGCGACCCAGAAGCAGCTCTCGGAGATCATGTTCGCGCTCAACCAGGACCCGGGGATGCGCACGCAGCTCACCGACGGCGGCTACGACGTGATCGACGTCACGCTCGACAAGATCCCGGCGTTCGTCGCGGAGAAGAGCCGCGCCTACATCGAGGACGCGAAGGCGGCAGGGCTCCTGAAGTAGCTCCCGTCCGGCTCATCCGGGCCTGGCGGCGGTGCGCCCGTTCCGCCCGTCCTGAACGCGCGCATGCCGAGCGTACCCATCTGATACAGGCCGATCGCGCGGCCGCGAATGTGCGCGGGCGCGCGCCGCTGCACCAGCGTCTGCGCCATCGTGTTGAAGAGGATAGCGTCTGTTCCGGCGCATGGAAATAGCGCGCGCCGCTGCTGTTTATCCCCGGTGGGATACACTCCCGCCCGCCGCATCTTCCACAACAACACTCCGCCGATGACCACACCCGCTTCCGGACACGAAGGCACGCCCCAGCGCGTGCTCTCCACCATCGACGCGATCGCGATCATCGTCGGTCTCGTCATCGGCGCCGGCATCTTCCGCCTGCCGTCGCTCGTCGCCGGCAACAGCTCCAGCGAAGCGGCGTTCTACCTGCTCTGGGTGGTCGGCGGCATCATCTCGCTGATCGGTGCGCTCTGCTACGCCGAGCTCGCGACGGCCTATCCGAGCGCCGGCGGCGACTACCACTTCCTCCAGCGCGCGTTCGGGCGCGGGCTCTCCTTCCTTTTCGCCTGGGCGCGGATCGCGGTCATCACGACCGGCTCGATCGCGGTGCTCGGCTACACCTTCGGCGACTACGCGTCCAACCTGCTGCGCCTCGGCGCGCACTCCTCGTCGATCTACGCCGCGCTCTCGGTGATAGTGCTGACCGCGGTCAACATCTCCGGCATCCGCGAGACGAAGGGCACGCAGAACATCCTCACGGTGATCGAGGTGGCCGGCGTGGTCGCGGTGATCGTGACCGGCATCCTCCTCATCGCGCCGACGCCCGCCCCGGCAGCGGCGGCGGCCGAAGCGAAGCCGTTCATGGCCGGCGCGCCGCTCGCGATCCTGTTCGTGCTGTTCACCTTCGGCGGCTGGAACGAGGGCGCCTACATCTCGGCGGAGCTCAAGGAGCGGCGCAGCATGGTCACCGCGCTCGCCGTGTCGCTCATCACCGTGACCGTGCTCTATCTCCTGGTGAACTTCGCCTACGTCCGCGCGCTCGGTCTCGAAGGCGTCGCGAAGAGCCAGACCGTGGCCGCCGACGTGCTCCGGCTCGAGTTCGGCGAGACCGGCTTCAAGATCATCAGCTTCATGATCGCGGTCTCCGCGCTGACCTCGATCAACGCGACGATCATCGTCGGGGCGCGGTCGAATTACGCCCTCGGCCGCGACTGGCCGGTCTTCGCCTGGCTCGGGCACTGGGACGCGCGCAGCGACGCGCCGCGCAACGCCCTCCTCGTGCAGGCCGCGGTGGCCCTCGCGCTGGTCGTCGCCGGGGCGTTCGCCGCGAAGATCGAAACGATGGTCGACTACACGATGCCGGTGTTCTGGTTCTTCTTCATGCTGGTCGGCATCGGCCTATTCGTGCTGCGCGCCCGCGACCCCGACGCGCCCCGGCCGTTCAAGGTGCCGCTCTACCCGGTGACGCCGCTGATCTTCGTCGCCACCTGCGCCTATCTCCTGTATTCCAGCCTCGCGTACGTCCGCACCGGCGCCTGGGTAGGGATCGGCGTGCTCGCCGTCGGCGGCGTGCTGCTCGCGGTGAATCTGCGGCTGGGAAGCCCCGCACTCAAGAGGACCTGATGGACCGCCGTCGCCTGATCGCTTTCCTCGCCGCGGCCGCTCTCGCCCTGCCTGCGTGCGCCCAGAGGGCGACGACGGAGCTGCCCCCGCGCTCGCCCGACGTGCCCTACGTCCCGACCAAGCAGGAAGTGGTCGAGGAGATGCTGCGCCTGGCCGGGGTCAAGCCGGGCGACGTCGTCTACGACCTCGGCTGCGGCGACGGGCGGATCGTGATCACCGCGGCGCAGAAGTTCGGGGCGCGCGGCATCGGCGTCGACATCAACCCGCAGCGCATCGCCGAGGCGAATGCGAACGCGCGCCGCGCGGGCGTCGAGAAGGAGGTGACGTTCAGCCTCGGCGACCTGTTCGAGGCCGACATCCGCGAGGCGACGGTCGTGACGCTGTATCTCCTGCCCGACGTCAACCTGCGCCTCAAGCCGAAGCTGCTCCGCGACCTGAAGCCGGGGACGCGCGTCGTCTCGCACGACTTCTCGATGGGCGACGACTGGAAGCCGGAGCGCACGCTCCGGCTCGGGAACGACTGGATTTACTTCTGGACCATCAAGTGACCGTGGCAGCGCTCAGCACCCTCGCCGCCGCTGTTTCACCGCTCGTGAGCAGGTTCCGGCTGCGGTTCGCCTTCTGCGCCCTCAAGTGACCGCGGCGGCGCTCCGCTAGCGAGCGAACGGCCCCGATACCTCGCCGAGGAACGACGATCCGGGAGCACGCCGGAACGGGGCACGGTACTCCATCCGGTCCGGGTCCGAGATCCGCGATGCGGCCGCGGTGAGCGTGCGGTCGCCTTCCTTGAAGATGAGGAAGAGCGCGCACTTGTAGGAACGCGGCACCGCCTGAGGGGAGATCCTGACCGGCACCGTGAGCGTCCCCGCGTAGCGACCGTCCTTGACCTGAAACCACTTCGATCCGCTGCCGAGATACCCGACGCTGTTCTGCGGCCCGTCCGGATCGGCAAACAGCGCGCAAGTGACCGAGCCGACGCTGACGGAGGGATGAAGGTCGGCCACGCGCACGGCGACGTCGACGCTCGGCTCCTGTTGTGCCGCGGCCGGCGCGGCGAGCGCCGCGAGCGCGAGGACGACGATCCACCGCCTCACTGCTTCGCCCCCACCTCGCGTCCGCCCGGCCAGACGCCGGTATAGGTCAGCTCGGGCGCGGTGCCGCGGCCTGCGACCACCTTCGGCGTCGGCCTCTTCGGCGCGGCCGCCGGCGCCGCTGCGGTCGTGGTTCGATTGCATTCCGCGAGCTCCTTCTCGCCGAGCTGCCGGAGCTCGCTCGCGTAACGTCGGATCGGACCCACCGCGCGCGCGAGCTCGCTGCAGCCGCGCACGCTCACCGCGCCGCCGCGCGCTTCCGCCGTACAGCGCGTGCCGCTGCACGACCAGTCGACGCCGCCCGCCCGCGCGGTCGCCTGCTGCGCGGTCGCGGCGAGCTCGACCTCGTACGCATACCGGCGATCCTGCGCGCGGATCGGCGCCGCGGCGAACGCGGCGCACAGCATCAGCGCAAGCAGCAGGCGCGGTCGTTTCACGCGGCGCATGTTACCCGATCCGACGGTTAGAATCGCCGCACATTCGGAGGCGGATGGCGTGATCGTCGTCGTAATGGGCGTCACCGGCGTCGGCAAGACGACCGTCGGGCGTCTGCTCGCGGGCGAGCTCGGCTGCGACTTCCTCGACGCCGACGACTACCACCCCGCCGCGAACGTCGCGAAGATGCGCGCCGGCGAGCCGCTCACCGACGACGACCGCCGGCCGTGGCTCGCGCGCCTGAACGAGGTGCTCCGGGAGTACGCGGCGCGCAACGCCGGCGTCGTCCTCGCGTGCTCGGCGCTCAGGCAGCGCTACCGCGAGCAGCTCCTCGCCCGCGTGCCGGACGGCCGCCTGGTGTACCTGCGCGGAACGAAAGGCGATGATCGCGGCGCGGCTCGCGGCCCGCCGCGGCCATTACATGAACCCGGCGCTCCTCGACTCGCAGTTCGCCGCGCTCGAGGAGCCGGCCGATGCGATAGTCGCCGACGTGGGCGCCGCGCCCGAGGCGGTCGCTGCCGGGATCTTCGCGCGGCTCGGCCGGAGCTAGCCGTGAGCCCCCTTCGCAGCTTTCCCTAGCCGAGCCGGGACCAGCCCGGCTCCTCGCGGTCGAGGATCCGCTTCAGCGCGGCGAGGTGCAGGTCGGACTGCTGGCGCTCGCTCGTCATCTGCTTCGCGGTGGCCGAAGCGATGCTGTGCGGCAGACGCTTGATCGTCTTGCCCGTGCCCTGGGCAAGCACCTGCACCATGCACGCGCGCTCCAGGTAGTAGAGGTCGTCGAACGCCCACGCGATCGTGTCGCCGCACACGATCACGCCGTGATGGGCGAGGAACAGCACGTCCGCGCCGTTCAGCCGCGAGGCGATGCGATCGCCCTCGGCAGTGTCGAGGACGAGGCCGTTGTACTCCTCGTCGTAGGCGACCTTGCCGTAGAACTTCAGCGCGTTCTGGCTCGCCGGCTCGAGCCGCCCGCCCTCGAGCAGGGTCAGCGCGGTCGCGAACGGCATGTGGGTGTGGAGCACGACCGCCGGCTTGCGTTTCGAGCGGTGCAGCCGGCCGTGGATGAAGAACGCGGTGGGCTCGACGCTGTGGCGGCCGGCCACGACGTTGCCCTTGCCGTCGACCAGCAGGAGGTCGGCTGGCGTGATCTCCGACCAGTGGAAGCCCTGCGGGTTGATCAGGAACCGGTCTTCGAGGCCCGGCGCGGCGACGCTGAAGTGGTTGCACACGCCCTCGGAGAGCCCGAGGCGCGATGCCCAGCGCAGGGCCGCGGTGAGATCGACGCGTGCCTGGTCGAGACCGTCCCTACCGGTCATTCCGACACCTCCTTGTCGTTCCCCGCCCGGTCATTGGCGCCGGGGCTCGCGCGCCCGGGTCGTGGCTCGTCCGCGGGCGCGGGCGGAGGAACGAAGCGGACTCTAGCATCGCGCGCGACGCCGCCGGCATGACGCCTTTCACGCGACGCGCGAAAATCGCCGCCGGGCTTCATCCTCGGCGATCGGCTTCGGTGCGCCCGAACTCGATGTGCGTCGCGTCGCCCGGGTTGTGCGCGGCGAGGTCGCGGACGAAACGGTCGAACGGCAGCCCGAGGTCGCGCTCGAGTGCCCGGGCGGCACGCTTCAGCGGCGTGATCCTGATCCGGTCCGCCCGGCCGCGGAACCCGAGCACGATCATGTTCATCCGGTCCTGGGACGGCAGGCAGAGCACCCGCCCGCCGAACACCCGCTCGATCCGGGCGAGGTAGGTCCCGAAGCGCGGCTCGTCGGCGATGAAGTTGACCACGAACACGCCGCCCGGCCGGAGCGCGTCGCGGCAGGCCGCGTAGAAGGGCTCCGTCGCCAGCGACCGCACCGACCGCAGGTCGTCGAAGGCGTCGAGCAGGAACACGTCGCAGGCGCTCCGCTGCCGGGCGACGTGCTCGGCGCCGTCGCCGACGACCACCTTCAGCCGCCGGTCGTCCGCCGGCAGGCCGAAGAACGTGCGCGCGGCGGCGACCACCTTCGGGCTAAGCTCGAGGACGGTGATCCGCGTGCGCGGCAGCCGCTCGTGGATGAACCGAGCGATCGACCCGCCGCCGAGGCCGACCATCAGGATCTCGCGCGGCTCCGGGGCGAAAAGCAGGAACGCCATCATCGCCCGCGTGTAGGCGAGCTCCAGCCGGTCGGGCGCGGAGAGCCGCATCGCGCTCTGGATCGCCTCGCCGCCGAGGTGGAGCGTCCGCACGCCGCGCGACTCGCTCACCTCGACCGACGAGCCCTTGCGGCCAAGTAGCCGCTTCAGCGCCCGCATAGAATCGGCGATGTCATGCGGAGGGGATTATGGGTTGCCTGAAACGCTGTGTGCTCGCGGTCGTCGCGCTCGTGGCGGCGACCGTGGCGATTGTCGCGTTCGTCGCGTGGCACGCGGCGGCCTGGCTCGGCGCCGACGACATGCCGGTCAAAGCCGACGCGGTCCTCGTCCTCGGCGCCGAGCCGACGCGCGCGATCACCGCCGCGGACCTCTACCAGGAGGGCTTCGCGAGCGTCATCTACCTGTCGGTGCCGCGGCGCGAGCGTCGCTGGGCCGCGCTCGCGGGGGATGGCATCCGCTGGCCGTGGTTCGAGGAGACCGCGCGGGTGCTGCTGCGCAATCGCGGCGTGCCCGACAGCCAGATCCGCCTGCTCGGACAGGACCTGCCGAGCACCGTGGCCGAGGCCGCCGAGGCGGCGCGCGCGCTCGGCACGCGCGCGGGCACGCTCCTCATCGTGACGTCGCGCTACCACGTCTACCGCGCGCGGCTCATCTTCGCCGAGGCCCTCCCGGCGACGCGGGTGCTGGTGGTCGCGAGCGGCGCGGAACCGCTGCCCGAGCGCTGGTGGACCGATCCGGAGGCGGCGCGCAACGTCGTGCTCGAGCTCGTGAAGCTCGTTTTCTACCGGCTGGGAATGAGCTTCAAGTGACACGGGCCCGGCGGAGCATTAGAGCGAGTGCGACGGCGAGGAGCATCAGGACGATGCTGGCCGCGATCGGCGCGGCGTAGCTCCGCGTGAGGTCGTAGGCGACGCCGGCGAGCCAGGGGCCGAGGAGGCAGCCGAGCCCCGCCGCGGTATAGAGCACGCCGATCACGCCGGACACGTTGCGCGCGCCGAAGAGATCCATCGCGAGCGGCGGCTGCAGCGCGACGAAGGCGCCGTAGAACGTGCCGAACAGCAGCGCGAACACCCCGAGCGCGATCACGCCGGTGGAGACGAGCCAGAACGCGAGCATCGCGGCCATGCCCGCGTAGACCGCCGCATGCAGCGTCCCGCGCTCGATGCGGTCGGCGAGCCCGCCGAGCGCGAACCGCCCGACCATGCTGCCGACGCCGATCAGGCTCACCAGCAAGACCGCGGTCGCCTCCGGGTGGCCGGCGTCGCGCGCGTACGGCACGAGGTGAACGAACGGCATGAAGAGGCCGATCCCGCAGGCGAAGATCGCGCCCCACTGCAGCCAGAACGCGCGCGTGCGCATCGCCTCGCGCAACCGGACGCCGGCCGCCACCTGCGCGGGCGGGCGGGCGCCATCGCCCGCCCGGGCACCGTCCGGATACAACCCGCGCGCCTGCGGCCGGTTCTCGATCGCCAGCGCCGCGATGCCGCCGAGGACGAGCGCACCGGCCGCGAGGATCTCGAACGCGCGCCGCCAGCCGAACGCCCCGGCGAGCTCCGCCGCGACGAGCGGGACGATGAAGTTGCCGACCCCGATACCGGCCACCGCGAGCCCGGAGGCAAGGCCGCGCCGGGCGATGAACCACGGCTGTACCGCGCCCACGCTCGGCACGTAAGCGCAGCCGACCCCGAGCCCGATGCCGATGCTGTAGGTGACGTAGAGGGCGGCGAGCGAGTTCGCACGGCTCGCGCAGGCGAGGCCGAGCGCGAGGAAGGCGATTCCCGCCAGCACGACCCGGCGCGGGCCGAAGCGGTCGGCGAGCTGGCCGGCGAACGCGCCGACCATGAAGTAGAGGAAGCCGCAGATCGCGAACACGAGCGAGACGTCGCCGCGGCTGGCCGCGAACTCCTGCTCGAGCGCGCCGAAGAACGCCGCGAACGAGTACGCGACGCCGAAGATGACGAAGAGGACCGCATGGGTCGCCGCGACGACGATCCAGCCGTAGAACACCGGTGCGGCTACCGGGGCGTGCAGGGGCCGCGCAGGACGACGACCGGTCTCCTCGAGCGCCGCCCGGTTGTCGTTGATGTAGAGCGTGTAGCGGCCGTCGGTGAACTTGGCGTCGCTCGCGCCGTCGACCTGCTGGAGCGTGACCGTGGTGGCGTCGAAGGTGACGCGGGCAGCCCGCGGTGCCGGGACGAAGTCGATCGCCATCGCCTTGTCGCCCGCGCAGCCCATGTTCACGCGCTGGCCCCAGGGCATCGCCATCGGCTGCACCTGGGGCTCGTAGGCGATGCAGGCCGCGAGGCTGGCGGCGACGCCGGCCGCGAGCGCGACGCCGGCCATGCGGCGCAACGCGGGCGAGAATTGGCGATCGGTCTTCTTCACGGCTCCTCCGGGGCTGGCGTCGGCGCGCGATGATAGCGCAGTAGTACCCCCCGCCCGTCGCCGCGGCAGGCGGAACCCCGTCCCGGCACCGACGGTCTTACACTTGCGATCGCCATGAGAATTGTCCTCGCCGTCCTGCTCGCCGCCGCCGCGGGTCTCGCGCACGCCCAGGATCCGGCCGCGCGTGCGCTTCTGCAGCGCCAGCAGCAGTCCGACGATTTTTCGCTCCAGCTCCAGCAGTCGATTCAGAGCTTCCGCGCCGGCCCGATGACGCCGCAGCAACGGCTCGACTTCGATGCGCTCCAGCGCGGGCAGCGGCTGCAGCAGGACGAGCTCAACTACCGCCAGCAGATCCAGCAGGGGCAGCCCACGGCCGGGAGCGACGCGTTGCGGCGCGCCGAGCTGCTGCGCTTCGAGCAGGAGCGCCAGAACCAGCTCTCGCGCTTCCGCTCGGAAGGCGAGCCGCCGGCGGCCGCGCCGACCCGAGCGCCGCCGCTCGTCGAGCCCGGCGTCGCCACCGCGCCGGTACCGCGGCAGATCCGGATCCCGGAGGGCGATCCGGGCGGCTGGGTGGAGTGGAAGGGACCCTGACCGCCGCTCGCGTCGTCAGCGGCGACACTCCGGCGGTAGCGATGCCGCCGCCGGCCCCGTGCCGGCACCGGTATCGCTGAGCGACTCGAGAAACGCGACCAGGTCCTCGCTCTCGCCCGGCGTCAGCTGCAGCGGCCGCAGCAGCTGCTCGCCGTGGACATGGATCCGCTCCATGTCGAGCTCGGAATAGTGGCGCACCACGTCGCGCAGGGTGGCGAGCCTCCCGTCGTGCATGTAGGGCGCGGTCAGGGCAACGTTCCGCAGGCTCGGCACCTTGAACTGCCCGAAGTTCGCGTGTTGCATCTCCACGTGTCGCGTCTTCGTCGCCGACGCTCCCGACGCGTCGTCATTGAATTTGCCCGCCAGGTTGAACGGGTCGGCCTGCACCCGCTTGATCCCGCCGTGCCGCCCGGGATCCACGCGGCCTGCGCCAAGCGCGTACGGCACGCCCACCTCGTGGAACTCGCCGTTCGTGAAGCTCGGGCCGAAGTGGCACACGCTGCAGTTGCCTTTGCCGGCGAAGATCTTCGCGCCCCGCTGCGCCGCGACCGGGTAGCGCGCGGCCGCCGCGCGGTCGCCGCGGGCGAGCGCGTCGCGGAAATCGTCGAAGGACGTTCGGCCCGAGGTGAGCGTGGCGACGAATGCCGCGATCGACTTCGACGCGTCGACCATGACCTGTGTGTCGTCGCGCTCCGCGGCGCCGGCGCCAAATACCGCGTCGTGCATGCACCCGAGCGCCGGGTCGGCGCGGATGACGCCGGCGACGTGCGCTGGGCTCGCACCCATCTCGCGCGGGTCGAGCATCGCGCGCAACCCCTGCGACCAGATCGAATCCGCGCCGCCGTCCCAACCGAACCAGCGCCCGAGGCCGGCGTTGACGAGGCTCGGCGTGTTGCGATCGAGCTCGACAAGGCCGACCGCCCGCGCGCGCCCGTCGGTCCACGCGCGCGACGGGACGTGGCAGGTCGAGCACGCCACCGTACCGTTCGCGGACAGGCGAGCATCGAAGAAGAGCCGCTGCCCGAGCGCGACCGCCGCGGTATTGCCCGACGCGCGGTTCGACGGATCGCGCAGCACCGGCTGCGGCCAGGGGCCGTGGCTGACGATGCGCCGGACTTCCTGCGGCTCGAATACGACTAGCTCGCTCGCGAGTGCGCCCGTTGCGACGAGGGCGCCCGCAAGGAACAGCGCGATCCTCATTCCAAAGTGAGGTCCGCGGCGAGGCGCTCGGTCCGTCCGCCGCCGTCGACGTCGAACAGGATCCGCCAGTGGCCGGGCATGTGGAAGAGCAGCCCCTCGGCGACGTACCGGCCATCGCCCTTCGGCGAGACCTTGGCGCGGTAGTTCATGCCGTGCCGGTGCGCCGGCATGTCGGCGTCGACGCGGAGCGCGGTGGGCGCGGGGCCGGCGCCTTTCGCGCATACCCGCGCTTCCACCGTGAAGTGCTGCCCGACGGCGACTTTCGCCGGCACCGTACGGTAGACGACCATCATGCGATCGGACTCGACTCTGGCGCCGGGCGCCTCGCACTGCGCGGCGGCCAGCGCGGGCGTTGCCGCGGCAAGCGCGACGAGCCAGCGCGCCGCGCGCATCGCTACTGCTGGCGCGCGACGATCGCCTCGACCATCGCCTCGCCGTTCTTGTAGGCGATCCGCTCGGCGACGTCCGGCGGCAGGGTCGAGAGCCACGCGCGCGACCACGCCGCATGCTCGGGCACGTAGTGCCAGCGCTCCGGAACGTACGTATCGGTGCCCACCATGAACCGGTCGGGGAACTCGAGGAACGCTTCGCGCCACTCCGGCGGCGGCTTCCCGCCCGCGCCGTGGTCGGTGCGGAACGCGAGGTCGGCCCACAGGTTCTTCTGCTTGCGGAGCAGCTCGCGCACGCGGTCCGGGCGCTCGAAGCCCGCGTGCGCCCACAGGATGCGCGCCTCCGGATCCTGCCGGAAGAGCCGCTCGATCGCGTCGGCGTCCGAGTGCGCGTGCAGCAGGATCTTGTACTGCTTCGCCAGCTGCACCATCCGCCGCGGCACCGGCAGGTCGGCGTCCGCGCCGAAGAGGTGGAACTCGCCGATCGCGAAGTAGCGGTACTTCTTCAGCCGTTCCTCCACGTACGCCACGATGGTCTCGTCGCGCGCCCAGGTTCCGATCTCGCCGCGCTTCCGGTACGGCCGCAGCTCCGGCAGGATGAGATTCGGCGCTTCGGCGTAGAGCCGCTGGGTGCCGTCGTCGTTCGAGCTCGACACCATTCCCCGCCGTACGCCGGCCTTCCGCAGGAGCGCGATCGCTTCCTTCGCCGACAGCTGCTCCCATGCGTCGTGGCTGTAGTGGAGATGCGCGTCGAAGATCGGCAGATCGGCGGCACGGGCGGAGGCGCCGATTCCGGCGAGCAGCAGGACGAGGACGGCGTGGCGCATTGGCTCCCTCACGTTGGCGGCGGATTGTCGCCCATCGCCGGTGCGCTCGCGCGGGCGAACTCGCGGTCCCGGAGCTCGCGGCGGCGCAGCTTGCCGCTTGCGGTCTTCGGCAGCTCGGCGACGAACTCGATGCGGCGCGGGTACTTGTACGGGGCAGTGACCCGCTTGGCGTGCTCCTGCAGCTCGCGCGCGAGGGCGTCGGACGGAACGTGCCCGGGACGCAGCACGACGAACGCCTTCACCACCTCGCCGCGCTCGGGATCGGGGCTCGCGACCGCCGCGGACTCCTGCACCGCCGGATGCTCGATCAGCGCGTTCTCGACCTCCATCGGCCCGATGCGGTAGCCGGCGGAGCTGATCACGTCGTCGGCGCGGCCCTCGTAGAAGAGATAGCCCTCCTCGTCCCGGCGCACGACGTCCCCGCTCAGCCAGTACTCGACGCCGTCGACGACGGTCTTCGCCGCCGCGGTCTTCTCCGGCTCCTGCCAGTACCCGAGCATCACCTGCGGGTTCGGCAGCCGGATCGCCAGCTCGCCCGTCGCGCTCCCGCGCGCGAGCGTCCCGTCCGGCCCGATGAGCGCAACCTCCGTGCCGGGCAACGGCTTCCCCATCGAGCCGGGCTTGACCGGGAGGCATGGATAGTTGAGCACGGTCATCAGCGTCTCGGTCTGCCCGTAGCCGTCGAGGAGCGGCACGCCGGTCTTTTCCACCCAGCGCCGCACCACCTCCGGGTTGACGGTCTCCCCCGCGGACACCGCCAACCGTAGCGCCGAGAGATCGAAAACCGAGAAGTCCTCGGCGATCAGACGGCGCAGCTCGGTGGCGGCGGCGCAGAACACCGTGACCCGGTGTCGCGCGAGCAGCTCCAGGCGCAGCCGCGGGTCGAACCGGCCGTCGTAGAAGAGGACCTGCGCACCGCAGCTCCACGGGCCGAACAGGATGCTGGTGCCGGCCTTGCTCCAGCCGGTGTCCGCCGTGCACCACATGAAGTCGCCGGGCCCGAGATCGAGCCAGTACCACGCCGACACGCGCCACGCCCAGATCGCGTGCGCGGCGTGCGTCACCCCCTTCGGGCTCCCGGTCGAGCCCGACGTGTAGTACATGATCGCCGGATCGTCGGCGGCGAGCGCGACGGCCGCGAACGTCTCGGGCTGCGCCGCGAGCGCCGGGCCGAGCTCGAGCCAGCCGTCGGCGGCGCCGACCGAAACGCGCAGTCTGAACCGCGCGGCGTCGGCGAACTTCGCCGTGTTCGCGGCGGTGGTCACTGCGGCCACCGCGCCGGAGTGCCCGACGCGGTACGCGATGTCCTTTGCGGTGAGCATGTCGATGCACGGGATCGGGATCGCGCCGGCGCGTAAGCATCCGACCATCGCGACCTGCCACTCGGGCAGGCGCGGCAGCATCACCACGACCCGGTCGCCCTTGCCCACGCCGTGCGCGGCGAGGAGGTTCGCGAACCGGCACGAGGCGCGGGCGATGTCGTCGAACGTGAAGCGCCGCTCACGGCCCGTCTCGTCGCGCCAGACGAGCGCGGGCCGCGTCGGATCCGCGGCCCAATGGTCGACGACGTCGCGCGCGAAATTGGACCGCTCGGGGACCGTCCAGCGGAAGCCGGCCGCGGTCGCGGCGTAATCGGTCATTCGGGGCGGCAGCATCGGGCGGCGGCGGCGATCGATCGGATCGGGCGGCCCGGCCGAGCGCCGATCAGGCGATCGCGGACGAATCGATCCGCTTCACGCCGGCGGTCTTCATCGTCGCCCACGCCTTGGCGAGCGAGCCCTGCGCGTCGATGCCGCGGCACAGGTCCTCGATCACCGCGGCGTTGAACCCGAGCTTGCGCGCATCGAGCGCGGTCCACGCCACGCAGAAGTCGGTCGCGAGCCCGCACACGTAGACCGCGCTCACCGCGCGCGACCTGAGATAGCCGTCGAGGCCGGTCTTCGTCCTGCCGTCGGCCTCGATGAAGGCCGAGTAGCTGTCGACCTTGTCGTTGTGGCCCTTGCGGATGATGAGCTGCGCGTGGGAGATCGCGAGCCCGGGCGCGAGCTCGGCGCCCTCGGTGCCCTGGACGCAGTGGTCCGGCCACAGCACCTGCGTGCCGTACGGCAGCTTCACGGTGTCGAAGGGCTTCTTGCCGGCGTGCGTGGACGCGAACGAGATGTGCCCCGGGGTGTGCCAGTCCTGGGTGAGGATCACGTTCTGGAAGCGCTTCGCCATCGCGTTGATCGGCTGCACGATCTCGTCGCCCTTGCCGACCGCGAGACTGCCGCCGGGCAGGAAGCACTTCTGCACGTCGACGACGATCAGCGCGTCCCTGGGGCCGGGCTTGATCTTGCCCTGCGCGAACGCGGCGCCGATGCCGCCGGGCAGCGCCGCCGTCGCAGCGAGTGCGCCGACCGCACCGAGGGCCGAGCGTCGGGTCACGATGGTCATGACTGAGCCTCCTGTTGCGAGGCGCCCCGCCGGAGCGCGGTGAGCGTTACGCGCGCGCGACCTCGACCAGGCAGTCGTAGTAGGTCGCCGCGCCGCCCAGGTCGGCGGTCGCCTGGGACGTGACGTCGTTCGCGTTGCGGCCGTCGGGCGAGAGCTTCTTCCACCACACCGAGGGCGCGACCACCAGCCCGCGCCGGGCGCGGGTCGTGACCGCCGCCTTGAGGGTGAATGCGCCGCGATCGTTGAAGACGCGCACCCGTGCACCGTTCGCGATCCCGCGCGCGGCGGCGTCGTCGGGATGGATGTCGAGACGCGGCTCGCCGTCCTCCGCGTCGAGCGCGAACGGCAGGTTGGCGAAGCTCGAGTTCAGGAAGTTGCGGCACGGCGGCGAGATGAACGCGAGCGGATAGCGCGCCGCGAGGTCCGGCGCGGCGAGCACGTTCTCGCGTGGCGGGATGTAGTGCGGGAGCGGGTCGTGCCCGAGCTTGACCGCCGACTCGCTGCGGAACTCGCACTTCCCGGACGGCGTCGGGAAGCCGCCGTCGGCGAACGGCGCGAACCGCTCGGGCACCGCGAGCCGCCGCCAGCCCTGCTCCTTGACCGCGTCCCACCCGATCCCGCTCATGCGCGGGTTGTCGGAGCGCAAGGCCTGCCGGCAGACGTCCTCGTCGGTGTCGTCGAAGCACGAGTCGGCGAAACCCATCCGCTTCGCCAGCAGCCGGAACACCTCGATGTTCGGCTTTGCCTCCCCGATCGGCGCGATCGCCGGGCTGTTGCCGACGACGTAGAGGTGCCCGTACGACTTGTGGACGTCGGTGTGCTCGAGCTGCGTCGTCGCCGGCAGCACGATGTCGGCGTAGTCGCAGGTGTCGGTGAAGAAGATCTCGTGCACGACGGTGAAGAGATCGGGCCGCGAGAAGCCGGCGATCACCTTGTTCGAGTCCGGGCAGACCGCAACCGGGTTGTTGTTGTAGACGTACACCGCCTTCACCGGCGGGGCGGCGCCGACGAGCGCATCGCCGAGCTTCGACTGGTTGATGGTGCGCGGCGTCCCGCGGATAAGATCGGGTCGCTCGAGCGCCTGGTGATCGAAGTTGTAGAAGTCCGCGGTAGTGAGCACGACGCCGCCGGCGGGGTCGCGCCACGCGCCGACGACCGCGGGCAGACAGGCGATCGTGCGCGCCGCCATGCCGCCACCCGAGTGGCGCTGCATGCCGTAGTTGAGCCGGATCGCCGCGGGCTTCGCCGTCGCGTACTCGCGCGCGAGGTTCACCACCTCGTCCACGCCGATGCCGCAGATCCGCGCGACCTTTTCCGGCGGATAGTCCTTCACCCGCTCCGCCAGCTCGCCGAACCCCAGCGTGTGCTTCGCGACGTAGTCGCGGTCGTGCCGGCCTTCGCCGATGATCACGTGCATGAGCCCGAGCGCGAGCGCGCCGTCGGTGCCCGGCAGCAGCGCGACGTGCTGGTGGCACTTCTCCGCCGTCTGGCTGCGCCACGGGTCGATCGCGACCAGCTTCGCGCCGCGCCGTTTCGCTTCCTGGCAGCGGGTCCACAGGTGCAGGTTGGAGACGATCGGGTTCGATCCCCAGATCAGGATGAGCTTCGCCTCGTCGAAGCGCTCCGGGTCCATGCCCACCGAACCGCCGAGCGTGAGCTTCACGCCGACCTTGCCCGCCGACGAGCAGAGCGTCCGCTCGAGCAGGCTCGCGCCGAGGCGGTGGAAGAAGCGCCGGTCCATCGACGCGTACTGCAGGAGGCCCATCGTGCCGGCGTAGCTGCACGGCAGGATCTGCTGCGGGTCCTCGGCGGCGACCGCCTTGAAGCGCGCGGCGATCTCGTCGAGCGCCTCGTCCCAGGTGATGCGCTCGAACCGGCCCTGGCCCGGCCCCTTCCCGCCGACGCGTCGCATCGGGTGGAAGACGCGGTCCTCGGAGTAGGTGCGGTCGAGGTACTTCGCGACCTTGGTGCACAGCACGCCGTCCGTGAACGGCATGTCCCCGCCCTTGATGTCGACCGCGACGCCGTTCTCGACCGTGACGTCCATCGCGCAGGTGTCGGGACAGTCGTGCGGGCACGCCGCCTTCACGATGCGGCGGCCGGTCGAGCGCAGGTCGTCGGTTCCCATCTCGTTCCTCGAGGCCCGGGGGGCGCGGAGAATTCTACGCCAGACGGTGCCCGCCGGATCCGCCGTCGACGGACCGATTGCCCCGCCGGCGCCCGGCGACGCGAACGCGGACCGTGACCCGCCCGCCGTCGGGCCTTGCCTAAACCCGCCGATTGGGTGCAGCATGCGCGCTCCGACGACGCGTGCCCGGCCAGTGGGCCGCGTTTTCTTGTCCAGGGAGGATCGTCATGAATCTCAAACCATGGGGCGCGCTCGGCGCGGCGGCAGTCGCCGCCCTGTTCGCGGGCCCGGTCGCGTCGCAGGACGCGATCAAGATCGGCGTGACCCAGCCGCTCACCGGGGCGTTTGCCGCCTCCGGCAACTACGTCACCCAGGGCGCGAAGATCGCCGAGGATCAGATCAACGCGGCGGGCGGCGTGCTCGGGCGCAAGATCCAGCTCGTCATCGAGGACAACAAGTCGAACCCGACCGAGGCGGTGGCGACGGCCGAGAAGCTGATCGGCAAGGACAAGGTGCCGGTGATGCTGGGCGCTTGGAGCTCGACGCTGACGCTCGCGGTCATGCCGAAGCTCATGGAATACGGGGTGCCGATGCTGGTCGAGACCTCGTCCTCCGGGAAAATCACCACCTCGGGCAACCCCTGGATCTTCCGCATCAGCCCGACCTCCGAGATGGAGGCGCGCGCGTTCGTGCCCCTGGTGAAGAAGCTCGGCATCAAGAAGGCCGATTTCCTGTCGACCAACAACGACTTCGGGCTCGGCGCGGCACAGGCGTTCTCCGACATGCTCAAGGCCAACGGCGTGCAGATCGGGGTCATGGAGACGATGGATCCGAAGGCGACCGACTTCTCCGCGCAGCTCGCCAAGATCAAGGCCTCGGGCGCCGACACGGTGTTCGTGACGACGGCGGTCGAGCAGATCACCCTGATCCTGAAGCAGGCCAAGGAGCAGCAGCTCAAGGCCCGCATCATCACCACCGGCGGGTCGAACTCGCCCGACCAGCTCATCCAGCAGGCGGGCGACGCGGCGAACGGGTCCATGCACCTCGTGTTCTTCACGCCGTGGTTCCCCGAGGCGGTGAAGAACCCCGACCTCGCCAAGAAGTTCGTGGCGGAGTGGAACGCGCGCAAGTACCCGGTCGGCGGGCTCACCGAGGGTTTCCGCGGCTGGGACGGCGTCATGACCATCGTCGCGGCCATCAAGGCGGCGGGCAAGGCCGAGCCGGCCGCGATCCAGAAGGCGCTGTGGAACGTGAAGGTCAAGGGCATCAACGGAGATATCGCGTTCATCAAGCAGGGGCCCGCAGGCAAGGAAAGCGCGCAGAACGTCCCGAGCGTGTATCTCGTCAAGATCGAGAACGGCAAGGTCACGAAGAACTGACCGCCCGCCACCAGCGTCACGGACCGCGGCGTTCCGTCCCCGGCACGCCGCGGTCCGGTCACTTCAGCGTCGATTTCACCGGCGGCCCGGGTCCGGCGCGGCTCGCGCCGGCCGGCGGCCCGTCGTTCGGAGCCTGACCCTTGGATCAGCTGCTGCAGCACGGCCTCAATGCGCTGATGCTCGGCGGGACCTATGCGCTGCTCGGGATCGGTCTGACGCTGATCTTCGGGATCATGCGGGTCGTGAATTTCACGCACGGCGAGCTGTACGCGTTCGGCGCCTACATGATGTACATGTTCGTGATGGTCACGGGCGCGAACTTCTTCGTCGCGCTGGTGCTCGCGGTCGTGCTCGGGGTGGCGCTCGGCGCGGCGATCGAGTTCGTGCTGCTGAGGAAGCTCCGCGGCGCCGACATCGACACGACCATGCTGGTCATGATCGGCGCCTGGATCGCGCTGCAGAACGCCGAGCAGCTCGTCTGGAGCGGCGTCGCCAAGTCGATCGACAACCCGTTTCCGGCGGCGCCGCTCGTCCTCGGCCCGGTGTCGGTGGCGTGGAACCGGGTCTTCGTGTTCGCGGTCGCGCTGGGGCTGATCGCCGCGACCTACGCGCTGATCAACCACACCCGGCTCGGGAAAGCGATGCGCGCCACCTTCCAGGACCGCGACACGGCGGCGCTCATGGGCATCCAGATCGGCACCATCCACACGGCGACCTTCGCGCTCGGGTCGGGACTCGCCGCGGCCGCCGGCGCGCTCCTCGGGCCGGTGTTCGTCGCCTACCCGACGATGGGCGATCTCGCGGCCGCAAAGGCGTTCGCGGTCGTGATCCTCGGCGGGCTCGGCAACATCGCCGGCGCGACGGTCGGCGGGTTCATCCTCGCCCTGGTCGAGGAGCTCGGCGCCGGCTACGTCTCCTCGGGCTATCGCGACGCCATGGGGTTCCTGCTGATCATCGTCATCCTCGCTTTCCGGCCGACGGGGCTCTTCGCGCGGAAGGAGCGCATCGGGTGAAGCGCGCCCTGACGGTACTCTGGCTCGCGTTCCTGTTCTCGATCCCGCTGTGGATGACGGACCAGTACGTGCTGCACATCCTGGTCGTCACCGGCATCTTCATCGTCGCGGCGATGAGCCTCAACCTGCTGCTCGGCTACACCGGCCAGCTCTCGCTCGGGCACGTCGCGTTCTTCGGCATCGGCGCGTACGCGAGCGCGCTCGTGTCGCTCGGCTTCAGCGTGCAGGTCGCGCCGGGCGTCACGCTCGCCCTCGCTCCGCAGCCGGTCTGGTGCGGGATGCTCGCCGCGATCGTCGTCTCCGGCGCGTTCGGCTGGTTCATCGGCCGGATCTCGTTCAAGGTCCGCGGCGCGTACTTCGTGATCGTGTCGATCAGCTTCGCCGAAGTGGTGCGCCTGGTCGCGGTCAACTGGGTCGAGCTGACGCAGGGGCCGATGGCGCTCAACAACATTCCGCCGCTCACGCTGTGGCTGCCGGGCGTGGGCGAGCATGCGTTCTGGAAGAAGCCGGCGAACTACTGGCTCATCCTCTGCGTCGCCGTGGTGTCCTACGTCCTGATCCGCCGGCTCGTCCACTCGCGCGCCGGCCGCGCGATGATCGCGCTCCGGGAGAACGAGCCGCTCGCGACCTCGGTCGGCATCGACGTGACCCGCTACCTCGTGCTCACTACCGTGTGCTCCGCCGCGATGGCGGGCGCGGCGGGCGCGCTCTACGCGCACTACGTCCGCATCGTCGATCCGGACGTGTTCCTCTTCATCTACACGGTGACGATGGTGATCATGGTCGTCACCGGCGGGAAGGGCACGCTCGCGGGCCCGATCGTCGGCGGGCTGATCTTCGGGCTCCTGCCCGAGACGCTGCGCGCGGCTGCGATCCCGCCCGAGGCGCAGTGGATCGTCTACGGCGTGCTCATGATCCTCGTGCTGTACTTCCTGCCCGCGGGGATCGTGCCGGCCGTCCGGCAGTGGTGGCAGCGGCGCCGGCGCGATCCCGCCCCGGCGGCGGCAAGCACATGACGAGCGCGGCGGCGAGCCGAGGCGCGTTCCTCAGCGTCGAAGGGCTTTCGATCCGCTTCGGCGGGCTCGTCGCGGTCGACAGCGCGACCTTCGAGGTCAGGGAGGGCGAGGTGCTTTCCCTCATCGGGCCGAACGGCGCGGGAAAGACGACGGCGTTCAACGCGATCACCGGCTATCTCGCGCCGAGCGCGGGCGAGATCCGGTTCCGGGGTACGCGCCTCAACGGTCTCAAGCCAAACCAGGTCGCCGAGCTCGGGCTGGTGCGGACCTTCCAGAAGACGAGCGTCTTCGGCGGGCGCAGCGTGCTCGAGAACGTCCTGATCGGGCTTCACCTGCGCTCGAAGCAGCGGCCGCTCGCGATCCTGCTCGGCCTGCCCTCCGTCGCGCGCGAGGAGCGCGCGCTGGAGGCCGAGGCGCGCCGGATGCTGGAGTTCGTGGGCCTGAGCGCGCGTGCGCCCGAGGCGGGCGGCGCCCTGCCCTACGGCGAGCAGCGCCTGCTCGAGATCGCGGTGGCGCTCGCCGCGCGCCCGCAGCTCCTGCTCCTCGACGAGCCGGTGTCGGGCATGAACCCGGTGGAGACCGCGAGCTTCATGGCGAAGCTCGCCGAGATCCGGGCGCTCGGGGTCACGGTGCTGCTGGTCGAGCACGACATGAAGATGGTGATGGGCGTGTCCGACCGCATCGTGTGCCTGAACCAGGGCCGCATCATCGCCAACGGCACGCCGGCCGAGATCCGGCGCGACCCGGAGGTGATCCGCGCCTACCTCGGCGAGAGATACGCCCGTGCTCACGGTTGAGGGACTGGAGTGCCGCTACGGCAAGGTCGCGGCGGTCCACGGCCTCGCGCTCGAGGTGCGCAAGGGCGAGCTCGTGAGCCTGATCGGCGCCAACGGCGCGGGGAAGACGACCACGCTGAAGGCGATCTCCGGCGTGCTCGCGCCGAGCGCCGGGCGCATCGTCTTCGAGGGCGAGGACATCACGCGCGCGTCGGCGCGGCGGGTGCTCCAGCTCGGCATCGCGCACTGCCCGGAGGGGCGGCGCGTCTTCCCCTACATGTCCGTCCGCGAGAACCTCGAGATGGGGTGTTACCTCAGGCGCGACGCGGCCGGGATCGAGTCCGACATGCGGCGGCTCTTCGACCGCTTCCCGATCCTGCACGAGCGGCGCAACCAGGCGGCGGGCACGCTCTCGGGCGGCGAGCAGCAGATGCTCGCGATCTCGCGCGCGCTGATGTCGCGGCCCAAGCTCGTCCTCTTCGACGAGCCGTCGCTCGGCCTCGCGCCGAACATCGTCGAGCGGACGTTCGACATCATCCGGCAGATCCGCGCCGAGGGCGTGACGGTCGTCATGGTCGAGCAGAACGCGCTCGCCGCGCTCGAGCTGTCGGATCGCGCCTACGTGCTCGAGCAGGGGCGCGTGAGCCTCAGCGGCGCCGGGCAGGCGCTGCTCGAGGATCCGCACGTGAGGAAGGCGTATCTCGGCGCTTAGTCGGCTTTCGCGGGAGGTTGAGCGATGCCACTCATCCAGCCCAGGGCGCCCTTGCGCCGCACAAGAGCAGGCGATTGACTGCCGCAGCGCTGCGCGTCTAGCATCGTCCGCGCAGTCATCCTAGGGAGTTCGCATGATATCGCGCCAGCTGCTGCTCGGCAGCGCCCTGCTGCTGTGCTTCGCCCATGAAGCGTTCGCCGACAAGACCTACGTCCTGGCAACGGGCCGCAGGGACCCGCGCATGTACGCCATCGATCTCGCGAAGGCGCTTCGGCCGGAAAACAACAATACCCCGAACGCCATCGTAAGCCGCTCCAAGGTAGCGCTCGACGGCCTCAACGGCAGGCCGCTCGGCGACTCCGCCAACATCGCCATCAGCGAGGACGGCAAGACTGCCTACGTGGTCAATCACCACGGCGCCATTGACAACGACGAGTTCCTGCAGCACGGCGGGCGCGGGAACATCGCGGTGATGAACGTCAAGAAGATGATCCAGCGTCGGCACGACAACACTGCCAATGCGCTCGAGCGGCACATCGACAGTGGGCACTTCGGCGCCGTAGGCATCGTTCTCCTAAAGGACATGTTCATCATCGGCAACGCTGAAAGCCATCTCACCGAGGACGGCGGCAACCGCATCACCTTCGTCGACCGGAAGACCGGCAGCCTGCGCGGCACCGTGGAGCTCGCTCTAGGCGCCCCCACCCAGGGCACCCACTGTCCGAGCTACCCCGTGCCCTTCAAGTCTCCCGGTGGACCGCCGACCTTCCAAGCGCCTGAGGGGCCGTTCGTTCACTCGAACGGTGCGCTCTCGCCGGTGCCGCTGCTCTCCCCGCATCCGTCGTGGGGCTGCTTCCCCGATACCAACGGCATCACGCTCGCCAAAGCGAGCAACGGCAAGCGCTACCTATATACGGCGAACGGCGGCACCGACGACATCTCGGTGATCGATCTGGACGCCGCGCTGGCCGGCAGCAAGTCCGCGGAAATCGGACGCATCCCGACGCAGATCGGTCCCTGGGGTATCGCGACCAGCCCGAACGGGCGCTGGGTCGTCGCCGCTAACCGGGAAAGCCAGAGGGTCGCGTTCGAAGGCAACACCATCTCGATCATCGATGTGGAGCAGCCGCTGGTCGAGCGCGCACGCATGCTGGTGGGCACGGGCGACCCGAACGTGCAGACGCGGCCGTTCATCCCCTCCTTCACGCCGAGCGGGAGGGAGATCATCGTTCCCAATTTCCGGACGAACAGCGTATCGATCGTCGACCTGGAGAAGGCGCTAAGCGGCGATCCCGGCGCCGAAGTGGCGCGCATTCCGCTCACGCGCGCCGACGGGCTGCCTGCGCGTCCGAAAGGCTCCGCCGTGACCTCCAACGGCCGCTACGCCGTGATCTCGGGCGGGCCAAGGGTCACGTCCGTTCCGTTCGTGCCTAGCGGCATGGTGTACATCATCGACCTGAAGAAACGCCAGGTCGTGAGCACCGTCACCGGCGTCGGCAACGATCCGTACGGCCTGGCAGCCGTCGACGCCGACGACGACGACTGACTGCGAATGGCCCCTTCAGG
>CAWBNB010000032.1:0-23178 GCA_963789885.1 uncultured beta proteobacterium | reverse complement strand
CCGATAGCACCGTAGAACGACCGCTCTCGGCGACGTCGCTGCAGAGCCGCTGTTGGCTGTCGGCGACCGGCCGACTCGGGCGGTCGCTTCCAAACGCGCCGAACATCCGAGCTCCGACGCCGATGTCTGTTTCACTTCGGGGGCTGCTTCTTGGCTAGTCGCTCCTTGAGATCTGCGAAGGGAGCGTAGGTCGACACGCGGTCGGCGGCGAAAGGGCTGGCTCCCCCGCGAGTCGCTTCCAACTGCCGCTGATGCTCGTTGTCGTGGCAGTACAGACACAGCAGTTCCCAATTGCTGCCATCGGGCGGGTTGTTATCGTGATTGTGGTCGCGGTGGTGGACGGTCAGTTCGCGCACGTTGGCGCGCGTGAACTCGCGGGCGCAGCGCCCGCAGATCCAAGGGTAGATCTTCAGCGCCTGTTCCCTGTAGCCCCGCTCGCGCTTCTCGGCAGCGCGACGGGCTTCGGCGACGATGCGGTCCAATTTGCCAGGGTCGCTTGCGCTCATCCGGTCACCTGAAATTTCCAAGAACTGTCTTCAACTCGGCGATCGAGGCTTTCGTCCTTCATGCCCGCCGGAATCCGCCGCTACTGCGGCTGGATGCCCGCGTCCCTGACGATCGCCTGGTAACTCATGATCGCGCGCGCCCACATCCCGAACCAGAGCGAGATATCGAACCCGCCGAAGCCCTGAATCAGCACTCCTCGCTATTGCGTGCCGAGACCAGCGAGGTAATCGACGAGGATTTCAATGTCCTTGTCGGAAAGAACCTGCGCCGATTCGGACATCTTGGCGTCGAGATCGATGCGCGTGCCGGCCTTGAAGCCGCGTAATTGCGCGCGCAGATATTCGAACTGCTGGCCGGCGAGCCGCGGAATGTGCTGCTGCCCGAGCATCCTGGCACCGTGGCATTGCGTGCACTTGAACTTCTGCGCCAGACCCGGTCCTGCCTGAGCATTTTCCGCGCTGGGGCGGTGGCCCGACGGCGAAGGCTTTTGTGCCGAGAAGTACGCCGCGAGGTCGTTCATCTCGGTATTGGATAGATTCGCCGCTATCGGTGACATCTGCGCGTCCTTGCGGTTGCCCTCGCGGAACATGTAGAGCGACGTCGAGATGAACTGCGCCGGCTGCCCGGCGATCGACGGCACGGCGGGATTGGCCGAGTTACCGCCTTGGCCGTGGCATGCGAAGCACACCGCCGCCTTGGACTCGCCGGCCTTGGGATCGGCGGCGGCGGAAACGGCGCTAGCCAGAGCGAGCGCCGCCGCCATGAGCGCCCGTCGGGCGCTCACTTCGCGTAGCTGATCCGGTAAATGATTCCGTTCTGATCGTCCGAGACGAGCATGGAGCCGTCACGCATGACCATGACGTCGTTCGGCCGGCCCCACATCGGCGGATCGGCCTTCTCGTCGACGAGGAAGCCGGTCAGGAACGGCTCGTACTTGACGACCTTGCCGCCTTCGTCGAGCACTACCCGCATCACGTTGTAGCCCTGCTTCACGGTGCGGTTCCAGGAGCCGCGCATGGCAATGAAGATGTTGTTCCGATATTCGGCGGGGAACATCTTTCCCGTGTAGAAGCGCATCCCGATGGGCCCGATGTGCGCTCCGAGCTTGAGCGCCGGCTTGTCGAACTCCTTGCACGAGCGGTGTTTGCCGTACTCCGGGTCGGGTGTGTCGCCCTGGTGGCAGAACGGATAGCCGAAATTCATGCCTTTGTGGGAGACCCGATGCAGCGTGTCGTTCGGCAGATCGTCGCTCAGCCAGTCGCGGCCGTGGTTGGTGAACCAAAGCTCCTTGGTTTTCGGATTAAAGTCGAAGCCAACCGAGTTGCGCACGCCCTGGGCGACGGTCTCGATGACGCCGGTCTTGGGATCGACTCGCGAAATCGTCGCCTGGAAGTAACCGGGCATGACGATGTTTCCGGGCGCGCCAACGTTGTAATAGAGCTTGCCGTCGGGCCCCATGGCGAGAAATTTCCAGAAGTGGCCGGGCTGGTTGTCCGGGTCGAGGCCGTCGACAATGATCTTGGCCTCGGGCGGATTGTCGAGCCGGCTCTCGATGCCGTCGTAACGCGTGATGCGGTGATGCTCGGCAATGTAGAGCGCGCCTTTACTGAATACGACTCCGTTGGGGGACTCGAGGCCTTTGAACAAGGTCTTCACCTCGCGCTTGCCGCCGCGGTCGATGACCGCGTACACCTCCTTGAGCTGTCGCGTGCCAACGAACACGGTCCCTTTGTCTCCCAGCGCGAGGGAACGCGCTCCCGGGAGACCCTCGGCCCACACTTCCACTTTGAAGCCGGGCGGCACCTTGAGCTTGTCGACCGGGAGGTCCTTCGCGGCCTTCCCGGTCACTTCGATTGCGAACGGATGCAGCGTGGATTGGGTCTGTTCCGGGGTCATCCCCTGCTTCCACGAAGGCGGCGGTGCGGCCGCAGGCTTGTCTTGGGCTTGCGCAGCGGTGAATGCGAGAAGAACGGCAGCAACTAGGACTTTGATCATGGGCTTCTCCTCCTTGGAATCGCTATTAGAACTGAAGATACGCCCGCAAGCCAATGCTCATGTTGCGACGCGGCGCGCGCTCAAAGTAGCGGAAATTCGTCTCGTTCATCCGTATTCAGCCGTTCGAGCTGGACGCGCCGACGCCACGCCAGAGGCGGTAGTCCTCCGGCGTATCCAGGTCGAGTGCCAGGTTCGGGTCGGCGTGCACGCGCACCTCAAGGCCCGCCTTCGCAGCCGCCCGCCGATGCTCGTCCAGGCTGCGCTCGCCGAAGCGGAAGAGATCGGCCCGGGCGGGCCGAACCGCGAGTAGATTCGTGCCACCCCGTGCCGGTCGGGCACCAAAACACACCCCGGCGCGCGCCCACATTCGCAGCACACTTCGAACAGCCCCGGGCGTGACAGCACCAGGTCAACGGGAACGACCACCAGGGCTTCTGCGCCCTGCCCATCGCGTGCCGCGCGGCGAGCGCGAGCGCCGCGTTCAGCCCGCCGCCTGATCCTTCTCGCGACCACGATGAGCCCCCGCGCTGAAGCCTCGGCCGCGATCGCTTCGGCTGCAGTGACGACGACGGTGCGCTCGGGTCCGAAGGCGGCCGCGCAGCACTCGAACGTCCGTTCCGCCAGCTGCGGTTTAGCGCATGACGCTCGGACGCCTCGAGCAGCTCGGCGAGCCGCGACTTGCCTTGCGCCGGATCCTTCACGGGCATCAGCGCGAAGACGCCGCCAGTCACGCGCGGACCTGTTCGAGCACCGCCACGCACGCCCGCGCCAGCCGCTCGCGATCCGCGTCGCCGGCCATCAGCGTGTCCTCCAGCACCGGACGAATTCCGAGCGTCTCGATCCGCGCGCCGAGCGCCGAGTCGGCCCGATCGATCACCAACGCCCGCACGAGCCCCCGGTAGAAGCGCGCGACCTCCAGCGCCGACGGGGTGATTCCCAGCTCGTGCATGATCTTCGCGGCGGGCCCCTTGACGGCGCGGCCGGCGATGATCGGCGAGACTGCCACCGCGCGATCGCCGATCGCCTCGCGAACGCCGGGTACGGCCAGGATCGGCGCGATGCTCAGGTACGGGTTCGAGGGGCAGAAGAGGACGCCCGCGAGGTCGCCCCGGCCCAGCGCCTCGCGCAGCGCCGGCGCTCGGGCGCGCACGTCTCGGCGCCGCGATACTCGAGCCGCTCCACGCGCGGCTCGCAGCGGTCGCGCACGAAGTAGTGCTGGAACTCGAGCGCGCCGCGGTCCGTGTGCACGACCGTGCGCACGGGATCGTCCGACATCGGCACGACCGCGTGGCGCACCCCGAGGCGCACGCAGAGATCGCGCGTGACCTCGGACAGCGTCTCGCCGCTGCGGAGCCGACGCGTGCGCTCGACGTTGGTCGCGAGGTCGCGATCGCCGAGCTTGAACCACGTCGGCCCGCCGAGATGCGCGAGCGCTTCCATGAACGACCACGTCTCATCGGCCTGCCCCCAGCCGGTCTCCGGGTTCGCGATCCCGGCGAGCGTGTACATCACCGTGTCGAGATCGGGCGACACGTGCAGCCCGAGATGCTCGAAGTCGTCGCCGGTGTTGACGGCGATCACGAGCTCCTCCGGCGGCAGCACGCGGGCCAGGCCCGCGGCGAGCTTCGCGCCCCCCACGCCGCCAGCGAGCGCGACGATCATCGGAAGAGATCCTGCTCGCGCGGCCGCTGTAGCTCGCGCGCGGTGCCGTCCCGCCGCGGCGACTCGATGCCCCGGATCAGCACGACCGGCCGCCCCTCGCCTGCCTGGCCCATCACGGCGGACGCGGCGGACGCAAGCTCGTCCGCGAAGCCGACTTCGGTGATCTGCAGCGGACGCCCGTGGAGGTCGGGTGTCCCGCGCAGGTCGACGAGACCGGGGATCCCGCTTGCGCCGATCGCGGTGCCGACGGTGCCCAGCCGCCAGGCGCGCCCGACGCTGTCGTTGATCAGCACGCCGACGTCGACGCCCGCGAGCTCGCGGATGCGCGCGCGCAGCCGGCCCGCGCTCGCGTCGGGATCGACCGGGAGCAACAGCACCCGCTCGCGGCCGCGCGCATCCAGTTCGACGTTCGAGCGGTCGATGCCCGCGTTGGCGAGCACCAGCCCGCGCCGGTCCTCGACCACGATCAGGCCCGGTGCGACGCGCAGCACCGCGCGCGATTCCCCGAGGACCAGCTCGACCACGCGCGGATCCTTGCCGCAGCGCCCGGCCAGCGTGCGCGCGCGCTCCGAGGGGACAACGTCATCGAGCGCCGCGTACCGGTCCTCGCTCTTCGACACGATCTTCTGCGCCACCGCCACGACGTCGCCGTCGCGGAGCGCGAGGCCGGCGTCGTCCGCGGCCGCGAGAATCCGTACGGCGAGATCGTCACCCGGCGCGACCGGGCCGATGCCGTCCAGCGCAGTGAGGGTGAGGCTCGCGGCGGCGGACATGCGGACCGCTCAGGCGGCGGCGCTCGTCGTTGGGCTCGCGGCGCGACGGGGAACGGGAGTCAGCACGACCGGCGCGAGCGGCGCGGCGCCGAAGCTCGCGCTCCGCCGCTCCCCGTCGACCGGCCGATACAGCGTCGTACGCTGCTCGGGGCGACGCCTCGCCTGGCGGATCAGCGCTTCCATCGCCTCGGGCGGGAGCTCCTCGCCGTGCTCGTTGCCCGCGGCGCGGGAGATGCTCTCGTTCATCAGCGTGCCGCCGAGGTCGTTCGCGCCCGCGGCGAGGCACGCGGCGGCGCCCTCGGGGCCGAGCTTCACCCAGGACACCTGGATGTTCGGGATCAGCGGATGCAGCGCGAGCCGCGCGACCGCGTGCATCAATAGTGTCTCCCGCCACGTCGGCCCGCGCCGCGCGCCCTCCCTCAGGAACATCGGCGCTTCCATGTGCACGAAGGGGAGCGGCACGAACTCCGTGATGCCCCCGGTCCGCTCCTGCAGGTCGCGCACCGCGGCGAGGTGCCGCGCCCAGGCGTACGGGGTCTCGACGTGACCGAACATGATGGTCGAGGTCGTGCGGAGACCCGTCCGGTGCGCCGCCTCGATCACCTCGAGCCACTCCGCGGCGCCCAGCTTGTCGGGGCAGATGCGTGCGCGCACCGCGTCGTCCAGGATCTCGGCCGCGGTGCCGGGAAGCGAGCCGAGCCCCTCGTCGCGGAGCCGCGCGAGGAACGCCGCGATGCTCACCCCGAGCGTGCGTGCGCCGTGCGTCACCTCGAGCGGCGAGAACGCGTGGACGTGCATGCGCGGCTCCGCCTGCTTCACGGCGCGCAGCAGCGCGACGTAGGTGTCGCCGGTGTAGGCGGGATGAATGCCACCCTGCATGCAGACTTCGGTCGCGCCTCTCGCCCAGGCTTCCTTCACCCGGCGCGCGACCTCCTCGAGCGCGAGGTCGTAGGGCTGGCCGCGCAGGGTCTCCGCGGTCTTGCCCTTGGAGAACGCGCAGAACCGGCAGCGGAACGAGCAGATGTTGGTGTAGTTGATGTTCCGGTTGACGACGTACCGCACCGTGTCGCCGACGGCCACCGCCCGCAGCTCGTCCGCCGCGGCGAGTAGCGCTTCGAGCGCGCCTTCGCGCGCCTCGAACAGCCGCACGATGCCCGCTCCGTCGAGCGACTTTCCCGCGGCGGCGCGCGCCAGCGCCGCGTCGAACGCACGGTGACGCCCGGCCGCGCTCCGCGCTGTAGCCGGCGGAGCGACGTCCGCGACGCCGGGGCTCCAGGAATCGCTCCGTGCGTAGCCCTCGCTGTCGCTCGCCGCCAGCACTCGCGGCACGAGCGACGGATCGAGCCACCGGGTGGGTTCCTGCACATACGCGGGATAGACGGCGAGCCGCTCGACCGGCACGAGGCCGGCTGCGCGCGTGGCGCGCTCCAGCGCGGCGATCGAGGGCCATGCGTGCTCGGGGTTGACGTAATCGTCGGTGACCGGGGAGATTCCGCCCCAGTCGTTGATCCCGGCTTCGAGGAGCTCCGGAAAGCGCGCCTCGCTCAAGTTGGGTGGCACCTGGATGTTGGCCTCCGCACCGAGGATCACCCGCGCCGCGGCGGCGGTCCAGAGAAGGTCGTCGAACGCTGCGTGATCGCTGGCGCGCATCCGGGTATCCGGCTTCGCGCGGAAGTTCTGCACGATGACTTCCTGCAGATGGCCGTGACGTTCGCGGGCGTCCTGCAGCGCGACGAGCGCCGCGACGCGCTCGAGGCGCGTCTCGCCGATGCCGATCAGGATGCCCGAGGTGAACGGAACGCCCGCGCGCCCCGCCGCATCGACCGCCTCTAGCCGCACCGCCGGCAGCTTGTCGGGGCAGCCGTGGTGCGGGCCGCCCGGCTCGCACAGCCGGTCGGCGATCGACTCGAGCATCAGCCCCTGCGACACGCTGACCTTGCGCAGGCGGCGCGATTCGTCTTCGGACAGGACGCCGGCATTGACGTGGGGCAGCAGGCCGGTCTCGGCGAGCACGAGCGCGCACATCGCGGCGAGATACTCGATCGTGGAGCCGTACCCCAGCTGGTCGAGTGCCGCCCGCGCGGCGGCATGGACCGATTCCGGCCGATCGCCCAGGGTGAAGAGCGCCTCCTTGCAGCCGCTCGCCGCGCCCAGCCTCGCGATCTCCAGGACTTCGTCCGGCCGGAGGTAGGGATAGGCGACCTGCTTCGGACCGCGCACGAACGTGCAGTAGCCGCAGGTGTTCCGGCAGAGGCGCGTGAGGGGGATGAAGACCTTGCGCGAGTAGCTCACGCGCGGGCCGTGGCCCGCTTCGCGCAAGGCTCGCGCCTGCGCGGCGAGCGCCGCCGGCGTCAGCCGATCGAGCCCCGCGAGGACCTCCGCCGCGCGCGCCGCGAGCTCGGGGGAAAGCGACGTCGCGGAGCTCGCCATGGTCGGATGCGCCGGTCGGAAGGCTCGGGGATTGTAGCGTCAGCCCGGCCGGATGCCGGTGATCCGGATCCCCGCGCCTTCGACCTTGTAGGTCCGGTTGATCCCGATCAGCACCGAGGTGAGCGCCTCGGCCGCGGCGGAGTTCGCGAGCGGCCCGGCGTGCAGCGCGCGCAGGCCGGCCGCCTCCGCGAGGCGGATCGCGACCTCGCGGTCCTCGGGCCTGTCGCCGAACACGAGCACGTCGCAGTCGATCGGCTCGCCCTTCTGCAGCTTGAGCGCGGCCACGTTGTGGAACGCCGAGACGACGCGCGCGGCCTCGCCGAGCGCCTTCTGCGCCGCGACCGCCGCCGAATCGTCCGGCGGCAGCTGCACGCGCGCGACCCTCGGCGGCACGAGCGGAACGGTCGTGTCGATGACGACCTTGCCGGCGACGGATTCGCGGATCTCCGCGAGGATCGCCTCGTGCGAGGCGAACGGCACGGTGATCACGACCACGTCCGCGGCCGCGGCGGCCGCGGCGTTGGCGAGACCGCGCGGCGCCGGTGTGCCGGCCGGGGGCGCAAGGCGCCCAGCGGCTTCCGCCGCTTTCGCCGCCTCGCGCGAGCCGATGATCACCGGGTAGCCGGCGGCCACCCACCGCGTCGCAAGGCCGGTGCCGAGATCGCCGGTCCCGCCGATCAGGGCGAGCGTCGGCCTGCCCGCGCTCATCGGCGGACGCTCAGCTCGCGAGCTTCATCTTGTCGAGCGGCACGACCTGGATGCCCTCCTGCTCGAGGCGGCTGCGCACCGCGCCCGCCACGTCGACCGCGGTCGGCTCGTCGCCGTGCACGCAGATGGTCTCGACCTGGACCTTGATCGTCTTCCCGGTGCGCGACACGATCTCGCCCTCGCGCACCATGCGCAGGACCTGCTCGACGGCCTTCGCCGGGTCCTTCAACACCGTGCCGGGGATCGACCGCGAGGCGAGGTTGCCGTTGTCGTCGTACTGCCGGTCGGCGAAGCCCTCGCGCGCGAGCGGCAGCTCGAGCTTGCGCGCGGCCGTCTCCATCTCGGTCCCCGGCAGCGCGACGTAGACGATGTTCCGGTCGACGGCCTTGATCGCGCGGCCGATCGCGAGCGCGTACTCGAGGTCCTCGGCCGCCATGTTGTTCAACGCGCCGTGCGGCTTGAGGTGCGTCACCTTGAGCCCCGCATAGGCGGCCATCGCCTGCAGCGCGCCGATCTGGTAGGCGATCATGTACTCGAGATCGGACGCGCGCATCGTGATTCGCCGCCGCCCGAAGCCCCACAGGTCGTTGAACCCCGGGTGCGCGCCGACGCTGCAGCCCGCCTCCTTGGCGAGCGTGACGAAACGGTGCATCACGGTCGGATCGCCGGCGTGGAAGCCGCAGGCGACGTTCGCCGAGCGGATGATCTTCACCAGCGGGGCGTCGTTGCCGATGGAATAGGCGCCCCAGCTCTCGGCGATGTCGGCGTTGAGGTTGATCTGCTGGGCCATGGTCGGGTCTCCGCTCCAGGAAACGCTGCAAAAGAGCCGCCGGCACCGCGGCGGGCGTCGATCGGATGGTACTATATTTAGAACCACTGACGCCCGCGTCGCGGCGCGCTTCGGGAAGTCCCTCCGGAAGACCGAGTGTCCGATCCCCAGGTCAGGCTCCTTTCCAGCGGCGACACCGCCCTCGCGGTGGAGTTCGGCGAGCGCATCGACCGGGTGACGAGCGAGCGCGTGCTCGCGCTCCACGAGCGCCTCGCGCGCGCCGCCCTCGCCGGCGTCGTCGAGCTGCTGCCGACGTTCCGCTCGCTGATGGTGCACTACGATCCCCTGCGCACCTCGCGCGCCGAGCTCGCGCGCCGGATCGAGCCGCTGCTCGACGGGCTCGAGGGCAGGCGCGCGCCGGCCCGCCGCTGGACCATCCCGGTGTGCTACGACCCGGCGTTCGCGCTCGACCTCGAGGAGGTCGCCACGCGCACCGGCCTCACGCCAGCGGAGGTGGTCGAGCAGCACAGCACGACGATCTATCACGTCTACATGATCGGGTTCCTGCCGGGCTATCCGTACATGGGCGATCTGCCGGCGCGCCTCGCGCTCCCCCGCCGCGAGAACCCGCGCACGCAGGTGCCGCCCGGGTCGGTGGCGATCGCGACCACCATGACGGCCGTGTACACACTGCAGAGCCCGGGCGGGTGGCACATCCTCGGACGCACGCCGGCGTCGCTGTGGAACCGGCGCCGCAACCCGCCCGCCGTACTCGCGCCCGGCGACAAGGTGCGCTTCGCGCCGATCCGCATGGACGAGTTCGACCGGCTCGCGCAGCGGGCCGCCGCGGGCGAGTGGGCGCTCGAGGCGCAGGACGCATGACCGGCGCCCTCCAGGTCGTCGCGTCCAGCTCGATCTGCATGCTCCAGGATCTCGGGCGGTACGGGCAGCAGCGCTACGGCGTTCCGGTGTCCGGCGCGCTCGACACCGTGAGCCTGCGCATCGCCAACGCGGTGGTCGGAAACCCGGACGCCACGGCGGCGCTCGAGATGTTCTATCGCGGTCCGACGCTCGCGGTGGCGGCCGACAGCGTGCGTGTCGCGACGGTCGGCGCCGCGCTGGAAGTGATCGCGGCGGGCGGCGCCGGGCGGACCGTTCCCGCCGGGCAGAGCGTGCGCCTCGCGCGCGGCGACCGGCTGACGATCGGGCCGTGCGACACGACGCTCGTCGCGTACCTCGCCGTCGAGGGCGGCTTCGCGCTGCCGGGCGACCTCGGCAGCCTCTCGACGTTCGCGCGCGCCGGGCTCGGCGGGATCGACGGCCGGTCCCTGAAAAAGGGCGACGCGCTCCCGCTCGCGGCGGCGAGCGCACCCGAGCGTCGCGGAGCGCCGGGCCCCGAAGTGGGACCTCGCGCCGCCGGCGCGCGTACGCGTCGTGTTCGGTCCGCAGGACGATCACTTCACCGAGCGCGCGAGGCAGACACTCGTCGAGTCCGCCTACACCGTCTCGCGCCAGTCGGACCGCATGGGCATGCGCCTCGAAGGTCCCGCGCTCGAGCACGCGAAGGGATTCAACATCGTCTCCGACGGCACCGCGCCGGGCTCGATCCAGGTGCCGGGGAACGGGCTGCCGATCATCCTGCTCGCCGATCGACCCACGACCGGCGGCTACCCGAAGATCGCCACCGTGGCATCCGCCGACGTCCCGTCGCTCGGCCGCCTGCGTCCGGGCGGGACCATCGGGTTCGAGGCGATCAGCGTGGAGGCTGCCGAGGCCGCGCGGCGCGCGCTGGAAGCGCGGCTGGCGGCGCTTCGAAGCCGGCTCGGCGCGCGTTAGGCGCTGCGCAGCCGCGGGATGATCTCCTTCGCGATGATCTCGAGCTGATCGTCCTGGTAGCGGTACGGCACGAAGATGATCCGGTCGATCCCGGTCCGGACGTGCTTCAGCAGCTGCTCCACGCACTCGTCCACCGTGCCCATGATCGCACTCTCGGCGGTCGACTCGGACCACGCGGCGTAGTCCCACTCGGTCTGCAGCCACTCGCGCATCGGGCCCTCCACCTTCGCACGCGGGCCGACCGCGATCGGCAGCTGGTTGGTCGACTGGAGCTCGTCGGGGTTGCGCCCCGCCTCCTCGGCGAACCCGCGGATCCGCGCCCAGTTGGCGGCGAAGCTGTCGGCGGTGTAGTAGTAAGTGAGCCAGCCGTCGCCCTTCGTCGCGGCGCGGCGCAGCACCGCCTCGACGTAGCCGCCGATGAGGATCGGCGGGCGCGGCTTCTGCACCGGTTTCGGGAACATCACCGCGTCCTTGATGAGGTACGGCGGGAAATCGACGGTGAGGCGGTCCTCGGTCCACAGCCGCGTGAGGACGTCGAGCGACTGCTCCATGATCTTCCCGCGCTGATGGAAGTCGACCCCCATCGCCATGAACTCGCGCTTGTACCAGCCCACCGCAGCGCCGACGAGGAGCCGCCCGTTCGAGATCAGGTCGATCGTCGCGAGCTGCTTCGCGAGGATCACCGGGTTGCGCATCGGCACAACGAGGATGCCGGTCCCGAGCTTGATCTTCGTGGTGCGCGCTGCGACCGCGGTGAGGATCGACAGCGACTCGATGATCGGGAAGTTCGGCTCCACCCCGAGCAGGATGTGATCCCAGGCCCAGATCGACTCGTACCCGAGCTGCTCCATGCGCACGCCGTAGTCCATCAGTCCCTGGGCGCTCGGCATCTCCGGGTAGCGGGTGAAGTTGCGCATCGCGACGCCATACACGGTCTTCGCCATCGTGCCCTCTCGTAGGTGCGTTTCCGGCCGGGTCAGGCCGTGTAGAGACGCTCGGGGTCGAGCTCGCGCACCACCGCCAGCTCGTCCGCATGCGGTGGCGCGGTGCGCTCGACCCGCTGGTCGATGTGCAGGTCGAAGCCGGTCGCGTCCTGGACCTGCTCCGGCGTGACGCCCGGATGGAGGGCGAGCACGCGCATCTCGCGGCTCACCTCGTCGAAGCCCATGAGCGCGAGGTCGGTGACCACGCGCCACATCCCGCCGGAGATGAGGCCGCGTTCCGCGCGCGTGTTGCGGCCGTCGATGAAGCCCGGGCTGGTGATGAAGTCGACCTTCGGCACGAAGCGGCGCTTCTCGTGCTTCATCGCCACGATCATCTGGGTGAGCGAGGAGATGTCGTTGCCGCCGCCGGTGCCGGGCAGCCGGATCGCCGGCGACGACGGATCGCCGATGAACGAGCTGTTCAGGTTGCCGAAGCGGTCGATCTGCGCGCCGCCCATGAAGCCGACGTCGACGTAGCCGCGCTGCAGCAGCAGCAGGACGTCGGTGATCGGCAGCACCATGTTCGCGCGGCGCGTGCAGCGCTGCTCGTTGGTGGACGGCGGCAGCTCCCCCGGCACGACGAACGGCCCGATCACGCCGCCCTCGAAAAGGATGGTCAGCGTCGGCGCGTGCAGGCGCTGCGCGAGCGTCGCCGCGAGCAGCGGGATGCCGACGCCCGCGAACACCGTCTGCCCGTCCTTGAGCATGCGCGCGGCCATGACCGCGAGCAGCTCGGACGAGGTGTAGCCCGCGTGCTCAGTCATTGAAGATGCTCCGCCCGCGCCGGCTCGCGTCGAGAACGGCGTCGATGCCGATCTTCGCGAGATAGTCCGACCAGCTCGCCGGGGCGCGATAGTACTCGTCGAGATAGCGCAGCGCCGAGGCCGCGGTGTCCTTCGCGGTGAGACCCGCGTAGTAGTCGAGGTGGCCGAAGAACGGCTCGTACAGCCCGTAGCATTCGTGCGGCGCGCTCCCGTAAGGCACTTCCACCACCGCGTCGACGGTGAAGAACGGGATCCGCGTCCGGTCGGGCGTGCGGCGGATCTGGTCGTTCGAGATCAGGCGCTCGGTCGTGAGGATGACGCGGTTCGCGGCCATCGCGATGTCGATGTCCATGAACTGCAGGCCGTCGATCTGCGCGTTGCCGTAGCGGTCGGCGCGCTGCACGTGGATGAGCGCGACCTCCGGATTGAGCGCCGGGAGCAGCAGCAGCGGCTCGCCGGTGAACGGGCAGGTCATCGGCTTGACCTGGTCCTCGACCTGGCGCCCGACGTCCGAGCCGATCATCGCGCGGGTCGCCATGAACGGCACGCCCATCGCGCCGGCGCGGTAGCGCAGCCCCATCGACATGTGGCTCCACTCCTCGAAGCGGGCGAGCTTCTTCTCGGTGTAGTGCCGCATCACTTTCGAGACGCCCCACACGATCCCCTGGCTGAACCAGCTGGTCATGATGTGGTTCGCCGCGCCCGAAGCGAACAGCAGGTCGCCCTCGGTCGAGACGATCGAGCGCGACACCTTGAGGTTCTTCCGCCCGGCGCGGATCAGCGCCCAGATCATCGCGATCGGCGTGCGCGACATGGTGCAGCCGCCGATCGCGACATGATCGCCGTTGTTGACGAGGGACGCCGCCTCCTCCAGGGACATGACCTTCTCGCGCAGCCCGCGGTCGCGCGCGGCGGTGGCCTTGCGCAGCTCGTGGTAGGGCTTGACGTCCGCTCCCCCGCTCATGCGAGTCCTCCCGCGCGCGCCTCAGGCGCTGCCGCTGTCGTGGTTGAAGGCGGTGATCATCTCGTCCCACCGCGGGACCAGGTCGTGCAGGCCGCGCCAGAAGCCCTGCGACTTCCGCCGCTCGAAGTCGGCGAGCGCTATCCCCTGCTGCTCGACCCAGGTGAAGTACGAGAGGTTGAAGATCCGCTCGCGCTCGCGCGTGGTCGCCTCGAGGACGTGCTCGGTGCCGGCGCCGGCGAGATGACGGCCGTAGAGCTCGGCCGCCATCGCGTCGGTGAGCTTCCCGCCCTCGCCGCGCTGCTCCAGATACCGGCCAAGCTCGCTCGCGTAGAGCGCGGCGCCGTCGGTCGCGACCGTGATCACCATGTCGTCGGCGCCGAGGTCGTCGTGCTTCGCGAGCTTGATCGCGGCAACCAGGTTCGCAATGCTGGACAGCCCGAACCAGCGCAGCATGCCGACGAGCTCCGGCGCGACCCCGGTGCGCCGCTGCAGAAACCCGCGCCCGGCGTCGGTGTTGAAGACCGCGTTCAAGCCGTCGGTCGCCTGGTCGCTCACGCCGATCACCAGGTCGGTGTTCATCACGTTGTGGATCAGCGGCACGTGCTTGTCGCCGATGCCCTGGATGTTGTGCTCGCCGTAGCCGTTGTTGAGCAGCGTGGGGCATTCCACCGCCTCGACCGCCGCGATCCGCGTCCCGTACTTCGCCTTGAGGTAGTCGCCAGCGCCGAGCGTTCCCGACGAGCCGCTGGCCGCGGCGAAGCCGGCGAGGCGGGCGGCCGGGCGCGCCCGGGCGAGCGCTTCGAACACGCTCCCGAGCGCCGGCCCGGTACAGCGCCAGTGACCGAGGTAGTTCCCGAACTCGCTGAACTGGTTGACGATCTCGTTCGCCGGATCGCGCGCGAGCTCCGCGCAGCGATCGTAGATCTCCTTGACGTTCGACTCCGTGCCCGGGGTGCGAACGATGTCCTCCGGGCTCGCGACCCAGCGCTCGAGCCACTCGAACCGCTCGGCGCTCATGCCGGCCGGCAGCACCGCGACGCCACGGCACCCCAGGATGCGCGAGATCGCGACGCCGCCGCGGCAGTAGTTGCCGGTCGAGGGCCAGACCGCGCGCTGGCGCGTCGGATCGAAGCGGCCGGACGCGAGGCGCGGCGCGAGGCAGGCATAGGCGGCGAGCACCTTGTGTGCCGCGATCATCGGGAACAGCGCGCCGAGCACGACCACGATGCGCGCCGGGACGCCGCTCAGGGCGCTCGGCACCTCGACGTGGACCGGCACGCCCGCGACGCCGCGCCGGTCGATGGCGTTGAACCAGTTGACGCGATAGAGATTCGACGCGTGCGGTGCGTCCGGATCGATCCCGGCGAGCGTGCCGCGGATCGATTGCGGCGCACGCGCGGGATCGGCGAGCTCGGCGAAGGTGGGCAGACGCACGCCCCGCTCCCGTGCGAGCCGGACCGCTCGCGCCCGCGTCTCCCGGTCCTCGACCTGCGTCGGAGAATCGAACGGGTTCATCGGCAGCGCGAGGGGGCTCCGTTCAATGGTCCTATTTCTAGGACTAGTCTCACACAACGATGGTCAAAACGCAATTTGACCGCACCGCTGGCCGGTTGCGCCCGAGTGTGGATGCCGGCAGAATCGATCGTCATGGCGAATCGGCGCGTCGACCGGAAGACCGCGCGCTCGGCCGGCGAGCGCGTGCCGCGCTACCTGCAGGTTGCCTCCGCGCTGCGGCGCCGGATCCGGGACGGCCGCTGGGCGGTCGGCGAACGCATCTCGACCATCGCGGCGCTGCAGCGCGAGTTCCAGGTCGCGCGCGTCACGGTGCGCCAGGCGATCGAGCTGCTCGCGCGGGAGGGGCTGCTCCGCGCGCGCCAGGGCAAGGGCACGTTCGTCACGAAAGACGTCGCGAACGACCGCTGGCTGCGGCTCGCCACCGACTGGGAAAGCCTGATCGCGCCGATCCGCGACAACGTGCCGCACCTGCTGCGCGCACCCCGGCCGCCGGCGCCGCGACTCGGTCCCGACGACGGGACGCCGGCACCCGCCTACGCGTACCTGCGCTCCGTGCAGACGCGCGGCAAGGAACCGTTCGCGCTCGCGAGCGTGCACGTCGCGCAGTCGCTCTACCGCCGGGCGCCCCGGCGGTTCGCGTCACACCCGGCGCTCGCGGTGCTCGCGCAGATGAACGGCCGCGCGATCGCGCGCGCGCACCAGACGCTCTCGGTCGGCGCCGCCGACATCGAGGCCGCGCGGCACCTGCGGCTCCCGCTGAACGCGCCCACGGTCGAGGCGCACTGCGTCGTCACCGACCGCTCGGGCGTCGCGATCTACGTCGGCGAGATCATCTACCGCGGCGACGTGGTGCACCTGGACATCGAGCTGATCGGACCGCGGCGGCGCTGAGCGCCGCCGACGCGCACCCCGCTGGGGCGTTCGGCGCCATCCCCGGGCGCCGGCGCTTCCCGCCCCGCCAGTCGCGTTGACGGTCCGGTACCCGTGGTATATCGTTTGTACGCTAACGGTCTCTCCCCGGAGGCGCTCATGAGCCTGGCCGAATTGATGGCGAAACGCGTCGCGCGCTACAGCGAGCGTCGCGACGACTGGACGGTGTTCGGCTTCGAGACGCAACTCGACCCGGCGTACGCGCGCAGCCAGCGCCGCTACATCGGCGCCTCGGGATCGGTCGACCACGAGGAAACGAACGCGGTCGAACCGGTGGCGTTCACGATGTCGGTCCAGACCATGCCGGTGGGGCACAAGATCCCGGTGCACTGCCACGAGACGGAGGAGACGTTCTTCATCCTGGACGGCGAGTGCGTCGTCAATGTCTTCCACGAAGGCGAGACGGTCTCGCTCAAGCTCGCGAAATGGGACCTCGCCTCGATCCCGGCCTTCGTCTATCACGACATCCACAATACCGGTGCGGTGCCCTGCCCGGTGCAGACGCTCCTCTCCAAGCCGAAGCCTGACCGGCCGCACTACAAGGATCAGCGTCTGCTCGACATCCAAGCGAAGACCTACACTACGTGAGCGACGTCGCTCGCGCACCGGTCGCGCCGCGCGCGCGCCGACAACACGACCAGGAGACCCTCATGAGATCGATGCGGAACCAGCTCCTCGCGGCGATCGCGGCGGGAGCGCTCGCGCTGGCGGCGGGCGGGACGGCGTTTGCGCAGACCGTCATCAAGGTCGGCCACGACCAGCCGGATCGGAGCACGCATCACCAGGCCGCGCTGAAGTGGAAGGAGCTCGTGGAGGCGCGCACCAACGGCCAGGTGCAGGTGCGGATCTTCCCGGCGATGACGCTCGGCAGCGGCACGCAGATGGTCGAGCAGGTCCAGGCCGGCGCGCTCGAGGTGGCGATCCTGCCCACCGGCTGGGTCGCGCCGCTCGCGCCGAGCGTGCAGATCCTCGACCTGCCGTTCCTCTTCCCGAGCCGCGAGGTGCTGTACAAGGTGATCGACGGCCCGACCGGGCAGGAGATCCTGAAGCCGCTCGGCAAGGTGAACATCGAGGGCGTGACGTTCTGGGAGAGCGGCTTCAAGCAGTTCACCGGGAACTTCCCGATCCGCGAGCCGAAGGACTACGGCGGGCACAAGATCCGCACCATGCCCGCGCAGGTGATCCAGGAGCAGTTCAAGGCGTTCGGCGCGACGCCGGTGACGGTCGACTTCAAGGAGCTCTACAGCGCGCTCCAGCAGAAGGTCGTCGACGGCCAGGAAAATCCGATCGCCACGATCGCGCTGATGCGGTTCTACGAGGTGCAGAAGTACCTCACGCTGTCCGATCACGGGTTCATCGCGTACGTGTTCATGTTCAACAAGCCGTTCCTCGACAAGCAGCCCGCCAACATTCGCGCCATCCTCGTCGACTCGGCGCGCGAGGCCGGCCGGTTCCAGCGCGAGATCATCGTCAAGAGCGAGGCCGAGCACCTGGAGACCTTCCGCAAGGCCGGGATCGAGATCAGCAGGCTGACCCCCGAGCAGCGCGCGCGCTTCGAGCAGGCGTCCCGGCCGGTGTACGACTGGTACACGCAGAAGTACGGATCCGAGACGCTCGACCTGGTCCGCAAGGACGTCCAGGCCGCGACCAAGAAGTAACCCCGCCGGATCGACTCGCCGAGCGCGGCCGGCGCGGTGCGCGTGGGCTACCTGTCGCGACTCGACCGCGCGCTCGGCCGGGCGGAGTGGGCGTTCATCGGCGCCGCGCTCGCGTTCACGAGCGCGCTGCTGTTCGTGAACGTGGTCCTCCGCTACGTCTTCCTCTCCCCGATCAGCTGGGCCGAGGAACTGACGCTGTACCTCATGGTGTGGATCGTGTTCGTGGGCGGCAGCGTGGCGGTGCGCACGCGCGGGCACATCGCGATCGATCTCCTCCCGCTCGTGCTCTCTGCCGCCAACCGCCGGCGGCTCGCGATCGGCGTGGCGGTCGCCACGCTCGTCTTCTTCGCCGTGTTCTTCTGGTACAGCGGCCAGCACGTCCTGCGCGTGCGTTCGAGCGGACAGACGACGCCGGTGATGGGCGCTCCGATGTGGCTCACCTATCTGGCGATACCGGTCGGCAGCCTCCTGATGGGGCTGCGCACTGTGCAGGTCCTCGTTCGCGCCGTGCGGGGACGGCGCCCGGATAGCGCGCACGTCATGGATCTGCACGACTGATCCCATGCGCGGGCGCTGCGCAGCGGCAGGCGAGGCGGCCAAGTGGCGCTGACCATCCTGCTCGTCTTCGCGCTGCTCGCCCTCGGGCTTGCTCTCACGCTGCCGATGTTCATCGTGCTCACCGGCACGGCGTTCATCGCGTTCGCGCTGACCACGCCGATACCCCTGTCGATCCTGCCGCAGCGCGTATTCGCGGGGCTGGAGAGCTTCCCGCTGATGGCGATCCCGTTCTTCGTCTTCGCCGCGAACATCATGGGCAAGGGCGGCCTTTCGGCGCGGCTGATCAGCTTCATCCAGACGCTCGTCGGCCATTTCCCGGGCGGCCTCGGCATCACTGTCGTCGTCACCTGCGCGCTCTTCGGCGCGATCACCGGCTCGAGCGCGTCGACGATCGTCGCCGTCGGCGGCATTCTCTACCCTGCCCTGCTCAAGGCCGGTTATCCGGAGCGCTTCGCGCTAGGCGTGGTCACCAGCTCGGCGCTGCTCGGCATGATCATCCCGCCGAGCAATGCGATGATCGTGTACGGCGCCGTGGCGGGCGCGTCGATCGGCGCGCTCTTCATGTCGGGCATCGGCGCGGGCGCGGTGTTTGCGCTCGTCTATTCCACCTACTGCTACGGCTGGGCGAAATGGAACCGGTTTCCCGCCAGTCCGCGCGCGACGGCGCGCGAGATCTGGCAGAAGACCCGCGATGTCGTCTGGGGGCTGGGGATGCCCGCCATCATCCTCGGGGGCATCTACGGCGGGGTGTTCACGGCGACCGAAGCGGCGGCGGTGTCGGTCGTCTACGCCGCGTTCGTCTGCACGGTGATCTACCGTCAGCTCGATCTCAAAGGGCTGTGGGAGGTCTGCCTGGACTCCGCGCTCGCGAGCGCGCGGATCCTCATCATGGTCGGGGCGGCGAGCCTGTTCTCCTGGCTGCTCACCGTGACCGGCATCACGGGTGCGATCGCGCAGCCGTTCGCCGGGCTCAAGCAGTCGCCCGACATGGTCCTCGCGGTCGCCAATCTGCTGTTCCTCGTCGCGGGGATGTTCATCGACGTGTTCTCGAACATCCTGATCCTGGTGCCGATCCTCCTCGGCACCGTCACCGCGGCCGGGATCGGTCCGGTGCATTTCGGGATCGTGACCTCGGTGAACGTGGACATCGGCAACATCACGCCGCCGTTCGGCCTCAACCTGTTCGTCGCGAGCGGCACGTTCGACAAGCCCTACATCACCGTGGTCCGCGCGGTGCTGCCGTGGCTCGCTCTCGCGCTCGTCAGCCTCGCGATCATCACCTACTTCCCCGAGCTCAGCCTCTGGCTGCCGAAGCAGATGTATCCCGGGGTGCGTTGAGCCACGGGCACGCCGGGCGGCGGAAGGCGGGAGCGGCTATGCTTTCCGGGCAGCATGGCATCACGCGGGTTCGGAGACGCCACATGGGTAAGCACCTGACCGACGCGCAGATCGACCACTTTCGCGAACACGGCTACTGCTATCCGTTCGACGCGCTGAGCGGGGAGGAAGCGGACGCGTGCCGCGCCCGCCTCGAGGCCTACGAGCGTGCCGCCGGCCACGACGCCAATCGGACCCTGAAGATTAAGGGCCATCTCGCCTTCCCCTGGCTGGTCGAGCTCGGGCGTCATCCGCGCATTCTCGATGCGGTCGAAGACCTGATCGGACCGGACATCATGCTCTTCGGCGCGTCGGTATTCGCCAAGGACGGCCGCGACCCGCGCTACGTGTCCTGGCACCAGGATTCCGCGTATTTCGGACTCACCCCCCACGACGAAGTCACCGCGTGGGTGGCGTTCACTCCGGCCAATTCCCTGAACGGGTGCCTTCGTGTTCTACCCGATTCGCATCGCGGGCCGGACATGAAGCACGTCGAGACCTTCGCCAAGGACAACATGCTCGCGAAGGGACAGGAACTGCGCGGCATCGACGAATCGAAGGCGGTCGAGCTGCCGCTCGAGGCCGGGCAGTTTTCCCTGCATCACGAACGCACGGCCCACAGCTCGCTGCCGAATCGCTCGCACGACCGCCGCATCGGGTTTCGCGTTCTTCTACGTGCCGACGCACGTGAAGTCGGTAAACGGCCGCGGTCGCGCGACGCTCGTTCGCGGCGTCGATCGATACGGCTACTGGGACGAGGACGCGCTGCCGCGCGAGGATCTCGACCCGCGCGCCATGGCCCAGCTTTCGGCTACCTGGGGCAAGTACAAGGACGGCGAGACCCGCCAGGCGGCGGACATGTCGGCGGAGCGCTGGATCGTGAAGGTGGAATACGGCATCCCGACCGACAAGGAGGCGCTGCCGCTCGCGCTCGGGATCGAGCGCGGGTTCTTCCGGGACGAAGGGCTCGACCTCGCGCTGAAAGTCGTCTTCGGCGGGCCCGAGATCGCCGCCGCCTACGATTCCGGAGCCCTGCCGATCGGGGAGCTCGGCTCGCCCCCCGCGCTCACGGCGCTCGCCGGCGGCGCACGCTTCAAGATCGTCGCGAGCGGCATCCGCCGCCGGGCATTGCAGTATTTCCTCGCCCGGCCGCACATCGAGGACTGGGCGGGGCTCCGCGGCAGGCGCGTGGGTGCGCTCTCGCGCGGCAGCTGCAGCTACTGGTTCGGGCGGCTGGTGCTCGCGCGGAACGGCCTCGATCCCGACCGCGACGTGGAGCTGATCGGTCTCAACGAGCGCTATCCGAAGGTGGTCGAGCTGTTCGAGGCGGACGAGCTCGATGCCGCAGTGCTCTCGGAGCCGAACGTCTCGATCGGCGAGGACCGTGGCGCCTTCAGGGTCTGGCAGGCGCTGACCGACGCGCAGTTCTGCCCGGCGATGCAGTGGACGGTGGTGGTCGCCGGCGAGCGTACGCGCGCGGCCGAGCCGGAGCTGATCCGCGCGGTGCTGCGTGCCTCGCGCCGGAGCTACCACTGGTGCGACGAACATCCGGACGAGTGGGCCGCATTCATCGCGCGCCGCCTCGGCATTCCGCCGGCGACCGCGGCGCGCTCGATCCGCCGCGAGCGGCCCGATCTTCATTACGACTGCCGGCCCGACCTGCCCGGACTCGAGCTGGCGATCGAGCTGCAGCTACGGCTCGGGGCGTTCGAGAAGCGTCTCTCCCCCGCCGAGATCACCGACCTCGCCTTCCTGCCGCAGGAGGTTTCGTGCGCCACGTCCTGATCTTCGCCGCAGCCATGCTCCTCGGCGCTTCGACCTGCGCCCAGGAAGCGTATCCAACGAAGGCGCTGCGCATCATCACGCCGGCCGCGCCGGGGACCAGCCCCGACCTGCTCTCGCGCGTGATCGCGCAGCATCTCGCGCCCAAGCTCGGCCAGCAGGTGCTCGTGGTGAACCAGCCGGGCGGAGGCGGCAACATCGGCCACGGCAACGCCGCCCGCGCGGCGCCGGACGGCTACACGCTGCTCGTGACGAGCGACCAGCTCGCCATCAACCAGACGCTCTTCCCGAAGCTGTCGTTCCATGCGCTCGACAGCTTCGCCCCGGTCGTGCAGGCGATCGTCTCGCCGCAGGTCCTGATCGTGTCGCCCAGGGTGCAGGCGAAGGACGCGCGGGCGCTCGTCGAGTACGCCCGGGCGAATCCGGGCAAGGTCAACTTCGCCTCGCCGCAGATCGGCACCGTGGGCCATCTCGCGGGCGAACTGCTCAAGTCCACCCAGAAGATCGACATCGTGCACGTGCCGTTCCAGGGCGCGACCGCGGCGATCAAGGAGGTGGCGGCGGGCAACGTCGAGATGCTGTTCGTCACGCTGCCGCCCGCGATGGGACAGATCCAGGCCGGCGCGGTGCGCGCGCTCGCGGTGAGCACCCCCGAGCGTGCGAGCGTCCTGCCGAACGTCCCGGCGATGAAGGAGTTCGGCTACGCGGAGTTCGATTTCGGCGCCTGGCAGGGTGTTCTGGTCCCTGCCGGGACGCCGGCCGCGATCGTCGAGCGACTGAACCGCGACATCAACGCGCTCCTGAAGGAGCCGGAGGCCTCGGCCGCGCTGGTCAAGCTGGGCTTCACCCCCGTGGGCGGCACGCCCGAGCAATTCCGCAAGCTGATCGCCGACAGCATCGACAAGTGGGGCAAGGTCGTGCGCGAGGCGAACATCAAGGCCGAGTAGCGCGGGCGACGCCGGGCGCCCTAGTCGGCGCTGATCCCGAGCCGCCTGATGACCGCGCCGTAGCGGTCGTAGTCGGCTTTCATCGCCGCGGTGAGCTCCGCGGGCGTGCTCCCGACCGGCTCCGCGCCGAGGCCCTGCAGCCGTTCCCGAATCTCGGGAAGCTGGAGGACCTTGGCGGCGTCGGCCTGGATCTTCGCCGTGATCGCCGGCGGCATGCCGGCGGGACCGACGAGCGCATACCAGGACACCGCCTGGAACCCCTTCAGCCCGCCCGCCTCCTCGATCGTCGGCACGTTCGGCAGCGCCAGCGAGCGCTTCAGGCTCGCGACGCCGAGCGCGCGCAGCCTGCCGGCGTCGATGTGCGCCTTCACCGACGGGATCTGCGCGAAGATCATGTCGATCTGCCCGCCGAGGAGATCTCGGACCGAGTCGCCCACGCCCTTGTAGGCGACGTGGACCAGGTACACGCCGGCCATCGACTCGAAGATTTCGCCGCCGATGTGCGCCTGCGTCCCGACGCCCCCCGACCCGTAGGTGAGCTTGCCGGGCCGGCTCTTGGCGTACGCGATCAGCTCCTCCAGGTTGTTCACCGGCAGCGCCGGATTGACGACGAGCACGTTCTGCACCGATGCGACCAGCGTGATCGGCGTGAAGTCCTTGAGCACGTCGAACGAGAGCTTCGAGTAGAGGTGCGGGTTGATCGCGAGATTGCCGACCGGCGCCGAGGTGAGCGTGTAGCCGTCGGGGGCCGCTTTGGCGCCCATCTCCATGCCGATGTTCCCGGCGGCGCCGGTCCGGTTCTCGACCACGACCGGCTGGCCCCACATGTCGGTGAGCTTCTGGCCCAGGAGCCGCGGTAGCGAGTCCGCCGCGCCGCCGGGACCGAACGGCACGATGATGCGGACCGGCCTCGACGGATAGTCGCCCTGCGCCGGAGCGGCAAGCGAGACGACAGAAAGGGCGACGAAGAGCAGCATGCGATTCAGGACGCGGACCATGAACGTCTCCCGAACAGGGTGA
>CAWBNB010000031.1:0-13881 GCA_963789885.1 uncultured beta proteobacterium | reverse complement strand
TTCAAACCACGTGGGTATTTTACGTTCTACCCGCCGCCAGGGCGGGCGTGGTGGGCGCGACCACTTGAGGGTCGACGTCGCTGCTGGATCATCTCGTCGATCACGCGATCGACGAGATCAAGATCACCGCCGGGCGCTATCCGGGCGCGTCCACACGTTCAGGGGTGCTCGCCCACACCCGGTCGCGGCCGCAGCAGGGAGCAGCGCTCGTTTCACAGCGTCACCTTTTGCCAGCTCGAATCGGGATCGAACCGCGTCATCGCCCGTGCGACCGCGCCGGTCCCCGGGCCGAGATCCTTCTCGTACACCTGGCCGTCGTGGGGTCATCACGCCGGTATCGTCGTACTTCACCGGCCAGGCGACGAGCGCGAAGCCCGCGATCATGCGGCCCCGGATCGTGTAGACGTGGGCCCCACCCGGCGCGTTCGGCCCCTCTGCTTTGAGGATCCTGAAGAAGTAGCCGTGGTAACCCGCGCCGGGCGTCTCGTCGGCGTACGCCGGCCCGAGCGGACTCTCTTCCTCACCCGGCAGCGCCGCCCAGTACAGCCCGTCCTGCTTGCCGGGCGTGCTCAGGAGCCGCTGCGCGTACTCGAGCACGCCGTCGCCGTTGCGATCGGCAAGCGCGTATTCCTTCTGCGCGTCGTAGTAGGCGAGCGCAGCCTGCATCACCGCGAGCTCGTTGCGGCCGATGCGGCGAAGCCGCGTCGACGCAGCGCCGGCGCACCTTGGTCAGGAGAGCAAGGGCGGAGGGTTGCCAGTACGTGCCGGCAAGCACCCTAACCGCACTCCGATCGCCCCGGGCAGAGCCCCTAGGCGACCTCGCGAAGCGCGCGCGGGTTCTTCGCCGCGATGAGGAGAAGCGTTCGCGCTGCTCCCGAAGGCGCTCGGCGTCCCTGCTCCCACTCCTGGAGCGTACGGACCGACACCCCCAGTAGCCGCGCGAACTGCGATTGCGAGAGCCCGGTGCTCTCACGGACCGAGGCTACCGACGGGACGGTGACGACGCGGCCGTGTTCGCCCCGCTTGATCTCCCGGATCCCCCGCAGGATCTCGAGCCCAACATTGCGTTTCGCCTTAGCCATCGATCTCTTCCTCGATCTGTCGAAGAACGTGGGCCGGGATCGTCTCGGCGAGCATCGACGCATTATACGTCTTCGACGTAGTACGTCAATGACGGATGAGCGAGGGAAGCGGTAGGCGCCCGATCCTTCACCTCCCACTCCCAGCGCAACGCGCAGACTTCGCCGTCACGGCAGCCCGCATTCACGGCAAAGAGCGCCATCGCGGCGAGATGGGGAGGCAGCACCTTGAACAAGCGCGCCTCCCCCTCCCAGGTAAGCGGATAAGGTTGCCGCTTCTGGATATCGGGCAGGAGCTACCATCACCGTCACCCATTGCGGGCGAGTGTGCTTCGGCTCGCGCAAGATCAACCTCAGCCAGGCCTTCGCCGGTCACACCGTCGGGGTGCGCGAAGTCGTCGAACGCATCTGGCTCATCAGCTTCATGCACTACGACCTCGGCTTCTTCGACCACGAATCCGGCCGCGTCGAGTGCGCCCCGAACCCCTTTGAGGCTAAAGTGTTACCCATGTCCTCGGTATAACCCCCCGCCTTAGTCCGAGTTGCCACCCGCAATGGCCCCCCGGCGAATGCGAGAGTGGCGGGATCCGCGAGCGATGCCGTCGTGCGCACGACCAACGCGATCTAGTCGAGCGTGACGCCGAGCTCCCGTACGAGGGACAGCCACACCGGGCCTTCGTCGCGAAAGCGCCGCTCGAACTCTTCGGGCGTGGAGGCGTTTTCCACGACGCCGAGATTGGCGTGGATCTCGCGCAGCCGTGGCGTGTCCGCCGCGGCAATGACCAGTTTCGAGATCCGCTCGACGATATCGCGCGGCAGTCCCGCCGGACCGAGTAGAACGATCCAGCTGTGGATCCCGAATACCGGCTCCCGGAACCCCTGCTCGATGAACGTGGCAACCCCGGGCAGCTTCGGCGAGCGGATGGTCCTGTTTACGGCGATCGGGCGGACCGAGCCCTTCTGGAAGTACGGCAACATCCCAAACTGACTGCCGATCGCGGCATGGATGCGGCCGGTCGCGAGTTCCACCCACATCGGTCCTTCGCCACGAAAATGGACCACCTCGACCTGCGTCCCGTACAACTTGTTCAGCTGCACAGCGAGCAGGTGTGGGTACGAGCCAGCGGAGAAAGTGCCCATGGTGACGCGGTTCTTCCTCGCAAACTCGACGAACTCGGGAAAATCCTTCGCGGGAACATCCTTGTGCACGGCGAGCGGCAGGTGTCCAGGGTCGATTGAGGAAATGAAAGTGAAATCCTTGTTCGGATCGTACGGCAGCTTGCTGTACAGCACCTGGTTCTGCACGATGGCCGCCCAGATAGTGAACAGAAAACTGTAGCCGTCGGCGGGCGATCTGGCGAGCGCCTCGCACGCGATGATCGATCCGGCGCCGGCGCGGTTCTCGACCACCACCGGCTGTCTGATCTCTTGCGACACGTACTCGCCGTAGGCGCGTGCGTAAGTGTCGGTCAAGCCGCCAGCAGGTAAACCCACGATGAATCGCGCCGGGTGGCTCGGCCACGCCTGCGCCCGGACGGATTGCGGGAACAATGCGGCTCCAACCGCCGCCGCGAGAGAGCGCACTAGGAATGAGCGCCGATCGGTCTGCAGGTTCATCGCAGCGAAGAAGGAGCTCGCGACGTCGTAGAGCGCCCACGCCAGCACCGGCCGCGTGAGCCGGCGTCGCTGCCGGTCATCGGTTGATGCGCTCGCCGCTCGCTCGCGTCGGTGCGCCGGAGGCGCGCTGTTGCGCGCTCGCGCTTCCTCGCGCCGTTGGATCCACTTCACCGCGCGGATCGGTGAGACGCGCAGCATCGAGCACGCGGATGCGCCGGAACTCGACCTCGACCAGCCCCACCTCACGCAGCTTGCCGAGGAGCGCGTTGAGGGTCTGGCGCGAGACGCCCACCATGCGCGCGAGATCCGCCTGCGAAACGGCGAGGGACACCGGCGCGGCGCCCGGCCCGGCCCGCATTTGCAGCCGCGCCATCGCGGCGAGCCGCGCCCGCAGGCGCGACTCCGGCGCCAGGTCGCGGAGCTCGGCGAAGACGCGAATCAAGCTCTCGTACCGGTCGAAGATGAGATTGGCGAATGCCTGGTAGTACCGCGGATCCTCCGCGAGGATGCGATCGAACTGCACCTTCGACAGGACCAGGGCCCGCACCGGCGAGTGGGCGATAACCGTCACAACGGTGGGTCGGCCGGTCAGCAGCCCGAACTCGCCGAACCAGTAGGCCGGTTCGCCGACCTGCATGAGCGCTTCGTCGCCGGTGCTGATCTCCCGGACCAGATGCACCTGCCCCTCCAGCACCGCGAAGAGGCCCTTCTGCGCGCTGTCCTCCACGCTGATCACCTGTCCCTTGGCGAACTTCTTCACCACGGACCGGGACAGGATGAGCTCCTGCAACGCGGGCGGCAGGCCGCTGAACCATTCGCCCACACTCAGAATCCGCTGGATTGCTCGCTGCTCGCTGGCCTGCACGCCCTGACTGCCAATCTGTCGTCCAATTGACAATTATGCCTGACCGACATGTCAGCCAGTGCGCCCCCGGGAGTTGTGGGGCAGCAGACAGGTACGGGGGCTCAGGCGTCGGGTTCAGCTCCGATCGCGAGCAAGGGGTCCGGGTAGACCGCGCGAGCCGGCGCTACTCGAGCACCAGCCACAACAAAGCGAGCACGAGTACGACCGCCAGACAGATGATCGACAGCGCGCCGACGACCTCGTGACGATCCGCGGGCTGCGGCCCAGCGGTCCAATCCCACCCCGTTTCGACTGGATCGTAGCGCATCGGCTTGGCGCCCTCATGCGACCCACATCGTCCCAACGATCCGGGAAGAAAAGCCTCGGGGAGGTGGCCGCTCGCGCGGGCCTCCCCGAGGAGGAGGAGGACAAGGGGAACTCATTGCGTAAGGCGCAGCGACCCGGTGCGAGAGGAGCATTACGTCGCAACCGAGACTCGGCGCCCGCACTGAATCTAGCGCTCGCCGGCGATCGAGTCTTGACGGAGTTCTGATCGGGCGCCCGAGCGTAGCGCGTCTCGCGTCGAACGCGTCCGGCTCCAAGCGAGCCGTGCGAAGGTCTCGCCGACCCGCTAACGGGGATGCATCAGGTGAAGCGTCGCTCCTGGATTCTCCGCGCGAACCCGCGCGCCTTGAAGGCGAGGACTACCAGGATGACGCCGAAGGCAATCGCGTAAGCGGCGATCAGCCATAGCACGGCGAGCGCGCCGACCTCGGGTCGCGCGATCAGCAGCACCCCGAACAGCACCGAGGCGACGCCGGCCAGGATCAGCAGCCATTCGCCCTCGATCTCCTTGCGCAGGCGGATCGCGGCGACGATCTCGAGCACGCCGGTGGCAACCGCCCAGATCGCGATGTAGAAGAGCAGCGCTAGCGCGGTGACGCCAGGATGGAACAGCGTCAGCAGGCCGACGCCGATGCCGAGCAGGCCCCCCAGGAGCAGCACCCACCAGTTCTCGCGCTCCTTGCGGGCGTTGATCGCCTGCCAGGTACCGAGCGCGCCGTCGGCGAGCGAGAACGCGCCGAACAGGAGCACCAGCGTCGCGAGCGAGATGCCCGGCTGGAAGTACGTCAGGATCCCGAACAGAATCGCGATGATCCCGCGCAGCAACAGCAGCCACCAGCTGCGCGCAAGGACCGTCGAGAGCCGTTCACTCAACAGGTGCTCGATTGCCATGTCACTCCTCCCGAACATCAGACCTGGTTGCGACAGATGACGTGCCGCCGAGGCTCCCGGGTGCGCGCGCGAGGGCGTCGGACCGGGTCCAAGGAGGCTTTCACGAAGGTCGCCGTGGACGCGTAGATGCTAGGTGAGTGTCGCCGGGTAATCCTGATCGACTTCTGATTGCCTGCACGCCGTTCAACTGCCGCCTCCGCTCGCCAGCGTTTCCGGGCACGGAAACGTCTTGGACGAGTCAATAGACCAAAAGCACTAGTTCAGGTGTCAGCAAAGCGACAGAGACTCTCAGAGTGCTGTTGATAGAGTTGTTATCGACTTCTGATGGCATTGTCCCGTGGCACCGATATTTCCGGACGTACTTAGTTTTGCAGAGTACTACCTCGACGTCGAGAATCGTCTGACGCGCGCCGGCCGGCTGATCCCCCTTCCACCCAAGGAGGGGGCGGTGCTGCGCCTGCTGGCCGAGCACCCGGGGCGCACGGTGAGCAAGAGGGACCTGTTCGACGAGGTGTGGCCGGGCGCCGCACCCTCCGACGAGAGCCTGACCCGCTGCATCTATGCGCTGCGCCACGCGCTGAAGGACACAAGGAAGCCGCATCGTTACATCGAGACCGTGCACGCGCGCGGCTATCGCTTCGTCGGCACGCTGCACCCGGCCGCGGAGCACCTGCGCCCTGCGACCTGGCTCGAGCGTGCGTCGAATGCGAGTCCGCGCGCGTTCGAGGCGTTCATGCACACGCGGGCGATCTGGCATGGACGCTCGTCCGAGAGCATCACGCGCGCCGTGGCGATGCTGGAACAGGCGCTCGACTGGGAGCCGCGCTACGCGTCCGCGTACGGCGCTTTGGGCGCGTGTTACGTGATGATGATGTGGTGGGGACAGGGCTCGCCGCGCGAGCTGGCGCCGAGGATCACCGCAGCGGCCATGCGCGCGCTCGAGCTTGATCCCGGTACCGCCGCCGCGAGCGCGACACTGGCGTATGTGCGGGGCCTGATCGACTGGTCCCCTGCGGAGGCGGACGCTCTGTTCGCGCAGGCGCTCGAATCCGACCGGACGTCGTCGATCTCGTGGTATCTGGCAACATTCCACCTCATCGGGCAAGGGCGTCTCGACGAGGCGGTGGAGAGTGCGAGCACCGGGGTCGCGTTGGACCCGTTCTCGCTGGCTCTGAACCGCCAGCTTGCATACGCGCACTATGCCGCCCGGCGGTTCGAGACCGCGCTCGAATGCGCGCGCCGCACCGTTGAGCTCGATCCCGCGCATGGACCCGCGTACGGCCCGGTGGCGCTCGCCTACCACGAGCTCGGGCGGTTCGACGAGGCACTCGCCGCAGCGCGCAAGTGGGTGGCGCTGTCCCCGAACGCGCCGGGCGCGCGGTCCGCACTCGCACGTGCGCTCGCGAAGAAGGGTGACCGCGCCGAGGCTGCCGCGATGCTCGAGCGCGCACGGCGCGAGGCGTCGGTCGGGTACATCACGCCGTCCGCGTACGCGGCGGCGGCGGAGGCACTTGGTGATCGCGAAGGCGCTTTCGCGTGGCTCGACCTGGCCGTGGAGCAGCGTTGCTGCTCGCTCGCCCCGATCCTCGCCGATCCCCGCCTCGACCCCCTCCGCCCGGACACCCGCTTTCGCCGCCTCGTGGCGATGGTGCGCGAAAGTCCGGAGCGGGGAGCGCCACAGCCGATCCCTCGCGTCAGGGAGACCGGGCAGCGCGCCTCGCGCTAAGCGGGCCCGCATTCAAGCGCCGCGGCAGCGGCTCGCGCCTGCCGGAACTCGCTCGGCGACTTCCCGGTCCACCGGCGAAACGCGCGGTTGAAGCTGGAGACCTCCGCGAATCCGAGCAGGTACGCCACCTCGCCCACCGAGTAGTCGCTGCGGCGCAGGTACTCGGAGTCCGGCTCGCGCCGCATCGTCATCTCGGTGCAACATTTCTGGCGCGCTCGTTCTCGCGGCGCCGAGCGCGCGGGATCCCGGCCGGGCTACGTCAGAATTCGATCAGGACTGGCATCCCGCATCGCAGTAGATTCATCTCGCGAGGTGTTAGCGACGCAGCAAATGCTGCGCAGCGCCCGCGTGGGCGGCGTGCAAGTCGCGCTGGATCCGACTGAAGCACCGCAAAGAACGGGAGAGGAACATGTTCAAGAAATCAACTCTGGCCGCCGCGACAACGCTCGCGCTGGCCGCCCCCTTGGCTGCGCAGGCGCAAACGTCCGAATGGTTTTCTACGCCACCGACCTACGAGGCGAGCCGCTACTTCGACAATCGCTGGTACCTGACGCCGTTCGGGTCGTACATCCTGACGGACAGCAATCGCCAGGCCGATAACGGCTGGGGTGGCGGTCTTGCGGTCGGCAAGCCGATCCACCCGAACTGGAACCTCGAATTCCGCACCATGTACGAGGAGCTCGATGCGAAATCTGGGGGTCCGGGCAAGTACAAGAACTGGACTCTGACGCTCGACGCGCTGTGGTTCCCGATCCGGCGCGAAGGCGTGGCGGCGTGGAAGGAGCGCTCCGTACAACCCTACCTCGTCGCCGGTGCGGGCGCCATCAACGACGACGTCGGAGGCTCCAACGCGTGGAGCTGGGCGCTGAATGCCGGCCTCGGCTTCGTCTGGCCGTTCTCGGACTGGGGACGCCTCGTGGGCGACGCGCGCTACCGCTGGGACAGCAACAACGGTCATTACGGCTCGGGCGGCAACTTCGGGGACTGGATTGCGACCGTGGGTCTCCAGATCCCGCTTGGCCCGGCCCCGCGCGTGGCCGAAGCGCCGCGCGCCGCGCCCCCGCCCCCTCCGCCGCCGCCCGCGCCGGTGGTGAAGCCGGCGCCTCCGCCTCCGCCGCCCCCGACGCAGGTCTCGCGGTCGTTCTCGCTCCAGGCCGACGGTTTGTTCGCGTTCGACAGCGCCGTGGTGTCGGACGTCGCGCGCCAACGCGCCGACGCCGTGATCAGCGCCCTTCGCCAGGTCGGCTTTACCGCGACCTCGGTCAAGGTGATCGGGCACACCGACCCGATCGGCACGGAAGCGTACAACCAGAAGCTGTCGGAGCAGCGCGCGCGCGCCTTCGCCGATTTCCTGGTCAAGGAAGGCGTGCCGGCCTCGATCATCACCACCGAGGGCCGCGGCGAGACGCAACTGCGGATCACCGAAGCCGACTGCAAAGCCAAGGGTCAGGCGAGGACGCAGCAGGCGCTCATCGCCTGCCTGGCGCCTGACCGCCGTGTCGACGTGGAAGTGACCGGCACGCAAAGGCAGCCGGGGACCTAAGCTCCGCCCACCTCCCGGTAGACACCCCGCCACTCCCTCTCCCCCCGGCGGGGCTCTCTTCCGGGCGGTGGATTTTCCTCGCAGCACGGCCCCGCCGGTCTCGGCCATGCCTTGAGCGGCTGGGCCTCTACGAGGTGGCCGCGTGAGCCGGCGTCCGCCTCCAGCCGTCACTCGACGCGTTCGTCGCTCGCCGGGGGCGTGGCATCCGCGGCACGCCGCCGCACGACTCGGCCGATTTGGGGTCCGGAATCGAGCTCCGCGCGCGAATCGGCGAGGTGCGCCGGCTCGAGCACGCTGATGCTCCGGAACCCGATCTCGATCAACCGCTCCTTATCCAGCCTGCGGAGGAGTACGTTCAGCGTCTGGCGCGAGACGCGTGTGACGTCGTCATACACCCTCCGCGGCCCTTACGCGACCGCGAAATGAGGCACTTGTCGCGCGCCGGACAGGTACGCGGCGCGACTGCCCCTAACATTCGTTGCGCGGCCCAGCACGCTCGCTGGATAGTCGCCGCGGTTATCGCGAGCTTGCCCCCTCGAGTCGTGGCGCGAACGGGTTCGCCGGCGACAAGCCAGGCGTGCGCTCGCTTCAAAGGAGAACTTCCAGGTGAGAACTTCCACAACCGCGCCGTCGGCCGCGGCGCGATCCGTGCACGGCCTTCTGGGCGCCGCAGCCGCGGCGCTCATGCTCGCAGCCGGCGCCGCACTTGCGCAGCAGCCGGCGCCGGCTGCCGCCGGCGAGCGCGACACGAAAGCGATCGAGGCCCTGTCGGCCATGGGCAAGTACCTGCGCACGCTCAAGTCGTTTGCCGTACACGCCGACACGACCATCGACGAAGTCCTGCAGAACGGGCAGAAGGTGCAGTTCGCGGGGACGCTCGACTATCGCGTCCAGATGCCGAACGGTCTTCGGGCCGAAGTGCGCACCGATCGCCGGCATCGCGACTTCATCTACGACGGCAAGACCCTGACGGAGTACGGCCCGCGGACGAAGTACTACGCCACGGTAGCGGCGCCGGCGACGATTGCCCGGACGCTGGAGATGGCCGAGCAGAAGTACGACCTGGACATTCCGCTGGCCGACCTGTTCCTGTGGGGTACCGACCAGTCGGGGATCGAGGACATCAAGGACGCGGCCTACTTCGGTCCGGCCCGGGTTGCCGGCAAGGATTGCGACCACTACGCGTACCGTCAGGCGGACGTCGACTGGCAGGTCTGGATCCAGCGCGGCAAGCAGCCCTTGCCCTGCAAGATGGTCATCACGACCACCCAGGAGTCCGCGCAGCCCCAGTACTCCGCGGTGCTCAAGTGGGACCTCGCGCCGCAGTTCGGCGACGCCACCTTCAAGTTCGCGCCGCCGAAGGACGCGAAGAAGATCGAACTCGTGCCGTTCAAGCCGGCCGCGAAGAGCTAATGCGAGGCCCAGCCATGCACAACATCCGTAGTCGTACCGTAGCGGTCTTGTCGCTCGCCGCCTTTGCGCTCGCGACGACGCTCGTTTCCGCCGACGCGCACGCAGGCCGGCAGGTGAACAACAACACCCGCACGAGCGTCAACAAGAACGTCAACGTGAACAAGAACGTCAACGTCAATACGCACAAGAACGTGGATATCGACATCGACCGCGACGACCACCACCCGGTCGGCACCGCGCTTGCCGTGGGCGCCACCGTCGCGGTCACCGCTGCAGTGGTGGGATCGGTCGTGAACACGGTCCCGCCCGGCTGCGTGCCGGTGCAGGTGGGCAACGTGCTCTACCAGCAGTGCGGGTCGACGTGGTACCAGCCGCAGTACGCCGGGACCAGCGTGCAGTACGTCGTGGTGAACCCGGTGCGCTGACCGGGCGGCGGGGGACGCAGGTTTCCGATGCGCAGATTGGACAATGACAACAATGGAAAACCGGTTGGGGAACATCGACCAGTGGCGCGGTGGCCGCACCTCGCGGCTGGCGCGATGGTGTCGCTCGTCGTTGTGCTTCCGCAGCCCGCCATGTCGGACGAGGGCGGCACGGCCCACGTGATACCCGGGTCCCTGGCGACGATCGTGGACAACGCGCCGACCACGCCGGGACCCTTCGTGAAGCCGATGTACCTGCACTACAGCGGCAGCGCGTCCGCACAGATCCCGACAGCCGCCGGCCTGGCGGGCGATCTGGACGCGAGCGTGAACACCTTCGCTCTCTCCGGCGGGTACACGTTCGAGACGTCGGTCCTCGGCGGCGCGCATTACTCCGTCGTGGCCGCTCTGCCCTACAGCTGGATGAACGTCACGGCCAACGTGCAGAGAGGGCCCGGCACCGTGAGGGTCAACAGCAAGGTGGACGGGTTCGGCGACCTGACCGTGATTCCGGCGATGCTCGCCTGGAAGTCCGGCGAGTGGCAGTTCAACGCGCTGCTGCCGATCTACGCTCCGACCGGCAGCTATGAGCAGGGACGGCTCGGCAACCCCGGTCTGAACTATTGGACGTTCGATCCGATCGTGGGCGTGGTCTATAGCAGCCAGAAGGGACTCAACGCGCTGCTGCACGCCGGCTACGCGATAAACACCGAGAACTCGGCCACCAACTACAAGAGCGGCTCGATGCTGCACTTCGACGGCGCGATCCAGCAGATTCTCCCCGCGGGCTCGGGATTCATGACGCTTGGCGCCGAAGGCTTCTACTTCCAGCAGGTCACCTGCGACAGCGGATCCGGCGCCGTGCTCGGATGCTTCAAGGGCCGGACCGCCGGCCTGGGCCCGGTACTCGGTTACATCGAGCCGCTCGGCAAGCAGTCGATCTCCTTCGAGCTGAAGTGGCTCCCTGAGCTGGAGACGAAGAATCGGTTAAACGGTGACTACATCTGGCTGAAGATGGTCTACAAGTTCTGAAGGTCGGCTCGTGTATCAGTTTTGACGCGGAGGGGATTTCAACTACCCCTGTTGCGTCCGGTAGCAACCTCAAGCATGCGCCGGCCGCTGGGGCGGGCGATGCATCCACGGAAGGACATGCCATGACGAAGATTGCACTGGCGACGATGACGCTTGCCGCGGCGATGTACGCGCAATTCGCGCTTCCCGGCCCGCTCGACCCGGATTGCACGCCCGAGAAGGCAGCCCGGAGCGCGGCCACCAAGGCCACTGTCGGGGTCGGCGGTCGCTGCGATCCCAAGGAAACCGCGGCGGACACCGCCAAGCGCACGGCCGGCGTCGAGGACAAGGGGCCGGTCGAGAAGCGGCGCGACGACGACAACAAGGCCGTGGACGCGGCCAAGGGCGCGGCGAACAGGGCGACGCAATAGCGTGGCGTGCGGAGCGCGCGTGCCGGCGCCTTGATCGGTCACGGTGCCGCGGCGCTGGTCTTTGCCAGCGGAGGCTCACAGCGTGTTCGATGAAATCAGGAGATCTGAATGAAACCATACGGAGCGGAGTTTCTCGGCACTTTCTGGCTGGTTCTCGGCGGGTGTGGCAGCGCAGTCCTGGCGGCCGCGTTTCCCAACGTCGGCATCGGTCTGCTCGGCGTGTCGCTGGCGTTCGGGCTGACGGTGCTAACCATGGCCTTTGCCATCGGCCACATCTCCGGCTGCCATCTGAATCCCGCGGTGTCGATCGGTCTGTGGGTCGGCGGGCGCTTTCCGGCCGGCAAGCTCGCGCCCTATATCGTGGCGCAGGTGCTCGGCGCCATCGTGGCGGGCGCAGTGCTGTACGTGATCGCCAGCGGTGCCGCCGGCTTCGACGTGTCCAACGGCTTTGCCTCGAACGGCTACGGGGCCCATTCGCCGGGTGGCTACTCGCTGCCGGCCGCGCTGGTGTGTGAAGTGGTCATGACGATGTTCTTCATACTGATCATCCTCGGTGCGACCGACACGCGGGCCCCGTCCGGCTTCGCGCCCATCGCGATCGGACTGGCGCTGACGCTCATTCACCTCATCAGCATCCCGGTCACGAACACGTCGGTCAATCCGGCGCGCAGCACAGGTGTCGCCTTGTATGTCGGCGGCTGGGCGCTCGCCCAGCTGTGGTTGTTCTGGGTCGCGCCGATCGTCGGGGCCGTGCTGGGAGCCGTTACTTACCGCGCGATTGCCGGCCGGGCGACAGCCGCCCCGAGCCTGGCACGGCCGCCGATTCTCCAGCCGCAGGACTGACGGAAGGGCCTCGGGACGTTCCGTTTTCTGTAGACAAGGGTGCAAGACATGAATGGCAGACAACTCCTTCTCGCCGGTCTGGTGCGGGCTCCTGCTCCAGCCGGCCCTGGCGACTGCGCCAGTCAGCGACGGCTCGGTGCTGCCGTTCCCCGCGACGCCGTCGGCCAGCGTGGCCGGGCCGACGCTGCAGACGTCGAAGCACCAGCGGCGCGTGGAAAAGAGCCACCTCCCGAAGGATGCGCCCAACATCCTCATCATCCTGCTCGATGACGTCGGCTTCGGCCTGGCCGACACGTACGGCGGTCCGATCCGCACGCCCACGCTGAGCCGCATTGCGAACACGGGCATCAGCTACAACACGTTCCACACCACGTCGATCTGCTCGCCCGACGCGGGCGGCGCTCCTGACCGGGCGCAACCACCAGCGCGTAGGTTCCGGGACCATCGCCGAACGGGCGGTGGACTGGGACGGCTACACCGGCGTGATCCCCCGGACGTCTGCGACGATGGCGAAGGTGCTGGGAGCGTATGGCTACAAGACCGCCGCGTTCGGCAAATGGCACAACACGCCCGCGACCGACACGACGGCGATGGGCCCGTTCACGCTGTGGCCCACGGGTGAGGGCATCGGCTTCGACTACTTCTACGGCTTCCTCGCTGGCGAGACCTCGCAATGGGAGCCGCGGCTCGTCGAGAACCTGAACCTGGTCGAGCCGCCGCACGACGAGAAGTACCACCTGAGCGAAGACCTGTCGGACAAGGCGATCGCCTGGATGCGCAAGCACCAAGCTTACGCGCCGGACAAGCCTTTCCTCATGTACTGGGCCCCCGGCGCCGGACACGGGCCGCACCACATCTTCAAGGAGTGGGCCGACAAGTACAAGGGCCAGTTCGACGACGGCTGGGATGCCTTGCGCGAGCGCACGTTCAAGCGCCAGAAGGAACTCGGCTGGATTCCCGCGGACACGAAACTCACGCCGCGCGCCGCGAGCATGGCCGCGTGGGACAGCATCCCCGAGTCGCAGCGCCCGTTCCAGCGCCGCCTGATGGAGATCTACGCCGGCTTCGTCGAGCACGTGGACGTCCAGGCCGGTAAGGTGATCGACGAGCTCGACCGCCTCGGCATCCGCGACAACACGATCGTGATTTACATCTTCGGCGACAACGGCTCGAGCGCCGAGGGCCAGCAGGGCAGCATCAGCGAGCTCCTCGCCCAGAACAACATCCCCAACACGGTCGAGCAGCAGATCGAGGCGCTCAACAAGCTCGGCGGCCTCGACGTGCTCGGCGGGCCGAAGGTGGACAACATGTACCACGCCGGCTGGGCGTGGGCCGGCGACACGCCGTTCCAGCACACGAAGCTGGTCGCCTCGCACTTCGGTGGCACGCGCAATCCGATGGCGGTCTCGTGGCCGGCACGGATCAAGGCCGACAAGACGCCGCGCGCGCAGTTCCACCACGTGAACGACATCGTTCCGACGCTCTACGAGATCCTCGGTATCAAGCCGCCGAAGGTGGTGGACGGCTTCGCGCAGGACCCGATCGACGGCGTGAGCCTAGCCTACACGTTCGCCGACCCGAAGGCGCCCGGACGCAAGCGCACGCAGTACTTCGAGAACAACGGCAGCCGCGGCCTCTATCAGGACGGCTGGTATGCCGCCACGTTCGGGCCGTTCGTCCCGTGGGATAGCGCCGGCTCCGCCAAGAACGTGCTCA
>CAWBNB010000030.1:0-447216 GCA_963789885.1 uncultured beta proteobacterium | reverse complement strand
CTACACCGACCCGCGGCAGCGCCAGCTCTTCAAGAACATCATCTACGTCGGCGCGCTGTCGGCGCTGCTCGACATCGACCCCGGCGTCATCGCCGAGCTGATCGGCGAGCAGTACAAGGGCAAGGAGGCGCTGCTCAAGCCGAACGTGCACGCGCTGCAGCTCGGGCGCAACTACGCGCTCGCCAAGCTCGCCTGCCCGCTCGGGATCCGGGTGCGGCGTGCGAACGCGGTCGGGAACAAGATCTTCATCGAGGGCAACAACGCCGCGGCGCTCGGCTGCGTCTACGGCGGGGCGACGGTGGCGGCGTGGTACCCGATCACGCCCTCGTCCTCGATGGCCGAGGCGTTCCAGCGCCACTGCAAGCGCTTCCGCCACGATCCGGAGACGAACAAGGCGCGCTACGCGATCATCCAGGGCGAGGACGAGCTCGCCTCGATCGGCATCGTGATCGGCGCGGCGTGGAACGGCGCGCGCGCGTTCACCTGCACCTCGGGCCCGGGCATCTCGCTCATGCAGGAGTTCATCGGCCTCGCCTACTTCGCCGAGATCCCTGCGGTCCTGTTCGACGTGCAGCGCGGCGGTCCATCGACCGGCATGCCGACCCGCACCCAGCAGTCCGACGTGCTCGCGTGCGCGTACGCGTCGCACGGCGACACGAAGCATCCGCTCCTCTTCCCGGAGGACCCGAAGGAAGCCTTCGAGTTCGCCGCGCTGTCGTTCGACCTCGCCGACCGGCTGCAGACGCCGGTGTTCGTGATGCTCGACCTCGACATCGGGATGAACGAGCGCCTCACCGAGCCGCTCGTCTGGGACGACTCGACGCGCTACGACCGCGGCAAGGTGATGACCCACGACGACCTCGAGTCGGGCAGGGAGTTCGGCCGCTATCTCGACGTCGACGGCGACGGCATCCCGTTCCGGACCTACCCCGGCGCGCACCCGACGCGCGGCGGCTATTTCACCCGCGGCACGACGAAGAACGCCTACGCCATGTACTCGGAGGCGGGGCCGGACTACATGTACAACATGCAGCGGCTCCTCAAGAAGTTCGAGACCGCGAAGGCGCTCGTCCCGCAGCCGGTGCTGACGCCGGCGGAGTACCCCGCGCGCTTCGGCGTGATCTTCTACGGCTCGACCAGCGCGGCGATGCACGAGGCGCTCGCGTCGCTCGCGGCGCAGGGCATCTACGTGAACGCGCTGCGGGTGCGGGGGTTCCCGTTCCAGGACGAGATCGCCGCTTTCGTCGCCTCGCACAACAAGGTGTTCGTGGTCGAGCAGAACCGCGACGCGCAGCTCAAGACCCTGCTGGTGAACGACGCCGGCGTGAACCCCGCCAGCCTCGTCCCGGTCCTCCACTACGACGGCACGCCGATCACCGCCCGCTTCATCACCGAAGCGATCGCGGAGCGCGTGCGGCGGCTGAACGTGCAGCCGCTGAGAAAGGTTGCCCAGTGACTTACCTCGCCAAGCCGAAGCTCCACCATCCCACCCTGCCGAAGAACCGGCTCGGGTACACGCGCCGCGACTACGAGGGCAAGATCTCGACGCTCTGCGCCGGCTGCGGCCACGACTCGATCTCGGCGGCGATCATCCAGGCGTGCTGGGAGCTCGCGATCGAGCCGCACCGCGTCGCGAAGCTCTCGGGCATCGGCTGCTCGTCGAAGACGCCGGACTACTTCCTCGGCAACTCGCACGGCTTCAACAGCGTGCACGGCCGGATGCCTTCGGTCGTGACCGGGGCGAATCTCGCGAACCGCGAGCTCCTCTACCTCGGCGTGTCGGGCGACGGCGATTCGGCCTCGATCGGCCTCGGGCAGTTCGCGCACTGCATGCGGCGCGGCGTGAACATGGTCTACGTGGTCGAGAACAACGGCGTGTACGGATTGACCAAGGGCCAGTTCTCGGCGACCGCCGACCGCGGGTCGAAGTCGAAGCGCGGCGTCGCGAACACCGACGCGTCGATCGACATGGTCATGCTGGCGCTGCAGCTCGGCGCGACGTTCGTCGCGCGCGGGTTCTCCGGCGACAAGGACCAGCTCGTGCCGATCATCAAGGCGGCGATCGAGCACCAGGGCGCGGCGTTCATCGACGTGATCAGCCCGTGCGTCGCCTTCAACAACCACACCGGGTCGACGAAGAGCTACGACTACGTGCGCGAGCACAACGACGCGGTCAATTTCCTCGACTTCATCGCCCCGCGCGCGCCGATCACCACGCAGTACGACCCGGGAACGGTGCAGCCGGTGACGCTGCACGACGGCACGACAGTGCTGCTGCGAAAGCTCCACGACGGGTACGACGCGCACGACCGCGTGGCGGCGATGAATTACCTCGCGCATCACCAGTCGAAGGGCGAAATCCCGACCGGCCTGCTCTACGTCGAGCGCGAGCCCGAGGACCTGCACGCGCACCTGAACACGGTGGACGTGGCGCTCAACAAGCTCGGCGAGCGCGAGCTTTGTCCGGGGTCGGCGGCGCTCGAGAAATTCAACGCGAGCCTGCGCTGACGCGTCGGCCCGGCGAGAGCCGGGACTTCCTAAAGCCTTAAGCCCGCTCGCCGCCGCGGAGCAGCGAGACGCAACACCGCTCTACTGCTTCACGGAGTGCTGGGAGGAGTCCGTGTATCGAGCAGCCTCGAAGCATCGCGCCCTGCCCGCGCTCGCGTCCAGCGCCGGACGCCCCGCAGCCCCTCTCGTCGCCTTGGCCTCCTCCACATGCTGAAGCTCTACATCACGCCCGGTTCTCCCTACGCGCGCATGGCGCGAATCGTCGTCCTGGAAAAGGATCTGGAAAACCGCGTGGAGACAATCGTCGCAAAGACGCGCGCTACCGACAGTCCGTACTACGGCATCAATCCGTCGGGTCGAGTCCCCTATCTCGTCTGTGAGGACGGCGTGGGGTTCGAGGAATCGGCCCTTATTTGCGCATACCTCGACCGGCTGGATGGCAAGCCGGCGCTCGATGTGCCTGGCGGCGATCAATCGTGGGAGGCGCGCCGCCTCGAAGGTTTGGCGAGAAGCATGCTGGACGGCCTCTCGGTCTGGGGCCGCGAAATCCTGCGGCCCGAGAACGAGCGTTCACCAGGAGTGATTCAGCATGAGACGGACCGCGCCCGCCGGATGGCGGACGTCTGGGAGCGTGAGATCGACCACCCGATGATGCGAGGCCCGCTCAATATGCTGCACATCACCCTCGCATGCGCCCTCGGCCTCGAACCGCGCATTTCGGGTTTTCGCTGGCGCACCGGGCGTCCGAAGCTGTGCGAATGGTTCGACCGGTTCGCCGCGAGGCCGTCGTTCGCGGCGACCGCGCCACCCGGCTGAACGCAAGTCCCGGTTGCGTTCGGAAGTGGCCCGACGACCCTCACTTACGCGCACTGGAGCAGAACTCATGAAACCAGGATCGCTCGCCCGCTCGTCTTCCAGGCTGACTGCCGCAGCAGCCCTGCTGATCGCGGGCGCAACGTCTGCCGCCGACGTGCACGTGATGATCTCGGCCGGCTTCTACGGCGCCTATTCCGAGCTGGTCCCGGCTTTCGAGCGGGCGAGCGGCCACCGCGTGGTCACGACGCGCGGCCCGTCGATGGGCGACTCTCCGGAGGCGATTCCCACCCGCCTCGCGCGAGGCGAAACCGCGGATGTCGTGATCATGGACGGAGCGTCCGCCGACGAGCTCGCCAGGCGAGGAGTCGTGCGGGCCGACAGCAAGGTCGAGCTTGCCCGCTCGATGATCGGGATGGTGGTGCGCGCCGGGGCCGCCAAGCCGGATATCGGCAGCATCGAGGCTTTTCGAAACGCGCTGCTCGCGGCGAAGTCCATTGCGTATTCGGACAGCGGCAGCGGCACGTATCTATCGATCAAGCTGTTCGCGAAGCTCGGCGTCGCGGACCAGGTGGCGGGCAAGAGTCGTAAGGTGCGTGGACCGCCGTCAGGCGAGCCGGTGGCCGCGGTCGTTGCACGTGGGGAGGCCGAGATCGGCTTTCAGCAGGTCAGCGAGCTGATACACGTCCCTGGTGTGACTTTCGTGGGCGCGATCCCGGCCGAGCTTCAGCCGGGGTTCTCATTCGCGGGGGCGATCACCAGCAACGCGCGGCAGCCGGAGGCCGCCGGGGCGCTGATCCGCTTCCTCGCATCGCCCGACGCGGCGCCGGCGATCTCGAAAGCCGGGCTTGCGCCCCTTTCGGGACGGTAGCTCACGCAGGAACGCTCGAAGCGCTCAAGCTGAACGTCGACGCGGGCAAGAGCTATTTCGTCGAGAGCCGAAACCCTCGCCCCTTAGCCCGGGGCTACCGCCAAGCGCTTCGCGTGCTGCTCTTCAACTTTCCCAGGCACGTCAGGCGCCGCGGATGAAATGACGCCCACGAACACCGACGTCCTCATCGTCGGCGCCGGCCCGACCGGCCTGATGCTCGCGAACCAGCTCGCCCGGCGGGGCGTGCGCACGCTGATCGTCGACCACCATGCCGGACCGTCCCGCGAGACGAGAGCGCTGGGCGTGCAGGCGCGCACGCTCGAGATCTACGCCCACCTCGGGATCGTCGAGAGAGCGCTCGAGCTGGGCAAGCGTGCGACGGGCGCGAACCTCTGGGCCGGCGGGAAGCGCGCGCAGCACGCATCCCCCTCGGCGACATCGGGCGCGATCTGAGCCCGTATCCCTTTCTCCTGATCCTCGGCCAGGACGACAACGAGCGGCTGCTCGGAGAGGCCCTCCGCGGCCGGGGCATCGGCGTGGAATGGAACACCGAGCTGGTCGACCTGGCGCAGACTGCCGCGGGCGTATCCGCGAAGCTCAAACTCGCGGACGGCTCGATGCGGGAGATCGAGACAAAGTGGGTCGCCGGCTGCGACGGCGCGCACAGCGCGGTGCGCCACCTGACCGGGATCGACTTCCCCGGGGCGCCCTACGAGCACGTCTTCTTCGTCGCCGACACCGTCGTCACCGGCTCGATGGTGCCGGACGAGCTCAACGTCTACCTCTGGCGCGACGGCTTTCATCTCTTCTTCCCGATGCGCGGCACGAATCACTGGCGGCTGGTCGGGATCGTGCCGCCGGACGCTGCGTGCACGCGACGACCTGAGCTTCGACGCGCTGCTGCCCTCGCTCCGGAAGGAAGCGGGAGCCGGGCTCGCGTTCGAGTCGTGCAGCTGGTTCTCGATGTACCGCATCAGCCATCGCCGGGCCGCGCGGTTCCGGGACCGCCGGTGCTTTCTGCTCGGCGACGCCGCGCACATCCACAGCCCGGTCGGCGCGCAGGGCATGAACACCGGCCTGCAGGACGCCTACAACCTCGGGTGGAAGCTCGCGCTCGTCGTCGTCCGGACGCGCCGACGCGAGGCTGCTCGACTCCTACGAGCTCGAGCGCATTCCGGTCGCGGAGCGGTTGCTCAGGACGACCGACCAGGGCTTTTCCCATCGTCGTGTCCAACCGGTGGCTGGCGGGGCTGTTTCGCACGAAGGTCATGCCGAAGGTGATGGCGTTCGCGATGCGCTTCGATCGCGTGCGAAAGCTCGCGTTTCGCACCGTCTCCCAGATCGGCATCCGCTATCCGGAGAGTCCCCTGTCGCAGACGCTGGCAGGGTTGCCCGGCGGCGGCCCGTCCGCGGGCGATCGCTTCCCGTGGCTGCGGCTCAGGTTCGCGCCGGACGGACCGGTCGAGGATCTGTTCGCGAAGCTCGACGACACCCGCTTCAATCTCGATCGTGATCGGGCAGCCCTTGCCTGCCGCTCGGATCAAAGCGGCCCGGTGCTCGTCCACGTCGTCCCCGACGATCCGGACAACGACCGAGAGCTCGCTCGCGCGCGGATTCCGAAGCCTTCCTTCTATCTGCTGCGCCCCGACGGCCACGTGGGGCTCGCCGGGGCGCGGCTAGAAGCCGGCGCGGTCGCGCGCTTCCTCGCCGAGCGGGTCGGCTGCCATCGACTTCCGACCGGGCGCGGTCTAACCTCCACGGGAAGGGAGGAGATCGACATGCCGGAAGTCCACGAGGGCGGGTGTCTCTGCGGGACCGTGCGCTACCGGGTGTCCGGCGCGCCGGTTCGGACCGGCGTCTGCCATTGCACGTTCTGCCAGCGCCGGACGGGAAGCGCGTTCGGGTTCATGGCGTACTTCAAGCGCGAAGACGTCGAGATTACGCACGGCAACCTGAAAGCCTACGAGCACCGCTCGGACGAGAGCAACCGCCTGCTCATGGTGGAGTTCTGCCCTACGTGCGGGACCACGGTCTCGCTGACGGTCGAGGCCCTGCCCGGCACGCGCGGCGTAGCGGGCGGAACGTTCGACGATCCGTCCTGGCTCAAGGTCGAACTGCATAGCTGGCTGCGGTCCGCGCACCCGTGGGTGATGGTGCCGCCGGGCGTCGAACGGTTTGCGCAGAGCTCGCTGAAACCGGCAACTCCCTCCGATAGACGCTGAAGTCCGCCCGGGCGCTCGCCTGGATACATCGTGGGAGGAAGATGCGAATGAAAAGTGCCATGCCCGCTGCAGCCGGCACGTTCCAGCGACCAGCCCCTCGTCACCGAGGAGTTCAGGGTCCCCGCCGATGACCTCGGCATCGAACTGTACGTACGGAACAAGCGGCCCGCGTCCATGTCGCAGTTCCCCGGCGAGCGCATCCTCCTGTTCGTCCACGGTTCCTCCTATCCGGCGGAGACCGCTTTCGACCTTCCGCTCGACGGAATGTCGTGGATGGACTACATCGCGCGGCATGGCTACGACGTGTACCTGGTGGACGTGCGCGGCTACGGCGGCTCCACGCGCCCGCCGGAGATGGATCAGCCCGCCGACAGCAACCCGCCGCTGGTGAGAACCGAGGTCGCGGTACGCGATGTCGGTTCTGCCGTCGATTTCATTCGGAAGCGACGCGGCGTCGACCGGATCAACCTGCTCGGCTGGTCATGGGGAACCACGATGATGGCGACCTACACCACCCGCAACAACGCTAAGGTTGCGAAGCTCGTCCTCTATGCGCCGCAATGGCTCCGCTCGACGCCCCCGCTCATCGCCGGCAGCGGTCCGTTGGGTGCTTACCGCCTGGTGCAGGAGGACGCGGCGAAGGCGCGCTGGCTTACGGGAGTGCCCGAAGCGAAGATGGCCGAGCTCATTCCGCCCGGCTGGTTCGAGGCCTGGGCCGCTGCAACCTTCGCTTCGGATCCATGGGGTGCGAAGGAGAACCCGCGCAAGCTGCGCGCGCCGAACGGCACGCTGCTGGACACCCGCGAGTACTGGAGCGCGGGGAAGCCGTACTACGAGCCCGAGGAAGTTCGCGTGCCGACGCTCATCGTGGTCGGCGAATGGGATCGGGACAACCCGCCCGAGCTGGCGCAGACGCTCTTCCCGAAGCTCGTCAACGCGCCGTACAAGCAGCTGGTGAACATCGGCGAAGCCACGCACACGGTGCTGATGGAGAAGAATCGCATGCAGCTCTTCCGGGCCGTGCAGGCGTTTCTCGACGATCCCGCGCCGTGATCAGCGTCCCTGCCCTCGAGCCATCTCGATGAGGGCCGCGGTCACCACACGAACCAGATCACCGAGGTCGCGAGCATCGCGGCCATCACGACGTTGAACGCTCGCAGCCGCCGCGGCGAATCGAGCACCCGCTGCAGGCCGACGCCGGCGGCGAGCCACACGAAGCCGCTCGGAAGCGCGGCCGCGACGAACAGCGCGCCGATCGCCAGCGGATTGCGCGACCGCGCTTCCGGCATCCGCCTGGAGATAAGTCCCGGCCGCGCTCGCGCTGACGAGCCACGACTTGGGATTGATCCACTGGAAGAGCGCCGCGCCGACGAACCCCACCGGCCGCTCGCCGTCCGCCGCGCCGCCCTTCCCCGCGGTCGCGATCTTCCAGGAGAGCCACAGCAGGAACGCAGCGCCGCACCACTTCATCACCCCCAGCACGAGCGGATGGCCGAGGACGAGCGAGCCCAGCCCGAAGGCGACGAGGGACATCATGAACGCCCATGCCCGCGCCGACGCCGAACAGGCACGGCAGGCCGCGCAGCACGCCGACGTTCGCGCCCGTCGCGGTCAGCATGACGTTGCTCGGCCCCGGCGTGATCGCCGCGACGACCGCGAAGACGAGGAACGCGTGAACCTGCTCGGCGCTCACGAGGCCGGCTCCTCGTCCTCCCGCCGGTCATCCGGTAAAGTGCGCGCCATGACTCGCAAGGAGACCAGACCGGGTCGCGCGCGTCTTGAACGATCGTGCAGAGCGCGGCGATCAGACTGGATCCGGTGCGGTCAGGCGACGGGCGGCATCCAGCTCCTTAGCGCCTGGTTCGCCGGCGCCGCGTTCGCCCGGCACCGGCACGACACGTACGCGATCGGCCTGACCGATTCGGGGGTCCAGTCCTTCGGCTACCGGGGCGCGGTGCACCGGAGCACGCCCGGGGAAGTCGTCGTCCTGCACCCCGACGAACCGCACGACGGCTACGCGGGCACCGAGGACGGGTTCGGCTACCGCATCGTTTACATCGATCCGGCGCGCATCGCCGAAGCGGTTCGCGTGATCGCCGGTCGCGCGCGCCCGCTGCCGTTCGTACGCGCTCCGGTCCTGAGAAACGCCAGGCTGGCCGGTACCATCCGGGCGGCGTTCGCCTGCGACCTGGAGCCGCTCGCGGTCGACGCGATCATCCTGGAGCTATCCGAAGCGTTGCTCGAGGAGGCCGGCGCCCGCGAATCCGCGCCCGTTCGCCGACTCGACCCGGCAGCGATCGAACGGGCGCGACGTGTGCTCGACGCGGCGACGACCCGGATCGTCGACTCCGTGGAGCTGGAGTCCGCCACGGATCTTTCGCGGTTCGAACTCGCCCGGCAGTTCAGGTCGATGCTCGGGACGACTCCCTATCGGTACTCGCTCATGCGCCGCCTGGCGTTCGCCCGCGACAGCCTCGGGGGAAGGCGGACGGTCGATGTGGCGCTCGACGCCGGCTTCTCCGACCAGCCGCATTTCACGCGGTCGTTCAAGGCCGCCTTCGGCGTCACCCCAGCCCGCTATCGGGCGCTGACCCGTGCCGAGGAATCCGAGCGCCCGCCGGCGCGGCCGACCATCCCCTCCAGAGGAGATCCAATGCACACCGGTAGCTGTCTTTGCGGGGCCGTGAAGTACGAGATCCGCGGCGACTTCCAGACCGCCGTCTACTGCCACTGCTCCCGCTGCCGCAAGGCCGGCGGCTCGGCGTTCGCCTCCAACGGCGTCGTCGCGACGAAGGACTTCGTCGTCGTCAAGGGCAAGGAATCGCTCAAGACGTTCAGCATGCCCACCGGCGTGCACCGCGAGTTCTGCTCGAACTGCGGCTCGCCGATCATCAGCAGGCGGGACAGCATGCCGGAGGTGCTGCGCGTCCGGCTCGGCACGCTCGACACGCCGCTCGCGAAGGGGCCGGAGGCGCACATCTTCGTCGGCTCGAAGGCCGAGTGGTTCGAGATCCTGGACGACCTTCCGCAGCACGCCGAGCGGCCGTAGCCCGCGGCCGCCAGCGGCCGAGTTGGGCCGCGGGAGTGCGCTAACATCGCCCCACCATGACCACCGAACTCTCCCCCGCCGTCCGCGCCGAGCTCGCGCCGACCGGCAAGCTCCGCGTCGGGCTCAACTTCGGCAACTTCCTGCTCACCAAGCGGCCGCCGCCGGGCGGCGAGCCCGGCGGGATCGCCCCCGACCTCGCGCGCGAAATCGCCCGCCGCGCCGGCCTCGCGGTCGAGTTCGTCCACTACGACCAGGCCGGCAAGCTCGCCGACGGCGGGAAGGCGGGCGCATGGGACATCGCGTTCCTCGCCAACGAGCCGGTGCGCGCGGCGGAGATCGACTTCTCGCCGGCGTACCTCGAGATCGAGACGAGCTATCTCGTCCCGGCCGGCTCGCCGATCCGCACGATCGACGACGTGGATCGTCCCGGCGTGCGCATCGCGATCGCGGACCGGGCCGCCTACGACCTCTACCTGAGCCGCTCGCTGAAGCACGCGCAGCTCGTGCGCGCCGAGGGCATCGAGGGCTCCTACAAGCTCTGGGTCGCCGAGAAGCTCGACGCGCTCGCCGGCCTCAAGCCGCGGCTCGTCACCGACGCCGAGAAGCATCCCGGCTCGCGCGTGCTCGACGGCAGCTTCACCGCGGTCCAGCAGTCGATCGGCACGCCGAAGGGACGCGACGCCGTCGCGCAATACCTCCGCGCCTTCGTCACCGAAGGCAAGGCCACGGGGCTCTTCGCCAAAGTCATCCAGCAGAACGGCGTGCGCGGCGTCTCGGCCGCGAAATAGCGCTTCCCTTCATCCGTCGAAGCGGGCAGGCGCGAGCGAACCATGCTGCCCCTCCCCTCCGGCATCCGCTCGCGTTTCGTGGAGGGCGTGAACGGCCTGCGCATGCACGTGCTCGAAGCCGGGTTCGAGCCGCGCGGCCGGCCCTGCCTCCTGCTGCTGCACGGCTTCCCGGAGCTCGCCTTCAGCTGGCGCAAGGTCATGCTGCCGCTCGCCGCCGCCGGCTACCACGTCGTCGCGCCGGACCAGCGCGGCTACGGCCTCACCACCGGCTGGGACGGCGACTACGACGGCGACGTCGGCGCGTCCCGCATGCTGAACCTGCGTGCGCGACGCGATCGGACTCGTGCACGCGCTCGGCCATCGTCGCCTGGCGGCGGTGATCGGCCACGACTTCGGCTCGCCGGTGGCGGCGTGGTGCGCGCTCGTCCGACCGGACGTCTTCCCGGCGGTGGCGCTGATGAGCGCGCCGTTCGCCGGCGCGCCGACGCTGCCCTTCGATACCGTCGACCGCGTAGCGGCTCCGGCGGCGGGCTTCTCCGGCACCGTCCCGCACGCGGCGCTCGCCGCGCTCGCGCGGCCGCGCAAGCACTACCAGTGGTACTACTCGACACGCCCGGCCGACGCCGACATGCGCGACTGCCCGCAGGGGATCCACGCGTTCCTGCGCGCCTACTACCACGTGAAGAGCGCGGACTGGCCCGCCAACCGGCCGTTCCCGCTCGACGCGTGGACGGCGGAGGCGTTCGCGCAGCTCCCGACCTACTACATCATGGATCTCGACCGGAACATGGCCGAGACGGTCGCGCCCGAGATGCCCTCCGCGGCGGCGATCGCGGCGTGCCGCTGGCTGCCGGACGAGGAGCTGCGGGTCTACAGCGAAGCGTTCGCGCGCACCGGCTTCCAGGGCGGCCTCAACTGGTACCGCTGCGCCACCGACGCGCGCTTCGCCGCGGAGCTGCAGGTCTTCTCCGGGCGCACGATCGACGTGCCGAGCGTCTTCATCGCGGGCAGCGCCGACTGGGGGCCGCAGCAGAAGCCCGGCGACCTGGATGCGATGCAGACGCGCGCCTGCACGCGCATGCTCGGCTGCCACTTCGTCGAGGGTGCCGGGCACTGGGTGCAGCAGGAGCAGCCGGCGGAAACGGCGCGGCTGCTGCTCGACTTCCTCCGCCGCGCGGCCTGACTGCCGCGGCGCTCAGACCTTCCAGTGCTCGAAGAGCGGTCCGTCCGCCCCGAGCACCGGGTCGCGGGCGGGCAGCGGGACGCGCGCGATCGCCTCGCTCGCGCGTCGCGCGGCTGCGAGGAGCGGTGTGTTGGTGTCGGGATGCTGGCCCGCGGGATAAGCACCGACGACCCCGAGCTCGCCGCGGGATGCAAGCTTCTTGTGGCCGGTGCCCGCCGGCAGCACGATCACGTCGCCCGGACGCGCGGTGATCGCGATGCCGCGGTCGCCGCCGAACTGGACGGTCACCTCGCCGCTGTACACGCCGAGGACCTCGTGCGCGGTGGTGTGGAAGTGGTGGAACGGGAATACGCCGTTCCGCCAGGCCGCGGGCCAGCGGTTGCGGCCGAAGAGTGTCTCGAACGTCGCCGCCGGGTCGCTCCCGGCGATCGCCACCGCGCCGGGGTAGACGAGGAGCGGCCAGCGCGGGTGATTCGGAATCGCGCCGTCGGGCGCGAGGAGATGGGCCACCACGCGCGGCGCGTCGGTCGGCGTTTGCGTGCTCATCCGGTGAACTTCCGCCAGCTGCCGAGTGCCGAGATGTCGCTCGCACCGGCGACCGCGTAGCCCTCGCACACGAACCCGCGCACGCGCTCGCCATCCTCGAGCTCGACGGTGCCGATCCCGAGCGGCGGCGGAATGCCGTCGACGAAGCTGCCGAAGGTTGCGGACGGCACCGCCCAGATCTCGACCTCGATCGCGCTTCCGTCCGCCTCCGATCGCACCATCCCCGGGCGCGCCGGCGTGAACCCCGCGAGGGCGTACAGGCGATAGCGCGGTGCGGTCCTACAGGTACGCACGAGCCGTCCGCCGCGCTCGGTGAGCTGATGGTTGAGCGGAAGCCCCGACATGTGCGCGCCGCACACCGCCAGCCGCACGACGCCCGGCGTCGGCCCCGCGAACGCCGGCGCTGCGGGCAGGGGATGCTTCGTCGCGCCCATCTCGCGGCCGAGCTGCCGGTGCAGCGCGCCGCCCAGCCGGCACAGCCCTTCATCGGTGAACGCCGGCGCCGCGAGCGTGACGCCAAACGGCAGCCCGTTCGCCTGGAACCCGGCCGGCAACGCGATCGCGGCGAGGTCGAGCAGATTCATGAAGTTCGTGTAGTAGCCGAGGTTGGTGTTCAGGGCGACCGGGTCGGCGTTCACCTCGGCGATCGTGTAGATCGTCCCGGCGGTGGGCGTGACGAGGAAATCGATCTCCCGCCACACCGGCGCCAACGCGCGCCGGATGTCCTGCAGCCGGTACTCCGCGGCGAAGGCGTCCGCGGCGCTGTACTTCGCCGCGCCGGCAAGGATCTCCCGCGTCACCGGGAAGACCGCCTCCGGGCGCCGGTCGAAGAACTCGCGGATCGCGAGATACCGCTCCGCCACCCAGGGCCCACCGTACAGCAGCCGTGCCACCTCGAGGAACGGTGCGAAATCGATCTCGACCCGGTGCGCGCCCGAGCGCCCGAGCGCGGCGAGCGCCGCGCCGAACAGCCGCTCGGCTTCGCGGTTGCCGAAGAACTCGAGCTGGGATGCGCGCGGCACACCGATCCGGCAGCCGGCGATCGCGTCCGGCAGCGCCGCGGCGGCCGGTAGCCGCGACCACGGATCGCGCTCGTCGAAACCACGCGCCACCGCGAACACCGCGCGGGCGTCCTCCGTCGTCAGCGCAAAGATCGACACGCAGTCGAGCGACCGGCAGGCGGGCACCATGCCGCGCGTGCTCAGGGCGCCTCTCGTCGGCTTGAGGCCGACGATGTTGTTGAACGCCGCCGGCACGCGTCCCGAGCCCGCGGTATCGGTGCCGAGGGCGAAGCTCGCGAGGCCCGCCGCCACCGCCACGGCGGAGCCGGAGCTCGAGCCGCCGGACACGTAGCGCGGGTCGAACGGGTTGGTGCACGCGCCGTAAGGCGTGCGCGTGCCGACGAGGCCGGCCGCGAACTGATCGAGGTTGGTCTTCCCGATCGCGATCGCGCCGGCGTCGACGAGCGCCCGGACCACCGGCGACGACGCGGCAGGCGAGTACGCGAACTCCGGGCAGGCCGCAGTCGTCGCCTGCCCGGCGACGTCGATGTTGTCCTTGACCGCGAACGGGATGCCGTAGAGCGGCAGCCCGGCGGGCCCGCGCCGCTCGAGCTCGTCCGCGTGCGCCTCGAGCGCCGCCCGCGCTGCACGGTAGATCCAGACCTTGTCGTCGCCACGCGCGGCGATCCGTGCGAGCACCCCGTCGACGACCTCGCGCGGGCGCAAGGACCCGCCGCGCAGCCGCCCGCCGAGCGTCGCTAGATCCAGGCTGTCCTCGGGGCGCAGCATCGTCGTCGGCCGACACTAGCATCGGGGTCCGGGCCGGGCAAGCCTGTACCCCGGCGTATCATGCCCGCGTCGCGCGTCCCATCCCGCGGCCCACCCTCGACCGATGCCGACTCCCGCCACGCCGGCGCCGTCCGATCCGCCGAGCCCGCCGCTCGGGCTGCGGCTCTCCTCGCTCGCGCTCGGCCTCGGCCGCGTCCCCGCGTTGCAGTCGCGGGCGGGTGTGCTGGCGCTCGCGTTCGCCCTCGTCCTGGCGGTCGCCGCCGCGGACTACGCCACCGGCTACGAGATCCGGCTCGCGATCCTCCAGCTGATCCCGATCGCGCTCGTCACCTGGCTCGTCGGGCGCGGCTGGGGCCTCGCGCTGTCGGCGATCGCCGTGGCGGCGTGGTTCATCGCGTTCCGGTCGAGCCACTACTACTCGCACGAGTTCTACTTCTACTGGGAGGCGGCGGCACTCGTCGCGACCTACGTGGTCGTGGTGCTGCTCCTCGCCCGGCTGCGCGACGCGCTCGCGCGCTCCGACGAGCGGTTCGTGCGCGCGCTCGAGAGCCTGCCGTCGGCGGTGTGCGTAACCGACCGCGCGTCGGGGCAAGTGCTGCTCTCGAACCGGCGCCACGCCGAGCTCGCGCGCGGCGCGGGCGCCGCGTTCGACCCGGAGCCCGCCGACGGCGCGCACGAGCGCAGCGACCCCGCGACCGGGCGCTGGTATCTCGTCGAGACGGTGCCGCTCCGCTGGCTCGACGGCAGCGAAGCCGCGCTCACGTCGTTCACCGACATCACCGAGTCGAAGCAGGCCCAGGCGCTGCGCGAGCAGCACGCGGCGGCGGTGGCGCACGCGGCGCGCGCTATGGCGCTCGGCGAGCTCGCTTCGACCCTCGCGCACGAGTTGAACCAGCCGCTCGTCGCCATCGCCGCCTACAACGAGGGCTGCATCCGCCTGCTCGAGAGCGGCGCGCCGGACTCGCCCGAGCTCGCGGAGGCGATGGAGCGCTGCCGCCGGCAGGCAGTCCGCGCCGGGGAGATCGTCAGGCGCATGCGCGAGTTCGTGCGGCGCCGCGAGCCGGTGCGCGCACCGGTCGCCGTCGACGGCCTGGTGCGCGGCGCGCTGGAGCTCGCCGCGCACGATCTCGCCGGGGTCACCACCACGCTGGAGCTCGCGCCGGACCTGCCGGCGGTCTCGGCGGACAGCTTCATGATCGAGCAGGTGCTCCTCAACCTCATCCGCAACGCCGCCGAAGCGATGCAGGCCGCGCCCGCCCGGGTGCTGGAGCTGCGGACCGCGCGCGCCGCACCCGACGCGGTCACGATCGCGGTGCGCGACCACGGCCCGGGGCTCGCGCCGGAACCGGCGGCGCGGCTCTTCCAGCCGTTCGCGAGCGCGAAACCCGGCGGGCTCGGCCTCGGACTGGCGCTCTGCCGGTCCATGGTCGAGGCGCACGGCGGCGAGCTCGTGCACGAGCCGGCGCCGGGCGGCGGCGCGATTTTCCGCTTCACGCTGCCCGCGGCCGCGCGATGACCAACCAGCGCGAACGGAGCGTGTACGTCGTCGACGACGACGAGGCGGTGTGCGACGCCCTGAAGCTCCTGCTCCGCACCGCCGGGCTGCACGTCGAGACGTTCCCCTCGGCGCTCGCGTTCCTCCAGCGCTACCGCGGCGTGCGCCCGGCCTGCATCGTCCTCGACGTCCGCATGCCCGGCATGTCCGGGCTCACGCTGCAGGAGGAGCTCGCCGAGCGCGGCGTCGACGTGCCGATCGTGTTCCTCACCGGCCACGGCGACGTGCCGATGGCGGTCGACGCGGTGAAGAAGGGGGCGTTCGACTTCATCCAGAAGCCGTTCGAGCAGCACCGGTTGCTGTGCGCGGTCCTCGACGCCCTCGAGTCCGACATCGATTCGCGCACGCGCGCGCTGCGCCGCAGCGAGGCGGAGGCGCGGCTCGCCGCGCTGTCGCCGCGCGAGCGCTCGGTGCTCGACGCAGTGCTCGCCGGCAAGAACACCCGCGAGATCGCGCAGGCGCTGTTCGTGAGCGCGAAGACGGTCGAGTTCCACCGCGCGCGCATCAAGCGCAAGCTCGGCGTGTCGACCACCGCGGAGCTGTTCCGCGTCTGCCTGCTGCTCGGCGCCGAGCCGCCCGCCGTGCGCTGACGCACTGCGGCGTAATCCGCTTCGCCCTCCGGCCGGCGCGCCGGCCACCGCACTGCAACGAAACTTACGCCCGGCTTACGCCGCGCGCTCAAAACTAGGGTCCTGCCGAGTAGTCCGCGCTCTCCCGCCTTCCTAGCATTCCTCATCGGGAGCAGAAAAAGGAGAGGAGACGACAATGAGCGCCAGGAGCGACACCATCAAGACGCGCGGGCCCGCCACGCGCCCCGACTTCAAGCCGGAGGAGAAGCGGGTCATCTTCGCCTCGTCCCTCGGCACGGTCTTCGAGTGGTACGACTTCTACCTTTACGCGGTGCTCGCGCCGTTCTTCGCTGCGCTCTTCTTCCCGCCGGGCAACGAGACGGCGGCGCTGCTCTCGGCCTTCGCCGCGTACGCCGCCGGCTTCCTGGTGCGGCCCTTCGGCGCGCTGGTCTTCGGCCGGATCGGCGACCTCGTCGGCCGGAAGTACACCTTCCTCGTCACCATCGTGGTGATGGGCACCTCGACCTTCCTCGTCGGCCTGCTGCCGACCTTCCAGTCGATCGGCTGGGCGGCCCCGGTCCTGATGGTCGCCCTGCGACTGCTGCAGGGCCTCGCGCTCGGCGGCGAGTACGGCGGCGCGGCCACCTACGTTGCCGAGCACGCGCCCAACAACCGCCGCGGCTACGACACGAGCTGGATCCAGACCACCGCGACGCTCGGCCTGTTCCTCGCCCTGGTGGTGATCTACCTGTGCCGGGGCAACATGGATGCCAAGCAGTTCGCGGAATGGGGCTGGCGGATCCCGTTCTGGGTGTCGGTGATCCTGCTCGTGTTCTCGGTCTACATCCGGCTCAAGCTGCAGGAGTCGCCGGTGTTCAAGCGCATGCAGGACGAAGGCAAGGGCTCGAAGCGGCCGCTGACCGACAGCTTCCTCAAGTACCCGAACAACAAGTACGTGCTGCTCGCGCTGCTCGGCGCCACCGCGGGGCAAGGGGTGGTGTGGTACACGGGGCAGTTCTACGCGCTGTTCTTCCTCACCATCACGCTGAAGCTCGACTACGTCAGCGCCTATACGCTGATCGGGCTGTCGCTCCTGATCGGCACGCCGTTCTTCATCGTGTTCGGCTCGCTGTCGGACAAGATCGGGCGCCTCAAGATCATCCTCGCCGGCTGCCTGATCGCCGCGGTCACCTACTTCCCGCTCTTCGGCGCGCTCACCCACTACGTGAACCCCGCGCTCGAGGCCTTCCAGGCGAACACCAAGATCACGGTGGCGGCGGAGAACTGCAGCTTCCACCTGTTCGTGGGTCCGTGGAGCAAGTTCTCCGACTGCGACAAGGTGAAGGACCACCTCACCAAGCAGGGCCTGTCGTTCACCTCGCTCCCCGCCGTGCCGGGCAAGAGCGTGGTCGCGACTATCGGCGACAAGACGGTCGAGGGCCCGGACATCGCCAAGATCAGTGCCGTGCTCAAAGACGCCGGCTACCCGTCGGCCGGCGCGGACAAGGCCAAGGTCAACTGGATGATGACCTTGTTGATCCTGGTGATCATGGTCATCTACGTGACCATGGTGTACGGGCCGATCGCGGCGTTCCTGGTCGAGCTATTCCCGACGCGGATCCGCTACACCTCGATGTCGCTGCCCTACCACATCGGCAACGGCTGGTTCGGCGGCATGCTGCCGCTCACCGCGACCGCGATGGTCGCGGCGACCGGCGACATCTACTTCGGCTTGTGGTACCCGATCGTCGTCGCGGTGATGACGCTGGTCATCGGCGCGCTGTTCCTGCGCGACCACAAGGACCGGGACATCCATTACAACTAAACTGGGGTGCTGCATGTCCGAAGCCCGCCGGGAGGCGGGCTTCGGCGTTTTCGGCGGCATGGGCGGCTTCCCCCCACGTTCCGCGCTGTATCCCGGCGGAACGAGCGAGTCACCGAGACGACCAGAAAGCTGGCGCCGCTCCCTTAGCCGTTCGACGGGCGCCGGGGTCGGCCGGCGGCTTTCCTCTTCAGGTAGGTCTCACCAGCGAGGTACGCCCACAGCGGCGGCGCCATAGCGCGCGAGTGCTATAGTCGTCGGGCGTCAGATCGCTCTCCCTGCTTCACGGAGTTGAGGGGCCCCGTGCAACGAGAGGCAGCACCCATAGACGTCGATGACGAGCTCTTCTGGGGCGAGGACAGGCTTGAGGATGCGATTGAGTGGTGCATGTCTGGCCACCTTGCGCCGAGCGGAGCAATCTAGCTTGCCTTCCAACCGTCCGCTGCAGCGGACGCGCTGCAAGCGGTGCGGCCCTGAATCCGGTCGTTCGGCGTCAGGATCGCGGTCAGGCTCGATGCGAGCTGCGTCGAAGGGCTCGCGTTACTCAGGGGAGGATCAAAGATGAGAACGTTGCTTGCTGCGCTCGCCGTCACCGCATCCTTGGGAGGCGTGTCGACTGCCTCGGCGCAGGTTTACCCGGCGCGCGCAGTTACGATGATCGTGCCGTTCTCCGCAGGCGGCCCCACCGACACGCTCGGCCGGATCATGGCCGAGCGCATGGGGCGAGCACTCGGGCAAACCGTGGTGGTCGAAAACGTCACGGGCGCTGCGGGCACCATCGGCGTGGGCCGGGTCGCGCGTGCCGCGCCCGATGGGTACACCATCGGCATCGGGCATTGGAGCACGCATGTCGTCAATGGCGCCGTGTACCAACTTCAATACGACCTAGTGAAGGATTTCGAGCCGGTGGCGATGATCGCGACCAACCCGCAGCTTCTCGTGACCAAGAATGCCGTGCCGGCCACCAACCTCAAGGAGCTGGTCGCCTGGGTGAAGGCGAACGACGACAAAGTGTCGGCGGGAACCGCCGGCGTCGGCGCCGCGTCGCACGTAGGCGGCATCTACTTCCAGAACCTGATCGGCGCCAGGCTGCAATTCATACCCTATCGCGGCGCGGCTCCGGCGCTGCAGGCTTTGATGGCAGGTCAGATCGATCTGATGTTCGACCAAGCGTCGAACTCCCTTCCGCAAGTGCGCGGCGGCAAGATCAGAGCCTATGCCGTGACAGCCAAGACGCGCCTGCCCGCGGCACCGGAGATCCCGACCGTGGACGAGGCGGGCCTGCCCGGGCTCTACATCGCGATCTGGCACGGCATCTGGGTGCCGCGGGGCACGCCCAAAGACGTGGTCGCGAAGCTCAATGCCGCCATCGTCGAAACGCTGGCCGATTCGTCCGTGCGCCAGCGACTAGCCGACCTGGGCCAGGAGCTCCCGCCGCGCGACCAGCAGACGCCGGAGGCACTCGCCGCCTATCACAAGGCCGAGATCGAAAAATGGTGGCCGCTGATCAAGGCGGCCGGAATCACAGCGGAGTAGACCCCTCGCTCTCCGTGCTAACGCCGAACCCCACTTCGTTAGCCCCAAGAAGGCTTCACTTCGGAGGAGGACACCATGTCAACCACGAGCATTCAAGAGGCGCTCGAGAACCTGGGCACGCTCATTACCGAGCAACCTGAGAAGGCGCGGGCGAAGAACGTCCCGGCTACAGCGCGCCTGCTCGAGAGCCTTCGGTGTGAGGTGACAGGACCGAACGGCGAAACCGTTCACACCGACATGCCGCGAGCGGTGGGGGGAGCTGCTTCGGCGCCAGCGCCCGGGTGGTTGCTTCGCGCCTCCCTGGCGAGTTGTACGGCCACCGCCATTGCCATGCGCGCGGCGAAGCTGGGAGTCAATCTCACGGCGCTCGAAGTGACGGTGGAAAGCTCTTCCGACAATCGAGGCATGCTCGGTCTCGACGACAAGATCTCCGCCGGTCTATCTCCGATTACGACGCGGGTAAAGATCGGCGCAAGAGACATGACGGCAGACCAGCTTCGAGAGCTGGCTGATTGGGGAGACCGCCACTCGCCGATCGCTTGTACGACGCGCGATTCTTCCGTTTACTCGCTCGAGGTAGAGGTTGTCTGACCATCTCGGGGCTAACCACCGCGTGCAGGAGACGCGCCGCGAGCGGCCCGCCCTCGAAGCGAAACGTTAGGCCTCTTTTCCAGGAGGAACGAGCATGCCCAGCTTCGTCGAGGTGGATGCACTGGACGTCCTGGTGCTCGTGGACAACGTCACCGACAGTCTGTCCTCCAATCCTCCCGACGTGCTCCCCGAGTGGTCGGTGCTGCTCACGGGAGGAAAGCTGCGTCTCCTGGCCGGGTCGAACATTTGCTGCGCGCATCATGGCCTCTCGCTGCTGCTGACCGCCCGCGTGGGCAGCAGGACTCGCACGCTGCTCTTCGACGCCGGACCGGCGGCCGCGACATTCCAGAGAAACGCAGAGATCCTCGGCGTGGACTTCGCTAGCGTCGAAGCCGTCGTGCTTTCGCACGGGCACTGGGATCATGCGGGCGGCCTGCTTGCCGCCGTCGAATCCATCGCGCGGAGTCGAGGCGGCAAGCGCTTCACCTGCTACGTGCACCCGGGCATGTTCCGGCAGCGCGCCACGAAGCGACCCGACGGACAGTTGTATGTGAACGAGCTGGTCCCGGACCCCGAGCGGCTCTCAGGCGGCAGGCGCCGACCGTGCTCAACACCCGCGAACCGCAAAGCGTCGCCGACGGTGCCTTCTACGTGAGCGGCGAGATTCCCCGCGTGACCAGCTACGAGGCTGGCGTGCCGAACCATCTCACGCGCAGCGTCGACGGCAATTCCTGGGAGCCGGATCCCCTCATCATGGACGAGCGATTCGTTTCGGTTAACGTAAGAGGGCAAGGGCCAAATGGTGTTCTCGGCCTGTTCGCACGCGGGACTGATCAACGTCCTGACCCACGCCCGCTCGGCGTTCCCCGCGGTTCCGCTGTACGGCGCGATGGGTGGACTGCATCTTTCGGGAATAAACGAGAGGGTGATTCCGCAGACCGTGGCCGATCTGAAGCAGTTCGGGTTGAAGCTGCTGGCGCCGGGGCATTGCACGGGCTGGAGAGCCTTGAGCCACATGGCACGGGAGTTCGGCGAGGAGCTTGTGCCATCCGCGGTCGGTAAGAGGTACCTCATTTAGGTGAATGCAGTTCCGAAGCGCGGTCATGCGCTTCGGCCGACGGAGATCGCCGATGAACCTCGCTATAGCGCGCGACGTTCTCCTCTGGTGCACGGCCATTAACTATGGCGTGCTGCTTTGCTGGTTTCTAGTCTTCGTATTTGCTCACGACTGGATGTTTCGCCTGCATGGTCGATGGTTTCGTCTACCAGTGGAGCAGTTCGACGCGATCCACTACGCCGCAATGGCCGTTTACAAGATAGGCATCCTTCTCCTTAACCTGGTTCCGTATGTAGCGCTGCTCATCGTTGCTTAGCCGCGCAACTGAACCGCGACCCTTAGGCCGGCGCTTCTTCAAGCCCCGCCTGCGAGAGACATCATGCTCGAGCTCAGACCCACCTGCGAGAACTGCAACAAGCCCCTGCCGCCGGATGCGCTCGAAGCGCGCATCTGCACCTATGAGTGCACCTTCTGCGCCACGTGCGTCGACAGCGTGCTGGGCAACGTCTGCCCGAACTGCGGTGGCGGTTTCGTTCCGCGACCGATCCGGCCGTCGAAGAACTGGAAGGGCGACAACTTCCTGGGCAAGGATCCAGCGAGCACCAAGATCAAGCATCGGCCGGTCGATCCAGCCGCCCACGCACAGTTTGCGGCGGCGATCAAAGGGATCCCGCCCGAGAAGCGATAGCTCGCCTCGATCCCGATCCACCTGCTGTGCGCAACGCCAGCGCCGGGCGCGATGCGCCCCTGTGCGAAAATCCGCCGCGATGCCCGCCGCCCGCCCCGCCGTCCAGTCGCTCCGCGGCTCGAAGATCCGCGAAGTCGCGAACGCCGGCTTCGGCGATCCCGACGTGCTGCCGTTCTGGTTCGGCGAGCCCGACGAGGTCACGCCCGACTTCATCCGCGAAGCGGCAATCGAGGCGCTCCGCGCCGGCGACACCTTCTACACCCACAACCTCGGCATCGCGCCGCTCCGCGAAGCGCTCGCCGCGTACGTCTCCCGGCTGCACCGCCCGGTCGACGTCGAGCGGATCGTCGTCACCAACTCCGGCATGTCCGCGCTCATGCTCGCGACGCAGGCCATCATTGGCCCGGGCGACCGCGTCGTCGAGGTGACGCCGCTCTGGCCGAACCTCGTCGAGATCCCGAAGATCCTCGGCGCGTCGGTCGAGTGCGTACCGCTCGACTTCGGCGCGCGCGGCTGGACGCTCGACCTCGACCGCCTGCTGGCGGCGCTGACACCGGGCACGCGCGCGCTCTACGTCAACTCCCCGAACAACCCGACCGGCTGGACGATCGACCGCGCGGCGCAGCAGTCGATCCTCGATCATTGCCGGCGGCATGGCATCTGGATCGTGGCCGACGACGCCTACGAGCGGCTGTTCTACGGCGTACCGGCCGCCGCGGCGGCGCCGTCGTTCCTCGACCTCGCGGCGCCGGATGACCGGCTGATCAGCACCAACACGTTCTCCAAGAACTGGCTGATGACCGGCTGGCGACTCGGCTGGCTGGTCGCGCCGCCGGCGCTCGTCCCCGGGATCGGCAAGCTGATCGAGTACAACACCTCGTGCGCGCAGGGGTTCGTGCAGCGCGCAGGGATCGCCGCCGTGACGCAGGGTGAACCGGTGGTGGCGCGGTTCGCCGCACGACTGCGCAGCGCGCGCGACTTCCTGGTCGGTCGTCTCCGCAAGCTGCCCGGGATCGAGGCGCACTCGCCGCCGGGCGCGATGTACGCCTTCTTCCGCGTCGACGGCGTCACGGACAGCCTCGCGTTCTGCAAACGGCTCGTGGCCGAGGCGAAGCTCGGCCTCGCGCCCGGGGCAGCGTTCGGCCCCGAGGGCGAGGGCTTCGTGCGCTGGTGTTTCGCGGCGAGCGAGGCCCGGCTCGCCGACGGGGTCGCGCGGCTCGAACGCGCGCTCGCCACGACGCGCATATGAGCGCATCCCCGGCGACGCGGGTCGACGTCGCGGCGTGGATCCTCGCTGGCGTCGCGCTCGCCGGCATCCTCGCGCTCCACCTCCTGCCGGCGCTCATCGCCGGGCTGCTCGTCTACGCGCTTACGCACATCCTCGCGCCGCGGCTGAAGATCGTCCGCATCAGCCAGGCGCGCGCGAAGCTCGCCGCGGTCGGCGTGCTCGCCGTGCTGGTCGCGACCGCCGTGACGGCGGCGACGCTCGGCCTGCTCGCGTTCTTCCGCAGCGACGCCGGCAGCCTGCCCGGGCTGCTGCAGAAGATGGCCGACATCGTCGAGAGCTCGCGTGCGATGCTGCCGGCGGGGGTCGTCGACTCGCTGCCGGAGGACGCGCCGGCGGTCAAGGACGCGATCGCGAAGTGGCTGCGCAGCCACGCCGGCGAGCTGCCGACCGTCGGCCGCGAAACCGGCCGCTTCCTCGCCCACATCCTCGCCGGCATGGCGATCGGCGCGCTCGTCGCCCTGAGCGAAGCGCGGGCGGACGAAGCCAACGGACCGCTCGCCCGCGCGCTCATCGCCCGCGCCGACCGCCTCGGGAACGCCTTCCGGCGCATCGTGTTCGCGCAGGTGCGAATCTCGGCGCTGAACACCGTCCTCACCGCGCTCTACCTCGCGGCCGTGCTCCCGCTGCTCGGCATCAACCTGCCGCTGCTGAAGACGATGATCGCGGTCACGTTCGTCGCCGGCCTCCTGCCGGTGATCGGCAACCTGATCTCGAACACGGTGATCGTGATCGTCAGCCTCTCCTACTCGCTCGGCGCGGCGGTCGGCTCGCTCGTCTTCCTGGTGCTCATCCACAAGCTCGAGTATTTCGTGAACGCGCGCATCGTCGGCACCGAGATCCGCGCCCGCGCCTGGGAGCTCCTCCTCGCGATGCTCGTGATGGAGGCGGCGTTTGGGATACCAGGCCTCATCGCGGCGCCGATCTACTACGCGTACGTCAAGGACGAGCTCGCGGGCCGCGGGCTGATCTAGCGTTTCGCCGGCGGGCGGATCGGTCCCGTCCGGAACCGAATCCCGGGATGTCGGTCGCTCGACAATGCCCCGCAGGAACAACGTCACGGTCGGCACGACGCCGGGCGCCCATTCGGCGCCCGGATGCGGCAAATTTCTCATCCAGTAAGATGCGCGAAACGCCGATCTTCGTCGTCTATCCCGGGCCGGTCTACGGCTGGGCCGTGACCGCCAAGGGCAGCACCCAGAATCACTTCTTTTCCGACAAGAAGGTGGCGGTGAGCTACGCCCGCAGCTGGGCCGAGGCGAACCGCCCGGCGCGAGTTCGCGTCGAGACCCGCGAAGGCCAGATCGAGGCCGAGTGGGTGTACGAGCCGTTCAACAGGAAGCGCTAGGCGGGCGGAGCCTGAGCCAGCCCTAGGGGCGAGGTGTGACCGGGAAGTGCCCTCCAACTGAGACTTGGAGGACGACGTGCGTGGCGAAGCAAATCTCGTAAGGCGGGGCGCTCGGTGCTACTTCCGTTGCAAGGTCCCACAAGACCTCCTCCGGTGGTTTCCCCCGAGCCGACATCAGGATCTCCCTCAAGACCTCCGACAAGGCCGCCGCGGCGGTAGCCTGTCGGGAACTTCGAGCGCGCTGGGAAGCGTCGTTCGCTCAGGCGTCCCTCGACTCACACGTTGACCGGCGCGGACTTCTGTGCGGCGCGCTTCATGCCTGCCAGCAACTCACCCGCACCCGCACCCCACTTCGAAATCACGCTCACGGCCAGCGTGAATGGCACGTCGACCGGATGCACGCGCTCGTTCGCGATGATGTAGATCGAGCCGGCGGCAGGCGTGGGCACCGAGGGCACGAATACCGCGCACTGGCCGTCGCCGCAGTCCTCGACAAGGAAGGCCGGCACGAGGGCATCCTCGATTTCCACCAACACTACGGCGAAGGTTTGCTCGTCGGTTTGGCCGGCGATACGGCCCGCGAGCCCGCGGATCAGTGCATAGCCTGGAATTTTCTCGAGCACTGACCGCTCGAGCGCGTTCTTCGCCCGCAGGCCCGGGCCCGTGCGCACCGCGATCCCACAGACGAAGCAGACGCCGATCAGCACCAACATCGCGATCACCTCGCGGAACGGCAGGGTCACGGGCAGTCCCTCGGTGATGGGCGCGACCAGCCCGACCACGCCGGCGAATGCCTTCAACAGCAAGAGCACGCTCAGGTACACCGGAATGATGACGAGGACGCCACCGATCAGCGTGGTCTTAGTGAATTCAGCGATGGGCCGCATCTGTCTCCTCTTTGGCCGATGTGATATTGCATTGTGCAGCAGTCTCGGCCCGCTCTGACCTGGCCCCCGCGGCGCGTAGCGCCGCGGCGCTACGGCACCCAGCACCAATGTACAAGTCCCCGCGGCTACGGTCGCGAATCTACTGCGCCGGCTCGAAGCAAAGACTACCTGAGGGAGAAACGCTATGGCAAACGACACCACAACGTTCCAGATCGAAGACAAATTTGCAGACGCGTTCCGCGCAGCGATTGGCGATGTTGTGGTGGCGTTCGGGCGTCTCGAGTACACGCTAACGCTTTGCTACAAGAGCCTCAGAGGCGAGGGCTTCCTGGCCGGGATGGCCGAGATCGTGAAAAAGGGCCGCGTGTTCACAAATCTATGCAGGAAGGTCAAAGCGCTTGCCACTCCGGAGGAGTGGACCGGGCCGTGGCGGCATTCCGGAGCTTCTTCGGATCGCCGCCGCGCTGAAGCCGGTCGCGGCGCTGCTATTATGGCGGCCCATCTTGACCGCCCCCGCGATAGATGCTGTCCTCGCATCAGATTTGGTTCGAGCTCGGCGCAAGCGCTGTGGCCGGCATCGCGCCGGTAATACTGCGCGGCATCATCGGCACGTGCCGCGTCAGGGTCGACGATCGCGGACTGCTTGCGAGGGCGCGGGGCGGCGAAGCGTTCATCGGCGCGATGTGGCACGAGGACATGGGTTTCTTTGCCGACTACTTCCGCGGCACGCGCTTTGCGGTGCTGATCAGCCGCAGCCGCGACGGCGAGATCGCCGCGCGCGTCGCTCACCGCCTCGGGTTGCGTAGCGTGCGGGGATCGTCGTCGCGCGGTGGTGACGAGGCGCTGGAGCACATGATCGACCTTGCGCGGCGCGGGGAGTGCGTCGGATTCGTCGCCGACGGCCCGCGCGGCCCGGCGCATGTCGCGAAGCTCGGCCCGGTCATCGCCGCGAAGCTGTCCGGCCGGCCGATCGTCCCGATCGGCTGCGCGATGCGTGGTGCGATCCGGCTGCGCTCGTGGGACCGTTCGCGCATTCCGCTCCCGTTCGCGCGGATCGTCGTGCACGCCGGCGAGCCGGTCGCGGTCCCGCGCGACGCCTCCCGCGCGGAGTGCGGCCGGATCCGCCAGCGGCTGCAGGACGAGCTGCTGCGCCTTGGCGCGCTCGCCGCCGCCGAGCTCTGAGCCGCGGCGCGCGGATGGAGACGTGGCGTCGATCGCCCTCGAGAACGTAGCCAAGCACTGGGGCGCTCCGCACACCGCGCCGGTTGCGGTCCGCTTAAACCTGTGCGCCGTCGCATTGCAGCTTCGCTGTGCGCGCCGCATCCTCGGCGGCGACGTGGGGGGTCAGCGATGAACTTTCTCCGCACCGGAGAGGAAGTGCCCGCCGCCTGGATTCCCTGCATCGTGATAGAGATCCGGGGGGCCTCACGTACGTCCTCCTTGGCTGCGATGCCTCAGCCCCAACCTCGCTTACTTCTTGGCTGCGACGTCGTCCCGGCACGACGCCGTGGTTACGGGCTTACCCTCGTCGAGTGCTTTGCGCTCCTCGGCAGCCTGCTCGCTCATACTGCGGAGGTATGGACGTTGGCCTCGGAAGCGGCAACCGCTGTCGCTCTGGCTTGCAAATGTCATAAGCCGGGTGCACCATTCGCGACGCGCTTCCAACCAGGAGATCCGCATGTCCGCGAAGCTCCTCGCTGAATTCCTCGGTACGTTCTGGCTGGTCCTCGGCGGCTGTGGCTCGGCGGTGCTTGCCGCGGCGTTTCCCGAGCTCGGGATTGGATTCGCCGGCGTTTCGCTTGCATTTGGTCTCTCGGTCCTCACCGCCGCCTATGCCCTCGGGCCGATCTCGGGCGGTCACTTCAACCCAGCGGTGTCCTTCGGGCTGTGGGCTGGTGGCCGGTTTCCGGCCGCGTACCTCTTGCCCTATTGGGTAGCGCAGCTTGCCGGCGCGATCGTCGCCGCGGCGGTCCTGTATGTCATCGCGACCGGCCGCGCGGGCTTCGACCCGTCGGCGGGCTTTGCTTCGAACGGCTTCGGCTCGCTCTCGCCCGGCAAGTACAGCATGGGCGCCGCGATCGTCACCGAGGTCGTGATGACGTTCATGTTTCTAATCGTCATCCTCGGCGCGACGCATCAGCGCGCGCCCGTCGGATTCGCCGGCCTCACGATCGGGCTCGCGTTGACGCTCATTCACCTCATCAGCATCCCGGTCACGAACACGTCGGTCAATCCCGCGCGCAGCACCGCCCCGGCCCTCTTCGCGGGGATGGCTTATGTCCAGCAACTCTGGCTGTTCTGGCTTGCGCCACTCGTCGGTGCGGCGCTCGGCGGCCTCGTCTATCGCACGATGCTTGAGCGCGAGATCGAGCCGCCGGTCGTGGGCCGCCCGTCGTCGCGGGACGCCTTTCGCTGACTCGTTCAGCTTCTCGCTAGCCACCGCCCGGCGCCACGACCGCTTTCAGCGACGGGGCGATACAGCCGATTTTCGCCGGGAGGCGACTCTGCGAAGGTCTGCTTTCGACCCGGCGGCGGCGACGGGTCCGAACGATCCGCGCGCTGCCGGTGCGAGTCCGCGTCGCGACCCGCGAGCGCCAGATCGAGGCCGAGTGGGTGTACGAGCCGTTCAACAGGAAGCGCTAGCCGCCGCCCCTTCGGCGGCGTTCCCGCTCTAGCGCTTCCGCCCCACCAGCAGCACGTTCGCGAAGAGCCTCCCGCCGTTTATCGGCTCCGCCGTGACGGCGAGCCCGTGCCGCTCGAGCGCATCCCGCCACTCCGCGATGCTGCGGCGGTGAAACCGGTGCAGCCCCTGGCCGCGGGCAAAGGCGACCGCCTGATCGAGGCCCCAGGAGAACGCAGCGACGAACCCGACCGACGGATCGCCGACCCGGGTCAGGAAGAGCCCCCGGGGACCGAGTGCCTGCACGATGCGCTTGAGGAGGCGATCCTGCGCGTCGGGCTCGAGGTAGTGCAGCACGTCCATCAGCACCACGACGTCGGCCGGCGGCAGCGGCGCGGTGCGCAAGTCCCCCCGCTCCACTGTCCCCTCCCCCCCGAGCGCCACGTTGCCGCGTGCGACGTCCTTGGCGAGGAAATCGATGCCGCGCAGCGCGAAACGCGCCGGCGGCGGCGGCCACCCGGCCGGCCACGTGCCGGCGCGGTACTGATCGCGCGCCGCGACCAGCAGCGCGAGGAGGATCCCCTGTCCGCAGCCGAGGTCGAGGAGGCGCGCGCCGTCCGGGATCAGCCCCCGGCGCAGGATCTCGGCGAAGACCGGGTCGCCTCCCAGTTTGCCGCGGGCGAAGTGGCGGGCGAACCGCCCGGCCGGCGCGTACCGGCGGGCGGCGGCGTCGAAGACGCGCTCGAGCGCCGGGTCGGTCACCCGCAGGCGGTGCCGAGCGTGACCGGCTTCAGCCCGCGCCCCGCCGCCAACTCGAGGAGCCGCGGGAGCACCTCGAGCACCGCCGGCTGCCCGCGCTGTGCACCGGTCGCGACGCCGTCGTGCAGCACGAGCACGTCGCCAGCGTCGAGCCGGCCGGCGAGCCGCGCGAGCACGCGCGCGGCATCGGCATCGACCGTATCGTAGCCGCGGCGCGTCCATGAGACGTAGGCGAGGCCGAGGCGCGCGAGCACCGGGTCGACGAACGGGCTGCGCACGCCGAACGGCGCGCGGAAGAACGCCGGTGCGCGTCCGGCGAGGCGGCCGAGCGTGTCCTGGGCGGCGCCGATCTCGCGGCGCAGGCGATCGGGTCCGTACCAGCCGAACGCGGTCGAATGCTGCTGGCTGTGGTTCTCCACCGCATGGCCGCGGCGCACGATCTCGCGCACGACACCCGGGTGCGCCGCCGCGCGAGCTCCGACGCAGAAGAACGTCCCGCGCGCGCCGGCCCGGTCGAGACGATCGAGTACCCGCGGCGTGATCTCCGGATCGGGGCCGTCGTCGAAGGTGATTGCGATCTCGCGGCGAGCCACCGCCGCGTCCGGCAGGCGCGTCAGGTTGGGGCCGAGCAGGTCGCTCCGCGGCGCAAAGCTCGCGCCGAAGAGCGCCAGGTGGTTGGCCGCGACCGCGGCCAGCACCGCGGTCCAGGCCTCGGGCGCCACGGCGAGCACCGCGAGGCCGCCGGCGTGCAGCACCACGCTCGCCTTGAGCGCCGCGGCGGGCCGCCAGGGCCGCGCGGCCGGGCCCGCCCCGGCGTGGATCGAATCGGGCGACATGCGCCCGATTATTCCAGAGGCGAGCCGCCGGCTCCACGCGGGTCGTGGTAGATTTTCACCGCCTGCCAGAGGTTCCCGTGCAGCCTGCCGCATCTTCGACACCCTCAACGTCCGCCCCTGCCGGTCCTGTCCCGGCCGCCCGCTGCGACGTGCTCGTGATCGGAGGCGGTCCCGCCGGCTCCACGATCGCCACCCTGCTCGCCGGCCGGGGGTACGAGGTGGTCGTGGCCGAGAAGGACCGGCACCCCCGCTTCCACATCGGCGAGTCGCTGCTGCCGCTCAACCTGCCGCTCTTCGAGCGCCTCGGGGTCCGGGCGAAGGTCGAGTCGATCGCGATGATCAAGCACGGCGCGGAGTTCTGCTCCGCCGAGCACGGCCGCTCGCTCACGTTCGACTTCAGCGAGCAGCTCGACCCGGCGTGGCCGTATGCCTACCAGGTGCGGCGCTCCGAGTTCGATCATCTGCTGCTGCGGCACTGCGCGGAACGTGGCGCGCAGGTCCACGAGGGGACGCGCGTGACCGCCGTCGAGTTCGATCCGGACGGCGTCGAGGCCGCGTTCGCCGACGACGCCGGCGGAACCGGCCGCATCCGCGCGCGATTCCTCGTCGACGCGTCGGGACGCGACACCTTCCTCGCCGGCAAGCTCGGCCTGAAGCGGCGGAACGAAAAGCACTCGAGCGCCGCGCTCTTCGGCCATTTCACCGGCGCCGAGCGCCTGCCCGGGCGCGAGGAAGGCAACATCAGCATCTTCTGGTTCCCGCACGGCTGGATGTGGTTCATCCCGCTGAAGGACGGCACGACGAGCGTCGGCGCAGTGTGCTGGCCCTACTACCTCAAGACGCGAAACGGCGACCTCACCGAGTTCTTCCTCGAGACGCTGGCGCTCTCGCCCGAGCTCTCGGCGCGGCTGCGCGACGCCAAGCTCACCGGACCCGCGACCGCCACCGGCAACTACTCCTACTACGCCGACCGGATGGCCGGCGACCGCTACATCCTCGTCGGCGATGCGTACGGCTTCATCGACCCGGTGTTCTCGAGCGGGGTGTACCTCGCCATGAACAGCGCGTTCCTCGGCGCCGACGTCGTCGAGGGCGTGCTGCGCGACCCGCGGGCCGCCCCGCGCCTCTACCGGCAGTTCGACCGCCAGGTCCGGCGGGGCCTGCGCACGTTCTCGTGGATGATCTACCGCATGACCTCGCCCACGATGCGCAACCTCATCATGGGGCCGAAAAACCTGCTCGGCGTGCAGTCGGCGGTGGTGTCGTTCCTCGCCGGCGACGTGTTCCGCTTCCGGCCGGTCATGCCGCGGCTCTACCTCTTCCGCAGCATCTACTACTTCTTCTGCTGCGCGCGGCTGCGCACGAGCGTGCGCACCTGGCGCCGGCGCCGCGAGGCGATCCGCCCGGTGGAAGCGGCTTAGGTGCGGCGCCTCCTCGCCGCGCTCGCGCTCGTCGCCGCCGTGCTGCCGCAGGCGGCGCGCGCGGTCGAGCGGCCGCTGTGGGAGGTCGGCGTCGGACCGCTCGGCCTTTACCTGCCGGACTACCGCGGCTCCAACCAGAGCCAGGGCTACCTGTACCCGTTCCCGTTCTTCGCCTATCGCGGCGACTACTTCAAGGTCGACCGCGAGGGCATCCGCGGCATCTTCTTCCAGTCCGACCGCGTCGAGCTCGACGTCAGCATGTACGCGACGCCGCCCGTCAACAACAGCCAGGACAGCCCACGCGCCGGCATGCCCGACCTCGACGCGACGGTCGAAGTGGGACCGGTCGTCGATATCCTGCTCGCGCGCGACCGGAAGATCGACTACAACTACCGCCTGCGGCTGCGCCTGCCGGTGCGCGCGGTGTTCGCCTTCAACACCTCACCGCACTGGGAGAACCAGGGCTGGATCTTCTACCCGAACCTCAACCTGGACGTGCGACCCGAGTTCCTCGGCGGTCGCTGGAACGTCGGCTTTAGCGCCGGCCCGCTCTTCGGCACGCAGAAGTACCACGAGTACTTCTACGGCGTCCCGCAGCAGTACGCCACGCCCGATCGCCCGGCGTACACCGCGCCCGGCGGCTACTCGGGCGCGACCTTCTTCGCCTCGCTCAGCCGGCACATCGGCGAGTTCTGGGTCGGCGCCTACGTCCGCTACGACAACCTGAGCGGTGCAGTGTTCGACCAGAGCCCGCTGGTCAAGCAGAACTACGCGCTCGGCGGCGGCATCGCGATCGCGTGGGTGTTCGCGAAGTCGGGTACCACCGTCATCACGCCGGATTGACGCGCCGCTAGCTCGCCTCGTCGGCGGTGACGGCGTCCTCCCGGGTGCGTCGCACGAGGCTGCGGTACAGCCCGGCCGGGTACATCCCCCGGCGCGCGAGCTGCCACAGGATCATGCCGCCGATGCGCGCGATGTCGGCCACCGGACGGAAGTGGCTCGGTCGCGCGCCCCGCGGGTAGACCGCCGCAATCGCGACCGAGCGGCACCTCACCCCGAGCCGTGCCGCGGCGATCAGCACCTCGCTCTCGAACACGAACCCGCGCGTCGGGCCGTGCCCCACCTCGAGCCGCCGCAGGAGCGAGGCCGGGTAGACGCGGAAGCCCGACTGGCTGTCGTCGAGCGGCTGCCCGGCAGCCCAGCCGATGAAGAAATCGCCCACGCGGTTCGCCATGCGGCGCGCCCGCGGCGAGGTCTCGCGGCCGATGAGCCGGGCACCGATCACGATGTCGTCGGGGTGCGCCCGCGCGACGCGCACGAGGCGCGGCACGTCTTCGGGCGCGTGCTGTCCGTCGCCGTCGAGCGTCACGACGCCCTCGGCGCCGAGCGCGAGCGCGTGCTGCAGGCCGCGCCAGAGGCTCGCGCCCTTACCGAGGTTGCGGTCGTTCCGGAGCAGCACCACCGGCAGCCCGCCCAGGCGCTCGTGCGTGCCGTCGGTCGAGCCGTCGTCCACCACGATCACCGTCGCCGCGACCGCCGCCGCGCGCGCGGCGACGTCGGCGATCGTCGCCGCCTCGTTGTAGGCCGGGATCACGACCGCGTAGCGCTGCTCGGCCGGCGGCGTCATTGGATGACCCTCGCGCCAAAAGGCGCTCGGGGTTCGCCCTTGGGACGGCCCGGCGGGCTCACGCGAGGCCTCCGGCGACCGCGACGATCTGTCCCGTGATGTAGCTGGCGTGGTCGGAAACGAGGAAGCCGACCAGCGCCGCGACCTCCTCCGGCGTGCCGGCGCGCTGCATCGGCACGAGCGTCTTGATCCGCTCGGGCGGAAACGCCTTGGCCGTCGCCGGCGACTCGACGACGCCGGGCGCGACGACGTTCACCGTCACGCCGCGCGGGGCCATCTCCAGCGCGAGCGCCTTCGTCGCGCCGTGCAGCGCCGCCTTGGCCGCAGCGTAGTTCGCCTGGCCGCGGTTGCCGATCAGCGCCGACACCGAGGAGATGCTGACGATCCGCCCCCAGCGCGTCCCGAGCATCGGCAGGAGCAGCGGCTGGGTGACGTTGAAGAAGCCGTTGAGGTTGACGTCCACCACGCTGCGCCACTGCGCGCGCGTCATGCCGGGCATCGGCGCGTCGGCGTGCGCGCCGGCGTTGTTCACGAGCACCTGGATCGCCCCGTGGCCGAGCAGCCGCTCGAGCACGTGCGCCGTCGCGTCGGCGTCGGTGACGTCGAACGCGGCATGCTCGGCCGCGCCGCCGGCCGCGGTGATCTCGGTCACCAGGCGCGCGGCCGCCTCGGTCCGCTTGTTCCCGTGCACGATCACGTGCAGGCCGGCGCGCGCGAGCTCGCGGCAGATCGCCGGCCCGATCGCGCCGGTCGCTCCGGTCACCAGCGCGCGCTTCATCCGGGGCCCGCCGCGTCACGCCCGGCCGTAGGGCGTCGCCGCGACGCGCAGCCGCAGGCCGGGCAGCCACTCGAGCGTCATGCGGCGCCTCCCGCCCGGCTGCGAACGCGGCGAGAATCGGCAGGCCGCGCGCCGCGGCGTTCCCGGTCCGCAGTCGCTCGAGCGCGGGATCGGCGAAGCGTCGTCTCCGCGCCCTCGTGCGCGACGTCGAACTCGAGCTCGTCCGAGGCTCGACGCGCCGCGCGCCGGCGCGAGCAGCAGCGCCAGCCCGCACGGGCACCGTGCACGGCACGACCGCAGCGAGCGGTGGCGGCGGCGGCAGGTCGTACGCGACGAGCAGCACCGGTGCGACGCTCCGCGGCGGCCTGGACCGTGGCCTCGAGCAGGCCGGCCGCGAGGCTGCCCTGTGGGCGCACAGGCTCGTCGAGGCCGTGCGCGCGCCGGTCGCGATGCTCCAGTAGCCGGCCGCCGCGTTGTGCACCGAGTTGTGGAAGCGCGTCGGCGACACGTCGCGGGCGGTGCCGGCGAGCGTCTCGCAGATCTGGTGCAGCACCTCGCCGCTCCCGGTGGCGCAGGTGAACACCGTCGCCAGCTCGTCCGCGCGGGCGCCGCTCGGCGCGAGCGCCTCGGTGCCGACGTGCAGCGCGAGCTTGACCAGGTCGCCGCAGCGGCGCCGCTCCGCCGGCGGCAGGATCTCCGCGGTCGGGCGCGGCATCTCGCCGGGTTCGTAGCGCGCGTCGCCCGCGAGCACCGGCCGCGCCGCGTGCCAGCCCGGGAGGCCGGGGGCGAGCAGACCGACGCCGTCGACGTACGCCTTTATCCTCGGGGCGCCCGAATATCACGCTGCAGTTGTTGCCGCCGAAGCCGAACGAGTTCGACAGCACGTAGCGCGGCGCGGCCGCCTCAGCCCTCGATCAGCACCCGGCAGGCGCATTTCGACGTCGAGCGCGCGCGTGTTCGGCCGTACCCGGCAGGAAGCCGCGCTCGAGCGCGAGCAGCGCGACGATCGCCTCGGTGATACCGGCGGCGCCGAGCAGGTGCCCGTGCGCACCCTTGGTCGCGCTGCACGGCGTCCGCGGCCCGAACACGTCGTGGACGGCGCGGCCCTCGGCGACGTCGTTGGTGCGGGTCGCCGTGCCGTGCAGGTTGACGTAGCCGACCGCGTCGGCGCGCGAGGCCGGCCGCGGCGAGCGCGCGCTCCATCGCGAGCCGCGCGCCGAGTCCCTCGGGATGCGGCGTCGACATGTGGTACGCGTCGCAGCTCTCGCCGACACCGGCGAGCGCCGGCCCGTCCCCGGTCGCGCTCGAGCAGCGCGAACCCGGCGCCCTCGCCGATCGAGATGCCGTTCCGCTCGGCGTCGTACGGACGGCACGGCGCGCCCGACAGCAGCTCGAGCGACCGGAAGCCGTACAGCGTCGTGAGGCAAAGGCTGTCCGCGCCGCCGACGACCGCGGCGTCGGCGAACCCCGCGCCGATGCAGCCGCGCCGCGCTCGCGAACACCTTCGCGCTCGACGAACAGGCGGTCGACACGACGTGCGCCGGGCCCTTCCAGCCCGAGCGCGACGCGGACGAACGCCGACGAGCGAGTAGGTGCTCTGGGTCTCGGCGAAGCGGAAGTCCGCCGGCAGCGCGCCCGAGCCCGGATCGCGGCGCTGGTAGGCGCGCTCGGTCGAGAGCACGCCGGAAGTGCTGGTCCCCAGGATGACCGCGATGCGGCCCGGACCGTGGCGTTCGCGCGCGGCGAGCACCGCCTCGCGGAATCCGTCCTGCTGCGAGGCCGAGCCAGGCGAGACGGTTGTTGCGGCAGTCGAACGCCGCGAGCGCGCCGGGCAGCGTCACGTCCTCGACGCCCGCGACGCGGCCGATGAAGGTGTCGAGGGCCGCGTCCTCGAAATCGCACGCCGCGAGCCCCGACCGGCGCGCACGCAAGGCCGCCCACCACGCCTCGACGCCGCGGCCGAGGCAATTGACGCCGGTATAGCGGGTGACGATCAGGGGAGTCAAGGTCGGGACGGCGCCGGGAAGCGAGCAGGATCCGGCATGCGGCTCGCGGGCGGCAATTCTATCAGCCCCGGCCGCGCGCGATCAGCGTCGCGGCCGCGAGGCTCGCCACCGCGCCGATCGCGGCGGTCGCGCCGATCATCTTCAGCACCGGCACCTGCGACCAGGCGAGCAGTCCGAAGGCGAGTGCCGTGGTCGCGGCGCAGAACGCGACCGAGAAGACGGTGCGCCGCCGCTCGCCCTCGTCGGGCGGCTCGCGCTCGAAGAAGAGCGCGTAGTTGGAGCCCACGCCGGCGACGAGGAGGAGCGCGACGAGATGGAACAGCGTGAGCTTCGTCCCGGCCGCGAGGAGGATCGCGGCGGCGGCCGTCACGGCGCCGGCGATCGGGGCGAGGACCTGCGCCACGCGCAAGGCCGAGCGGAGATGGATCGCGAGCAGCGCGACGATGATCGCGAGCCCGACGCCCCACAGCACCAGGGCGCGCTCGCGGTAGCTCGCGAGGAGCGCGGTCGACTCGGCCCGGATGTCGAGGAGCGCGGCCCCGGGCGGCCCGTCCGCGGCGATCCGCGCCGCGAGGGCGGCCGGGTCGGCGACGCCGCGGACCGGGAGGAGCGCGTGCCAGCGGCCGTCGCGGCGGACGAGCAGCGCGTCGGTCTTCAGCCCGAACGCGGTGCCGGCGAGGCGCGCGCGCTCGAGCGGCGGCGCGGCGCGCGCGGCGGCGACATCGCGCAGGAACGGTTCGAAGAGATCCGGCTTGAACGGCGACGCGGCCACCGCCGCGGCGAGATCCATGCGGAGCGTCGCGTCGTCGGGCAGCGCCGCGCGGCGCGCCGCCTGCGTGCGCCGGCTCGGAAGATAGGCCGCGGGCGAGTCGTAGCCGGCGATGGCCTTCGCCTCCACCAGCGCGGCGAGCGGGCGCGCGAGCGACTCCGCGGCCTCGAGCGCGGCGTCCTCCGTCGCGCCCGACACGACGACGAGCCACCGTGCATCCGGCGCCCCGAGCGCGTCGCGCAGCCGCTTGTCGAGCGCCTGCTCGGCCGCGCCGACCGGATTCAGCCGCCCGAGGTCGTCGTCCCAGATCGGGCGCTCGTGCCAGATGACCGCCGCGCTGAGCGCGGTGAGGAGCCCGAGCGCCGCGAGCCGCGCCTTGAGCGGCCACCGCCAGCGCGGCACCAGGCGTGCGACGAGGTCCACGCCGGCCGGAGCCGCGGCGCGCACCGGGATTCCGGGCAGCACCCAGCGCGTGACGGCGGCGGCGGCGGCGAGCCCGACGACCGCGAAGAGACCGAGCTGCGCGAGCCCGGGAAAGCCGGCGAAGAGCATCGCGCAGAAGCTCGCCGCGGACACGGCGAGGCCGAGGCGCAGGGTCGGCCAGATGCGCGCGAACGAGGCGGCCGCCGGCTCGTCGCCGGAACGCTGCGCGTAGAAGTAGATCGCGTAGTCGATCGCCTCGCCGATCAGCACGACGCCGAAGCCGAGCGTGATGCCGTGGACCGTGCCGAACCCGAGCGCGACCGCGGCGACCCCGGCGAGCGCGCCGGTCGCGACCGGGGCGAACGCGAGCCCGAGGATGGCGACGGAGCGGAACGCGAGCAGCAGCATGCCGGCGACGATCACCGTCGCGATCGCGGAGAGCCGCCGGACGTCGCCCCGGATCGCCTCGCGGGAGAGCACTGCGAAGACCGCCGGCCCCGAGCGCTCGCAGGACCGCGACTGACGTACCGACCTCGTCGCGCGCAGCGGCGAAGGCCTGCCCGATGAGCGCGAGGTTCGCCTGCTGCGCGTCGAGATCGAACCCCGGCGCCGCGGTCTGCACGAGGAGGAGCGCGGTGCGCTGATCCGGCGACATCCAGACGCCGAGGTAGGTCGGACGGGCGAGCCTCGCCCTCGAGCCCGGCGAGCACCCGCAGGAACTCGCCGGTCGGATCGGCCGGAAGGTAGCGCCGCACGAGCGCGCCGGCAGGCGAAGCGAGCGCCTCGTAGCCGCGTTCGAGCGCGGCGGCGAGCGATCCGCGATCGAAGTGCCCGGGCGTAACGCCGGGGCTCAGGACGTAGCGGTTCGCGAACAGGAAGTCGCGGTCGGCCCCCGCGAGCGCCGCGTCGCCGTTCGCGACGTAGACGAACTCGGCCCGACCCTGCAACCGTCTTCGCGAGCGCGCGGCTGAGCGCGGCGAGCTTGTCGGGCTCCGCCTCCTCGATGCCGAGCAGCAGGAGCCGCGAGGCGACGCCCTCGCGCAGCTCGCCGACGAGCAGCCGCTGCGCCGGCGTCGCGGCCTCCGGCAGGAACGCGGACATGTCCGCGGTGAAACGCGTGTGCGCCGCGACGGCAGCGCACGCGGCGACGAAGGCGAGCCAGACGAGAAGCGGCCCGCGCCGGGCGCTCAACCGCGGTCCTTCGGCTTGGTGATCGTCATCACGGAGCGGTCGCCGCTCGTCTCGAGGATCTCGATCCGCCGTACCTCCCCGCCGGCGCCGCCGATCAGCACCTTCTGGACGAGCTCGGCCATCTGCGGGTCGGACGGCAGGAGGTGCAGCCGCCAGTCGGACCAGGTGCCGTCGAGCTCGACGCGGTAGTAGCGGCGCAGCGCCGCGAGGTCGCCGGCGAGCGTGCCGCGGATGCTCTCGACGAACGCGCGGATCGCCGGGTACTCGCTCAGGCGGAGCTCGAAGCGTCTCTTGTCCCCCGTGTTCCGCGCGGTGCTCTCGATCGCCACCGTGTCGCCGTCGACCGCGAAGCGCTCGTCGCGCGGCTCGAGCGTGTGCTTCTCGAGCCGCGACGGCGCGGCGTAGGTGAGCGTGCCGCTCGACTCGGCCGGCGCCTTGAGGAGCGCGCTCGTCTTCGTCTCCGCGAAGCGCACGGTGCCCGGCCCGTTCTTCGCGAGCGCGGCCATCAGCGGGCCGAGCGCGAGCGGCGGATCGACCGCCCGCGCCGGCGACGCCGCGAGCACTGCAAGCACAACGCCGATCACCACGGCACGCATGCGCCGAAGCATAACAAGCGCCCGCGCCGGAGGTGGGGCGTCGGTCCGCGTTAAACTCGGCGGGTGCCAATCGCAACGAATCGCGCGCCGGGCGACGCAAGGGCGGCGCTCATCCCGGCCGAGATCCTCCCGCTCTGCGACGACGCGTTCGGGCGCTCGTGCGACCTGATCGAAGAGTATGTGGCCCGGCTCGCGCTCGCGGCGTTCCGCTCGACCGGGCTCGCCGAGGCGTGCGCCGAGCCGGCTACCGTGGAGGAAGCGATCGCGCGCGCGGGGCTCGCCCCGGCGGTCGCGCGCGTGCCTGCGGCATGGCTGATCGCAACGCTCGCTGCGCGGGGCTGGCTCGAGCAGGTGTCGGCTTCCGACGACAGCGCGCGCTTCCGCGCGGCGAAGCCGCTCCCGTCGCTCGACCCGGAAGAGATCCTGGCGGCGCAGGCCGCGAACGACGAGCGCTGCCTGCCGTCGTACCGCATCGCGGCGATGGCGGCAGAGCGCTATCCGGCGGTGCTGCGCGGCGAGCTCACCGGCGAGCAGGCCCTCTTCGACGCGGAGGGGGTGGTAGCGTGGTCGAAGTATTTCTCGAACGCAAATCCGCTCTACGCGATCAGCGAACGCGATCGGGGCGGTCGCGGCGGCGCGTGCCCTGGCGGCGCGGCCCGGCCCGGTCCTCGAGCTCGGCGGCGGGCTCGGCAGCGGCGCGGAAGCGCTCCTCGAGCGGCTCGACGCGGCGGCTGCGCCGTCGTACCGCTTCACCGAGATCTCCCCGCTCTTCATGCGGCGCGCCGAGCGGTCGCTGCGCGCACGCTTCGCGGACCGCGGGCTCGAGTTCGGCGCGCTCGACATCGATCGTCCGTTCGGCGTCGCGCCCGGCGCCTACGCGCTCGTCTACGGCGTCAACGTGCTCCACGTCGCGCGCGACCTCGCCGCGACGCTCGCCGAGGTCCGCGCCGCGCTCGCCCCGGGCGGCGCGCTGGTGATCTCGGAATGCGTCCGCCCGTTTGCCGGGCGGCCGGTGTACGTCGAGCTCGCGTTCAATCTGCTCGCGTCGTTCCGCGACCCGATCCTCGTTCCCGGCTGGCGTCCCAACGGCGGCTTCCTGACACCGGAGCAGTGGACGCAGGCGCTCGCGGCCAACGGGTTCACGGACGTGCGGGTCTATCCCGATATCGGCGCGATCCGCGAAACCTTACCCCTGTTCGTGGTCGCGGCCGTCACGGCGAGGCGCGCGTGAAGGCGAGCATCACCCTCGCGGCCGACGCACCGTACTTCGCCGGCCACTTCCCCGGGCGCCCGATCCTGCCGGGCGTGGTCGAGCTCGCAATGATGGTGGAGACGGCCATGCGCGTTTCGGCACGCGATGCCCCGGTGCACACGATCCCGTTCGCGCGGCTGCGGCACCTCGTGGTGCCGGGCGACCGGCTCGAGCTGGCGGCGCGAGCGACGAACGGCCGGGTGCGCGTGGACATCACGCGCGGCGAGACCCTGGTCGCGAACGCCGCGTTCGAGCTCGGTCCGCTGCAACGCGGCGCCGCCTCGGCGGCGCAGACCACGATCGTCCTGCCGCCGGCGGACGCGCCTGCCCCGGAGACGCTGCTCCCGCAGCATCCGCCGATGCGCTTCGTGACCGGGATCACCGGCGAGATGCCCGACGGTCTGATCTGCACGGCCCGCATTCCGGCCATGTGCCCCCTCGTCACCGGCGGGAGCGCGCCGGCGCTCGCCGTCATCGAGGCGGCGGCGCAGGCCGCGGCGACGTGGGAGGGCCTGCTGCGCTGGCGCGAAGGCGGCGTGGCCGCGCCGCGCATGGGCTATCTCGTCGCGCTCCGCGACATCGTGTTCTTCGCGGCGGACGTGCCGGCCGACACCGATCTCGCCGTGTCGGTGCGCCTCGCCGCCGCAGCGCCGCCGCTCACGCACTACGCCGTGGAGGTCGAGCACGGCCCGCGGCGGGTGCTGCGCGGGACGATCGCGACGGTCCTCGTCTTAGCCGGGCGGCCGGTCCGGCCACAGCTCGCGAAACGCGAACCACTGATTCGGCACGCGTCGGATCGCGTACTCGATCTCGCCCGCGACCCGTCCCATCGCCGCCGCGAGATCCGCGCCGCGGTCGGCGCTGCGCGCAACCTCGATCGGCGGGCGGAACACGAGGCGGAAGCGCCGCCGCCCTTCGCGCAGCGCGAACACCGGCAGGATCGGCACCCGCGCCGTGCGCGCTAGCACTGCCGGACCGACCGGCAACGGAAACGTCCGCCCGAAGAGCGTCGCCGCGACGGTCTTCCCGCCCGCGTGCGGGCGGTCGGCCTGGACGGCAACGATCTCGCCGCGTTCGAGCGCCTCGACGAGCGCGACCGCCTGCAACGGGTCGCCGGTCTGGAAGTGCATCCGGTAGTGTGTGCCCTCCACCGCGGCAACGGTTTCCCGGATGAAGGCCTGCGCCCGCGGATCGAGCTCGGGCTCGCGCACGAGGTGGACGTAGCGCGCCTCCTTCGCCACCGGCACCATCGACCCGGCCTCGTAGAGCCCGAGGTGCGCGGTCACCATCACGAACCCGCGGCCGCCGTCCGCGACCGCGCGCCAGTGCTCCAGCGCCTCGAGCTCGATCGCGAACGGACGGTCGGTCGAGAAGCGCTCGTAGCGCTCGATCAGGCACATGCCGAAGGTGCGGATGGTGCGCAGCACACGCCGCTGCCGCTCGAGGAAGCCGGCCGGACCAAGTGCCGCCGCGAGGTTCGCGCCGATCGCGCGGCGGACGCGGACGAGGACGGCGTAGGCGAACGGCGTCAAGGCGGCGATCATCGGCGTCATCAGCCAGTCCGGCGCGGCGGTCACCAGCCACCGGTTCAACCGGTACCAGAAGACGCCGGTCGCATGGAAGCGCCCGAGCAGGCGCGCCGACCAGCCGGTCTCCGGCGCGTGCGGCGGACGCTCGCCCGGGTAGGCCGCCTGTCTCATCGCCGCGGGCGGCCGGCGGCGAGGGCGCGGAGGCTCTCGATCGAGATCTTGCCGGTCGCGTTGCGCGGCAGCCGGTCCACGAGGTGCAGCGGCCGCGGGAGGAACGCGGGGTCGATGCGCCGGCGCAACTCGGCGCGCAGGCGGCGGGCGTTGAGGCCGGGGGCGACCACGAGGGCCGCGACCCGCTCCACGCCCCCGCCTTCCACCTCGGGCAGATAGAAGGCGCCGTCCACCACGCCCGGGATCGCGAGCAGCTCGGCGTTCAGCCCGGCGAGCGAAGCGCGCTTGCCGGCGACGTTCACCAGGTCGGCGGTGCGGCCGCTGACGACGAACCGCTCGGCGTCGATGACCTCGACGATGTCGGTGAACCGCGCGGGCTGCGGGATGTGCCCGCCCTCGGCCCAGAACGATTCGCCGTCGGCACGCAGGCGAACGCCCGGCAGGAGCCGCCAGACCGGGCCTTCGGTCGTGCGGCGCGAGGCGACCATGCCGGCCTCGGTGAACCCGAAGATCTCGCGCACCGGCGCGCCGTAGCGCGCTTCGGCGCTCGCCGCCGTGTCGGTCGGCAGCGGCGCGGTCGCGGACAGGATGAGCTCGAGCGGCGGCAGACTCGGTGCCGTCGAGCGCCAGCGCGCGCAGATGCACCGGCGTCGTGACGAGCACCCGCGGCGCGGGGATCGCCATCAGCGCGGCGCGCACGTCGCCCGGATAGAACGGGCGGTCGCCGTGCAGCGCGAGCCGGTTCTGGAGCGCGAGCAGCACGGTCGACTCGAAGCCGTACATGTGCTGCGGCGGCACGGTGCCGACCAGGGTCGCGCCCGGAACGCGATCGAGCCCGAGCGCGCGCGCCTCGGCGACGGCGCCACGCGCGAGCGCGCCCCAGAGCTTGACGTGCGGCGTCGGCGCCCCGGTGGTGCCGGAGGTGAACGCAATCGCCGCCACCTGCGCCGCGGGCAGCACCGGGGCCGCGGGTTCGCCCGGTGGGGGATCGAGCCGCTCCCGGTAGCGGACCGCCTCGAGCGGGCACCAGCCGACCGCTTCGTCGGCGAGGCAGTAGAGATCCGGATACTGCCCGGCGAGCCGCAGCAGGAACTCGGGGGCACGGCTCGGCGGCAGCAGGCTCACCTGGCCGCGCACGAGCGCGGCGGCGAACGCCACCGCGAAGCGGTAGCGATCGGTGCAGAGGTTCACGACGTGCGCGCGCCCTGGCAGGCGCTGGGCGAGCGCGGCTACGTCGGCCAGGAAATCGCGGACGCTCGTGCGCGTCCCGCCCGACCACGCGAAGGCTTCGGCCGCGGCGCGCAGCGCGACCAGCGGAACGCCGGCGATGTCGGGCGCGCCGGTCACTTCGCGGTCGGGCGGGCGACGGCGAAGCCGGCGGCGGCGAGGCGCCGCAGCACGGCGAGCGGGGGCACGTGGGGGTAGCCGGCGAGCCGCCGGCGGCGATAGGCGTACTCGGCGGCGAACATCGCCGCGACCAGCGGCGCGGCGAGCACGTTCGCGAAGAGCGACCACGCGGCGAGCGGGGCGAACGCCGCGAGCGCCGCCGAGATCGCGGCCATCGCCACGAAGAAGAGGCACCACGCGAGGGTCGCGTACCGGGTGTAGCGCTCGAGCTCGGGTGCGAGGGGGTCCGCGCCGCGCACGACGCGCGCGATCGAGGTCACGAGCGGCACCCGCCCGCGGAGAAGCGTGCGGCCGAAGAACCAGGCGAGGAGCAGGTTGACGGCGAGCGACGGCAGGAACACCGCGTAGCGCGTCCCCGCGCCGAGATACAGCGCCACCCCGAGCAGGCCGGCGACCGCCGCGCCCTCGGCCACCCCGACGCCGGCGGCGCGCCCGAGCGCGATCGCGAGGAGCGCCGCGGCGACCCACGACAGCGCGACCGCGAGCGGACGCGCAGCGTCGATCACCGTCAGGAGATGCAGCGCGACCGGCGAGGCGGCGAGCGCCGCCGCGGCGAGGAGGACGCCCGGGCGCGCCATGGCCGGGCGCCCGAGCCCGCCTACTTCGCGCGCCGCGCCTGGACGTGCGCGGCGAGGGTCCGCAGCGAGCCGAAGATGCGCTCGTTGTCGGGATCGTCGGATCGAAGCTGCACGCCGTAGGTCTTGGAGATCGCGAGCGACATCTCCAGGATGTCGATCGAGTCGAGTCCCAGCCCTTCGCCGTAGAGCGGTGCCTCCGGGTCGATCTCCTCGGGTCGGGTGTCCTCGATGTTGAGCGTGGCGACGATCAGCCGCGCGAGCTCGAGCTCGTCGGCGGACAGTGCCTGCGAGTCCGAAGTGGTGGTAGCCGTGGAAGGCATCTTGAGGCTCTGCATTTTGAGTATGGTCAAGCGTCCTATGTCCTGCAGCCCGGAGCGCCTCCCCTCGCCCGTGACCGCTGATCTCCCCCTCGCCCGCCGGTGCGTTACCGCGCCCTGGAACCTTGCGTACCCTATATAACACAACCCGCCGCCGACCCGAACCGGGAGATTTCCCGGCGTCACGTCAAGACCGCGCCCGGACGTCAGGCACGCCGGCGCAGGCTGGGCACGCCCGCCTTCGGCTTCGGCGCCGCGTGCTGGGTGATGAAGGCCGCCATCAGATCGGCGTCCCGGCCGTGCGCCCCGCCCGGACGGGACACGAGGGCGATGGTCCGCGCGGGCACCTGGCGCGAGAACGGCCGCGCGACGAGCGAGGTGCCGTTGAGTATCCCGGCCTTGAGCGTCATCTCCGGCAGCAGCGTCACCCCCAGGCCGCCTTCGACCATCTGCACGAGCGTCGCGAGGCTGGTCGCCTCGACCGCCGGGGCCTCGCCGGGTGCGCGCACGCCGCAGGCGACGATCGCATGGTCGCGCAGGCAATGGCCCTCCTCGAGCAGGACGATCTCGCGCGGCGCGAGCCGCTCCACCGCGACCGCCTTCTCGCGGGCGAGCGGGTCGTCCGTGCGCGCCACGAACCAGAACTCATCGCGGAAGAGCTCCCGCACCGCGAGCTCGCCGGTCTCATAGGGGAGCGCGATCAGCGCCGCGTCGAGCTCGGCCGAGCGCAGCCGGTCGAGCAGGCGGTCGGTCAGGTCCTCGCGCAGGAACAGCTTCAGGCGCGGGTAGGCGGCCCGCAGGTTCGGCCCGATGCGCGGCAGCAGGAACGGGGCGATGGTCGGGATGACGCCGAGCCGGAACGGCCCGGCGAGCGGCTCGGCGGCGCGCTGCGCCGTCTCCACGAGGTCCTGCGCCTGGGCGATTAGCGCCCGCGCCTTCGCGACGACCTCCTCGCCCGCGCGGGTCAACCGCACGTGCCGCTTGTCGCGCTCGACGAGCTCGGTGCCGAGCGTGCTCTCGAGCTCCTTGATCCCGGCCGAGAGGGTCGACTGGGTGACGAAGCAGCTCTCCGCCGCCGCACGGAAGTTGAGCCGGTCGGCGACGGCGACGAGGTAGCGGAGCTGGCGGATCGACGGCAGGGCGCTCACTGGAGGGGAACGCGATCGGTTCTGTGATCGATGAACCCGATCACTCTAACCTAGAAATACCGTTGGATCGATCACTGGACGGACCGCAGACTGCGCCCCACATAGCGTTACGAACCCCTTTTCGAGGAGAGCTGCAATGCTGACCGTAGGCGACCGCATCCCCAAGTTCGACCTCCAGGCCGTGGTGGCGCTGGAGCAGGACAAGGCCTTCGCCCGCATCACCGATGACTCCGACGCCGGCAAGTGGAAGGTGATCTTCTTCTGGCCGAAGGACTTCACCTTCGTGTGCCCGACCGAGATCGCGGCCTTCGGCAAGCTGAACCGCGAGTTCAACGACCGCGACGCCGTCGTCTACGGCGCCTCGACCGACAGCGAGTTCGTCCACCTCGCTTGGCGGCGTCAGCATCCGGACCTGAAGAACCTGCCGTTCCCGATGCTCGCCGACATCAAGCGCGAGCTCTCGGCGGCGTTCGGGATCCTCGACAAGAAGGAAGGCGTGGCGCTCCGCGCGACCTTCATCGTCGACCCGGACGGCGTCATCCGCTTCGCGTCGGTGCACGACCTGAGCGTCGGCCGCAACGTCGACGAAGTGCTGCGGACGCTCGACGCGCTGCAGTCGGACGAGCTCTGCCCGTGCAACTGGCAGAAGGGCGAAGAGTTCCTGAAGGCCGCCTGAGCGCGGGATCGGCGCGAGGGGGCGTGGCCCCCTCGCTTCTCGCGCGTCCATGACCGATCAAGGAGACCGACCATGTCCATCCAGACCCTGCGCGACCGGCTCCCGGAGTACGCCAAGGACCTGAAGCTCAGCCTCGGCACGCTCGCGGGCGAGACGGTGCTCGACGACGCCAAGAAGGCGGGCACGTTCATCGCGTCGGCGATCGCCAGCCGCAACCCGGAAGTGATCGAGGCGGTGGTGGCCGAGTTCGGGCCGCGCCTCGACCCGGCCGCGTTTGCCGCGGCGAAGGCCGCCGCCGCGATGATGGCGATGAACAACGTCTACTACCGGTTCCTGCACCTCGTCGAGGACGGGGAGTACTCGAAGCTGCGCGCCGGCCTGCGGATGAACGTCATCGCCAACCCCGGCACCGCGCGCGAGAACTTCGAGCTGTGGTCGCTCGCGGTGTCGGCGGTGAACGGCTGCGGGAGTTGCATCACCGCGCACGAGAAGGTGCTGCGCGAAGCGGGGCTCGGCCGCGAGCAGATCCAGGCCGCGGTGCGCATCGCCGCAATCGTGCACGCGGTCGCGGTGACGCTCGAGACCGAGGCGGCCGCGACCGCGGCGCAGCCGCTCGCCGCTGCGGCGTAACCGCGTTACGGAACGAGGTAGCGGCGCACCGCTTCCTCGTTCCACGCGAGACCGTTCCCCGGCCGGTCGGGAATCACCGCCGCGCCGTCCCGGAGCTCGAGCGGCTGCTCGAGGACGGGGTTCGCCCAGTCGACGTACTCCAGCCAGTGCGCCGTCGGCGTGACCGCCATCAGGTGGGCCGACACCTCGGGGAAGAGGTGCGAGGACGTCGGCATCCCCCGCGCTTCGGTGAGCGCCGCCGCGCGCAGCCAGCCGGTGACACCGCCGATCCGGGCGAGATCGGGCATGAAGTAGTCGCACGCGTTCGCCTCGAGCGCATGCTGCACGTCGTGCGACCCCCACGCGTTCTCGCCGATCTGGATCGGCGTCGCGGCGGCCGCGGCGACGCGAGCGCACCCTGCGTAGTCGTCGTAGCGCACCGGCTCCTCGATCCAGGCAAGGCCTTCGCCGTCGAGCGCGCGGGCGCGCGCCTCCGCCTCGGGCGGCAGCAGGAACTGGTTGTAGTCCGACATCAGAACCATCGCGTCGCCGACCGCGCGGCGCACCGCGCGCACGACCGCGAGATCCTCGGCGAGCGTCGGGTAGCCGAGCCGCACCTTGATTGCCTTGAAGCCGGCCGCAAGCTCGACCGCCTCCTTCGCCGCGCGGTCGGCGCCCATGATGCCGAGGCCGTTCGAGTTGTACGCCGGGATCGGGCGCAGATCGCCGCCGAGCAGGCGGGCGAGCGGCAGGCGAGCCACCTTCGCCGCGACGTCCCAGCACGCGACGTCGACGCCGGAGAGCGCGACCGCCGTCAGCCCGTGCGGCCCGAGCAGGGTCAATCGCCGGCGCAGCTTCTGCTCGATCGCGATCGGCACGACCGGCTCGCCCTTCAGGAGCTCGCCGTAGGCCTCGACTCAGTTGCGCGACCGGCCTCGCCGCGTACGGCGCAGGCAGCCAGACGTAGCTCGCGCCGCGGATCCCCTCCTCGGTCTCGAGGTCGATCAGCACCAGCGGCGAATGCGTCACGGCGCCGGTGGCGACCGGGAGCGGGCGCTTGATCGGGACATTCACGGCGCGCGCGCGGATCGCGCGCAGCTTCGGCGGCGTCATCGGAGTTCCTCTCCTCGGCGGACGAGGCTAGCCTAGCGCATCCGGCGCGGTTATCCTTGCGGCAAAGCAGCAACCTACGGAGCCCCACGTCGATGAAACCTGCAGCCCTCGCCGCTCTCGCGGCACTTGCCGCGACCTCGCTCGCGGTTCACGCGCAGAACCTCGGGTTCCTCAGGGACTCGCCGATGCAGAGGATGACACCAGAGGATCAGCAGATGATGCTGCGGAATTCGAACGAGGCGCTGAACCGGAACGCCGACGGGGAGACGAGCGGCTGGTCGAACCCGAAGACCGGCGCCTCGGGCACTGCGACGCCGCTCCGGACCTTCACGCAGAAGGGAATGAAGTGCCGCGAGATCCAGTACACGAACCACGCGGGCGGGTTCAATGGCGGCGGTACCTTCAACCAGTGCCGGGTCGCGAGCGGGGAGTGGAAGATCCTGAACTGACCGCGCGCTAACGCCGGTCGGCCGACGATTGCGTCGCGGTCGAGCCCGCGACGAGGGGGGCGTCCACTGCGCGCGGCAGACGTCGCGGCCGGACACCGCTGATGGTCGCGACGGCTGCGCGTCGTGGGTGCGGCGATTCTGCACAGTGCTACGATGCGGGCCGCGACCCTCCCAAAAGACCCTCAATGGCCACCTCCGCCGAAACCCGCAGCATGGCGCTTTTCTGCGACTTCGAGAACATCGCCCTCGGCGTGCGCGACGCGAAGTACGAGAAGTTCGACATCAAGCACGTGCTCGAGCGGCTGCTGCTCAAGGGCCAGATCGTGGTCAAGAAGGCGTACTGCGACTGGGACCGCTACAAGGAGTGGAAGCGCTCGATGCACGAGGCGGCGTTCGAGCTGATCGAGATCCCGCACGTGCGCCAGTCGGGCAAGAACTCGGCCGACATCCGGATGGTGGTCGACGCGCTCGACCTCTGCTACACGAAGAGCCACGTCGACACGTTCGTGCTGATCACCGGCGACTCCGACTTCTCGCCGCTCGTGTCGAAGCTGCGCGAGAACGACAAGGCGGTGATCGGGGTCGGCGTCAAGAACTCGACCTCGGACCTCCTGATCGCCAACTGCGACGAGTTCATCTACTACGACGACCTGGTGCGCGAGCAGCGCAAGCAGACGGCCAAGCGCCGGCCGGAGAAGCCGGCGGCGCCGGAGGCGAAGCCGAAGGCCGCCACCGACGACGAAAAGAAGCAGGAAGCGCTCGATCTGGTGATGGAAACGATCGAGGCGCTCGCCGGGGAGCGCGTCGCCGGCGAGAAGCTCTGGGGCTCGATGGTCAAGCAGGCGCTGAAACGCCGCAAGCCCGGCTTCAACGAGAACTACTACGGCTTCCGCTCGTTCGGGAAGCTGCTCGAGGAGGCCGCGGCGCGGCGCCTGATCGAGATCGAGGAGGACGAGAAGTCGGGCGGCGCGATCGTGAAGGCGTTCAACCCCGACTGGTAGCGCGACGCGCTTCCCTTCCCCGTTCCCCCTTTCACAAGGTCTTCGCCCGCTCCCGCAGCACGAACTTCTGGATCTTCCCGGTCGCGGTCGTCGGCAGCGGCCCGAACACCACCTTCCTCGGCAGCTTGAAGCCGGCGAGGCTCTCGCGGCAGTGCCGGATCATCTCCTCCTCGGTGACGCTCGCGCCGGGCTTGAGCTGCACGAACGCGCACGGCGTCTCGCCCCATTTCTCGTCGGGACGCGCGACCACCGCCGCCAGCGCGACCGCGGCGTGCCGGTAGAGGGCGATCTCGACCTCGACCGACGAGATGTTCTCGCCGCCCGAGATGATGATGTCCTTCTTGCGGTCCTTGATCTCGACGTAGTTGTTCGGGTACCAGACCGCGAGGTCGCCGGTGTGCATCCACCCGCCCGCGAACGCCTCGGCGGTCGCCCTGGAATCCTTGAGATATCCCAGCATCACGGTGTTGCCCTGGACGAGGATCTCGCCGACGCTCTTCCCGTCCTGCGGCACCGGCTTGCAGGTCTTCGGATCGGCGACGATGTGGCCGTCGACCACCGGGTAGCGGACGCCCTGCCGCGCCATCTGCACGGCGCGCTCCTCGAGCGGCATCGGCGCCCACGCTTCCTGCGGCTCGCAGAGGGTGGACGGCCCCTGCAGCTCGGTCATGCCGTAGATGTGCGTGACGCGGAAACCGAGCTCCTCCATGCCCTTGATCACCTTCGCCGGCGGCGGCGAGCCGCCGGTCTGGATGTCGACGACGTGCGGGAACCTCCGTTTCTGGTCGTCGGGCGCGTTGACCAGCATCGAGAGCACCGTCGGCGCGCCGCACATGTGCGTCACGCCGTGCTCGACGATCAGCGGGAAGATCGCCGCCGGGTCGACCGCGCGCAGGCAGACCTGCGTCCCGCCCATCGCGACCACCGACCAGCCGAAGCACCAGCCGTTGCAGTGGAAGAGCGGCAGGGTCCACAGGTACACCGGCCGCGGCGGCAGCGGCCAGGCCATGACGTTGCCGACGCTCTCGAGGAACGTGCCGCGGTGATGGTAGACGACGCCCTTCGGCCGGCCGGTGGTGCCCGAGGTGTAGTTGAGCGCGATCGGCGCCGACTCGTCGGCCGGCGGCGACCACGCGAACCCCGGGTCGCCCCGCGCGAGGAACGCCTTCGTACTCGATCCCGCCGAGGCGCTCCCCCGGGCCGGTGTAGAGCGGATCGTCGTTGTCGATGACCAGGAGCTTCCGCTTCAGGCCCTTGAGCGCCGGCCCGACGATCGCGGCGAACGCCCGGTCGGTGATGATCGCCTTCGCCTCGCCGTGCTCGAGGATGTAGGCGACGGTGTCCGCATCGAGGCGCGTGTTGATCGTGTTCAGCACCGCGCCGAGCATCGGGACGCCGAAATGCGCCTCGATCATCGCCGGCACGTTCGGCAGCATCGCCGATACGGTGTCGCCCTTGCCGATGCCATGCTTTGCGAGCGCCGAAGCGAGCCGCCGGGCGCGCTCGTAGAGGGCCGCATACGTGATCCGACGCGTCCCGTGGATCACCGCGACGCGGTCAGGATGGATCTCCGCCAACCGCGGCAGGAACGCAACCGGCGTCAGCGTCGTGAAATTGGCGGGGCCGGGCTTGAGGCCCGCCCAGAGGCTCGCGCCGGCCTTCGGCGCCGCCCGCCGCCGCGCGCGCGCCGGGGACTTCGCCAGGGCCCGGCGCTTGACCGGTGCGCTCTTCCGTCGTGATGCCGCGGTGCGTCGGGACTTGGTGGCCATGGCTCCTCCTTGAGGATGGTCGCTCGCTCGTTGACACCCCCGGGCGGGGGCCACTAGACTGCCTCGAGTCGCGTTTCGAACCATCGCGGGCGGCGTTTCGGCAGCGTCGCCCGCAACCAGAAATATAGCCGATCCATTGAAGGAGGAACGCATGAAAGCCCTGGCTCTCGCGGTCACCGCCGCGCTCACTTCGCTCGCGCTGGGCCTGCCTTCCGGGGCGGCGGCGCAGGAACGCACCGTCAAGATCGCCGGCATGGGCGCGAAGTCGGGCGTCGTGCGGTCGTTCGGCGTCAACAGCGAGGCCGCGATACTCGCCGCGGCCGACGAGATCAACAAGGCCGGAGGCGTCAAGCTCGGCGACGGCACCCGCGGCAAGATCGTGATGGAGTTCTTCGACGACCGCTGCACCGCCGAGGAAGGCATCTCGGTCACGCGGCGGATCGCGTCGGCCGATTTCCTCGTCATCATCGGCCCGACGTGCTCGAACGTCGCCGAGCCGCAGTTCGGCATCCTCCAGAAGAAGGTGGGCGACGCGAGCGACTCCGGGCTGCAGATGCCGATCTTCACCGACGTCGCGATCAAGGGCGGGCTCGCCAAGATCTCCGAATGGGCGTTCCGCAACGTGCCGAGCGAGATGACGATGTATTCCTCGCTGTTCAACTACGTGCGCACCGAGTTTCCCCAGGCGAAGACCGTCTACGGGGGCGTCGAGGAGGACTTCGCGCACTCGCGCGCCTTGTGGTACGCGGTGATGAAGGACCGCGCCAACGTGAACGGTTTCAAGGTGCTGGGCGAGTCGAAGTGGCTGCTGAACGACACCAACTTCGCCACCCAGGTGCGCGAGATGAAGAAGGCGGACGCTGACGTTGTCGCGATCTCGGCGCACCCATTCACGACCTGCGGGGTGCTGAAGGAGATGCAGCGCCAGGGCGTGAAGCCGAAGGTGCTCATCGGGCTAGACAGTTCCTCCAGCCTGGAGACGCTCGAGGGCTGTGCCAAGCAGGCCGAGGGGATGATCATCCCGACCAGTTACGCGCCGGTGACCCCGAAGGCGATCGCCGCGGCAAAGGCCACCGCGAAATTCAAGGGCAACGCCGATCTCCACAGCATGGCCGCGTGGGAGAACGTGTTCATCCTCAAGGACGTGATGGAGAGCGAGAAGGTCCTCGCCAAGCCCGACACGGTCCAGGCCGACCGCCGGAAGATCCGCGACGGGCTGGCGAAGCTGAAGACGACCGAGGGCCTGCTCGGGACGACGAAGCGCGAGGACCGCGAGGCCGAGAAGCCGTTCGTATTCGTGCGGGCGAAGAACGGGCAGTGGTCGGTGTACCACAACCCCCTCTAGGGCGAGCCGAACGAGACAACGCCGTCTGCGGGCGTGAGCCCGTTAGGCGGCGTTGGCGTCTATGCTCGACCTATTCCAAGCAGTCTTGGACGGCGTACTGTTCGGCGCGACCTACGCGCTGATCGGCATCGGCTTCACGCTGGTGTTCGGCGTGATGCACAAGCTCAATCTGGCCTACGCCGCTGCGTCGATCGGCGGCGCGTACTGCGGGCTGCTGGTCCTCGGCCTCTGGCACGGCGCGCCGCCGTGGGCGGTGTTCCTCGGCGCGTTCCTCGCCGGGGGCCTGCTCGGCTACCTCGTCTACCTGACCTGTTTCCATTTCATCCCGCTCGCGAGCCCGCTCGCGACCCTGATGGCCACCGTCGGGATGCTGCTGCTGATCGACGAGATCATCGTCCACGTGACCGACGGCATGCCGCGGAACTACCCGGCGATGTTCGACGACGTCATGTTCAGGGCGGGCGAGATCACGCTGCGCGGCGATCTGCTCCTCGTCTTCGCAGTGAGCGTCGTCTGCATGGTGGGCCTCCTCGCCCTGCTCTACAGGACGCGGCTCGGGCTTGCGACGCGCGCGGTCTCGCAGCAGCCGGTCGCAGCCGAGCTCTGCGGCATCCGGGTGACGCGGGTGAACGCGGCGACGTTCGTGATCACCGGCCTCCTCGGCGGGATCGCCGGCGCGCTGATCGGCGCGTCGGTGGGCACGCTCTCGCCGCTGCTCACGACGCCGCTGACGGTGAAGGGGCTGATCGTCACGGTGATCGGCGGACTCGGATCGATCCCCGGCGCGATCGTCGCGGGGCTGCTGGTCGGCGGTTTCGAGAACCTGTTCCAGCAGTACCGCGGCGTCACCGAGCGCGACCTGTACGTGATGCTCCTACTGTTCGTGTTCCTGGTGTTCCGGCCCGGAGGCATCTTCGCTCACGGTGCAGGGCGGGACTAGACAGTGGATTTCTACTACGGTCTGGCGCAGATCATCGGGGTGCACACGCTCCTCGGCCTCTCCGCGTACATCGTCCTCCTTACCGGGCAGGTGAGCCTCGCGCAGGCGGGCTTCCAGGCGATCGGCGCCTACACCGCCGCGATGCTCACCGTGCTCGCCGGCTGGGCGCTCGTGCCGGCGCTCGCGGCGAGCGCCCTCGTCGGCGCGCTCGTTGCGTGTGCGGTGGGGTTTCCCGCGCTCCGCGTGCGCGGGCTGATCCTGGTGGTCGCGACGCTCGCGTTCGGCGAGGGCGTGCGGCTCTTCTTCTTCAACTTCGACTACCAGGTCGCGCGCGGCGACGTGAAGGTGGGCCCGCTCGGCGGCGAGGGGTTCCGCCAGATCCGCTACTTCCCCGAGCACGGCTGGACGACGCTCGAGGTGATGCTCTTCATCTGGGTAATTGTGGCCTTTGTGATGGCGCTGCTCTGGTGGTTCGACCGGTCGCGCTACGGCGCGGTGCTGCGGGCCGTGGGCGAGGACGAGCTCGCCGCGCAGTCGGTCGGCATCAACCTGACCGCGATCAAGGTGAGCGCGATGACCGTCGGCGGCGCGATCGCCGGCGTCGCCGGCGGCCTGTTCGCTCACTACACGACCCACATCGAGCACACCAACTTCAACATCCTGGTCGCGACCTTCGCCCTTGCCTACCCGATCGTCGGCGGGGTCGCCAGCGTGTTCGGCACGCTCGCCGCGGTGGTGTTCGTGCAGGGCTTCCTCATCGAAGGGCTGCGCTTCCTCGGCGACTGGCGCAACCTGCTCTTCGGCGCCCTGATCGTGCTGTCGATGAACCTGCGACCGCACGGCCTGCTCGACGCGCAGGCGCTCGCGTGGCTGAAGCGGCTGTTCGGGCGGTGATGCGCAGCCGATGAGCATGCTCGAGCTCAGGGCGGCTTCCCGGCACTTCGGCGGCGTGCGCGCGGTCGACGGGCTCGACCTCGACGTCGCCGAAGGCGCGATCTTCGGCCTCATCGGACCGAACGGCTCGGGCAAGAGCACCACCGTCAACCTCGTCACCGGCCTCTTCCCCCTGACCACCGGGCAGATCCTCTTTCGCGGCGCGGACCTCGCCGGCGTGCCGGTCCACCGGCGCCTCGGCCTCGGGATCGCGCGCACGTTCCAGAACATCCGGCTCTTCGGCCACCTCACCGTCTGGCAGAACCTGTGGGTCGCGCAGAACTCGCCCGAGGATCACGCGCGCAGGGGCTTCTTCAGGCGCTGGCTCGGCGGCTCCTCCGGGATCCGCGCCGAGATCGGCGAGCTCCTCGAGTTCGCCGGCCTCGGCGCCAAGCAGGACGAGCTCGCCGGCAACCTCGCATTCGGCGAGCAGCGGCGCCTCGAGCTCGCCCGCGCACTCGCCGCGCGGCCGAAGCTCCTGCTGCTCGACGAGCCGGCCGCGGGCATGAACGCCGAGGAGATCGGGCAGCTGCGCGAGCGGATCCTCAAGCTCCGGGGGCGCGGCGTCACGATCCTCCTCGTCGAGCACGTGATGGAGCTCGTGATGGGCGTCACCGACCGGATCGCGGTGCTCAACTTCGGCCAAAAGATCGCCGAAGGGACGCCGGCGGAGATCCAGGCCGATCCGGTGGTGCGGAAGGCCTACCTCGGCGGCGACGTCAAATGACCGCGGCGCTCCTCGAGGTCGGCGACGTCGTCACCGCCTACGGCAAGATCGAGGCGCTCAAGGGCGTGACGCTCGCCGTGGCACAGGGCTCGATCACCTGCCTGCTCGGCCCGAACGGCGCCGGAAAGACGACGCTGATGATGACGACGAGCGGGATCCTCCGGCCGCGGCGCGGCTCCATCCGGTTCGCCGGCGAGGAGATCGCGGGCCGGGCCCCGCACGACATCGTCGCGCGCGGTGTCGCCCTCGTGCCCGAGAACCGGCTCGTGTTCCCGCACATGACCGTCGCCGAGAACCTCGCCGCCGGCGCCTACCAGCGCAACGACAAGGCGGAAATCGCCGTCGACGTCGAGCGCCTCTACGGCCGCTTTCCGCGCCTGAAGGAGCGGGCCGCCCAGGCGGCGGGGACGCTCTCCGGCGGCGAGCAGCAGATGCTCGCCGTCGCGCGCGCGCTGATGTCCCGGCCGAAGCTGCTGCTCATGGACGAGCCGTCGCTCGGTCTTGCGCCCATGATCGTCGAAGAGATCTTCGCGATCGTCACCGAGCTCAACCGCGACGGCACGACCATCTTCCTTGTCGAGCAGAACGCCCACCTGGCGCTGAAGGTGGCGCATCACTTCTACCTGATGGAGCAGGGGCGCGTGACCTTCAGCGGATCGCCGGGGGCGCTCGCCGAGGACGAGGTAATCAGGCGCGCCTACCTCGGTTCCGCCCGGCACTAGTACCATTGGCGAACACCCGTACCAGACACGGAGGCTGGCCATGACCTATGAGCTCGAAGATTTCTGCCGGGATTGCCACGAGACGCTCGCCCGGGGCGCCGGGCCGGACGCGCTCGAAGCGGTGCGCCGCTCGCTCGCGCACCTGCTCGCCAACGCGGCGTTTGTCGACCGGACCTGCGGGCCGGCGGCGAAACCGGGGTTGCACCTCCTCTACGAGGACGGCGAGCTCGGCTTCCAGGTGCTCGCGCACATCAACGAGAAGCCGCGGGTCTCCCCGCCCCACAACCACGGCGAGTCGTGGGCGGTTTACGGCCAGGCGACCGGGTACACCGACATGACCGAGTTCCGGCGCGTCGACGACGGCGCCGATCCGGCGCACGCGAAGCTCGAGGTGACGCGCAAGTACCGCCTCAACCCCGGCGAGGTCGGCATCTACGCGAGCACCGCGATCCACTCGATCGACTACCCGGAGAAGTCGCGCTTCATCCGCATCACCGGTACCAACCTCGACCGGATCTACCGGGACGCGTTCGACCCCGCGACCGGCGCGATCAAGCGCATGGCGCCGCAGCAGGCGTCGTAGCCCGGGGCAGCCCGCGGGGCATGCTCGCGGATCTCGCCCAGAACACCCTCGACGGGCTGATGCTCGGGAGCGCATACGCGCTCCTCGCGCTCGGGTTCACCCTGATCTTCGGCGTCCTGCGGCGCGCGAACCTCGCGTACGGCCCGGCGATCATGCTCGGCGCGTACTGCGCCACCTGGGTCAATCTGAGCTTCCGGCCCGGGCTCTTCGTGCTCGCGCTCGTCACGATCGCGGGCGCGACGCTCGCCGGGGCGTACGTCGAGCGGCTCTGCTTCGCGCCGCACGGCCGGCGCGCGCTGTCGCGAGACGTCGCCGCGATCGCGTCGATGGTCGGCAGCTTCGCGCTGTGGATGCAGCTCGAGGAGCTCGCAACGCTCTGGCTGCCGAGGCATCTCTACAGCTTTCCGCCGCTCTACGACGGACCGCAGTTCGCGGTCGGACCGCTCCTGATCCGGGTCGAGTACGTCGCGATGCTGGTGTGCGCCGCCGCGGCCGCCTACGGGCTCCACCACCTGCTCCACCGCACCCGCTTCGGACTGGCGGTGCGCGCCGTCGTGGACGAGCCGGAGGCCGCCCGCCTCGCGGGGATCAACGTGCCGCGCGTCTTCCTGCTCGTGTTCGCGCTCGCTTCGGCGCTCGGCGGGCTCGCCGGGTACCTGATCGTCGCGGCGCACGAGCAGGTGACGCCGATGCTCGGGATGTGGTCGACGCTCAAGGGCATGATCGCGATGATGCTCGGCGGCCTCGGGTCGCTGCCCGGCGCGGTCATCGGCGGGCTCGCGCTCGGCCTCATCGAGTCCTACAGCCAGTCGCTGTTCGGACCGCAGTACCGCGATCTCATCACCTACCTGGTGCTGTTCGCGCTGCTCGCGGCGCGGCCCGCGGGCCTGTGGGCGATCCTCGCGCGCAAGCCCGCGGTCGTCGCCTGACCATGGACGAGTACGCGCTCGGCGTCCTCATCAACATGGGGCTCTTCTCGTTTCTCGCGCTCTCCGCGTACCTCCTGCTGATCGCCGGCGAGATGTCGTTCGGGCAGCAGGCGTTCTTCGGCGTCGGCGCGTACGCCGCCGGGATCGGCACCGCGATGTGGGGACTGCCGCTGCCCGTCGCGGCGCTCGGCGCGATGGTGCTTGGCGCGACCGCGGCGTGGCTGGTGGGGCTACCGACCCTGCGCCTGCGCGGGCTTTACTTCGCGATGGCCACCCTCGCCGCGGCCGAGATGTTCCGGATCGTGTTCGAGCTGGTGCACTGGCAGCGGGATGTGGACGGCGAGCCGGTCGGCCCCGACGGCACGCAGGGCTTTCGCGGCATCCGGTGGGTGCTCGAGCAGGGCATCGAGCAGGCAGGGTACGCGGCGATCGTCTTCGCCCTCCTCGCGATCGTGCTCGCGGCGCTCTTCGTCGCCGAGCGCTCGCGGCTCGGCGCGACCATCCGGATGGTGGGCGAGGACGCGGAGCTCGCCGCGGTGCTCGGCGTGAACGTGCAGCGCGTGAAGCTCGGCGTCGCCGCCGTCGCCGGCGCGCTCGCCGCGCTCGGCGGCGCGCTCTACGCGCACCACAACACCTACATCGAGCCGCGCAACTTCGACATCATGCTCGGCGTGCACAGCCTCGCCTACGGGCTGATCGGCGGGCTCGGGACGGCGCTCGGGCCGCTCACCGGCGTCGCGCTCGACATCGGGCTCCTCGAGTCGACGCGCGCGTTCCAGGGCTACCGGATGATCGTGTTCGGGGGCCTGGTCGCGGTGCTGCTGATCGTCCGACCGCGCGGCCTCCTCGACGAGACGCTGGTGAACCGGATCGCCGGCACGTTTCGGCACCGGGGCGCCCGATGATCCGCTTCACCGTCGCGGCTCTGCTCCTCGCGGTCGCCGCGCCGGCCGCGGCGCAGCGGCTCGCCGCCGACGTCGACTGCAAGCCGACAAAGCACGACCTCGTCTACGACTGCCAGATCGCGCTCAGGGAGGCGAAGTCCGGAAAGCCGGTGAGCGGCGCGGATATCTCGGTCGGCGCCGACATGCCGTCGATGCCGATGGCGCACAACGTGAAACCGGTCAAGGCGAGGCCCGGCGCCGCGCCGGGCGAGTACGAAGCGCGCATCGAGCTCGAGATGTTCGGCGAGTGGGCGCTCCGGCTCGACGTACGCGGGCCGGCGCGCGACGTGATCGTGAAGAAGCTCGGCTTCCGCGAGCCGAGATAAAGATCAGTCCACCGGCACCTTGCGCCCGCGGTCCACTTCGGCGTGCGAGACGGCCGCCGCGCTGTTGCCCCAGGACTGGCGGATGTAGGTCACCACCGCCGCCACGTCCACGTCGCTCAGGTCCTGGTAGAACGGCGGCATGCCGTAGGGCCGCGGGTTGCCCTCGGTGCTCGGCGGGTAGCCGCCGAACAGCACGATCCGGATCGCGTTGATCGGATACGGCGTCAGGATCGAGCGGTTCCCGGCGAGCGGCGGATAGATCCGCGGCACCCCCTTCCCGTCCGGCTGGTGGCAGTCGGCGCAGCGCTTCTCGTAGATCGCCCCGCCCCGCTTCATCATCTCGGCGGTCTGCTGCTCGGTCGGCCGCACCTGCACCGGCTCCGCGGGGGCGCTCGTCTGGGCCTGCGACTTGAGGTAGGTCGCCATCGCGGTGAGGTCGCCGAGGGTCATGTTCTGCAGGCTATGGGCCACGACCGCCGACATCGGCCCGTAGACCGCGCCGCGCGGCGACACGCCGGTGCGCAGCAGATCGACGATGTCCCTGACCTCCCAGTCGCCGACGCCCGTCTCCCGCGCGGAGCTGAGCGACGGCGCGTACCAGTTCTGGACCGGGATCAGGCCGCCGCCGATGTCGTCCTCCTTCACCGCGCCGAGGATGTTGCGGCTCGCATGGCAGGCGTTGCAGTGGCCGAGCCCTTCGACCAGGTAGGCGCCGTGGTTCCACGCGACCGACTGCTGGGGGTTCGACTGGTACTCCCCTTCCTTGAAGTACAGCGTGCGCCAGCCGAGCAGCAGCTGGCGCTGGTTATAGGGGAAGCGCATCTCGTGCGGCTTGTTCGGCTGCTGCGCCGGCGGGAGGGCCATGAAGAACGCGTACATCGCGTCCGAATCGGCGCGCGTGACCTTCGTGTAGTTGGTGTACGGGAACGCCGGATAGAGGTACGACCCGTCCTTGGTGATCCCGTCGTGCAGCGCGCGCCAGAAGTCGTCCGCGGTCCACTTCCCGATGCCGGTCTCCGGATCGGGAGTGATGTTCGGCGTGTAGAGCGTACCGAAGGGCGTCGGGATCGGGAGCCCGCCGGCGTACGGCTTGCCGCCCCGGACCGTGTGGCAGGCGAGACAGTCCCCGACGAGCGCAAGGTACTCGCCGCGCCCGATCTGCGACCCTTCGCCCTTCGCCGCGGGCGCGGGCGCACCCCGCTCGGCCGGGCGAAGCAGGAAAACGGCTGCCAGAACGACTATGACCGCGACGATGCCAACGACGAGCGCGCGTTTCATTGGCTTCCTCCTCCGCTCGCCGTCACTGCACGCCGCCGCATTCGAGCGGCAGCTTGAGCGAGCCGGCCGGCGCCGGCCGCGCGTCGGAGGCGACGCGCCGCGTCCCGAGCCAGGCGTTGACCGCGGCGATGTCCTCCGGCGTCAGGCGCGAGGCGACCTGCGCCATACAGTCCGGTCCCTCCGACTTGCGCCGCCCGACCTTCCAGCTTCCCATCTGCCCGGCAACGTAGTCGCGGTGCAGGCCGATGAGCCCGGGGATCGCCGGCTCCATGCCGGTGAGCGCCTTGCCGTGACAGGCCGCGCAGGCGGGCACGTCCCGCGACGGATCGCCCTTCGTGACCAACGCCTCGCCGCGCGCGAGCAACGCCTTCGGCGCGCCCGCCGCCGGCGCCGCATACGGCGGCTGCAGGTTGGCGTAGTACTCGGCTATCTCGCGGAGATAGGGATCGGACAGATAGGCCACCATGTAGGTCATGATGGGGACGTCGCGGCGCCGCTCGCGGAAGTTCACCAGCTGGTTGTAGAGGTACCCCGCCGGCTTCCCCGCGAGGCGCGGGTAATACTCGTTCTTCAGGATGCCCTCGCCCTGCTTCCCGTGGCAGATCGCGCAGGCGAGCACGCGCTGTTCGAGGGTGTCGGGGATCTTGGCGGGTTGCGCCCAGGCCGCGGCGCCCGGCGCGACGAGCAGGACGAACGAAAGGAGCAAAGCACAGCTCCGCATGGCGGCCTCCTGGCGCGGATCGTTCGTTGTGCGCGGAATGCTAAACCAGCGCGGCGAATCGGGCGGGGCCGAGCTCAGACCCGCGCGCGGTACTCCGAGAAGATCCCGAGCTGGACGAAGCGCTCCGCGCCCGCGAACCCGGTCGCCGCCAGCGTCGCGAGGACGCGCGACGGCGGCGCGCAGGCCTCGATCGTGTCCCAGTAGTAGCGGTAGAGCCGCGGCGTGTCCGGGTCACGCGCGACGAGGCGCGAGAGCCACGGCACTGCACCGCGCATGTAACCCTTCAGCAGCGCCGCCCCGAGACTGCTCTCCGGCTGGGTGATCTCGAGCATGAGCAGCCGCCCGCCGGGTCGGAGGACGCGCCGGAACTCGCGGAGGACCGACTCGAGGTCGTCGACGTGACGGAGCGCGAACCCGAGTGACAGGAAATCGAACGCGCCGGCGGCGAACGGCAGCGTCTCGGCGCGTCCGCGGACGACCGCGAGGCCGCCCGGCGCGGACGCCGCGATCATCCCGGCGCTCGGATCGATGCCGATGACGCTGCCCGCGTCGCCCACGATGCGCACCGCTTCCTTCGCGACGAGCCCGGTGCCGACCGCGACGTCGAGCATACGCATGCCGGGTGCGAGCCCGGCGCGCAAGAGGGCTTGCCGGCGGTACCACGCGCCCGAGCCGAACGCGAGCAGCCGGTCGACCCGGTCGTAGTCGGGCGCCGCGGCGTCGAACGCGCGCGCGATGAAGCCGCGCCGCGCTTCGGGGGTCGCGTAGTAGGCGGGGAGAGGAGCGTGCGGCGCGTGGACGGGTTCGTCCGCCGGCCGCTCCGGCGCGGGCATGGCGCGGATGGTACGCTCGGGCGCGCGCTCAGTCGACCCGCGCACGTAGGCGCTCAGTCGATCCGCGCACGCCGGCGCTCAGTCGACCCGCGCACCCGAGCTCTTCACAACCTGTGCGTACTTCGCGGCCTCGGCGCGCACGAACGCGGCGAAGCTCTCCGGCGTGTTGTTCTCGGGCGGCACGGTGCCCATCGCGGCGAGCCGGTCGGCGAGATCCCTCGACGCGAGCGCCTTCACGATCTCGGCGTTCAGCTTCGCCACCGTTTCGCGCGGCGTGCCCGCGGGCACGAAGACGCCGAACCAGGTCGTGAGGTCGAACCCCGGCAGCCCCGATTCCGCGACCGTCGGCAGGTCGGGCACCGCCGGCGCGCGTTTCAGCGTCGTCACCGCGAGCGCGCGGAGTTTCCCCGCCTTCACCTGCGGCAGCGCGTTCGCGAGATTGTCGAACATGAGCTGCGTCTGGCCGGCGAGGAGGTCCTGCATCGCCGGCGCGCCGCCCTTGTAGGGGATGTGCACCATGTCGACGCCGGCCATCGTCTTGAACAGCTCGCCGGCGAGATGCCCGGTGGAACCGGTGGAGCCCGAGCCGAACGAGAGCGCACCCGGCTTCGCCCGCGCGTAGTCGATCAGCTCCTTCACCGATTGCACGGGCAGCGACGGATTGACGACGAGGATGTTCGGCACCTGCGCGACGAGCGCCACCGGCACGAAATCCTTCTGCGGATCGTACGGCACCTTCGCGTACAGGCTCGGATTGATCGCGTGCGTGCTCACCGCGCCCATCAGCAGGGTGTACCCGTCGCCCGGCGATTTGGCGACGAGCTCCGCCCCGATGCCGCCGCCCGCGCCCGGCCGGTTGTCGACGACCACGGGCTGGCCCCACGCTTCAGCGAGCTTCTGCGCGATCGCGCGGCCCATGATGTCGAGCGGCCCGCCGGGCGGGAACGGCACCACGAACCGGATCGGCTTCGACGGATAGGGCTGCGCGAACGCCGGGACGGCGAGCGCCACGCCTGCGGCAGCGACGACGAGCGACAGCAGTCTCATCACTTCCCCTCCACAAACGAAGAGGACGCAAGCGTCGCGCTTGCGTCCTCCCGCGTTGCTTCCCGCGACTTCGGCGCCGGCGCCGCTAGGCCTCCTGGAACGCCTCCTCGCGCTTCTTCTTGATCGACGGCGACAGCACGATCAGCAGCAGCACGAGCGAGATGCCGAGCAGCACCGCCGAGATCGGCTTGGTGAAGAACACCGACGGGTCGCCGCGCGAGAGCAGCATCGCCCGCCGCAGATTCTCCTCCATCATCGGCCCGAGGATGAAGCCGAGGATCAGCGGCGCGGGCTCGCACTCGAGCTTCACCCACACGTACCCGAGCACGGCGAAGATCGCCATCATGTAGATGTCGAACGAGCTGTTGTTGACGCTGTACACGCCGATCCCGCAGAACACCAGGATCGCCGGGTACAGCAGGCGATAGGGCACGGTGAGCAGCTTGATCCACATGCCGATCAGCGGCAGGTTCAGGATCACCAGCATCAGGTTCCCGACCCACATCGAAGCGATCATTCCCCAGAAGAGCTGGGGCCGCTCGGTCATGACCTGCGGCCCGGGCGCGATGCCCTGGATCATCATCGCCCCGATCATCAGCGCCATCACCGGGTTCGACGGGATGCCGAGGGTGAGCAGCGGGATGAAGGAGGTCTGCGCGCCGGCGTTGTTCGCCGACTCCGGTGCCGCGACGCCGCGGATGTCGCCCTTGCCGAAGTTGCGCGGGGGCTTCGCCGACTTCTTCTCGAGCGTGTAGGCCGCAAACGACGCGAGCAGCGCGCCGCCGCCCGGCAGGATGCCGAGCGCCGAGCCGAGGACCGTGCCGCGAAGGATCGACGGGATGCACTTCTTGATGTCGTCCATGCTCGGGAGCAGCCGGTCGATCTTCGCGACAAAGATGTCGCGCGTGTCCTTCTGCTGCAGGTTCGCCATGATCTCGGCGATGCCGAACACGCCCATCGCGACGGTCACGAACCCGATGCCGTCGGAGAGCTCCGAGATCCCGAAGCTGTATCGCGCCACGCCAGAGTTCACGTCGGTGCCCACCAGGCCGAGCAGCAGCCCGAGGATGACCATCGCGATCGCCTTGATCAGCGACCCGTGCGCCAGCACGACGGCCGCGATCAGGCCGAGAACCATCAGCGAGAAGTACTCGGTCGGGCCGAACTTCAGCGCGACCTCCGCGAGCGGCGGCGCGAAGAGCGCGATCACCAGCGTGGACACCGTGCCGGCGAAGAACGAGCCGATCGCCGCCATGCCGAGCGCCGGTCCCGCCCGGCCCTGCCGCGCCATCTGGTAGCCGTCGAGCGCAGTCACCACCGACGAGGACTCGCCGGGCAGGTTCACCAGGATCGCGGTCGTCGAGCCGCCGTACTGCGCGCCGTAGTAGATCCCCGCGAGCATGATCAGCGCCGACACCGGCGGCAGCGTGAACGTGACCGGGAGCAGCATCGCGATCGTCGCGACCGGCCCGATGCCGGGCAGCACCCCGACCAGCGTGCCGAGCAGCACGCCGAGGAAGCACCACAGGAGGTTCTGGAACGACAGGGCGACGCCGAAGCCGAGCGCCAGGTTGTTGAGCAGGTCCATTCGATCGCCTCCTACTCGCCGGGCCACACGGGGATCGGCAGGCCGAGCCCCTTCACGAACACGAGCACCGAGAAGATCGCGAGCACCACGTAGAGGATCGTCACCTCTTTCCAGCGGAACTCGAAGCCGCCGAACGCGCCGATGCCGACGAGGAAGGCGAGGGACAGCACCAGCCCGAGCGGCTTCAGCAGGATGCCGAAGAGCACGGTGGCAAGGACGATCAGGACGAGCGGCCTGAAGTAGAACTGCCCCACCGGCCCGCCGGCCGCGAGGAGCGACTGGATGAGGATCGCGAGGCCGATGACCGCGAGGATCGCGCCGAGCATGGTCGGGAAATAGGCCGGGCCCATCCGCACCGACGTGCCCATCTGATAGTTCTGCGCCACCCACGCGAACCCGACGCCGAACGCGATGAACATCAGGCCGGCCCAGAAATCCTTGGGTGCCCTTATTTTCATTGGACCCTCCTCCTCTCAGGTGGGCAGGTATTCTGCCACACGGCGTGGAAAGTCAAGCCGCCCGAAACCGGGCGGCGAACCTGACAACGGGCTGACGACGGGCCCGCGCCGGGCGCTGCGGGCGCCGTCAGACGAACGTGGGACCCTGGATCTGCTCGTTCAGCTCGCGCTGGCGGTCGAGGTACTCGACCAGGCGGGAGCTCGTGTGGCGCAGCCGCTGCGACAGCATCAGCGCGAGCTGCATCAGGATCTTCGCCCCGAGGATCGGCTGCTCCAGAATGATGCGGGCGAGGTGGTCGGCGGTCAGCACCGCGATCAGCGTCGGTTCGACGGCGACACAGGTCGCGAACCGCGGCTCGCCATCGATCATCGACATCTCACCGAGGGTTTTCCCTTCATCGACGACCGCGATCAGGCGCGGCGCATTCCAGCGGTCCTGCTTGAACACCTCGATCCGGCCCTCGATGACGACCATCATGAAGTCCCCGGCCTCGCCCTCGCGGATGATCTCCTGCCCCGCCTCGGCGCGATAGGTCTGCATGAAGTGGCCCATCAGCCGGATCTCGGCCAGACTGAACTGCTCGAACAGGGGCGAGCCGCCGATCATGGCGTGCATCTTGGTCGCGAACTGGGTCGCGTCGCCGACGTGCTCGAGTTGGGGCAGCCGCTGGGTTTCGACGAGTTCCATGCGTGAACGTCGATCAGGTGGCGGTGATTATGCCCCACCGTGGGGCGGTCCAGCCGCGCCAGCCGATAATCGGTCAATGGGTGCGGGGACGGCCTAGGGCGCCGGGCAGGTCGCCGAGCCCCAGTACCGCTCGCAGAGGTAGCAGCGCCCCTGGGGCAGATAACGCGGAATCCGGTAGTAGCGGTCGCGCACCTCCGCCAGCACCCGGTCGCGATACGCCGCGTAATTGAACCCCTGCCCGAGGACCAGGAAGTACCGCGCGCCGCGCACGGCGATCTCGCGCATCTCGATCGCCCGGAAATAGGGCCGGTACTCCTCCGCCTCGGCCGCGGTCTTGCGCACGACCAGGATGTCCTTGCCGTCGAGCTGCCGGAAGTCGGTGAGGATGTCGTCGTGGCGCCCGTGCGCCGAGCCCGGGCCGAACGTCGGGAAATAGTGCGTCCGCCAGCGCGCCTGCGCGCGGTCGGCGGCGCCGGGCTGCGCCACGAACCCCCGCTCCGCGGCGTGGTAAGACAGCAGCACCGCCGCCGAGTAGCTGCTCGCGGCGAAGAGGTACTGTCCTTCGTAGCGCTTCAGCGCGGCGAGCACCTCGTCCGGGCGGAACGCCATCACGAGGCTGTCGTAGTGGCGCGAGCGCTGAAACGTCTCGAGCGGGAGCGCCGCAACCACCGCGACCACCACGAGATGCGCCGCCGAGAACGCCGCCAGGAACTTCGCCGACGCGGCGAGGCGCGCGGGGCCGAGCACGAACGCTCCGGCCATGAAGAGCGGCGGCATGAACGCGAACAGCCAGTGCAGGCCGATGTTCTTGACCGCGGAGAGCACGAGGAAGACCGCGATCGGCACTGCCGCGCTCGCGGCGAGCAGCGCCACCGCGGGGTCGCGGATCGATTCGCGGAGGCGGCTGCGGGCGCGGGAGAGATCAAAGAGCAGCAGCGGGCCCGCGACGTACACGAGCAGCGCGAGGAAGAGGAGCGGCCGGTACCAGGCGAAGCCGGCCTCGTTGTGTCGGTTGTAGACGTTGAACATCAGGTTCGCCCAGCAGTGCTCGTAGTTCCACGCGAGGTTCACCAGCCCGAACGGCACCGCGCACGCCACCACGACCGCGAGCTCGCGCCAGGCTCTGGCCTCGCGGCGAATCGCCGCGACGTAGACGACGTAGGCGAGTCCGACCAGCACGGCGAAGTACTTCGAGAGGAACGCGAGCCCGAGCGCGATCCCCGCCACCGCGCACAGCGCGAACGACCGGCGCCGTACGGCCAGGGCGTACGCCGCCATCGACGCGAACGAGAAGAGGACGAGCGGCGTGTCGGTGGTGACGAGGACGTTCAGCACCTGGACCGGCGCGAGCAGCCAGGCGAGCGCCGCCCAGTCGCCGAGCGCGTGCGCGTCCGGGCGGCCGCGCGCAAGCTCGGTCACGATCGCGCGCATCCCGATCGCGATCAGCGCCGGCGCGAGGATCTGCGGCAGCCGGAGCCATACCGGCGAATGCCCGACCCCGAGCAGCGCGGCGAGGAACCAGCCGACCATCGGCGGATGGTCGTAGACGCCGAGCGCCGGCGCCTCGCCCCAGTAGACGAAGAACGCCTCGTCCCCGGTGAGCGGCAACCACCAGGCGAGGACGAAGCGGAGCGCGATCGTCGCCGCGATCGCCGCCCAGAACAGGCGTCGGGGGTCCGACGCCAGCGCGCTCAACGCTGCCGCTCCGCCGCCTCCCGCTTCCGCGTCGCCGGACGCTTCGCGCCGCGCCGGCGGCGCACGCTGTCGGCGAGCGCGTCGAGCAGCGGCACCGAGTCGTCGAAGCCGATGCAGGCGTCGGTGATGCTCTGACCGTACGCTAGCGGCTTCCCGGGCGCGAGGTCCTGCCGTCCCTCCTTGAGGTGCGACTCGATCATCACGCCGACGATCCGGCCCTCGCCCACGGCGAGCTGACCGCCGACGTCGGCGCCGACCTCGAGCTGACGGCGGTAGTCCTTGCGGCTGTTCGCGTGCGAGAAGTCGACCATCAGGTGCTCGTTCACGCCGGCTGCCGCGAGCGCCTTGCACGCGGTCTCCACGCTCGCCGCGTCGTAGTTCGGCTCGCGCCCGCCGCGGAGGATGATGTGGCAGTCAGGATTGCCGCGCGTCTCGACGATCGCGACCTGGCCGTTCTTGTGCACCGACAGGAAATGGTGACGCTGCTGGGCGGCGAGGATCGCGTCGACGGCGATACGGACGTTGCCGTCGGTGCCGTTCTTGAAGCCGACCGGGGCGGAGAGGCCCGAGGCGAGCTCGCGGTGCACCTGGCTCTCGGTGGTGCGCGCGCCGATCGCGCCCCAGCTGATCAGGTCGCCGATGTATTGCGGCGATATCACGTCGAGGAACTCGGAGCCGGCCGGGACGCCGGCCTGGTTGATGCGCACGAGGAGATCGCGGGCGACGCGCAGGCCCTCGTTGATGCGGAAGCTGCCGTTCAAGTAGGGGTCGTTGATCAGCCCCTTCCAGCCGATCGTGGTGCGCGGCTTCTCGAAGTAGACCCGCATCACGATCTCGAGGTCGTCGGCGAGGCGCTCGCGCACCGGCGCGAGCCGCGTCGCGTAGTCGACCGCGGCCGCGGGGTCGTGGATCGAGCACGGCCCGATGATCACGAGCAGGCGATCGGCGGCGCCGTGGAGGATCTGCTTGATGCGCTTGCGGGTATCGGCGACGAGCTTCTCGACCGGCGTCCCCTGGATCGGGAAGAACCGGATCAGGTGCTCGGGCGGCGGCAGCGGGACGATGTTGCCGATCCGCTCGTCGTCGGTCAGCGAGGTCCGGTCGGCCGGGATGTGGGGCGGGAAGCTGTCAGCAGTGCTCATGGGGTGCCTCTCGAGGTTTCACGTTCGCGCGCGGTCCAGAAAACAAAACCGCCAGCCCATACGGTGCTGGCGGTTTTTCGGGATCCTGTCGGGTCGAGCTTAACCGGGTCCCTCCGCCAGCGGCCGGGGAAAGAAGAAAAAGAACCCGAAAGCGAAGGTGCCGTACATCGTCTGGCTCGTCGATCTGCATTCAAGCACGCCGGCCGGGGATCTGGCAAGTCCGGCCGTTAGCAGGCGGGCGTCGCGGCTGCCAATGCGGGCGCACACCCGGCCGGTGCCAGCGCGCGTCGTTTCCCCGCCATGCGCCGCGGCATGGGCGCGCTTCCTGCTTCGAGATCCATTGAAGGGCCGGGGCGCAGCGTGCTAATTTCGACGCACGGCCCGGATGATCTCCTGGCCATGGAGGTAGCGCGAAATGCCGGCGAAGACCAACCTGCCCGCGGTGACGCGGAAGACGGTGGACATCCCGATCGGGGGATTCAAGGAGGTCTACGACGTCGAGGTCGTGGACCGAGCGCTCGCGGAGCTCCCGGCGAGCGCGAACGACGCGCTCAAGACCACCTACGAAAAGATGCTGAAGGCGGGCGGCACCCGCCTCACGGTGAAGCCCGCCGGCGTCCCCGCGATGGCGCACCTGTACGACGCGCTGCCCAACTTCGGTGAGGTGCTCGACGACGTGAAGAAGCAGATTGCGCTCTGCGCCTCGTCGTCGGACCCGCTCGAGCTCGCGCCGATGCTGCTCCTCGGCGACCCGGGCATCGGCAAGACGCACTTCGCGCGCCGGATCGCCGACCTCCTCGGCACCGGGTTCGGCTTCGTCTCGATGAGCTCGCTCACCGCCGGCTGGATCCTGTCGGGCTCGTCCTCGCAGTGGAAGAACTCGAAGCCGGGCAAGGTGTTCGAGACCTTCCTCAACGGGCAGTACGCGAACCCGCTCCTCGTCGTCGACGAGATCGACAAGGCGACCGGCGACTCGCAGTACGACCCGCTCGGCGCGCTCTACTCGCTGCTCGAGACCGACACCGCGCGCGCGTTCATCGACGAGTTCGTGGAGATCCCGATCGACGCCTCGAACGCGTTCTGGGTGGCGACCGCGAACGACGCGGCGCGCATCCCGGAGCCGATCCTCAACCGGATGAACGTCTACGAGATCGATCCGCCGGACCACGAAGGCGCGATGAAGATCGCGCAGGCGATCTACGACGAGATCCGGGGCTCTCACGACTGGGGCCGGCAGTTCCCCGAGCGGATCGACCCGGACGTCCTCGACCGGCTCGCCACGCTCAGCCCGCGCGAGATGCGGCGGACGATCCTCGCCGCGTTCGGCAACGCGAAGCTCGCCGGGCACGACGAGATCGAGGTGGAGGACCTCGCCGGCTCCCGCAGCGCGCGCAAAGCCCGGATCGGCTTCTAAGGCGCGGCGAATCCCTTCGGCGCGAACAGCGCCTGCGCCTCTGCGCTCGTGAGGAACGCCACGAGGTCGCGCGCCGCGTCCGGCGATTTCGCGCCGGGCATCGCGACGGCGGTGTAGACCGTCCACTTCTGCAGCGCCGGCGGCAACGGCCCGACCAGCTTCACCCCCGGCACCGGCAGGATCTCGCTGATCTGGTGGACGCCGAGCTCGATCTCGCCGCGCCCGACCGGCGCCACGACATAGCCGCCGGAACCGAGCTGCGCCTTAGCGTTGACCGCGTCGGCGATGCCGAGCTGCTGCAGCACCCCCGCGAAGTGCTTCCCGCTCGTCCCGCGCGCCGGATCGATGTACACGACCGACTTCGCCGCGAGCAGCGCCTGCTTGAACGCCTCGGGCGTGGCGATGTCGGGGGACGGCGCGCGTTCGTTCACCGCCACGCCGATCCCGACCTTCCCGAGCGGCGCCCGGCTCCCCGGCACGACCTTGCCCTGCTTCTCGTAGCCGTCGACGCCCTCCGCCGGGATGATGAGGAGATCGAACACCTCGCCCGCGCCCACGCGGCGTGCGATCTCGCCGGCAGGTGCGAACGCGATGTTGACCTTGTGCCCGGTGCGGTTCTCGAAGGCCGGCAACGCCGCCTTCAGCGGCGACTGGGCGGCGCCGGCGCTCAGAATGACGATCTCGGCCGCGCTTACCGGCGCCGCCGCGAAAACGGCAATGGCAAGCGCCACCGCCGTAGCGACGGTCGCGCGATCGGGTCTCCGCAGCCGGTTCATGGAGTCTCCTCCCGCGGTTTCGACAACGTCACTTCGCCGGCGCGGGCGGAGGCTCGGCCGGCGGCGGTCGCGGCGTCGGCACGACGATGCCCGGCGCGAGCGGGATTTCCTCGACCTGGGTCACCGCGGTCACGTAGTGGCGCGTCTCGCCGAAGCACGACGTCGGCAGCCCCACCTTCTCGTCGTAGTGGAGCGACACGCGCTTGCCCATTGCCTTGTTGATGCGCTCGGCGACCGCGTCGTCCCACACGGTGAAGAAGAATTTCTCGGTCGTGGAGCCGGGCATGGACACCATGGCCATCTCCCCTTCCCAGGTCTTGCAGAGCCAGCCCTTCTTCGAGAACTTCTGGACCCAGCCCGCCCGCTCGCCGGTCGAGTAGTTCCAGCTGAGCACGGCCCAGAAGTAGCCGGCCACGAGGACCATCACGCCCAGGACGACGCCGACCACTCGCATCGCTCAGCGGCCCTTGCCGCTCAGGGAGCCGCGGTTGTAGTCCTTGTCGCCCGGCGGCACGCAGCGCCCGAGCCAGAAGAGATGGCCCTGCGAATCGGGCGGACACGCGCCCGCGGCAACCGGGGTCGCGCCGGCGGCGGCCGGAGCCGCGCTCGCGCTCTGCGGTGTCGCCGCGGCCGGGGCCGCGGCGGCCGGTGCTGCCGGCTTCGGCATCGCGGCGCGCTTCGCGGGGTCGGCGTACTCCCAGCGGCCATCGGGATACAACAGGATCCGGTCGCCGGCGGGCGTCGTGGTTTCGATCGGCGCTTGCGCCTGCGCCGCGCCCATAGCAAGCAAAGCGAGCGCGCCTGCGGCAAGGGCGCGCACCGCGCGAGCCGTTCCGCGCACGGTCATGGAGGCCTCCGTTCGAGTCGCGGCGACTATACCAGCCCGCGCGTGCCCGGTCGCACGCTATGATCGCCGCCCGACCGACCGGACCGTTCGCGGACCACGTGCTCCAGTTCCTCTACCGACGCGCCGCCCGCCTGCCCCTGCCGCTCGCGCACGCGATCGGCGCGACGATCGGCGCGCTCGCGTGGCTCGTGCCGAACCGGTTCACGCGCCGGACGCGCTTCCACATCGAGCGCTGCCTGCCGGAGCTCGGACGCCTCGCGCAGGAGCGCCTCGTGTTCCGCACGCTGGTGGAGTCGGGCAAGACGCTCGCCGAGCTGCCGATCTTCTGGTCGGGGCCCGCGGCGCGGGTCGCCGGGCTCGTGCGCGAGGTGCGGGGCGCGGACGAGCTCGCGCGGCTTCTCGCCCGCGGCCGGGGCCTGATCGGAGCGTCGCCGCACCTCGGTGCCTGGGAGCTCGCCGGCCTCGACTATTCGCGCCGCCATCCGATGGTCTCGATGTACCGGCCGCAGAACGACGCGTGGGACGACGTGATGAAGCGCGGGCGGGAGCGGTTCGGCGCGCGGCTCGTGCCGAGCGACCGGAGCGGCGTGCGCGCGCTGCTGCAAGCGCTGCACGAGGGCGGCGCCGTCGGCGTCCTCCCCGACCAGGATCCGCCCGAGGGCAGCGGCGCGTTCGCGCCGTTCTTCGGGATCATGGCGCACACGCCGGTGCTCGCGTCGCGCCTCGCGCGCCGCACCGGCGCGGTCGTGGTCTACGTGTTCGCCGAGCGGCTGAGCTGGGGACGCGGATTCGTGCTGCACGTCGTGCCCGCGCCGCCGGACGTCGCGGACCCGGACGACGCGCGCGCATGCGCGGCGCTCAATCGCGGGCTGGAGGAATGCATCCGCCGGTTTCCCGCGCAGTACTGGTGGGGCTATGCTCGCTTCCGGCGGCGACCCCCCGGCGCGCCGCCCGTCTACGTGCGGAACAAGCCGAAGCGCGGCACGGCGCAGCTCGAGGAGGAGCCATGAGAACGACGATCGCGGTCTGCCTGTTCGCCTCGCTCGCCATTGCGCCCGCGGCGCTGGCGCAGACCTTTCCGACGAAGCCGGTGCGCGTGATCGTGCCCTACCCTGCCGGCGGCACCACGGATCTCGTCGCGCGCATCGTCACGCCAGCGCTCGCCGAGTCGCTCGGGCAGCCGGTCCTGGTCGAGAACAAGTCCGGGGCCGGCGGCACGATCGGCACCGCCGAAGCGGCGCGCGCCGTGCCGGACGGCCACACGGTGCTGGTCGTGTTCGACAACCACGCGGTGAACCACCACCTGTACAAGAACCTGCCCTACGATCCGCTCAAGGCCTTCGAGCCGGTGAGCCTGATGGTGCAGTCGCCGCTGCTGCTCGTCGGTGCGATGAGCTTCCCGCCCGCGAACGTCGGCGAGCTCGTCGAGTACGCGAAGGCACAGCGCGGCAAGGTGGCGTTCGGCTCGACCGGCACCGGCAACTCCGGGCATCTCGCGGCGCTGCTCCTCGCGCAGCGCGGGGGCTACGAGGCGATCCACGTGCCGTACAAGGGCGGCGCGCCGCTCATCAACGATCTCCTCGGCGGTCAGGTCGGGTTTGCGTTCATCTCGATGCCGCTCGTGGCCCCGCACGTCCGCGGCGGCAAGCTCAAGGCGCTCGGGCTCGCGGGCCGGGAGCGCGCGCCGCAACTGCCGCAGGTGCCTACGGTGGCCGACACGCTCGCGGGGTTCGAGGCGCAATCGTGGGTCGGCATGCTCGTGCCGGCGGGAACGCCCCAGTCGGTCGTGGCAAGGCTCGCGTCGGAGACCGCGAAGGCGCTCGCGCGGCCCGACCTCCGCGAGCGTCTCGCCGGCCAGGGCTTCATCGTGGTCGGGAGCACGCCTGGCGACTTCGGGACCTACATCCGCGCCGAGTCGGACAAGTGGGGCAGGGTGATCCGCGACCTCAACGTCGCCCTGGAGTAAGGCGCGCGCGCCTCGCGCGCGGTGAAGATCAGGCGGCCTGCGCGCGCTGCTTCCCGCTGACCCCGCTCGCCGCGAGCACGTCGGCGAGCGCGGCGTGGTCGCGGGGCGCCATGACGTGCGCGCCGGCGATGCCGGGGATCGCCGCGAGCTCGCGGATGATCTCGACGCAGATGGCGCGCCCCTCCCGCTTCGGATCGGCCGTGCGCTCGAGACGGTCGACGATCGCGTCGGGAATCAGCGTGCCGAAGAGCTTCTCCCGCATCCAGCGCGCCGAGCGCGCCGAGGGAATCGGCGCGACGCCGATCAGGATCGGCACGCGCTGCGCGACGCCGAGCTCGAGGAGCCGGGCCGCATAGCGGCGCACGACGCCCGTGTCCATGCAGAACTGCGTCTGGACGAAATCGGCGCCGGCGTCGGCCTTGGCGATCAGCCCGTCCGGTCGCCAGCCTGGAGGCGGATCGATCGGCGTTTCCGCTGCGCCGAGGAAAAGCGGCACGCTGCCTGCAATCGCCGCGCCGGACGGCAGGCTGCGCTCCGTCCGCATCCGATGCGCCATCGCGAGCACCGCCGTCGTGCCGACGTCGAAGACCGGCTTCGTGTCGGGCTGGTCGCCCGCCGACGGATCGTCGCCGCGGAGGACCAGGATATTGCGGATCCCGAGCGCGACCGCGCCGAGGAGATCGCCCTGCAGCGCGATGCGGTTCCGGTCGCGGCAGGTCATCTGGAGGATCGGCTCGATGCCGTCCCGCGCGAGGAAGTGCGCGGCGGCCAGGCTCGAGAGATGCGCCTTGGCGCTCGCCCCGTCGGTCACGTTGACCGCAGTCGCCAGGCCGCGCAGCGGCTGCGCGGCGGCGACGAACGCGGCCGGATCGGTCGCGACCGGCGGCGAGAGCTCGGCGGTGAGGACGAACCTTTCGTCCGCGAGGGTCCGCGCGAGCTCGCTGGGAGCGTCTCCCGTCACTGCAGGCGTTGCGCGACCCAGTCCCTGACCGAGCCGAGCGCCGCGGGGAGCTTCGACGGGTCGGTGCCGCCGGCCTGCGCCATGTCGGCGCGGCCGCCGCCCTTGCCCCCGACCTGCTGGGCGACGAAGTTGACGAGCTCGCCGGCCTTCACCTTCCCGGTCAGATCGCTCGTGACGCCCGCCACGAGGCTCACCTTCGGACCGTCGGCCGCGGCCAGCACGATCGCCGCCGAGCGCAGGCGATCCTTCAGCTTGTCGAGGGTCTCGCGCAGGGTCTTCGCGTCGGCGCCGTCGAGCGTGGCAGCGAGCACCTTCACGCCCCTCACGTCCGCCGCGGTGTCGGCGAGCTCGTCGCCCTGCGAGGACGCCATCTTCGACTTGAGCCGGGCGAGCTCCCGCTCGAGCGCGCGCACCGAGTCCTGCATCTGCACGATCTTCTGCGCGACGTCCTCGGGATTCGTCTTCAGCGCGGCCGCCGCTTCGACGAGCTTCGCCTCGCGGGCCTGCACCCAGTCGAGCGCGCCCTCGCCGGTCACCGCCTCGACGCGGCGGATGCCGGCCGCGATGCCGGTCTCGGAGACGATCTTGAAGAAGCCGATATCCCCGGTGCGGCGCACGTGCGTGCCGCCGCAGAGCTCGGTCGAGAAGTCGCCCATACCGAGGACGCGCACCTCGTCGCCGTACTTCTCGCCGAAGAGGGCCATCGCGCCGGACCTGATCGCCTCGTCGTACTTCATGATGCGCGCGCTGACGTCGTGATTGCGGCGGATCTCGCGGTTCACGAGCGCCTCGACCTCGCGGATCTCGCCGTCGGTCATCGGCTCGTTGTGCGAGAAGTCGAACCGCGTCTTGTCGGCGTCGACGAGCGAGCCCTTCTGCTGCACGTGCGGCCCGAGGACACGCCGCAGCGCGGCGTGCATGAGGTGGGTGGCGGAGTGGTTCCACATCGTCCGCGCCCGGGCGGTGCCGTTGACGGCCGCGAGCACCTTGTCCCCGACGCGCAGCTTTCCGGTCTTGAGCGCCCCCTTGTGCCCGAACACCTCGGGCTGGATCTTCTGCGTGTCCTCGACGACGAACGTGCCGTTCGCGCCGGCGAGCTCGCCCCGGTCGCCCACCTGGCCGCCCGACTCGGCGTAGAACGGCGTGCGGTCGAGGACCACGACCGCCGCGTCGCCGGCGTCGATCTCCTGCGCCTGCGCGCCCTCGACGTAGATCGCCTGTACCGTGCCTTCGAGCGTGAGCGTGTCGTAGCCGTGAAACTCGGTCGGCCCGCCCGCATACTCGACCCCGGAGCCCGCGCGGAACTTGGAGGCCGCCCGCGCGCGTTCGCGCTGGCGCTCCATCGCCGCCTCGAAGCCCGCGTAGTCGATGCGCACGCCGCGCTCGCGCGCGATGTCGGCGGTGAGGTCGACCGGGAAGCCGAAAGTGTCGTAGAGCTGGAACACCGTCTCGCCGTCGAGCAGCTTGTCCTCGCGGGTGAGGGCGCCTTCCAGCACCTTCATGCCGTTCTCGAGCGTGTCGGCGAAGCGGTCCTCCTCGGTCTTGAGCACGTTCCGCACGCGCTCGGCGTTGTTCCGCAGCTCCGGGTAGGCGCCGCCCATCGCCTTCGCGAGGTCGTCCACCAGGCGATGGAAGAACGGGTGCTTCTGCCCGAGCTTGTAGCCGTGGCGGATCGCGCGGCGGATGATCCGGCGCAGCACGTAGCCGCGGCCCTCGTTGCCCGGGATCACGCCGTCGATGATCAGGAACGAGCACGCGCGAATGTGGTCGGCGATCACCTTCAGCGAGTTCGACGACAGGTACTCGGTGCCGGTCTCGCGCGCCGCCGCCTTGATCAGGTCCTGGAAGAGGTCGATCTCGTAGTTCGAGTGCACGCCTTGCAGCACCGCGGCGATCCGCTCGAGCCCCATGCCGGTGTCGACCGACGGCTTCGGCAGCGGGTTGAGCCGCCCTGACTCGTCCCGGTTGAACTGCATGAAGACGAGGTTCCAGATCTCGACGTAGCGGTCGCCGTCGGCCTCGGACGTGCCGGGCGGCCCGCCGGGCACCTCGGGACCGTGGTCGTAGAAGATCTCGGAGCACGGCCCGCACGGGCCGGTGTCGCCCATCTGCCAGAAGTTGTCGCTCTGGAACGGCGTCCCGCCGGGCTTGTCGCCGATGCGCGCGATGCGGTCTTCGGGAACGCCGATCTCCTTCGACCAGACCGCGTAGGCCTCGTCGTCGGTGTGATAGACGGTGACCCACATCCGGTCGGCCGGCAGCTTGTAGACCCTGGTGAGCAGCTCCCACGCGAAGTGGATCGCGTCGCGCTTGAAGTAGTCGCCGAAGCTGAAATTGCCGAGCATCTCGAAGAACGTGTGGTGGCGCGCGGTGTAACCCACGTTCTCGAGGTCGTTGTGCTTGCCGCCGGCGCGCACGCAGCGCTGCGCCGTAGCGGCGCGCTTGTAGGCGCGCAATTCCTTGCCGAGGAACACGTCCTTGAACTGCACCATCCCGGAATTGGTGAAGAGCAGCGTCGGGTCGTTCCCGGGCACGAGCGAGGACGACGGGACGATCGCGTGGCCGCGCGCCTCGAAGAACTGCAGGAACTTCGTTCGGATCTCGGCGGATTTCATGGACGGCAAATGATTGAAGAGGCGGGATTTTCGCCGGAATCGGCGGGCGAAGCAAACGGCGGCGCTAGGCCGCTGCGCGGACGGCGGACGGTTCGAGCGCGCGTTCCCAGGCCGCCAGCGCCGGCCCGGTGACGCCGGCGAGGCGAAGCTGCCTGAGCGCGATGCGCGCGGCCTGGCGTTCGATCCGCGTGGCGGGCTTGTGCTCGGGCGGGTCACCCCGCTCGATCGCCGACACCACGGCGTCCTTCGCCGCGCGCGCCTCGGGATCGGCGAACCGCCCGAAGACGGTCTGGAATGCACCGTGCTCCTCGTCCGAGAACGGTTTGGGCGCGCCGGCCGCGTCTTTGGCCGGATGCGGCGGGTACAGCGTGAGCCCGGGCACGGCACCCGCGGGGAGCCGGATGTTGGCCGAGTGCGACTGCTGTGGGCGCAGGAGCCGCGGCAACAGGTGCGTATGAGGTCCGGTCGGCGTCGCGCCGCCTTCCGGTGCGATGGGCTGGTAGACCTCGATCCGCGCGAAGCGCGAGAACGCGACCCGATGCGGGCTCGCGGCGACGAGCGCACCCGCGACCTCCCGCCCGGCCGCGAGCAGGGCGTTGCCCTCGACCCGCCGCAAGGTCGTGGCGAGCGCGGGATCGGACGTGCGCACGCAGAACGCGAACACCGGCGACCCGAGGCCGAGGTCGAAGAGGACGGCCGCGCGATCGTCCGGGCGGATCGCGTCCCGGTCGGGGCCTAGCTCGGTGATCGCGCGCCGCGCCGGCATCGCGCTTTCGCGCTCGGGGAGGCAGAAGAGCACGCCGTGGTGCCAGAGCAAGGGCTGCGTGCTCAGTACCTCGTAGGCCCGCGCGGCGGCCTCCGGGTTCGCCTCGATCCGGATCGCGCCGCGCGCAGTGACGACCTGCAGGCCGCGACGGTCGAACGGCTCGCCCAGCTCCCGCGCGAACTCGGCCAGCACGCCGTAGGTGCCGATGCTCCACCCGCTCGCCGGGCTGGCGAGGTGCTCGGCGACGAGCTCGAGCGCGTCCGACATGTCGGAATCGGTTACGAGGGGGCTACGTCCCCTCGTGCTCCCCCATCCTGGTTGGAGAAAGCCGCTGCCGGAGGCATCGTCTTTCCTCGATGTCTAGTAAATCACGCCGACGACGCTCCCCGCAATCAGCGTGGCGAGCGTGCCCGAGACGAGCGTCTTCGCGCCGAGCCGCACGATGTCCGCGCGCCGCTCCGGCGCCATCGTCGCCAGGCCGCCGATCATGATGCCGAGGCTGCCGAGGTTGGCGAATCCGCAGAGCGCGTAGGTCATGATGAGGCGGCTGCGCGGGGCGAGCGCGCCTTCCGGCAGCGCGGAGAGGTCGAGGTACGCGATCAGCTCGTTCAGGACGGTCTTCGTCCCGAGGAGCTGCCCGGCGACATGGGCCTCCGACCACGGGATCCCCGCAAGCCACGCGAGCGGCGCCATCGCGACCCCGAGCATCCGCTGCATCGTGATGGCAGACCCGGCAACGTCGGGCAGGAGCGCGAGCGCCGCGTTCGCCAGGTTCACCAGTGCGACGAAGACGAGCAGCATGGCGACGATGTTGATCAGGAGCTGCACGCCGTCCATCGTGCCGCGGGTGATCGCGTCCATGCCGCCGGTCGCCTCCGACGACACGAGCTTCGCGTCGGTGCCGTCTGTCGTCTCGCCGGGCGCCGGCGGCACCATCAGCAGCGCAACCGCGATCGCCGCCGGCGTCGCGATGATCGAAGCGATCAGGATGTGCGCGAGCGCATCGGGCACGGTCTTCGCGAGAAAAGTCGCGTAGAGCACCATCACCGTCCCGGCGATCGTCGCCATGCCGCAGCTCATGGTCACGAACAGCTCGCTCCGGCTCATCGCCGCGACGTACGGGCGGACCACGAGCGGCGCTTCGACCATCCCGACGAAGACGTTCGCCGCGGCCGACAGCCCGACCGCGCCCCCGACCCGCATCGTCCGCACGAGCAGCCACGAGAATCCGCGCACGACCCACGGCAGGATGCGCCAGTAGTAGAAAAGCGCCGACAGCGCGCTGATCACCAGGACGAGCGGCAACGCGCGGAACGCGAGGATGAACGAGGAGACCTGCGGCTTCTCCTCGAACGGCAGCGGCGCGCCGCCGAGATAGCCGAATACGAAGGCGCTCCCGGCCTGGGTCGCGCGGTCGAGTGCGCCGACCGCGCGGTTCAGCCACACGAATACCTCGGAGAAGAACGGCAGCTTGAGAAACAGCGCCCCGAGCGCGATGGTGAGCACCATGCCCGCGATCACCGGCCGCCACGCGACCGCAGCCCGGCGCTCCGAGACGAGCCACGCAAGCGCGTGCAGCGCGAAGAAGCCGAAGAGGCTCTGCAACGCCAGGCTCACGGGTAGAGGCTCTGCAGCGCCAGCGTCACGACCGAATCACGATGAACGGGTCACGATAAAGGGGTCACGACAAAGGGGTCATGACAAGGAGACGCCGAGCACCCGGCCGATCGCGTAGGTCGCCGCGCCCGCCCCGCCGCCGATCGCGAGCATGCGCAGGCCGTCGCGAAGGGCGCTCCGTCCGGTAAAGAGACTGATCGTCGCGCCGATCGCGAACAGCGCGCAGGCGGCAAGCGAGATCGACGCCAGGAGCGCGGTGTTGCCGGTCGCGAAGAGAAACGGCGCGACCGGCACGAACGCACCGGCGGCAAAGGAGAAGAACGACGAGATCGCCGCGCCCCAGGGCGAGCCGAGCTCGTCGGGGTTCAGGCCGAGCTTGCCGCGCGCGAGGAGGTCGAGCGCACGTTCCTTGTCGACGAGCCTGCGCACCGCGAGCGCGGCCGCATCGTCCGGATCGACGCCGAGACCCTCGTAGAGCCGCGCGAGCTCCTGCGCGGTCTCGGCCGGGTAGCTGAGGAGCTCCGAGCGCTGTCGATCGATTTCGTGCTCGAACGTCTCGCGCTGGGAGGTCACCGACACGTACTCGCCCGCCGCCATGGAGAAGGCGCCGGCGAGGAGACCCGCCGCGCCCGCGAGGAGAACTGCCGCGCTCGCGTCGGAGGCGCCCGCCACACCGAGCATCAGGCTCGCGTTGGAGACGAGCCCATCGTTCGCGCCGAACACCGCTGCGCGCAGGTTGCCGCCGGTACCGGCGCCGCGGCGGCGCTCCCGCATCTCCTCGAGCGTGGCGGGGCGCGGCGGCGGCAGGTCGGGCTGGTGGTAGACGGAGAGCCCGCGGAGACCCAGCGTGGCGAGGATCCCCTGGGTCGCGCGCGGGCCGAAGCGGCGCACGAGCCGCTCGACGATGCGCGTTCGAAGGTCCGGTTCGAACCGCGCGGGCAGGTCCGGGCCCGCGTGCTTCGCCGCGCGTGCTTGCGCGTCGTCGGCGAGGCCGCGGAAGAACTGTTCGCGCGGGGTTCCCGCTTCGGCGCTGGCGATGGCGCGATAGAGATGCGCGCAGCGCATCTCCTCGCGCCAGGCGTCGACCGCGCCCTCCCCTGCCACCGGCCGTCCCCCGGGCCGGAAGTCAGCCGGTGGTGCCCGCCGTCGGCCGCTTCGCGGCCTGCCAGCGGTCGAGCTTCGAGCGCGCGCCGTTCGTCGCCGGGTCCATCTCCCGGTCGTGGTTCGCCCGCTTCGCCGTCAGCTCGATCACGTAGCCGTTCGGGTCGCGGAAGTAGATCGAGTCGATGAAGCTGTGGTCGGAGATCCCGCGCACCTCGATGCCGAGCGCCTTGCCTTTCGCCATCATCGGCTCGAGGACCGGCCGCTCCACCTCGAGCGCGATGTGGAGGTCGTAATCGTGCTGCGGCTTGAACTCGAACGGCATGTCGGGTGTCTCGAAGAACGCGAGGTACGACCCGTCGTCGAGCTCGTAGAAGGTGTGCAGCGCGGAGGTCTTGCGCCCCGACTTGGTCTCGCCGATCTCGAGCGTGCCGGCGAGGCGCAGGCCGAGGAAGTCCTCGTAGAACTTCCGCGTCTCCTCGGAGTCGCGGCAGCGGTACGCGTTGTGGTGCAGTCCCTTGATCATGGCCGCTGTCCTAGATCGCGACGAACGGCGTGTCCTTGACCGAGGCCGCGAAGCCGTAGAACACCTCGTGCACCTTGGCCCAGCTCTTGAGCGCCTTCATGTTGCGCATCCAGCGCTCGAGGTTCGGATAGGACGAGTAGTTGCAGCGGATCAGCTCGCCGAGGCCCACCATCTCCGCGCCGAGGTAGTCGGCGACGGTGATCGAGTCGCCGAGCAGGTAGGCCTGCTTCGGCCCGATCAGATTCTGGTCGAGGATCTTGAGCCAGCCCTTCGACTTCTCCTTGCCCCACTCGAGCGTCGCGGCCTGCGCCTCGTCGCTGCGCCGCTTGTGCGTCGGGAACGCCTGGGGATAGACGAGACCGTAGGCGAAATCGCGATAGAGGTTGGTGTTGAACCAGTCCATCATCTCGCTGACCTTCGCCCTCGCGCGGAGCTCCTTCGGCCAGGACGCCGAGCCGGCTTTCTCCGCGAGGTATTTGACGATGGTCGAGCTCTCGGTCAGGCGGAAGTCGCCGTCCTCGATCATCGGCACGAGGCAGCTCGGGTTCTTGTCAGCGTACGGCGGCTTCATGTGCTCGCCGGTAAAGAGGTCGACGACCTGGTACTCGACGTCGATCTTCTCCTCGGCGACGCACAGCATGACGATGCGGCTCGTGGTCGAGGCGGGATGGTAGTAGAGCTTCATGACGGATCCTCCTGCTGGCGGAGCGTGTCGGGAGAGGGGTGAAGTCTACGCCAGCGCGCATCGGCGAGCACCACCGAGGTCTCGATCTGCCGGTCAGGAATCGCCCAGTACGCGCGGAGGAGCCGCTCCTTCTCGGCCTGGGAAACGATCCGGAACCCGTGCCGCTCGTAGAAGCGGATCGCCCACGTCGCTGCGGCCCAGGTGCCCACCAGCAACGGTCGCGTCGCATGTTCGATCAGGTGCCCGAGCAGCCGTCCACCGATGCCGCGGCCGCGCACGGCCGTCGCAACGTACGCGTGCCGGATGAGCGCGACGTCGCGGACGTCCTGCAGGCCCATGACGCCGGCCAGCCCGCCGGCCCCTTCGCATCCCCAGAACGCGACGCCCGCTGCGAGCTCGCGCTCGAGCTCGTCGGCCGACATGTACGGCTCGTGCCAGCGGTCGGCGGGGATATGCCCGCGGTACGCCTGCGCCGCATCGTTGACGATTGCGAGGATCGCGGGTGAGTCGGCCGCTTCGCAGCGGCGAATGGTGCCGTCCATCGGCTCCTCGTCTGGGTTGGGCGTAGAGGGGGCTCCGGCCCCGGTCGACCTCGGTCAGCGTGTCGCGCGCTCGCGCTTCGTTTCCGCAAGCCGCGGCGCGAGCCCCCGGTCGGGCGGCGCGCGGGCCACCCTGCCGGTCACGACGAAAGTCTGGCCGCGCGCCGGAAGCGAGTCGCGCGGGACCACGACGATCTCCGCGGCGCCTTCCTTCAAGGTGTAGCTGCGCGAGCCTGCCCCGCTCGCCAGCCGGATGTCGCTCGTCGAGTTGACGACGCCCTTCACCGTCACCTCTTTGCCGTCGTAGCGCGCGGGGGCGGCGACGATCGCCGGGATGGGCGTGATCTCGGGCGCGCTCCCGCCGGCGAGCTGCGGGCGGAGGTCGTCCCAGAAGTACCACGCGGCGCCGGCAACGGCGATCAGGAACAGCACGATCGGCCAGAGCCCGCGCGGCATGTCAATCGTCCGCTTCCGCGGCGCCGATCACCGCGCGGATCGCCTCGAACGAAAAGCCCCGCCCGCGCAGGAACCGCATCTGCTTCGCCTTCTCGAGCGCGTCGGCCGGGGGCGCGCCGAAGCGGCGGCGCCAGGCATCGCGGGCGCGGGCCACCTCGGTCGCGCGCGCGGCCCCGGTTGCGCGCGCGATCGCGTCCGCATCCACGCCCCGCGCACGGAGTTCGTGCTCGATGCGCGCGACGCCGAACTTGCGCGCGAGCGAATGCGCGCGGGCGTCCGCGTAACGGTCGTCGGAGAGGAGCTTCTTGCGGGCGAGCTCGTCGAGTAGCGGCGCGAGCTCGCCCTCGTCCTGCGCGTGGCGGGCGAGCTTCGCCGCGAGCTCCGCGCGCGTGTGCTCGCGACGCGCGAGGAGCGCGACCGCCCGTGCCCGGAGGGTCGGCTTCGCGCTCAGCGGACTAACCTCGCGCGTCCCGCGCTCGGGGTTCGCCCTCGGGGCGGCCCGGCCGGTCTCACGCGGTCAGGCCTCCGCCGCGACAGGGGTGGGCGCCGGCGCGACGATCCCCGCCTTCTCGCGGATCTTCGCCTCGATCTCCGCGGCGAGCTCCGGGTGCTCCTTCAGGTACTCGCGGGAGTTGTCCTTGCCCTGGCCGATGCGGTCCTTCTTGTAGGTGAACCAGGCCCCGGACTTGTCGACCACGCCGTGCTGGACGCCGAGCTCGAGGATCTCGCCCTCGCGCGAGATGCCCTCGCCGTAGATGATGTCGAAGACCGCCTCGCGGAACGGCGGCGCGACCTTGTTCTTCACCACCTTGACCCGGGTCTCGTTGCCGATCGCCTCCTCGGCCTTCTTGATGGTGCCGATGCGCCGGATGTCGAGCCGCACCGAGGCGTAGAACTTGAGCGCGTTGCCGCCGGTCGTCGTCTCCGGGTTGCCGAACATGACGCCGATCTTCATCCGGATCTGGTTGATGAAGATGACGAGCGTGTTGGTGCGCTTGATGTTGCCGGTCAGCTTGCGCAGCGCCTGGCTCATGAGGCGCGCCTGAAGGCCGGGGAGCTGGTCGCCCATCTCGCCCTCGATCTCCGCCTTCGGGACCAGCGCGGCCACCGAGTCGATGACGATCAGGTCGACCGACCCCGAGCGCACCAGCATGTCGGCGATCTCGAGCGCCTGTTCGCCGGTGTCGGGCTGGGAGATGAGGAGATCTTCGATCCGCACGCCGAGCTTCGCCGCGTACTGCGGGTCGAGTGCGTTCTCGGCGTCGATGAACGCCGCGGTGCCGCCCGCCTTCTGGATCTCGGCAACCACCTGGAGGGTGAGCGTGGTCTTGCCGGAGGACTCCGGCCCGTAGATCTCCACCACCCGCCCGCGCGGCAGGCCGCCGACGCCGAGCGCGAGGTCGAGCCCGAGCGAGCCGGTCGAGACGACCTGCACGTCCGGGGTGGCCTGCTGATCCATGCGCATGATCGAGCCCTTGCCGAACTGCTTCTCGATCTGGGCGAGCGCGGCCTGGAGTGCCTTGGATTTGTTTTCGTCCATGAGGTTGACGACGTTGTGATCGGATGGCATGGCTATTCTCCCATAAAGGTTCGGCGGCTCAGCGCGGTGGAATCGGGCTGCATCGATCCGGATTGTGCGGGAGCGGGTGGCTCACGGCGCGAGCCACCCCGGACGGCGCGAACATCGCGGGTCGCGCGGACGACCGTACGGCCGCCACGGGCAGGCTCATCGGACTACCCTCGCGGTCCAGCGCGAGGCAAGAGCCCGGACAGGAACGGAGTCACGAGGCCCAGTATACTGGATCTACGTTCAGGAGAGGGTTTTTTTACAGCCCCCGTCGGGCCAGGCGCCGGCGAGCGGCGCGTCAAACCGCTCTGGCGGGCCGCTCCACCGCCCGGGCCGCCTGGGCCGCAGCCGGCGCCTCCCGGCCGCCGCGCACCTCCTTCACCACGAACGTCGGCCGCATCTTGGTCTCCTGGTAGATCCGGCCCAGGTACTCGCCCAGGATCCCGATCGAGATGAGCTGGACGCCGCTGAAGAAGAGGATCGTGAGGATCAGCGTGGTGAAGCCGGGCGCCTCGCCCGGGGTGTAGCCGAAGATCGGGATCTCGAAGATCCGCGCGACGAGGTAGCCGGCTGCCGCGCACATCGCGATCGCCGCGGTCGCGATGCCGAGCCCGAAGATGAAGCTGAGCGGCGCGGTGGAGAAGTTGACGATGCCGTCGAAGGCGAGCCGCAGCAGCTTCCGGAAGCTGTACTTGGTCTCGCCGGCGGCGCGCGAGGCGCGCTCGTAGGCGACCCCGGTCTGCCGGAAACCGGCCCACGACCGCAGGCCACGCACGAACCGGTTCTTCTCCGGCAGCGAGTTCATGACGTCGACCACGCGCCGGTCCATCAGGGCGAAGTCGCCGCTGTCGAGCGGCACGTCGATGCTGGCGAGCCGGCGGTAGAGCTTGTAGAAGAGCGCATACGCGAGCCGCTTGCCGACGCCCTCCTTGCGCTTCTCGCGCAGCGCATTCACGACGTCGTAGCCTTCGCGCCACTTCTCGACCAGGCGCAGGATGACTTCGGGCGGATCCTGGAGGTCGGCGTCGATCACTGCCACCGCGTCCCCGCTCGCGTACTGCAGGCCCGCGGATACCGCCGGCTGGTGGCCGAAGTTGCGCGTGAACGACACCACCTTGACGCGCGGGTCGCGGTCGGCCAGCTCGAACAGCAACGCCTCGGTGCGGTCGAGGCTGCCGTCGTTCACGTAGACGATCTCGAGGTCGAACGCCGGGTCCGCTCCAAGCGCCTCGACGAGGTGCCGGTGGGTGAGGCCGATCACCGCCTCCTCGTTGAAGCAGGGGACGACGACCGACAGCAGGACCTTGCGCGCGGTCATCGCGGCCGGGAGTGCCACCGCCAGGCGGTCGCGACGATCGGCGCGAGCGCGGTGAACCGCGGCGCGAATCCGAGGAGCGCGCGGGCGCGGGCGGGGTCGGCGACCAGCACCGGCGGATCGCCCGGCCGCCTTGGCGCCTCGCGCACCGGAATGCGGCGGCCGGTGGCTTCGCCGGCCGCCGCGATCACCTCGCGGACCGAGAACGCGCGCCCGGTGCCCAGGTTCACTGCGGTCGTCGCCCCGCCTCGCTTGAGGTAATCGAGCGCCTGCACGTGGCCGCGGCCGAGGTCCGCGACGTGGACGTAGTCGCGCAGGCACGTGCCGTCGGGCGTCGGGTAGTCGGTGCCGAAGATGTCGACGTGCGGAAGCTCGCCGGTCGCTGCCATGAGCACGCGCGGGATGAGGTGCGTCTCCGGATCGTGAACCTCGCCTGCCTCGCCGTCCGGGTCGCACCCGGCGGCGTTGAAGTAACGCAGGCTCACCGAGCGGAGTCCGTAGGCGGCCGCGTAGTCGGCGAGCATGCGCTCGATCGCGAGCTTCGTGGCACCGTACGGATTGATCGGCCGCTGCGGCGTGTCCTCGGTGATCGGCATCCGCTCGGGCACGCCGTAGGTCGAGCAGGTGCTCGAGAACACGAGCGTATCGACGCGGGCGCGGCGCATCGCCTCGACCAGCTCCAGCGTCCCGCCCACGTTGTTGCGGTAGTAGAGCGCCGGGTCCTGCACCGACTCGCCGACATAGGCGAACGCCGCGAAGTGCATCACCGCTTCCGGGCGATGCCGCGCGAACACCTCGCCGAGGCGCGCGCCGTCGGCGAGGTCGCCGACCTCGAGCGGGCCCCAGCGGACCAGCTCCCGATGGCCGCGGCCGAGGTTGTCGTACACGACCGGGGTGTAGCCCGCCGCCGCGAGCGCTTTGCAGGCGTGGCTGCCGACATAGCCGGCGCCGCCGGTCACGAGAATCGCCGGCATCGCCTCAACCGGCGGCGAGGCGCCGGGAGAGATCCGGCGTCGCCTCGCCGCTCTTGAGGAGGCGGTCGAAGTACGCGACCGTCTTCGCGAGGCCCTCCTCGAGCAGGGTGGTAGGTTCCCAGCCGAGGGTCGAGCGGGCGAGCGCGATGTCCGGCTGACGCTGCTTCGGGTCGTCCTCGGGCAGAGGACGGTACTCGATCCGCGAGCGCGAGCCGGTGAGCGCGACCACGCGCTCGGCGAGCGCCTTCACCGTCAGCTCGGCCGGGTTGCCCAGGTTGATCGGGCCGGTCACCTCGTCGGGCGTTCCCATCAGGCGCACGAGCGCATCGATCAGATCGTCGACGTAGCAGAACGAGCGCGTCTGGCTGCCGTCGCCGTAAATCGTGATCGGCTCACCGCGCAGCGCCTGCACGATGAAGTTGGAGACCACGCGGCCGTCGTGGACGTGCATCCGCGGGCCGTAGGTGTTGAAGATCCGCGCCACCTTGATCGACAGGCGGTGCTGGCGGCGGTAGTCGAAGAACAGCGTCTCGGCGCAGCGCTTACCCTCGTCGTAGCACGAGCGCACGCCGATCGGGTTCACGCGGCCCCAGTAGTCCTCGGTCTGCGGGTGCACCTCGGGGTCGCCGTACACTTCGCTCGTCGAGGCCTGCAGGATCGGCACGCGCAGGCGCTTGGCGAGGCCGAGCATGTTGATCGCGCCGTGCACCGAGGTCTTCGTGGTCTGGACCGGGTCGAACTGATAGTGGATCGGCGCCGCCGGGCAGGCGAGGTTGTAGATCTCGTCGACCTCGACGTAGAGCGGGAAGGTGACGTCGTGCCGCGCGAGCTCGAAGTACGGCTGGTCGAGCAGCGGGCGGATGTTGTGCTTGCCGCCGGTGTAGAAGTTGTCGACGCAGAGCACGTCGTGCCCTTGCGCGAGCAGGCGCTCGCACAGGTGCGAGCCGATGAACCCGGCGCCGCCGGTGACCAGGATGCGTCGCAAACCTACGGTCCTTTCTCCCGCTACCGGTGGGAGTGTAAGGGATACCGCGCTGCGGCCGCGCGCTCAGGCGACGGAGGAAGGCTCACCGAGCGAGCCAGTCGGCACGGTATTGTCCGTGCACATGTCCAGCCTTACCGAACCTGCGAAGAACGTGAGTCACGCCACCGAGGCAAAGGCTGCGGCGCCCGCCGAGCGGATCGTCGAGGCCATCCTCGTCGTCCGAGGCCGCAAGGTGATGCTCGATGCCGACCTGGCGAGGCTCTATGGCGTACCGACGCGCGTCCTCGTACAGGCGATCAAGCGCAATCTCGATCGCTTCCCCCCGGATTTCATGTTTCAGCTGACGAATCATCAGGTTGCGGCTTTGAGATCACAATCTGTGATCTCAAACATTCGATCCGGACGGGGCGGCAGGCGCTACACACCCCACGCCTTCACCGAGCATGGCGCGCTCATGGCCGCGACGGTCCTAAATACTCCGCGCGCGGTCGAGATGAGCCGCTTCGTCGTACGCGCATTCGTGCGGCTGCGTGGACTGGTCGCGGCCAATGAGCAGCTCGCGAAGAAGCTCGATGAGCTGGAAAAACGGCTCGACGATCACGATGACGCAATCGTCGAAATCGTGCGGACCATTCGCCAGCTCACGGCCGCGCCGCCGCCGGTGCCGAGGCGGAAGATCGGGTTCGTCTGAGACGGCGTGGCCAGGGGAACAAAATTCCCCGTGGTGCAGCGGTCGAAGCCGATCAGGCGTGGAAGTTCGCGAGCCGCACCGGAACGCGCCGCTGCCCGAACGGGGTCTTGAAGGCCTCGAACCGCCCGGCGAGCGCGCCGCCGCACTCCTGGCAGCGGCCCTCCGGCGTGACGCGGTAGTTGAGGATGCGATGCCAGTCGCGCACGATCACCGCGTTCCCGCAGCCGGGGCAGAAGGTGGTCCCGCCCTCGGTGTCGTGCACGTTCCCGGTGTAGACGTAGTGCAGCCCCTCGCGCAGCGCGATCGCGCGCGCGCGCGTGAGCGTCTCGGGCGGCGTGCGCGCGAGGTCGGTCATCTTGTAGTCGGGGTGGAACGCGGTGAAGTGCACCGGCACGTCGGGACCGAGCTCCTTCCGGATCCACTTGCACTCGGCCTCGATCTCTGCGGGCGAGTCGTTCCTGCCCGGGATGAGTAGCGTCGTGATCTCGAACCAGACGCTCGTCTCGTGCTTCAGATACACGAGCGTGTCGAGCACCGGCTGCAGGTGCGCCCCGCACAGCTTGAAGTAGAACTCGTCGGTGAACGCCTTCAGGTCGACGTTCGCCGCGTCCATCTTGGCGTAGAACTCCTCGCGCGCGCCGGGCGAGATGTAGCCCGCGGTCACCGCCACCGTCTGCACGCCCTGGGCGTGGCACGCGTCGGCGACATCCATCGCGTACTCGGCGAAGATCACCGGGTCGTTGTAGGTGAACGCGACCGACTTGCATCCGAGCTCGACCGCGGCGCGCGCGATCGTCTCCGGGCTCGCCTGGTCGGCGAGGGTGTCCATCTCGCGCGACTTCGAGATGTCGTGGTTCTGGCAGAACTTGCACGCGAGGTTGCAGCCCGCGGTGCCGAACGAGAGAATGCTCGACCCGGGATAGAAGTGGTTCAGCGGCTTCTTCTCGACCGGGTCCACGCAGAACCCGGACGACCGGCCGTAGGTGGTCAGGATCATCCGGTCGCCTTCGCGCATCCGGACGAAGCAGGCGCCGCGCTGGCCTTCGTGCAGCCGGCAGTCGCGCGGGCAGAGGTCGCACTGGATGCGGCCGTCGTCGAGCCGGTGCCACCAGCGGCCGAGGTATTTGCTCTCGGCGATGCCGCCCATTATTGCGGCGCCTTCAGCTCGGATTCCTTCCACTTGCGCACCTGGTACCGCCACACCTGGCAGCGGGTCAGGCGGGTGTCGGCCGGAATCCCGGCCTTCTGCATGAGGCTCGCGAGAAACTCCCGGGGGTCCGGGAGCTGCTCCCACACCTGCGGCAGATAGGTGCCACGCCGGTCGCCGCTCGCGAGGATCACGCCGTCGACGCCGGGGCGGAGCGTGGCGACGAGCTCGCGGTCGTCCCCGAACAGCACCGCGGTCGGCACCGAGAGGAGCGATACCTCCATCTCCACCCGGTCGAGGTCGTCGCGCCCGAGCGGCGAGAACCGCCGGTCGGCGAGCGCGGCCGCAGCCGCGTTCGCCACGACGTCCTCGCCGAGGGCGCGGGTCGGCTGCAGGCTACCGATGCAGCCGCGAAGCTTCGCCTCCTGCAGCAGCGTCACGAAGGTCGCGCGGCGCTCCTTGAGCCACGGGGCGTCCGGGATCGTCGGCCCGGACGCGAGCTTGAGCGCGCTCGCCACGCTCGTCCGCGCGAGACCGAGGAGCGTCCGACCGTGCTCCTCCTCGTACCCGGCGCGCTGGTCCCAGAACGCGAACGACGCGTAGCCGACGACGCGATCGCGCCCGCCGGCGGTGTCGCCGGAGTTCCGCGCGTCGAGGAGCTCGGGGGTCATCCCGCGGCGCTTCGCGGTTTCCAGGAATCCGGTCATCGGCGTCGCGCCGCACGCCTGGGCATGGTCGATGTCGGTCCGAAAGCCCATGATCCCCTGGACGGTCTTGCGGTCGATCGCACGCGCCGTCTCGTAGGGGTGATAGTGCGAGAGGTCGGAGCTGATCACGATCAGCGTCTCCGGGCCGCCCCACAACCGGTCGAGGACCCCGGCCACCTGCTCGCGCGTCGCCTGGCCGACCACGAGCGGCACCAGCTTGAAGCCCTTCAGCACCTGCTGGAGAAACGGCACCTGCACCTCGAGCGAGTGCTCGTGCGCGTGCGTCGCCGCATTCACCGAGACCTGCGGCAGACCCTTCAGCTCGGCCACGGCCGCCTCGTCGATCTCGACCCGCCCGAGCGGCGTCTCGAACGCGGTCGCTTCCGGGAGCGCGAGCCCGTGCACCGCGACACGGTGGCACGGCCCGAGCAGCACGACGCGCTTCACGACGCCCATCGCGGGCCGGAGCAGCGCATAGGCGTGCGCCGCGACGTGGCCGGAGTAGATGTAGCCCGCGTGCGGGACGATCAGCGCCTTCGGGAAGCCGGGGAGGAGCGGCGCATCGCGGGTCTCGTCGAGCATCCCGAGCAGTTCGCGGGCGAGCGTCGTCTGTTCGCCCGGATAGAACGTGCCGGCAACGGCGGCCGCGCGCGTCTGGCTCATGCTGGGAAGTCCATTTTCACGATATGGCGGCTCTCGAGCCGGAGCACAAGGGCGGGGCCAGGGTCGCGGCCGAGCAGCGGGCAATTTACTCCCGTTGGGCCGGAGGAGGGAGTGGCGCACTGCACATCCGCGCCCGGCGGCGTCGGGTCACGCCACCCGCCGGGTGAGATTCGACCGCCGCCCAGCTATCCGTTGCCGCCGATCCGGGTCGCGCGCCACGGCGCCGGGCCGCCCGGCGCCGCGACGGTTCCCTCGATCGCATCGCCTCGGGCAACGCCGTCGAGGACGAGCGGCTTGCCGCCCGGGGCGAGACCCGGGATGGCGAAGCGCACCGATTCGCCCGCGATCTTCACCCCGTCCAGGACGACCTGGCGGTTGCCGAGGGTGGCCGAACCTTTCGTCCCCACGGGATGCTGCTCGAACGTGAGCCGCACCGGCTGCTTCGTCACCGCGGCCGGGAGCTCGAGCCGCCACGCGCCGCCGACACGCGCGGGGACGATGTAGAGATAGAGCACGGTACGCGTCGTGCCGCTTATCTCGACCTTCTCCGGCACGTCGAACTGGAGATGCCGGTCCGGCTGCCACGGTCCGAGCGGATAGTCGTGCGACACCACTCTCGATCCGGGCCGCATCTCGGCGAAGATGCGCGGTACGAGCTGGGTCACGGTATGCGGCAGGAGGTAGAGCGTGAGGACGGTCGCCTCGCTCAGGTTGGTCTCGAAGAGATCGCGCCGCTCGAACTTCACGCGATCGGCGACGCCGGCCTTCGCCGCGTTGTCGTTCGCGAGCTTGACGAGCGCAGCGTCGATGTCGACGCCGGCGCCGCGCGCGCCGTAGCGCTCGGCGGCGGTGATCACCAGCCGCCCGTCGCCCGAGCCGAGGTCCATCACGAAATCGTCCTTGCGCACGGCCGCGAGCTTCAGCATGTCGTCGACGATCTTCCACGGCGTCGGGACGTAGGGCCCCGCGTTCTGCTGCGCGCGCGCCAGCATGGGCACGGTTGCGCCGGCGGCGAGCGCCACCAGCACGCGCCGGCGGGACAGGTTCACTGGATCCATCGCCTCATTCTCCGCTCATTCTCCGATGCGTTCGAGCACGCCCTGGAGCGCGAATATCACCGATTGCCGCCGGACCTGCTCGCGGTCCCCGTGGAAGTGCTTCGTCGCGGTGTCGGCTGCGCCCCCGGCGAGCGCCCACCCGAAGCACACCATTCCGACCGGCTTCGCCGCGGTGCCGCCGGTGGGGCCGGCGACCCCGGTGATCGACACGGCGACCTGGGCGTGGCTCGCACCGAGCGCGCCACGCGCCATCTCGAGCGCGGTCGCCTCGCTGACCGCGCCGGCGCGATCGAGCGTCTCGGCGCGCACGCCGAGCATCTCCCGCTTCGCCTCGTTCGAGTACGTGACGAACCCGCGCTCGAACCAGTCGGAGCTGCCGGAGATCGCCGTCACCGCCTGCGCCACCCAGCCGCCGGTGCACGATTCCGCGGTGGCGAGCTTGAGCCCGCGCGCCTTCAGCCGGCTGCCGGCGAGCGTGGCGAGCGTGGTGAGCGCGTCGGACGTCATGCGCCGATCATGCCAGGAGCCGCTTCGCCACCGCAATCGCGAGCACCGCGTAGAACCCGGCGACGACGTCGTCGAGCATGACGCCCAGCCCGCCCTTCATCGACCGGTCGATGCCCCGGATCGGTGGCGGCTTCGCGATGTCGAAGAAGCGGAATGCGACGAACGCGGCCGCGTCCCAGGCGAGCCCGGGCGGAGTGAGGACGAGCACGCCGAGGAACGCCACGACCTCGTCCCAGTTCATGCCGCCGTGGTCGGCGACTCCGAGGTCGCGCCCGGTGCGCCCGCAGGCCCAGATCCCGATCAGGAAGAACGCCGCGATCGCTGCCCCGACCCACTCCGGCGCGAACCAGTACGCGAGCACGGCGTAGAGCGGGAATGCGAGCAGGGTCCCTACCGTCCCGGGCGCGAACGGCGAGAGCCCGGTGCCGAAGCCGAGCGCGATGAAATGCGCCGGGTGCGCGAGCAGGAACCCGACGCCCGGCCGCGGCCCATGTCGGCCGCCGGCGTTCGCGCTCATCGGAAGTGATCGAATCCGCGGCGCGGGGCCGCGAGCGGCCTGCCGCCCCTGAGCACGCGAACCTCGGGTACGCCCGCGACGATGCGGCCGATGCGGGTGACCGCGACGCCCGCCGCGCGGCCCGCGCCTTCCACCTCGGCGCGCTTCGCGGCCGGCGCGGTGAACGCGAGCTCGTAGTCGTCGCCGCCCCCGAGCAGGCACTCGTCCGCGAGCCTGCGGTCGGGGCAGGCAGCGAGCGCCGCGGCCTGCGGCAGCGCCTCGTAGTCAATCTCGGCCCCGACCTTCGACTGCTCGGCGATGTGCCCGATATCCGCGAGCAGACCATCGGACACGTCGATCGCCGCGGCGGCGATTCCGCGGAGCTTCCGGCCGAGCCCGACGCGCGGCTCGGGCGCTTCGAGGCGCAGGATGCACTGCGCCGCGGCAGCATCGGGCAGCTTCACCGCCCCGCGTAGCTGCGCCAGGCCGAGCGCGGCTTCGCCGGTCGCGCCCGAGAGCCACAGGTCCTCGCCCGCAACCGCCGCGTCGCGGCGAAGCGCGTAGCCGGGCGGAAGCGTGCCGATCGCGGTGATCGTGACCGTGCGCGGACCGCGCGTCGTGTCGCCGCCGACCAGCTCGATCCGGTGCGCGTCGGCGAGCGCGAACATCCCCGCGGTGAAGGCGGCGAGCCACGTCTCGTCGGCCTCGGGGAGCGTGAGGGCGAGGAGGAACCACCGCGGATCCGCGCCCATCGCGGCGAGGTCGGACAGGTTGACCGCGAGCGCCTTGTGCCCGAGCCGGCGCGCATCGGTGCCGGGGAGGAAGTGCGTGCCTTCGGCGAGCGTGTCGGTCGTCATCGCGAGCACGAGGCCGGTGGGCGCGGCGAGGAGCGCGCAATCGTCGCCGATTGGCGACGCGACACCGCGCACGAAGTAGCGCCGGATCAGCTCGAACTCGGACAGCGCCGAACTCAAGTCTTGCCCGCCTCCCGGGGCCGCAAGCTCGGGGCGAGCTTGTCGAGCACGCCGTTCACGTACTTGTAGCCGTCGGTGCCGCCGTAGGACTTGGCGAGCTCGACCGCCTCGTTGATCACCACCCGGAACGGAATGTCGGGCGCGTGCTTGAGCTCCCACGCGGCGAGCAGCAGGATGCCGCGCTCGACCGGCGAGAGCTGCTCCAGCTTGCGGTCGAGGAGCGGCGCGATCTCGGCCTTCAGCGCCTCCGCCTCGGCGATCGTGCCGTCGAGCACGGCACGGAAGTAGGCCGCGTCGGCCTTGTCGAAATTCGGGTCCTCGGCGAGCTGGATGCGGATGTCGGACGCGGGGTGGCCGGCGAGCTGCCATTGGTAGAGGCCCTGCAGCGCGTACTCGCGGGCGCGGCGGCGAGCGGACTTCACGCCCTTCACCTGTCGTGCTTGTCGATCGCGCGCACGAGGCGCGCCATCTCCACCGCGACGTCGGCGCAGTCGCGACCCTTCGGCGCGGCGCGCGCCTCGGCCTGCGGATCGGTGTCGGTCGTGAGGATGCCGTTGGCGACCGGCACGCCGGTGTCGAGCTGAACCTGCATGAGCCCCGAGGCCGACTCGTTCGCGACCACCTCGAAGTGGTAGGTCTCGCCGCGGATCACGGCGCCGAGCGCGACGAGCGCGTCGTACCTGCCGGTGGCCGCCAGCCGCTGCAGCGCGAGCGGCGCTTCGAGCGCGCCGGCGACCGCGACCACGGTGATGTCGGAACCGGCCACGCCCAGCTCGCCGAGCCGTCCGAGGCACGCCTCGAGCTCGACCCGCCCGATCGGCTCGTTGAAGCGGCAACGCACGATGCCGATCTTCAGGCCCGCACCGTCGAGGCCTGGCTTGATCTCGATCATCCGCGGCGCCCTACTTCTTGACCGCGCGGACCGGGCTCTCGTAGCCGGTCACTTCGAGCCCCCACCCGGCCATGCTCGGCATCCGGCGCGGCGCCGCCATGAGTCGCATCTTCCCCACCTTGAGGTCGCGCAGGATCTGCGCGCCGATCCCGTAGGAGAGGAGCTCCCGGCGCGCGGGTTGCGCCGCCGGAGCGGGAGACAGATGCGCCGCGACGCGGTCGATGATCTGGCCCGCGCTCTCGGTGCAGTTGAGGAGCACGACGACGCCCTTCCCCGCCGCGTTGATCGCCGCGAGCGCCTCGTGCACCGACCACGAGTGGGCGCCGCGGGCGGTCTCGAGGAGGTCGAGGAGCGAGAGCGGCTCGTGAACGCGGACCAGCGTCTCGGCGCCGGGGTCGATCTCGCCGCGCACGAGCGCGAGATGGGTCTCGCCCTGGAGCTTCTCGAGGTACGCGACCATCCGGAAGCGCCCGAACGGCGTCTCGATCTCGCGCTCGATCACGCGCTTGATCAGGCTCTCGTTGCGGCTGCGGAACTCGATCAGGTCGGCGATCGTGCCGAGCTTGAGGCGGTGGGTGTCCGCGAACTCGAGGAGATCGGGCAGGCGCGCCATCGTGCCGTCGTCCTTCATGATCTCGCACAGGACCGCGGCCGGGTTGAGGCCGGCGAGCTCGGCGAGGTCGCAGCACGCCTCGGTGTGGCCGGCGCGCGCGAGCACGCCGCCCGGCTGGGCGATGAGCGGAAAGACGTGGCCCGGCTGCACGATCTCGTCCGCCCGCGCGGTCGGCGACGCGGCGACGCGGATCGTGTGCGCGCGGTCGGCGGCCGAGATGCCGGTCGTGACGCCGCGCGCCGCCTCGATGGACACGGTGAAATTGGTCCCGTGCACCGAGCGGTTCGTGGGCACCATCGGCGCGAGGTTCAGCCGCCGCGCGTGGCCCTCGGTGATCGGCATGCAGATCAGGCCGCGGCCGTGCTTCGCCATGAAGTTGACCTTCTCGGCGGTCACGAACTCGGCGGCGAAGAGGAGGTCGCCCTCGTTCTCGCGGTCCTCGTCGTCGACGAGGATCACCATGTTGCCGGCCTTGACCTCGGCGATGATCTCGGGAATCGGTGAGAGGCTCATGGTGCGGAATTGTAGCCGTTACTTGCCCGCCGGCCTGAAGTCGAACGCGTAGGTCCGCTCGTCGGTGCGCGGGGTGTAGACGATCCCCTTCCGCGCCGCCCACACGTTCACCTGGTGGTAGAGCGGGATCAGCCCGTGTTCGGCCATCGCGACCGCGATCGCCTCCTGCAGGACCTTCTCGCGCTTCGCGTCGTCGACGGTGGCGAGCCCCTGCGCGAGCAGCTGGTCCAGCTTCGCGCTGGAGTACCGCCCGCGGTTCGCGGTGCCGAGCCCCTTGTCGCGGTCGTAGGTCGCGAGCAGTGCCTTGAGCGTTGCCGCGGGCTCGCCGGTGTCGGTGCCCCAGCCGACGAGCATCAGGCTGAACTCGAGCCGGTTCGCGCGCGAGAAGTACACCGACGAGGGCATCGTGACGACGGTGGTCGGCACGCCGACGCGCTGGAGCATCTGGGCCACCGCCTGGGCGACCTTCTCGTCGTTCACGTAACGGTCGTTCGGCCCGTGCAGCGTGAGGGCGAACCCGTCGGGCCAGCCGGCGTCCGCGAGCAGCTTGCGGGCGGCCTCGGGGTCGTACCGGTCGGGCTTCAGCGCGTCGGTGTAGCCGAACATCCCCTTCGGCATCAGCTGGCCGGTCGGGAGCGCCGCACCTTCCATCACGCGCTCGGTGATCGCGTCGCGATAGATGGCCATCGACAGCGCCTGGCGCACCCGCGGGTCCTTGAGCGGGTTGCGATCGAGCGGCTTGCCCGCCTTGTCGGTGGCCATCGGCGTCCGGTCGCGGCTCGAGTCGACGTGCAGGTAGATCAGCCGGTTCGACACCGCACGGAAGAGCTGGAGTTGCGGGTTCGCCTTGAGCTTGACGAGGTCGGAGGTCGGCACCGCCTCGATCGCCTGCACGTCGCCGGAGAGGAGCGCCGCGACCCGGGCGGGATCGTTCGTGATCAGCCGGAAGGTGACCCGCTCCCACGCCGGCTTCGGCCCCCAGTACGCGTCGTTCCGGACGAGCTCGATCCGGTCGCCCTTCGCCCAGCGCACGAACTTGTAGGGCCCGGTGCCGATCGCCGCCTTGCCGGTGTTGAAGTCGTCGGTCGTCGCGTTCTGCGCCGCGCGCTTCGACACGATCATCACCGCGCCGACCTCGTTCGGCACCAGCGGATAGGGCGTCGCCGTCTTGAGCCGCAGCGTGTGCTTGTCGACGACGATCTTCTCGGTGATCGCCTTGGTGAAGACGGTGTAGGGGCCGGGCGAGTTCTTGATCGTCTCCGGGCGCCCGAGCGAGAACACGACGTCGTCGGCGGTGAACTCGGAGCCGTCGTGGAACTTCACGCCCTCGCGCAGCTTGAACTCCCAGGTGAGGTCGTCGACGGCGCGCCACGACAGCGCGAGGCCGGGCTTCAGGCGCTGGTTCGCGTCCTTGTAGACCAGGAGATCGAACACGTGCTCGCCGAGGCTCGCGTTCGGCGTGAGGAGGTGGAAATGCGGGTCGATCGAGGTGACGTCGGCCGCGAGGCCGATCGTGATCGACTGGGCCTGCACCGTCGCGGCGGCGGCGAGGCTCGCAAGGACCGCCAGGATCTTGTTCATGACGCCTCTCCCCGGTCTACTCGATGACCCGCCCGAGCCGCACCGCGGTCAGGCCCGGCCGGACGTAGCGCAGCGGCGCCGGCATCACGAGGATGCAGTCGTCGTACGGCGTCGTGACCGGCGCGCCGCCGTCGCGCCCGATGACCGTGCCGGCGCGCGCGATCGTCTCCATTCCGGTGTAGCGCTGCGCGAACTCGAAGCGCTCGCTCCTGATGATCACCGGGTGCGTCACCTGGATGAACCGTTGTGGCACCGGCGCCGGAACCGGGTGCGCCTCGAAGAACGCGTCCGCCATGATCCCCGACTCGCGCAGGAAGGCGAGCGACGCATCGAGCGCGGTCTGCGCCGCGGTCGCCTCGCCGTGCTGGCCACATTCCACGAGGAGCGCGTTCTTAGGGCTCACCGCATCGCCGAACCCGCCGTAATCGCGCATGCGGGCGCCGCTCGCGTGGCCCGAGTCGCTGATCACGAACGCCGGCAAGCCGAGGCGGCGCGCGAGCTCGCGGCCCTTCGCGTGCCGGCCGGCGATCGTGACCGGCGGCGCGGGCAAGTGCATCGAATGCAGGTCGAGGAGCAGATCTGCGGCCGCGATCAAGGGTCGAAGCACGCGGGCCCGCACGAGCTCGGCGCTCGCGCGCGCGCCGTCGAGCTTGTCGTCGCTCCAGACGCGATTGAAATCCTCGTCGACCCAGCGGGAGTCCGCCGGACGCTCCCGCGAGAAGCGTGAGAACGCGTCCACGTTCGCGAACGAGAGCGTGAGCTTGCCGCGTGCGGGCCGCGTTTCCCAGCGGAAGAGCCGGTCCACCGCGTACGCCCCGCACACCTCGTTGCCGTGGGTGAGCGCGTTGATCATCACGTGCGGACCGGGACGCCCGGAGTCGAACGTGTGGACGTAGTCGATCCCGGTGTTGCCGCGTCGGTACGGCGCGATGTCCGGAACCGGGTATTCGATCGCGTAGTGCTCTTCGTCCATCGATCGTTCTTCGTCCGATTCAAGGCGGGGCGGCGGGACGGCGCGGATTTTCGCACGTACCCGGCTGCCGGACGGCCCCGCCGTGACGCCTGCTACGTTCCCGCACCGCCGCAGAGGGGGGGTGGAGCGCCTCGTGCTTATGCCAGGGGCATTGCATGAGGGAGGCGGTCCGACATGGATACCGCAGTCACACCCCCCGTCGCCAGGCAGTACACGCTGGTCTTCGTCCAGCCCGGGAAGGACTACGGCTGGCTGGTCGCGCTCGCAGGGAGCGGCCACTCGCATTTCTTCGCCGACCGGAGCCTCGCGCTGACCTATGCGAAAGCGTGGGCGTCGGCGAACCGGCCGAGCAAGGTGTGCGTCAACGGCGCCGGCGAGGGCCTCGAGCACGAGTGGATCTTCCGCTGAGCTGACGCTCAGCGGCACTCGCCTGACCCGGCGCGTCAGCGCGGTGCGACGGCGCTCTTGCGCACCACCGCGAGCTTCGGTCGGGTCGAGGCGCGGAACTGCTCGTAGAGGCTGGGTTCCTCGATCGCGAGCCGCGACGGCTCCACACCGCGCCGCGCAAGCCAAGCGGTGAAGCGCGCCATCTCGATCTCGCTCCGCAGGTTCTCCGCTGCCCACTTCGCCACCTCGGGGTCGGAGTCGGCGGTCAGCTCGACGAGCTGCGGGATCAGCTCCTGCGAGAAGTCGAGCTGGATGCGACGCATGAAGGTGTCGGACATGGCGATCCGGATCGTCGTTACCTCAGCGCGTAACGTCCCATGCCGCCGTGGCCCGCGTCTAGAGCTGTGACAGAAGTTTGCGATCCGGCGATCAGGCGGGAGAGAACTCGACGTCGAGCGTCGTTACGCGGCGCAACTCGCGGCGATGGCTCGCATCGTCGAACGGCCGGCCGCGATGCATCGTCGCCAGGTTGTCCCAGATCACCAGGTCTCCGACGCGCCAGTTGTGCCGATAGACGAATCGGGGCTGCGTCGCCTGCTCGATGAGGTCGCGCAGAAGGAGCCGTCCCTCGGGGACCGGCCAGTCGATGATCCGCGAGGCGTGCGACGCAAGGTAGAGCGAGCGGCGCCGCGTGCGCGGATTCGTGCGCACGACCGGGTGAATGGCGCCCGGGAGCTTCTCCTCCTCCTCGTGCGAGAACTCGAACCCGAGGACTTTCCGGGAGTGGACGATCGAGTGGTGCGCGCGCAGCCCCTCGAGCCTGTCCCTGGTCTCGGCATCGAGCGCGTCGTACGCCGCCCGCATGTCGGCGAACTCGGTGTCGGCGGGAACCGCCGGAACGACCCTTGCCGACAACGTCGAGTAACGTCCCGGCGGATCCTGAAACGACGCATCGGTATGCCACAGACGGTTGCCCAGTGAATACATCCGGCGGCGATCGCCGGCGCCCAGGATCTCCCCCCGCTCGTCCAAGTTCGAGATTTCGGTGAGGGCGTTGTTGCCGAAACCGTCCTTCCTTATGACCGACCCGCCCGTCTTGGTGTGCAGGACGCCGTCGAGGCGCTTCGCGAACGCAAGCTGGTCCTCATCGGTCAACGGCTGGTCGCGAAACACGAGGACCGCGTACTCGTCCATCGCGGCCCGGATCGCGTCGAGGGTTTCCCGATCGGTGACACCGCGCAGATCGATCGTGCTCACCTCGACGGCGAACTGCGGATGAAGCTTGCGAAACGTCAGGCCCATCGCGCGTCTCCCGGGAGCCCGGATCAAGAATTGTATTGCACACGTGGACCGAGGGTCGGCTCCTAGGTCTTAAGCGGACGTCCGCCGTCTGCGGGGCCGGGAACTCCCGAGCCGGCGGTCGCGCCGCCTATAATCCCCGCCTTCGACCGCATTCCCGAGGGGAACATAAAATGACCAACATTCTCCGCCGCGTCCTGGCCGCGCTCGCCGCGAGCGTCGCGATCGGCGCGAACGCCCAGGAAATCCGCATCGGCATGGGCGCCGACGTGACGTCGATGGACCCGCACTTCGTCAACCTCTTCCCGAACAACAACATCGCCGAGCACATCTTCGACAAGCTGATCACCCTCGACTCCGACTCGCGCCTGATCCCCGGCGTCGCCGAGTCGTGGAAGGCGGTGACGCCGACGACGTGGGAGTTCAAGTTGCGGAAGGGCGTCAAGTTCCACGACGGCTCGGACTTCACCGCCGAGGACGTGGCGTTCTCGATCGACCGTGTCGGCAAGATCGCCGATTCCCCCGGGCCGTTCACCACCTACACGAAAGCGATCAAGCAGGTCCAAATCGTGGACCCGCTCACGATCCGCTTCGTCACCGCCACGCCCGCCCCGCAGCTCCCGAACGACATCAGCACGATCTACCTCGTCTCGAAGAAGACGGCGACCGGGGCGACGACCGCCGATTTCAACTCCGGCAAGGCAATGAACGGGACCGGGCCGTTCAAGTTCGTGTCGTTCAAGCGCGGGGACCGCGTCGAGATGGCGCGCAACGACGCCTATTGGGGCCCGAAGCCCGCCTGGACCAAGGTCACCTTCCGCATCATCCCGAGCGACCCGACGCGGGTCGCCGCGCTGCTCTCCGGGGACGTCGACGCGATCGAGAACATCCCGACCGCGGACTTCGCGAAGCTGAAGACGAACCCGGCCTACCAGACGTCCACCAAGACCTCGCACCGCATCATCTTCTATCACGTCGATCAGTTCCGCGACCAGTCGCCGTTCGTCTTCGACAAATCCGGCAAGCCGCTCGGCAAGAACCCGCTCAAGGACCTGCGCGTGCGCCAGGCGATCTCGAAGGCGATCGACCGCAACGCGATCAGGGACCGGGTGATGGAGGGGCTCGCCGTCCCGTCCGCGAACCTGGTTCCCGCGCCGATGTTCGGCCACAACCCGACGCTCAAGCCGGACGCCTACGACCTCGCCGCGGCGAAGAAGCTCCTCGCGGAGGCCGGCTACCCGAACGGCTTCGCGATGACGATCCACGGCCCGAACAACCGCTACGTGAACGACGACCAGATCATGCAGACAGTCGCGCAGATGCTGACGCGCGCCGGCATCCAGACCAAGGTCGAGACGATGCCGATGAGCGTGTACCTCGCGCGCGCGCGGAAGCTCGAGTTCAGCTTCGCGATGCTCGGCTGGGGCGCGTCCACCGCGGAGGCGTCCTCGCCGCTGCGCGCCCACCTCGTGACCTACATCCCGGAGAAGGGCTGGGGCGAGTTCGCGTGGGGCCGCTACGGCAACCAGAAGGTGAACGATCTCCTCGACCGCGCGCTCGCGACGATCGACGACAAGAGCCGCGAGAAGCAGATCCAGGAGGCGGTCGGCATCGCGATGACCGAGCTCGGCATCATCCCGCTCCACCACCAGATCAACACCTGGGCGACGCGGAAGGGCATCACCTACACGCCGCGGATCGACGAGTACACGCTCGCCTTCCTCTTCAAGCCGCAGTAGCGCAAGGTGCGCAGCCGCGCGCTGATCGCGCTCGCCGCCGCCCTCGTGGCGGCGTGTGCGACCCCGCCGGCACCCGATCCCTCCCGACAGCTGGTTCCGGGCGGAAAGCTCCGCGTCGGGCTCCTGTACGGGAATCCCGCGCTGGTCCGCCTCCAGGACGGCCAGCCCACGGGCATCGCCGTCGACCTCGGCCACGCGCTCGCGCGCGATCTCGGGGCCGAGTTCGTGCCGGTCGGTTACCAGAACGCAGTCGCCGTCCTCGACAGCGCGGCGCGCGGCGAGTGGGACGTCGCGTTCATCGCCTACGATTCCGCGCGCACCCAGGTGCGCTTCGCGACGCCGTACATGGAGATCGAGAACACGCTGCTCGTGACGGCGAAGTCGCCGATCCAGGACCTCGCCGAGATGGACGTGCGCGGCCGGCGGATCGTCGTGCAGAGCGGCGACTCGGCCGACCTCTACCTCACCCGCGCGCTCAAACAGGCACGCCTCGTTCGCACGACCCATGCCGCCGCACCCGGCATGCTCGAGCGCGGCGAGGTGGACGCCTATGCGGCGAACCGGCTGCGCCTCACCGAGGTCGCACCGACCCTCCCGGGGACGCGCGTGCTGCCGGGCCGGTTTCTCGCCCTGCCGCAGACGATCGCGGTGCCGCCGGACCGCGAGGCCGCGCTCGGCTACGTGAATGCGTTCCTCGCGCGCGCAAAGGCGAACGGCGACGTCCAGCGCGCCATCGACCGCGCCGGCATTCCCGGAGCGGTCGTGGCGCCGTAGCGCCGGGTACCACGCCGGGTACAATCGGCCGCGACCGAGCGCGGCGCGCGCCCGGCTCCTTTTCCCACCCCTCGATGGTCGCCCGCCGCTTCGCTCTGGTCGCTCTTGGTGCGCTCCTCGCCGCCGCGCCTGCGCACGCCGCCGACCTGCGCATCGGGATGTCCGCCGACGTCACCTCGATCGACCCGCACTTCGTCAACGTCACGCCGAACAACAACGTCGCCTGGCACATCTTCGAGGCGCTGACCGAGGTCGACGAGAACGTGCGGCTCATCCCGGGCCTCGCCGAGTCGTGGCGCGCGGTCGACCCGACGACGTGGGAATTCAGGCTGCGGAAGGGCGTCCGGTTCAGCGACGGCTCGGAGCTCACCGCCGACGACGTCGCGTTCTCGATCGACCGTCCGGCGACGCTCACCTCGAGCCCGGGCCCGTTCACGACGTTCACCCGGCCGATCGTCGCGAAGGAGATCGTCGACCGCTACACGATCCGGCTCAAGACCGCGACGCCGTACGCGATGGTGCCGTACGACATGAATTCGATCTTCATCGTGTCGAAGAAGGCGGCGAGCGGCGCGAGCACCGACGACTTCAACACCGGGAAGAGCGCGATCGGCACCGGGCCGTTCAAGCTCGCGCGCTTCGCGCGCGGCGACCGCGTCGAGCTCGTCCGCAACGACGCCTACCGCGGTCCGCGGCCCGCCTGGGACCGCGTCGTCCTCCGCGTCATGCCGAACGACGGCGCCCGCGTCAGCGCGCTCCTCGCCGAGGATGTCGACGCGATCGAGTACGTCCCGACCGCCGACCTGAAGCGCATCCGGTCGACGCCGCGCCTGCGCCTCGAGCAGAAGGTCTCCTGGCGCACGATCTTCTTCACGCTCGACCAGCGCCCCGAGCCGCCGCCGGGCGTGACCGACAAGGGCGGCCGCCCGCTCGCGCGCAATCCGTTCGCCGATGCGCGGGTGAGGGAAGCGCTGTCGAAGGCGATGAACCGGCAGGCGATCGTCGACCGCGTCATGGACGGCGCGGCGATGCCGGCGTCCAACCTCGTCGCCCCGCCGGTGTTCGGCCACGTCGCGAGCCTGAAGCCGGAGCCGTACGACGTGGAGGGCGCGCGCAAGCTGCTCGCGGCGGCGGGCTATGCTGAGGGTTTCACTACGGTGCTCGCGGCGCCCAACAACCGCTACATCAACGACGACCAGATCGCGCAGACCGTCGCGCAGCTCCTCGCCCGCATCGGCATCGAGGCGAAGGTCCAGACGATGCCGCTCGCGGCCTACTTCCCCAAGGCGCGCAATCTCGAGTTCCCGTTCGCGATGCTCGGCTGGGGCTCGTTCTCCGGCGATCTCGCGCTCCGCTCGCTCGCCCTCACCTACGACGCCGACCGCGGCCTCGGCGCCTGGAACTGGGGCCGCTACTCGAACCCGAAGGTGGACCAGCTCGTCGTCCAGGCGCTCGCCACCGTGGACGACCGCAAGCGCGAAAGCATCGCGCAGGACGCGATGCGGCTCGCGATGGCCGACCGGCCGGTGCTCCTGCTGCACCACCAGGTCGCGACCTGGGCGATGCGCCGCGACCTCGCCTACGCCGCCCGCACCGACGAGTACACGTTCGCGCACCACTTCCGGCTGAAGTAAAGTCGCGGGCATGCTGGTCTTCATCATTCGCCGGCTGATGCAGAGCGCCGTAGTGCTCTTCGTCATGTCGCTGCTCGTCTTCGTCGGCGTGTACGCGATCGGCAACCCGGTCGACATCCTGATCAACCCGAACGCGGACCAGGAGGACATCGAGCGCGCGATCCGGGGGCTCGGCCTCGACAAGCCGCTGTGGGAGCAGTACCTCGTTTTCCTCAAGCAGGCGGCGCTCGGCGATCTCGGCAAGTCGTTCGCGTTCAACGTGCCGGCGCTGCAGCTGATCCTCGAGCGCATGCCGGCGACGCTCGAGCTCGCGACCGCGGCGATGCTGATCGCGGTCGTGGTCGGCCTGCCGCTCGGTCTCCTGGCCGGGCTGAAGCCCGACTCGTTCACCGGCAAATCGATCATGGCCGGCTCGATCCTCGGCTTCTCGCTGCCGACGTTCTGGGTCGGCCTGATGCTGATCATGGTGTTCTCGGTGTATCTCGGCTGGCTGCCGTCGAACGGCCGCGGGCCGACGACCGACCTCCTCGGCGTCCCGGTGAGCTTCCTCTCCTGGGACGGCATCCGGCATCTCGTCATGCCGGCGACCAACCTCGCGCTCTTCAACCTCGCGCTGGTGATCCGGCTCACGCGCGCCGGAACGCGCGAGGCGCTGCTGCAGGACTACGTCAAGTTCGCGCGCGCGAAGGGCCTGTCCGATGCGCGGGTCATCGGGGTCCACGTGCTCAAGAACATCTCGATCCCGATCGTCACCGTGACCGGGCTGCAGTTCGGCACGCTGATCGCGTTCGCGATCGTGACCGAGACGATCTTCGCGTGGCCGGGCATGGGGAAGCTGATCATCGACTCGATCAACGTGCTCGACCGGCCGGTGATCGTCGCCTACCTCCTGATCATCGTGACGCTGTTCATCGTGATCAACCTCGTGGTCGACGTGCTGTATTCGGTGCTCGACCCGCGGGTGCGGCTCGGCGACACCAAGGCCTAGATGGATCTCCCCGGCGACACGCCCGCCACCGGCACGGAGGACGCCACCGCCGCGGTCAGCGCCGTTGCCGGGGCGGCCGCCGTGCCTGCCCTGCTCCGGACGACGGCGCTCGGTTCTCCGGAGGAGGCGCCCTTCCACCGCATCGCCGCCGACTTCGCGGCGAGCAAGCTCGCGCTCCTCGGCCTCGCGCTCTTCGCGCTGATCGTGCTGTGCGCGCTGTTCGCGCCGCTGATCTCGCCGCAGAACCCCTACGACCTCGCGCAGCTCGACGTGCTGGACAGCCGGCTCGAGCCCGGCGCGCGGTCGGGCGACGGCAAGCTCGTCTTCTGGCTCGGCACCGACGACCAGGGGCGCGACATGCTGTCGGCGATCTTCTACGGCCTGCGCATCAGCATCGGCGTGGGCGTGACGGCGACCCTCTGCGCGCTCGCGATCGGGACCACGCTCGGGCTCGCTGCGGCGTTCTTCGGCGGGCGCAGCGATTCCTTCATCATGCGGGTCGCGGACATCCAGCTCTCCTTCCCGGCGATCCTGATCGCGCTGATCCTGCTGGCGGTGCTCGGGCAGGGCGTCGACAAGATCGTCGTCGCGCTGGTGACGGTGCAGTGGGCGTACTACGCGCGCACGGTGCGCGGCTCGGCGCTGGTCGAGCGCTCGAAGGACTACATGGAGGCGGCGCGGTGCCTCGCCCTGCCCGCCTCGCGAATCGTCTTCCGGCACCTCCTGCCGAATTGCCTGCCGCCGCTGATCGTCGTCGCGACGGTGCAGGTCGCGGCGGCGATCGCGCTCGAGGCGACGCTCTCGTTCCTCGGCCTCGGGCTGCCGATCACCGAGCCGTCGCTCGGTCTCCTGATCGCCAACGGCTTCACCTACATGCTCTCGGGCAAGTACTGGATCAGCTTCTTCCCCGGCGTCGCGCTGCTCGCGACGATCGTGAGCATCAACCTCGTGGGCGACCAGTTGCGCGACGTGCTGAACCCGCGGCTGCAGCGATGAGCGACCCGACGCTCCAGGTGGCGGGACTCCGCACGCATTTCTTCACCAGACAGGGGGTGGTGAAGGCGGTCGACGGCGTGTCGTTCGAGGTGCCGCCGGGCAAGATCCTCGGCCTCGTCGGGGAGTCGGGGTCGGGCAAGACCATGACCGGCTTCTCGATCATCGGCCTCGTCGACCCGCCCGGCCGCATCGTCGCCGGCGAGATCCGGCTGAACGGCCGCGACCTCCGCGCGCTCGCGCCCGCCGAGTGGCAGCGGCTCCGCGGCGACCGCATCGCGATGATCTTCCAGGACCCGATGATGACGCTCAACCCGGTCCTGCGGATCGACACCCAGATGATCGAGGCGGTGCGCGCGCACGCGGCGGTGTCGGCGGAGGCGGCGCGCGCGCGCGCGCGCGAGGCGCTGGTGCGGGTCGGGATCCCGTCGCCCGACGAGCGCCTGCGCGCCTACCCGCACCAGTTCTCGGGCGGCATGCGCCAGCGGGTGGCGATCGCGATCGCGCTCATCAACAAGCCCGACCTCCTGATCGCCGACGAACCGACCACCGCCCTCGACGTCACGATCCAGGGCCAGATCCTCGCCGAGGTGCAGAAGCTCTGCCGCGAGAGCGGCACCGCGCTCATCTGGATCACGCACGACCTCGCGGTGATCGCCGGGCTCGCCGACGAGGTGTGCGTCATGTACGCGGGGAAGATCGTCGAGCGCGGCAGCGTGAACCAGGTGCTCGATGCGCCGCTGCACCCGTACACGCGGGGCCTCCTCGACTCGGTGCCGAGCCGCAATCGCCCCGGCGCGCCGCTCCGCCAGATCCCGGGCATGACGCCGTCGCTCCTCGCGCTGCCCGAAGGCTGCGCGTTCCGCGAGCGGTGCGCCCGCGCGACCGAGACCTGCCTCTCCGAGCCGCCGCTCTACTCCCTCGGCGACCGCCAGGTGCGCTGCTTTCACCCGATTCACGCCGAAGACGAGGCGGCGGTCGAATGAGCGAAGCGCCGCTCCTCGAGCTGCGGGGGGTCTCCAAGCGGTTCGTGAAGGCGCTCGACGCCGCCGCGAAGATCGCGCAGCGCCTCGGCGCCAACGTCCGCGAGGAGGTCGTGCACGCCGTCGACGGCGTCGATCTCGCCGTCCGCCAGGGCGAGGTGGTCGGTCTGGTCGGCGAATCGGGTTGCGGGAAGTCGACGCTCGGACGGCTCGCGGCGGGACTCCACGCGCCGAGCGCAGGTCAACGCTTCTGGCGTGGGCGCGAGGTGGACCCGTTGCCGCCGGAGGACCGGCGGCGCATCCAGCTCGCGATCCAGATGATCTTCCAGGACCCGTACGCCTCGCTCAACCCGCGGATGCGCGTCGTCGACATCGTGGGCGAGGCACCGGTCGTGCACGGCCTCGTCGCGCGGGCAGCACAGCGTGACTACGTGGCGGAGTGCCTCGGGCGCGTCGGCCTCGATCCGTCGCTTCTCCGCCGCTTCCCGCACCAGTTCTCGGGCGGGCAGCGCGCGCGCATCGGCATCGCCCGCGCGCTCGCGGTGAAGCCCGAGTTCCTGGTGTGCGACGAGGCGGTGGCGGCGCTCGACGTGTCGATCCAGGCGCAGGTGCTCAACCTCTTCATGCGGCTGCGCGAGGAGCTCGGGCTCACCTATCTCTTCATCAGCCACGACCTCGGCGTCGTCCGGCACCTCTCCGACCGCGTCGTCATCATGTATCTCGGACGCGTGGTCGAGACGGCGCCGACCGCGGAGATCTACGCGCAGCCGAACCATCCGTACACCCAGGCGCTGCTCGCGGAAATCCCGCGCCTCGACGTGCGGCACAAGACCTTCGCGGCGGTCCGCGGCGAAATTCCCTCGCCGCTCGCGCCGCCGCCCGGGCTGCCACTTCCATCCGCGCTGCCCGCACGCGATGCCCCGGTGTAAGATCGAACGACCATTGCTCCGCGAGATCGCCCCGGCCGCCTCTCCGCCTGTCACCTGAACGACGCATCCACCCAGCCGAGCCGTCCGTACATACCGAGGTCATCGCATGAAACGCGACGCCCAGCTTCCGATCAAGGCCGAGACCTGGGAGATGATCCAGCGCCTGGTCGCGTTCGACACCACGAGCCGCGACTCGAACCTCGGCCTGATCGAGTGGGTGCGCGACTGGCTGAAGGGCTTCGGAATCGAGTCGCGCCTCACCTACGACGCGACGGGGAAGAAGGCGAACCTGTTCGCGACGATCCAGAAGGGCGCGCGGCCCGGGATCGTCCTCTCGGGCCACACCGACGTCGTGCCGGTCGACGGCCAGCCGTGGGACACCGATCCCTTCGCGGCGACGATCAGGGACGACCGCATCTACGCCCGCGGCGCCTGCGACATGAAGAGCTTCATCGCGGCCGCGCTCGCGATGACGCCGCGCTTCCTCGCCGCCGACCTCAAGGCGCCGCTGCACTTCGCGCTGTCGTACGACGAGGAGCTCGGCTGCATCGGCGTGCGCGGCCTGATCGAGGACCTGGTGCGCGAACGGCATCACGGCGGCGGGCTGCATCGTCGGCGAGCCCACCGACATGCAGCCGGTCATCGCGAACAAGGGCATGCGCACCTTCCGCTGCTGCGTGCGCGGGAAGGAGACCCACTCCGCGCTCGCCCCGCACGGCGTCAATGCGATCGAGTACGCGGCGCGCCTCGTCGCTCACATCCGCGGCATCGCCGACCGGTTGCGCGCGAGCGAGACGCGCGACCACGGGTTCCAGGTGCCGTTCACCACGCTCCAGACCGGGCTGATCCACGGCGGCACCGCGCCGAACATCGTGCCGCGGGACTGCGAGTTCCACTTCGAGTTCCGCTACCTGCCGGGCGCCGACCCGGATGCGCTCGAGCGCGAGATCAGGGCCTACGCCGCGGACGTGCTCGAGCCGGAGATGCGAGCGGTCGATCCGCAGTCGGGCTTCGAGTTCTTCACCAAGGCCAAGATCCCCGGCCTCGACACCGCCGAGGGCGACCAGGTGACGGCGCTCGCGCAGGCGCTGTCCCGGAACCGCGGCGCGAGCAAGGTCGCCTACGCGGCCGAGGCGGGACTCTTCCAGCAGGCGGGGATCCCGTCGATCATCTGCGGGCCGGGCTCGATCGAGCAGGCGCACAAGCCGAACGAGTTCATCGCGCTCGACCAGGTCGTGCGCTGCGAGTCGTTCCTCGAGCGGCTCGTCGGAGAATTGACGAAGTAGCGCTGCCCGTGATCTAGGTCACGAGGGACGCAATTGGCGGATCCAGGAGGAAGCACCGCAATGCATGGCCGCTTCATCGCAATTGCCGCGTCGATCGTGACGGCCTGGGCGCTGCTGCCCGGGCTCGGCGCTGCTCAGACCTATCCGACCAGGCCGGTGAAGATCGTGGTGCCCGCCCAGCCGGGAGGCGGCTTGGATCTCATCGGCCGCACGATCGGCGAGCAGCTCGGACGCTCGATGGGGCAGACCTTCATCATCGAGAACGTGTCGGGCGGTGGCGGCGCCATCGCGTCGCAGGCGACGGCCCGCGCCGCGCCGGACGGGTACACGCTGATGGTGGGCTACGTCGGCACGCACGGCACCAATCCCGCCACGCGCAAGGTCCCGTACGACGCGGTCAAGGACTTCACCGCGATTGCAATGGTCGGCGGCACGCCGAACGTGCTGGTGGTCCACCCCTCGGTGCCCGCCAACAACCTGAAGGAGCTCGTCGACTATGTGCGGAAGAACGCGGGGAAGGTGAGCGGCGCGACGGGCGGGATCGGCACGCTGAACCACCTCACGCTGGAGCAGTTCAAGATCGCCGCCGGGCTCGATCCGGTGGTCGCGCACTACCGCGGCATCGCCCCGGCGATCACCGACCTGGTCGCGGGGCAGACGCAGATGCTGATGCCGGGACTGGCTGCGGCGCTCCCGCATATCCGCGCGAAGAAGATGAAGCCGATCGCCGTGACCGGCCTCAAGCGGCATCCGCTGCTGCCCGACGTGCCGACGTTCGAGGAATCGGGGTACCCGGGCTTCGACGCGGTGCAATGGTACGGAATCGTCGGTCCGGCGAAGCTTCCGCCGGCGATCACGGCGCGACTGAGCGCGGAGATCCAGAAGGCGCTCGCTTCCCCGGCGCTGCAGCAGCGCCTGGCCGGGGAGGCGATCGAGCCGATGCCGATGACGCCCGAGCAGTTCGCAGCGTTCATCCAGTCCGAGATCGCACGCTGGAGCGCGTTCGCGCGCGAGCGGAAGATCTCGCTGGACGAGTAACGGCTCGCCCGCGGGCGACGGCGACAAAAAAGGGCGCCGCGGCGCCCTTCTTCGACTTGCAGCGGGCGGCTACTCTTCGCCGCCCTCCGCGCTTTCAGCGTGCTTCGCCAGCTTCTCGCGAATGCGCGCGCCCTTGCCGGAGCGGTCGCGCAGGTAGTAGAGCTTCGCGCGCCGGACGTCCCCCTTGCGCTTCACCTCGACCGAGGCGATCAGCGGCGAGTAGGTCTGGAACGTCCGCTCGACGCCCTCGCCCGAGGACACCTTGCGCACCGTGAACGAGGAGTTGATGCCGCGGTTGCGCTTCGCGATCACCACGCCCTCGTAGGCCTGGAGACGCTTGCGGTCGCCCTCCTTCACGTTCACGTTCACGACCACCGTGTCGCCCGGCGCGAACGCGGGAAGTTCCTTCCCGAGCCGCTTGATCTCTTCCTGCTCGAGCTGCCTGATCACGTCCATCGTCAAACTCCCTTCGCGTCGTGCTCCCGGCGGAACTCCGCCAGGAGCTTCTGTTCGGTCTCGCTCAACCGCCTGCGCCCCAGCAGATCGGGCCGGCGGAGCCACGTCCGGCCGAGCGCCTGTTTCAGCCGCCAGCGCTCGATCTCGGCGTGATGCCCCGAAAGCAGCACTTCCGGCACCCGCTCGCCCTCGTACACCTCGGGCCGCGTGTAGTGCGGGCAGTCGAGGAGCCCGGTCACGAAGGACTCCTGCGCCGCCGACTGCTCGCCGCCGAGGGCGCCCGGGAGCTGCCGCACGATCGCGTCGATCAACGCCATCGCCGCGAGCTCGCCGCCCGAAAGCACGTAGTCGCCGATCGACACCTCTTCGTCGATCGCGCGCGCCATCAGCCGCTCGTCGACCGCTTCGTACCTGCCGCACACCAGCACCAGCCGCTCCCGCCGCGCGAGCTCGGCCACCTTCGCGTGGTCGAGCACCGCGCCCTGCGGCGAGAGCAGGATCACGTACGCCCGCTCGCCCGGCACCCGCGCCTGCGCCGCCCGGATCGCCTGCTCGAGCGGCTCGGCCATCATCACCATCCCCGGCCCGCCGCCGTACGGCCGGTCGTCGACCGTGCGGTGGTTGTCGGTCGTGAAGTCGCGCGGATTCCACGTCGCGAGGCTCCAGCGCCCTTCCTCCCGCGCGCGCCGCGTGATCCCGTGTTCCGCGACCGCCGCGAACATCTGCGGGAAACAGCGTCACGCAGTCGAACTGGATCATCACCGCGACCGCCCAGTCGGTCGATTCACCAGTCCAGTTCCCAGGCCACCTCGATCCGTCGTGCTGCCAGATCGACGTTCCGCACCACCGTTGCGACGAACGGCAACAGCCGCTCGCCCTTGCCTTCTCCGACCCGCATCACGTCGTTCGCGCCGGTCGAAAACATCTCGCTCACCTTGCCGAGCGGCTCGCCGCCCGTCGTCACCACGTCCAGGCCGACCAGGTCGGCCCAGTAGAACTCGCCGGGCGCCGCCGCCGGGAGCGCGTCGCGCGGCACCGCGACTTCGGTCCCCCTGAGGCGGGCCGCCGCATCCCGGTCGCCGCACCCCGCGAACCGCGCGACGACCACAGCGCCGTGCACCGCGGTTTCCTCGACCTCCACCTCGCGCCACTCGCCCTGGCGGCCGAGCCACACCCGGCGATACCTGGCGAGCGTGGCCGGCGATTCGGTGAAGGGCATGACCTTCACCCACCCCTTCACGCCGAAGGGCGCGCCGACGCGCCCCATCACGAGCAGGTTACTGGGCGGCGCTGGCAGGCTTGGCACGCGACTTCACGAGCCGCGCGACGGTCGGCGAGAGCTTCGCGCCCTTGCCGGTCCAGTGGGCGAGGCGCTCGCCGTTGAGGCGAAAGCTCTCGCGGCCCGCAGGCGCCTTCGGATCGTAGAAGCCGATGCGCTCGAGAAACCGGCCGGAGACCGAGAAGTGCGAGTCGGCGGCGACGATGTTGTAGAACGGCCGCTTTTTGGCGCCGCCGCGAGCCAGGCGAATCACAACCATGGAATAGGAGTCCGGGGTGCGGAAAAGGGCGCGATTCTACGTGAGTTAGGCTCTGATTGGCAAGGCTTTTTGGGGGCTACCGCATCCCGGGGAAGGCCCCTTTCATCGCCCGCATCATCTTCGCCAGTCCGCCTTTTTGCATCTGTTTCATCATCTTCTGCATCTCGCCGAACTGGTTCAGCAGGCGGTTGACCTCCTGCACCGACACCCCGGCCCCCGTGGCGATCCGGCGCTTGCGCGAGGCTTTTATGATCTCCGGCTTGGCGCGCTCGACCGCGGTCATCGAGTTGATGATGCCCTCGATCCGGCGGAGCGCGCGGTCATCGGCAAGCTGCGGCGCGTTCTGGGCGGCCTGGGCGATCTGCGCCGGCAGCTTGTCGACGAGCGAGGCGAGCCCGCCCATTTTCTTCATCTGCTGCAGCTGACCCTTGAAGTCCTCGAGGTCGAAGCCCTTGCCCTTCTTGAACTTCTCGGCGAGCTTCTGCGCCTCGACCTGATCGATCCCCTTTCGCGCCTCCTCCACCAGCGAGACGATGTCGCCCATGCCGAGGATGCGGGCCGCCATGCGCTCGGGGTGGAACGGCTCGAGGCCGTCGAGCTTCTCGCCGACGCCGGCGAACTTGATCGGCTTGCCGGTGACCTGCCGCACCGAGAGCGCCGCGCCGCCGCGCGCATCGCCGTCGAGTTTGGTGAGCACGACCCCGGTCAGCGGCAGCGCCGCGCCGAACGCTTTCGCGACGTTGACCGCATCCTGGCCCTGCATCGAGTCGACGACGAACAGCGTCTCGGTCGGCGCGAGCGCCGCGTGCAGCTCGGCGATCTCCTTCATCATCGCCTCGTCGATCGCAAGCCTTCCGGCCGTGTCGACGATCAGCACGTCGTTGTAGTGGGTGCGGGCGTGCGCCACCGCTGCACGCGCGATGTCGACCGGCTTCTCGCCGACCGCGGACGGGAAGAAGTCGACGCCCACCTGCCGGGCGAGCGTCGCGAGTTGCTCGATCGCCGCTGGCCGGTAGACGTCGGCCGACACCACGAGCGGCTTCTTCCGCATCTCCTCCTTGAGGAGCTTCGCGAGCTTGCCGACGGTAGTCGTCTTGCCCGAGCCCTGAAGTCCCGCCATCAGGATCACCGCCGGCGGCGCGACCGCGAGCTCGAGGCCCGCGCTTTCGCCGCCCATGACCGCGGTCAGCTCGCGATGCACGACGCCGACGAGCGCCTGACCCGGCGTGAGGCTGCCGATCACCTCCTCGCCGAGCGCTTTCTCCTTCACGCGCGCGACGAAATCCTTCACGACCGGCAGCGCGACGTCGGCCTCGAGGAGCGCCATGCGCACCTCGCGCAAAGACTCGGCGACGTTCTCCTCGGTGAGCCGCGCCTCGCCGCGGAGCTGCTTCACGATGCGCGCGAAGCGCTGGGTCAGATTGTCGAGCATGGGTGCGACCGGGGACGCGGGGGTGGGATAATCCGCGCCGGATGGCCGGGATTCTACTGCACGCGGTTGCGGCGCTCCTCTACGCGGGGCTCGCCGTGCATTTCTGGCGTACGCGCTGGCGCGCGAGCACGCCGCACGCGCCGGGGCTCGCGCAGTGGGAGCGCGCGGCGATCCTCGTCCCGCTCGCGCTCCACACCTGGCTCATCTACGAGGCGCTGTTCGTCGCGCCGGAACTGCGGTTCGGGTTCGGCCAGGCGCTCTCCGTGACGCTGTGGCTCGCGGTCCTCATCTACTGGTTCGAGAGCCTGTTCGTGAACCTGGAAGGCATGCAGGCGATCGTGCTCGGCGCGGCCGCGATCTGTGTCCTCCTGCCCGGGCTCTTCCCGGGGCTGGCGGCGCCGCCGGATTCCTCGGGGCTCGCGTTCCGCGCGCATCTGGCGCTCGCGATGCTCGCTTACAGCCTGTTCACGATCGGCGCGATGCACGCACTGCTGATGGCGCTGATCGAGCGGCGCCTCCATCGCGACCGCAGCGCCGGGCTCCTCGCCGGCCCGCTCGCGAGTCTGCCGCCGCTCCTCACGCTCGAGCGGCTGCTGTTCCGCATCCTCACGCTCGGCTTCGTGCTGCTCACGCTCACGCTCCTCACCGGCGCGATCTACTCGGAAGAGGTGTTCGGCCGCGCGCTGCGCTTCAACCACAAGACGGTGTTCGCGATCCTCTCGTGCGTGATCTTCGGCCTGCTGCTCGCCGGACGCTGGCGCTACGGCTGGCGCGGCCGTCGCGCGTTGCGCTGGACGCTCGCCGGCTTCGTCATGCTGCTGCTCGCCTACGTCGGCAGCCGGTTCGTCATCGAAGTGATCCTCGGCCGCAGCCTGGCGTGACCACGGCCCCGACGGCTGGGGGCTATACTGGCGTCGTCCCCGACTTCCACCCGCGGACTTGGACATATCGTTGAAGTGGCAGCTCGCGGCGCTCGCGGTGCTGCTCGTGATCTCGGCGTTCTTCTCCATGGCCGAGACCAGCATGATGGCGATCAACCGCTATCGGCTGCGGGCGATGGCGCGGCTCGGCGACACCGCGGCGCAGCGCACCGCGGCGCTGCTCGCGCGGACCGACCGCTTGCTCGGCGTCATCCTGCTCGGCAACAACCTGGTGAACAGCGCCGCGTCGGTGCTCGCCGGCGTGATCGCGATCGATCTCCTCGGCCAGAGCGAGATGACGCTCGCGCTCGCCACCGGCGTGATCACGCTCCTGATCGTCGTCTTTTCCGAGATCACGCCGAAGGTCCTCGGCGCGGCCTTTCCCGAGAGAATCGCGCTCCCGCTCTCCTACGCGCTCGGCCCGCTGCTGAAGGTGCTCTACCCGGCGGTGTGGTTCGTGAACCTCTTCTCGACCGCCATCCTGCGCATGCTCGGCGTGAGGCCGCAGGCCGCGGGCGAGCGCGAGCGGCTGTCGCAAGAGGAGCTGCGCTCGCTCGTGCTCGAGCACAGCCACATGATCCCGAAGAAGCACGCCTCGATCCTGGTGAACCTCTTCGACCTCGACCGCATCACCGTCGAGGACGTCATGACGCCGCGCGCGCAGATCGAGGCGCTCGACCTGGACGCGCCGGAGGAGGACATCGTCCGGCACATCTCGACGAGCTATCACACGCGCCTGCCGGTGTACCGCGGCGAGCTCGGGAACGTCGTCGGCATCCTGCACCTGCGGCGCGCGCTCTCGCTCCTGCGCGAAGGCGGGCTCGACAAGCAGGCGCTCGAGGAGCTGCTCGCCGACCCGTACTTCGTCCCGGCCGAGACCCCGGCGCTCACCCAGCTCCAGTACTTCCAGGAGGCGCGGCAGCGGCTCGCCCTGGTGGTCGACGAGTACGGCGAGCTCCAGGGTCTCATCACCCTCGAGGACATCATCGAGGAGATCATCGGCGAGTTCACCACGACCGCGCCGGTGAAGGCGTCGGGCTTTGCGTGGGACGAGGACGGCAGCGCGCTGGTCGAGGGCGCGTCCAGCCTGCGCGAGCTGAACCGCAAGCTCGGGCTCGCGCTACCGCTCGACGGGCCGAAAACCCTGAACGGCCTGCTGCTGGAGCACCTCCAGGACATCCCTGAAGCCGGCGTGAGCGTGAAGATCAGCGGAGTTCCGATGGAGATCGTCCAGACCCAGGATCGCGTGGTGAAGACGGTGCGCCTCTTCAAGCCGCTCCCGGAGCCCGCAGAGGCTGCCGCCGCCTAGCCTGGCCCCCCTCCCGGGATCCGGTTCGTGCCGTCCGGGATTGCCAAAATGCGGCCTTAACTCATGGCTTTAGGTGTGACACTTTAGGCTTTACAGAGCCCCGCTGGCGTTGCATCATCCCAGCGTTCAACTGGAGGGAACGCGGGCGGCGGGGATGGCGGTCAACCCAAGCTACGGCGGGACGATGAGCGGGCTCGCCCGGGCGCTCGTCCAGCATGGGCGGCTCCCGGAAAACGTGGCCGAGGAGCTCTCGGTCCAGGCCCGCAACCACGGCTCGGGCTTCATCGAGCAGCTCGTCTCGAGCCACAAGATGAGCACGCTCGACGTCGCCGAGTTCGCCTCCCGCACCTTCGGCCTGCCGCTCCTCGACCTCGAGGCGCTCGACAGCGGCGCGCTGCCGCTCGATCTCGTCGACAAGAAGCTGATGCGCGAGCGGCGCGTGCTCCCCTTGCGCAAGCGCGGCAACCGGCTCGCGGTCGCGGTGTCGGATCCCTCCAACACCCAGGTGCTCGACGAGGTCAAGTTCCAGACCTCGATGTCGATCGACCCGATCGTGGTCGAGGACGACAAGCTGCGCACGATGCTCGTCGCGCGTGCTCGAGCGGGCCGAGACCTCGCTCAAGCAGCTGATCGACGAGGATCTCTCGGTCGAGTTCAGCGACGACGAGGCGCAGAACGCGGCGATCGATGCCGCGGCGAGCGAGGTCGACGACGCGCCGGTCGTCAAGTTCATCCAGAAGGTCATGCTGGACGCGATCAGCGACGGCGCGTCCGACATCCACTTCGAGCCCTACGAGCGGTTCTACCGCATCCGTTTCCGCATCGACGGCGATCTGCGCGAGATCACCCAGCCGCCGCTCGTCCTGCGGGAGAAGATCGCCTCCCGCCTGAAGGTCATATCGAAGCTCGATATCTCGGAGAAGCGCGTGCCGCAGGACGGGCGGTTCAAGCTCGTGCTGTCGAAGGACCGCGCGATCGACTTCCGCGTGTCGACGCTGCCGACCCTCCACGGCGAGAAGCTCGTGCTCCGGATCCTCGACTCGTCCGCGGCGAACCTCAACATCGACGCACTCGGCTACGAGCCCGAGCAGAAGGCGGCGATCCTGGAGGCGGTCCAGCGCCCCTACGGGATGGTCCTCGTCACCGGACCGACCGGCAGCGGGAAGACCGTTTCGCTCTACACCTGCCTGAACCTCCTCAACAAGCCGGGCATCAACATCTCGACCGCGGAGGACCCGGCCGAGATCAACCTGGCGGGGATCAACCAGGTCAACGTGAACGAGAAGGCCGGGCTCACGTTCGCAGCCGCGCTCCGCGCATTCCTGCGGCAGGACCCGGACATCATCATGGTCGGCGAGATCCGCGACCTCGAGACCGCGGAGATCTCGGTCAAGGCGGCGCAGACCGGCCACCTGGTGCTCTCGACGCTGCACACGAACGACGCGCCGACGACGCTGACGCGGCTGGTGAACATGGGCATCCCGGCGTTCAACGTCGCCTCGGCGGTGATCCTGATCACTGCGCAGCGGCTCGCGCGCCGGCTGTGCAGCTGCAAGAAGCCCGCCGACCTGCCGGTCGAGGCGCTGCTCAGCGCGGGATTCGACGAAGCCGACCTCGACGGCACCTGGCGCCCGTACGCCGCGGTCGGGTGCGAGCGCTGCAAGGGCGCGGGCTACAAGGGCCGCACCGGCATCTATCAGGTGATGCCGATCACCGACGAGATGCGGCGGGTCATCATGCGCGGCGGCAACGCGCTCGAGATCGCCGACCAGGCGCGGCTCGAGGGCGTGCGCGACATGCGGCAATCGGGACTGCTCAAGGTCCGGCAGGGCGTCACCTCGCTCGAGGAGGTGATGGGCGTGACCAACGAATGAAGAACGCGCCCGCTCGCGGGCGACACGAACGAAACGCGCCCACTCGGGCGCTTAGGGAAGCGAGGCGAACGACATGGCAACAGCAGCGGGAGCGCTTCGGCGCGAGGCCGTCAAGGAATCGGTGTTCCAGTGGGAGGGCCGCGACAAGAGCGGAAAGTCGGTCAAGGGCGAGATGCGCGCGAGCGGCGAGGCCGTGGTCAACGCGACCCTCCGCCGCCAGGGCATCAACGTCAGCAAGGTGCGCAAGCAGCGGCTCGCCGGCGGCAAGAAGATCACCGAGAAGGACATCGCGCTCTTCACCCGGCAGATGGCGACGATGATGAAGGCGGGGGTGCCGCTGCTCCAGGCGTTCGACATCGTCGGCAAGGGACACGCGAACCCGCGCGTCACCAAGCTGCTGATGGACATCAAGTCCGACGTCGAGACCGGGTCGTCGCTCGCCGCGGCGTTCCGCAAGCAGCCGCTCTATTTCGATGCGCTCTTCTGCAACCTGATCCAGGCCGGCGAGCAGGCGGGTATCCTGGAAACGCTGCTCGAGCGCCTCGCGACCTACAAGGAAAAGATCCTCGCGATCAAGTCGAAGATCAAGGCAGCGCTCTTCTACCCGGTGGCGGTCATCGTGGTCGCGTTCATCATCACCGCGGTGATCATGATTTTCGTCATCCCGGCGTTCAAGCAGGTGTTCACCAGCTTCGGCGCCGACCTCCCGGCGCCGACGCTGTTCGTGATGGGCGTCTCGGACTTCTTCGTCGAGTACTGGTATCTCATCTTCGGCATCGTGATCGGCGGTGTGTGGGGCTTCCTCGAGCTGTGGAAACGCTCGGAGGCGGTGCAGATCGCGATGGACCGGGCGCTCCTCAGGGCACCGATCTTCGGCCAGATCGTCCGCAAGTCGGTCATCGCGCGCTGGACGCGCACGCTGTCGACGATGTTCGCGGCCGGGGTGCCGCTCGTCGAGGCGCTGGATTCCGTCGGCGGCGCGGCGGGTAACTACGTCTACAAGATCGCGACCAAGCAGATCCAGCAGGAGGTGAGCACCGGCACGAGCCTGACCGCCGCGATGGGGAACGTTAACGTGTTCCCGAACATGGTGGTGCAGATGGCCTCGATCGGCGAGGAGTCGGGCTCGCTCGACCACATGCTCAGCAAGGTCGCCGACTTCTACGAGGCGGAGGTCGACGACGCGGTCGACGCGCTCTCCTCGCTCATGGAGCCGCTGATCATGGTGGTGCTCGGCGTGCTGATCGGCGGCATGGTGATTGCCATGTACCTGCCGATCTTCAAGCTCGGCCAGGCGGTGTAAGCGGCCGCAGCCGACCGCTTCCCAGGGGGTTACAGGCAGCGCGCCTGTAGCCCCTTTTTGATGCCCGCCCCATGACCTTCGTCGAATACATCGCGAGCCCGCCGGTGTTCGTCACCATCGGCGTCGTGTTCGGGCTCGCGATCGGGTCATTCCTGAACGTTGTGATCCACCGCCTGCCGAAGATGATGGAGCGCGAGTGGCAGGCGCAATGCGCCGAGCTCCGCGGCGAGACGCCGCCCGCGCAGCCGCGCTACGACCTGATGACACCGCGTTCGGGCTGCCCGTCCTGCGGCCACCAGATCACCGCTTTCGAGAACATCCCGCTCGCCTCGTACCTGTGGCTGCGCGGCAAGTGCGCCGCGTGCCGCGCGCCGATCGGGGTCCGCTACCCGATCGTCGAGGCGTTGACCGGGATCGCCACCGCGTACTGCGCCTGGCGCTTCGGGTTCGGCTACGCGGCCTTCGGGGCGATGCTCTTCACGTGGTGCATGATCGCGCTCGCGGCAATCGACATCGACACCCAGCTCCTGCCCGACTCGATCACGCTGCCGATGCTCTGGGCCGGGCTCCTCTTCAACCTGCGCGGGACCTTCGTCGACCTCCAGTCGGCGGTGATCGGCGCGGTCGCCGGCTATCTCGTGCTGTGGATCGTCTACTGGGCGTTCAGGTTCGCGACCGGCAAGGAGGGCATGGGCTTCGGCGACTTCAAGCTCCTCGCCGCGATCGGCGCGTGGCTTGGCTGGAAGATGCTGCCGCTCGTGATCCTCGCCTCCTCGTTCGTCGGCGCGGTCGCGGGCATCGGACTGATGATCCTCGCGCGGCGCGGCCGCGACGTTCCCATCCCCTTCGGGCCCTATCTCGCCGGCGCCGGGCTGATCGCGCTCTTCTGGGGGAAGGACATCGTCGACCACTATCTCGCACAGCTGTCATGAGCGGCAAGCCGACCGTCTGTCTGACCGGCGGCATCGGCAGCGGGAAGTCGAGCGTCGCGCGTCTCTTCGAGGCGCACGGCGTCGCAGTGATCGACGCCGACGCGCTCGCGCACGAGCTGACCGCGCCCGGCGGCGCCGCGATTCCCGCGATCGGCGCGGCGTTCGGACCCGAGGTCATCGACGAGCGCGGCGCGCTCGATCGCGAGCGCATGCGCCAGCAGGTGTTCCGCGATCCCGCGGCAAGAAAGCGCCTGGAGGCAATCCTCCACCCGATGATCCGCGACGAGAGCGAGCGGCGACGCGCCGCCGCGACGAGCGCGTACGTCATCCTCATGATCCCGCTGCTCGTCGAGTCCGGCGATCCGCGCCGGCGCTGCGACCGCGTGCTCGTGGTCGACTGCCCCGAGCCGGAGCAGGTCCGCCGGGTCATGCTGCGCAGCAATCTCACACGCGGCGAGGTCGAGGCGATCATGGCGACGCAGGCGAGCCGTGCGGCGCGGCTCGCGCTCGCCGACGACGTGATCGACAACGGCGGCGACCCGGGCCGGCTGGGACCGCAGGTCGAGGCGCTGCACGCACGCTATCTCTCGCTCGCCGACGCGTAATCCATCGCGCGGCGGGGGACGCCGAGCGTTGTCAGACGAGGGGTTATCCGTCAGAATCGGTGACGAATTCCGGACAGGCTCGAGGCCGCCCGAGTGATCACTTACGAGTACCCGCTGGTCGAGCGCATCCGGACGATGCTGCGCCTCGAGGACCTGTTCGAGCGCGCCCATTTCTACCTCGAGCGCACCGAGGCGCCGGAGCACCACGCAGCGCTCCTTACTCTGTTCGAGATCCTCGACGTCACCGGCCGCGCCGACCTCAAGTCTGACCTCCTCCAGGAGCTCGAGCGCCAGAAGCAGGTGATGTACTCGTTCCGTTCGAGCCCGGAGATCGACCAGCAGGTGCTCGCCGCGGTCGTGCGCGACATCGAGCAGGCCCACGCCGGCCTCTACAACATGGTGGGGAAGATCGGCCAGCACCTCCGCGACAACGAATGGCTGATGGCGATCAAGCAGCGCACCGGCATCCCGGGCGGCGCGTGCGAGTTCGACCTGCCCTCGTACCACTTCTGGCTGCATCGCGAGAGCGACGTGCGGCTTGCCGACCTCAGGGGCTGGGTCGCGCCGATGCTGCCGATCCGCGACGGCGCGGCGCTGGTGCTGAAGCTGCTGCGCGAAAGCGGCAAGCCCGCGCGCCTTACCGCGCCGCAGGGGACGTTCCAGCAGATGCTCGGCGGGCGCACCGCGCAGATGGTCCGGATCCGCCTCGCGCTCAACGCCGACTGCGTGCCCGAGATCAGCGCCAACCGCTACGCGCTCAACGTCCGCTTCGTGATGGTCGGCGGCGCCGAGCCGCGGCCGCGGACGGTCGAGCACGACGTCGACTTCGAGCTGACGTTCTGCAATCTCTGATCGCCACGCCGTGACCGCCGGTCCGCGCACCGTGCCCTGCCCGCGCTGCGGCAAGCAGGTGGCATGGGTGCCCGAGAACGCCTTTCGGCCGTTCTGCTCCGAGCGCTGCAAGACGGTGGACCTCGGCGCGTGGGCGACCGAGCAGTACCGCGTCGCGGCGATCGAGCAGGACGAGGAGCCCGGGACGCCGCCGGCCGAGCCTCCGGCAGCGCAGTAGGCACGCCCCGGCGGCGCCGTCCTTCGGCGCTATTCGTCCCAGGCGCCGCGGATCATCGCCACGCCGTGCGCGCCGTGGGTCCAGGCGCGCTCGAGATCGCTGCGTACGAGACCGCCGATCGCGAACACCGGGATCGCCGTATCCCGCGCGATGCGCCCGAACCCCTCCCAGCCGAGCGTCGCCGCCTGCGGATGGGTCGGGGTCGCCGCCAGCGGGCCCAACACCGCGAAATCGAGCGCGAGCGACTCGGCCTTGCGGAGCTCTTCGGCGCCGTGAATCGACGCGCCGACGAATTCGAGCGCCGGCCGCGTGCGCGCGGCGGCGAGCTGGGCGGCCGTGAGGTGCACGCCGTGGGCGCCCGATTCGCGTGCGAGCGCCGCGTCGCCGTTCACGAGCACGATGCCGCCGGCCGCGCGGACCAGCCGAACGACTTCATGTGCGAGACGAACCAGGCGATCGGCCGGTATCGCCTTCTCCCGCAGCTGGACCAGGCGCAGACCGGCAGCGAGCCGGTGGCGAAGCGCGGCGAGAAACGCCGCCTCGCCGACGTCGCCCGCGTTCGAGAGCGCGTACTCGGTCGGAAGCGCGAGGGCCCGGAAGACCGGCGCGTTCGCCGGCAGCATCGGTGCGACCGTCGGCGCATCAACGCGCTGCCACGAGAATGCCTGGCCCTCGCGTCCATGCGGCTCGCCGGACCAGCGGCGGACCCGGAAGAAGCGCAGCCGGACGGTGCCGTGGGGATAGGTGTAGACGCGGGCGAGCCACGGTGCGGCGTCCTCGACGTCGACGCCGAGCTCCTCGTGCAGCTCGCGCGCGAGCGCCTGCGCCGGCGCCTCGCCCGCCTCGAGCTTGCCGCCCGGGAACTCCCAGTAGCCGGGATAGACCTTGCCTGGCGGGCGCTGCGCGAGGAGGACGGCGCCGTCCGGCCGGATGAGGATCGCGGCGGCGACGTCGATCGTCCGCGTCACCTGCGGCGCGGCGGGCGCACCGCGCGCCCGTTCGCCCGTCCGGCGTAGTCGCGCGCGAACTGCCAGGCGACACGCCCGCTGCGCGATCCGCGCCCGAGCGCCCACTGCAGCGCCTCGGTGCGCGCCGCCTCGACGTCGGCGGGCGTGCAACCCATCTCGGTGAGCCAGTGCGCGACGATGTCGAGATACCCGTCCTGGTCGAACTGATAGAACGAGACCCACAGCCCGAACCGCTCCGACAGCGAGATCTTCTCCTCGGAGGTCTCGCCGGGATGGATCTCCTCGCCGACGCGGTGGTACTCGAGGTTCTCCTGCATGAACTCCGGCATCAGGTGGCGGCGGTTCGACGTCGCGTAGATGAGCACGTTGTCGGAGGTCGCCGCGATCGAGCCGTCGAGCGCGACCTTGAGCGACTTGTAGCCCGCCTCGGACGCCTCGAACGACAGGTCGTCGCAGAAGACGACGAACCGCTCGGTACGTCCCGCGACGAGGTCGATGATGTCCGGCAGGTCGACGAGGTCCTGCTTGTCGACCTCGATCAGGCGCAGGCCCTCGCGGTGGAAACGGTTGAGGAGCGCCTTGATGAGCGAGCTCTTGCCGGTGCCGCGCGCCCCGGTGAGCAGCACGTTGTTGGCCGGCCGGCCGGCGACGAACTGGCGAGTGTTGCGCTCGACCAGCGTCTTCTGGCGGTCGATTCCCTGCAGGTCGGAGAGCCGGATCTGGTGCGGGTGCGCGACCGGGGCGAGCCGCCCGCGGCCGTCGCGCTTGCGCCAGCGGAACGCGATCGACGCGTTCCAGTCCGGCGGCGGCGCGGGCACCGGAACGAACCGCTCGATCCGGTCGACCAGCCCGTCCAGCCGGTCGATCAGCCGGTCGAAACCGCCGGCCTGGTCAGGTCCTGTATTCCGCGTTGATTTTGACGTAGTCATAGGAAAAGTCGCACGTCCAAACGGTGGTCTCGGCGCCGCCCCGGCCAAGCGCGACCCGCACCTCGATCTCGGGCGGCCGCATCGCGCGCGCTCCGTCCTCTTCGCGGTAGGCCGCGGCGCGCCCGCCGCGCTCGATCACCAGCACGTCGCCGAGCCAGAGGCTCACCCGCGTCGGATCGAGATCGTCGATGCCGGCGTTGCCGATCGCCATCAGCAGCCGCCCGAGGTTCGGGTCGGAGGCGAAGAATGCGGTCTTCACCAGCGGCGAATGCGCAATCGACTTCGCGACCCGCACCGCTTCGGCCTCCGCTGCCGCGCCGGTCACGCGAACGGTGATGAATTTGGTCGCGCCTTCGCCGTCGCGCGCGATCGCCTGCGCGAGCTCGCGGGCGACTTCGATCGCCGCGCGCTTGAGCGCCGCGTAGCCGGGATCGGCGGCGGTGGCGATCTCGCGGTTCCCGGCCCGGGCGGTCGCGACGAGCACGAAAGAGTCGTTGGTCGAGGTGTCGCCGTCGACGGTCACCCGGTTGAACGACGCATCGGCCGTTTCCCGCACCAGGGTGTCGAGCGCGCTCTGTCCGATCGCGGCGTCGGTCGCCAGGTACGCGAGCATCGTCGCCATGTTCGGCTGCAGCATGCCGACGCCCTTGGCGATGCCGGTGACGCTTACCCGCCGGCCGTCGATCTCGGCCGCGCGCGAGGCGGCCTTCGGCACGGTGTCCGTGGTCATGATCGCCACGGCCGCGCCGGCCCAGTTCGCCCCGCCGAACGTCGCGAGGCACCGGGGCAGCGCCGCCTCGATCCGCTCCACCGGCAGCGGCTCGAGGATCACGCCGGTCGAGAACGGCAGCACTTCGTCCGGGGCGCAACCGAGGACGCGCGCCACGGCCTCGCAGGTGCGCTCCGCGGCGCGCAGCCCCGCTTCGCCCGTCCCGCAATTCGCGTTACCGGCGTTGGTGACGAGCGCGCGGATCGGTCGCCGCGCCGCGAGGCGGCTCCTGCACACCTGCACCGGTGCGGCGGCGAAGCCGTTCTGCGTGAATACGCCCGCGACCCGGCTTCCCGGCGCGAGCCGGATGAGCATCAGGTCGCGGCCGCCGCGCTTCCGGATACCGGCGTCCGCGAAGCCGAGCTCGACGCCGTCGATGACGGCGAGCTGCGCGGGATCGGGGGGGCTCAGATTGACGGCCATTCAGGGAGCGCGCCGCGATGCGGCCGCGAGCACCGGGGAGTCGCGACGATCCGCGTTTGTGGGCGCCTGCGGCGTCTGCGATCTAGGACAGGCGCCCGTGGCAATGCTTGTACTTCTTGCCCGACCCGCACGGGCACGGATCGTTGCGGCCGACCTTGTCGATCTGCCGGACGAACGGGGCGGGCTTGCGCAGGGTCGCGACCTGCCCTTCGGGCTCCGCCTCGGCACCCGCGCCGACGAGCGCTTCCTCCATCGCCGGATGCTGGAACTGCACGTTCTCCGGCGCGCGCGCCTCGGCCTCCAGCCGTTCGATCTCGCGCACCTGCTCCGGCGTCGACAACGCGAGGTGGGTGAGCACCCGCGTGACCTCGAGCTTGACCGTCTCGAGCATCGCGCCGAACAGCTCGAACGCCTCCCGCTTGTACTCCTGCTTCGGGTTCTTCTGCGCGTAGCCGCGGAGGTGGATCCCCTGGCGCAGGTGGTCGAGCGCGGCGAGATGCTCGCGCCAGTGCGTGTCGAGGATCTGCAGCAGGACATAGCGCTCGGTATGCGCGACCGCATCCGGGGGCACCTGGGACATGCGCGCCGCATAGGCCGCATCCGAGGCCTCGATGATCCGCTCGAGCAGCGCCTCCTCGCCGAGGTTCGGCTCCTCCTCGAGCCACTTCTTCGCCGGCACGTGCAGGCCCACCGTGACGTGCAGGTCGGTCTCCAGTCCGGGAACGTCCCACTGCTCCTCGACGCTCTCGGGCGGAACGTGGGCACGGAAGATGTCGGTCACGACGCCGTCGCGCAGGCCCTTCACCATCTCCGCGAGACCCTCGTTCTCCAGGATCTGGTTGCGCAGCTCGTAGATGTTCTTGCGCTGGTCGTTGGCGACGTTGTCGTACTCGAGGAGCTGCTTGCGGATGTCGAAGTTGTGGGCTTCGACCTTCCGTTGCGCGCTCTCGATCGAGCGGGTCACGAGCATGTGCTCGATCGGCTCGCCCTCGGGCATCTTGAGCCGCTCCATGATCGCCTTGATGCGCTCGCCCGCGAAGATGCGCAGCAGCTGATCGTCGAGCGCGAGGTAGAAGCGCGACGACCCGGGGTCGCCCTGGCGGCCGGAGCGGCCGCGCAGCTGGTTGTCGATGCGGCGCGACTCGTGGCGCTCGGTGCCGATGATGTGCAGACCGCCCGCGTCGACCACCTCCTGGTGGAGCGTGCGCCATTCCGCGCGGATCTCCGCGATGCGCGCGCGCTTTTCATCCTCATCGATGCCCGGGTCGGCCTTGATGACGTCGACCTGCTTCTCGGCGTTGCCCCCGAGCACGATGTCGGTGCCCCGGCCGGCCATGTTGGTGGCGATCGTGATCATCTTCGGCCGCCCGGCCTGCACGATGATCTGCGCCTCGTAGGCGTGCTGCTTGGCGTTCAGCACCTGGTGGGGGAGGCCCGCCTTCTGCAGCATTGCCGCGAGTCGCTCCGAGTTCTCGATCGAGGTCGTGCCCACCAGCACCGGCTGCCCGCGCTCGTAGCACCCCTTGATGTCGGCGAGCACCGCCTCGTACTTCTCGAGCTCGGTCTTGTAGACCTGGTCGAGCCGGTCGGCGCGGATCATCGGCATGTGGGTCGGGATCACCACGACCTCGAGGGTGTAGATCTCCTGGAACTCGTAGGCCTCGGTGTCGGCGGTGCCGGTCATGCCGGCGAGCTTCTGGTAGAGGCGGAAGTAGTTCTGGAACGTGATCGAGGCGAGCGTCTGGTTCTCGCTCTGGATCTCGACCCGCTCCTTCGCCTCGAGCGCCTGGTGCATGCCGTCCGACCAGCGGCGCCCCTGCATCAGCCGGCCGGTGAACTCGTCGACGATGATCACCTCGTTGTTCTGGACGACGTAGTTCCGGTCGCGGAAGAACAGGTTGTGCGCCCGCAGCGCCTGGTTGAGGTGATGGAAGAGGTTGATGTTCGCCGCGTCATACAGACTCGCCCCTTCGGGGAGTATCCCGGCGCGCGCGAGGAGGGTCTCCGCGGTCTCGTGCCCGGCTTCGGACAGGAGCACCGTGTGGTTCTTCTCGTCGACGTAGAAGTCGCCGGGCGAGTCGGGTGTCGCCTGGCGCTTCAACATCGGCGCGACCGCGTCCATCTTGAGATAGACGTCGGTGCGGTCGTCGGCCTGGCCGGAGATGATCAGCGGCGTGCGCGCCTCGTCGATCAGGATCGAGTCGACCTCGTCCACGATCGCGTAGTGCAGGCTCCGCTGGAAGCGCTCGTCCACCCGCATCGCCATGTTGTCGCGCAGGTAGTCGAAGCCAAACTCGTTGTTGGTGCCGTAGGTGATGTCGGCGGCGTAGGCGACGTGCTTCTCGTCCTGCGGCATGTGCGACAGGATGGTGCCCACGGTCATCCCGAGCGCCTGGTAGACCTTGCCCATCCACGCCGCGTCGCGGCTCGCGAGGTAGTCGTTGACGGTGACGATGTGCACGCCCTTCCCGGTCAGGGCGTTGAGATAAGCGGGCAGCGTCGCGACCAGCGTCTTGCCCTCGCCGGTGCGCATTTCGGCGATCTTGCCGTCGTGGAGCACCATCCCGCCGATCAGCTGGACGTCGAAGTGGCGCATGTCGAGCGTGCGCTTTGCCGCCTCGCGCACGACGGCGAACGCTTCCGGGAGCAGGTCGTCCAGCGTCTCGCCGCGCGCGAGCCGGTCCTTGAACTCCGGGGTCTTGGCCGCGAGCGCGGCGTCGGAAAGGGCTGCGACCTGCGGCTCGAACGCGTTGATGCGCGCGACCGACTTGGAATACGCCTTGACCAGGCGGTCGTTGCGGCTGCCGAAGACCGCCCTGAGTAGCCGGGGAATCATTGCAGGGAGATGGGGGCGAGCGAAAAAAAAGCTAGTCTATCATGCGACTAGCGCCATTCCCCCGCTGCGGGCCGCCCGGCGTGACCGACTGCCACGTGCCGGCGGCAGGTCGACCGATGCTAGCGCTGGGCCGCCGCCGCGACGCTCGCGCCGGCGCGCAGGAACTTCGACGGGTTCTGCGCGACGCCCTTTTGGCGAACCTCGAAATGGAGGTGCGCGCCGGTGGAACGGCCGGTGGTGCCGACCTCCGCGATCTTCTCGCCGCTCTTCACGAGCTGTCCGACCTTGACGAGGATCTTGGACGCGTGCGCATAGCGCGTCACCAGGTCCCCGCCGTGGTCGATCTCGACGATGTTCCCGTAAGCGTGCTGGAGCTCGGCGGTCACCACGACACCCGCCGCTGCCGCGAGGATCGGCGTGCCGGTTTCGGCAATGAAGTCGATGCCTTCGTGCAACGCCATCTGGCCGGTGATCGGATCGATCCGCCAGCCGAAGCCCGACGCGTTCCAGCTGCCGAGGCTCACCGGCAGCGACCCGGGCGTCAGCTGCTGCTTCACGCGAGCGTCGAGGAGCTGCGATTCGAGCACGCCGTACAGGTCGGAGCGCGTTTCGGTCTGGCGGGCAAGGAGGTCGAGCTGACGGCTGAAGTCGCCGAGCGAGAGGTCGCGCATCGGTACCGAGAGAACCGCCGCACCGCCGCGGCCCGGGATCTCGCCGAACCGGAAGTCGCTCGGCCGCACGCCGGCGACCGTCGAGAGGCGCTCGCCGAGCGCGTCGAGGCGCATCAGCTGCGCCTGCATCTCGCCGAGCTTGATCGCCATCGCGTTCAGATTCTCGCGCAGGAAGTCCTGCGTGCGCGCAGACTCCTCCTGCTGGGCAGACCGCACGAGCGACTGCAGGATCGGCACTTTCAGCTCGGCTGCGTGGCGCAGGCCGAGATAGGAGATCAGGAACGCGAGGACGACGAGGCCGGTGGCAACGCCCATCAGGGCCAGCACGGCGTGCCGGACCGAGAATTGGATCGACCGGGTCTTGGCCAACCGGTCGGACACCACAATAATGTGCATGCATCCCCCTACGGGCCGTCTGTCATGCAGGCCAAGCGACTCGGCGACTACCTAGACCGTGATAACGACACCAGCCGGCTGGTGCCCCAGGCCGCCTTGCTCCTCGCCGTCCGGCGGCATCTCTCCGAAGTGCTGCCGGACAACCTGCGTCGATCGTGCGCGATCGCGAACTACAAGCAGGGAGTCGTTGTTGTTATTGCCGGTAACAACGCCGTGGCGGCGAAGCTCCGACACTATGAACCCAGGATCATCGAGGCCCTGGGTAAGCGAGGTTTGAAAGCTACCGGAATGAGGGTGGAAGTGCAAGGCGCGCGCAGTTTCTCACCGCAAGTGCCTGAGAAAAAAGCCCTCTTTTTGCCCGCTTCCGGCGCGGGCGCACTGGCGCAGCTCGGGCGTCGCCTTCCCGACGGTCGGTTGAAGCGCGTCGTGGATGCGCTGTCGAAGAAGACGCGCTCCAGCTGATTCAGCCAGGCGGGTCCTAAAGGAGCGTGAACGCGCGCTCGAGCGCAAGCAGGATCAGCACGACGCCCGCGAAAAGCACGGCGTACTTGAAGGCCTGCCAGGCGAAGCGCAGGTACCGGCGGTCGCGCGTGAACAGGAACGCCGCGAGCGACGCTCCGATGAGGATGACGACGACGAACGCGACGATCCGCAGGACGAGCAGCATTCCCGCGGACAGCGGATCAGGTCGCTAACGCGAGCGCCCTCGCCAGACCGGCCGGCGCCTCGTCGGCCCGCTCGAAGCTCGCGAGCTCCCAAGCATCGGCCTGCTCCAGCGTCGCGCGGAGCAGCTGGTTGTTGAGGGCGTGACCGGACTTGTGCGCGGTGAACGCCCCGATTATCGGGTGGCCGAGCAGGTAGAGGTCGCCGATCGCGTCGAGCACCTTGTGCTTCACGAATTCGTCGGCGTAACGCAGGCCGTCCGAGTTGAGGACCCGGTACTCGTCGAGGACCACCGCGTTGTCGAGGCTGCCGCCGAGGGCAAGCCCGGCGTTGCGCAGCGCCTCGACGTCCTGCGCGAAGCCGAACGTGCGCGCGCGCGCGACCTCCTTCGCGTAGGCGGTCTCGGCAAAGTCGATGGTCAGGGACTGGGTCGAGCGCTCGAACACCGGGTGGTCGAACACGATCGAGAACGACACCTTGAAGCCGTCATACGGCTCGAACCGCGCCCACTTGTCGCCGTCGCGCACCTCGACCGGGCGGCGGATGCGGAAGAAGCGCTTGGGCGCGCGCTGCTCCTCGATCCCCGCCGACTGCAGCAGGAACACGAACGGTCCGGCGCTACCGTCCATGATCGGCACTTCGGGCCCCGCGAGGTCGACGTAGAGATTGTCGATCCCGAGACCGGCGAGCGCCGACATCAGGTGCTCGACGGTCGCGACCTTTGCGCCCCCGCCTTCGAGCGCGCTGCACAGCCGCGTGTCCGTGACGGCACGCGCCTCGGCGCGGATGTCGACCGGCCGCTCCAGGTCCACGCGGCGGAAGACGATACCGGTATTGGGCTGCGCCGGCCGCAGGGTCATGACGACCTTCCTGCCGGTGTGCAGGCCTACGCCCGTCGACTTGATCGCGCGCTTGATCGTGCGCTGGCGGATCATCTTTGTTCTTTTCGCCCAAAGGGTTGCAGGGTAACACGGCACTGCGCCCCGAGGCCAGCCTCGCGGCGGCCTCTAGACGGCCCGCTCTACTTGGCGCCGCTCGCGCCTGGGCGGCCTGTGCCTGGTCGGCCTGTCCCCTCGGGAACGATCAGTCGGCCTGCTTCCTGAGAAACGCCGGGATATCGTACTTGTCCACCCCGCTCGCCGACAGCGCCTCGATCGTCGAGCTGCGGTTCTTGCGGAAAACCGCCGGCGCGCTCTCGAGGGTGCCGTAGTCGACCACCTGGATGCCGGCGTTGTCGGTGCCGGTCCGCTGCACGACGAGCTGCGGCTTCTGGGCGCGCGCCGCCTCGCGGTTGCCGAGGCCGGTCGCCACCACCGTGACCCGCAGGTTGTCGCCCATCGCCTCGTCGTACACCGCGCCGAAGATGATGTGCGCGTCGTCGGCGGCGAAGCTCTGGATGGTGCGCATCACCTCGTGCACCTCGCGCATCTTGAGCCCGTCGTTCGCGGTGATGTTCACGACCACGCCGCGCGCCCCCGCGAGATTGATACCCTCCAGCAGCGGGCTCGCCACCGCCTGCTCCGCGGCGACGCGCGCGCGATCGATGCCGGCCGCGTACGCCGAGCCCATCATCGCCATGCCCATCTCCGCCATCACCGTACGCACGTCCTCGAAGTCGACGTTGACGAGTCCGGGCGAGTTGATGATCTCCGAGATCCCGGCGACCGCGTTGTAGAGCACGTCGTCGGCCGCGCGGAACGCGTCCTTCATCGACACGTCCTCGCCGAGCACTTCCATCAGCTTCTCGTTCAGGATCACGATCAGCGAGTCGACGTGCTCCGCGAGCTCCTCCATCCCCGCCTCGGCGACGCGCATCCGCTTACCCTCGAAGGCGAATGGCTTCGACACCACCGCGACCGTGAGGATGCCCATCTCGCGCGCGATCTCGGCGACGACCGGGGCCGCGCCGGTGCCGGTGCCGCCGCCCATGCCGGCCGTGATGAAGCACATGTGTGCCCCGGCAAGCCCCTCGCGGATCGCCTCGCGCTGCTCGAGCGCGGCGGCGCGGCCGGCTTCCGGCTTCGCGCCGGCGCCGAGCCCGGTCGAGCCGAGCTGGAGCTGATGCTTCGCGAGGCAGCGCGAGAGCGCCTGCGCGTCGGTGTTGGCGGAGATGAACTCCACCCCGGAGACGCCGTTCCGGATCATGTGATCCACGGCGTTTCCGCCCGCGCCGCCTACGCCCACGACCTTGATGATGGTCCCCGCTGCCTGGTTGCTGTCTACGATCTCGAACATGCCCGACCTCCTTCGCGTCTGCCCTGTGTGGGAGTTAGAAATTGCGTTGAAACCATTCGCGCATCCGGCGCAGCGTCGCGCCGAAGCTTCCCGTCTGGCGCGCGAGGATCCCGCGCTCCACCTGCGACCTGCCTTCCGCGAGCAGCCCCATGGCGGTCGCGTAGCGCGGGCTCTGCACCACGTCGGCGAGCCCGCCCGAGTAGCGCGGCACCCCGAGCCGGACCGGCATGTGGAAGATCTCCTCGCCGAGCTCGACCATCCCCTGCATCACGGCGGAGCCGCCGGTGAGCACGACGCCCGACGAGAGCAGTTCCTCGAAGCCCGACTGGCGCAGCACCTGCTGCACCAGCGTGTACAGCTCCTCGACCCGCGGCTCGATGACCTCGGCGAGCGTCTGACGCGAGAGCTGGCGCGGCGGCCGGTCGCCGAGCCCCGGCACCTCGATCATCTCGTCCGGGTCGGCGATGCTGCGCAGGGCGCAGCCGTGGCGGATCTTGACGAGCTCGGCCTCGGGCGTCGGCGTGCGCAGCGCCATCGCGATGTCGTTGGTGATCTGGTCGCCGGCGATCGGGATCACCGCGGTGTGCCGGATCGCGCCTTCGCGGAAGATCGCGATGTCGGTGGTGCCGCCGCCGATGTCGACCAGCGCGACGCCGAGCTCCTTCTCGTCCTCGGAGAGGACCGCGATCGACGAGCCGAGCGGCTGCAGGATGAGATCGGCGACCTCGAGCCCGCAGCGGCGCACGCACTTCACGATGTTCTGCGCCGCGCTCACCGCGCCGGTGACGATGTGCACCTTCACCTCGAGGCGTACACCCGACATCCCGAGCGGCTCGCGGATCCCGTCCTGGCCGTCGATCAGGAACTCCTGGGTGAGGATGTGCAGGACCTGCTGGTCGGTCGGGATCGGCATCGCGCGCGCGGTCTCGATCGCGCGGTCGATGTCGAGCGGGGTCACCTCCTTGTCCTTCACCGCCACCATCCCGGTGGAGTTGAAGCTGCGGATGTGGCTTCCGGCGATCCCGGTGTAGACGCGCTGGATCTTGCAGTCGGCCATGAGCTCGGCCTCCTCGAGCGCGCGCTGGATCGCGCTCACGGTGGCCTCGATGTTCACGACCACACCCTTCTTCAGGCCGCGGGACTCGTGCGTGCCCATGCCGATCACCTCGAGCCGTCCGTCGAGCGTGAGATCGGCGACGAGCGCGACGACCTTGGACGTCCCGATGTCGAGCGCGACGATCAGGTTGCGCTGATCGCGGCGCGCGCGGCCGCCGTAAGGTGCGCGTGCCGCGGCGGGCTCCGGCCGGATCGGTGCCTCGGTGTCGAACAGATGCTCGACGGTGTCGGCACTGATGGGGCCTGCGTAAGAGAGCTGTTTCTTCATGGTTGCCTCGCCAATCAGGTTCGCTTGCGCGGGAGGGCGTCCGCAGCGGGCGCCTCCGGCAAGCGGATTGCAAAACCGTTCGGGTAGCGGAGGTCGACGTAGCCGATCCGCTGGTTGAGGTGCGCGGCCGCGCGCGGGTAGGCAGCGACGAACCGCGCGATCCGCTCCTCGAGCGACTGCCGCGCCTGGTCCCGGCCGAGCTCGAGGGCGATCCCGTTCGCGAGCCGCACCTGCCACGCATAGCGGGGCGAGAGCGTCACGTGCGTCGGCTCGGTGCCGAGCGGCGCGACGAGCTCCCGGAACGCGAGGTAGCGGCGCGCCACCTCGCGCTCGGTCCCGGCCGGACCGGCGAGCTGCGGCAGCGTCGCCGCGGAGTCGGCGTCGAAGAGCGTGCCCTCGGTGCTGACGAGCCGCCCGTCGGCCCAGCGGCCGAGCGCCCGGTACTCCTCGAACCGCACCACGATGCGGTCCGGCCACTCCCGCCGCGCTTCCACTCGGTACACCCAGGGCAGCTTCGCGAGCTCGCGGCGGACGTCGGCGAGATCGAGACCGAAGAAGTTGCCGGCGATGCGCCCTTCGAGGGCGGCGCTCACCGCGTCGGCGTCGACGTGCGCCGGGCTCCCGTCGACGATCACGGCCCGCACCGGCACGAACGGCGCGCGGACGGCAGCCTGCGCCATGGCCCACACCGTGAGCGCGGCGGCCGCCAGGTAGAGCAGGTCGGCGACGGCGTTCAGGAAGCGCGCGTTATCCCACACGGCGCCCCCCTTCCATCAGCGTCGCGGCCTCGAGGATGCGCACGCACAGCTCCGCGAACGGGATGCCCGCGTGGCGCGCGGCCATCGGCACCAGCGAGTGGTCGGTCATCCCCGGCGAGGTGTTGACCTCGAGGAAGTACGGATTGCCGGCCCGGTCGAGCATCAGGTCGACGCGGCCCCAGCCGCGGCAGCCAAGGGTGTCGAACGCGCGCAGGCCCGCCGCGCGGATCGCGCGCTCCTCGTCTTCCGGCAGTCCGCAGGGGAGGATGTACCGCGTGTCGTCGGCGACGTACTTCGCCTCGTAGTCGTAGAAGTCGCGCGGCGTTTCGAGCCGGATCAGCGGCAGCGCCTCGCGCCCGAGGATCCCCCCGGTCAGCTCGACGCCGTCGATGAACTGCTCGGCGATCACCAGCGGGTCGTAGTTCGCGGCGAGCGCGTAGGCCTCGTCGAGCGCGTCCGCGCGCTTCACCTTGGTCATGCCGATCGACGAGCCCTCGTTCGCTGGCTTCACCATGATCGGCAGCCCGAGCCGCGCGACGACCGCCGCGAAATCGGTGCTCGCGGACAAGAGCTCATAGCGCGGCGTTGGCACGCCGGCCGCCTGCCACACAAGTTTCGTGCGCCACTTGTCCATCGCGAGCGCGCTGGCGAGTACGCCCGACCCGGTGTAGGGGATGCCGAGGAGCTCCAGCGCACCCTGCATCGTCCCGTCCTCGCCGTACCGACCGTGGAGCGCGATGAAGACACGGTCGAAGCGCTCCCGGATCAGCGCTTCGAGCCCGCGGTCGCGCGGGTCGAACGGATGAGCGTCGATTCCCGCCTTGCGGAGCGCGGCGAGGACCATCCCGCCGCTCTTCAGCGAGACCTCGCGCTCGGCGGAGCGTCCGCCAAGCAGCACCGCGACCTTGCCGAGGTGGCCGCTCGTCGGACCTCCTCGCGCCAGTGGCGCTCGGGGTTCGCCCTTGGGTCGGCCCGGCCGGCTCACAGCGGTTCTCCGACGATCCGGACCTCGGGCACGAGGTCGATCCCGAAGCGGTTCCGCACCGCCCTGCGCGCGTGCCCGATCAGCGCCTCGATATCGCCCGCGTGCGCCTTGCCGCTGGGGTTCACGATGAAGTTCGCGTGCTTCTCCGAGATCCGGGCGTTGCCGATCGCATAGCCCTTCAATCCGCACGCCTCGATCAGCCGCGCGGCGTGCTCGCCCGGGGGGTTGCGGAACACCGAGCCGGCGTTCGGCAGGTTGAGCGGCTGGGTGGCGATCCGGCGCGCGAGGAGCTCCTTGATCCGCGCGCGGGCCTTCTCGCCGTCGCCGCGCGGGAAGCGGAACCAGGCGGCGGTAAACCACTCCTCCCCGGGGATCCCGAGGGATTTCGGCGGCAACGTGGTCCCCGCCGTGCCCTTGAGAACGCAGTGGCGATAGCCGAGCTCGTAGTCGCCGGGCTTGCGCGCCCGCAGCCGCCCCCCGCGATCGATGGTGTCGGCGCGGACGACGTAGTCCCACGTCTCGCCGCCGTAGCAGCCGGCGTTCATCGCGAGCGCGCCGCCGACCGTGCCCGGCACTCCGGCGAGGAACTCCGCGCCCTCGAAGCCGTGAGTTGCGGCGAAGCGTGCGACCTTCGGGGCGGCAACGCCGGCCTCGGCGAATACGAGATCGGTTTCGAGCCGGATCTCGCCGTGCGTGTCGTGCATCAGGACGACGGTGCCCGGGTAGCCGCCGTCGCGGACGAGCAGGTTCGAGCCGAGCCCCACGAAGCACACCGGCTCCTGCTGCGGCAGCATCGGCAGGAACACCTGCAGGTCGGCGAGGTCGCGCGGGACGTAGGCGCGCGCAGCGCGGCCGCCGGCGCGCCAGCTCACGTGCCGCGCCATCGGCTCGTCCTCCCGCAGGCTCCCGCGGAGCTGCGCGACGTCGAATTGGAGCGGCTCGGTCATCTCCGCCACGCTTTCAGCTCCCGGCCGCTTTCACGAGCTGCGACGGGACTCCACCGATCGAGCCCGCACCCATGGTCACGACGACATCGCCGTCGCGCACGGCCTGGAGAAGTGCCGCCGGAAGGTCCGCGATCGCCTCGACGAAGACCGGTTCCACCTTGCCCGCGACGCGCACCGCGCGCGCAAGCGCGCGGCCGTCGGCGGCGACGATCGCCTGCTCGCCGGCGGGATAGACCTCCGCGAGCACCAGGGCGTCGACCGTCGACAGGACCCGCACGAAGTCCTCGAAGAGGTCGCGGGTGCGCGTGTACCGGTGCGGCTGGAACGCGAGCACGATCCGGCGTCCGGGAAACGCGCCGCGTGCCGCCTCGAGCGTCGCCGCCATCTCGACCGGGTGGTGGCCGTAGTCATCGACGAGCGTGAAGTGCCCGCCGCCGGCGAGCGCGACTTCGCCGTAGCGCTGGAAGCGGCGCCCGACGCCGTGGAACTCGGCGAGCGCCTTCACGATCGCCGCGTCGGGAACGCCGAGCTCGCTGCCCACGGCGATCGCGGCGAGTGCGTTCTGCACGTTGTGCCTGCCGGGAAGATTGAGGCGCACGTCGAGCGCGCGCGGCATCCCGTCGCGGATCGCGCGGAAGCACATCTGGCCGTCGCACGGCTCGACCGCCTCGGCGCGCACCATGGCGTCCGCGGCGAAGCCGTAGGTCACGACCGGCTTCGAGACGAACGGCATGATCTCGCGCACGTGCGCGTCGTCCGCGCACAGGATGGCGCTGCCGTAGAACGGCAGGTTCTGGAGGAACTGCACGAACGCCGCCTTCAGCCGCGCGAAATCGTGCTCGTAGGTCTCCATGTGGTCGGCGTCGATGTTGGTGACGACCGCCATCACCGGCAGGAGATGCAGGAAGGAAGCGTCCGACTCGTCCGCCTCGACGACGATGAAGTCGCCGGCGCCGAGGCGCGCGTTCGACGCGGCGGCGGTGAGACGGCCGCCGATCACGAACGTCGGATCGAGCCCGCCCTCGGCGAGCACGCTCGCGACGAGGCTCGTCGTCGTGGTCTTGCCGTGGGTGCCGGCGACCGCGACGCCCTGCTTGAGGCGCATCAGCTCGGCGAGCATGAGCGCGCGCGGCACGACCGGAATGCGGCGCTCCCGCGCGGCGACCACTTCCGGGTTGTCGGGCTTCACCGCCGTCGACACCACGACCGCATCCGCGTCGGCGACATGCTCGGCGGCATGGCCGATCGCGACGCTCGCACCGAGCTTCGCCAGCCGCTCGATCGCGCTGTTCGAGGCGATGTCGGAGCCGCTGACGCGGTAGCCTAGGTTCGCGAGCACCTCGGCGATGCCGCTCATGCCGGAGCCGCCGATACCGACGAAGTGGATCCGCTTGACCTTGTGCTTCACCGCGCGAGCTCCATGCACGCCTCGGCAACTGCGCGCGTGGCGTCGGGCTTCCCCAGCGCACGCGCCTTCTCCGCCATCTCGAGCAGCTGCTGCCGCGTGAGACCCCGCAGCGTGTCGGCGAGCTTCTCCGCCGTGAGCTCGCGCTGCTGGACGAGGATCGCGGCGCCGGCGTCGGCGAGGTAGCGCGCGTTCGTCGTCTGGTGGTCGTCCACGGCGAATGGAAACGGCACGAGGACCGAGGCGACGCCGGCGGCGGCGAGCTCGGCGACCGTGATTGCGCCGGCACGGCAGATCACGACATCGGCGTCGGCGTAGGCCTCGGCCATGTCGTCGATGAACGGCCGGAGCTCCGCTCCGACACCGGCGGCCGCATAGCCCGCCTGCAATGCGTCGAGGTGCTTCGCCCCAGACTGGTGAATGACGCGCGGGCGGTCGCCGGCCGGAAGTAGCGCGAGCGCCTGCGGGACGCGCTCGTTCAGCGCCGCCGCGCCGAGGCTCCCGCCGACGACGAGCACGCGTAGCGGTCCGGAGCGTCCCTCGAACCGTTGCGCCGGGGACGCTACGCGGGCGATCGCGTCGCGCACCGGATTCCCCGTCGCCTGCGACTTCGCCAACGCGCCCGGGAACGCGACCAGGACCCGGTCGGCGACGCCGGCGAGCACCCGGTTGGCGAGCCCGGCGATCGAGTTCTGCTCGTGGATCGCGAGCGGGCGACCGAGGAGCGCAGCCATCATTCCGCCCGGAAACGCGATGTAGCCGCCCATGCCGAGCACCACGTCGGGCCGGTGCGTGCGGATCGCGCGCAGCGACTGCCAGAACGCGACGAGGAGATTGAGCGGGAGCAGGAGCTTGGCGGCGAGGCCCTTGCCCCGCAGGCCGGCGAAGCGGATCGGCGCGAGGGGATAGCCGTGCTGCGGCACGAGCGTCGCCTCCATCCCGGTCTGCGCGCCGAGCCACACCACGCGCCAGTCCCGTGCGCGCAGGTAGTCCGCCACCGCAAGCGCCGGGAAGACGTGGCCGCCGGTGCCGCCCGCCATGATCATGATCGTCCGAGCCACTCGTCCAGTTCGCCCCAGGTCACCCGCAGGTCCGCGTCGCAAGTGATCGCAGCCAGGTCGGGCGGCGCTTCGGCACAGTCGCCCTCCTCCGCCGGCTCGGCGCGGTAGCTCGCGCCCACCTCGATGTCCGCCTCTTCCGCGATGGCGGACACCTCTTCCACCGGCTGATCGAGCGCGATCTGGGTCGTCGCATCCGTGGACAGGACTCTCGACTCGAGCAAGTGCACGTTCGACTGCGCGGTGCGGCTCATACGGGCTGCCCCCTCATCAGTTGACGGTTCTCCCAGTCCACCCTCAGCGCGAGCGCGAGCGCCACGCAGCTCGTGACGAGCGCACTCCCGCCGAAGCTCATGAACGGCAGCGTGAGCCCCTTGGTGGGAAGCACGCCCATGTTCACGCCCATGTTGATGAACGCCTGCACGCCGAGCCAGACCGCGACCCCTTGCGCGACCAGCGCGCCGAACGGGCGGTCGAGGTCCGCGGCGCGCCGGCCGATCGCGAGCGCACGCAGACACAGCCACGCGAAGGCCGCGACGACGATCGCGACCCCGGCGAAGCCGAGCTCCTCGGCGATCACCGCAAGCAGGAAATCGGTGTGCGCCTCCGGCAGGTAGTGCAGCTTCTCGACGCTTGCGCCGAGGCCCACGCCGAGCCATTCACCCCGGCCGAACGCGATCAGCGCGTGCGAGAGCTGGTAGCCCCGGCCGAACGCGTCCGCCCATGGGTCCATGAAGCCGAAGATGCGCTGCACGCGGTACGGCGAGGAAATCACCAGCACCGCGAAACCGATGGTGGCGAGCACGGCGAGCGCCGCGAACCAGCGGCCGTTCATCCCGGCGAGAAAGAGGATCGCCATTGCGATCGCACAGATCACGACGAAGGCGCCGAAGTCCGGCTCGCGCAGGAGCAGCCAGCCGACGACGAGCATCACGGCCAGCATCGGCAGGAGGCCGCGCCGGAAGCTGTGCAGCAGCGCGTGCTTGCGGACCGCGTAGTCGGCGGTGTAGAGCACGACCGCCAGCTTCATGAGCTCGGACGGCTGGAAGTTCGCAATCCCGAGCGGCAGCCACCGGCGCGCGCCGTTCACCTCGCGCCCGATCCCCGGCACCAGGACCACCGCGAGCATCACCACGCCGGCGACGAACAGCCACGGCGCCGCGCGCTGCCAGGTCCGCATGGGCACCTGGAACGCGGCGAGCCCGGTGACGATGCCGGCGCCGACGAACGCGGCGTGGCGCACGAGGTAGTACGTCGCCTCGCCGCCGGTCGATCGCGCGCTCTCGGCGGTGGCGATCGACGCCGAGTACACCATGACCAGACCGAAGGTGAGGAGCGCTGCCGCCGCCCAGACGATGCTCGCGTCGTACTCGGGCAGCGCCGCCGCGCGGCGCGGGAGATCAGCACGCGCCAGCATGCTGGAGCTCCTTCACCGCGGCGGAGAACACCTCGCCGCGCTGGTGGTAGTTGGCGAACATGTCGAAGCTCGCGCACGCGGGCGAGAGCAGCACGACGTCGCCGGCCCGCGCCGCCTCGAAAGCGCGCGCGACCGCGTCCTCCATGCTCGCCGCGCGCTCGATCCGCGTCCCGGTGGATGCGAGCGCGCGTTCGATCGCCGGCGCGTCGCGGCCGATGAGGACCACGGCGCGCGCAGCCCCGGCAACCGCGCCGGCGAGCGGCGCAAAGTCCTGCTGCTTGCCGTCCCCGCCGGCGATCAGCACGACCTTCCCGCCGCTGCCGTTGAGCTGCCGGCCGAAGCCGGCGAGCGCGGCGACGGTAGAGCCGACGTTGGTCCCCTTCGAGTCGTCGTAGAAGGTGACGCCGCCGATCTCGCCGACGCGCTCGACCCGGTGCGGAAGCCCGGCGAAGCTCCGCAGGGCGTCGAGCAGGGGCGCGAGCGGCAGGCCGATCGCGCGGCAGAGCGCGAGCGCGGCGAGGGCATTGGCGGCGTTGTGCAGCCCGGCGAGCCGCATGTCGCGCACCGGCATGAGCGGCGTCGCGCCCATTGCCAGCCAATGCTCCCCGAACACCTTGAGCAGGCCGAAGTCGTCGTGGTCCGGCGCCGGGTTGAGCCCGAAGGTGATCGCGCGGCGTCCGGCGAGGCGCATCGCCATCGTCGCCGGGTCGTCCCGGTTCAGGACCTGCACGCCGCCACCGGCGAAGATCCGCGCTTTCGCGGCCGCGTATGCCGCCACGTTCGGATACCGGTCGAGGTGATCGGGCGACACGTTGAGCACGGTCGCCGCATCCGCGTGCAGCGAGGCGGTCGCCTCGAGCTGGAAGCTCGAGAGTTCGACCACCCACGCCTCGGGCAGGCGCCCGGCGTCGAGCCGTGCGCCGAGCGCGGCGAGTACTGCCGGCGAGATGTTCCCGGCGACCTCGCAATCGACCGCGGCCGCACGGCACATCGCACCGGCCAGCGCCGTCACCGTGCTCTTCCCGTTGGTGCCGGTGATCGCGACGACCCGCGCCCCGCCGGTCGCGGCCAGAAATCGCGCGAAGAGCTCGACGTCGCCGACCACCTCCAGTCCTCGCGCGAGCGCCGACGTCACCACCGGCTCGGCGAGCGGCACCCCCGGGCTCGCTGCCACGAGATGGACGCCGTCGAGCAACCCCAGCGTGAACGCTCCAGTCGTCACGTGGGCCTGCGGCAGCGCGGCGCGGAGCGCGGCGAGCGCCGGCGGCGCGGCGCGCGTGTCGGCAACGCGCACGGTGCCGCCCCGGCGCACGATCCACCGCGCCATCGAGAGCCCGGTTTCGCCGAGGCCCAGCACCAGCACTTTGCGGCCCGCGAGTTCCATCTCAGCGCAGCTTCAACGTCGACAGGCCGAACAGGACGAGGACCACCGTGATGATCCAGAACCGCACCACGACCTGCGTCTCCTTCCAGCCGCCGAGCTCGTAGTGGTGGTGCAGCGGCGCCATGCGGAAGATCCGCTTGCCGCCGGTGAGCTTGAAGTAGATGACCTGCAGCATCACCGACAGCGTCTCGGCGACGAACACGCCGCCCATGATGAAGAGCACGATCTCCTGCCGCGCGATCACGGCGATCGTGCCGAGCGCCGCGCCGAGAGCGAGCGCGCCGACGTCGCCCATGAAGACTTCCGCCGGGTAGGCGTTGAACCACAGGAAACCGAGCCCCGCGCCGACGAGCGCGCCGCAGACGACCGCGAGCTCGCTCGCGCCCGGGATGTAGGGGAAGAGCAGGTACTTCGAGTAGACCGCGTTGCCGGCGACGTAAGTGAAGATCCCGAGCGCCCCGCTGATCATCACCGCCGGCAGGATCGCAAGCCCGTCGAGGCCGTCGGTGAGGTTTACCGCGTTCGACGTCCCGACGATGACGAAGTACGAGAGCACGATGAACCCGACGACGCCGACCGGATAGGCGATGTTCTTGAAGAACGGCACGATGAGGTCGGCCTTCGGCGGGAGGTTCATCGCGAATCCGCCCGACACCCACTGGGTGAAGAGTCCCCAGCCCTGGGCCGCGGTCGACGTCGGCACCGCGAACGCGAGGTAGACCGCAGCGACGAGCCCGATCACCGACTGCCAGAAGTACTTTTCGCGCGCCGAGAGCCCCTTCGGGTTGCGGTGCACGACCTTGCGGTAGTCGTCGACCCAGCCGATCGCGCCGAAGCCGAGCGTCACCGCGAGCACGATCCAGACGAACCGGTTGGTCCAGTCGGCCCAGAGGGCGGTAGTGACCGCGACCGAGACGAGGATCAGGGCGCCGCCCATCGTGGGCGTGCCCGCCTTGGTGAGATGGGTCTGCGGACCGTCGTCGCGCACCGCCTGTCCGATCTTGTAGGCGGCGAGCTTGCGGATCATCGCCGGGCCGGCGAGAAACGAGATGACGAGCGCGGTCAGCGCGGCGAGCACCGCGCGCAGCGTGATGTAGTTGAACACGTTGAACGCGCGGATGTCCTGCGCAAGGTACTGGGCGAGCTCTAGCAGCACGCTTTCTCCCCCGCCACCAGGTGCTCCACCACGCGCTCCATCCGCATGAAGCGCGAGCCCTTGACCAGCATCGTGCCCTTGAGCGCGGTCAGCCCCTGCGCGCGCGCGATCACCGCCTCGACCGAGTCGAAGTGCTCGCCGCCCGCGCCGAACGCCCGCGCCGCCGCGCGCCCGAGCGGTCCGACCACCAGCAGCCGGTCGACGCCGGAGTCCTTCGCGTAGCGGCCGAGCTCGGCGTGAAACGCCTCGCCCTGGTCGCCGACCTCGCCCATGTCGCCGAGGATCAGCACCCGCGGGCGCTCGCTCGCCGCGAGGACGTCCACCGCCGCGCGCACCGAGTCGGGGTTGGCGTTGTAGGTGTCGTCGATGACGAGCACGCCGTTGCGCCCCGGCTTGAACTGCAGCCTGCCCTTCACCGCGCGGAACGAAGCCAGGCCGCGCGCGACCGCCTGCAGACCCGCGCCGGCGGCGAGCGCAGCAGCGGACGCGGCGAGCGCGTTCCGCACGCTGTGCACCCCCGGCATCTGCAGCATGGCGGCCGCGCGCGCCCCGTCGGCTGCGATCTCGATCTCGCTCGAAGCGGCGCCGAGCCGGTAGGTGGCCCGGACGTCCGCGTCCGCGCCGGTGCCGAAGGAGCGCACGCGGCGCTTCCCGGCGATGCCGGCCCAGTACTCGTAATGCGTGTCGTCGCGGTTCAGCACCGCGACGCCGCCGTTGGGAAGCGCACGGAGGACGGCCGCATGCTCGGCGGCGACTTCCTCGACGCTCTTCATGAACTCCTGGTGCTCGCGCTGCGCGTTGTTGATCACCGCGATCGTCGGGCCGGCAATTCCGGCGAGGTACCCGGTCTCGCCCGGGTGGTTCATGCCGATCTCGAGCACCGCCACCGCGTGCTCCTCGCGGAGTCGCAGCGCGCTCAGCGGAAGCCCGACGTCGTTGTTGAGGTTGCCGAGCGTCGCGAGCACCTGCCGCTCGCCGAAATGGGCACGCAGCGCGGCCGCCAGCATCTCCTTGACGGTGGTCTTGCCGTTCGAGCCGACGATCGCGATCACCGGAATGCGGAAGCGGCCGCGCCAGCGCTTGGCGAGCGCCCCGAGGGCAAGGCGCGCATCCCCGACCGCGATCAGCGGGAGCCCGGCGGCCTGCCCGGCGTGGCCACCCACGCGTTCGACCATCGCCGCGGCGGCGCCGCTCTCGCGCGCCGCGCCGAGATAGTCGTGGCCGTCGAAGCGCTCGCCGCGGAGCGCCACAAAGAGCGCGCCCGCCTCGATCGTGCGGCTGTCGGTCGACACCGACGTGAAGCGCACGTCGCGGCCGATGACGTTCGCCCCGAGCGCGGCCGCCGCTTCGGACAGGAGCATCATGGCTTCCACCCGGCGAGCCCTTTGCGTGCTTCGTCGAGATCGGAGAACGGCACACGGCGCACGCCGATCTCCTGATACGGCTCGTGACCCTTGCCGGCGAGCAGCACCACATCGTCGGCGCGCGCGGCGGCGATCGCCTCGGCGATCGCGTCGCGGCGATCGACGCGGATTTCGTGCGGCACGCTCACGCCGGGGCGAATCTCGCCGATGATCGCCGCCGGATCTTCGCTCCGCGGGTTGTCGCTGGTGAGCCAGACGAGGTCGGCATGGCGCGAGGCCGCCTCGCCCATCTGCGGCCGCTTGCCGCGATCGCGGTCACCGCCGCAGCCGAACACGCAGATCAGCCGTCCGCCCTGCGCGCGTGCGATGTCGCGCAGGGCGCCCAGGCACTTGTCGAGCGCATCCGGGCTGTGCGCGTAGTCGACCACGACGAGCGGCCTCCCCACCCCGCCGAGACGCTGCATCCGCCCGGCGGGCGGCTCGAGCCGCCCGGCTGCCTGGGCCGCCGCATCGAGCGGGAGGCCGGCGGCGAGGAGGACGCCGATCACGCCGAGGACGTTCGCGACGTTGAAGCGTCCGACGAGAGCGGTGGCGACCTCGACCCGACCGCGGCTCGTGACCAGCGCGAACTGCGCACCGGCGCTCGAGAGTTGGACGTCGCGGGCTTCCAGCCAGTGCTCGAGGCCGCTCGCCGCGCCGGTTCCCGGCCACAGGCTGAAGCCGGTGCGTGCAACGCCGCTTCCCGCCCGGTCCTGCGCGATCCGCACGCCGAGCGCGTCGTCCAGATTGAGCACCGCGTGCCCGAGCGCCGGCGAGCGGAAGAGCCGCAGCTTCGCCTGCGCGTAGCGCTCCATGTCGCCGTGGTAGTCGAGGTGGTCGCGCGAGAGGTTGGTGAAGAGCGCGCAGGCGAACTTCACGCCCTCGACGCGGCCCTGGTCGATCCCGATCGAGGACGCTTCCATCGCGACGGCCTGCGCACCCTCGCTCACGAAGCGCGCAAGCGCGCGCTGCAGCGCGACCGCGTCCGGAGTCGTATTCGGGTTCTCCTCGAGTCCCGCCGGATGGGGGCGACCGGGCGCCCCCGCCGGGTAGCCGAGGCCGAGCGTCCCGACGACGGCGGTCTTGCGGCCCGCGCCGGTGAGCGCCTGCGCGATCCACTGGGTGCAGGACGTCTTGCCGTTGGTACCGGTTACGCCGACGGTCCAGAGCCGTTCCGACGGACGCCCGTAGATCTCCGCGGCGAGCGGGCCGGCGAGCCGTTTCAGTCCGCTCGCATTGAGATTAGGCACCGCCAGATCGGCCGGCCACGCGAACCCGTCGCGCTCCCAGACCACCGCTGCCGCCCCGCGCGCGACCGCGTCGCCGACGAAGCGCCGCCCGTCGGAGCGCTCGCCCGGGTACGCGAGGAACACGTCGCCGCGCGCCACCGCGCGGCTGTCGGCCGCGAGGCCGTGCGGGGTCACGCCCTGCCGTTGCAGCTCGCTCAGAATCCTGTCGACTTCCCTGTCCACGGGGAAACCACTCCTTCCCCCTTCCCCCCTTGCAGATCCCCCAAGTCGGCGCGCTCCGCGCTCGATGTCTTGTTGCCGTTGCCGCTCATACGCTCTCGCGCAGTTCCAGCGCCGGCGGTGCGGTCTCGATCGGCTTCATCGGCGCGTCCGGCGCGATCCCGAGGATGCGCAAGCTGCCGGCCATGACCTGCGCGAAGACGGGGGCGGCCACGATGCCGCCGTAGTACTGGCCGGCGGTGGGCTCGTCGATCATCACGGCGATCACCAGGCGCGGCCGCGACGCCGGCGCGAGGCCGACGAACGACGAGTGGTACTTGTCGGCCGCGTATCCGCCGTGCTCCTGCTTGTGCGCGGTGCCGGTCTTGCCGGCGACGCGGTAACCCATGATCCGTGCGCGCGGCGCAGTGCCCCCGGGCTGCGCGGCGAGCTCGAGCATGTGGCGGACGGCCTCGGCCGTGTGCTTCGACACCACCGGCTTCCCGGCCGGCGGCGAGTCGACGCGCAGCAGCGAGAGCGGCACGAGGTCGCCGTCGCGCGCGAACACGGTGTAGGCGCGCGCGAGCTGCACCAAGCTCACCGCGATCCCGTGCCCGTACGACATCGTCGCCTGCTCGACCGGCCGCCAGGTCTTGTAGGGGCGCACCTTGCCGATCGCCTCGCCGGGGAACCCGAGTCGCGGCGCAGCGCCGAATCCGACGCCGTCGAACAGTCCCCACATCGTCTCCGGCGCGAGGCCGAGCGCGATCTTCGCCGCGCCGACGTTCGAGGACTTCTGGATCACCTGCTCGACGGTCAGCGCCTTTTCCGGGTGCGCGTCGCGGATCGTCGCCGGGCCGATCGTGAGCGAGCCCGGCGCGACCTGGATCGTCGTGTGGGGCGACACCTGGCCGGTGTCGAGCGCGAGCGCGACGGTGAAGGGCTTCAGGGTCGAGCCCGGCTCGAACGCGTCGGTAACGGCGCGATTCCGCACCTGGCCGCCCACGAGCCGTGCGCGGTTGTTGGGATTGTAGGAGGGCAGGTTCGCGAGCGCGAGCACCTCGCCGGTGGCGGCGTCCACGACGACGATGCCGCCGCCCTTCGCACGATTCGCCTCGACCGCGCGTTTCAGCTCGACGTAGGCGAGGTTCTGGATGCGGGAATCGAGCGCGAGGGTGACGTCGGCGCCGTCGCGGGCTTCGCGCGCGCCTTCCATGTCCTCGACGATGCGGCCGAGGCGGTCCTTGATCACGCGACGGCTGCCCGCCCGACCCGCGAGCTGCGCCTCGAAGGCGAGCTCGATACCCTCCTGGCCGGCGCCGTCGACGTCGGTGAAGCCGAGCACGTGCGCCATCGTTTCCCCCGCCGGGTAGTAACGGCGGTACTCCTTGCTCTGGTGGATGCCGGCGAGCCGGAGCGCGGCGACACGGTCGGCGGTCTCGGGCGGCACCTGCCGCCTGAGGTACACGAAGTCGCGGGCGGTATCGCCGAGCCGCCGTCGCAGCTCGTCGCGCGGCAGCTCGAGCACCTGCGCGAGCCCCTCGAGCTCGCGCGCCGACAGCGCGACGTCTTCCGGGATCGCCCAGATCGATTTGACCGGCGTCGAGACAGCGAGTGCCTCACCGTTCCGGTCGAAGATCCGGCCGCGGTTGCCCGGGATCTCGAGCGTGCGGCTGTACCGCGACTCGCCCTTCGCCTGGAGGAAGTCGCGGTTCCAGCCCTGGAGGTAGACCGCGCGGCCGACGAGCGTCCCGAACGCGACCGCGAGCAGCGCCACGACGAACCGCGAGCGCCAGGGCGGAAAGGTCGGCGCGAGCACCGGTGAATCGGCGAATCTCATCGCGACGCGACCTCCGCCGGCGGCGGCGTATCGAGGACCTGCATCCGGCTAGGTTCGGGCGGGCGCATGCGGAGCCGTTCGCGCGCGAGCCGCTCGACCCGCGCGTGCATCGCCCAGGTGCTCTGCTCGAGCTGCAGCTGGCCGTACTCGACTTCGAGCGCCTTCGCACGCGCCTGCTCGCGCTCGAGCTCGGCGAAGAGCTTCCGCGCGTGGTGCTGCGACGTGACCAGCCCGAGCGCGCAGGCGGCGAGGGCGGCGAGCAGCCAGAGGGTGAGGCGGGTCATGGCGTCGGGCGCGTCGCAGCGGTCATGCGGGCCTCTCGGCAACGCGCATGACCGCGCTTCGCGCGCGCGGGTTGGCGTCCACTTCGGCGGCGGCCGGGCGGACCGGTCGGCCTACGAGTCTCAGACGCGGTTGTGGCATTTCCGTGGCTTTCACCGGCAAGCGCTCGGGCAATTGCGGCTGCGCCTCGTCGCGGAGGAAGTGCTTCACGATCCGGTCCTCGAGCGAGTGGAAGCTGATCACCACCAGCCGCCCGCCCGGGGCGAGCGCATCGCGTGCCTGCGGCAGCGCTAACGACAATTCCTCAAGCTCCTGATTGACGTGAATCCGTAGAGCCTGGAAGGTACGCGTCGCCGGGTCCTGGCCCCGCTCACGCGTCCGGACGGCCGCAGCCACGACACCGGCAAGCTCGCCTGTGGTGCGTATCCCCCCTCGCGCCCGAGCACCAGCAACCGCCTTTGCAATCGGGCCAGCAAACCGTTCTTCGCCATATTTTTTTATGACCCCCCTCAGCTCCGCCTCAGTCGCCCGCGCGAGCCATTCGGCCGCGGTTTCGCCCCGCGTCGGGTCCATGCGCATGTCGAGCGGCGCGTCGGCCCGGAAACTGAATCCCCGGTCCGGCGTTTCGAGTTGCGGCGAGGAGACGCCCAGGTCGAACAGCACGCCGTCGACGGTGACGAGCCCCGACTCCCGCAGCATCTCCGCAAGCTGCGAGAACCGTGCGTGCCGGATCGCCAAGCGCGCGTCGCGGATCGACTGCGCGGCGGCAACCGCCTCCGGATCGCGGTCGAGCGCGATCAGCCGCCCTCGCGGCGAGAGGTGCGCGAGGATCGCAGCCGAGTGGCCGCCGCGCCCGAAGGTGGCGTCCACGTAGGCGCCGTCGGGACGGATCCGCAGGGCCTCGATCGCCTCGGCGAGGAGGACCGGCCTGTGCGTGCTCGGGGTCAAGGCCGGTCACAGCGAGAAGTTCTCGGTGCCCGGCGGCGGGGTAGTGCCGGCCATCGACAGGGCATTGCCGAGCCGCTCCTCCCACACCTCGGCGTCCCAGACTTCGAAGTGGCTCCCCTGCCCCACGAGCACCACGGTCTTCTTCAGGTCGGCGAACTTGCGGAGCGCCGGCGAGACGAGGATGCGCCCCGAGCCATCCAGCTCGAGTTCCTCGGCGAAGCCGACCACGAGGCGCTGCCACCAGCGCGCCTGCTCGTTGAAACTGGAGAGGGTGGAGACCTTCGCGCTGATCGGCGTGAACGCGTCGCGCGGATAGAGCAGCAGGCAGCGATCGGGGTGCGCGGTGAGAACGACGCCGCCCCCACCCGGAGTGAGCGCTTCCCTATGGCGCGTCGGTATGGCGAATCGCCCCTTCGCGTCGAGACTGAGCTCGGTCGCTCCCTGAAACACCTATCCCCCTCGAGGTGGCGGATGCGGCGAAAAGTGGTCAATTCTGCCCCTTTTCCCCACAAAACTACACTCTTTGCCACTGTAGTGAAAGAAATCAGAGGGGTCAAGGCGGATCGCGTGATTTTTTTAACCGCGACAAAGACTTAGGTGCGGTTCGCGAGAACCGCACCCCAACTAGAGACTTAGCTAAAAATCATATAGATAGCTAAGAAACTACATGCAATTTCTTAGCTTTGTGACGGAAGTATGACAACACCGGCCCGGTTGAGGCCGGGAGGCAGCTGTGACCGCCTCTAGCCGCTCACCTAGCCGGCTTTACGGCTCAAGGATCGCGACGCCGCCGCTGCCGGCGGGCCGGTCGCTGCGTCAGACGCGCTCGATCACCAACGCGATGCCCTGCCCTACCCCGATGCACATCGTGCACAGGCCATAACGGCCCTTGATGCGCTCGAGCTGGTTGAGCGCCGTGGTAACGAGCCGTGCCCCGGATGCGCCTAGCGGATGACCGATCGCGATCGCGCCGCCGTTCGGATTCACGTGCGCCGCGTCGTCGGGCAGCCCGAGATCGCGGGTGACCGCAAGGCCCTGCGCGGCGAACGCTTCGTTGAGCTCGATCACTTCCATCTGCCCGATCTTGAGACCGAGCCGCGCGAGCAACTTCTTGCTCGCCGGCGCCGGACCGAAGCCCATGATGCGCGGCGCAACCCCGGCCGTCGCCGCGCCGAGGACGCGCGCGCGAATCTTCAGCCCGTGCTTCTTCGCGGCCGCTTCCGATGCGAGGATCAGCGCGCACGCGCCGTCGTTCACCCCGGAAGCATTGCCCGCCGTCACCGTGCCCTCCGGCTTCACCACGCCCTTCAGCTTCGCGAGCGCCTCTAGCGTCGTGTCCGGCCGCGGGTGCTCGTCGGTGTCGAAGATCTTCGGGTCGCCTTTCCGCTGCGGCAGCGTCACCGGCACGAGCTCCGCCTTGAAGAACCCGGCCTTGTTCGCCGCCGCCCAGCGGCTCTGGCTGCGGAGGGCGAATGCGTCCTGGTCGGCGCGGGCCACCTTGAAATCGACCGCTACGTTCTCCGCCGTCTCGGGCATCGAGTCGATGCCGTACTTCTCCTTCATCAGCGGGTTCACGAAGCGCCAGCCGATCGTCGTGTCCTCGATCTTCGCCACGCGAGAGAACGCGCTGTCCGACTTGCCCATGACGAACGGCGCGCGCGTCATGCTCTCGACCCCGCCCGCGATCATCAGCTCGGCCTCGCCGGACTTGATCGCACGCGCGGCGATGCCCACCGCGTCAAGACTCGATCCGCACAGGCGGTTCACGGTGTTACCCGGGACTTCCTTCGGCAACCCTGCCAGCAGGAGGGCCATGCGCCCGACGTTGCGGTTGTCCTCGCCGGCCTGGTTGGCGCAGCCGTAGGTGACATCGTCGACTGCGGTCCAGTCGACCTCCTTGTTCCGTTCGATTAGCGCCCTAAGCGGCAGCGCTGCGAGATCGTCGGCGCGCATCGTGGAGAGCGTGCCACCGTAGCGGCCGAAGGGCGTGCGGATTGCGTCGCAAATGTAGGCGTCGGCCATGGCGGGATCCTCCTGAGTGGAACGATACGAGGGGGCATGACCCCCTCGTGCTCCCCGAAGTGAGGGCACACGATGCCTTCGGCATCGCCTTTCCCCGGCGGAGCATCGCGTGCCAGCATAGCGCAAGCCTGCCAAAATAGCCGCCCCTCCCAACCATCCGGCAAGGACGCCCGCAATGGTCAGCGACGAGTGCCTCGACACCCTCTTCCGCAATGCGCGCACCCACAATGCCCTGTCGGGCGAAGTCGCCGACGCACAGCTCCGGCAGATCTGGGACCTGGTGAAGCTCGGCCCGACGACCGGGAACTCGCAGCCGGGACGCGTCCTGTTCGTGCGAAGCAAGGAAGCGAAGGAGCGCCTCAAGCCGCACCTGAGCCCGGGCAACCAGGAGAAGACGATGTCGGCGCCGGTCACCGCGATCATCGCGTACGACACGATGTTCTACGAGCTGCTGCCGCGCACCTTCCCGCACAACCCGGCGATGAAGAACGCCTACACCGGCGAGGACAAGAAGGCGCACGTCGAGACGACGGCGCTGCGCAACAGCTCGCTGCAGGGCGCGTACTTCATCATCGTCGCGCGCGCGCTCGGGATCGACACCGGTCCGATGTCGGGCTTCAACAACGCCGGCGTCGACAAGGAGTTCTTCAGCGGCACCACGTGGAAGTCGAATTTCCTCTGCAATCTCGGCAAGGGTGACTGGTCGAAGGTGTTCAACCGCAACCCGCGCCTCGAGTTCGACGAGGTCTGCAAGGTCATCTGAATCGGCTGGAGCCGAGCGCGAGCGGCCGCAAGAAGCCGCGTCACCGAAGGAGAAGGTCATGGACGAGCCCACGCGCGACGAGGAACTGCTCAAAGCCGCGCTCGAATATCACCGCCTCCCGACGCCGGGCAAGATCTCGATCGCGCCGACGAAGGGCCTTACCAACCAGCGCGACCTCGCGCTCGCCTACTCGCCGGGCGTCGCGTACGCCTGTCTCGCCATCAGGGACGATCCGAAGGAGGCGGCGACCCTCACCTCACGAGCGAATCTCGTCGGCGTCGTCACCAACGGCACCGCGGTGCTCGGGCTCGGCCACATCGGGCCGCTCGCGGCGAAGCCGGTGATGGAGGGCAAGGCCTGCCTGTTCAAGAAGTTCGCCGGCATCGACGTCTTCGACATCGAGCTCGCCGAGCTCGATCCGGACGCGCTCGTCGCGCACGTCGCCGCGCTCGAACCGACGCTCGGGGGCGTGAACCTCGAGGACATCAAAGCGCCGGAGTGCTTCTACATCGAGGCGAAGCTGCGCGAGCGGCTCAACATCCCGGTGTTCCACGACGACCAGCACGGCACCGCGATCATCTCGGCCGCCGCGGTGCTGAACGGCATGAAGATCGTCGGCAAGCAGCTCGGCGACATAAAACTGGTCTGTTCGGGTGCCGGCGCGGCGGCGATCGCATGCCTCGACGTGTTCGTCGGCCTCGGCCTGAAGAAGCAGAACATCTACGTCACCGACTCCAAGGGCGTGATCTACGAGGGCCGCGAGCCGAACATGGAGCCGAACAAGGCGCGCTATGCGCAGAACACCAAAGCGCGCAAGCTCGCCGACATCATCGAGGGTGCGGACGTGTTCCTCGGCTGCTCGACGAAGGGCGTACTCACCAAGGACATGGTGAAGAAGATGGCGCCCAAGCCGCTCATCCTGGCGCTCGCGAATCCCGACCCGGAGATCCTGCCGGAGGATGCGAAGGCGGCGCGGCCCGACTGCATCATCGCCACCGGCCGCTCCGACTACCCGAACCAGGTCAACAACGTCCTCTGCTTCCCGTTCATCTTCCGCGGCGCGCTCGACGTCGGCGCGACCAAGATCACCGACCAGATGAAGCTCGCCTGCGTGCGCGCGCTCGCCGAGCTCGCGCAGGCCGAGCAGTCGGACATCGTTGCGATGGCCTACGGCGGCCAGGACCTCTCGTTCGGCCCGGAGTACATCATTCCGCGGCCCTTCGATCCGCGGTTGATCCTGCGCATCGCACCGGCGGTCGCGAAAGCCGCGATGGACTCGGGCGTGGCGACGCGGCCGATCAAGGACTTCGACGCCTACCGCGAGCGGCTCAATTCGTTCGTGTACCACTCGGCGCACATCATGAGCCCGGTGTTCCACGCCGCGAAGCGCGCGCCGAAGCGGGTCATCTTCGCCGAGGGCGAGGAGGAACGCGTGCTCCGCGCCACGCAGATCGCGGTCGACGAGGGGCTGGCCAAGCCGATTCTGATCGGCCGACCCGAAGTGATCGACATGCGCATCAAGCGCTTCGGTTTGCGCCTCGCCGCTGGGAAGCAGTTCGAGATAGTGAATCCCGAGAACGATCCGCGGTACCGCGACGTGTGGACCGAGTATCACAGGCTGATGGGCCGCCACGGCATCACGCCGGACATCGCCAAGGAGCACGTCCGGCAGTTCCCGACGCTGATCGGCGCAATGCTCATCCGCCGCGGCGACGCCGACGCCATGCTGTGCGGCGTGATCGGCCGCTATCTCGACCACCTGCGGCACGTTGGGAACGTGCTCGGCCGCGAGGCGGGCGCCAAGATGTTCGCGGCGATGAACGCGGTGATGCTCGCGAACCGGACGGTCTTCATCTGCGATACGTACGTGAACGAGAACCCGACCGCCGAGCAGCTCGCCGAGATGACAATGATGGCGGCCGAGGAGATGAAGCGCTTCGGCATCACGCCGAAGGTGGCGCTGCTCTCGCACTCGAACTTCGGCAGCGCCGACGACTCGCCGGCCGCGCGGAAGATGGCCGACGCCGCACACATCCTCGCCAAGATGGCGCCGGACCTCGAGGTCGAGGGCGAGATGCACGGCGACGCCGCGCTGTCGGAGGAGATCCGCCTTCGTGCGCTGCCGGAGTCGCGGCTGAAGGGCGAGGCGAACCTGCTCGTGATGCCGAACCTCGACGCGGCGAACATCGCTTTCAACCTGCTCAAAGTGACCGGCGGCGAAGGGATCACCGTGGGGCCTATCCTGCTCGGCGCGGCAAAGGCGGTCCACATCGTGACGCCGAGCGCGACCGTGCGGCGGCTCGTGAACATGACCGCACTCGCCGTCGTCGACGCCGCGGATCAACGGCAGCAGATGGAGTGGTGAAGCGCCCGCTCCTCGAGGGGAGCGGGCGTGGGCCGAGCCGTTACTCGTCCCGGCGAGCTGCGGGCCGGGCTTTCAGTTGCGGTAGTTGATTCCCTTCCGGTCGAGCATCCGCAACAGCGCCGGCCAGTCCTTCACCTGTGACGGCCGGTCGGGGCGCCCGAACTGCGTCGCCGCGTTGCGCGCCGCGGATTCCGGCATGAGCAGCGCGTTGTCGATCCCGCCGGCGAGCGCGTCGACCTGGATCTGGCACGCGCAGTCGAGGTAGTACATCAGCTCGAACGCCTCGCGCACGGTCTCGGCGAGCGTAAGCAGGCCATGGTTGCGCAGGATCATCGCCTTGGAGGTCTTGCCGAGATCGCGCGCCATGCGCTCGCGCTCGTCCATGTCGAGCGCAATGCCCTCGTAATCGTGGTAGCTGACCATCGCGTGCACGCGCATCGCGTGCTGGCTGAGCGGCAGGAGGCCGCACTTCTGAGCCGAGACGCCCACGCCCGCGCGGGTGTGCGTGTGGATCACGCAGTTGATCTCGGGCCGCGCCTGATGGACGCAACCGTGGATCACGAAGCCGGCATGGTTCACGCCCATCCCCGTCGAGTCGTCGAGGACATTGCCCGCCATGTCGATCTTCACGAGGTTGGATGCGGTGATCTCGTCGAACATCAGCCCGTACGGGTTGATCAGGATGTCATCCGTGCCCGGGACGCGCGCCGAGAAGTGCGTATAGATGAGATCGGTCCAGCGGAACACCGCGGCGAGCTGGTAGGCCGCCGCGAGGTCGACGCGAACGTCCCATTCCTCCTTGCTGACGCGGTCGCGGGCGGAAGCGGCGGGGAGGGACTTGAGGTTTGCTGACATCGCGGTCTCCGGGTCTAGCGTACAGCGGCGTCGGCCGCCGAGATCGTCGCGCGCGCCTTCAGGCCGGCTTCGGGCGCGAGCCGGAAGTCCCAGTCGAGCCGGAGGAAGGGCGTCGGCATGCCGAGCTTCTTCGCCTCCTCGGCCGAGTTGACTTCCCGGTACTTCGCGATCAGCGAATCCTTCACCGCGAACACCGCGTCCGAGTCGAGGTACGGATCGCCGTCGACGAAGACGTGGGTGATCACCTGCCGGTAGCCGGGCGCCGACACGATCGCGTGCATGTGCGCCGGCCGCATCGGGTGCCGCCCCATCTGGCGGAGCAGGTCGCCGACCGGGCCGTCGGTCGGCACGCCGTAGAACTTGGGCTTGAAGGTGCGGAACGCGTACCTGCCCTCGGCGTCCGACTTCACGCGCCCGCGCAGCTCGAACTCGGCCTTCGGATCCTGGATGTCGTAGACGCCGTCGGCCTTCGCCTGCCAGACATCGATCGTCGCACCGGCGATCGGCTTGCCGTCGACGGACGTCACCTTGCCGCTGACCCAGGTCGGCTCGCCCTGCACCGTCGCGGCCTTCGTCATGTCGGCGCCGAACGGAAACTCCGGTGCGCCGTGCACGAAGAACGGCCCGAGCACCGTCGATTCCGTCGCGCCCTCGGGCATCGGGTGATTGATCTCGACCACGCGCATCGACAGTCCGAGGACGTCGGAGAGCAGGATGAACTCCTGGCGGAGGTCGTCGCACTTCTTGCCGACGGCGGTGAGGAACTTGATGCCCTCGAACCACTCCTCCTCGGTCAGCTGCACGTCGTCCGCGAACGCGTGCAGGTGCTGGATGAGGCTCGTCATGATCTGCTTGAAGCGCGGATCCTTGATGTCCTTCAGACGCGCGAGCACGGCGCCGGTGAGGTGGTCCTTCGTGATCTGACGCATGAATTTCTCCTAGGAGCTTCGTTTACCGCTCAATTCCGCTTGACGCCCGCCGCCTTCAGAAGCTTCTCGTTGTCGATGAGCTCCTGCCGGATCATCGCCTCGAACGCCGGCAGCGGCATCATCAGCACCTCGGCGCCGAGCTTCTCGATCCGCTCGCGCACCTCCGGCATCTGCAGCACCCTGTTCACCTCCTGGTTCAGCCGCTCGACCGTTTCGCGCGGCGTCTTCGCCGCGACGAGCATGCCGACCCAGAAGTTGTACTCCGCGCCCGGGTAGCCCGCTTCCGCGGTGGTCTGCAGGTCGGGCAGCGCGGCGATGCGCTTCGGGGCCGCGACTGCCAGCGCCCGGAGCTTGCCGTCGCGGATCTGCCCGAGCGCCGAAACGACCGGTACGAAATAGTAATCCACTCGCCCGGCAATGACATCGGCGACCGCTTCCGGCGCGCCTTTGTAGGGGACGTGCACGACGTCGATCCCCGCCGCGACCCTGAACTTTTCCCCGCCCATGTGCGTCGAGCTGCCGAGCCCGGCCGACGCGAAGGTCAGCTTGCCCGGGTTCGCCTTGGCCGCGGCGACCAACGCCTGGATCGTCTCGTACCCGCGAGACGGCGAGGTCACCAGGATGTTCGGCGTCGTCGCGAGCGTCGCGACCGGCGTGAAGTCGGCGATGGGATCCCACGGTGGGTTGGTGGTGAATGGGACGACGGTGAAGGCCGACGTATAGACGCTGATCGTGTGTCCGTCGGGATCGGCCTTCGCGACGTAGCCCGCGGCGACGATGCCGCCGGCGCCGAGCCGGTTCTCGACGATCACCGGCTGGCCGAGGCTCGCCTGCAGCTTCTCCGAGACGATGCGCGCCATCGTGTCCGACGCGCTTCCGGGCGTGACGCCGGAGACGAGGCGCACCGTTTTCCAGGGGAACGTCTGGGTTTGCGCCTCGGCCGTCACCGCGACGGCACAGGCGACCAATGCCGCAATGCGCAGGATCCTGTTCACGCCCGCTCCTCCACGTCGTTACTTTCGCGGCAACCCCAGCCGCTCGGCCATCCAGTCCGCGCTCCGGCTCCGGTAGCGGTACGGGCGGTTGTTCGCATTGTGCCCGCCGTCTTCCACCATCAGGAGCTCCACCGCCCCGGCGGCCTCCCGCGCGATCCGCTCGGCATGCTGCCACGGGATGAGCCGGTCGAGCTTCGCACCGACGAGGAACAGCGGGCAGGCGATCCGCCGCGCGGCGTCCTTTAGCGTGAGGCCCCGCCCGTGCTCGCGCGCGTCCGCCTCCGTCGCCTTGTGACTGCGAACCCGGAACGCTTCACGGGTGAGGAGCGGCAGCTCGTCCCAGATCTCCGCCCAGTCGTACGGTCCGGAGATGGAGATGCACGCCCTGACGCGCGGCTCGTAGGCCGCCGCGCGCGGCGCGTAGTAGCCGCCGAGGCTCACACCCCAGCAGCCGACGCGCGCGGGATCGACGTCGGCCCGCGTCTCGAGCCAGTCGACGACCGCTTTGACCGGCGCCTCGAAGTCGCCGCGGATCGGGAGGTCGTACTCCGCCTCGCCCTGCCCCGGACCGTCAAAGGCGAGCGTCGCCATGCCGCGGGCATGGAACGGCGCTTCGTACGCGTCCATCTCCTCCTTCGTCGAGTCGAGGCCGGAGATCATGATCACGACCGGCGGGCGCGCGTCGCTCGCGGGCTTGCGCAGCACGCCCGCAAGCGTCTTCGCCGCGAACGGAATCGCGACCCGTTCGCCGGGCGGACGCAAGTAAGGCAGCGCGAGCGTCTTGCACTCGACCGCCTTCGCGTGCGCCGCGCGCAGCTGATCGGGATCGATCACGAACACGAACTTCGCGAAGTGGTAGTAGACGGCCGCGCGCGCCAGATGCTCGCCTGCGGTCAGCCTCCAGCCCTGCTCCAGCGATTCACGGCCGAGCCGCTCGTGGAGCGAAGCGCGGTCGCACCACGCGCGGCACCAATCCTCCCAACGCGCGATGCCCGCGGTGACCTCCTGGAAATCGGCGAGCAGCACGCCGTTCGCCACGAACCTCGGCGCCCAGTGCGCGATCGCCGAGGCGACCCGCGCGTCCTTGGCCACTGCCGCGTCACCGCTCATGCGGGTCGCCGCCCGTGCCAGGCGTCGTCGAGCAGCTTGCGGATCGCGGCCCGCTCGACCGGCCGCGGGTTCCAGTAGGGCGAAGTCGTTGCCAGCTCGGCGGCGCGATCGAGGTCGCCTTCCGGCATGCCGATCGTCTTCAGCGCAACCGGCGCGCCAAGCGCGCCCGCGAGGTCGTACAGTCCCTGCGCCGCGCTATCGGCTCGCGTCGCTGCCCGGTCGGCGAGCCCCAGCGCTCGTGCGACGCGCGCCATGGCGTCCCGAACGGCGGGCGTGTTGTACGCCGCCGCGTGCGGCAAGACCACGGTGTGGGTCTCCGCGTGCGGCAGGTTCCAGGTGCCGCCGAGCGTGTGGCAGAGCTTGTGATGAAGCGCCATGCCGACCGCGCCGAGCACCGCGCCGCAGAGCCATGCGCCGTACAGACAGTCCGACCGCGCGTCGAGGTCGCCCGGGTGCGCCTTCACGCGCGGCAGTCCTTGGGCGAGCGCACGAATCCCCTCCTCGGCCATCATCGAGTTGATCGGATTCGCGTCCTGTGCGTACAACCCTTCGACGGCGTGCGCGATCGCGTTCATGCCGCTCGTCGCGGACAGGCCGACCGGCAGCCCGACGGTGAGCACCGGGTCGTAGATCACGGTCTTCGGCAGCACGCGCGCGTCGCGGCCCGTCCTCTTCATGCCGCCCTCGGTGATGCCCCAGATCGGGGTCATCTCGGAGCCGGCATAGGTAGTCGGGATCGCGAGGATCGGCAGCGGCGACTCGAGCGCGATCGCTTTCCCGAGCCCGGTGGTCGAGCCGCCGCCGACCGCGACCGCACAGTCGGCACCGACGCGGGCCGCCTCGTCGCGCGCCGCGCGCGCAACCTCGATGGGAACGTGCATCACCGCGCGGGCGAAGATGCCCGCGCAGCGCTCACCGAGCCGACTGGCGATGTCCTCGGCCTGCCCCGCCTGCTCCGGCGTCGCAAGCACGAGTGCGCGCTTCGCGCCGAGCCGCTCGATCTCGCGCGGCAGCTCCTCGATGCTGCCGGCGCCGAACACGACGCGCCCGGGAAGCTGGTTGTAGACGAAGCTCCGCACCGCCGCTTTCCGCGCCTTCAGTCGGCCTTCGCCCCGGAGTCCTTCACCATCCGACCACCAGCGCCGCCAGCCGCCGCTTCAGCCGGTCCCGCGCGGCGGGCGCGCCGGCCCAGGTGAGCGCCCGGCTCACTGCGGCTTGAGTCCCGCTTTGACCATGACGTCGCCGAGCTCGCGGTACTCGTCGGCGACGAACTTGTCGAACTGCTCGGGCGTCATCGACATCGGCTCGGTGCCGAGCTTCGCCAGGCGGTCCCTGACCTCCGGCGACTGCAGCGCGCGGTTCACCTCCGCGTTCAGCTTGGCGACGATGTCGCGCGGCGTCTTCGCCGGCGCGAGCATGGCGACCCAGAAATTCGACTCGGCTTCGGGGAAACCGGCCTCCGCGATCGTCGGCACGTCCGGCAGCGCGGCGATCCGCTTCGGCGTGCTCACCGCGAGCGGCTTCACCTTGCCGTCCTTGACCGGCCCCATGCTCGACACGGCCGGCACCCAGGCGTACTGGATGCGGCCGGCCATCGTCTCGGCGAGCATCGGCGGCGTGCCCTTGAGCGGCACGTGCACCGCCTTGACGCCGGTGGCGACGTTGAACTTCTCGGTGCTCACGTGCGCGCCGCTGCCCACCCCGGCGGTCGCGTAGTTGTACTCGCCCGGCTTCGCTTTCAGCAAGGCGACGAGCTCCTTCACCGAATTCACGCCGAGCGACGGCGGGACGATCAGCACGCTCGGCAGCGTCCCGAGCAGCGCGACGCCGGCGAAGTCCTTCAGGGTGTCGTACTGCAGGTCCTTGTACAGGACGTGGTTCACGGCGTGCCCGGACGATACGACCACCAGCGTGTAGCCGTCGGGTTCGGCCCGCGCCGTTTCGCGGATGCCGATCGTGCCGCCGGCGCCCGGCCGGTTGTCGACGATGACCGGTTGCCCCCAGGCCGCGGTGAGCCGCTCGCCGACGATCCGTGCCATCACGTCGGTCGCGCTGCCCGGCGTGAACGGCACGATGATGCGGATCGCCTTCGACGGATAACTCGCCGCGCCTTGCGCGAGCACCGCCGGCGCGCCTGCGCAGGCAGCCACCGCCGCAAACGCGCCGATCGCCGCTTTGATCCTCTTTGCCGCCTTCGTCGTCGTTATCGTTGTCATCGCTGGCCTCCTCCGTTGCGGTTTTTACGCCGCGCTCCGCTTGGTCTCCGGCTTCGCCCAGTATTCGCCGGACGACTTCGACGCCGCGAGCGCGTCGGCGCTCTCGAATCCCGGCGCCATCGACGCGTCGGTACCCGCGAGCACCTGATGGTGCTCGATGTTGAGCAGCCGCAGCCAGCTCTGCTGCCCCATCGTCAGCGCGATGAAGCAGCCGAGCTCGACGAGCTCGGGCTCGGTGAAGTGCCGGTGCAGCCGCTCCCAGAACGCGTCGTCGGTCTCGAGCCGCCAGGTGATCGCCTCGGCGTACGCGAGCGCGGCCTTCTGGCGATCGCTGTAGCGCGACGACTTCTCGAACTCGAGGAGATCGCGCACCTGCTCCTCGATCACGCCTTTCGCCCGCCCCTGGATCGATCGCTGGTTGCCGCAGTACTCGCACTGCACCGTGCGCGACACGTACAGCCGGCACAGCTCCTTGATCGCGTGATCGCAGACGCCGTTGCGGAAGATGTCGCGCCAGGAGTTGGCGAACGCCCAGAACGCGGCCGGCACGTGCGCCCGCACCGCCGAGCTCTCCGGCCGCGGCGTGCCCTCGCGCCGGCAGCGATCCATTTCAGCGTGCATGTCCGGCGTCATCTTCGCCGGGTCGACGTAACTGATGCGCTGCTTAGCCATAAGCGCTCCTCCTCTCGCAGCCGCTAAGACGAAAGCCCGTCGCCGACCGGGACGTTCTCCGACTTGAGCTCGATGCCGGACGCTTTCGCCTGCAGCTTGATGAGCGCGGCAAAGTCCTCGGCGCCGTAACCGTTGCCGATCAGCGTCTGCACCAGGTCGCGCGTGATCGAGGTGAGCGGCATCGGCACGCCGAGCTCCCGGCCGGCGTCGAGGCCGAGGTCGATGTCCTTGCGCAGCAGCGGCGGGGTGAAGGTCACCGACATGTCGAGGTTCACCAGCGCCGGCGTCTTGTAGCGCGTGAACATGCAGCCGAAGATGCTGTTGTTCATGAAGTCGAGGAACGCGTGACGCGACATGCCCGCCTTCTGGGCGAGGATCGTGACCTCGCACATCGACTGGATGACGACGGCAAGGTAGACGTTGTGGCAGATCTTGGCGATGCGCGCGAGCTCGCCCTCGCCGACGTAGCTCGAGCCGCGCCCCATCAGGTCGAGATACGGCCGCGCTTCCTCGTAGGCGCCCTGCGGGCCCGAAACGACGAACATCAGCTTGCCCGCCTTGATCACCTTGGCGTTGCCCGACACCGGCGCGGCGAGGAACTTGACGTCGCGCGCGGCGAGGCTCGCGCGGATCTCCGCCGACTCCTCGAGCGCGATCGACGTGCTGTCGACGACGAGCCGCGGCTTGCCGCTTCCCGACAGCACGCCGTGCGGGCCTGCCAGCACTTCCTTCACGTCGTCGCCGGTCGCGACCATCGTGAACACGATGTCGCAGCCCGCGAGGTCCGACGGCCGCCCGGCGATCTTCGCCCCGTGCTTCGCGAGCGGCTCGGCCTTCTCGCGCGTGCGGTTGTAGACGGTGAGGTCGCAACCCGCCTTGGCGAGCCGCTCGGCCATCGCGTAACCCATGCGGCCGATGCCGATCCATCCGAGGCGGTGCTGCTTCAGTGCTTCCATGTCGGTTTTCCTAGTAGGGGTTCGCGATCGGCAGTTCTTCCGCCGGATAAAGCGAGATGATCTTCGCGCCCTGCGGCGTCAGGATCACCTCTTCCTCGATGCGTGCCGCCGAGATGCCGTCGGTCGCCGGGCAATAGGTCTCCACTGCGAAGACCATTCCCGCCTTGAGCTCGATCGGCTCCTTAAGCGAGTTCACCCGGGAGACCAGCGGCCGCTCGTGAAGCCCCAGCCCGAGCCCGTGGCAGAAGTTGAGGCCGAACGCCTCCATCTCGCTCGCGAAGCCGATCTCGTCCGCCGCGGGGAAGGCGAGCGCGATTTTGTCGGTCGTGATGCCGGGCCTGAGCAGCTCGATGGCACGGTCCATCCACTCGCGCGCCTTGCGGTAGGCGGTCCGCTGCGCCGAGGTTGCGCGCCCGACGTTGAACGTGCGGTAGTAGCAGGTGCGGTAGCCCATGAACGACTGGATGACGTCGAAGAACGCCTGGTCGCCCGGGCGGATCAGGCGGTCGGTGAAGTTGTGCGGATGCGGGCTGCAGCGCTCGCCCGAGATCGAGTTGATCGCCTCGACGCAGTCGGAGCCCATCTCGTAGAGGCGCTTGGTCGCGAGCGCGACGATCTGCGACTCCTTGACGCCCGGCTTCAGCGCCTCGGCGATGTCGGTGTAGACGCCGTCGACCATGGCCGAGGCCATGTTGAGCAGCGTCAGCTCGTCGATGTTCTTCACCTCGCGCGCTTGCAGCAGCACCTGCTGGCCGTCGCGCACTTCGATCCCGAGCTTCTGCAGCTCGAACAGCATCGGCGGCTCGACCACGTCGATGCCGAGCGGCATGTTGCCGACGCCTTCTTCGTCGAGGATCGCCTTGATCTCCTTCGCGCCGTCGCGGAAGAGCTGGATGTCGGCGCCGGTCGCGCCGCGCATGCCGAGCATCCCCGCGCGGCAGTGGTCCTGGCGCAGCCAGGGCGCATGGAGACGATGATGCTTTGCCGCCGAGCCGAAGTCCCAGATGTACGGATCGCCGTTGCCGGTGAGGAGCGAGTAGCGGGTGAGCTTGTCGCGCGCCCACTCGCCGATCACGGTGCTCGTCGTGTAGCGGATGTTGTGCTGGTCGAAGCACAGCAGGGCGCCGAGACCGGATCTCGCGAGCGCGGCGCGCGTGCGCGCGAGCCGGTAGTCGTGCAGGCGGCGGAAGTTGATGCGCTCCTCGAAGTCGACCTGGGTGTGGCCCGGGGCCTGCAGCGGCCGGTCCCAGCGGTGATGCGGATCGATATCGTCGGGCCGAATGACGTTGGGCGCGGGCGTTTTGGCGGCCATCCTTACCTCGCAAAGAGTGTGACGCCGGGGAGAGCGGGCGGGCGAACAAACGCCGGGAACGCCTCCTCCGGTGGCGCCCGGGCAGCCTGCCGCGGGCGGTGTATGCAATCGTTTGCAGCACGATAGACTACCGACGCCCGAGCTGGCAAGCCCCGCCGCCGAAATGCCTCATAAACGGCCGACGATTCAAGACGTTGCCCGCGCGGCGCGGGTCCACCCATCGACCGTCTCGCGGGTCCTGAATCCACGTACCCGCGGGCTCGTCAGCCCGCCGGTGGCAAAGCGGGTCGAAGGCCTCGCCCGCCGGCTCGGCTATACCCCCGACCCGGTCGCTGCGGGTCTCCGCACCCGCCGCTCGGCGACCGTCGGCGTCCTGATCCCCGACATGGCGAACCCGGTCTTCCCGCTGATCCTGCGCGGGATCGAGTCGGCGCTGATGGCGGCGGGCTACACCGCGATCATCACCAACACCGACAACGATCCGGCGCGGGCCCGCGACGCGCTCGACCGGCTCGCGGCACGCCGCGTCGAAGGCGCGATCCTCGCGACCGCGACGCTGCGCGATCCGGTGCTCGCCCGCTGCCGCGCGCTCGGTCTCCCGGTGGTCCTCGTGAACCGCTCGCTGCCCGGGGACAAGGTGTCGGCGGTGGTCAACGACGACGCGGCCGGGATCGCGCTCGCGGTCGGTCACCTGCTCGAGCTCGGCCATCGCGCGATCGGCCACGTTGCCGGCCCGGCGCGAATCTCGACCGGGCAGGCGCGGCGGGCGGGCTTTGCGGCCGCGCTCCGGGCCCGCGGCATGGCCGCGCCAGCCGTGCCCGCCGACAACTACGACATCGCTGCCGGCGAGCGCGCGTGCGGCGAGCTGCTCGCCGCCAATCCGCGGCTCACTGCGATCGTCGCGGCGAACGACCTCCTCGCGCTCGGCTGCTACGATGCGCTCGCACGGCGCGGTGCGGCCTGTCCGCGCGACGTTTCGATCACCGGGTTCAACGACATCACGTTCGCCGACCGGTTCGCGCCGCCGCTCACGACGGTGCGGATTCCGCACCGCGTGATGGGCGAGCAGGCGGCGCGCCTGCTGCTCGCGGAGATCGAGGACCCGCAGGCGCCCAAACAGGAGATCAAGCTCGAGCCCGTGCTCGTCGTGCGCGGCTCGACCGCCCCACCGCGCACCAGGAGCCGCAAACCATGACTCCGCTCGAGACCCTGCGTCTTTACCCGCCGCACGACTACTCGTTCGCCAGCCTGCTCGCGAGCCGCGCCGCCCGGGACCCCGACCGGGCGTTCGTGCTCTTTGAAGGCCGGACGATCTCGTGGCGCGAGTTCGACGAGGCGACGCGGCGTACGGCCACCGCGCTCGCGGCGCTCGGCGTCGGGCGCGGCGATCGCGTTGCGACGCTCGCGCCGAACCGCCCCGACATCCTCGTCATCTTCTTCGCCCTCGCGCGGCTCGGCGCGTGGCTGATCCCGGTCAACCCGGAGCTGCGGGTCGAGGAAGCGCGCTACATCTTCGAGCACGGGGGAGTAAGCGGGATCGCGTGCGCGCGCGAGGCGGAGCCGCTCGCGCGCGAGGCGTCGGCGCGCATGTCGCCGGCGCCCTGGTGCATCCTTCTCGAGCCGGCGGGCGCGGACGGTCTACCGGCACTGGCCGAGCTTGCCGCGCGAGCTGCGCCGCTCGACGAGAACCACGGCGGCGCGGACGACATCTGCGTCCTCGTCTACACCTCCGGCACGACCGGCTTTCCGAAAGGCGCTATGCACAGCCAGCGCAACGTCGTGCTCGCGGGCGAGGGGTTCGTCGAGCGGATGCGGCTCGAGCCCACCGACCGGCTGATGGCGATCCTGCCGCTCTTCCATCTCAACGCGCTCTTTTATTCGGTGTTCGGCACGATCGCCGCGGGCGCGTCGCTCGTCGTGGTGCCGAAGTTCTCGGCGTCGCGCTTCTGGCAGGTCGCCGCCGAGACCGGCGCGACCGAAACCAACATCATCGCCGCCGTCGGCTCGATCCTCGCCCAGCGCCCGCGGAGCGAGCTCGTGCCGCACCAGCTGCGCAAGGTCTACGGCGGACCGATCGTCGCCGAAGTCGAACGCGTGTGGCGCGAGGAGCTCGGTGTGCCGGTGATGCTCGAGGGCTACGGCATGACCGAGATCCCGGGCGCGTGCAACAACCCGTTCCCGGGCGCAGGGCTCGGCGACATGGTGGTCGGCAGCATCGGCAAACCGGCGCGGCATCCCGACCCTGCGGTGCCCTTTGCCGAATTGCGCGTCGTCGACGACGACGGCCGGGACGTTCCCGACGGCGAGATGGGCGAGCTCGTCGTGCGCACGCCGATCGTGACCAAGGGCTACTACCGCGATCCGGAGGCCACCGCCGGCGCGTTCCGCGATGGCTGGTTCCTCACCGGCGATTTCGTGCGCCGCGACGCGAACGGCTACTTCTGGTTCGTCGCGCGCAAGAAGGACATCATCCGGCGCCGCGGCGAGAACATCTCCGGCGCCGAGCTCGACCGCGTCATCGGCCAGCACCCCGCGGTGGCGGAGGCCGCGGCGATCGCGGTGCCGGCGAAGCTCGGCGAGGACGAGATCCTCGTCGCGGTCGTGAAGCGGGCCGGCGCGGCCCTCACGGCGGCGGACATCGCCGAGTGGTGCAAGCCGCGGCTCGCCGCGCACAAGCAGCCGCGCTACGTCGTGTTCCTCGACGAGCTGCCGCACACGCCGACGCACCGCGTCGCCAAGTTCAGGCTGAAGGAGGACAAGACCCTCGTCCTCCGCGCGACGGACCTCGCCCCCGGTTGACCCGCCAGGCCGCGGCTGCGACGCGCGTCGGTGCCCGCCGACATCGAACGAATGTCGTAGGTCACCCGGCATATCGCGCCGGCGGTAGGTGCAGCGTATGGTGCCGGCACGCTGCCCACCCGAGGTTCCCGATGCACGACCATTCCTCCTGCCGCGCCCACAACCCGCTGCATTGCATCATCCCGCCGATCATCCTCGAACGGCTCGCCAAATCGGCGGACAAGCGCGTTCGCGACCGCGCGCTGGAGAACCTGCAGGTCGCCGCGCGGTTTCGCGCGACGCGCGCGATCATTTCCACGCTTCCGACCGCGGCGCTCCGGGTCCACGCCGTGGCGGGCCGGCCGAAGCTGCGGCGCGAGGTCTACACCCAGGGCAACCGCAACCCGCCCGACCGCTCCCTGCCCGGGCGGCTGGTGCGCGACGAGCACGACCCGGCGAGCGGCGACCCGGCGGTCGACGAGGCGTACAACTACGCCGGCTCGACCTGGCGGTTCTACAACAAGGTGTTCGGACGCAACTCGCTCGACGACCAGGGCATGACGCTCGTGCAGAGCGTCCACGCCGGCGTCGGCTACGACAACGCGTTCTGGGACGGGCGCCAGATGGTGTACGGCGACGGCGACGGCGTGATCTTCACGCGTTTCACCAAGTCCGTCGACGTCGTCGGGCACGAGCTCACGCACGGCGTCGTTCAGTTCACCTCCGGGCTCGAGTACTACGCCGAGAGCGGCGCGCTGAACGAGCACTTCGCCGACGTCTTCGGCAGCCTGGTGAAGCAGTACCGCCGCCGGCAGACCGCAAAGAGCGCCGACTGGCTGATCGGCAAGGAGATCCTGGTGCCGAAGCCGACGCGCACTGCGCTGCGGAGCATGAAGGCGCCGGGTACCGCGTATCTGAACGACCCCGATCTGGGCGACGATCCGCAGCCGAGTCACTACCGTGACCGCTACCGCGGCTCTTCCGACAGCGGCGGGGTGCACATCAACTCCGGCATCCCGAATCACGCCTTCTACCTGGCGGCGACCGCCGTCGGCGGGTACGCCTGGAACGCGGTCGGCAAGGTCTGGTACCAGGTGATGCTCAACCTGCTGCCGCGAAGCACGTTCGCCGATTGCGCGCGGCAATGCCGGCAGGTTGCACGCGGGATGTCCCCGGCGCTCAACCAGCGGACGATCGACGCGATCGACGCGGCCTGGACGGCGGTGGGGCTTTAGGCGGGCCTTCGGAGGCGGTAAGAGCGATACTTCGCTCCATGAAGGTCCGCTTTCGCCGGTCGGGCGGCTTTGCCGGGCTCGTGCGCGGCGCCGAGCTCGACACCGCCGCGCTCCCCGGCCCGGAGGCCGCGGAGCTCGAGCGCCTCGTCGCCGTCGCGCCGCTTGCCGCAGTGAAGCGTGCCGCCGCGCGCGGCGCCGACCGTCAGCAGTACGAGATCGTCGTCGAGCGCGAGAGCGCGCCGAAGATCGAGGCGCGCTTCGACGACGGCGCGCTCTCGGACGAGCTGGCCGCGCTCGTCGCCTTCCTCAACGCGCGGTCGAAGCCGCTGAAGCCCGAGTGAACCGCTCCTAGTAGAAGGTGTCCTGCCCGGGCGTGTACGAGCGCTGGGTCTGTGCCGGGTTGCGGTTGACGAGCGGCCGTGCAAAGAGCGGGTGGGTGAGGCTCCGCACCTCGTGCTCGAGCGTGAAGAGCGCCTTGCCCGAGTCGGGATCGACCATGTCCTTGAACCGGTACTGCCACGGGTCGCTCTCCTCGAACACCAGTCCGCGCTCGACGAGCTTCGCGTGCGGGCCGGCAAAGTCTGCGACGTAGATGGCGACGTGGTGGCCGTCGTACTCGGCGATCGGCGCGGTCGTCTCGCGGTAGACGAGCTCCTGGTGCGGTCCGACGCAGGCGTGCGCCGCGCCGGCCTCGACGTGCGCGGGCGCGCCCATGATCTCCCGGTAGAAGCGCGCGAGCCCGTCGGCCGTGCCCCTCGGCACCGGGAACTCCACGTAGGGAATCGCGAGCCGGCGGTCGCCGAAGCGCGGGTCCGGCGCGTGGATCCGGTACTTGTTCCCCCACGGGCAGGTCGCCTCGACCACGTCGCCGCGGCGCGCGAATTCGTAGCGCGTGCCGGCGAGCTTCGATTTCATGCTCTCGAGCCGGGCGATCAGCTCGTCGAGGTCGGGAACCACCACGCCGATCACGCCGCGCAGGACGTTCGGCTTGCCGGTGGGCATGTGGAACTGGTTGCGGCCGACGTTGAACCACATGTTGACGTCGATGATGTGCAGGTACGGATCGCGGGTGAGCCCCAGCCCGCCGACGTAGAAGAGCGTCGCGATCCGCTGATCGTCCTGGCGCAGGTTGACGTGCTCCATCAGCACGATGTTGCCGATGCTCTCGGCGGCGCGGTCGAACTTGGCCGGCGTCGCGGCTGGCTCCATCTTGGCGTTCATGACGGCTAGTCTCCCTTGATCCCGGCGCGCTTGACGATCTCGCTCATCCGCGCGAGCCCCGCCTTCGTCCACTGCGTGACCTGCTCCGGCGGCGACCCGATCGGCTCGAGGCCCTGCGCGATCAGCTTCTCGCGTACGTCCGGGGCATTGACCGCCTTCACCGTCTCCGCGGTGAGGCGGTCGACGATCGGCTTCGGCGTACCCACCGGCACGACGAGCGACGCCCACGTGACCCACTCGAACCCGGCCACCCCGGCCTCGGCCATCGTCGGGACGTCGGGGAGCAACGGCGAGCGCTTCGCGCTCGGCACGGCGAGCGCGCGCATCCGCCCGGCCTTGATGTGCGACTGCACGATCGACACCGCGCTGAAGTGCACCTGGACCTGGTTCGAGATCACGTCCAGCGCCGCCTGCGTCGCACCGCGGTACGGGATGTGCACGATGTAGGTGCCGGTCGCGGCTTTGAACGCCTCCATCGCCACGTGCTGCGGGCTGCCGACGCCCCCCGAGGAGTAGTCGATCTTGCCGGGCTGGCTCTTCGCGAGCGCGACGAACTCGGAGACCGTCTTCGCCGGGAGGTCGTTGTTCGCGACCATCACCCACGTGATCCCGGCCACGACGCTCAACGGCACGAAGTCCTTGATCGGATCGTAGGGCACCTCGCGGATATTCGGGATCATCGTCAGGATGCTGTCGTTCAGCACGCCGATCGTGTAGCCGTCGGGCGGCGCGCGCTTGATCCGCTCGGCGCCGATCATCCCGGCGGCGCCGGGCTGGTTCTCCACCACGACCTGGCGGCCCAGGTTGTCGCTCATCTTCTGCGCGACGATCCGCATCATGATGTCGACCGCGCTGCCCGCCTGCAGCGGCATCAGCATGAGGATCGGCTTCGACGGGTAGTCCTGCGCGGCGCACGGCTGCAGCGCGGCCCCGAGCAGCACGGCGGCGGCTGCCACCCGGGCGAATCCGCGTTTGTATGCGTCCATCTGCGGCTCCTCTCCGCTAATCGAGCGCGGCGACCTTCAGTTCCGCCGCCAGCTTGTCCAGGCTCGCCCGGAGCGGTCCCGACATCGGCACGCCCGATTCGGCGCGGCTCTTCCGCTTCTCGTGGCTGCGCTCGCCGGGCACCAGGATCCGCTCGACGCCCGGCATGCGCTCGGCGGCGTGCAGCTCGCGCACGACGCGATCGACGCGCCGGCGGAACTCGGTCGGATCGCCGAACGCCGCCGGATCGACCGCGACGATCGTGTGCCCGGTGTTGGTGACGGAGGTGTCGTCCTCGGTGAAGTTGATCACTTCGCTCCCCATCGCCGCGTTGTTGAGCGACCCGGCGAGAAGTCCGAGCATGAGCGCGAGGCCGTAGCCCTTGTACCCCGCCTCCATACCGCCGAGCGGCAGCAGGATGCCCTCGGCCGCGCGCTTCGCGTCGGTGAGCGGGCGGCCGTCGCGCTCGATCACCCAGCCGACCGGCATCTCCTTGCCCTGCTGCGCGTACACCTTGATCTTGCCGAACGACGAGACGGTGGTCGCCATGTCGAGCACCACTGCCGGCGATTCGAGCCCCGGCACCGCGAACGCGATCGGGTTGGTCGAGAGCAGCATGTCGAGCCCGCCCCACGGCGCGAGGTGGTTGGCGTTGCCGACGCAGAAGTACATCCCCACCATGCCTTCGGCCGCGGGCATGCGGGCGTAGAGCGAGGCCGGGCCGGCGTGATTGCTCATGCGCGCGCCGACCCACGCGACCCCGGTCCCGCGCGCCTTCTCGATCGCGAGGCGCGTCGCGAACCGCATCACGAGGTGGCCCATCGCGTTGTCGCCGTCGACGAGCGCGGTCGCCGGGCGCTCGGCGGCGATCCGGATGTTCGGGTTGAGGTTCACGCCGCCGGCGCGGATGCGGCGCACGTAATGCGGCAGCCGGAACACCCCGTGGCTCTCGCTGCCCCAGACGTCGGCCTCGGTCATCAGCTCCGCCACGATCCGCGCGTCGGCATCGGGCATGCCGACCGCGCGGAATGCGTCGGCGATGAACTTCCGGAGCCGTTCGGCGGGGACGGGAGTGGTCATTACGGGCCGAATCTATCGCGTGCGAGCGCCCGGGTAAAGCGAGTGCTACAGTCCCCTGCGCCGTTCGCTACGAGGGGAAAGTCATGCCCACCTTGATCGCGTTCCTCGCCGCGGCACCGCAATAGGCGCGTCATGCCTGCGCCAGCGCTCGACGAGCTCGAAGTCCAGCACGACCAGGCCGGCAACGGGCCAGGGCTCCTGCTGTTGCATTCCCTGCTGACCGATCTCACGGTGTTCGACGCCGTGCGCGGGCCGCTCGCGGCGTCGCGCCACGTCACCCGCATCAATCTGCCGGGATTCGGACGCTCGACGCCGGTCGCGCTCGAGTCGGTCGCCGACCACGCCGATCACGTCGCGCGCGTCATGGCGGCGCTCGAGCTCGGCCCCGACACCGTGGTCTTCGGCAACGGCTTCGGTGCATTCGTCGCGGCGGAGCTCGCGATTCGGCACGGCGCGCGGTTCGACCGGCTGATCCTCGCCGACGTCGTGGCCGCCTTCCCCGAGCCGGCGCGCGCGCCGTTCCGCGCGATGGCCGAGAAGGTGCGCGCCGGCGGCATGCCGGCGGTCCTCGACACCGCGATCGGCCGGATGTTTCCGCCGGAGTTCGCCGCCGCGCACGCCGAGACCGTTGCGGCGCGGAAGCGCGCACTCGCCGGCGTCGACCCCGGGTGCTTCGCGCGCGCCTGTCTCGCCCTCGCCACGCTCGACCTCAGGCCGCGCCTCGGCGACATCCGCAACCCGACGCTGGTCGCCTGCGGGGCGCTCGATCAGACCACGCCCCCCGCGCTCGCGCGCGAGCTCGCCGCCCATATCCCCGGCGCGGCTTATCGCGAGCTCCCGGGCTCGGGACATTGCCCGATGCTCGAACAGCCGGAGGCGCTGGTCGAGCTCGTGTGGGCGTTCCTCGGCTAGGGGAACGCCGCGAAAGGGGCCCACGATCCCCCCTCCCGCATCTCCCATCCCACCGCAAAACGCCATCGAGCGGCGTTTTGCGAGAGTTTCCCTAGCCGACGCGGACGAGACCTCGCGGTGCGGCATGCAGCCGCTCGAAGCCCGACCCGGTCACCAGCACAAGTTCGCCCGTCTGCACGCCGGCGCGGCCGTCGCGCGTGACGACGTTGGGCTGAACGACGATCGTCATTCCCGCCGCGAGCCGTAGCCCAGGGAGCGGCCCCGCGGGGCGGCTGCGGCTGCCGAGCACCGGCGGGAGATATCCACCGACAAACCCGTGGACGAGGTCATCGCAGGTCGTGAAGCCGGCCGCTTCGATCACCCCCGCCGCTGCGACGATCTCGGCCATCGCCGCACCGTCGCGAACGACGGCGAGGATCGCCTCGCACGCCGCCTCCGCCGCGGCGTGCAGATCGCGGTAGAGCGGTGTCGGTTCCGCCTCCACGACGAAGCTCCGCAGCACCTGCCCCGGGTACTCCCAGAACTGCGCGCTGATCTCGGCGAAGACGACATCTCCGGCGGCAATGCGGCGGCTCGACGGGTATTGCGCGGGGGCGCACACCTGCGGGTCGGCCATCGGCGTCGCCCCGAAGTAGTGGATCCAGGTCGTGCCGCCGAGCCCCACGTAGGCGTTCTCGGCGATGCGCCACAGTTCGCGTTCGTCGATGCCGCTGCGCAGATGCGCCCCGAGCGCGACGATCGCCTGGTCGGAGAGCCACGCGCCGATCCGAACCCAGTCCAGCTCGGCCGCCGATTTCACCAGTCGCAGCTGCGTGTAGGCCGGGTTGAGGTCGACGAGCTCGTAGTGCGCGGCGAGCGCCCGCTGCTTCGTCATCCCGAGCAGCCCGATGATCCCGATACGCCGCGCGCCGCGCCGATCGAGCTCCTCGATCACCGTCGCCACGGTCGAGTGCCCGGCCCAGCGCGCCTCGCAGGCGGCGATACGGCGGGCGAGCGGAACGTGGTTGTAGTACTGGACGAAGAGCAGGTCGGGCTGCGGCGGCCGGAACACCGCGACCGCTTCGGCGGTCACCGGCCAGCCGGTGAGCCAACCCACGGCGCTGCCGGCGCGTTGCTCGCCGCAGACGAGCACGAGATCGACGCCCGCCCGGACCATCTCCTCGGCGAGCGCTTCCCGACGGCGGACCATCTCCGCCGCCGGGAAACGCGGGTACTCCTGGGCGCGGATCGCCTCGAGGCCCGGGGCGAGCGCGCCGGCCACGACGTCCCTCAGTTCGGCTGGATGTTCCCGCGCTGCACGACCTGCGTCCAGCGGTCGACCTCCGCCTTCATGAACTGGCCGAACTCCTCGGGCGTGCTCGCCACCACCTCGAAGCCGATTCCGTTCAGCCGCTCGCGGATCTCGGGCGAGCGCAGCGCCTTCACCGCAGCCTCGTTGAGCTTGGCGACGATGTCCCGCGGCGTCTTCGCCGGCGCCCCGGCGGCCTGCCACGAGGTCACGACGAGCTCGGGGAAACCGGCCTCGGCCATCGTCGGCACGTCCGGGAGCGTGGGATTGCGGGTCTTCGCGGTGACGGCCAGCGCGCGGATCTTGCCGGCCTTGAGCTGGGTCGCGACGGTGCCCAGGTTCTGGAACGAGGCGTCGACCTGACCGCCCAGGAGATCGGTCACCACGGCCGCGCCGCCCTTGTAGGGGACGTGGATCCCGCTCGAATCCGTCATCTGGCTGAAGAGCTCGAACGTCAGGTGGTCCGACGAGCCGGTCCCGCTCGAGCCGAACGAGACCTTGCCGGGGTTCTTCTTCATCTGCTCGAGCAGCTCCTTGCCGGTCTTCGCCGGAAACTCGAGCTTGGTGACCAGCACGTTCGGCGTGATTACCGCGAGCGTGATCGGCGCGAAGTCGCGCACCGGGTTGTAGCGCAGGTCCTTGAACAGCGCCGCGTTGATCGAGAACACCCCGATCGAGCCGACGAGGATCGTGTAGCCGTCGGGCTCGGCCTTGGCGACGAACTCCGCGGCGATCGCGCCGTTCGCGCCCGGCTTGTTCTCCACGACCGCGGGCTGGCCGAGGTATTCCTGGAACTTCGATCCGATCGCCCGGCCGACCGTGTCCGACGGCCCGCCCGGCACGAACGGGATGATGATCTTGATCGGCTTAGCGGGATACGTCTGTGCGTGCACCGCGCCCGCGGCGAGCGCAGCGGCGACGAGCACGACCAGATTAACCAACCGGTTCATTCGCTCCTCCTTTTTCGTCGTCAACTGGCGGGCCGGAGTGTAAGCGACTTGACGCCCCGTTGGGCCGAGCCTAGGCTGGGCCCCCCACCAAAAGACCAAACAACGGGAGGAGAACATGGCCACGAACCGCAGGGAGTTCCTCGCGGCGGGCGCAGCGCTCGCCGCCTCCGCAGTCGCACCGCGCGCCGCCGCGCAATTCCAGCCGAGCCCGCGTTACCCGGATCCGGCGGTCCAGATCATCGACCAGAGCTTCGCGCGCTACCGGCTCGCGCTCGCCCGCGTCGAGCAGATCGCGACCGGCATGCGCTGGTGCGAAGGGCCGGTGTGGTTCGGCGACGCGCGCTGCCTCCTCTGGAGCGACATTCCCAACAACCGCATCCTCCGGTGGGACGAGGAGACCGGCGCGGTGACCATCTTCCGCAAGCCCTCGGATTTCGCCAACGGCAATACGCGCGACCGCCAGGGGCGGCTCCTCACCTGCGAGCACGGGAAGCGGCGCGTGTCGCGCACCGAGTACGACGGCACGATCACGACGGTAGCCGACAGGTTCGACGGCAAGCCCCTCAATTCACCGAACGACATCGTCTGCAAATCAGACGGCTCGATCTGGTTCACCGATCCGCCGTTCGGCGTGCTCGGCTACTACGAGGGCTACGTTGCAAAGCCCGAGCTGCCGACGAATGTGTACCGCGTCGACCCGCGCGACGGCAAGCTCACCGTGGCCACCGGCGACGTGAACCGGCCGAACGGGCTCGCGTTCTCGCCCGACGAATCGAAGCTCTACGTGGTCGAGGCGGGCACGCCGACGCGCAGGATCCTCGTGTTCGACGTGACGGGCGGCGGCACCCAGATCACGAACAAGCGCGTGCTGATCGACGCCGGCCCGGGTACGCCCGACGGCATGCGCTGCGACGTGGACGGCAACCTGTGGTGCGGCTGGGGCATGGGCGACGAAAAGCTCGACGGGGTTGCGATCTTCAACCCCGACGGCAAGCAGATCGGGCGCATCGCATTGCCGGCCCGCTGCCCGAACGTCTGCTTCGGGGGCACCTACCGCAACCGACTCTTCATGTGCGGCAGCACCGGCATGTACGCGCTGTACGTCAACACTCAGGGCGCAGCCGGCGGCTGAGCCGGAGTCCCCGGGCGGGCGGCCCGCGCGCTGCCCGCCCGATCAGAGAGCACCCCGGCGCGCCCGGGAGGCCCGGCTTATCCGAACGGGGAGAACAGTCTCCGACAGGCCGCCTGGAACGCCCCGCCCAGGGGCTGGAAGCAGTCCAATCACCGCCGGAGCGCGCGCGATCAGGGGCGCAACCGCGTTCGCGGCTGCCCCGATTTTCCGCTCGGGAGGGCCTTTCGGCGGGCCCCCGGGGGAGGTTATAGTCCGCACGGCCCGCCCAAATAATGGGCAACCAAGGGAGAGAACGTCCGTGCACGCCACCCGCATCCGCCAAAAAGACGGGGTCTTCTATTTCGCGAGCTACCGCGCCCAGGACCTGCTGCACAAGGTCCGGTTCATCAGCCGCTTTTACGGCGAGGGCGAGGAGATCGCGCCGTCGCGCGTCGCGCAGGACGACGACGTCGGCCAGTTCATCGCGAAGATCGAGCGCACCGACAAGGCGTTCCAGCGGGCGCTGTCGCATACCAAGGTCCGGCAGCTGCGCAACTTCTACGAGACCGCGGTCACCCAGCCGCCGATCCCGGGCGCCGTGCTGCTGTTCACCCCGGAGCGGCTCAACTTCCGCTCGACCAACGAGGACATCGGCAATCTCCAGGAGCCGTCGTCGAAGTTCTTCATCATCGATGGCCAGCACCGGCTCGCGGCGCTGAACTTCTACCTGAGGAGCCATCCCGACGAGGCGGCGACGATCAGCGTGCCGTGCACGATCTTCGACGGACGGAGCGAGGACTTCGCCACGGAAATGTTCGTGATCATCAACTCCACCCCGACGCGCATCAACAAGAGCCACCTCGTCGACCTGTACGAGCGCGTGTCGTGGGCGGCCCCGGACCGCAAGTTCGCCGCGCGCATCGTCGAGAAGCTCTACAGCGAGGCCGACAGCCCGCTGCGCTATCGCATCAACCGGCTCGGTGGCCGTAGTGCCCGCGACAAGTGGGTGCTGCAGGCGGAGCTCTTCAACGAGATCTACCGCTGGGTGCGCGGCAGCTGGCGGAAGATCCAGGCCGCGGGCGGGGGGGCGAAGGAGGCCGAGCGCTACTACGGCGTCATCCGCGACTTTCTCAAGGCCTCGCGCACCGCCTTCACCGACGCCTACTGGGGCAAGGACAACTACATGGTCACGAAGCCGGTGACGATCAAGGCGCTCGTGCGCGTCTGCGCCGACCTCTCGCGCGACGACGCGGAGCCCGAGACCGGCCGCGTGTCGCGCTGGGAAGACCGGCTCGCGCCTTGGACCGAGATGGTGCGCAGCTTCCGCTCGGAAGGGTTCTACGAGCGCTTCCCCGCCAAGGGCGAAGTCGAGCGCGTGGCCCGTATCCACCGCGACCTCGCCAAGGCCGCGGAGATCGAGGTGAAAGGAAAACCCTGAGATGAAACCGATGCCGGAGGCATCGCTTTCCCCGACTTCGGGGAGCACGAGGGGGCGTCGCGAGGCGGCTCCGCCCCCTCGTGTGGTGGAGAACTGAACATGCCTGCCGGTTTTCGCATCCTGCCCAGCCCGAGCCGGCCGTCGCCGGCGCTCGTGGCCGCGCTCGCCGAGCTCCAGGCGTCGCTCCTCTCGGACAACATGAGCCGGCTGCAGGGCGCCGGGAGCGCCGACCTCCGGCCGATGCACCGCGGCGGCACGCTCGCCGGCCCGGCGTTCACGGTCAAGGTCGCGCCAGGGGACAACCTCATGGTGCACAAGGCAATCGACCTTGCGGCGCCGGGCGACGTGATCGTGGTCGACGCGGGCGGCCACCTTGAGCAGGCGATCATCGGCGAGATCATGTCGTCGTGGGCCGCGAAGCGCGGGGTCGCCGGCTTCGTGATCGACGGCGCGATCCGCGACGCTGCAGCGCTCGCCGCGGGCACCTTCCCCGTCTACGCGCGGGGCGCCTCCCACCGCGGCCCCTACAAGGACGGGCCGGGGGAGATCAACGTCCCGGTGTCGATCGCCGGGATGGTCGTGCACCCGGGCGACATCATGATTGGCGACGCCGACGGGCTCGTCGCGATCCCGCAGGCCGACGCGGAGACCGTCCTCGCCGGCGCCCGCGCGCAGAAGCAGAAGGAAGCCGCGTCGCTCGCCGCGATCGCCGCCGGCAAGCTCGATCGCGCGTGGGTCGACGAAGCGCTGAAGGCGCGCGGGTTGAAGCTCTAGTCAGCGTTCACTCGGGTCCCGCGCCGCCACATGACGGCGCCGTGACGGTCAGCGCGCGGTAATCGTCGACCTCCCGCCCCCGGCCCCTTGGCGGGCGTGCCTTTTTTCCTCGTCGCCCCGGCCGCGCCCTTCCATCATGGCGAGGTTACGACCGTCACGAAGGGCGACGGCATGCCTCTCGTTCTCGCGCTCAGCGTCTTCGTCCAGCTGCTCTTCGTCGTGCACGTCTACCGCTCGGGCGCGCCGCGCTACTGGGTGCTCGTCATCCTCGCGTTCCCGGTCGCCGGCTGCGCCGCCTACTACCTCCTCGAGGTCTTCCCGCGCTCGCGCGAAGCGTTCACCGTCCGGCGCGCGGCCCGCAACCTGGCACGGACCTTCGATCCGCACAAGGATCTGCGGGCGAGGATGGACGGGCTCGAGGTGTGCGGCAGCATCGACAACCGCGTCGCGCTCGCCGAGGAGTGCCTCGCGAACGGGCTTGCCGGGGAAGCGGTCACCCTGTACCGGAGCACGCTCACCGGCGCTTACGAAGACGACCCGCACCTGCGCCTCGGCCTCGCGCGTGCGCTCGTCGAGCACGGCGCCTGGGACGACGCCGCGGACACCGTCGAGCGGCTCCGGCGGGACCATCCGTGCCACAAGCCGAACGACACGCGCCTCCTGCATGCGCGGGTCCTCGAGGGGCGCGGCGAGACCGAGGCCGCGCTCCTCGAGTACCGCGAGCTCGCGCCGGCGTTCGTCGGGCTCGAGGCCCGTTGCCGCTACGGCCAGCTGCTCGAACGGCTGGAGCGCCACGACGAGGCGCGCTCGGCATTCGACGCCGCCGTGACGCAGGCGAAGCGGAACGCCTCGCCGGTCGCCGCGGAAGCGCGCTGGGCGAAGCTCGCGCGCGATCGTCTCCGCACGCTCGCCCGCCCGTAGGTCCGCCGTCGCGACCCCTCCGGCGCGGGGGGCGAGGTTACAATCGCGGCTCCCTCGAGCGCGGCTTCGCCTCGCTTCGGGGAGCACGAGGGGGCCTGCCCCCTCGTCTCGTTCAACCAAGGAGCCGCGATGGACCTTCCAGCAAATCCCTTCAAGCGCGCCATCAAGGCGGGCAAGCCGCAGATCGGGCTCTGGCTCTCGCTCTCGAGCCACTACAGCGCGGAGGTCTGCGCCGGCTCGGGCTTCGACTGGCTGCTGCTCGACAGCGAGCACTCTCCCAACGAGCTCGACATGCTCCTCTGCCAGCTCCAGGCGATCGCGCCTTATCCGTCGCACCCGATCGTGCGCATTCCCTGGAACGACATGGTGACCATCAAGCGGGTGCTCGACGTCGGGGCGCAGACGCTGCTCATCCCGTACGTCAGTTCGGTCGAGGAGGCGCGCGCCGCCGTGGCCGCCACCCGCTATCCGCCGCATGGCGTGCGCGGCGTCGCCGGCACGACCCGTGCCACCCGCTTCGGCCGCGTCAAGGACTACGCGAAGCGCGCGCACGAGGAGCTCTGCGTGCTCGTCCAGGTAGAGAACCAGCCCGGGCTCGACAGCCTGGAGGCGATCGCGAAGGTCGACGGCGTGGACGGCGTGTTCATCGGGCCTGCCGACCTGCACGCTTCGCTCGGGTACCCCGGCGAGACTGCCAATCCGGCGGTGCTGCCGAAGATCGACGACGCGATCAAGCGGATCCGCGCCTGCGGCAAGGCGCCCGGGATCCTCACGCCCGACGAGAAGCTCGCGCGCCGCTACCTCGAGCTCGGCACGCTCTTCTGCGCCGTCGGCGCCGACGTCGGCCTGCTCGCCCGCGGCTCCGAACAACTGGCGGCGAAATTCAAACAGTCATGAAAGTCGACATCCTTTCGGTTGCGGGCATGTACGGCCCGTCGATGGAGCGCCTCGAGCGCGAGTTCAACGTCCACAAGCTGACGAGCGCGCCCGACAAGGCGAAGCTCATCGCCGAGGTCGGCCCGCGGATCCGCGGTGTCCAGGGGAGCGGCAGCGCGCCGGTCGAGGGCAAGCTGATCGACGCCCTGCCGAAGCTCGAAATCATCTCGTGCTTCGGCGTCGGCTACGACGGCGTCGACGTGGCCGCTGCGCGCAAGCGCAACATCATCGTCACCAACACCCCCGACGTGCTCAACGACTGCGTCGCGGACCTCGCGATCGGGCTGCTGCTCGCCGCGAGCCGCGGCATCACCTGGGGCGACCGCTATGTCCGGGCGGGCAAGTGGCTCGCCGGGGCCATGCCCTTGCAGACGAAGGTGAGCGGGAAGCGCCTCGGCATCGTCGGCATGGGCCGGATCGGCCGGACGATCGCGAAGCGCCTCTCCGGCTTCGACATGCAGATCGCCTATCACACGCGACGGAAGCAATCCGACCTCCCGTTCCGGTACTACGAGAAGCTGGTCGACCTGGCGAAGGACTCGGACTTCCTCGTGCTGATCGTGCCCGGCGGCAAGGAGACGTTCCACATGGTGAACGAGGACGTGCTCCGCGCGCTCGGGCCGAAGGGCATCCTCGTCAACGTCGCGCGCGGTTCGGTGGTGGACGAGCAGGCACTCGTCAAGTGCCTCCAGGAAGGCGCGCTCGGGGGTGCGGGGCTGGACGTCTTCGAGGACGAGCCGCGGATGCCCGAGGCGCTGTGGAAGATGGACAACGTCGCGCTGACGCCCCACGTCGCGAGCGCGACACACGAGACGCGTGCGGCGATGGGGAAGCTCTGCATCGACAACCTGGTAGAGCACTTCGCCGGCCGGCCGGTGTTGACGCCGGTCCCCTGAGTCCGGCCGGCGGTTCGCCGCGCGGTGCAAGCGCGCACCAGCTGGCTCGGGGTTTCGACCGCCCTCCTCGTCGGCGTCGTCGCGGCCGGCTACGTCGGCAAGCTCCCGCCGGCGCTGCCGGCGCTCAAGGCCGAGTTCGGCCTCTCGCTGGTCGCGGCGGGCTGGGTGGTGTCGACGTTCAACACCGTCGCGCTCGCCACCGCGGTCGCGTTCGGACTCGCCGCCGACCGGATCGGCGCATTCCGCTTCGCGCTTGGTGGTCTCGCGCTCCTCGTCGCCGGTGGAGTCGCCGGGGCGGTCGCGCCGTCCAGCGCCTGGCTCATCATGTCGCGCGTCGTCGAAGGCGCGGGTCTGCTCGCGGTGACCGTGGCGGGCACGGCCCTCATCTTCGCCGCGACCGCGCCCGGCGACCGGAAACTCGCACTCGGGATCTGGAGCACCTACATGCCGTTCGGCATGGCGGTCGCAATGGCGGCTGCTCCACCGGTGATCGACGCCATCGGCTGGCGCGGTCTGTGGCTGGCGATCGCCGCCGCGACGCTCGCATCCGCCGTGGCACTCGCGCGCCGGCGCCGCAGCTACCCGCCTGCTCCGGCGTCCGGGCGCACGTTCCGCGCGATCCTCGCGGCGCTGCGGCAGCCCGGGCCGTGGTGGAACTCGCTCGTGATGACCTTCTACACGCTGCAGTGGAGCGGCGTGATGGTGTGGCTGCCGACCTTCCTCGTGCAGACGCGCGGCGCTTCGCTTGCCGCCGCCTCGCTCGTCGCCGCCGTGGTCGTCGCGGCCAACGTGCCGGGGAACCTGACCGGCGCGTGGCTGATGCAGCGGCACGCGCCGCGGGGGCTCATCGTCTGCGCGGCCGCGGTGCTGATGGGCGCATTCGGAATCGGCATCTTCGCGGAGGGTGCGCCGGACTGGCTGCGGCTCGGCTCGTGCCTCGCCTTCTCGTACTTCAGCGGCGTCATCCCGGCCGTCGCGTTCGCGGCGCCGCAGACTTACGCCCGCTCGCAGTCGCAGGTCGCGAGCCTCCAGGGGCTGATGATGCAGGGCTCGAACCTCGGCCAGTTCGTCGGCCCGCCGGCGATCGCCGCTGCGGTATCCGCGAGCGGGCGCTGGGGCGACGCGGTGTACGTGATGGTCGCTGCCGCCGCGCTTACCCTCGTCTGCGGGCTGGCCGTGGCGCGCGACGAACGCCGCCTGCGGGACGAGCGGCGCCTGCCGGCCGGGACCACTTGATCGCTTGCGCTGGATCAAGTACCGCCCGGGGCGGCGTGCGAGCATAGCCGCAAGCCAAGCTTTTGCGGAGGCATCCATGCCGTACAAGACGATCCTCGTCCACCTCGACGTCGGTGCGCGCGCCGGGGCCCGCATCGACCTCGGCTGCCGACTCGCCCGCCGGTTCGACGCCCACCTCGTGGGCGTGCACGCTCTGACGGAGATCCGGCTGCCGGGTTACGCCGCGGTGATGACGGGCCAGAGCGACCAGCTCGCCGAGTTCCAGGCCCACGCCGCGGCCGAGCTCCGGGAGCGGAGCGAAGCGCTGTTCCGGAAGCGCGTCCAGGCCGCCGGGCTCGACAAGACGGAGTATCGGGCGACGCGCGTGGACGCGGTCGAAGCGATTTCCCTGCACGCGCGGTACGCCGACCTCGTGGTCGCCGGCCAGCCGAACGATACCGACGCGAGCGGTGTCGAGCCCGACTTCATCGAGCGGCTGCTGCTCGCCGCCGGTCGGCCGGTGCTGGTCGTTCCCTACGCCGGCAGCTTCACCGACGCCGGGAAGCGAGTGCTCGTCGCGTGGAACGCGAGCCGCGAGGCAACGCGCGCGCTGACCGACGCGATCCCGCTGCTCCGCGAGGCGGAGACCGTTCACGTCACCGCGTTCGATCCGGCCGGAGCGCCGCACGGCGCGGTACCCGGCGCCGACATCGGCCTGTACCTGGCGCGGCACGGGATCAAGGTGACGGTCTCTCAGCAATCGGCCCCGGACCTCGATGTCGGCAACCAGCTGCTATCGCGCGCGTCCGACCTCGACGCCGACCTGATCGTCATGGGCGCCTGGGGCCACTCGCGGCTCCAGGAACTCGTGCTCGGCGGCGTGACGCGGACGATCCTGCAGTCGATGACCGTGCCGGTGCTGATGTCGCATTGACGCCGGCGACTCGCCGGCCTCGATCGGCGCGGAAGCGCGGCCGCTTGGCGTTTCTTCTCAGCCCTGCTGCGCGCCGGCCTTGGTGCGCTCGAGGACCGTGATCGCCGAGGCGACCATGCTCGCCACGTCCGACAAGTTCGACGGCACGATCATCGTGTTGTTCGTCTTGGCGAGGTTGCCGAATGCTCCGATGTAGAGCTCGGCGACTTTCAGGTTCGCCGCCTGCTGGCCTCCGGGCGAGCCGATCGCCTCGGCCACGGCCCGCACCGCCGCCGCGGTCGCCTCCGCGACGAGCCGCAGGGCCGTCGCCTCGCCCTGCGCCTTGTTGATCGCGGCGGTCTTCTGGCCCTCGGAGTTCAGCACTGCGGCCTGCTTGGCGCCGTCGGCGATGTTGATCTCCTGCTGCCGCTCGCCCTCGGACTTCGCGATCAGCGCGCGCTTCTCGCGCTCGGCGGTGATCTGCTGCTGCATCGCGCGCAGGATCGACTCCGGCGGCGTCAGGTTCTTCACCTCGTAGCGCAGGACCTTGACGCCCCACGACCGGCCGGCCTCGTCGAGCACCGACACGACCGAGCGGTTGATCACATCCCGGCTCTGCAGCGACTGGTCGAGCTCCATCTTGCCGACCTCCGAGCGGAGCGTCGTCTGCGCGAGCTGGGTGATCGCGGTGAGGTAGTCGGAGGTGCCGTAGGAGGCGAGGCGCGGGTCGGTGACCTGGTAGTAGACGATCCCGTCGACCGCGAGCTGGGTGTTGTCCTTGGTGATGCAGACCTGCTCGGGGACGTCGAACGGCACCTCCTTCAGCGAATGCCGGTAGGCGATGCGGTCGAAGAACGGGATGATGATGTTCAGGCCGGGCTCCAGCACCTCGTGGAACTTGCCGAGGCGCTCGACCACCCAGGCATGCTGCTGCGGGACCACGCGCACGCCTTCGACGACGAACGCGATGAAGAACGCGATGAGCGCGACGCCGATCGAGAACACACTCGTGCCCTTCCAGGCAAACGCGGCGACCGACACGACGAGGGCGATGATCAGCTTGAAGAGCATGCTGGTCTCCTTGGGGACGATCTCTAGGGTGGCGGCGGCCGGCCGCGGGTTACGGCGCTGCCGCAACGCGAGCACCTTCTGGCGGACCTCCTCGCGGGTGGATTTCTCGCCCTGCACCACCTTGAACAGCGCCCGGACGAGGTCTTCGGGGCCGGGCGGCGGCTGCGGTCCGGTGGCCATGGCGCGGGGGTCAGGCCGACTTCTCTTTGGCGACGTGGAGCGTGTTGCCGCTGACCGAGCGGATGTAGAACACCTCGCCCGCCTCGCCGCGGACCTCGCCGTCGACGATCGCGTCCCACAGCGCGTCGCGGTACTTCACGCGTGCGCGGCGGTCGTCGCGGTTCACCCACGAGTCGAGCGCGACCGGCTGGCCGACGTCGAGCGAGGGCATCGGCGGCGTGGCGCTCGCGAGCCTGCGCGAACGGATCCAGAAGACGCCGGCGACCGCGACCACGCCGGCCACGATCACCTGCACGAGGAACCCGCCGCCGGCGTATGCGGCGCCCGCGGCGAAGAGCGCGGCGACGCCGAGGACGAGCAGATAGAAGGTGCCGGTAGCGAGCTCCGCGATGATGAGCACGACGCCGCCGACGAGCCACGCGAGCGAACTGTCCACTCCCGCCCCCCTTGTGCACCCCGCGCGACGCGAGGGCGACGAATCATACCGCAGGCGAGATCCCCGATTCCGTGATCGACGTCTCACCGCCTAGAATACGGGCGGAAAAACTGGAGGGGACGACAGGATGCGACTCACGCCGGAAGAGGAAGCGATGCTCGCGGGCCACCGGGGCGAAGCGGTGCACGACGCGCTCCGCTACCAGCTCGCGGTCGGCGAGTTCTTCGGCGCCGAGCGCTTCGTCCCGATCACCAACGCCCACATGATGGGCGACATCGAGGTGATGGGCGACGGCGGCCTCGGCTGGCTGCGCGCGACCGGCGCGAAGCGCGCGCGCGCGTGCGTGCCGCTCACCACCAACGCGCGCTGCTTCGACTTCGAGCACGTCGCGCACCTCGGCCAGGACGCGGCGGAAGCCACCAAGGAGCGCGAGTTGATCGCCTGCCTACGCGGCATGAATGCACTCACGACCGACACCTGCATCAACTACCAGACGCTTTACCAGCCGCACCTCGGCGAGCACGTCGCTTGGGGGGACACCGGGACGGTGATCTACGCCAACTCGGTGTTCGGGGCGCGCTCGAACTTCGAGTCGGGCCCGGCCGCACTCGCGGCAGCGATCACCGGCCGCACGCCGGAGTACGGGTTCCACCTCGACCGCCATCGCAAGGGGACGCTGGTGGTGCGGCTCGAGGCGCCGCTCGACGATCTCGCCGACTGGGGCGCGGTCGGCAAGATCGTGGGGGAGGCGCACCAGAACTACTACGCCGTCCCCGTCTTCACGCGCCTCGGACGCACGCCCGTCGCCGACGAGCTGAAGCACCTCGGCGCGGCGCTCGCGAGCTACGGCTCGATGGGCATGTTCCACATGGTCGGTGTCACGCCGGAGGCGCCGACGCTCGAGGCGGCGCTCGGCGGCAATCGCCCGGCCGACGAGATCGTGATCGACGCCGCCGCCCTCGAGCGCGTCTACGCGGGCTACGACCTCAGGGACCGGAGCGCGACGCTCGTCGTGTTCTCCGGGCCGCAGCTCTCGCTCTTCGAGATGAAAGCCCTCGCCGAGGCGTTTGGCGGCCGCAAAGCGCACCCGGGAACGCAGGTTTTCGTGACGACGTCCCACGGCGTCAAGAGCGCGGCGCAGAGCCTCGGCTATCTCCAGGCGCTTGAGGCCGCCGGCGCGACGGTGCTCGAAGGGGTCTGCTTCTACATCCTCCAGAACCTGTCGCAGATGCGCGTCGCGAACGGCTGGACCAACATGGTCTCGAACTCGGCGAAGATCGTGAACATCATCGGCGCGCACCGGTTCAACACCATCCTGCGGCGCACGCGCGACTGCGTGGAGATCGCCTGTGCTGGGACACTCGCTCCCGCCGGCTCGCTGCGCTCGCCACCCCCCTCTCCAGGAGGGCTGAAATGACGGCGCCGCTCGCGACGATCCGCGTTGCCCGCGCATTCGGCCCCGTGGTCGAGGGCGAGGCGGTGGTCTCGACCGAGGGCTTCTCACCGCGCTACGACCTCGACCGCTGGTCCGGGCTGATCACCAAGCCCGGCCACAAGCTCGAGGGCACGAACATCCGCGACAAGATCCTCTTCTTCCCGACCGCCAAGGGCGGCATCGCCGCCGGCTGGGCGTTCTTCGACATCAAGCACAAGGGGATCGCGCCGAAGGCGTTCGTGTTCGGCGTGACGAACCCGGTCATGGTGCAGGGCGCGGTGTTCGCCGGCATTCCGATCACCGAGGGCTGGGACCCGCCCCCCGGCGAGGTGGTGCGCACCGGGGACTGGGTGCGCGTGGATCCGGGGCGCAAGGTGATCGAGGTGCTCCGGCGGGCCGGGTGAGCCTCCTCGAGCAGGCGCTCGCACTCGAGCGCGCAGGCCGGCTAGGGCGAGGCGGCGGCAGAGTGCCTGCGCACGGCGGCGCGCGCCGGGACGAAGTGTTCGCGCGGATTGCCCGCAACCTGGCGGCGATGGTGCCGCGGCGCGGCTGATTCGCGGCGGCTCTAGTGCAGCACGATCCCGGCCGGCTCGGGCCGCGATCCGGGATCCTGCCGGCACCACCGCTCGAGCTCGGCGGCTGGCAACGGGCGGCTGACGTACATGCCCTGCGCGTGATCGCATCCGAGCCGGCGGAGGGTCTCGAGGACGTTGCGATCCTCGACCCCTTCCGCAGTCACGGTGAGTCCCATGTGGTGCGCAAGGTCGATCGTGGCGCGCACGATCGCCGCGTCGTCGGGGTCGCGCACGAGGCCGATGACGAACGACTTGTCGATCTTCAGCTCGTCCACCGGCAGCCGCTTCAGATAGGCGAGCGAGGAGTAGCCGGTCCCGAAATCGTCGATCGCCAGCCGGACGCCCATCTCGTGCAGGCGCTCGAGAATCGCCAGCGCATGGGCGGGGTCCTCCATGACCGCGCTCTCGGTGACTTCCAGCGACACGAGCTCCGGCCGCATCCGGTGCGCGCCGGCGAGCTCGGCGAGGGCGCGCGGGAAGTCCGGGTTGTGCAGATCGCGCGCGGAAATGTTCACCGACACCCGCATGTCGAGCCCGCCGGCGCGCCAGGCGGCGCACTGCCGGAAGACGTCGTTCAGGACCCAGCGCGTGACCGCCTTGATGTATCCCGTCTGCTCGGCGAATTGAACGAAGCTCTCCGGGAGGAGGATTCCGCGCTCCGGGTGGTCCCAGCGCAGCAGCGCCTCCGCGGCACTCGCCGACCGGCCGGCGAGGCCGACTTTCGGCTGGTAGAGGAGCGCGAGCTCGTCGTGCTCCACCGCATGGCGCAGCTCGCCGAGCAGCGACAGCCGCCCCGGCGTGCTCTGCTCGAGCCGCGCGTCGTAGACCTCGAAGCCGGTGCCGGCGCGCTTCGCCGAGTACATCGCCACGTCGGCGCGGCGCATCAGGGTGTCCGCGTCCACGCCGTGCTCCGGGTAGGCGGCGATGCCGGTGCTCGCGCCGACGTCGACGAGGTGGCCTTCGATCGTGAGCGGCTCGGACAGCACCTCGACGATCTTGCGCGCCACGAGCTTCGCCCCGTCCACCCCCTCCATCGGCAGGAGCACGGCAAACTCGTCGCCGCCGAGCCGGGCCACGGTGTCGGTCCGCCGCTGCAGCGCGTGGTGCAGGCGGTTGGCGACCTCGCGCAGCAGGAGGTCGCCCATGTGGTGACCGAGCGTGTCGTTCACGTGCTTGAACCGGTCGAGGTCGAGCGTCAGCACCGCGAGCTGGCTGGCGCTCCGCGCCGCGGCGCTCACCGCCTGCCCGATGCGGTCGTTGAAGAGCGCGCGATTCGGGAGCCCCGTCAACGGGTCGGCGTAGGCGAGCTCGGCGATCCGGCGCTCGCGTTCGGCGATGCCGTCGCACATCAGGTTGAACGCGGAGGCGAGCTCGCCGATCTCGTCGCCGGGTGCGACCGCCGCGCGGTGCTCGTAGTCGCCGGCCTCGATCTTGCGCGCGGCGTGGACGAGCGTGCCGAGCGGGCCGGTGACGCGGCGGGCCATCAGGACGCTGCCGATCAAGGACAGGACCAGGCCGGCGACGGTGAGGACGAGCAGCGTGCTCCGCAGGCGGTCGAACGGGGCGGCTGCCGCGTCGAGGGACCGCTGCAGCAAGGCCACGACCGCGACGTCCGCGCCGCCACCGAGCACGACCGCGAGGCTCTCGAACGCTCGGGCGCCGCCGACGAGCACTTCGCCCGGCCCCTGGGACAGCGCCGCGGGAAGCCCGGCGACGAGCGCCTCGCGCTGGTCTGCCGGATGCGTGGACGCGAAGACACGCCACGCCTGCGCGCCCTCCCACGTCGCCAGCGACACGTCGAGGCCGGTCAGCGCGGCGAGGTCGTTGACGAAGCGATGATCGAGACGCAGACCGGCGGCGACCCAGCCCATCGGTGCGGCGGGCCGTACCGGCACCACGACGAACTGGTAGGCCTGGCCGTCGATAATCCCGACCGCCGGACTACGCCCGCCGCGGATCCCCTGCGCGATCCAGTCCGCGACCGGACCCGGCACCGGTTTGCCGCGCAGCGCGGCCGCCTCGCCGAAGGCCTGCCCGGCGGGCCCCGTGACCATGGCGAACCCGGCGCCGGCGCGGAGCGCCGACCGCCGGAGGATCGCCGCGATCGCGGGCTGATCCCGCGTGGCGAGGGCTTCGCGCAGCGCGAAGTCGGCCCCGAGCGCCTCCGCCTCCCCGGTGAGACGCTGCGCGCTCTGTGCGAGCAGCCGCTGCAGCACCCGTTCTCCGACCGCGAGGTCCTCCCGCGCCTGACGATGCGCGTTCCCTGTGATCGCGCCGTCGATCAGCGCGTACCCCGCCACCTGCACGGTGAGCAGCAGCACGAGGAACACCACCACGATGCGCGCCTGCAGGCTGCGGAAGCGGAGCATCGGGAAGTTCATCGCGTGGCGAGCGACGAGTGCTGGTCGACGATCAGCCACTTCCCGTCGCGCCGCACGTACGTCATGGTGAACCGGGCGGACGTGACGACCACCTTGCCGCCGGCGGCCACGCGGCGCATCGTGTACGACCCCGAGTTGACGCCCGCGTCGCCGTACCGGCGGGGATTCGTCTCGCGGAGGGTGATGTGCGTCCCCGGGAACGCCTTCAGGAGCTGCGCGTAGTACTGGCGAATCGCGCGCGCACCCTTGCGGATCTGCGACGACGAAGTCCCCCACATCTGCGCGTCGTCGTCGTAGAGACTCATCAACGCGTCGAGATCGCCCCTGGTGAAGGCCGCGGCCCACTGTTCGGCGACCGCGGGCGGCGCCTCGACCGGCGGCGCAGCGACGGCGGGGGGCGCCGGCTTCGGTTCCACGGCGGCGGGGGCCGCCACCGGGGCTGGCGGTTGCTCCTTGGGCTCGGCGGGCGGCGCGCCGAACTGCGCGCAACCCGCCGACGCGAGCGCGAGAATCGCTACCACCGACAGAAAGAGGCGTTGGGTCACTTGAGGCGCTTCGCGGGTCGGAACATGGTCCGCCCGGAATTCGTTGATCCTGCGCCGTTATTCTGGTCGACGTCGCGAGCGTAGGGGTCGCCGGGCGCCTCATTGCGTGCGGAAAATCACGGGACGCGGGGTCGATACCGCCCGTCGCTACGCCCGACGATGCCACGAAGCGACAGGGCGGCGTCGCCGACCCTCAAACCACGATTTGGTCACGCGCGCCGGCCCGCGCGCGAGGACCGTGCTTTCGATAGGTAGGTGCTGCTAGCCCTTGCAGGCCGGCAGTGCGAGCGCCTGCAGCACCTCGCCCGTCCGGCGGCTCTGGACGAATGCGGCGACGCCGCCATTCGCAAGGCCGAGCGCAGCGGGCTTCCGCGCGAGCTCGGCAGTGCCCGCGCGATCGAGCGCGATCGGTCCCCACCATTCGCGCACGACGAAGTCGTGCTGGAGCGTGGCGCCGCGGTTCTCGCCCGCGGTGACCCGGTTGGAGAGGCCGTTCTCGTAAACCGCGACGTAGAGCACGGCGTCGGTCCGATCCTCGGCCTTCGGCACGGCGGCCGACGCGCGCAGCTCGGCGCTCCCCGGAGGCGAGCCGGCGAGCTCGAGCGCGATCGCCGCGCGTGCCGGCGTCGCGTTGACCGCCTGGACGTCGGCCGAGAAGCGCGTACCGCTCCCCCAGCTCCGATAATCGCGGCCCGCGAGCACGACCTGCGGGGTATATACGACCCGGTTCCGGGTGATCGCGGCGAGCTCGCGCTGGCGGGCGCCGAAGGTCGGGCTCGCGAACGGATCCTTCCAGCCGATGTAGTCCCAGTAGTCGACGTGGAACGAAAGCGGGACCATGCCGCCCGCGCCCGTCGCCGGGAGCTTCCGCAGCCACGCGTCGGCGGGCGGACAGCTGTCGCAGCCCTCCGAGGTGTAGAGCTCGACGAGCGCGGCAGTGCCCGGGCCGCTCTTCGCGGAGCACTCGCCGGGCGCGGCCTGCGTGAGCGGGACGACGGAAAACGCCGCGACGGCCGCGGCGGCGAAGCGCACGAGCATGGATTCCTCCTCGGGGCTGACGGCTACCGACTGGTACGGCCCTCAGTCGCCGACGGATTCGAAGACCTTACGACCTGCCCCATGCTACCGCCCGCGCTTCCTCCGCGCGAGACCTTCGAGGTGCACCCGCCTTGCCTCCGCCCGACGGTCCCGCTCTCGGCGCCGGCAGGCGCGACACAGCTTCGCGCCCGAGTACACATACCCTTTGGCGACCTCGTACCACCACTTTTGCTGCGTGCCCGTCCAGACTTCGTCGGCGCCACAGCCGGCACACTTGAAGGGGCGGTCGACGTAGTAACCGCGCATGACGAAGTCGGGCGCGCCGTAGCTCGAGTAGGGTGCGAGCGCTTCCTCGTTGACCGGAACGAGCCGCCCCGTTTCGCGGCTCGGCGGGGGTAGGGTGGCTTGCGCGCGCCGGCCGGCGCGGCGTGATTTCAGCTCGATCCTGCGTTGCTTGCCGCTCTTCATTCCGCGCGCTCGGGTCGACGTCCCGGCCAGCCTGCCACGCCGCGGGAAAGCGTGCCAGCGGCGCGCAGTTTGACGCCGCCGCAGCCGCTCGCGGATCATGGCGGGCCGCCATGACCCCGCGCGCGTCGCACGTCGCCCGCGTCCCCGCGTTCTTCGCTTCCACGTTCGCGTGGAACCTCGGGCTCGGGATGACGCACATCCTGATTCCGCTCTACGCGGACTATCTCGGCTTCTCAGGCGTTGCGATCGGCAGCCTCGTCTCGCTGCCGGTGCTGGTGCAGATCGGCTTCAACCTGCTCGGCGGCGCGTGGACCGACCGGCTGGGCGGCAAGCGGCTGGCGACGTTCTCGGCGGCGATGTTGGCGGTGGCGGGCGTAGTGTTTGCCTTCGCGTCCACCTTCGCCGCGCTCTTCGCCGCGCAGCTCTGCATCATCGTGTCGCGCGCGATGTTCTGGCCGGCGACCTGGTCGCTCGGCTCCCAGCTCCCGGGCGACCGGTCGCGCGGGCTCGGCCTCCTCAACTCGATCACCAACGGCGGGCAGATCGCCGGCACGATCGTCGCGGGGCTCACCATCACCTGGTTCGGATTCGCGGCCGGGTTCTGGACGGTCGCGCTCGCGGGCGGCGCGGTGGCGTTCGCGCTGATGGCGGTGTTTGTCGCGCCGGCGCCGCGCCCGACCGCCGGGCACCCACCGATGCTCGCCGCTTACCGGTCGCTCGCGCGCCGGCGCTCGATCTGGTTCGCGGTGGCGTGCGCGTACATCTCGGCGCTGCCGTTCTCACTCGGCATGTCGTTCTATCCGCTGCTCCTCGTCGGCCAGGGGTTCTCGAGCGACGCCGCCGGCTGGATGCTCGCGCTGCGCGCGGTCGGATCGGTCGCCGCGGGGGTCGGGGCGGCGCACTTCGTGCGGCGCGTGTCGGCGCGCTCGATCCCGGTCGCGACCGCGCTCTCGGTCGGACTCGCGGTGCTCGGCGCGGCGGCGTTCCACCATCCGGTGCCGGTGAGCGCGCTCCTGCTCCTCGTCGGCTTCGGCTCGGGCGTGATGACGCTCTACTTCCAGCTCCTGATCAGTGATCTCTCGACGATCGAGGCGCGCGGCTCCGCGCTGGCGCTCGGCGGCCTCGGCTGGGGGCTCTCGCATTTCTCGACGCCGCTTCTCATGGGCGCGCTGAAGGACGCGTTCGGGATCGCGACCGCCTTCTACACGATGGGCGTGGTCGCGATCGCTTGGGCGCTGCTGCTCGCGCCGCTCCACGCGTGGGCGTTCCGCGACGGGAAACCGCGGTGATGCCGCTCGCGCGCGTGACACTCCGCACGTCGGGCGGCCCCCGGACGCCCTAGAATCGGGCCACTACAACGGCAGGGGGAAGCGCCATGCTCAAGTGGGCCGCCATCACGTTCGGCATCGGGATGCTGATCATCTGGTTCGAGTACTCGATGGCGAAGAAGAAGAAGGAGGGCATCACCTGGAGCGACAAGCAGCGCATGATCGGCATCTTCTGGATCGCGGTCGCGATGTCGGCGCTCGTCGCCGCGCTGATCTGGATGGCCGGATGACGGCGGCGCGATGAGCCTCGCGCTCGGCATCCTCGACCAGTCGCCGATCATCTCGGGCACGCGCCCGGCCGACGCGGTCACTGAGACCGTCAGGCTCGCCGAGGTCGCCGATCGCCTCGGCTTTGCCCGCTATTGGCTCGCCGAACACCACGCGATCGCCGCCCTCGGCGATCCGTGCCCCGAGATCCTCGCCACGCGCGTCGCGGCTGCGACCTCCCGCATCCGCGTCGGCACCGGCGGCGTGCTGCTGCCCTACTACAGCGCGCTCAAGGTGGCCGAGCAGTTCCGGATGCTCGAAGCGCTGTTCCCGGGACGGATCGACCTCGGGGTCGGCCGCGCGCCCGGCGGCGACCGGCTCACGGCGCAGGCGGTGGCGCGCGGCCCGTACGCGTTCGCCGACGATTTTCCCGAGCAGGTGCGCGACCTCGTCGGTTTCCTGGACGGCGAGCTCCCGCCAAGCCATCCCTTCGCGCGGGTGAAGGCGCAGCCGGCCGGCGAGACCGCGCCGGAGGTGTGGCTGCTCGGCTCGTCCGACTACAGCGGCGCGCTCGCGGCGGAGCTCGGCCTGCGGTTCGCGTTCGCGCACTTCATCAGCGCCCACGGCGGGGAGGCGGTGACGCGGGCATACCGGGAGATGTTCAGGCCGTCGGCGCGCGAGTCCGCCCCGCGGGCGATCGTCTGTGCGTTCGTGATCTGCGCGCAGAGTGCAGCCGAAGCCGAGCGGCTCGCCGGATCAATCGACCTCCGCCGGTTGCACATGGCACTCGGCGTGGACGCGCCGGTGCCGACCGCCGAGGAGGCCGCAGCGCACCGCTACACTGAGCGGGAGCGCGCCTACGTTGTCTCGCAACGCGAGCGCCTGGTGCACGGCGCGCCCGACGAGGTGCGCACGAAGCTGCTCGCGCTCGCCAGGCGGTTCGGCGCGGACGAGCTGATGATCCTGACGATCACCGGCGACTACGCGAGCCGACGGCGCTCGTACGAGCTCTTGGCGAAGGCCTTCGGCCTGAACGGCTAGGGCGAGGGACGCCGCTACCTGGCGGCGGTCACCATGATTTCGACCAGCATCCCCGGCTGCCAGAGCTCCGCACGCACGCACGCGCGCACCGGCGGGTTCTCGCGGTCGACCCACGCGTTCCAGGCCGCGTTGTGCGCCTCGAACAGGCTCATGTCCGCGAGCCAGACCTGCGCGGTCAGCAGTTTCGATTTGTCGCTGCCGGCCACCGCGAGCAGCCGGTCGATTCGCTCCAGCACCTGCTTCGTCTGGGAGCGAATGTCTCCGACCGGATCCGGGGTTACGCCGCACAGGTAAACGGTATCGCCGCGCACGACGGCCCGGCTGATGATCGGCAGGCCGCCGGCGCCATCGACGATTCCGTGCCGGGCGATGATCACGACCGCGCGTCCCTTGCCCGGTCAGGCGGCGATCGCCGCGCTCCGCTCGGCCGACGGCTCACCGCTGACCAGCACGCTAAGGATCGGCACGGCGCCGCCTCAGCAGGTCTGAAGCTTCGCCGCCGGGCGGCGGCGGAACAGAGCCGCAAGCCGCCTGAACGCGTCGTGCAGCAGCCCGTGGACCGCTGCGGCGCGCAGACGGTGCGCCGCGTGGACGTGGTACTCGATCTCGTCGGCGGTCGGATACCGCCCGCCGATGTGGCCGTAAAACACATGATCGTCTCGCATGATCAGTACTCCTTCAGTTAGCCTCGACTACGGGCAGCACTGTAGGCTTCCTGCGGCCGGTTGTTAAACGAGATTTCTACATCTTATCCATTCCATGCGCGCATGCATAAGGGCAGCGATGCCCGGCCTAAACTTGACTAAAGCAACCAATTGCTTGACCATGGCATCCGATCCCCATGGCCCTGCCCGCCGACCCGCGCGTGGACGTCGTCCGGCGCTTCAACCGCTTCTACACGCGCCGCATCGGCGCGCTCCGGGCCGGGCTGCTCGACAGCCCGTTCTCGCTCACCGAAGCGCGGCTCCTCTACGAGCTCGCGCACCGCGAGCGCCCGACGGCGGCCGAGCTCGCGCGCGACCTCGGCCTGGATGCGGGTTATCTCAGCCGGATGCTGCGCGGCCTCGAGCGCCGGCGCCTGATCGCCCGGGAGCGGTCGAAATCGGACGGGCGGCAGAGCCTGCTCGGACTCACCGCCGGGGGCAAGCGCACCTTCGGGACCTTGAACACCCGCTCGGCCGCCGAGGTGCGGGCGATGCTCGGGGAGCTGTCCGACGCCGGGCAGCGGAGGCTGGTGGAAGCGATGCGCGACGTCGGGCGGCTGCTCGGCGCGGCGCCCGAGCCGAAGGTCCCCTACCTCCTTCGTCCCCATCGACCCGGCGACATGGGCTGGGTCGTCCACCGCCATGGCGCCCTCTACGCGCAGGAGTACGGCTGGGACGAGCGGTTCGAGGCGCTCGTCGCGACGATCGTCGCCAAGTTCATCGAGAACTTCGACCCGCAGCGCGAGCGCTGCTGGATCGCCGAGCGCGACGGCGAGATCGTCGGCTCGGTGTTCCTGGTGTCGAAGTCGCGGACGGTCGCGCAGCTACGGCTGCTGTACGTCGAACCGAGCGCCCGCGGGCTCGGCATCGGCGGGCGGCTCGTCGACGAATGCGAACGCTTCGCGCGCGAGAAGGGCTACCGGAAGATCGTGCTGTGGACGAACAGCATCCTTCACGCCGCCCGCCATATCTACGAAGGGGCAGGCTATCGCCTGGTCGCCGAGGAGCCGCACCACAGCTTCGGCCACAGCCTGGTCGGGCAGACGTGGGAGCTGAGGCTGTGACGAGCTAGCGCTCGAACGTGCGCACCAGGCTCGCCCGTGCGCCGGCCGCTTGCATCAGCAGCGCGAAATCGGAGCCGGCCAGGATCAGGCGCACGCCCATCCCGATGTAGCGCTCGAGGAGCTCCGGTGCGTACACGCCGCCCATTCCGGGAAACTTGCCGTGCTTGCGGCAAGCGGCGACGAGCCTCGTGTACGCATCCACGACGCGCGCATGGTCGAACTGCCCGGGGATGCCCATCTCGAAGCAGAGATCGTTGGTGCCGATCAGCAGTGCATCGATGCCCGGCACCGCCGCGATCGCCTCGCAATTGTCGATCGCCTGCGGGCGACTCGAGCATGACGACCACCAGCGTCTCGGCGTTCACGATCCGTGCCGCGTCGCCGAGCGGCATCGGCGCGAACCCGAGCTGCTGCAGCCCGCCGCCCATCGATCGATGGCCGACCGGCGGATAGCGGCAGTAGTCGGCGATCCGGCGCGCGTGCTCGGCCGTGTCGACGTGCGGCACCACCACGCCCTGGGCGCCGTTGTCGAGCGCGCGCGTCGCGTGATAGTGCTCGTACCCCGGTACGCGCACGATCGGCGTGACCCCGACGGCGAGCGCGGCCGCCGCGATCTGCGCGGCGGTGTCCACGCTCATCGAGTTGTGCTCGCAGTCGATGAAGAGCCAGTCGAATCCGCTCGTCTTCGCGATCTGCGCGATGTCCACGGTGCGCGCCTGGCGCAGGCCGAGGCCGATCGCGAGCCTCCCTTCGCGGAGCTGGCGCAGCGCGTGGTTGATGACGACGGTCATGGGTCTCCTCCGGGCACGGTAATGGCCCGATGGTAAACCGGCGCGCCCGGTCGGGCTGCGGCCCGACCTGCGCCGGCGGCGGCAGCGGCGCCTGGCGCGCGCTGCGCATCTACCGGCGCTCAATCCCCTAGGCCGCCAGCTTCGCGGCCGCGGGCGTAACGTTCATGTTCATCCGGAACAGGTTGTCGGGATCGAACCGCCGCTTGATCTCCCGCAGCCGCCCGAAGTTGACGCCGTAAGCCTGCGCCACCCGCTCGCCCTCGTCCTCGGTGAAGAAGTTCACGTACCCGCCGCCGGTCGCGAACGGCGTTGCGTCCCGGTACAGGCGCCGCGCCCACTCGCGGCCCCGGTCGTCGTCGGCCGCGCTCTGCCAACGACCGTGGACATTCATGACGTAGTTCGCGTCGCGCCCGGCGTAGGCCGTGTCCGCGGGCGCGACTCGCCCCATCGCACCGCCGAGCTGGGCGATGAACACTTCGCACTCGGGTCCCGGCGCTCCAGCTGCTGCAGCGACCGCGACGTCGAGCAGACCGTCGTCGAGCCGACTGAGGTTGTGGGACTTCCAGTAGTTGCGCGCTCCGGGCTGGAGTAGCGGATCGAACGCACCCTGGAATCCGGCATAGGGCGTCGGCCCCAGCGCGGCCCCGACCGGGCTGCCGAACTTGGACACCGGCGCGGCGGCCCGTTCGCCTGCGGCAAGATCGCCGGCGTGGACGACCGCGAACACGACCACGTCCTTGCCGTGAACCGATTCGGGCAGGAACGGCAGCGGCGGCGCCTTTCGCAGCACCGCCCATACGCTCAGCTCCGTGGGCGCATCGACCGTAAAGTCGCGCCACGCTCGAAGGACCTTCCGCGCCTGGTCGGCCGGATATACGACGAGGCCCGAATAGACCTCCGGCCCGACGGGATGCAGCTTGAACTCGAACGAGGTCACGACGCCGAAGTTGCCGCCGCCGCCGCGGATCGCCCAGAACAGGTCGGGCTCCTGGCTCGCCGAAACGATGCGCTGCCGGCCGTCCGCGGTGACGATGTCCGCGGAGATCAGGTTGTCGATCGTCATGCCGTACTTGCGGGTCAGCCAGCCGAAGCCGCCGCCGAGGGTGAGCCCCGCAACGCCGGTGGTGGAGTTGATGCCGAGCGGCGTCGCCAGGCCGAAGGCTTGCGCCTCGCGGTCGAAGTCGCTCAGCAACGCCCCCGGGGCGACACGCGCGACGCGCCGTTCGGGGTCGACGCGAACCGTTCGCAGGCCGGATTGATCGATGACCAGGCCGCCTTCGGCAACGGAGTTGCCCGCGATGTGGTGGCCGCCGCCGCGCACGCTGACCAGCATGCGGTGTTCGCGGGCGAAATTGACCGCGTGCCGCACGTCCTGCGGGTTGCTGGCGCGGACGATGAGGGCGGGACGGCTGTCCACCATGCCGTTCCAGATCTTCCGCGCGGCGCCGTACGCGCCGTCGCGCGGCGTCAGCACTTCGCCGCGAATTCCGGCGACGAGGGCTTCAATATCGGACGCGTTCAGGTGTCCTGCGGTCTTCTCGAGGGTGATGTAACCGATGTCTTGCACTTGGACCTCCAATGTGACTCACGCGAAAGCAAGGAGGCGCCACGGTACGCAGTCGCGGTAACGCGTCGATGTCGACGCACGGCGTTTTTGTTTCTGTCTTGTAACGGCCCATCCTGTAAACGCGTCTTGCAAGCCCTCTTGGGATCAGGGCCGCTCAGCCACCCCGGACCGAAGCGAAGGGGCGCAAAAGCGGCGATCGAGCCGCAGCATGCTACGCTCCCGCGCGCATCCGATCCGGCCGACCAAACAGGAGACACCGATGACGACCATTCTGGGCACCGGCGAGCATCGCTACCGCGTCGTGGAGGACTGGGCGAAGCTGCCCGACGGATGGGAGTTCAAGGACGTCGCGTCGGTCGCGGTGGACAGCAAGGACCGCGTCTACGTCTTCAACCGCGGCGAGCACCCGATGTGCGTGTTCGACCGCGACGGGAACTTCCTGCGCTCGTGGGGCGAAGGGACCTTTCCGCGCGCGCACGGCCTGCACATCGACGCGAACGACCTCCTCTACTGCACCGACGACGGCGGCCACTTCGTGCGCAAGTGCACGACCGAGGGCAAGGTGCTGCTCGAGATCGGCGTTCCCGGCCAGGCCACGCCGTACATGAGCGGCCTGCCGTTCCACCGCTGCACGCACACGGCGCTCTCGCCCAAGGGCGAGATCTACGTGAGCGACGGGTACGGGAACGCGCGCGTCCACAAGTATTCGCCGGACGGAAAGCTGCTCCTGTCCTGGGGCGAGCCGGGCACCGATCCCGGCCAGTTCAACATCGCGCACAACATCGCCGCGGACCCGGACGGCTGGGTCTACGTCGCCGACCGCGAGAACCACCGCGTCCAGGTGTTCGACGGCAACGGCCGCTACGAGACGCAGTGGGTCAACATGCACCGGCCGTGCGGCCTCTTCTGCTGCCACGGACCGAAGCGGCAGTTCATCATCGGCGAGCTCGGGCCGGCAATGGCGGTGAACCGCAACCATCCCAACATCGGCCCGCGCCTCTCGATCGTCGACGGCGAAGGCAAGGTCGTGGCGCGTCTCGGCGGCGAGGCGGGACCCGGCCTCGAGACCGGCAAGTTCGTCGCGCCGCACGGGCTCGCGGTCGATTCGCGTGGCGACATCTACGTCGGCGAGGTCAGCTACACCGAGTATCCGCGCCTCTTCCCGGACAAGACGGTGCCGTGGCGCATGCGGTCGCTGCAGAAGCTGCAGCGCGTGAGTTAGGCTCCGGATCTGCCTTTGGCCCGCGCCGCGGCCGCGAGCTGATCCCGAAACGCCGGATGCGCGATCGCCGTGACCCGGCGCGCGCGCTCGTCGAATGACACGCCGCGCAGCTCGGCGACGCCCCACTCCGTGACGATCGTGTCGGCATCGGCGGCGGGCGTCGTGACCGTCGCGCACCGCGCGACCACGCGGCTCGACTTGCCGTCGCGCGAGACCGAGGGCAGCGCGATGATCGCCCGGCCGCCGGGCGCCGCCGCGGCGCCGCGGACGAAGTCGAGCTGGCCGCCGACGCCGCCGACGTAGGCGCCGCCCGCGACCTCGGCGTTGATGTTGCCCGCGAGGTCGACCTCGACGGCCGAGTTGATGCTGACGAAGCCGGGAATGCGCGCGAGCGTCTCGATCGCGTGCGTGTACTCCGGACCGGCGAGCCGCGTCGCCGGGTTCCGATCGATGTACCGGTAGAGCGCCTCGTCGCCGATATAGACGCCGCTCACCGTGACGCCGACGTCGATCGGCTTGCGACGGTTCGTCACCACCCCGCGTTCGAGCAGCGGCAGCGCCGCGGCGGGGAGCATCCCGGTGTGCAGGCCGAGGTCGCGATGGCCGCCGAGCGCGCCGAGGACGGCATCGGCGATCGTGCCGACGCCGAACTGCAGCGTGGCGCCGTCCGGGATCAGTCCGGCCACCTTGGCCGCGACCTCGCGCTCCACCTCACCGACGCGCGAATCGGGATACTTGGGCAACGGACGCGACGTGCGTACCGCCGCATCGATCCGGAATCCAGCGGGCAGCTCGCCACCGTAGAGCCAGGGCATCCGCTCGTTGATCTCCGCCAGGACGACGCGCGCGCGGGTCGTGGCCGCGAGCGCGTACCCGTGCGCCGGCCCGAGCGTCGCCACGCCGGCGACCGCGGGCGAGAGACCGATCATGACCACGTCGGCCTTCACCGGCCCGGACGCGAGGAGCCACGGCAGCTGCGAGTAGTGGCAGGGCACGACCTCGAGCCGCCCGGCGCGCGCGAAGCGTGCGAGCGATCCCGAGCGCGCCGTAGCTCGAGTAGCGGAACCCCGGCGCCGCGTCGGGCGCGAAAGTGTCCGAGTACATCAGGCCCAGGAAGACGGTGATCGCGCCGAGCTCGCCGCTCTGCGCGATCAGCGCCTCGGTGAGCGTCAGCGGCTCGGACGAGCCCTGCGCGACGGCGACGGTGTCGCCGGGGCGGATGAAGCGGGCGAGATCGAGCGCGGCCGGGTCGAGCTCGAGCGTCATCCCGATTGCTCGTTCAGATGACGCGCTCGGCGCGCAGCCGCTCGACGTCCGCGTCGCCGTACCCGAGGCTCTTCACGATCTCGTTCGAATGCTCGCCGAACCCGGGAGCGTGCAGGTTGGGCCGCGCAGGCTCGCGGGCGAATCTGATCGGGACACCGAGATGCTGGCGACCCTGCTCGTCCATCAGCAGCATCCCGCGCGAACGCGTGTTCGGATCGTCGATCGCGTCCTTGAGCGATCGCACCGGCGCGTACGCGACGTCCACGCCGTCGAGCCATGCGAGCCACTCTGCAAGCGTCTTCTCCTTCAGGAGCCGGCGCAGATAGGCGATCAGCGGCCCCTGCTCGCCGGGCTGCTTGTGCGCGTACGGGGCAAGATCCGATCGCCCGGCTTTCGCGAGGAAGTTCTCGGCGAACTTGTGCTCCGAGGCACCGAGCGCGAGCCAGCCACCGTCCTTCGTTTCGTACAGGTTGTAGAACGCGTTCCCGCCCCAGGTCCGCTCCGCTTTCGGCACCGGCGCCCGCTGCTCCGCGAAGACCGGGCCCATGACGTTCGCCGTCCACGCGAGGAGCGAGTCGTGCATCGCGATGTCGAGATAGTCGCCCTGCCCGGTCGCGCGCTGCCTCAGCAGCGCCATGAGGATGCCGGAGAGCGCCATCAGGGAGGCCGCCATGTCCGCCGCGGGCACCGCGGGCATCGCCGGCCGGTCCTCCTGGTCGAGGTTCACGCTCACCAGACCGGCGAGCGACTCGACGGCGAGGTCGTGTGCTGGCCGGTCGCGGTAGGCGCCGCTCTGCCCGAAGGCCGAGATCGAGCAGTAGACGATCTGCGGCGCGCGGGCGCTCACCGCGGCGTAGCCAATGCCGAGCCGGTCGACGACCCCCGGCCGGAACGACTCGACCAGGACGTCCGCGCGCTCGGCGAGGCGCATGAGGATCTCGCGGCCCTCCGGATGCTTGAGATTGAGCCGGAGGCTCCGCTTCCCCCGATGGGTGTTGCGGAAGTAGACCGTTTCGCCCGCCTGCTTCGGGCCGATGTGGCGGACCGGCTCGCCGCCCTCGTACGGCTCGACCTTGATCACGTCCGCGCCGTGGTCGGCCATCATCATCGTGAGGTGCGGCCCGGGGAGGAAGAGCGAGAGCTCGACGACCCTGACGCCTGCGAGTTTCATGGTTCGTCCCCTTCGCGCAGGCTCAGAGGGTGAGCTGCGTGCCGAGCTCGATCACCCGGTCGGGCGGGAGCTTGAAGTACTCGACCGCGGTCGGACTGTTCCGCTGCATCCACCGGAAGAGCTCGCGGCGCCAGGTGAAGAGGCCCGGCCGCTCGGCGCGGGCGATCGTCGACTTCCCCAGGAAGAAGGTGGTCTCGTCGCGCTCGAAGCGCAGCCCGTGGCGCGAGAGCAGCGCGAGCGCCCGCATCGCGTCCGGGTCCTCCATGAAGCCGTAGCGCACCGTCGCCTGGTAGACCCGCTTCGGTACGATGACCCGCACCTCGGTGCGCTCCGCGTTCGGCAGGCGCGGCACGTCCGCGGTCTCGATCGTGAAGAACACGACGCGCTCGTGCAGCACCTTGTTGTGCTTCAGGTTGTGCAGCAGCGTGGTCGGGACGGCATCGGGGTCGGCCGAGAAGAACACCGCCGTGCCGGGCACCGTGGCCACCTCGCCGAGATGCTCGAAGAATCCCGCGATCGGCACCTTCCTGCGCACCGCCGCCGAGTTCAGGTAGTCGGTCGCGCGCTTCCAGGTCGAGAGCAGCGTGAAGATGACGAGCCCGCACGCGAGCGGGAACCAGCCGCCGGCCACGATCTTGGTCGCATTCGAGGCGAGAAACGCGAGCTCGACCAAGCCGATGACGGCGAGTACCGCGAGGACCGGCACGCGCGCGGCCCCCCCGAGCGCGTAGACCACCAGCGCGATGAGCGAAGTCGTCAGCACCATCGTGCCCGATACCGCGATGCCGTAGGCCGCCGCGAGGTTGCTCGACGAGCCGAAACCGAGCACCAGCAGCACCACGATGACGAGCATGATCCAGTTGAGACGACCGACGTAGATCTGGCCGCGCTCGGTCTCGGAGGTGTGCGTGACCGGGATGCGCGGCAGGTAGCCGAGGCGGGAGGCTTGCTGGGTCACCGAGAACGCGCCGGAGATCACCGCCTGCGAGGCGATCACGGTTGCCGCGGTCGCCAGGGCGACGAGCGGCAGGAGGAGCTCCGGCGGCGCGAGGAGATAGAACGGGTTCTTGACCGCTTCGGGGCTGCGCAGGACGAGCGCGCCCTGCCCGAGGTAGTTCAGCATCAGCGCCGGCAGCACCAGCCCGAACCAGGCCACGCGGATCGGGAGCGGGCCGAAGTGGCCCATGTCGGCGTAGAGCGCCTCGGCGCCGGTGAGCGTGAGGAACACCGCCCCGAGCGCGACGAAGGCGAGCCCCGGCGAGGTGCTCGCGAACGCGACCGCGCGGCTCGGGTCGAGCGCCCACACGACTCCGGGCGTCTCGAGGACGCTCGCCAGTCCGAGCGCGCCGATGGCGAGGAACCAGACGACGGTGACCGGGCCGAAGAGCTTCCCCACCCGGCCGGTGCCGTGGCTCTGGATCGCGAACAGGGCGATCAGGATCCCGAGCGTCACCGGCACCACCCAGGGCTCGAGCGCCGCGGTCGCGACCGACAGTCCTTCCACCGCCGAGAGCACCGAGATCGCCGGCGTAATCAGGGCGTCGCCGTAGAAGAGCGAGGCCGCAAACACCGCGACCACAGCGGCCGTCCACTGGAGCTTCTCGTTGCCGCGGAAAAGGCGAGTCGCGAACGCGAGCAGCGCGAGCACGCCGCCCTCGCCCTTGTTGTCGAAGCGCAGGACGAAGGCGACGTACTTCAGCGACACGATCAGCATCACCGACCAGAAGATCAGCGACAGCACGCCGAGCACGTTGCCCTCGCTCACCGGGAGCGGGTGCGCGCCGACGAACGCCTCCTTGAACGCGTACAGCGGGCTCGTGCCGATGTCGCCGAACACCACGCCGAGCGCGCCGAGGGTCAGCGCGCGGAGGCGGCTCGAAAGGCGCGCCGGCGTGGCGCGAAACGATGGTGTCGGAGGACATGCTTCGATGCTGCGATGCAGCGCAGCGAGACTCTACCCCGGTCGCGGCGGAGGCGCTGCGTCGCGCGTCGGAGCGCGAATCAGATCCGGTTCCGCTCGACGAGCTGCCGCGCGATGATGATCCGCTGCATCTCGTTCGTCCCCTCGCCGATGCAGAGGAGCGGCGCGTCGCGGAAGAGGCGCTCGACCGGGAATTCCTTCGAGTAGCCGTAGCCGCCGTGGATCCGCATCGCCTCGGTCGCGTTCTCGAGCGCGGCTTCGGTGGCGAAGTACTTCGCCATGCCGGCCTCCATGTCGCAGCGGCGCCCGCCGTCGTAGGCCTGGGCCGCGGCCTCGGTGAGGAGCCGCGCCGCCTCGGCGCGGGTCGCCATCTCGCCGAGCTTGAGCTGGATCGCCTGGTGCTCGCAGATCGGCTTGCCGAACGTCTTGCGGAGCTGCGCGTAGCGCACCGCCTCGTCGAGCGCGCTCTTCGCGACGCCGACGCCGCGCGCGGCGACGTTGATCCGGCCGAGCTCGAGCCCGCTCACCGCGAGATAGAAACCCTGCCCCTCCTCCCCGATCAGGTTCGCTGCCGGCACCTCGAAGTCCTCGAACACCAGCTCGGCCGAATCGATGCCCTTGTAGCCGAGCTTCTCGAGCTTGCGGGACGGCTTGAACCCGGGTCCCTTCTCCATCACGAACATCGACAGTCCGCGGCGCGGCGGCTGCGCGTCGGGATCGGTCCGGACGAGCACGGCGAACACGCTGCCCTGGATGCCGTTCGAGATCCAGGTCTTGGTGCCGTTGACGACGTAGCGGTCACCGCGCTTCAGCGCGCGCGTGCGGACCGCCGATAGATCGGTGCCGCAATCGGGCTCGGTGAGCGCCAGCCCGCCGCGGAGCTCGCCGGCGCACATTTTCGGCAGCCAGCGGCGCCGCTGTTCGTCGGTGCCGAACTTCTCGACGAGGCATGCGGTCATCAGATGCGAGTTGAAGATCCCGGTCAGCGACATCCAGGCTTCCGAGATCCGGCTGACGATCTTCGCGTAGGTCGAAGCCGACAGCCCGAGACCGCCCCACTTCGGGTCGATCACCGCGCCGAACAGCCCGAACGCCTTCATCTGCGCGACCATCTCCGCCGGCCAGACGTCGTCGTGCTCGAGCTTCATGACGTTCGGGCGCACGTCCTTGTCGAGCCAGCGCTGGATCGCGTCGAGGATCGCCTGTTCCTCGGCGGGGTCGGTGTGCCGCGGGGGGCGCGGAGGTTGCTCGAGCTTCATGGGATCACTCCTTCCTGCTCAAACCTTAGGCGGCGGCACCTTCGAAGCGAAGTGCTCCGCGATCGCGCGCCGCGTCGCGATCCATACGCCCGGCCGCGCCGTCGCGTGCTTGAGGAACCGGTCGAAGGCGCCGATCCGGCCGGGCCGGCCGATGATCCGCAGGTGCACGCCGAGCGACATCATGCGCGGCGCGCCCGCGCCTTCCTCGTACAGCCAGTCGAACGTGTCGGTCGCGTAGCGCAGCCACTGGTCGGTCGCGAGCGCCGGGTCGGTCCAGAACTTCATGTCGTTCGTGTCGAGCGCGTACGGCATCACGACGATCGGTCGGCCGCCGGCCACGTCCCAGAACGGCTGATCGTCGCTGTAATCGTCCATGTGGTAGCGAAACCCCTCTGCGGCGAGCAGTTGCCGCGTGTTCCCGGTGAGGAGATAGCGCGAGAGCCAGCCGTACGGGCGCGTCCCGGTCGTGCGCTCGATCGACGCGACCGCCTTGCGGATGAACTCGCGCTCGTCGGCCTCGCCGAGGTGGAACTGGTGCACCCAGCGCCAGCCGTGCGCGCACACCTCGTGACCCTGGGCGACGATCTCGCGCGCGAGCTCGGGGGCGCGCTCGAGCGCGACCGCCGCCGCGGTGAACGTCGCGGCCACGTCGTGCGCCTTCAGCAGGTGCATCACGCGCGGTGCGCCGGCCCGGATCCCGTAGCGGTAGTTGGACTCGTTGCCGTAGTTGCGGATCGGCTTCTTGAGCGCGATCCCCAGCTCGTCCACCGGCTCGGGGCCGCGATCGCCCTCGGCGATCGAGCTCTCCGCGCCCTCCTCGACGTTGACGACGATCGAGAGCGCGAGGCGGGCGCCGTTCGGCCAGGACCAGGGTTGAGCGGGCATCGGCGTGGTCGGATGTCCGGACAATGTTATCAGGCCGGTCCGGCGCCTTCGAGCGCCGCGAGCACGTCGAGGACCAGGCGGTCCTCGAACGCCGGCGCCATCACCTGCACCGAGAGCGGCAGACCGTCGGCGTTCTTCCCGAACGGCACGCAGCCCGCGGGAATGCCCACGATGTTGGCGAACCCGGTGAGGTCCGCCTGATCGACCGGGACCGCCTGCGAGAACGGAAACGCGGCCTGCGGCGTCGTCGGCAGGACCATCGCATCGATCCCGCCGAAAGCCCGGCGCGCGATGACGCGCACGTCCGCGAGCCGGCGGTAGGCCTGCGCCGCGCGCACCGCCGTCTGCCTTGCGCCGAACGCGAGCATGCCGCGGAGTTCGGCGGAAAACCCTTCCGGATCGCGCTCGAGCGCCTCCTTGTGGAAGGCGGCGCCTTCGACCTCCGAAACGAGCAGTCCCTCGCGGCGCATGCGCGAGAAGTCGTAACCGGTGAGCTCGACGTCAACGATTGCCGCCCCGCGCACGGCAAGCGCTTCGATCGCGCGTTTCCAGGCGCTCGCGACATCGGGCTCGAGCGCGATCGATAGCGCCGGCCTGCCGACGCGCAGCCCGTGCAGATCGCCGGCACCGGCCCGCTTCGGGCTCAGGAACCGCGGCCCGCGCCGCGCGTACGCCCACTCGCGGTCGAAGCCCGCGCAAGCGTCGAAGAGCAGTTCGAGGTCGGCGACGCGCGGCGCGAGAAACCCGACGTGGTCGAGCGTCCACGAGAGCGGCATCACCCCGCGCGTGCTGACAAGACCGAAGGTGGGCTTGAAGCCCGCCGTCCCGCAGTAAGACGCCGGGACGCGAACCGAGCCGAGCGTGTCGGTGCCGAGCGCCCCCGCTGCGAGCCCCGCCGCGACCGCCGCGCCCGAGCCGCTGCTCGACCCGCCCGGCGTGTGCCCGGCGCGATGCGGATTCTCGCAGCGGCCGAACCACGGGTTGTCGCCGGTCGCGCCGAGCGCCGCCTCGTGCATGTTCAGCTTGCCGAGGATCACCGCGCCGGCGTCGCGCAGCCGGCGGGTCACGAACGCGTCCTCGCCCGCGATGCCGTCACGGTAGTGCCGGATGCCGCCCGACGTCGGCACGCCCGCGACGTCGATGTTGTCCTTGATCGCGAGCGGAATCCCGTCGAGCGTGCCTTTCCCCGCTCCCGCCCGGCGCCGTTCGTCCGACGCGCGTGCTGCGGCGAGCGCCTCGTCTCGCATCACCCGGATGAAGGCCCGCAGCGCACTGTCGCGCGCTTCGATCCGTGCGAGGAACGCACGAGTCGCGTCCTCCGCGGTGATCTCTCCGCGCTCGAGCGCGCCGGCGAGCGCGGCGATGCCTTCGGTCACGACCCGCGCTTCCGCAGATCGAGGAGCCGGATCGGCTTCTGCCGCGAGTCGATGCCGGTCAGCGGCGCGAGCGCACGCGGCGCGGCGAGCTCGATCGCCACTTCGAGCCCGAGCTTGCGGCGGAGGAGCTCGCGGTACGCGGCTTCGAGCCCCTGCTCAGCGGCGCGGACCTCGATCGCGACCGTGAGCGCGTCGCGACCTGCGGCGTCGCGCTCCAGGCGGCAGACGTAGTCGCCGGCGTAGCCGGGCGCGTCCGCGAGCATCGCGGCGATCGCCTGCGGGAACACGTTGATGCCGCGCAGCTTCACCATGTTGTCGCTGCGGCCGAGGAAGCCGCGGATGCGCCGGAGCTTGAGCCCGAGCGGCGAAGCGTCGGCGCGGAACCCGGTCACGTCGTGGGTATTGAAGCGGATCATCGGATAGATGTCGTCCTTGAAGAGCACCGTGACCACCATGTCGCCGGTCCCGCCCTCGCCGGCCGGCTGCCCGGTTTCGAGGTCGAGGAGCTCGAGGTAGTGCGCGTCCTCCATGACGTAGAGACCCGCATGGTCCGGCCCTTCGCCCGCGATGATGCCGGTGTCGCCAACGCCGTACCAGTCGAACACCTCGGCGCCGCGCCACGCGCGCGACACCGCATCGCGGTCCTCGCCGACGTGGCCGGAGATCATGCGCACCTTCAGCTCCACGCCGCTTGAACGCGCGAGCTCGCCGAGGTGCTTGACGTAGTCACCGAACCCGACGATCACCGTCGCGCCGAAGTCGCGCATCAGTTCGATCTGCGTCGACGAGCGCGTCTCCACACCGGTCCCCGCGGAGAGGAAGAGCGCGCGCGTCCAGTGGGTGACCGTCTCCCGGATGTAGTGGCCGCCGTTGATCATCCCGTGCCCGTAGACCGAGTGCACCACGTCGTCGTCGCGCAACCCCTGGAAGAGGTAGACCCGCGCGAGCAGCAGGTTCTGCACCTCGCGGCCGCGCGGGCCGAAGAGGAGCACCTGCGGTTTGCCGGTGGTGCCGCTCGTCGTGTGCAGGATCACCGGCGGGCGCTCCTCCGCCGGATAGCTCTCCATGCCGTGGAAGTCGCCGAGCGGCGGCCTCCGCTCGAGCGAATCCATGATGTCGGACTTGTCGAACGTCGGGAGGCGCGGGAGATCGTCGAGGCCGCGAATGTCGCCCGGCTTCGCACCCGAGTCACCCCACAGCCGCTGGTAAAAGGGGATCTTCCACGCGCGCTCGACGACGCGCGCGAAGCGCGCTTCCTGCAGCGCCCGCAGCTCGTCGCGGCTGAGCGATCGAAACCGCCGCACGAAGGCCGCGCCGAGCGGAAATTCCGCCGCGAGCGCGCGCGCGTCGACCGACGTCAGGTAGTTCGGCGCCTCAGGCACTGTGGCGGCAGCGGCGCCCGTCAGACGCCGTCGAGGCCGACCTTGAAGGGGTTCGGGGGCGGATAGTTTGCCGCGAGCCAGGCCGGCCCGCCGTGCGCGATCCAGGCCGCGGCCGCGGCGCGCGAGCAGGCGACGAGCACCGCCAGGTCCTCCTCGCGCATCGTGTAGCGCGCCTGCGCGGCCATCACGATCTGGCCGAGGATCTCGCCCTGCCAGAAAAGCGGCGCGAAGATCGCGGAGCCCATCCGCGAGGTCTTGAGGTACTGGCGGAACTGGCCGTGCTCGTCGGTGTTGCGCAGGAGCAGCTTCGAGCGGTTCTTCACCACCCAGCCCGGATGCCCGCCGTCGATCGGGATCATCAGCCGCTCCTGCTCGGGCGGAAAGTTCACGTTGCCGACGAGCATGTGCCACGCGCCGTCGGGCGTGATGAAGAATCCGCCCGCCACGAAGTACTGGCGCTCGCCCGGCTTGAGCGCGCCCTCGCGCTCGTGCGCAGCGCGGTCGCCGAGCGCCTCGTAGTAGCGGCTCGCGATCGCGCGGATCGCCGCCTCAGGACCGGGCGCGTTCAGCGCCGCTTCGCCGGCGGCGTCGACGAGCGCGAGGCAGGCGAGCGGGTCGCGGACGTCGAGTCCCGTCACGCTACTTCACCTGCATCTGCTTCTTCAGCACCTCGATCTTCTGGACGAGCGCCTTGCCGTCGGTGCCGGTCTTCTGATTGAGCGCGTACCACGCCTCGAACACCGCGTCGACGTTCTGCGGCGCGAACACCTTCGCCAGCTCCGCGGGCGGCGCCTCGTAGACGGTCATCCCGTTCTTCACCATGAGGTCGAGGTTTTCCTTGGAGAACGAAGCGTGGCGCGCGAAATGCTCGTTCTCGATCTTGCGGAACTCGGCTTCCGCCTGGCGCTTCACGTCGTCCGGCACCTTCGCCCAGACCTCGCGGTTCACGACGAACGACCACGGCACGATGGTCCCGATCCGCCAGATGCTCACTTCCTTCGCGACGGTGTGGAAGCCGAAGCCGTTGGCGGTGCCGACCGAGGTCATGACGATGTCGACGATGCCGCGCTGGAGCGCCGGGACGATTTCGCCGAACGGCACCGGCGTCGGCGCCGCACCGAGCTTGCCCATCAGCGTCGCCGCCTCGGTGTTGTGGACGCGCACCTTCTTGCCGCTGAAGTCGGCCGCGGTCCGGATCGGCACGCGCGAGATGATGCACTGGTCCTCGAACACGCCGGTGGCGAGCTGCACCGCGTTGTACTTCGCGCGCCACACTTTCGCCATTTCCTCGCGCAGCAGCGGGTCGAGCATCTTCTGGTAGGTGCCGACGTCGGTGATGAGTCCCGGCAGGTGTCCGAAGTTGATGTAGGGCGCCTCGGCGCTCAGCCACGGCGACACCGCGAACGACGCGTCGAGCCGCCCGTCGCGCACCGCCGCCGGCTGCTCCGGTCCGGCGACGAGCGTGTCGAAGAGCTCGAGTTTCAGCCGCCCGTTGGTCGCGGTCGCGATCCGTTGCGGCACGGTCTTGAGCGTGATGAGGTAGCTCGACCCGACTGCGTTGACGAAGCCGACGTTCCACTTGATCTCCTGGGCCGCCGCGGTGCCGGCGGCGAGTCCGACGACGGCGATCAGGATGGCGCTTGCTCGCATGGGTGCGTCCCCCTCATAATTTGTCCAGACAATTCCGCGGGAATTAAGCCCTCGCCCCCGCGTCCTGTCAAGCGCGACACCCGAGCCGACGCCCGACATGAGCGACGAGACGTGAGCGACGAGACGGCGCGGATCAGCCGTGCAGGGGCGGCAATCGGCGCCGTTGCGCGCGTCTTCGGCGCAGTCGCGGCCGTCGCGGTCGCGGCGATGACGCTCGCGACCGTCTACGACGTCGTGGCGCGCTACTTCTTCAACAGCCCGACGATCTGGGCGACGGAGATCAGCACCTACATCCTGATCGCGATCGTCTTCATCGGCGCCGCCAAGGCGCATCTCGACGGCGCGAACGTCCGCGTCGAGGTGCTGCTCGGCCGGTTGCGCGGCGAAGGACGGCGACAGCTCGAGCTCGTCGCCGCATGGACGGCGCTGCTCTACATCGCGATCGCAGCGTGGCAGGCAGGCGTGCTCGTGCTCTCCGACTACCGCAACGGCGCGCGGATCTTCAGCCTCCTGCTCACCCCGTCGTGGTTGCCGAAAGCGCCGATCGCGATCGGCCTCGCGGCGCTCGCCGCCGCGACCCTGCTCGAAATCGAGCGCGTCTCCGCGACGCCGTCCGGATGGCGGCGGTGGGGACCGTACGCGCTCTTTGCGGCGGTCGCCGTGGCCCTCGTCGCGCTCGGACCGCGCCCGCCGGCCGTGCCGCCCACGCGCTTCGATGCCGGCAGCGTCATCGTGCTGATCGCGACCCTGGGCGGGGCGTTCGCGTTCAGCGGCCGGCGTGTGGGGTCCGGTGTTACCGCCCTCGTCGGCGGCACGATCGCGGCGTTCCTGCTCGGCAAGACGCTCGGTGTCGGCTCGGTCACGGCGCTGCTCGCGGCGAGCATCCTCGTCACGCTCGCGCTCGGCGTGCGCATCGGATTCGCGCTCGGCGCGGTCGGGCTCGCGTCGATCTACTTCCTCACGCCGGTGCCGTTCCCGGTGACGGTGGCGGACCGGACCTGGACCGCGGTGAACAGCTTCTCGCTGACCGCGGTCCCGCTCTTCGTCCTGATGGGTGCGCTCCTCGTGCGGAGCGGCCTGAGCGACGAAGTCTTCACCCTGGCCGCGCGCCTGCTCGGCCGGCTGCCCGGCGGGCTCGCCCACGCGGGCACCGCCGGCTGTGCGGTGTTCGCGGCGGTCTCGGGCTCGAGCGTCGCGACCGCCGCCACGATCGGCACGGTCGCGTGCCCGGAGATGATCCGGCGCGGCTACAGCCGCGAGCTCACCTACGGCAGCGTCGCCGCCGGCGGGACGCTCGGCATCCTGATCCCGCCCAGCGTGCCGATGATCGTCTACGGTTCCGCGGTCGGCGTGCCGGTCGCGACGCTGTTCGTCGCCGGGATCCTGCCCGGCATCCTGATGACGGCGCTCTTCATGGCGGTGATCGCCGCGTGGGCGATCTGGCGGCCGGCGGACGCGCCGCGGATCCGTCCGGGTGAAGGCCCGCAGCTCGCCCCGGGCGCGGCGCTCGACATTGCGGCGGTCGTCCTGCTCATCGTGCTCGTCATCGCCTCGCTCTACGCCGGGCTCGCGACGCCGAGCGAGGTCGGCGCGCTCAGCGCGTTCGCGTCGTTCCTGCTGTGCCTCGCGCGCGGCCGCCTGCGCCGGGAAATGGTCGTCGCCGCGCTCGCCGAGACGGTCAACGTGACGAGCTTCGTGTTCCTGATCGTGGTCGGCGCGAGCGTCCTCACGTTCGGGTTCGACTATCTCAAGGTCTCGCAGGCGCTCATGGCGACCGCTACCAGCCTCGAGGTCGACCGCTGGGTCGTGTTCGCGATCATCATGGCGCTGTACGTCGTGCTCGGGATGTTCCTCGACTCGATCTCGATGATCGTGCTGACGCTCCCGGTCGTGTTCCCGCTGATCAAGCTGCTCGGCTTCGATCCGGTCTGGTTCGGGATCATCCTCGTCGTCATGGCCGAGATCGGGCTCATCCACCCCCCGGTGGGCATGAATCTCTTCGTCCTGCAGGGCATCGGTCGCGGCGTGCCGATCACCGTCATCGCGATCGGCGCCCTGCCCTTTCTCGGCGCGATGTTCGTGACCGTGCTGTTGCTCTGCGTCTTTCCGGAGATCGCGCTGTGGCTGACCACCCACCTCAAGTAGCAGGCGGCAGCGCGGAACAGAGCGAGGAGGCCTAGGGCAGCAGCGCGACCAGGTCGGCCACCGTTTCGCCGGCCGCGAGCGCGAGGCACGCGTCGGCGATCCGTTCGGCGCGCGCCGACTCGACGTGCGCGGCGTGCATCAGCGTCAGCGCTTTCGCGCGCACCCCTTCGACCGGGAGCGGATTCTCGGGGTCGCCGAGCGCGTCGGGCGTCCGCGCGACCCGCCGCGTGCCGTCCGCAAGCTCCACCTCGACCTCGGCGCCGTAGCGGGCCGGATACGCCGAGGCGTAAGGCTCGGCCGCGGCGACCGACACCCTGGCACGCAGCGCCGCCACGTCGGCCCGCGCGAGCGCTGCCGGCTCGAATGCCTCGAGCGGGGGCGGGCCGTCGAGGAGCGCGACCGCCACCGAGTGCTGGAGGCTGAATTTCGCGTCGATCGGCGTGTGGGGCTCGGCACGGTCGCAGAACGCGAGCGCGTCGCGGTACGTGCGCACCTCGACGCGCCGCACCGCACCCGCGTCGATCTCGCTCCGCAGGTCGAGCGCGGCGTCGATCGCCGGGTGCGCGTGGCGGCAAGCCGGCCACGGCTTGAAGCTCGTCTCGTAGATCTTCCAGCGGGTGAGCGGATCGCGGACGATGTCGTGCGGGTCCGCGCCCGGGCACATCGCGGCGAAGAAGCCCTGCGGCCCTTCGAGAATCGCGGCCGGACCGGTGAACCCGATGCGGGCGAGATCGGCGGCGAGCAACCCCGCGTGCGCGGCGCGGCCGTTGTGGAGCTGCTTCGACATGATCGGCTCGTGCCGCACCTGCCACAGGCCGGCGGCCTGGGTGCCGGCATTGCCGAACGCGTCGATCCAGCCCTTCGCCTCGAGGCCGAAGAGCGAGCAGGCCGCGGCCGCAGCGCCGAACGGCCCGCAGGTCGCGGTGTTGTGCCAGTACTTGTAGTGTGTGGGCCCCACCGCCATGCCCACCCGGATCACCGCCTCGTAGCCGCGCACCACCGCGTCGAGGAACGCGGCGCTCGAGGCAGCCTGCCGCTCGGCGGCCGCGAGCGCGGCCGGGATCACCACCGGCCCCGGGTGGAGGATCGCGGTCCGGTGCACGTCGTCCATCTCGAGCACGTTGCCGACCGCGCCGTTCACCAGCGTCGCCGTCCAGAGCGTGCGCCGGCCGGCGCCGATCACGTGGCACGGTCCCTCGGGGTCGCCTTGCGCCCAGGTGGCGAGCACGCGGCCGGGTTCGGCCGCGCTGCCCGCGATCGCGCAGCCGATCCAGTCGAGGACGTGAAGCGCGGCGCGCCGCCGGTCGTCGGCGGACACCTTGCGCAGGCAGATCCCGGCGAGCCGCGCAGTGACCGAGCCGGCGACCGACGGAGGACGGGCCGACGGAGGACGCATCATTTGCATTGTCCGGACATACTACAATGCACGCGTGACCGCCGCCCGTGCCGCCGCGCTCCGCCGCTCCCCCGCGCCGGCGCGCCCGCGGAAGGGGAAAGCCCCCGAGGCGCTGCCGCGCTACCGCGAGCTCGGGCTGCAGCTGATGGGCGACATCGCCGACGGCGTCCACCCGGTCGGCAGCTTCCTCCCGCCCGAGCTCGAGCTCTGCCGCAGGTACCGGATCAGCCGCTTCACCGCGCGCGAGGCGCTCCGCCAGCTGCTCGAGGCGGGGCTCGTCACGCGGCGCCAGGGTTCGGGCACCCAGGTCGTCGCAGTGCCGGGCAAGTCGCGGTTCGTGCAGGAGGTCGGGTCGGTCCAGGACCTGACGCAGTACGCGCACACGACCGAGTTTCGCGTCTTCTACACCGGCAAGGTCGCGCTCAACCGCCTGCTCGCCCGCCAGTTCAAGGCGAAGCCGGGCGAGGAGTGGCACTTCGCCGCGGGTATCCGCGTCGACCGCGGTCGCGACGGCAACGAATCGCGGCCGATCTGCGTCTCGCGGGTGTACCTCAACCCCGTTCTCAAGGGCATCGAGGACCACCTGCGCACCCGCGAGGGCGCGATCTACGAGGTGATCGAGAAGGTGTTCGGCCACCGGCTCGCACGGGTGGAGCAGCACATCTCGGCGGTGTCGCTCGACCGCGACGACGCCGCGAGCCTGAACGAGCGGCACGGCGCGCCGGCGCTGCGGACCCTCCGGCTCTACTTCGACGAGAAAGGCCGCGTGCTCGAGGCATCCGATTCGATTCATCCCGGCGACCGCTTCGGGTACACGATGAATCTCCGTCGGGGGCCGGGATCGTGAGCTCGTCCCAGGCAATCGTTCTGTCCTGCCGGGGACGATTGAACCGCTAGAGGGAGGATCACGATGGATGGGTCCGATCCGCGCCTGCTGCCGAAAAGCGCGGGCGTCTTCTTTCCCGCCGCGGCGGCGCGGGTCGATCGCATGACGACGCTCGAAGGCGCAGCGAGCGCAGGCGAGATGACGATCAAGCCGCTCGTCGTCGGCGACGACATGCTGCTGATCGAGCTCTTCGAGGCGAAGGGTGTGCGCGTTCCCGAGCACACGCACGACGACCACGAGTCGATCGTCTACCTCGTCAAGGGCAGCATGCGACTCGTCATCGACGGCCGCGAATTCATCGCACGCGCTGGGGATGCCTGGCTGCATCCCCGCGGCGTGCCGCACTGGAGCGAAACGCTCGAGGACTGCGTCGCGATCGAGATCAAGTCGCCGCCGCGGAAGACCTGGTCGGGCGCATGATCAATCCCGTCCTCCCCCTCGCCGAGCTGGTCGCGCGCACGCGCTACGAGGATCTGCCGCCGCGTGCGATCGCAGCGGCGAAGACGTTCATCCTGGACACCCTCGGCGTCGGCGCGGGCGGCGCCAGCGCGCCGCGCGTGCGCGAGCTCGTCGCGACCGCAGCGAGCTGGGGCGCCGGCGAGGAATCAACCGTCTGGGTCGATGGCAGGCGACTGCCCGCCGGCGCGGCGGCGGTGGTCAACGCCTATCAGATCCACGCGCTCGAGTGGGACTGCGTGCACGAGCCGGCGGTCGTGCATCCGATGGCGACGCTCTTCTCCGCGCTCGTCGCCACCGCCGAGCGACGCGGCGCGCGCGGGCAGCCGGTGAGCGGCCGGGAGCTCATCGCGGCGACGGTACTCGGCGTCGAGGTCGCGTGCACGATCGGCGCCGCGTCGCGTTCGCCGATGCGGTTCTTCCGCCCGGCGACCGTCGGCGGCTTCGGCGTCGTCGCCGGCGCCGGCAAGATGGCCGGTCTCGACGCGCCCGCGCTCGTCGATGCGTTCGGCATCCTCTACGGCCAGACCTCGGGCACGCTGCAGGCGCATCTCGAAGGCTCGATGGTCCTCGGGCTGCAGGTGGGCTTCAATGCGCGCGCGGGACTGAATGCGGTCGATCTCGCCGCCGCCGGTCTGACCGGCCCGCACGACGTGCTGACCGGACCGTACGGGTTCTACAAGCTGTTCGAGCCCGAGTCGGACATCGACACCTGGTGGGCGGAGCTCGGGCGGACGTGGCAGATCACGCGGCTCTCGCACAAGCCCTTCCCGAGCGGGCGTCTCACGCACGCAGCGATCGACGCCGTCCAGCGCGCACGGAAGGAGCGCGCGTTCGCCGCCGAGGAGATCGACTCGATCCACGGGTGGGTGACGCCGCTCACCTTCCGCCTCGTCGGCCGGCCCGACATCCCGAGCCCGGCGCCGAACTACGCCCGCCTCTGCATTCCGTTCGTGATGGCGACGGAACTCCTGCGCGGCGAAGTGGGCCCCGAGGCGTTCGCCGGCGCGAGCCTCACCGACGCTGCGACGCACGCGCTCGCGGCGCGGATCCGCGTGGAGCAGGATGCAAACCCCGATCCGAACGCGCTCTGGCCGCAGCGCTTCGCGATCCGGCTGAAGAACGGCTGGACCTGGGATCGGCCGGTCGACAAGGCGATCGGCCATCCCGACAATCCGCTCTCGCGCGCGGTGCAGCTCGCGAAGTTCCGGCGCTGCTGGGCACTCGCGCCGCGGCCGCTCGCCGACGCGGACGCGGTGATCGGCGCGGTCGCGGCCCTCGACTCGCTCGCCGACGTCCGCGATCTCACCGCGCTGGTACGGGGCCGCAGTTGATCGAGCGGTTCGCCGACCGCTTCACGCGGGCGGTGGAGCGGATCGTCGCGTACGCGCTCGTCCTCGCCGTCCTCGTCGACTTCGCGAACGTCGTCGCGCGCTACGTCTTCCGCGCGCCGATCCTCGGCGCGGACGAGCTGCAGATCTTCCTGATGGTCTGGATGACGTTTCTCGGCGTGGTGGTCGTGACCTGGCGCCGGATGCACCTGCGGATGGATCTCGTCGCCGAACGGCTGCCCGCAGTGGCGCGCGGCTGGCTCCGTCTTGCCGAGGCCGTCGTCGCGGCGGCGCTCTCGGCGCTCGTGCTCGGCGAGTCGTGCCGCTACACCGCGCGGATGTTCGAGATCGGCCGGCGGAGCGACGCGCTCGGGCTGCCGAGCTGGATCGCGCACTCGGCGGTAGCGATCGCGTTCGGGCTCATGGGCCTGATCGCCGTCTACGGCGTGGTGCGGCGCGCGGCCAAGGGCCCCGGCACGTGACGTTCGCGCTCGCGGTCCTGCCGGTCGCGCTCCTCCTCGCCGGCTTCCCGATCTACCTCGTGCTGCTCGCGTCGGCGTCGGTGGCACTGGTGCTCTTCATGAACGTGCCGCTGGCGGCCCTGCACCAGAACCTCTACGGCGCGATCGACAGCTTCGCGCTGCTCGCAGTGCCCTTCTTTCTCTATGCCGGGGAGCTGATGGGGCGCGGCAGCGTCGCCGCGCGGATCGTCGACGTCGTGCAGGCAGGGGTCGGTTCGGTGCGCGGCAGCCTGGGGCTGACGACCGTGGGCACCTCCGCGATCTTCGGCGCGATCTCTGGCGCAAGCGCGGCGACCGTCGCCACCGTCGGCCGGATCATGCTGCCGGCGATGCGCGGCGCGCGCTACCCGGAGACGTTCTCCGCCGGCCTCATCACCGCGGTGGGCGCGATCGACATCATCATCCCGCCGTCGATCCCGATGATCATCTACGGCATGGCGGCCGAGGAATCGGTGCCGCGCCTCTACGCCGCGGGCGTGCTGCCCGGCCTGCTTATCGCGGGCCTGATCGCCGTCTACGTGTTCTGGTACGCGCGGCGGACCGGCATTCCGGCGGTCGGCAGTTTCGACGCCCGCGTGTTCGCGCGCGCGCTCGTGCGCGGCACCTGGGCGCTCGGCGCGCCGGTCATCATCCTCGGCGGGATCTACGGGGGCGTCTTCTCGCCGGTCGAGGCGGCGGGCGTGGCGTGCGTCTACGCGGCGCTGGTCACGCGGCTTGTCTATCGCGAGCTGTCGTGGGGCGAGGTGATCGACGCCGCGGCGGCGACGGCGCTGCTCACCGCCCAGGTGCTCATCATCGTCGCCTGCGCGAGCGTCTTCTCCTGGGTGCTCACGGTGAACCAGGTGCCGGTGAAGCTGGTTCAGTGGATCCAGGCGCTCGCCCTCGAGCCCTGGAGCGTGCTCGCCGCGATCAACGTCTTACTGCTCGTGGTCGGCTGCTTCATCGACCCGCTGTCGGCGATCCTCGTCCTGACACCGCTCCTGGTGCCGGTGGTGAAGTCGTTCGGCATCGACACCGTGCACTTCGGGCTCATCGTCACCGTCAATCTCGCGATCGGCCTCTTCACCCCGCCGTTCGGGATCAACATCTTCGTCGCGCAGTCGGCACTCGGCCTGCCGCTCCGGACGATCTACCGCGGCATCGTGCCGTTCCTGTTCCTGTATCTGGCAGCGCTGGTCGTGATCACGTATGTGCCGCAGATTACGCTCTGGAGCATGCGGCTCTTCCTCGCAGGCGCGTGACCTGCTAGTCGAGGAAAAGGTCGGGGATGAATTTCTTCGTGCCCGGCACGACCGCGTACTCGCCCAGATCGGTGACGCCCTCCGCCGCCAGCACCTCGTCGTCGATGTAGAAGTTGCCGGTGTGCTTGCGCGCGTCGCGATTGAAGATGGCGTACGCCGCGTCGGCGAGGATGGCGGGTGTGCGGCAGAGCTTCGGATCGACGCCCGGGATCATCGCGAGCGCGGCGGTGTTGATCACGGTGCGCGGCCAGAGCGCGTTCACGGCGATCCCGTCCGCGCGGAACTCCTCGGCCATCCCGAGCACGCACATGCTCATGCCGTACTTCGCCATCGTGTACGCGACGTGGTTCTTGAACCAGCGCGGATTCATGTTGAGCGGCGGCGAAAGCGTGAGGATGTGCGGGTTGCGGCCAGCCGCCGCCGATTGCTTGAGATACGGCAGGCACGCCTGCGAGCAGCAATAGGTGCCGCGTACGTTGACCCCGAACATCAGGTCGAAGCGCTTCATCGGCGTCTCGAGCGTGCCGGTGAGCGAGATCGCGCTCGCGTTGTTCACCAGGATGTCGATCCCGCCGAAATGATCGGCGGCGCGCCTGGCCGCCGCCTGCACCTGGGCATCGTCGCGGATGTCGCCCATGATCGGCAGCGCCTTGCCGCCGGCCGCCTCGATCTCGGCGGCCGCGGTATGGATCGTGCCGGGCAGCTTCGGATTCGGCTCGCCGGTCTTGGCGATCAGCGCGACGTTCGCGCCGTCCTGCGCCGCGCGCTTCACGATCTCGAGGCCGATCCCGCGCGAGGCGCCGGAGATGAAGATGGTCTTGCCGCGCAGACTCATGGCGTTCCTCCTCGATTGACCTCGGGGATGCGATTAGACCGGATTTTCGGGCGTGCGGCTCCGACCGTACCCGCCGACGCAAATTGCCGCATTGTGGGAGTATTTTCGCGATGGAAAAGATCAAGGTCTACGCCGGGACCGCCGGCCATTCCGCCTGGTTCAGCGACGACCTCGGCGCGAGCTGGATCCATCCGAACAGCCACTCCGGCCTCTACACCGAGGCGCGCGTGTGGTCGCTGTCGAGCCATCCCGGGGATCCGGACGCGCTGTACGCCGGCACCGACATGGGCGCCTTCCGCTGGAACGAATCCACGGCGAGCTGGACGCACCTCCCCTCCCCGATGCAGGACGTGTGGGCCGTCGCGCAGGATCCGGACGACCCGCGAACCCTTTTCGCCGGGACGCGGCCGGCGGCCTTCTATCGTTCCGCGGACGGCGGCGCGAGCTGGGAAGCCCTTGCCGCGCCCGGCATCCGGACGTTCTCCGAGATCAACCGCGGGCCGACTCGCGTCACGCAGATCCTGTTCGACCCGGTCGACCGCGGCACGCTCTGGGCGAGCGTCGAGATCGGCGGCATCTACCGGAGCACCGACCGCGGGCGCAACTGGAAGCTCCTCGAGCAGGGGCTCGTCTCCGCCGACATCCATGGACTCGCGGTGATCCGCAACGCCGACGGCGGCAAGTCGGTGCTCGCGACGACGAACAAGGGCCTCCACCGCAGCGAGGACAACGGCGAGACCTGGACGTTCGAGAAGCTGGATTCGCCCTGGCAGTACACGCGAGCGATCACGCCGAGCGCCGACGGCGCCTCGCTCTTCCTGACGAACGGCAATGGCCCGCCGGGCAACACGGGGCGGCTCCTGCGCAGCCGCAACGGCGGCCGCAGCTGGAGCGACGTCGACCTGCCCGGACGGCTGAACAGCACGCCGTGGTGCGTCGCGACCAATGCCGCCGATCCCCGGCTGATCTTCGCCTGCACCAACCTCGGCCAGGTCTTCCGCAGCGCGGACGGCGGCGACTCGTGGACGCGCCTCGAGCGCGAGTTCGGGGAGGTCCGCGCGCTCCACTGGCGGCCGCTCGCCGCGCTCGCGGAGACCGGAGCGAAACCGGCGGTATGGAGCTACAAGTGACAGCCACGCGCTTCCCGAAGCTGACTCCCGAGACGATGACCGAGGCGCAGCGCGCGGTTGCGGCGGAGATCTCCGCCGGCCCGCGCGGCGAGGTGCGCGGACCGTTCATCGCCCTGATCCATCATCCGGAGCTCGCGCGCCGCATGCAGAGTCTCGGCGAGCAGCTCCGCTGGGGGAGCAAGCTCCCGGCGGCGCTCCTCGAGCTCGCGGTGCTGGTGACCGCGCGCCGCTGGACCTGCCAGCACGAGTGGTACATGCACGAGAAGCTCGCGCGCAAGGGCGGTCTCGACGCTCGGATCATCGAAGCGATCGCGCAGGGCCGGGAGCCGGAGGGGATGTCGCCGGAAGAAACCGCCGTGTACGCGTTCTGCCGCGACGTGCATGCGACCGGTCACGTACGCGACCAGGCGTTTGCGGACATCACGCGGCGCTTCGATCTCGACGGCGCGCTCGAGCTCCTCGCGCTCTCCGGTTACTACTCGATGATGGCGATGGTCCTCAACACCGCGTCGATGCCGCTGCCCGAGAACGCGCCGCCACCGCTGAAGCCACTATGAGGCCGCGGCACGTCGGCTTCATCGTGCTGACGAGAGCGCTCGCCGCGGCGCTCTGCCTTGCCGTCGCGCCCGCAGCGCTCGCGCAGACCGCCTGGCCGGCTAAACCGGTGCGGATCATGGTGCCGTTCGCGCCGGGGGCGCTGACCGACGTCGCAGCGCGCGCGATCGCACAGGAGCTCTCGCAGCAGCTCGGACAGCAGTTCGTCGTCGAGAACCGCGGCGGCGGCGGCGGAACGCTCGGCACGGCGGAGGTCGCGAAGTCCGCGCCGGACGGCCACACGCTCGTGTTCACCGACAGCTCGTACATGATCTCGGCCGGCCTGTACGCGAAGCTGCCCTACGACCCGCTCAAGGACCTCGTGCCGGTGGTGCTCGCGGTCGAGGCGCCGGCGATCATGGTCGCGCGGCCGGGCCTGCCGGTCGAGTCGCTCCGCGACATGGTGACGCTCGCGAAGGCGAAGCCGCGCACCCTGACCTACGGCTCCGGCGGTCAAGGCGCCTCCGCGCATCTCGCGACCGAGCTCTTCACGATCCAGGCGGGCATCGAGCTCGTGCACGTCCCGTTCAAGGGCGTCGCGGCCGCGCTGACCGAGGTCGTCGGCGACCGCATCGACGTCACCGTGTCGAGCGTCGGCGCGGCGGCCGGGCACGTCCGCAGCGGCAAGGTGCGGCCGCTCGCGATCAGCGGAGCACAGCGGATTCCCCTGCTGCCCGACGTGCCGACGTTCGCCGAGTCCGGGTATCCGGACTACGACATGGTCTACCGCTTCGGCTTCCTGGCGCCTGCGGGCACGCCGCCGGACGCGATCGCGCGGCTGCAGCAGGAAATCGCGAAAGCCACGTCGAAGCCCAAAGTCCTGGAATTCCTCGCGACGCAGGGCGCCCACCCGATCAGCGTCGGCACCGCGGAATACTCCCGCCTGATCGAGCGCGAGATCGGCATGTGGCGGGCGGTCATCGAGAAGGCCGGGGTCAAGGTCGAGTGAACGAGGTCCCGAGCAAGCGAGGTCGAGTGGAGAGCGCATGAAGGAAACCATCCCGCCCGCATTCCGCGCACCGCCCGGCGCGTGCGACGCCCACTTTCACGTCTTCGGGCCCGAATCCCGCTATCCGTACCGCGATCCGAAGCTGCGCTACAAGCCGCCCCTGGCACCGCTCGACGAGTACCTCGCGCTCGCGGCGAAGCTCGGCATCGAGCGCTTCGTCTTCGTGCAGCCGAGCGCGTACGGGCGCGACAACGACTGCATGCTCGACGCGATGCGAGAGGTGGGAACCGCCCGCTGCCGCGGCATCGTCGACGTCGACGAAGACGCGCCCGACGCCGAGCTCGCGCGGCTGAACGAGCTCGGCGTGCGCGGCGTGCGCATCAACGTCTCCCCGGTGCATCCGCCGGAACCGGGCCTCGCAGCCGGGCTCCTGCCGCGCATCAACCGCCTTGAGCCGCGCTGCGCGGAGCTCGGATGGAGCCTCGACTTCCTCCTGCCCGGCTGGCTGACGCAGGAGATGATGGGTCGCCTCGCAAAGCTGAAGGTTGACTTCACGCTCGCCCACATGGGCATGTTCCTCGCGCGCGACGGTGTCGCGCAACCGGGCTTCCAGCAGCTGCTCGGTCTGCTGCGCAACGGCGACGGGCGCTGCTGGGTCAAGCTGACCGGCGTATACCGGATGTCGCAGGCGCCGGGGTTCGCCGACGCGGCGCCGCTCGCCCGGGCGCTCGCCGCGACGGCAGCCGACCGCCTGATCTGGGGCAGCGACGATCCCCACGTGTCGTTCGCGGACAAGACCGGCTCGGTGAGCCTCTTCAACCTCCTCGGGACCTGGATTCCCGACGAGGCCGCGCGGCGCAAGGTGCTCGCGGACAACCCCGCGAAGCTCTACCGCTTCTGAGGGTCCGGACACCCGCCCATGCCGACCGGCTCGATCCTGCGCTGCCCGATGCCCGCAGCCGGCAAGCCGATGTACTCGCACGCCGCCGGCGCGCCCCGCTCCGCGGAGGCGCTTACGCGCGCTGTCCGCGCAGCCTCTCCACCTGGCAGCCGTTGATCCGCCAACCCCGTCCGGCTGGCGCTGCATCGGGTAGAACGCGATCCACGACTCGCCGTCGGCGTCGGTCATCCGCACCGGCTGGATGACCTCGCCGTCGACCATCGCCGGCTTCTCGAACCGCACGGACTTCGGCCGATAAACCACCGGGTAGCCGGTGCGGACCATCTCCATGAAGATCTCGGGTGAGCCGAACCGTTCGCGGATGCCGCTGGTCGCGAGCGCGAACGCGCGCTGTCCGTCGTCGTGGGCGAACGCATCGAGCTGCTCCGAAATGACGGCGCGGATGGCGGCGGCGTCCTCGGTGGAAACATCGGCGGCGGGCGACGCCGCGGTGACGCCGAGGAAGAGGAGTGCGAGCGCGAGGGATCGAAGCATGAGCAAAGTATAGGACGGCCGGACGCCGCGGTCCCGGGGATGCCGAGACGGTTTAGGCCGTCTGAAGTATTGACCGTCGAGCGCCCGGCGCAGACCCTACTTGTCGCGCGGACCGCGCTGCGACCGAACGAGGCGACCAGGGCAAGCGTGTTCGACCGAGGAGGGGGAAATTCGCGATGGCGAAGAACATCATCATCTGCTCCGACGGCACCGGCAACACGGCGATCAAGGGGCGCGGCACCAACGTCTTCAAGATCTTCGAGGCGGCGGACCTCAACGGTCATCGCTACGACGCAGCGCTCGTGCCGCAGGTCGCGATCTACGACGACGGCGTCGGCACCGAAAGCTTCAAGCCGCTGAAGCTCGTCGCCGGAGCGACCGGCTACGGTCTCGGCCGCAACGTGCGGCAGCTCTACAAGGAGCTGTGCCGGATCTACGATCCGGGCGACCGCATCTTCCTCTTCGGGTTCAGTCGCGGCGCCTTCACCGTCCGCACGCTCGCCGGGTTGATCTGCACCTGCGGCATCATCGATGCGCGGGCCGTGTCGCAGAGCTCGGCCGAGGTGTTCGAAAAGACGGTCCGCAAGGCGTACAGCGCCTATCGCAGCCGCTACCGGACCCGCCTCATGGAATGGTTCCGGGGCAAGCCGAGCGGCGAGCCGGCCGCGCGCTTCAAGGCCGAGTTCGCCCATCCCGGCGACGCCAGAATCGCGTTCATCGGCGTGTGGGACACGGTGGACGCGGTCGGACTCCCCGTCCACCTCAGCGACTTCGTCAACACCTTCATCTACCGGTTCAAGTTTCCGGACCGCAGGCTGAGCGACCGGGTCGAGCGCGCCTGCCATGCGCTCGCGATCGACGACGAACGCCACTCGTTCCATCCGCTGCTGTGGGACGAGCAGGTGCGCAGCGGGAACGAGCAGGGGCGCAGCGGGAACGCCGGCCAGAACATCGAGCAGGTGTGGTTCGCCGGCGCGCATTCCAACGTCGGCGGCGGCTATCCCAAGCAGGGCATGTCGCTCGTCGCGCTCGACTGGATGATGCAGAAGGCCAGGGACGCGGGGGTGCGCTTCGTCGCCAACGACCGCGTCGCCTACGGCGACCACGCGAACGTCGACGACAAGCTCTACGATCCGCGCTCCGGGCTCGGCATGTTCTACCGCTGGAAGCCGCGCGACATCGAGGAGATGTGCCGGGACAACGCAGTTGCGCCGGCGGTGCATCTGAGCGTCCTGGAGAGGATCGCGCACGGCACCGAGGACTACAACCCGGGGAATCTGCCGGCGCGTGCGCGGGTGGTGATCACGCCGACCGGCGACCCGGCCAAGGACGCGACGGCGGACCAGCGCGCCGCCGAACTGCAGGACGTGCTGTCGTCGGCCCATGCCGGTTCGCCGTCGCTGATCGCGCAGGTGCGGACGAAGGTGTTCCTGGGCAGAGCGTCGTCCTACCTGTTTCTGCTGTCGTGCGTCGCGCTCGTCCTCGCCGCGGCGCTCCTGAACGGCCCGGAGGCGACAAGCAGCCTGTGGTCGTTCCCGAAGAGCATCGCGCTGCTCCTCTGGGGTGTCGTCACGAGCCCGTTCGACACTGCGAACGAGGTTCTGGGGAGCCTGAGGGAACATCGGGTGGTGCTTGGGGTGCTAGCGGCCGGATTCCTCGCTTCCTACGTGTTGGGGCGGATCGCCGATCGCGGCATGAGCAAGGTGTTCTCGCAGTTCTGGCACAAGCAGCAGCAGCGGCTGCGGGACGCGCTGAAGCGCGCGCGCGCGGCCTCCTCGGCGGCACCGAGGCCCGCGCGTCCCTCGGGCGCGGTCGGCGCGCGGAGCGGCGGCGCGCGGGTTCCGGCGGCCGTTGGTGCGCGCGAGCCGGAGCGCTGATCCCGCTTACGCCCGGCCGGCGGACGCGGCGAGCCGTTTTCGCCGCGCCCGCCGCAGTCGCGCCGGGGCCTTGCTCTGCAGCTTGGCGATTTCCTGGACCGCCAGGTCGCAGCTCTTCGTCAGAAAGTCGAGGATGAGGGCGAGTTCCTCGTCGTTGTACCTCGACCAGAGGGCCGACATCTCCCTTTGCAGCGAGTCGTAGAGCGGCGCGATCTGCCGCGTCATGGCCGGTCGCGCGCGGACGACGACCTTGCGCCGGTCGGCCGGGTCCTTTTCGCGGCGCACGTAGCCGGCCCGCTCGAGGCGGTCGATCACGCCGGTGATCGCCCCGGTCGTGAGGCCGGTGGCCTTCGCGAACTCCCCGGCGGTCGCGCCGCCGCTGAGGAGCGCGAGATCGAGGCACTCGAGGTCGGAGCTCGTGAGCCCGAAGCGCTCGCTCACCGCCTGGCTGATCAGCACCGACTGCGCGGTCATCCGGCGGACCTCGCGCAGGACGCCGGCAAGCAGGGATGCGCGGTCGGTCGAATGGCTTGACATGTCGCGGTGATTGTCTTACCGTCCGTATCTCTTTGCAACTAAGATATTTAACAAACAAGTCATGTGACGGCGCGCGGCGAGCCGAGCGCGAGCCAGGAGGTCACCGATGACTGCCGGACTGCACGATAGACAAGCGACCCCGAAGCGGCGTGTAATCGGGTCGCTTCGCCACCACGAAACACCCCCCGCTGCCGATGAACTCCGACCCGCGTCGCCCGCGGGACCGCCACCGGTGAGCGCGGACCGGGCGGCACAGGCGCGCGCGACGGCCGAAGCGGTCTACCGCGCCGAGTCGCGCCGCGTCTTCGCCACGTTGATCCGCCTGCTCGGGGACTTCGACCTCGCCGAGGAGGCGTTGAGCGACGCCTTCCGGGCGGCGCTCGAGCAGTGGCCGCGCGACGGAGTGCCCGCGAACCCGCGGGCCTGGCTCGTTTCGGCCGGCCGCTTCAAGGCGATCGACGGCATCCGCCGGCGCGCCCGGTTCGTGGCAATGGAAGAGGTCGCCGAGCAGGTCGAGGCGATTCCCGACGATACCCCGCCTCGCGACGGCGAGGACATCGAGGACGATCGCCTCCGCCTCGTCTTCACCTGCTGCCACCCCGCCCTCGCGCCCGACGCGCAGGTCGCGCTCACGCTGCGCGAGATCTGCGGCCTCACTACCGAGGAGATCGCGCAGGCGTTCCTCAGCACCCCACCGACCTTGGCGCAGCGGATCGTGCGCGCCAAGGCGAAGATCCGCGACGCCCGCATCCCCTACCAGGTGCCGTCGCCGGCCGAGCTGCCGGAGCGGCTGGACAGCGTGCTGCGGGTGGTCTACCTCGTGTTCAACGAAGGCTATTCGGCGTCGTCCGGCGGGTCACTCACCCGGGTCGATCTGTCGAGCGAGGCGATCCGCCTCGGGCGGCTGCTGATGGAACTGCTGCCCGAGCCCGAGGTGATCGGACTGCTGGCGCTGATGCTCCTGCAGGAGGCGCGGCGCGCCGCGCGCGCTTCGCCCGACGGCGAGCTCGTCCTCCTCGCCGACCAGGACCGCTCGCTCTGGAACCGGGAGCAGATCGCGGAAGGGTCGGCGCTGGTACACCGGGCGCTCGGGTCGCGGCGCTTCGGCCCCTACACGCTCCAGGCGGCGATCGCGGCGGTACATGCCGAGGCGGCGACCGCCAACGCCACCGACTGGAGCGAGATCGTCGGGCTCTATGACGTCCTCCTCGATGCCGAGCCGTCGCCGGTGGTCGAGCTGAACCGCGCGGTGGCGGTGGCGATGCGCGACGGCCCGGCGGCCGGGCTCGCGCTGGTGGACGCGATCCTCGGCCGCGGCGACCTGCAGGACTACCGCCTGGCGCACGCGGCGCGGGCAGACCTCTGCCGCCGGCTGGGGGACGCCGCCGCGGCCCGCGCCTCCTACGAGCGGGCGCTCGCTCTCACCCGGCAAGAACCCGAGCGGCGGTTTCTCGAGCGGCGGCTGGCCGAGTTGCGGGCCTGAGCGACACGCCGTCGATTTCGCGCACCCCCGTTCGACCAGGGGTATCCCCATCGAGGAGAACTTCATGAAGTTCCTGTGTCTGATCCGCGCCGGAAACGTGATGGAGCAAATGCCGCAGGCCGATGCGGCGAAGCACTTCGAGGACTACCGCGAGTTCACCGCGGCGATCAGGAAAAGCGGCCACTTCGTCGGCTGCAACCGGCTCCTGCCCCCCGCCACCGCGACCACGGTTCGGGTGCGGCAGGGCAAGGCCTCGACCACCGATGGCCCCTACGCGGAGACCAAGGAGCAGCTGGGCGGCTACTATCTGATCGAGGCCAAGGACCGCGACGAGGCGGTTCAGGTCGCCGCGAAGATCCCCGGCGCCTGGATCGGGTCGGTCGAGGTGCGGCCGGTGGCCGAGGACGAGAAGACCCTGCGCGCGCTCGGTTTCCTCGCCGAGAATACCGCGCAGTAGCACGACCGTGCTGCCACGACGATCGAGCAAGGGTTCATGAAATATCTGTGCCTGGTCTATATGGAGGAGCGGACGCTCGCTGACATTCCCGACAGCGAATGCAAGGCCTACGGGGATTCGCTCCGGAAGAGCGGACGCTATGTCGCCGCCGAGGCCCTCCAGCGCGTGGAGACAGCGACGACCGTGCGCGTGCGCGACGGCAAGATGTCGCTGACGGACGGTCCCTTCGCGGAAACGAAGGAGCAGCTCGCCGGGTTCTACCTGATCGACGCGAAGGACCTCGACGAGGCCGTCCAGCTCGCCGCGAAGATCCCGCCCGCGCGCGTCGGGAGCATCGAGGTGCGCCCGGTGCGGGAACTGTCGGTCGAATAATGGATCGCGTCACGCTACCGCCGGCACCGGCGGTGATCACGATTTCGGGCCTGACGAAGACCTACGCCTCGGGCCTGCAGGCGCTGAAGCGCGTCGACCTCGAGATCCGGCGGGGCGAGATCTTCGCCCTCCTCGGCCCGAACGGCGCCGGCAAGACGACTCTGATCAGCATCGTCTGCGGCATCGTCACACCGACCGCGGGACGGGTCCTCGTGGACGGCCACGACATCGTGCGCGAGTACCGCGCCGCCCGGTCGAAGATCGGCCTGGTGCCCCAGGAGCTCCACACCGACATGTTCGAGTCGGTGTGGGGCACGGTCCGCTTCAGCCGCGGCCTCTTCGGACGTGCGCCGGACCCCGCGCACCTCGAGCAAGTGCTGCGCGACCTGTCGCTGTGGGAGAAGCGCAACGACAAGATCATGACCCTGTCGGGCGGCATGAAGCGGCGCGTGCTCATCGCCAAAGCGCTCGCGCACGAGCCGCAGGTCCTGTTCCTCGACGAGCCGACCGCCGGGGTCGACGTCGAGCTGCGCCGCGACATGTGGGCACTCGTGCGCCGCCTCCGCGAGAGCGGCGTCACCATCATCCTGACCACGCATTACATCGACGAGGCCGAGGAGATGGCCGACCGGATCGGCGTGGTGAACAAGGGCGAGCTCGTCGTGGTCGAGGAGAAGACGGCGCTCATGCGCAAGCTCGGCAAGAAGCAGCTCACGCTGCACCTGCACCAGCCGATGACGGCGATTCCCGCGGGCCTGAGCGACTGGAACCTCGCGCTCGCGAACGGCGGCTGCGATCTCGAATACACCTTCCACGCGAGTGACGAGCGCACGGCGATCCCGACGCTCTTGCGGCGGATCGGCGACCTGGGGATCGGATACTCGGACCTGAACACTCGGCAGAGCTCGCTCGAAGACATCTTCGTCAGCCTGGTGAGCGAGCGCGCTGAGCCCGCAGGGCCGCACCCAAGGGCGAACCCCGAGCGCGGTTCTGGCGCGAGGGTAGTCGAATGAGTACCACGACGGTCCCGGCATTCAACCGCCACGGGGTGTTCGCGATCTACCGCTTCGAGATGGCGCGGGCGCGCCGCACCGTGTGGCAGAGCCTGGTGACACCGGTGATCACCACGTCCCTCTACTTCATCGTGTTCGGCGCGGCGATCGGCTCGCGCATGAACGAGGTGGACGGTGTGCCTTACGGCGCCTTCATCGTGCCCGGACTGGTCATGCTGTCGCTCTTCACCGAGAGCCTGTCAAACGCCTCGTTCGGCATCTATCTGCCCCGCTTCACCGGCACGATCTACGAAGTGCTGTCTGCGCCGGTGTCGCCGCTGGAGATGGTGCTCGGCTACGTCGGCGCGGCGGCCGCCAAGTCGGTGATCCTGGGCCTGGTCATCCTCGTGACGGCAACGCTCTTCGTGCCGATCGGCATCCTGCATCCCGGGTTCATGGTCGCCTTTCTGCTGCTCACCGCGACGACGTTCAGCCTGTTCGGCTTCATCATCGGCATCTGGGCCAAGGGTTTCGAGCAGCTGCAATTCATCCCGATGCTGGTCATCACGCCGCTCACCTTCCTCGGCGGCGCGTTCTACTCGATCGACATGCTGCCCGGCGGGTGGCGCACCTTCAGCCTGTTCAACCCGATCGTCTACCTGATCAGCGGCTTCCGCTGGAGCTTCTATGGCACCGCGGACGTTGGCGTGGAGATCAGCCTCGCGATGACGTTGGGGTTCCTCATCCTCGGCCTCGGGTTCGTCTGGTGGATCTTCCGGACCGGCTACCGGCTGAAGAGCTGAGCGGTCCGGCCCGCAGCCGAGCTTCCGCCCGTCGAAGGCAGCCGGTGCCGCATCAACGTGTCGATTCCGAGCTCGCCCGTTCGACCATGCAGTGAAGGTCCGAGGATTGCGGGCCGTTTGAGGCAGGCAGGAGCGGCAATGCGAATAGCCACGAACAGTTTCGGGATGCTGCGTCGATTTGGCCGGGAGTTTGGCCCCTATCTGATGCTGGCGATCATAGTGCCGGGTGGAACCCTGATCGCGCTGCTCCTTCTCCTTGCCGGGAGAGGAATCCGGCCCCGGCCGATCGACTAGGGCCGACAACCTCGGCAACCCGAAGGACCATGCGACGTCTGACCGGCTCCCGGAAGAACGGGCGATCCCGGCATATCCCGGCACCGCCCGCTGCGATACGCGTCGCCCGCCGCTTCAGCGTGCCGCCGGAGCGCGTGTTCCATGCCTGGCTCGAGCCCGCACTCGCCGGCCGTTGGCTGTTCGCGACGGCGTTGCAGCCGACGACGGTGCTCGACATCGATCCGCGGGTCGGCGGCTCCTTCCGGTTCGCGGAACGGTGCGACGACGGCGCGCATTCCGAGCACACCGGCGAATACGTCGAGATCGTCCCGCATCGACGGCTCGTCTTCACGCTCGCCATGGCGGATCGCCCGCACGTCGTCACGCGCGTGACGGCCGAGATCAGTCCGCTGAAGAACGGGTGCGCGCTCGCGCTGACCCATGAGAACGTGCCGCCGGATCGCGCGGGCGAGACCGAGGCGCGCTGGACGGGCGTCCTCTACGGGCTCGACGAGACGCTGAACTCCCTGCCGGGGCGCCGCCGCCCGAGCTGACCGCGCGGCTGTCGATTTCCGGCGCCGCCGATCGACCAGCCGGTACACCCACGAGGAGACGCTCATGATCGATCAACCGCAGATCGCGCAGACCGCCGCCCGGGCGACCGCGGTCATCCGGCTCACCGTTCCGCGCTCGGAAATCCGGCACGTCATGGGTCCAGGCTACCGCGAGCTGATGGCTGCGATCGCCGCGCAAGGCATTGCCGCGACCGGGCCGTGGTTCACCCATCACCTGAGAGTGCCCGGGGAGACCGTCGATTTCGAGATCGTCGTGCCCGTTGCCGCGCCGGTCGCCGCCGCGGGCCGCGTCGAGCCGGGCGAGCTGCGCGCTGCGACGGTGGCGCGGACCGTATACCGCGGTCCCTACGAGGGACTGTCCGGCGCCTGGGGCGAGTTCATGGCATGGATCGAGACCCAGGGCCACGCGCCTGCCTCGGACCTCTGGGAGTGCTACGTCGCGGGCCCGGAGTCGGGTCCCGACCCGACCACCTGGCACACGGAGCTCAACCGGCCCCTGACCCGCACCAAGGAGCAGTCATGATGACCTTGACCGATGCGACGCTGCCGGAAGTGACGTCGCGAGAAGAGTGGCTGCGCGCGCGCAAGGCGCTGCTCGCGAAGGAGAAGGAGCTGACTCGCCACCGGGACGCGGTGGCCGCGGAGCGCCGCCGGCTGCCGATGGTCAGAATCGACAAACAGTACCTCTTCGACGGCCCGGCCGGAACCTCGAGCCTGCTCGAGCTGTTCGAGGGGCGGCGCCAGCTCGTCGTGTACCACTTCATGTTCGACCCGGCGTGGGACGAGGGCTGCCCGAGCTGCTCGCTGCTCGTCGGGCCGCAGCGACGGTCCGTTTATGCACTGGCTGCGCCGTCACGATCGCTACGCGCCTGAGGCGGCGGCTTCCAGGCCTGCGCCTTGCTGCAGTAATCACTCCTGAACCAGCAAGAAAGGAGAGCGTCATGGGAAATCCCGTCGTGCATTGGGAACTGCTGTCGAAGGACCCGGCCAAGGTCTCGAGCTTCTACGAGCAGCTCTTCGGCTGGAAGATCCAGCACCGGCCGGAGCTGAACTACCGGATCGTCGAGACCGGCGGCCAGGGCGGCATCAACGGCGGCATCATGCAGCCGGAGCGCGAGGGTCCGTGGCCGGGCAACATGACGATGTACATCCTGGTCGACGATCTCGCGGCGTATCGGAAGCGCATCGTCGCGGCCGGCGGAAAGATCCTCATCGAGGAGCAGGAGGTGCCCGGCATGGGCTGGCTCTCGCTCTTTACCGACCCCGATGGCCGCATGATGGGGTTGTGGAAGACCAAGCAGTGAGCGCACGAACAAGGAGAACGCCATGGGATACATCGATGGGTTCGTGGTACCCGTTCCGAAGCGGAAGCTCGACGCCTACCGGAGCATGGCGCGGAAAGCGGGCAAGGTCTGGCGGGAGCACGGCGCGCTCGTCTACGTCGAGGGCGTGGCCGACGACGTGAAGAAGGGCAAACACACGTCGTTCCCGCAGAGCGTAAGGCTGAAGCCCGGCGAGACGGTGGTCTTCTCGTACATCGTGTACACGTCCCGCGCCCACCGCGACCGCGTCAATGCCAAGGTGATGAAGGATCCGCGGCTCAAGCCGATGATGGATCCGAAAGCGCTCCCGTTCGACGGCAAACGGATGTTCTGGGGCGGATTCAAGACGCTCGTCGAAATGTAGCCGGGCGCAACTAGAGGAGGCAGACATGCTGAAAAGCAACGACGCGATCGCGAACATCGCGGTCAGGAATCTCGATACGGCACGGAAGTTCTATGAAGGGACGCTCGGCCTGAAGCAGGTCGACGCCGAGGGCGACGAGCTGATCGTCTTCAAGAGCGGAAAGACCTCGCTCTTCGTCTACCGGTCGGAATACGCCGGCACCAACAAGGCGACGGCGGTGACCTGGATCGTCGGCGATGACATCGAAAAGGACGTCCGCGCGCTCAGGGCAAAGGGCGTCGCCTTCGAGCACTACGACATGGCGGACATGAAGCGCGACGGCGATATCCACGTCGGCGGCGACATGAAGGTCGCCTGGTTCAAGGATCCCGACGGCAACATTCTCAGCCTCGTCAGCGGGTGACCGGGGCCGGTCGCAGCGGGCGGGTCGGGCTGGAGTGGAGGGGGCGATGAGGTACCTGTGCCTGATCTACAGCGAGGAAAAGAAGATGTACGCGCGGCCGGCAGCGGAGCTCGAGGCAATCGCCGGCGAGTGCGCGGGCTACGACGAGGCGCTCCGGCAGAGCGGCCAGTTCGTCGCCTGCGAACGTCTCCAGCCCGTCAACAGCGCGACGACGGTCCGGACGCGGAACGGCAGGGTGTCGGTGACCGATGGCCCGTTTGCCGAGACGAAAGAACAGCTGGCGGGGTTCTACCTGATCGAGGCACGCGACCTCAACGAAGCGATCCGCCTCGCCGCGAAGATTCCGCCCGGGCGGCTCGGTTGCGTCGAGGTCCGGCCGGTCTGGGAATACAAGGGTGAGGCGCCGCGAAGCCACCCGTGAAAGGCTCGATGGCGCCGTGTCGATCCCGCGCCCTGCCATTCGACCAGAGTGGAGAGCACGTCCATCCCCAACCCGAACAGGAGACACACCAATGCGGTTCATGATCATCGTGAAGGCCAGCAAGGACTCGGAAGCGGGCGTCATGCCCGAGGAGAAGCTCATCGCCGAGATGGCGGCATTCCACGAGGAACTCGCGAAAGCCGGCGTGCTGATCGACGGCTCCGGACTGCAGGCGAGCTCGAAGGGCTGGCGGATCAAGTACTCCGGCTCGAAGCGTACCGTGATCGACGGCCCCTTCACCGAGACGAAGGAGCTGATCGCCGGCTACACCATGATCAACGTGAAATCCCGGCAGGAGGCGCTGGAATGGACGAAACGCTTCCCCAATCCCGCCGGCGAGGGCAAGGACGCCGAGATCGAAGTGCGGCAGTTCTTCGAGCTCGAGGACTTCGGCCCGAGCGAGGCGGTCGAGCGCTTCCGCGAGATGGGCATCGGCACAAAGAAGTAGTCAGCCAGAAGAGGATTCGCCATGCTCATGAAGGCCCTGATCGCGGTCGCGGCGGTCGTCATCGTGTTCGTCGCGATCGTCGCCATGCAACCGTCCGATTTCCGCGTGGCACGGACGGCCACCATCGCCGCCCCGGCACCGGCAGTGTTCGCGCAGGTGAACGACTACCGCAACTGGAAGGCATGGTCGCCGTACGAGAAGCTCGATCCGGCGATGAAGAAGACGTACGAAGGGGCGGCGGCCGGAACCGGCGCCGTCTACACCTGGGCCGGCAACAGCCAGGCGGGTGAAGGACGCGCGACGATCACCGAGAGCCGTCCGAGCGAGCTGATCAGGATCAGGCTCGAGTTCCTGAAACCCTTCGCGGCCACCAATACCGCGGAGTTCACGTTCAAGCCCGAGGGCGATCGGACGGCCGTGACCTGGAGCCTGACCGGTACCCGCAACTTCATGTTCAAGGCGGTCGGCCTCTTCATGAACATGGACAGGATGGTCGGCGGCCAGTTCGAGGAAGGTCTCGCGCAGCTCAAGTCGGTGGCGGAAGCCGCGCCCAAGAGTTAGGGCCGCCAAGAGTTAGGGCCGCCTTCGCGGCCTGCTGTTCACGACTGATCGATAAGGAGACGCCATGCAAGTCCAGTCCTATCTGTTCTTCGACGGTCGCTGCGAGGAGGCGATCGAGTTCTACAAGAAGACGCTCGGCGCCAAGGTCGAGATGCTCATGCGCTTCAAGGACAGCCCGGAGCCCCCGCAACCGGGCATGGTCCCGCCCGGCTCCGAGAACAAGATCATGCACTCGAGCTTCCGCATCGGCGACACGGTGCTGATGGCATCCGACGGCCGGTGCACGGGAAAACCGAGCTTTCAGGGGTTCTCGCTCTCGATCACGGTGCCGAACGAAGCCGAGGCCAAGCGCGTGTTTGCGGCCCTCGGCGACGGCGGCCAGGTGCAGATGCCGCTCGCGAAGACCTTCTTCTCGCCCCAGTTCGGAATGGTCGCGGACCGGTTCGGCGTGGGGTGGATGGTGATCGTCGCGGCCTGAGGTCGCCTGATGTACTCCACCGCGCCGCGCACGAACGCGGACCGTGCGGCTTGCGGCGGCGGCCCCGGCGGCACTCAGAGATAGCTCAGCCACCAGTCCCGCCGCCGCTGCTTGAGGGCGGCGAACCACCGGCAGAGCGGATACAAGGCGACGAGCACGACAACCCAGATGGCGTAGACGCCGGGCAGATGGAGTCCGTAGCCCACCGGCTTCGAGCTGATCGGCAGCCCCTTGAAGAGCCACGCCGCGTCGCCGAAGAGCGTGCCGGCGACCACGACGGCGACCGCGTGCACGAGGAAGAGGTGCGCGACGTAGAAAAAGAACGGCACGCGGCCGAACGTGACGACGACGCTCGCCGCCAGACCGGGCCGGCGATCGCCGAAGAGCGCGAGCAGCACGAGCGCCGGCCCGAGTGTCATCGCAAGATAGAGTGCCGAGGGCGGGTATTTCTCGCAGTTGACGAACGCGAGCACGGTGGCAAGCGCGCTGTCCTGTACCGCCCACGGCGCCGGATCGCCATAAAAGTTCGGGGCACGAAGGAGAACGAAGCCAGCGATCGTGACGACGCCGGCGGCGGCAAGCCAGCGCCGACGCCGCTCGGTTGGATACTGCATCACCGGCCCGAGGGCATAGCCCGCCGCCATCACGCCGACCCAGGGTATGAGGGAGTAGAGCGGGAACAGGTTGATGCCCGAATCAAGGTGCAGCCGCGCCGGCTCGTGGAGAAAATGCCAGAGCACTCCCGCCGTCCCAAGGTTCGCGGCCTCGAACCCGTCGAGCAAGTTGTGCCCGAGGATGAGCGCGAGACCGAAGGCAGCGATCGCCCAGCGGGGCAGGCGGACGAGCCCCGACAGCACGACCATCGATGCGCCGATCACCCAGATCACCTGGAAGACGAAGATTTGAGTGTCGAAGTTGAACCTCCAGCCGAGCCGGACCAGCGTCAGCTCGGCCACGATCAGCCAGAGACCGCGGGTGAGGAGAAAATGGGCGAGCTCTCCGGTCGTCCGCCCTCGCGCGCCGTAGAGGTACGCTGAAACCCCGGAGAGAAGCACGAACACCGGCGCGCAGAAGTGCGTCACCCACCGGGTCAGGAACAGCGCCGCGTCGTGGACATCGCGGGGGTTGGTGCCGCTCATCCCGACGAAGTCGCGCGTGTGATCCAGCACCATGATGATCATAACCAGCCCGCGCAGGAAATCGATCGTGTCGACCCGCGGGCGGCTGGCGGCAAGCGCGACGGTGCGCGACGGCCGTGCGGCAGCCGGCCCGTGGTCGAGCAGGCGCGAGTCAGGGCTCGTCTTCAGCCTGAGGCCCATTGCGCTGCGGGGCCGCGGATCAATCGCTGAAGGTCTGGAATACCGTCCCGCGGCTCGTGCGCTCCAGCATCCGCACGCGACGCTCGACGTCTGCGAGGTTGATCGCAGCCGGTAGATACCGGTCGTCCGCGCTCTCGTGCCGCCACCAGCTTCGAACTCGCTGGATGACGCGCCTCGTTGCCGCTGCCAGGGAGACGCGGCGAAAAGATTCATGTCCGTTCATGGTCGATTCACTTCCACGTCATGCTTGGTCATCGCCCGACGAGCGCCAGGATCCGAACCGACCGGATCCTGGCGCGCGGCGGCGCGACCGGGGAGGCGCTACAGGAGGAAGTCGTCCGAGCTCAGAGCGGCCGTGCTGACGTCCGTGAGAGTCATGCTCGCCCCGTTGCCGAGGTCGATGACCGCGTTCCCGCCGACGTCCTGGGTATGCGCCATGACCCAGTCGAAGTCGGTCGCGCCCGCGATGCCTTGCAGGTCGATCCGATCCTCGGTGCCGAGCCCGGCCACGAAGCCCTGGATGACGACGTTGTCGCCGTCGCCGGGATCCAGGACGTCATTGCCGGCACCGCCGATCAGGATGTCGTCGCCGGGGCCCCCGATCAGCACGTCGTCGCCGTCGCCGCCGATCAGGATATCGTCGCCGTCGCCGCCGTCGAGCGTCACGCCGACCGGACCGTTGGCGATCAGCACGTCGTCGCCGGCGCCGCCGTTGACCACGAGCCGGTCGTTGGCCGTCTCGAAGTTCTTGACGCTGACCTGCGCCGACAGGCCGAACACGTCGACCTCGGTCCCCATCGAGAACACGTTGACGACGTCGTCGCCCGAGGTGCCGCTGACGATCACCGAGTCCGCGCTCGCGTCGCCGCCGCCGCCCGCGACGCCGAGATCGACGGCGACCTCGGTGACATCGGTGCCGCTCAGGTCGTTGACCACGACCTGGTCGGACCCGCCAAGCGCGTTGAACTGGATGCGCTCGACGCCGTTCGCGTCCATCGTCACGTTGGCGATGTCGCGGGCGAACCGTACCCGCTCGCCGTTGGCCGAAATGTCGACCTTCTCGGCCACGTTCGCGCCGTTGAAGCGCATCGTGTCGAAGCCGGCCTGACCCTCGATCGTGTCGTTGTCGTCGCCCGGGTTCCAGACGAAGGTGTCGTCCCCGTCGCCCATGAGCGCCGTGTCGTCGCCGTCGCCGCCGAGGATCGTGTCATCGCCCTGGCTGCCGATCAGCGTGTCCTTGCCCAGGCCCCCGGCGAGCTGCACGCCCAGGGTACCCGCGGCGAGCCCGCTCGCATCGATGACGTCGTCGCCGCCGAGGCCGTTGACCACGAGCTGGTCGCCGGCTTCGGCGTGAGCGATGTCGACCTCAGCGGGGAGTCCCTTGATCGCGATCCCCGCGGCATCCGAGGTCACGACGATGCGATCGTCGCCCGCGGTACCGATGACGGTTACGAGGTCCGCCGCGCCGTCGCCGGCGTCGCCGCCGATGATCCCGGCGAGGTCGATCGCAACCTTGGTCACGTCGGTGCCGCTGAGGTCGTTGACGACCACGTTATCGGCGCCGCCGAGCGCATTGAGGTGAACGCGCTCGACGTCGTTCAGATCCATCGTGATGTTGCCGACGTCGCGGAAGAAGCGCGCGCGCGGGCCGTTCGCCGAGAGGTCGAAGCTCTCGCTCAGGTTCGCGCCGTTGAAGAGCATCGTGTCGGTGCCGTCGCCGCCCTCGACGATGTCGCTGCCGTCGCCCGGATCCCACTGGAAGAGATCGTCGCCGGCGCCGAGCTGCGCGACGTCGTTGCCCTGCTGGCCGTCGACGAAATCGTTGCCGTCTCCGCCGAGCAGGGAGTCCGCGCCCCGGCTGCCGAGGATCGTATCGTCGCCGGCGCCGCCGTCGATCGTGAGTTTCACGACGTCCGCCACGAGGGTCGAGGCGTTGATCGTGTCATCCCCGCCGAGGCCGCTGATCAGGAGCTGGTCGTTGGCGCCCTCCAGATTCGCGATGGACACCAGGGCCGAGAGGCCGACGACCGACGCCGAGGTGCCGTTGCCGACCACTTCCACCGTGTCGCCGCCGTTCGTGCCGTTGACGGTCACGTTGTCGGCCTGTCCGTCACCGCCGCCGCCGACGGCGCCGAGATCGATCGCGATCTCGGTCACGTCCGTGCCGCTCAAGTCATTGACCACCACCTTGTCGGTGCCGCCGAGCGCGTTCAGCTGGATGTGCTCGACGTCGTTCAGGTCCATTACGATGTTCCCGACGTTGCGGGTGAACCGCACCCGCTCGCCGTTGGCCGAGACGTCGAAGTTCTCGCCCACGTTCGCACCGTTGAAGAGCATCGTGTCGGTGCCGTCCTGGCCTTCGACCGTGTCGCTGCCGTCGCCCGGATCCCACTGGAAGAGATCGTCGCCGGCGCCGAGGAGCGCGGTGTCGGCGCCCTGGTTCCCGTCGATGAAGTCATTGCCGTCGCCGCCGATCAGGAGATCGTCGCCGTTGCCGCCCAGGATCGTGTCGTTGCCGGCCCCGCCGTCGACCGTGATCTTGATGAGCGATGCGAGATTGCCGGTCGCGCTGAACGAGTCGTCGCCGCCGTTCATGTTGACGACCAGCTGCTCGGTGGTCCCGATGTCGAGGCTGAAGGGCGCCGGATCGACGCGGTCGAAGCGCACGCGTGTGCCGTTGGCGGTGACGGTGAAGTTCTCGGCGCCGTTCCCGCCGTTCACTTCGGCCGTGTCGGTGCCGCTGCCGCCTTCCACCAGGTCGGTGTCGTCGCCCGGGTTCCAGATCATCCGGTCATCGCCGGCTTCCCCGAACATCTGGTCGTCACCGTCGCCGCCGGTCAGCACGTCATTGCCGGCGCCGCCGAACAGCAGATCGGCGCCGCCCTTGCCGTTCAGCACGTCGTTGTCGGCCTGACCGAAGAGCTGATCCGCGCCGGAGCCACCGGTCAGCACGTCATTGCCGGCCCCACCGAAGAGGAGCGCGTGGGGCAGCGCGCCGTTGGCCTCGTTGAGCGCGAGCGTGTCGTTGCCGCCTAGACCGAACATCTGGATCGTGCTCGTGTTGGCCACCGTCGGCGTGCCGCCGAGGATGCCCACGGCACCGCCGTTGATCAGGATCTTGCCGGCCGCATCGCGGCTCGCCACGATGCTGTTGTCCCCGGCGTCGCCGAAGACGCTCAGGATGCCCGCGCCCGGGATGAAGGTGGCGTTGACCGACTGGGTCAGGTAGTCGCCGTGGTCGTCGACGAGCGGCGGAAGCTTGCCCTTGACGATCGTGGCGAACGCCGCCAGGGGTTGGAAGAGACTTGCCATCATTTTCGCTTGCTCCAGTTTCAGGGTTGAGTGAGTGAAGCGCGGGCGCTCACGGTTCGCGCATTCCGCGGCTCGCGAAGCCGCGCAGCGGTTTCGCGAGGTATTCGATGACTGTCCGCGCCGGAGTCGTGACGTAGAGCTCCGCCGGCATGCCGGCCTGCAGGCGCAGCTGGGGGTGATCCTTCAGGCTCGCCGCGTCGACCTCGACGGTCGCCGTAAACCAGGATTCGCCGCTTTCCGGCTTCGTCACCCGGTCGGGCGACACGAACACGACCTTGCCCGGCAGAAGCGGCGTGGTCCGCGCGTCGAATGCGGTGAGGCGGACCTCCGCCGGTGCGTCCTTCCGCACATAGTCGATGTCCTCCGGGCGGATCCGCGCCTCGATCACGAGCTTCTCGCGCATCGGCACGACCTCGAGGATCGGCTGGCGGGGGCCGATCGCCTCGCCCGCCGCGGTGACGCGCAGTCCCATCACCTCGCCGTCCACCGGCGAGCGCACGAGTTGCCGCTCGACCTGATCCTGCGAGGGGCGCAGCCGGTCTTCGAGCTCGCGGATTCTGGCCGACGCCTCCTTCAGCTCGTCCGCGGCCTGGCTCTGATAGAGGTTGCGGGCCTGCGCGATGCGCGACTCCAGATCGCCCGTCCGCTGGTGCACGAAGGCGAGGTCGCCGCGGTATTCGCCGACCTTGCCCCGGTAGTCCGCCGACGCGCGCTGCAGCGCTAGGACGCGCGTGCGCTGGACGTAACCCTGTTGCGCGAGCTTGGCGTTGATCTCCAGCTCCTCGTCGGAGAGGTGCGTGGACGCCTCGGTCGCCGCGATCTGGCTCTCCAGCGCCGCCGCCTGCGAGTGCGCATCGCGGATCTGCGCTTGCAGGGAGCCAACCTGCTCGTCGAGGGTGCGGCGACGCGCCGCGAACAGCGCGCGCTCGCGCGCCAGGTGCTCGTCGGCAGCATCCGCGACGCCTGCCGGCGGCGAGAACCGCGGCTCGAGCGCCGCTTCGGCCGCTGCGCGCGCCTGGCGGACGCGCTCCGCGCGCAGCTGTCCCCGCAGCAGGCTCAGCTCCGCGTCGCTGCGCACATCGCCGACGACGACCAGCGGCTCGCCGGCAGTCACCCTCTGCCCGTCGCGCACGAGGATCTCGCGCACTATCCCGCCTTCCTGGTGCTGGACCGTCTTGCGGTTCAGCTCGACCTTGATCTGCGCCGGTGCGACGATTGCGCCCGACAGCGGCGCGGTCGCCGACCAGACTCCGCAGAGCGCGGCAACCACAGCGACCGGTACGAGCGCGCCCCTGACTTGGCGACGCAGCTCCCCGCGTGCGCCGGCCTCGAGCCCGTCCCGGACGAGGAGCGCTGCGAACGAGGACAAGCCGGGGGTTTTCACGAGAGCACTTCCGCTGGCGCCGCCGCGCTGACGGCAGCGAGTCGACGCGTCTGCCGGGTGCCGGCGAGCATCCGGGGCAGGATCGTCGCAGTGGCGCCGAATGCCTCAAGCACGCCATCCTTGAGCACCGCGAGCTTGTCGAGCTGCGACACCATGCTGGGGCGATGGCCGACCAGAATCACAGTCACGCCGCGTGCCTTTAGCGCCTTGAGCGCCGCGGCCAGGGCGAGCTCGCCCTCGCCGTCGAGGTTGGCGTTCGGCTCGTCGAGGACGACCAGGCGCGGATTGCCGTAGAGCGCGCGCGCGAGCGCGATGCGCTGCCGCTGGCCGCCGGAGAGCAGCGCGCCACCCGCGCCAATCTGCGTGTCGTAGCCCTCGGGGAGACGCAGGATCATCTCGTGCGCGTGCGCGAGCTCGGCGGCCGCGACCACCATGGCCGAGTCCGGCGCCCCGAGGCGGGCGATGTTCTCCGCCACGCTGCCCGCGAAGAGCTCCACGTCCTGCGGCAGATAACCGACGTGCCGCCCGAGTGCGTCGCGATTCCAGCGCGAGATGTCGGCGCCGTCGAGCCGGATGACGCCCGACTGTGCCCGCCAGATGCCGAGGAGCAGCCGGAGGAGCGTGGTCTTGCCCGACGCGCTCGCCCCGACGATCCCCAGGCTCTCGCCCGGCTCGAGTGCGAACGCGACGCCCTTGATCAGGGCCGGCCGCGCCGGCGCCATATGGAAGACGACGCGCTCGACCTCCACGCGGCCGATCGGGTCGGGCAACGAGAGATCGCCGTCCGCGGACGGCGCGTCGGCGCGCGCGATCAGCCGCTGCCACGCCCCGCGTGCGTTGACGAGCGCCTTCCATCCGGTGATCAGCTGCTCGGCCGGCTGCAGCGCGCGTCCGAGCAGGATCGTCGCCGCGACCATGATCCCCGGCGAGGCGGCGGTGCCGACGACGAGCCAGGCACCGATGGCGAGCATCGCGACCTGGAGCGCCTGGCGGGCGATGCGCGCGGCGGAGCTCAACCGCGCCGAAGTCGCGCCGAGACGGGCCTGTGCGTCGAGGAGCTCGTGATGTCGCGCCTGCCAGCGACCCACTACGGCCGGCGTCATGCCCATGCCGATGATCACCTCGGCGTTGCGCGCGAGCGCCTCGGCGTGACGGCTCGTCGCACGCGAACGGCGCAGCGTGTCCTCGGTAGGCTCGCGCGTCAGCGTCGCGGTGAGCACGGCGAGGCCGGCGAGCAGGCCGGCGCCGATGGTGGCCGTCAGGCCGAGCACTGGATGCATCAGGGCGATCACCAGCAGGAACACGGGCAGCCACGGCGCATCGAACAGCGCCTGAATGCCGGTGCCGCTGAGGAACGCGCGCAGCTGCGCGATGTCGCGCAGCGCGTCCGTGTCGGCTCGCCCGCCCGCGGCGGCCGCCCGACGAAGCAGCCCGGCGAGCGCAAGGGGCGAGAGGCGCCGGTCGAGGGCGCTGCCCGCCCAGGCGAGCGCTCGCGCGCGCACCCTGTCCATGCAGTAGCCGAGCGCGAGCGCGACGGCCGCGATCGCGGTCAACATCGCGAGCGTCTCCACGCTCCGGCTCGCGAACACGCGGTCGAACACCTGCACCATGTAGAGCGCCGGCACCAGCAGCACGAGGTTCAGCATCAGACTCGCCGCCGCGGCCAGCAGCACGAAGGGCCGGAGCTGTTTGACGAACAACCAACGCATTACGCTCGCCTCGGAATCAGAGCGACTCGGGCCGCGGACGTTCGTCCCGTATCGTCACGTCGCCAAGACGGTCCGGAAGGTGTCGCGGCGGCGTAGGGGCCCGCGGCGATGAAATAGGGCAAGCAGCGCATGACGTCCTCCTGTCGCAAACCGCTTCGCGCGTGTCGCTTCGTCCACCGTGACTGACGACGCGAGAGCGCAGACGGGAGTATCACGATCGCCTGCTCGCGAGTCCTTGCCGCTCGTTCGCGTGTCTTGATCGGGACGCCGGCCTTAGGAACTTGTACCGCTCGCGGCAAGCGGCGGCTAGGCGAGCAGCACGCGCGCGGGAGGCCGAGCGGGCGCTGGTCGCCCGCCCGCGGCGGACTTCAATGCGGAGAAGATCGGGAGCAGGTCCTGGATGTCACACCAGGGCCGTCTTGCGTTCCCGGCTGGACGATTTCCTGGAACCGATCGGGAGAGCGCTGCCTCTTCAGGAAGCGTTGCCGACAGACATCATCGGCGACCAAATCAAGCCGCTACGACTCCTCGCGCTACGCGCCATCGCGGTGCTGTGGCCACCGCGGCGTTGGCCTTCCTTCGCCGCCAGGTTGCCGGAGGCAGCCCGAACGCGCGCTTGAATGCGCGGGTGAACGACGCCTCGGAGTCGTAGCCCACTTGCTCGGCGACCCGGCCGATGCTCGTCGTTCCGTCGCGCAGGCGATCCGCGGCGAGCGAGAGGCGCCATCTGGTGAGGTACTGTATCGGTGGTTGTCCGAGGTAATGCAGGAAGCGCTCGGCAAGGACCGTGCGCGAGAGTCCCACCTTGCGGGCGACCTCCTCGACTGTCCAGGGGTACTCGGGGCGGCCGTGGAGCAGCGCAAGCGCCTTGGTAACGTGCGGATTGCGGAGACCCGCGAGCCAGCCTCTTTCCCCGTCCGGAAGATCCCTCACGTAGCGGCGGATCGTTTCCGCGAAGAGGAGCTCGGACAGCTTCGCGAGGACGCTCTCCGCGCCCGCGCCCCGTTGCGCGGTTTCGGCCACCGAGAAGCGCACCGAGCTCCGCAACCATTGCGCGCTGGGATCGTCTCCCAGGCTCACGCGCAGCACGCGCGGCAGCCCGTCGATGATAGGTGCCGAGAGCCGCCGGTCGCAGGCGAAGAACCCGCAGACCATCTCGGTCACTGCGCCGTCGCCCCCGCCGTGGATCGGCGTGATCTCTCCTCGCTTGAGCAGTTTCGTGAGGTCTTCCGGCGGCAAGCTCAGCGGCCCGAACTGCGGCGTGCCGCCGAGCATGTGGTGATCGCCTTTCGGAAACACCACGACGTCCCCGGCGGCGAGATCGATCGCGGGGCCGTCGAGCAGCTTCACGACGCAGCGACCAGCCGCGACGTAGTGGTAAGGCACGACGTGGTCCGCGTCGGGCATGAGCGCCTCCGCGATCGCCCGCGAGGACGGCGCGACGATCGCCCATGGCGCCCTGAGCTCCGACGCGAAGAATGCCGCGCCGGTCAGCCGAATCGTCGTCAGGGCTTCCGAAAGTGCGTCCATTCGCTTCGCTCCCGTCACTACCTGGCCGGTTGACTTGCGCGATCTCGTCGATCGCCCGGTGCGTGAAAAGCGAAGCGACTCAGCGCGCAAAGCTACCAACGAGGGGCTGACCGATGGCTGACGCATCATGGCCCCAGGCGCGACTAGCCCGTCCGATCTAGCGCTGTTACGTCGCTGAAACACGCGCAGATGTTGCGCTGTTGCGCGCAGTGCCAAGCAGGAGGAGAGTTCACGTGCGCGCGGCAAGCGGACTCGGCTCGTCCACCAGCGCATCCACCGCAGGGTCGAGCCATTCATCGCCCGGTCGGGCAGGTGAAAGCGCCGGAATGCTTGAGCAACCATCGGCCGCGCGACCGCTCGCCGATGGCGATTCACAACTTCATCGAACCCCGCTAAGCTTCGGCGCACGACGGCGTTACGAGCATCGCGCGCCGTTTTCGGCTTCGACTCAACCGTCAAGCGTTCCCAAGGACTTACGCATGGACCGATTCGAGAAGACCGAGCTTTTCGGGGAGCACGTCATCTCCGCCACCGTTTCCCGCGGGCCCGATACGGGCGCGAACCGCCGCTGGGAGTTGCGCGTCTCGGCGATGCGCATCGGCGGCGAGCCTGATGCGCCGCTGCTGCAGTTCCCGATAGCTCAGCAGGATCAAGAGGATCCGGCGGGCGCACTCGACGCCGCGCTGAACGAGGCGCGCCGGATCCTGTCCCAGGCTGCAGCGCGGAAGTAGCCCCAACCGGGTAGGTCGCGCTGCTGCCGCCCTTCCCGACGCGCGGGGAGCGGGCGCGCCAATCGATCGGCGTCGCATGTGGCTGTGGATCCTTTTTGAGCAGTCTCTTCGGCCAGAAGCACCGCGATCTTATCCACAGTTGCGCTTGAAATCCTGTGCATAACACCGGCGGTGGGCCGAGCAACTTCTTGGTCGCAATCGCGTTTTGGTTCGGCGCTGAAAAAATGTGCAAGCGAGCTCAGGCTGCAACATGACCGCAATAATCGCCCGTCGCCCGCATCCGCCGAGCTTCGCTCAGCCCGTTCCGAGCCTCTCGACCGCTTCGTCGATCGGCTGCTGACGTAGGTCAACGCGCCCCGCCGGGTCGATCGCCGGCGCCACCCCCCATTGCACGAGCTCGAGCTCACCGTCGGCGTGCTCGACGATCGCCGTACAGCTGTCCACCCAGTCCCCGCAGTTCACATAACGGATGCCGTGCACGTCGCGAATCGCCGCGACGTGGATGTGACCGCAGATCACGCCGTCCGCGCCGCGCTCCCTCGCGTGGCGCACGACCGCTTCCTCAAACCCGAACACGTAGTCGACGGCGCTCTTGACCTGCCGCTTCGCATAGCCCGAGAGCGACCAGTAGCCGGGTATCCCGAGGGTGCGACGCAGCCGCGACAGGAGCAGGTTCAGCCGGACGAGCGCCGCGTAGGCGTGATCGCCGAGCACGGCAATCCACCGATGGTAACGGGTCACCTGGTCGAACTGGTCGCCGTGGAGGAGCAGGTAGCGCGCGCCGTCGGCGGCGACGTGCACGTGGTCCATCACCACGCGGATGTTCCCGAACGACGTGCCGACGTGCTCGCGCGCCGCTTCGTCGTGGTTCCCCGGGACGAACACGACCTGCACGTGGTGGCGTGCGCGCTTCAGCAGCTTCTGCAGCAGGGTGTTCTGCGCCGCGGACCAGTACACACCGCGCGAGCGCATCGCCCAGAAATCTAGGATGTCGCCAAGAAGGAAGAGGTAGTCCGATTCGTAGGCCTTGAGGAAATCGAGCAGCCGCTCGGCCTGGCACGCGCGGGTGCCGAGATGGATGTCCGAGAGGAAGATCGCCCGGACGCGCTGCGACATCGAATCACCTCCGTCGCGGTGCGATCCTCGCGTGCTGCATCACGTCTGCGCCGCAACTCATGGGCACGCCAGCCTAAGTACCGAAGATGACAGCGCCGTGAACCATCGCGCCCTGTGACGGCGATCGCACCCCGCAACGAAACCGTCACATCCCGCACGTACCTTCGCGCAATGGGCGCCGATCGAGCCTGACAGCGGGTGCGGATCCTGCACGTCTCGGACGTCTATTTCCCGCGGATCAACGGCGTCTCCACTTCCATCCAGACCTTCCGGCGCGAGCTGGCACGCCGCGGTCACGAGACCACGCTGGTCGCACCCGCGTATCCGGCGCCCCACGAGGACGATGCACGGACCGTGCGCGTTCCCTCGCGCCCGGTACCGCTCGACCCCGAGGACCGCGCGATGCGCTGGCGCGCGCTGAGCCGTCTCGACCGGCTACTCGCGGAGGAGCGCTTCGACCTGGTGCACGTGCAGACGCCGTTCCTTGCGCACTACGCCGGGATCCGGCTCGCGCGGCGCCGGGCCGTACCCGTGATCGCGACCTACCACACGCTCTTCGAGGAGTACCTCTTCCACTACGTGCCGCTGGTGCCGCGCGGTGTCATGCGCGCCCTGGCGCGGCGAATCTCTCGCGGGCAATGCGATGCGCTGGACGCGGTGATCGTCCCGTCGACCGCCATGCGCGAAACCCTCGAGCGGTACGGCGTCCGGACACGGATCGAGATCGTGCCGACGGGCATCCCGCTCGCCGAGATTTCGGGCGGCGACGGCAGGCGCTTCCGCGCCGCGCGCAGCGTAGCGCCGTCGCGTCCCGTGCTCCTCTACGTGGGCCGGGTCGCATTCGAGAAGAACATCGGGTTCCTGCTGCGGGTGCTGCCCCGCGTGCGTCGCGACATCCCCGACGCACTGCTCGTGGTGTGCGGCGAAGGCCCGGCGCTCGCGAAGCTCACGCGGCTCGCGCGCGCGCTCGGGCTGACGGAGGCGGTCCGGTTCGTGGGATACCTCGATCGCACGACGCACCTGCTCGATTGCTACCGGGCGGCGGATGCGTTTGTCTTCGCGTCGCGGACGGAGACGCAGGGCCTCGTCCTGCTCGAAGCGATGGCCCTCGGTGTGCCGGTCGTATCGACCGCGGTCATGGGCACTCGCGACATCGTCGGGCCGGAGCGCGGCGCGCTCGTGGCCGCCGACGACGAGGAGGACTTCGCGGAGAAGGTCGTCCGGCTCCTGCGCGATCGCGCGCTGCGTGCCCGGCTCTCGGCGGAGGGCCGCGAGTACGCACGCACCTGGAGCGCGACCGCGCTGACGCTACGGATGGAGGCGCTCTACCGTTCGGTCCTCGACCAGGCTGCGGAACCCCGGCTCACGAGGCCGAAGCCGGCTTGAACTTCTGCCGCCGCGAAGCCACCACTGCACAATCCACATCAGTCGAAACGGGAAAAATCCGGCGCGCGCTTCTCGAAGAACGCGGTGAAGGCTTCCTTCGCCTCGGGGGAGGAGAGCCGCTCGGCGAATGCTTTCGACTCCTCGGCGAGCGCCGCCTCGATCTCGGGCATCCACGCCCGCCGCATCAGCCGCTTGGTGAGGCGGAGCGACGCGGGCGGTTTCGCCGCCAGCTTCTGCGCCGCTGCGGTCGCGGTGGCGGCGAGCTCGCCGGGCAGGACGACCGCATTCACCAGCCCGATCTCGCGCGCCTTCGCGGCATCGAACGGCTCGCCGAACATCAGCAGCTCCGCCGCGCGCTGATAACCGAGAATCGCCGGCAGCAGGAAGCTCGAGGCGTTCTCGGGGCACAGGCCGAGGTTCACGAACGGCATCGAGAACTTCGTGCCCTCGGCCGCATAGACGAGGTCGCAGTGCGCGAGCATCGTCGTGCCGACGCCGACCGCAACCCCGTGCACGGCCGCGACGATCGGCTTCGCGGCGTGGCTGAACACCTGCAGGAAGTCGAGCACCGGCCGGGGCCCGCCCTGTGGCGCGTGAGCGAGGAAGTCCTGAAGATCGTTGCCGGCGGTAAACGCGTCCCCCGCGCCGCCGATCAGCATCACGCGCACGCCCGGGTCGCGCTCGGCGGCGAGGATCGCCTCCGCGAAGGCGGTGTACATCGCCGCGGTGAGCGCGTTCTTCTTCTCCGGGCGGTTGATCTGGATCCGCTGGATCGCGCCCTGCCGCTCCACGAGAACGTGGCCCATCTCAGATCCCCGGCAGCTTGTAATCCTTCATCCGCTGCCGCAACGTGAGCTTCGACAGCTTCCCGGTCGCGGTGTGCGGGAGCTCGGCCACGAACACGACGTCGTCGGGGACCATCCACTTCGCGACCTTCCCCTGGTAGAAGGCAAGCACCTCGTCGCGCGTCACCTCCGCGCCCTGCTTCTTCACCGCGACCACGATCGGCCGCTCGTCCCATTTCGGGTGCGGTACGCCGATCACCGCCGCCTCCACGATCCCCGGATGCTCGATTGCGATGTTCTCGAGGTCGATCGAGCTGATCCACTCGCCGCCCGATTTCACGACGTCCTTCGACCGGTCGGTGATCTGCATGAACCCGTCGGGATCGATCGTCGCGACGTCGCCAGTGGGGAACCAGCCGTCCCGCAGCGGATTGCCGCCTTCGTCCTTGAAATAGCCGCTCGTGATCCACGCCCCGCGCACCATCAGGTCGCCGAATGCCTTGCCGTCGTGCGGAAGCGCCTTGCCCTCGCCGTCGACGATCTTCATGTCGACGCCGTAGATCACCCGGCCCTGCTTGCACAGCAGCGCGAACTGCTGCTCGGGCGGAAGCGCGAGCTGCTTCCCCTTCAGGGTGCAGAGCGTCCCGAGCGGGCTCATCTCGGTCATGCCCCAGGCGTGCTGGCACGCAACGCCGTAGCCCTCGTCGAACTCCCGGATCATCGCCGGCGGCGCGGCCGAGCCGCCCACCACCGCCCGCTCGAGCGTCGAGAACTTGAGGTTGTTCTGCCGCATGTAGGTGAGGAGGCCCAGCCACACGGTCGGCACACCCGCGGTCACCGTGACCTTCTCCGCCTCGAATAGCTCGTAGAGGCTCTTGCCATCGAGCCCCGCGCCTGGGAACACGAGCTTGGCGCCGTTGAGCGGCGCGAGATACGGGATGCTCCAGGCGTTGACGTGGAACATCGGCACGACCGGCAGGATCGTCATGCGTGCCGAGGCGGCGAAGACGTCGGGCAGCGACGCTGCGTACGCGTGCAGGATCGTGGAACGGTGCGTGTACAGCACGCCCTTCGGGTGCCCGGTCGTCCCCGAGGTGTAGCAGAGTCCCGCCGCGGTCCATTCGTCGAACCGCGGCCACTCGTACTTACCGTTCTCGGCGGCGACGAGCTCCTCGTAGCACAGGAGATTCGGAATCGCCGACTGCGGCATGTGAGCGCGGTCGGTCATCGCGACCCACCCCTTCACGCCCATGCACTGGCCGGCGAGCTTCTCGACGAGCGGCGCGAACGTGAGGTCGAAGAAGACGTACTTGTCCTCGGCGTGGTTCACGATGTAGGCGATCTGTTCGGGGAAAAGCCGCGGGTTGACGGTGTGGATCACCGCGCCCATCCCGGAGACGCCGAAGTAGAGCTCGAAGTGCCGGTAGCCGTTCCACGCGAGCGTGCCCACGCGATCGCCCTGCTTCACGCCGAGCCGGCCGAGCGCCTGGGCGATCTGGCGCGCGCGCCGGTGCGCGTCGCGGTAGGTGTGCCGGTGCACGGCGCCCGCGCCGTCCTTGCCCGGTCCCTCCACGGTGCGGGACACGATCTCGGTGTCGCCGTGGAACTTATCGGCGTGCAGGATGAGCGACGAGACGAGCAACGGCTCGTCCATCATCAGGCCGCGCAGCATGATCTCCTCCTCCGGTACGGCGTTTCCCGAGAAGGAGTTTCGCCGCCGGGCGCCGAGGTGTCAATCGCCCCGGGCCGGCGGTCTACGGCGTTCAGCGTGCGGCGAGGAAGTACTCGCGCGCGTCGCCTTCGATCGCGTCGCGCAGCTTGTTGCGGGCACGGTGCAGGAGCACCCACAGGTTGCCGGGCGTGATGCCGAGCGCCTCGCACACCTCGTCCGAGTCGCGGCCGTCGATCGCGTGCATCGTGAACGCGCGCGCCATCTGCGCCGGCATCCGGCCAAGGTGCTCGTCGAACGCGCCCCAGAACTTCTTCCGGGCGGCCGCGTACTCCGGGTCGAATCCGGCGGCGGCCGCCTCGCCCGCAGCCCCGGCCTCGAGCTGGTCGAGGTCGAAGGCGCAGGGGTTGCCGTCCTCGTCGACCCCGGTCAGCGCGCGCGGCTCGCGGGCGCGGCGGCGGTACTCGTCGAGGATCTTGTGCTTGAGGATGCCGATCAGCCAGGTGCGCGTGCCGCTCCGGCCCTCGAAGCGGCACTGGCCGGTGAGCGCCGCGGCGAACGTTTCCTGCACCGCGTCGTCGGCGGCGACCGGGTCGCGCAGCTCCTTCAGGGCGTAGCGGTAGAGATGCTGCCGGTGCGATGCGATGTCGGCAGCGAGGAAGTCGGGTTCGAATCTCATGGCAGCTCCTTTCTGAAGGGGTGGGTTCGGGTCGTTAAACGGCCGCGGCCGGCGCGGCCGCGGCGGTGAGCTCGATCAGGAAGCGCACGGCGCCCGCGGAGCGGGCGAGGACGTGCGGCCGGCAGCGGTCGGGCTGCGCGCGGCAGGTGCGGAGCGTCTCGGCCACGCGGCGCGCGCCGGCGCTCGCCGCGCGGACGACGATCTGCGGCACGGCGGCGAGCGCCGGGCCGGTGAGCGTCACGACGCGGGCGCGCTGCGCCGGCACGAAGTCGGCGACGGCGAGGCGGGTGACCTCGCCGAGCGCAGCGCCGCCGGCCGCGAGGCCGGCAACGCGGCCGTCGGCGTCGAGCGCGAGCAGCGCGAGGTCGAACCGCGGCAGCTCGCCGTCGGCGAGGGCGAAGAACGCCGCGAGCTCACGCTCGTACTCGGCGGCCGCGCGCACGGCGTCGCGCGCCGCGGCGGCGCGGACGTGGAGCTGGTGCGCGGCGACGGGCAACCGCGCGGCGATCATCTGCGCGAGCGACGCGCCGTCGTAGCGGGCCGCGTCGAAGAGGGTGTCGGCGAGGAAGAAGTGCGTCGCGGACCAGACGTCCGGCGCCTGCCCCGCCGTGGCAGCGAACGCGTCGAGCACCGCGGGCGTCAGGAACGCCGGGGAGAGCGCGATCGCGAACCGCCCGCGTGCCGCGATCGCGCCGCGTCCGGCCTCGACGGCGACCGCGGCCGCTTCCGCTGCGATCTCCGCGGCGTTGCCGAGCAGCAGCGTGTCGGCTGTGCTCACGTTTTTCGCTCCGGTGGTGCGCGTTTCCATGGAGCGAATCCTCGTGCGCGGCGGCCGGCCGGGGTATCCGGACGAGCGCGCAGGGGCGCGCCGGGCGCTACGAAGGGGAATTGTGGTTTCTACGTACTGCCGGTCCCGGCACTGCGTAGTCGCCCCAATGCCGGTGTGGCACCCCCGCTGCTACAGTACGTACACAAGACCGAGCGGCGAGAAACCACTTGGAAGCGACCTCGACCACAGCCGCAGCGCCGCCGCGCTGGATGCTCCCGCATTCGGTGGCGCTCGCGGCGGCCTATTGGCTCGTCGGCATGGCCGCATTGGCGCTCTTCCCGTTCGCGGGCGGGCTCGCCCTGCTCTGGCCCTCCACCGGCATCGCGCTTGCGGCGCTCGTCGCATGGGGCCCGCGCGTCGTGCCGGGCCTCGTGGTCGGCTGCCTCCTCACCGCCTTCTCCGTCGGGCTCGCGCTCGGCACGGCGCTCTTCGCGACGGTGCTCACGATCGGCGAGTGCCTCCTCGGCTGGTGGCTGCTCGTGCGCGTCGCCCGCTTCGACCGGTCGCTCGCGCACCTGCATGACGTGCTCGTCTTTCTCGTTTGCGGCGCGTTCGCCGGCCCGGCGGCCGCCGCTCTCGTCCGGTTGGCATCGCTCTGGGTCCAGGGCGCTGCGATCTGGGTCGACCGCCCGACGGCCGTGTGGGTGGCCGGTCTCGGCGAAGCGGTCGGCATCCTCGTCGTCGCGCCCGCGGTGTGGACGTGGCTCGCGCGCGCTGCGCCGCTCGCCGCACCGCGGCGCGTCGAGCTGGCGGCGATGGTGCTCACGACGCTAGCGGTCGCGTGGTTCGTGTTCAGCGGCACCTCGACGCCGATGATGGCGGTCGAGCCGCTGCCCTACGCCGTGTTCCCGCCGCTCTTCTGGGCGGCGCTCCGCTTCGGCAACCGCGAGGCGGCAACGGCGCTGCTCGCGGTCGCCGTGATCGCCGTCTGGTGCACCGCGGACGGCATGGGGCCGTTCGGCGGCGGCGACATGCTGCGCAACCTCGGCTCGCTCTACGTCTTCCTCGCCGTCGCAGCGGTGTCGACGATGCTGATCGCGGTGGTGCTCGGCGAGCGCGAGCGCGCGGAGCGCGGAATCCGCGAGAGCGAGGCGCGCTACCGGATGCTCGTCGAGCGGATGAACGAGGGCCTCGTGCTCCAGGACCACGACGGCGCGATGACCTTCGTCAGCGACCGCTTCTGCGAGATCATCGGCCGCCCGCGCGAATGGCTGATCGGCCGGAAGGGTCTCGACCTCGCCGCGCCCGGCCAGGAGGCGCACTGGCACGCCCAGCACCGCAAGCGGCAGCAGGGCGTCGCCGAGACATTCGAGATCGCGCTGCAGAAGGGCAATGGCGAGGTGATCGACGCCTTCGTCTCGCCGCGACCGCATTTCCACGCCGATGGCAGTTACGCGGGCAGCTTCGCGCTGCTGATGGACGTCACCGAACGGCGCCGCGCCGAGCGGGCGCTCCGCGACAGCGAGGAGAAGCTCCGGCTAATCGTCGAGAACATGACCGAGCTCGTCCTCAAGCTCGACGGCGAGCGGCGGATCATGTTTGCGAGCCCGTCCTATCTCGCGTATTTCGGCACGACCGAGGCCGAGGTGCTCGGCCGGCCCGTGGGCGTGCAGATCCACGAGGAGGACTGGCCGGCGACCGCCGCCGCGCGGGCGTCGGTGGCGGTACCGCCCTACACGATGACGGTCGAGCACCGCGTGATGACCCCGGGCGGCTGGCGCTGGCTGTCGTGGTCGGCACGCGGGATCGTCGACGCGGCCGGGCGCCTCACCGCGATCGTGGCGAGCGCGCGCGACATCACCGCGCGCCGGCGCGCCGAGGAGCAGGCGCGCCAGCACCTGCAGAGCCTCGCCCACGTCACCCGGGTGAGCTCGATGGGCGAGATGGCGAGCGCCATCGCCCACGAGATCAACCAGCCGCTGACCGCGATCGCGAACTACACCTATGCGAGCGTGCGGATGCTCCGTTCGGGCGCCGCCTCCCAGGACGAGATCCTCGACGTGCTGCAGCGCGTCGCCGGCGAAGCCGAGCGCGCCGGCGAGGTCGTGCGCCGGATGCGCAGCTTCGTGCGCGGGGACGAGGGACAGATCCAGGAGGTCGAGGCGAACTTCCTGGTGAACGAGGTGGTGCGGCTCGCCGCCGCGGAGGCGCGCCAGAACGGCGTCGAGCTCGACACCCGCCTCGAGATCGGGCTGCCGGTCGTGCTCGCCGACTCGATCCAGATCCAGCAGGTGCTGCTCAACCTGGTACGAAACGCGATCGAGGCGATCGCGATAAGCGGCTCGGAAGTGCGGCGGATCCAGCTCTCCACGCGCGCGTCCGGCGACGGCATGATCGAGATCGCGGTCTGCGACACCGGCCCGGGTCTCGCCGGGACGGATCTCGAGAAGGTCTTCGAGCCCTTCTACACCACCAAGCCCGAGGGCATCGGCATCGGCCTCGCGCTCAGCCGCTCGATCGCCGACGCGCACGGCGGGCGGTTGTGGGCGACCGCGAATCCGGGCCCCGGGGCCACGTTCCATCTCACACTCCCCACCGCCCATGAACGAGAAGATGCCTGATGCCCTGGTGTTCGTCGTCGACGACGAGCCCGCGATCCGCGACTCGCTTGCGATGCTCCTCCGCTCGGTCGGGCTCGCGACCCGCACGTTCGACAGCGCGCAGGCGTTCCTCGACGCCTTCCGGCCGGTCCCGAATTCTTGCCTCCTCGCCGACGTGCGCATGCCGGGCATGAGCGGGCTCGAGCTGCAGGAGACGCTGCGCACGCGCGGTCTCAAGGTGCCGGTGATCGTCCTCACCGGCCACGGCGACATCGGGATGGCGGTGCGGGCGATGAAGGCCGGCGCCGCCGACTTCATCGAGAAGCCCTACAACGACCAGGTGCTGATCGACGCGGTGCACCGCGCGCTGGCCGCGAGCCGCAACCCGGACGCGCCGCCGCCTGCCGCCGACCGGGCCGGGATCGAAACGCGCCTCGCGACGCTGTCGCCGCGCGAGCGCGAGGTCATGCAGCTCGTGATCGAGGGCAAGCCGAACAAGGTGATCGCGACTCGCCTCGGCCTGTCGACGCGCACAGTCGAGGTGCACCGCGCGAAGGTGATGGAGAAGATGCAGGCCGCCTCGCTCGCGGAGCTCGTCCGCATGGCGCTCGGCGCCGGCCTCTCCGCCGGTTGACCCCGTCTATTCGATCACGACCAGGTCGATCGGCTCCGCGATCCCGGCCACGGCGCGCGCCGCGAGCACCGTCGCGGCGCGCACCGGCTCGTAGCCCTGCTCGATCGCGCGCGTGCGGGCGAGTGGCGTGGCGAGCGCACGGACGCCCTCGGCCTTGGTGTGGTTCTGGAGCTTCGCCGCGCGGTTGACCGGATCGCCGATCACCGCGTACTCGAGCCGGCCTTCCGCCCCGACCGCCCCGCAGGTCACCGTGCCGAGCGCGATCCCGACGCCGACGCCCGGTGCGGGCAGCCCGGCCACGCTCCGCTCCGCCGCCCACGCGCCGAGTGCGTCAAGCAGGCGCTCGGCGCAGCGGAATGCATCCGCCGCGTAGGTCGTCGAGCGGCGCGTTGCCCCGAACGTCACCATGACGCCGTCGCCCAGAAAGGTGGTGATGCTGCCGCCCGAGGACTGGATGACCGGCACGGCGACGCTCTGGTAGGCGCCGAGGAGCGCGATCAGCTCGCGCGGCGCGAGCTGCGCCGCGAGCTTCGTGAAGCCCCGCATGTCGATGAACATCGCCGCGGCTTCGGTCTGGCGGCCGTCGCCGGGACGCAACGACTCGTCGGCACCGACGATGGTCGCGGCCACCTCGGGGGAGAAGAACTCGGCGAGTCGTCCCGCGGCGGCGCCCTCGGCGACCGCGCGGTGCAGGAGCGAGCGGGCCCGGGCAGCGCCGGCCGCGAGGATCAGCGTCACGATCAGGATCGAGAGCACCTTGTCGATCTCGCCGCCGACGAGGACGCGCGCCGAGGTCATGTACGCCACGTAGTCGCGGGTCACCAGGGCCATGCCGCCCGGTCCGGCGAGCGCGTAGCCGACCAGCGCGAGCCAGCCGGCCGCGGCGACGAGGCCGGTAAAGAGCACGTACCCGGGCGCGAGCGTGAGCGCCCGGAGCGCGATGAAGATGAAGATGTAGAGCAGCGTCGGCGCCTTGAGGTAGAACGCCGCCGGCTGGTTGTACTGGATGTGGAAGCTCCAGATCGTGATCATCAGTAGCGCGACGTCGACCAGCGAGGACACGAGGCGCACCGCGTGGGTGACGCGGTCGCCGTAGGCGCGGTACAGACGCCACGCGGTGAATGCCGCATAGATCCCGAGCGCCCACGGCACCGGGTGGAACACGGCGTCCGCCGGCGCCGTCATGCGCGCGGTGAAGTAGAGCGCCGCGAACGTCGCGACCAGTCCCGCCTGCACCCACCCGATCAGGATCTCGTTCGCCCGGTCCTGCTCGGCGATCCGGCGCACGACGTGTCGCGGCAGGCGCCCGAGGTCGGCCTGCCTGAGCCAGGCGGACAGCCGCGCCCATGCCGCGGAGCGCCGCGCCGTGGTCGTCGATCGAAATCCGTCTGTCGCTTCCGTGTGCATGACCTTCTCCTTGCGCCGCCGCTGCGCGGTCGTCGGTCGGGAATCGGCGCGACCGCCTTACCCCGGCCTCGCGGCAACGCACCATGTAAGTGCAGCGCGTTCGCCTCGACTACGCCGAACTACCAAAGGAGGCGGCATGGAAGCAGGCCTTCCCATCGAGCTCGCGCCGGCCGCGACCGTCAATCGCTCACCGGCACCCTGCCCGATCCGCGCGGCCGCCGTGTGCGTGATCGCGCGCACGCGGGCCGCGTGGGCGACGCCGGTGCCGGACGCTCGGGCAACGCCCGCGCCGGATGTAAGCGACCCGCGCCCCGCGCGACCAAGGCTGGAGCTCAAGGCTTCGAGAGCTCTCGACAACCAACCACGTACAGGAGACTGACGATGAACCGCACGAAAGTAGCGCTCTCGACGCTCGCCCTTGGTATCGCGCTCGGCCTCGGCCAGGCCGCGAACGCCCAGTCGATCGACCCCGAGAACCGCCTGATGGTCCAGATGAAGCAGCTCGGCATGGTCGACAAGGACGGCATGATCACCAAGCGGGACGCCATGACCGTGCTCGAGAAGAAGTTCGACGCGATGGCGAGGGGCAAAGGCCGGATGACGGCCGCCGAGTTCGCCGCGTTTGCGAAGGCGATCGGCGAAGGCTACGTCGCCCCGTAAGTCGGCTGCCCGGCCGGGATCGCGCGCTCCTCCCGCGCGGTCCCGGCCGGTGCGGTGTGCCGCGGCGTCAGCGGCTCGCCGACGCGAGCAGCTCGCCGAAGAGGACCCAGCGCTCCCCGTCGAACCGGGCGAGCTTCGCCTGCTCGATCGGGGCGAAGTCGGTCGGGCTGGTGTTGATCTTGATGCCGGGCAGCAGCATCGGCAGCTCGAGGTCCTTGATGTTCGCCGCCTGGCGCATCATGTTCTCGCGCGACAAGTCGTTGCCGCAGGCCTTCAGCACGTACGCGAGCGTCATCGCCACGCTGTAGCCGTAGGCGTTGAACTGGTCGTCGAGCTTGCCTTCGGGGTAGTACTTCTTCATCCACGCCATCCAGTCCTGGAAGGCCTTGTCGTTCGCCCACTGCGGATCGGTGACCTCCTTCTGGTACAGCGCGGTGACGAGGCCCTTCGAGGCCGCGGTCCCGGCGGGGATCATGACCGCGCCGAGCGAGGTCGAGACGTTGTTCAGGAAGTGCAGCGGCTGCCAGCCGATGTCGTAGCGACTTCTTGATCGCCTGGACCGCGAACTTCGGCGTGGTGATGTTGAAGAACACGTTGGCGCCGCTGTTCTTCAGGTTCACGATCTGCGAATCCACCGTCGGGTCGGTCACCTCGTAGCTCTGCCGCATGACGATGAGCTGCTTCGCCCGGTCGCCGAGGCCGTCCTCGAAGCCCTTGAGGTAGTCCTTCCCGTAGTCGTCGTTCTGGAAGAGGATGCCGATCTTCGCGTCCTTGACCGACTGCAGGACGTACGCCGCGTAGACACGCCCTTCCGTCTGGTAGCTCGGCTGCCAGCCCATCGTCCACGGGAAGTTCTTCGGGTCGTTCCACTTGCTCGCACCGGTCGCGACGAAGAGCTGCGGCACCTTCGACTGGTTCATGTACTTGTGGATGGCGCTGTTCGACGGCGTGCCGAGCGACTGGAAGATGAGCGCGACCTGGTCCTGCTCGACCAGCCGGCGCGCCATCTCGACCGCCTTCGGCGCGGGCTGTAGCCGTCGTCGTAGGAGATGTAGTTGATCTTGCGCCCGTTGATCCCGCCCTGGTCGTTCACCATCTTGAAGTAGGCGCCGATCGACTTGCCGATCGTGCCGTAGGCGGAAGCGGGGCCGCTGTACGGGTTGATGTTCCCGACCTTGATCTCGGTCGCGGTGACGCCCGGCGTCTGCGCGAATCCCCCCGCCGACGCGATCAGGCCGATCGCGACGGACAATGCAATTAGCCTCCGTTTTGCTCTCATCGACTCCTCCTCTACGCGGTAGTACGAACGGAAGGCGGAGGCTCCGGCCCCTCGCCAGTGTTCCGCGGCCGCCGCAGGCGCTGCGCGATGCGCTGCACCGCCCCGGCGATGCCGTACGGCATAAAGTACATGAAGAGAATCAGGAACGCACCGAAGATCGCCCATGGTGCGGCCTTCGAGATGTCCTGCGCCCAGTTCGGCACGAACTGGATGAAGAACGCGCCGTAGATCGCGCCCGTGATCGAAGCGAGGCCGCCGACCACGACGCCGATGAGCAGGGTGATCGACAGGAAGATGTTGAACGAGTCGGGGGCGACGTAGGCGATCGCCACCGCCGACAGCGCGCCCGCGATCCCGGTGTAGGCCGCGCTCACGCCGAAGGTAAGCGACTTGTAGAGCGCGGCGTTCACGCCCATCGCCCGGGCCGCGATTTGGTTGTCGCGGAGCGCAACGATCGCCCTGCCAATGCGTCCGCGCAGCAGATTGGCCGCCAGCCAGAACGCCGCAAGCAGCACCGCGAGCGCGAGGAAGTACAGCCACTGATCCGGATTGAGCGGCAGTCCGAACGGGGCCGACGGCTTCGTGAGCACGATCCCCTGCGAACCGCCGGTCCAGTGCTCGAAGTACTTGAGGATCTGCGGCGTCGCGAGTGCGAGGGAGAACGTGGCGAGCGCCAGATAGAGCCCCTCGAGGCGCAGCGCCGGCAACCCGAAGAGGAACCCCGCCGCGAGCGAGATCAGGCCGGCCGCCGGGATCGTCCACCCGTAGGGCACGTGCCACTGGTCCATCATGATCGCCGCAGCATACGCGCCGATCGCGTAGAACGCGCCGTGGCCGAGCGAGATCTGGCCGTTGTAGCCGGTCAGCAGGTTCAGGCCGAGCAGCGCGATCGCGTAGATGTACACCTGCGTGAACTGGAACAGACGGAAGTTGCTCAGGAGGAACGGCAGCGCGCACGCGATCGCCACCGCGACGAGCGCGACGACGGGTGCGCCGCGGCGAGCCATCAGACGCGTCTCACCACGGTGCGGCCGAAGAGGCCGCTCGGCTTGACGAGCAACACGATGATGATCATCGCGAGCGCCACCGTCAGCTTCAACTCGGTGCCGATGAAGCTCACGTAGGTGCCGACCAGGTTCTCCACCACGCCCACGACGAGCCCGCCGACGACCGCGCCGACCGGGCTGGTGAACCCGCCGAGGGTGGCGGCCGCGAACGCGTAGATCTGGATGCCGCCCATCATGTTCGGCTCGAGGAAGACGATCGGCGCGATCATCATGCCCGCCACCGCGCCGAACATCGCCGCGAGCCCCCAGCCGAGCGCGAGCATCCAGCCCACGCGGATGCCGACCAGGCGGCTCGAGACCGGGTTCTGCGCCGCCGCGCGCATCGCGAGCCCGAGCGGCGTGAAGCGGAAGAAGACGAAGATGCACGCGAGGACGATGAGGGTGACGCCGATCTGCCCGAGGTCGTGCGCGCCGAGCACAACGTCGCCGAAGCGCACCGGCTCCTTCGGAAACGGGCTCGGGAACGGCTTCTGGACGTAGGAGAAGATCCAGCCGGCAAGGCTGTTGAAGATCACCAGCAGCCCGATCGTGATGATCACGATCGTGAGGATCGGCGCGTTCTCGACCGGCCGGATGACGACGCGCTCGATGAGCAGGCCGCCGGCGAACGCGATCGCAAGCGTGGCGCAGAACGCGCCCCAGTAAGGTACGCCGGCGCTCAGCATCGCCCAGCAGACATAGGTCGCGAACATCGCCATCTCGCCCTGCGCGAAGTTCACCACGTCGGTCGCCTCGTAGATCATGACGAGCGCGAGCGCGAGCGCCGCGTAGATGCTGCCGGTCGCGAGGCCCGAGACGACCTGCTGGATGAAAATGTCCATGCGGGTGGCGCCTCAGTAGCCGAGGTAAGCCTTGCGGATCGAGTCGTCCCGCCGCAGCAGCTCCGACGGCCCCTCCATCACCACCCGGCCGGTTTCCAGCAGGAAGACGTGGTCCGCCAGGTCGAGCGCGAGCGCGGCGTTCTGCTCGACCAGCAGGATGGCGACGCCGGTCTCCGCGTTCACCGCGCGCAGGATGCGGAAGATCTCCTGCACGACGAGCGGCGCGAGGCCGAGCGACGGCTCGTCCATCAGGAGCAACCGCGGCTTGAGCATCAGCGCGCGCGCCACGGCGAGCATCTGCTGCTCGCCGCCGGAGAGCGTCCCCGCCTGCTGCTTCCGCCGCACGTGGAGCGCCGGGAAGTACCCGAACACGCGCGCGAAATCCTGCGCGAGGCCCGCCCGGTCGCGCCGTCCCCACGCCCCGAGACGCAGGTTTTCCTCCACGGTGAGCTGGGCGAACGTGCCGCGGCCCTCCGGCGCGTGCGCCACGCCGCGGCGGACGACGTCCTCGGTGCTGCAGGCCTCGATCGGCTCGCCGGCGAAGCGGATGCTGCCCGCGGTGCGGACCATGCGCGAGATCGCGCGCAGCGTCGTCGTCTTGCCGGCGCCGTTCGCCCCGAGGATGGTGGTGATGCCGCCGGAGGCGAGGGTGAAGGTCACGCCGTTGAGCGCTTTGACCCGCCCGTAGTAGGCCTCGAGCCCCTGCACCTCGAGCAGCGTGCTCAAGCTGCCTTCTCCGTGCCGAGGTAGGCGCGGATCACGTCCGGATCGCGCTGCACCTCGGCCGGGGTGCCCTCGGCGATCTTCCGGCCGAAGTCGAGCACGACGACGCGGTCGGAGACCTGCATGACCAGGTTCATGTGATGCTCGACGAGCAGGATCGTCAGGCCGCGCTCGTCGCGCAGGCGGCGGATCAGGGCCCCGAGCGCCGCCACCTCCTCGTGGTTCAGTCCGCCGGCGGGCTCGTCGAGCAGCAGCAGTGCCGGCCGGCTGGCGAGCGCGCGCGCAAGCTCGACGCGCTTCAACGTCGCAAAGGGGAGGCCGGCCGCCGCATGCGCCGCCAGCGCACCGATCCCGAGGAACCGCAGCAGCTCCGTCGCCTCGAGCCGGCTCTGCTCGTCTTCGCGCCTGACCCACGGCACGCCGAGCGCGTTGGCCGCGAATCCGCTGCGGGTGCGGCTGTGTGCGCCGACCATGACGTTCTGCAGCACCGACATCGTCGGGAAGAGCGCGAGGTTCTGGAAGGTGCGCCCGATGCCGAGGCCGGCGAGCCGGTGCGGCGGCAGCCCGAGGATGGGCGTCCCGCGGTAGACGATCGCGCCCGAATCCGGCGTGTACAGCCGGCCCAGGCAATTGAAGAGCGTGGTCTTGCCCGCGCCGTTGGGTCCGATCACGCCCACGATCTGGCGGGGCTCGACGTCGAACGACACCCGGTCGAGCGCGACGACGCCGTCGAACCGGACCGAAAGCGCCTCGACGCTCAGGATGGGCATGGGCGGGAAAGGCCGGGGCGGCGCGGATAGACCCGCGTCCGGTTCGCTCGGCCGAAGCAGTGTACGAGAAATTCCGCCCGGCTGAGAAGCACCTCGCGTCGCGCGGTGCACAACCGGATTCGGGATAGCATCCGCCGATGAGCGCGAACGCCAAGGTCGCGATCGTCACCGGTGCCGCGCGCGGCATCGGCCTCGCGATCGCGCGCCGGTTTCTCGCCGACGGTTATCGCGTCGCCTTGCTCGACATCGACGCCGCGGCGCTCGCGCAGACCGCGCAATCGCTCGCACCGCGCGAGAGCGTGCTCGCGATCGAGTGCGACGTGGCCGAGCCGGCCCAGGTGCAGCGCGGGGTCGATCGGGTCGCGGCGCGCTTCGGTCGCATCGATGCGCTCGTCAACAACGCGGGGATCGCGGTCTTCAAACCGCTCCTCGAGACGACCCACGACGAGTGGGCGCGCGTAATCGCGGTCAACCTCACCGGCCCGTTCCTCTGCACCCAGGCCTGCGCGCCGGTGATGCTCGCGAACGGCGGCGGCGCCGTGGTCAACATCGGGTCGATCTCGGGCCTGCGCGCGAGCACGCTGCGCGTGGCCTACGGCACCAGCAAGGCGGCGCTGATGCATCTCACCCGGCAGCAGGCGGCCGAGCTCGGCGAGCGCGGCATCCGGGTCAACGCCGTGGCGCCCGGGCCGGTGGACACCGCGATGGCGAAGCAGGTCCACACGCCCGACATCCGCGCCGACTACCACGACGCGATCCCGCTCAACCGCTACGGGACCGAGGAGGAGATCGCCTCGGCGGTGGCGTTCCTGTGCAGCGACGCGGCGAGCTACGTCAACGGGCAGACGCTCGCGGTCGACGGCGGCTTCGACGCCGCCGGCATCGGGCTCGCGAGCTTGCGCGCCGGGCGCTGAAGCGACGGGCCGGCCGCGCTACTTCTTGAACACGCCGATCGCGCGCAGGATCGCGATCAGGATGATCGCGCCGCGCGAGAGCCACGAGCCACGCGCCGATGCCGCCCGCGGCGATCCCGAGCAGGCCGGCCACCCAGTGCCCGAGAGCGGAGCCGACGACGCCCACCAGGACGTTCGCGATGATCCCCATCTGGGCGTTGGTCTTCATCACGATGCTGGCGAGCCAGCCGATGATGCCGCCGATGACGAGCGAGATGATCAGATCCATGGATGCCTCCCGGGAAGTGGTGGGCACAGGACTCGCGCCGCCGTGCCGCCCGCGGCAGCGGGCCGCGTAACGTAGCACGGCCGCCCGGCGGCTGGGGCTACAATCGCCGCTCGCTCCGCATCCCCCGCGCCCCCGCATGAGCTGGATCCTCCTCTTCGTCGCCGGCCTGTTCGAGATCGGCTGGGCGATCGGCCTCAAGTACACCGCGGGCTTCACGCGGCTGTGGCCGACCGTCTGGACCATCGCGTCGATGGCGGTCAGCCTCCTCCTGCTCGGCCTCGCGCTGAAGACGATCCCGATCGGCACCGGCTACGCGGTGTGGACCGGGATCGGCGCGGCGGGGACCGCGATCCTTGGCATCCTCCTCTTCGCCGAGCCGGCTACCGCGCTCCGACTCGGCGCCATCGGACTGATCGTCGCCGGGATCGCCGGACTCAAGCTCGTGTCGCCGGACTAGAGGTCATCCATGCCAACCGCCGCTTACGCCGTTCACGGCGAGGTCGCCGTCATCACCCTCGAGAACCCGCCGGTTAACACGCTCGCGCACGGCGTGCGCAAGGGCATCGCCGAAGGGCTGGAGAAGGCGCTGGGCGACTCGCGCGTCAAGGCGATCGTTCTCACCGGCACCGGCAACGCGTTCTCCGGCGGCGCCGAGATCCGCGAGTTCAACACGCCGGCGGCGATGGCGACGCCGCATCTGCGCGAGGTGATCGCGATGCTCGACGCGGCCACGAAGCCGGTGATCGCCGCGATTCACAGGGTTGCGATGGGCGGCGGGCTCGAGCTCGCGCTCGGCTGCCACTACCGGATCGCCGCGCCCGGCGCGCAACTCGCGCTGCCCGAGGTGAAGCTCGGGATCCTGCCCGGCGCCGGCGGCACCCAGCGGCTGCCGCGCGCGATCGATGCGAAGGCGGCGCTCGACATGATCCTCTCGGGCAACCCGGTCGCCTCCGACAAGGCGCCCGCCGGCCTGGTCGACGAGATCGCGCAAGGCGACCTCCTGCAGGCGGCATTGGCGTTCGCCGGGAAAGTGATCGACGGGAAGCGCCCCCTGCGCCGGCTGCGCGACGAGAAGGCGAAGCTCGCCGGCGACGCGGCGGCGTTCTTCGCCGAGGCGCGGAAGCGCGTGGCGAAGGAGTCGCGCGGCTACCCCGCCCCGCCGAAGATCGTCGACTGCGTCGAGGCGGCGGTGAACCTGCCCGCCGAGGAAGGTCTCAAGTTCGAGCGCGCGCGGTACGAGGAGCTGGTCGTCACGACCGAGTCGAAGGCGATGCGCCACGCGTTCTTCGGCGAGCGCGCCGCGGCGAAGATCCCCGACGTCCCCGAGTCGACGCCGGTGCGCGAGATCCGGAAGGTCGCGATCATCGGCGCCGGCACCATGGGCGGCGGCATCGGGATGGCGTTCGCGAACGCCGGGTTCCCGGTGACGTTGGTGGAGGTGAAGCAGGAGGCGCTCGATCGCGGCCTCGACACGATCCGCAAGAACTACGCGGCGACGGTGTCGAAGGGACGCCTCGCGCAGGGGGAGATGGACAAGCGGATGGCGCGGTTCTCGACCGCGCTCGACTACGGCGCGATCCGCGACGCCGACCTCGTGATCGAGGCGGTCTTCGAGGACATCGGCGTGAAGGAGGCGGTGTTCGGGAAGCTCGACGAGACGATGAAGCCGGGCGCGATCCTCGCGAGCAACACCTCGACGCTCGACCTCGACCGCATCGCTTCGTTCACGCAGCGTCCGGGCGACGTCATCGGCATGCACTTCTTCAGCCCGGCGAACGTGATGCGGCTGCTCGAGGTGGTGCGCGGCAAGGCGACCGCGAAGGACGTGCTCGCGACCGTGATGCAGCTCTCGAAGAAGATCCGCAAGCTCGGCGTCGTCTCCGGCGTCTGCGACGGCTTCATCGGCAACCGGATGCTCGAGGAGTACCTGCGGCAGGCCTACTTCCTGGTCGAGGAAGGCGCGCTCCCGCAGCAGGTCGACAAGGCGTTGCAGGACTGGGGCCTTGCGATGGGCCCGTTCGCGATGATGGACATGGCCGGGCAGGACATCGGCTGGCACATCCGCAAGCGCCGCCGCGCGGAGGATCCCGAGCGGCAGGTGTATCCGGCGTGGGTCGACCGGATCTGCGAGCAGGGCCGGTTCGGCCAGAAGACGGGCAAGGGCGTCTACCGGTACGAAGCCGGCTCGCGCGCGCCGGTGCCCGACCCCGAGGTCGAGAAGCTGATCGCCGACTACTCGAAGGAGATCGGCCTCCAGCGCCGCGCGGTAAGCGACCAGGAGATCGTGGAGCGATGCATGTTCGCGCTCGCGAACGAGGGTGCGAAGATCCTCGACGAAGGGATCGCGCTGCGGGCGAGCGACATCGACATGGTCTACCTCACCGGCTACGGTTTCCCGCCGTATCGCGGCGGCCCGATGTTCTACGCCGACACCGTGGGCCTGAAGAACGTGGCCGCCGCGATGGAGCGGTACGCGAAGGGGCGGAACGGGCAGTTCTGGAAGCCCGCCGCCCTCCTCGCCCGCCTCGCGGCGGACGGCAAGACCTTCAACTGAACCGCCGGAGCGAAGCCATGACCGAAGCCGTGATCGTATCGACCGCCCGCACGCCGCTCTGCAAGTCCTGGCGCGGCGCGCTCAACATGACCCACGGCGCGACGATGGGCGGACACGCCGTCAAGCACGCGATCGAGCGCGCGAAGCTCGATCCGGCCGAGATCGAGGACGTGATCATCGGCTGCGCGAACCCCGAGGGCGCCACCGGCTGGAACATCGCGCGCCAGATCGCGATCCGCGCCGGCTGCCCGATCGAGACCTCCGGCATCACGGTGAACCGCTTCTGCTCGTCCGGGCTGCAGACGATCGCGTTCGCGGCACAGCGCATCCTGACCGGCGAAGGCGAGATCTACGCCGCCGGCGGCGTCGAGTCGATCTCCTGCGTCCAGAACGAGATGAACAAGCACATGTTCACCGAGGACTGGCTGACGAAGAACAAACCCGAGGTCTACTGGCCGATGCTGCAGACGGCCGAGTACGTCGCGAAGAAGTACGCCATCCCGCGCGAGGTGCAGGACCGCTACGGCGTGCAGAGCCAGCTCCGCGCCGCCGCGGCGCGCGAGGCCGGCAGGTTCAAGGACGAGATCGTCCCGATCACGACGCGGATGAAGGTCGTCGACAAGCAGACCGGCGTCGAGACGCTGAAGGAGACCACCGCCTCCCAGGACGAAGGCATCCGGGCCGACACCACCTACGAGGGCGTCTCGCAGATCAAACCGGCGATCGAGGGCGGGGTCATCGCTGCCGGCAACGCGAGCCAGTTCTCCGACGGGGCCTCGGCCTGCATCGTCATGAGCGACAAGATGGCGGCGAAGAAAGGGCTGAAGCCGCTCGGCGTGTTCCGCGGCTTTGCGGTCGCCGGGTGCGAACCGGCGGAGATGGGCATCGGGCCGGTGTTCGCGGTGCCCAAGCTCCTGAAGCAAACCGGGAAGAAGGTCGAGGACATCGACCTCTGGGAGCTGAACGAGGCGTTCGCGGTGCAGGTCATCTACTGCCGCGACCGGCTCGGGATCCCCGATGACCGGCTCAACGTGGACGGCGGCTCGATCGCCGTCGGCCATCCGTACGGCATGACCGGCGCGCGCCTGACCGGCCACGCGCTGATCGAAGGCAAGCGCCGCGGCGCAAAGCACGTCGTCGTCACGATGTGCATCGGCGGCGGGATGGGGGCGGCGGGCCTCTTCGAAGTGGTCTGAGCCGATGAAAATCGCGATTCTCGGCTGCGGGGCGATGGGCTCGGTGTATGCGGGACTGCTCGCCTCCGCGGGCCACGAAGTGTGGGCGGTCGACACCTGGCGCGACCACGTGGATGCGATGCGGACCAAGGGGCTGCACCTCGAAGGCGCGTCCGGCGACCGCACGGTGAAGGTGAATGCGACGCTGACGGCGTCCGACGCGGGCGTCTGCGATCTCGTGATCATCGCGACCAAGGCGCGCGACGTCGAAGCCGCCGCGCGGAGCGCGAAGCCGCTGCTCGGGCCGCAGACGCTCGTGCTCTCGATCCAGAACGGTCTCGGTGGTCCGGACGTGACGGCGAGCGTCCTCGGACGCGAGCGCGTCGCGGTCGGCGTCGTCGGCGGCTTCGGTGCATCGATGCGCGGTCCGGGGCATGCGCATCACAACGGCATGGAGCTCGTCCGGCTCGGCGAGTTCGCGGGCCCGGTGACGCCGCGACTCGAGGCGGTTGCGGAGGTCTGGCGGTCAGGCGGTTTCAAGGTCAAGTGCTTCGACGACATCGACCAGCTCGTATGGGAGAAGCTGATCTGCAACGTCTGCTTCTCCGGAACCTGCGCGGTGACCGAGCGCACCGTCGGCGAAGTGATGGCGGATCCGGACGCGTTCGCGGTCGCCTCGGGCTGCGCGTCCGAAGCGTTCGCGGTCGCGCGGAAGCGCGAGATCAAGCTCGGCTTCGACGAGCCGGTGGCCTACGTGCGCAACTTCGGCTCCAAGATCCCGAACGCGCGCCCCTCGATGCTGCTCGACCTGATGGCCAAGCGCCGCTCCGAGATCGATGCGATCAACGGCGCGATCCCGCCGACGGCGAAGGCGCTCGGTCTCGCCGCACCGTACAACGAGGTGATCTCGGGGCTGGTGCGGGCGAAGGAGCGGCGGCTCGGCTGCACGTAGCGCTCTAGCGCACCGCGTAGAAGTCGATGATCACCCGGTCGACGGTGCGCATCGCCGAACAGACGGCCACCGTGCGGTTCAGCCAGTCGTACTGCGGCGCGGCGGTCTCGAACGCGGGCGCGGTGCGGAAGTAGTAGAGCGCCGGGTCGACGGCCTCGCCCTTTGCGATCCGCGCCAGCACGTCGCGCGGGCCGTGCCGGTAGCCGTAGTTCCGGACGTAGACGAGCGCGCCGTCCGCCGCCTCGATCGTGTAGCGCGCCTCGAGCACGGCGGTGCCGTCGTCGCGCACGATCTGCCAGTCCGCGCCGCCCGGTAGTATCCGTCCGGTGAGCCGCGGACCCGACACTTCGCCGCCGGTGATGTCGACGATGCGCCGCTCGCCGCCGGCGACTTTTCCGAGGCTGCGCGGAGCGGCGACCGCAACGCGGACGCTGAATATCGGCTCGAGCCGGGGCGGAACGGGCGTCGCATTCATAGAGGAGGCTCCAGACCATGAGCTTGCGGAAACTGCTCGATCTTACCGGCAAGGTGGCGCTCGTCACCGGCGGCTCGCGCGGCCTCGGGCTGCAGATCGCCTCGGGACTGGGCGAGATGGGTGCGCGGCTCGCGCTCACCGCCCGGAAGGGCGACGAGCTCGAGGAAGCGCGCGCTGGGCTTTCGCACGAACACATCGACGCGCTCCCGGTCGTATGCGATCTCTCGCAGACGGCAACCGTCGATCCGATGGTCGAGTCGGTGCTGAAGCACTACGGCCAGATCGACATCCTGGTGAACAACGCCGGCGCGACGTGGGGCGCACCCGCCGAGGACACGCCGCTCGAGGCCTGGCAAAAGCTCGTGAACCTCAACCTCACCGGCACGTTCCTCGTCACGCAGTCGGTCGGGCGGCGCTCGATGATTCCGCGCCGCTACGGCCGGATCGTCAACGTCGCTTCCGTCGCCGGACTGCAGGGCAGTCTGCCCGAGCGGATGCGCTCGATCGCCTACAACACCACCAAGGGCGGCGTCGTGAATTTCACGCGCGCGCTTGCCGGCGAGTGGGGCCAGTACGGCATCACGGTGAACGCGATCTGCCCCGGGTTCTTTCCGTCGAAGATGACGCGCGCGACGCTCGAGAAGATCGCCGACCGCGTGATCGCCGAGGCGCCGCTCCGCCGGCTCGGCGGCGACGAGGACCTCAAAGGCATCGCCGCGCTCTTCGCGTCCGACGCCGCGCAGCACATCACCGGACAGATCGTCGCAGTCGACGGCGGCTCGACCGTCGTCTAGACTGCGCCCGAGGGCACGGAGTCGCGAACAAGGTACGAGGTTGAGCACCGAAGAGCTCGAGATCATCCTGCATCTGCTCGTCGCAACCCTCGCCGGCGGGTTGATCGGGCTCGAGCGCAGCTTTCACGGCCGCCCCGCGGGCTTCCGCACGCATACGCTGGTGTGCGTGGCGTCGAGCCTGCTGATGCTGGTCACCATCTACGCGAGCCGCTGGTTCCCGGGCACCGAGCTCACGCGCGTGGCGATCGACCCGACGCGCATGGCGCAGGGGATAATGACCGGCATCGGCTTCCTCGGCGCGGGCGTGATCGTGCGCGAGGGACTGACGGTGCGCGGGCTCACCACCGCGGCGTCGATCTGGATCACCGCCGCGATCGGCATCCTCGCGGGCATCGGCTTCTATTTTCCGGTGGCGGTCGCCACCGCGCTCACCCTCGGCGTGCTCGGGCTTTTCCGGTGGATCGAGGCGTGGATGCCGTCGCAGTTCTACGCCCTCTTCCATGTGCGCTTCCCGCGCGACATGATCATGCCGGAGCAGGAGTTGCGGGACCTGGTCGCCACGAACGGGTTCACCATCGCCAACCTGCTGTATCGCCTCGACGACAACGGGCGCTACTTCGAGTACCGCATGACCATCCGGTCGAAGAGCCGCGAGCAGGCTGGCGAACTTGCCCGCGCGCTCGAGCGGACGCATAACGTGGTGGAGTTCCGCATCGCCCCGGCCGGGGATTGAGCCGCGCCGCGCGGCATGCCATGATCCGGCCATGAGCCAGCCACTCACCCGCGTCCGTGTGCCGTTCGTCGAGCACCTGGGGATCAAGGTCACCGAGCAGTCGAAATCGCGCGCTGCGATCGTCCTCGACAAGCGCCCCGAGCTCCTCAATAGCTGGGGCGCCGCGCATGGCGGCGTCGTTATGACGATGCTCGACTACGTGATGAGCGCCGCAGTGCGCGGCCATTATGGCGTCGACGGCGGCGTGCTCACGGTCGACATGAGCGTCGGCTTCATGAACGCGGGCGTTTCCGATCACATTCACGCCGAGGCGCGCGTCCTGCACGCCGGCCAGTCGACGGCGTTCTGCGAGTCCGAGGCGTGCGACGACGCCGGCAAGATTCTCGCCAAGGCGATCGGGACCTTCAAGCTGCTCGGCGAGAAGCGGTAGCCGTCCGGCTACTGCTCGGGCAGCTGCAGCGTCACCACCAGCAGATCGGCCTCGCGCCGGATTGCCTCGGGCAGCGGCAGGAACGTCGCACGCCGGACCGACTCGCGCAGCCCGCGGTCGAATGCGGCGTCGCCGGAGCCGCGGTCGAGATCCAGCCCTTGCAGCGTCCCGTCGGGGGCGAGCGTGAGCGTCAACAGCACCGCGCGGCCGGGAGCGTGGCGCCCCGCGAGCGGCCCGGCGACGCCGGCAACCCGCGACTTGAGTGCGGTCACGTACTCCGCTCCGTCCCGCCCGCTCACGAAGAGCTTGCGCGGCCGGCTCTCGTAGCGCGCAATCCGGTCGGCCACCTTCGCTTCGAGCGGACGTGCGTCGCGCACCGCCACCTGCACGCTCGAGCCGGCCCGCTTCTCGTAGCCGACGCGGAACGGCAGCGGCTCGGCATCGGTCCGGCGGTACGCGCCGGCGAGCGATTTCTGCGACCCGGGCGAGAAGATCCGGTTCGGGCCCGCGAAGCCGCCGTAGAGCCGGACATCGAACCCCTCGGCGAGCCGGGTGTAGTCGATCCCGGTCTCGTCCTGCCAGATGCCCGGTGCGTGCGCGAGGATCGCCTCGCGCAGGATCGAGAAGTGCGGCCGCTGCGGGAGGTGGGAGGCCGCCTTGATCACGACCGGATTCGCGGCCATCCGCTCGACCCACGCGCGCGCCGCGCGGTCGGCGGCGAGATGCGCATCGGCGAGGTCGATGCGCACGTAGTCGAGCTGCACGGCGCGTCCGCCCTGCGCGAGCGTCAGGCGCACCGAGTCCCAGGTGTCGCGCCGCTTGCGGTCGCCCGGATGCAGCTCGAGATCGCCCGTCGCGTTCAGCCGCACCGGATCGACCGCGACGACCTCGTAGCCGAGCCGTGCCGCAAACGCCATGAGGAACGCGGTCGCACCGAGCCTGGCGCCGGCCGCATCGAGATCCCTGGTGTTGAAGAAGCCGCTCCGGGTGAACTTCTGCAGCCCGAGCCGCAGCGCCCCGAGCGTCTCGGGGGCGCCGCCCTCGAGCGCGGGGGGCGGAGCGGCGCGCTGCGCGGCGACGAGGACGAAGCGGGCCGCCTCCGGGTAGAGCCGCGCGACGGTCGGGAAGTCCGGCCCGGAGAACGGATAGAACACCGTCGCGCCCGGCGTGCCGGCGAGCTCCGCGCGCGCCCACTCGCGCATCGGCCGGCCGATGCGCCGCTCGTAGTCGTCCCAGGATGCCGAGACCGTGCGCGCGTGCACGGCGGCACCCGGGACCGTATCGAGCCCGGCGAGCACGCGCGCGGCTTGATCGGCCGGGAGGGCGGTCACCGACGCGGACGAGAACGCGGCCGCGAGCGCCAAGGCCCGGGTCGTTACCCGCGTTACGCGCGCTGCGAACGCGTCGGACGTCATCGTCAGGGCGTCTCGGGCGCGAGGCGCAATTCTTTCCCGCCGACGTACAACCGGTTCCACGTCGGCGTGATCACGATCTCGTTGAGGCACACGTGCGGCGGCATTTCCGCCACGAACCGGATCGTGCGCCCGAGGTCATCGGCCTTGAGCATCCGGTCGAGATCCTCCTGCGCGGGCGGCACCGGCCGCGTCTTCAGGATCGGCGTGGCGACCTCGCCCGGATAGATCACGGTGCCGCGGATGCCGTGATGGCCTTCCTCGAGATTGAGGTGATGGGTAATCGTCGCTAGCGCGTGCTTGCTCGCGCCGTACGCCGGGCCGCCGAGGTAGCCGATCCAGCGGCCGAGCCACGACGAGATGTTGATCACCAGCCCGCCGCCCTGCGCGCGCATCGCCGGCAGCACCGCGGTCATGCAGTAGAGCGCGCCGTTCAGGTTGATGCCGATGACCTTGTCCCAGTCGTCCGCCGCGAGGTCCTTGTAGAACCGCTTCGGCACGTTCAGGCCGGCGCTGTTGACGAGAATGTCGCAGCGGCGATAGCGCTCGAGGAGCTCCTTCCCGGCATGCGCGACCTGCTTCTTGTCCGCTACGTCGAGGGGGAGTTTGTGCACTTCGCCGCCCGCCGCCGCGATCAGGGCGCGCGTCTCCTCCAGGGCTTCGGCGCGGCGCCCGGAGATCACCACCGTCGCGCCCGCTTTCGCCAGCTCCACCGCGCCGGCCTGGCCGATGCCGCTGCCGGCGCCGGTGATCCAAGCGACCTTGCTGCTCAGCGCTGCCATGGCCCCTCCTTAGCGTCGTGCGTACTGCATCGCCCCGAACATCACCTCGCGCTGCTCCGGCGTGAGCGGCGTCGTGCGGCGGCGATCCGCGAGCACCTGCAGCCCGCGCTTCACCGCCGGGCGTTCGTTGATCTTGTCGAACCAGCGGCGCACGTTCGGGTAATCGTCCATGTTCACGCCCTGCCGCTCGTACGAGCGGAGCCACGGCATGATCGCCATGTCGGCGATCGTGTACTCCTTGCCGGCGACATACGGCACGTCCTTCAGGCGCCGGTCGAGCACGCCGTAGAGCCGGTTCGCCTCGTTGCGGTAGCGGTTCATCGCGTATTCGATCTTCTCCGGCGCGTAGCCGAGAAAGTGGTGGGCCTGGCCGAGCATCGGGCCGATGTGGCCCATCTGGAACATCACCCACTGCATCACCGTCCAGCGGTCGCGGACGTCCTCGGGCAGGAACCTGCCGGTCTTGGAGGCGAGGTAGAAGAGGATCGCGCCCGACTCGAACATCGACATCGGCTTCCCGCCGGGCCCGTCCTGGTCGACGATCGCGGGCATCTTGTTGTTCGGGCTGATCTTCAGGAACTCCGGCTTGAACTGGTCGCCCGCCTGGATGTCGATCGGGTGCACCGTGTACGGGAGCCCGGTCTCCTCGAGCATGATGTGGACTTTGTGGCCGTTCGGCGTCGGCCAGGTGTAGAGATCGATCAAGGCGTGCGCTCCTATCGTGGGGTCGTATCGAAGGCACGTCGATTATAAGCGGCGCGCCGCGACGACTTCGGCAGCGCAGAAAAACAAACCGCCCGGGGAGCGCCCGGGCGGCGGGTCCGGCGAGCCTGCCGGCGGGCGGCCTACCCGCCTTTTTTCGCCGGCTTGAAGTTGCGCGCGAGGTCCTTGATCTCGTCGGTCGGGAGATCGGCCGGGACGACGCTGCGGACGTGGTAGCGGCCGTCGTGACGGAAGAGCCAGGTCTCGAGGAACCGCACCGACTCCTGTCCCTTCAGCACCTCGGGCGAAGGCGCGGGCAGCTTGCCCGCGCGCTTGACGCTCGCGATCGCGATGCGCTCGAGATCCTCGTAGCCGTTCGAGCGCCAGACCGCGACGCGGCCGACGTTGCCCTCGGCATCGACGGTGATGTCCAGCACCACTACCGACTTCAAGATCGGCGGCAGCGACGTGGCGAGCTCGCTCTTGCTGAATCCGATGATGTAGCCGGCGGCCTGCTTCTTGTAGTCGTCGATGTTGAGCGCCTTCGAGCGGAACGGCGTGATCGACGGCGACGCCGCCGCGAGCGGCGAAGGCACGAGCTGCGGCGTGGCCGGCGCTGCCTGATCCGGCGTGACAGCGGGCGGCGCTTCCTTGTCCTGCGCGGCCGCGACCGGCGCCCAGGCGGCGAGGACGAGCGCGGCGCCGAATGCGGCGCTGCGGGCAAAGCTGCGGGTGCTGCGCATGGTCGAGCCTTTCGGTGTGAACGATCGGTCCGACGCACGCTAGCACGCGGCGCTGTTATGTCGTCGTCATAGGCGTGACGGAGTTCTCGCCGCCGATCTCGTGAATGGCGGCGGACGTGCACGAATCCGCGGCCGTGTCGGACCGCGGACGGTGAGCACGCGCTCGCGTGACGCGCAGCGTCAGGTGACGCGCTACGTCAGCTTGACGAGCTGCTTCCCGAAGTTCTCGCCGCGCAGCATCCCGAGGAACGTCTGCGGCGCGCTCTCCAGGCCATGCGCGACGGTCTCGCGGTACTTGATCTTCCCGTCCGCGACGCACTCGGCGAGATCGGCGAGCGCGCGCGGCCACAGCTCCATCCGGTCGCTCACGATGAACCCCTGCATCCGGAGCCGGTTCGTCAGTACCGAGCGCAGGTTCCGAATGCCGTAGGGCTCGGTCGCGTTGTACTGCGAGATCAGGCCGCAGACCGTGATCCGCCCGAACGGGTTCATCAGCCGGAGCGCCGCGTCGAGCACCGGCCCGCCCACGTTCTCGAAGACGACGTCGATGCCCTTCGGCGCCGCGCCCTGCAGGTCCTCGTACAGTCGCCCGGCGCGATGATCGACACAGGCGTCGAAGCCGAGCTCGCTCGCGACGTAGTCGCATTTCTGGGGGCCGCCGGCGATTCCGACCGCGCGGCAGCCCTTGATCTTCGCGATCTGCCCGACGACGCTGCCGACTGCGCCGGACGCGGCGGAAACGACGACCGTCTCGCCGGGTTTCGGCTGCGCGAGGTCGAGCAGGCCGACCCAGGCGGTGACGCCCGGCATGCCGAGGACCCCGAGATAGTAGGAGAGCGGCGCTTTCGCGCCGTCGACCTTGCGCATGCCCGTGCCATCGGTGACCGCGAGCTCCTGCCAGCCGAGCGCGCCGTTCACGAACTCGCCCGCCTTGAACCCGGGGTGCCGCGACTCGATCACTTCGCCGACCGTGCCGCCAGTCATCACCTCGCCGAGCTCGACGTACTTCGCGTACGACTTCGCGGCGTCCATGCGCCCGCGCATGTACGGGTCGAGCGAGAGCCAGTCATTGCGAACCAGGAACTGGCCGTCCGCCGGCTTCGCGACCGGCGTCTCCTCGAGTCTGAAGTTCGCTTCGGTCGGCCAGCCCTCGGGGCGGCTCACCAGCACGATCCGGCGGTTCTTCACGATTCCTCCAGCCTGGGTCGCTTCAGCCTGCGAACACCAGGAAGTACTGATACGGCAGCAGGCTGTGGGTCCCAACGAGCACGTAGCCCGCGCGGACGAGCTCCTCGGTCACGGCCGCGGACGAAATCCGCATCGCCGGCGGCGGCCCCGTTGGTGCGTCCGGGCGATAGTCGATGATCGCGACTCTCCCGCCCGGCTTCAGGCTCGCCCGCAGACGCCTGAAGTACTCGACGCGGGCGGGAACGTGGTGGTACGTGTTCACGAGCAGGACGACGTCGACCGGCGCGGGCAACTTCGGATCGTCCGGCCCCGCCTGCACCGGCGATGAGGTTCGCGAGCCCCTCGCGCCGCGCGCGCTCGCCGAGATAGCGGACCATGTCCGGTTCGGCGTCGACCGCGAACACCCGTCCCTTCGGGACCGCGCGCGCGAGTCGCACGGCGAAGTAACCGGTGCCCGCCCCGATGTCGGCGACGGTGACATCCGTGGACAGCTTGAGCGTACGGATCACCTCGTCCGGCTTCTGCCAAGCCTCGCGTTCGGGGTCGTCGAAGATCCGCGACCACTTCTCCGCGTCGGAGAAGCTCTGGCCGTGGTGCCCGCCGTCTGTCGGCGCGCACGCTGCGAGCGTGAAGCACAGCGCGGCCATCGCCGATCCGCGCCAGGACACCGCGGTCAGGCCGCGGCCGTGGCGAACCGCTCGGTGTGCCAGTCGGAATCTCCGAGCCAGAAGTCGATCATCGTGAGGCGCTTCGCGTAGTGCGCGGCCGGGAGCTCGTTCGTGACGCCCATCCCGCCGTGCATCTGAACGGCCTCCTTCGCGACCGCGCGGCCGGCGCGGCCGGCGAGCGACTTGGCCGCCGAGACGGCGCGGCGGCGCTCGACGGCGTCCGGGACTTGCGACTTCACCGCCGCGACGCAGGCCATCGACTTCAGCTGCTCGGCGTGGATCAGCATGTCTACCGCGCGGTGCTGCAGCGCCTGGAAGCGTCCGATCGGCTGGCCGAACTGCTGGCGCGTCTTGAGGTACTCGAGCGTCGCTTCGTTCAGCGCCTCGATCACGCCGACCGCCTCCGCGCAGAGCGCGGCGGCGCCGAGGTCGGCCGCGGCCTCGAGCGTAGCGAACCCTCCGTCGAGCGCACCGAGCACCGCTTCCGCGCCGACGTGCACGCCGTCGAGCGCGACGTCGGCCGCGCGCAGGCCGTCGACCGTGCGGGCATCGCTCAGGCTCACGCCACGCGCTTTCGCGTCGACCAGGAGCAGCGTGATCCCCTGCCGGTCGCGTTGTCCGCCCGCGGTCCGCGCCGAGACGACGAGCGTGTCCGCGGTCGCACCGTGCAGCACGACCGATTTCTTTCCGCTCAGAACGAACGAGCCGGCATCGCGCTTCGCGGTCGTCGCGACGTCGTGCAAGTCGTAGCGCGACTGCGGCTCGCCGTACGCGGCGGCGAGCAGCCACTTGCCCTCGGCCACGCGGGGCAGGATGTCCTGCTTCTGTGCGGCGCTTCCGGCGAGATTCACCAACCCGCCGCCGAGCACCACCGTCGAGAGATAGGGCTCGACGACCAGGCCGCGGCCGAGCTCCTGCATCACGACCATCACGTCGACCATCGACCCGCCGATCCCGCCGTGCGCCTCGGCGAACGGCACGCCGAGGAGCCCCATGTCGGCGAGCTGCGCCCAGATCGCGGGGCTCCAGCCCCGTTCCGAGGCGATGATCTTCTTCCGCTCCTCGAAGCCGTACTCGTTCGCGACGAAGCGCGCGATCGAGTCGCGGAGGAGCTGCTGCTCTTCGCTGAGTTTGAAATCCATGATTACACACGACACGAGGGGCCACAGCCCCTCGTGCTCCCCAAGGTCAGGAAAAGCGCTGCCTTCGGCATCGGTTTTCTCGCTCTAAAGCCCCAGCACCATCTGCGCGATGATGTTGCGCTGGATCTCGTTCGAGCCGCCGTAGATCGAGGTCTTGCGCCAGCTGAAGTAGCGCGCGGCGATCGGCCCGGCGTTGTCCGGAGCGAACGCGGTGGGCTTGCTCCCGTTCTCGATCGCGTGCGGCGAGAACGGCTCGGCGTACGGCCCGAGCGCCTCCATCATCAGCTCGGTCAGCCCCTGCTGCACCTCGGTGCCCTTGATCTTCAGGATCGACGCCTCGGGCCCCGGCTTGTCGCGGTTCGACAGCACGCGGAGCAAGGTCGTCTCGAGCGCCATGAGGTCGATCTCGAGCTGGGCGACCTTGGCGCGGAAGATCGGGTCCTCGGCGATCGGCCTGCCACCCTTCAACTGCTTGGCGGCGAACTCCTTGAGCAGCGTGAGCTCGCGCTTCGACGCGCCGACGCCGGTGATGCCGGTGCGCTCGTGGCCGAGCAGGTACTTCGCGTAGGTCCAGCCCTTGCCTTCGACGCCGACCAGGTTCTCGAGCGGCACCTTCACGTTGTCGAAGAACACCTCGTTCACCTCGTGCTCCTCGTCGATGGTGACGAGCGGCCGCACCGTGATGCCCGGCGAGTGCATGTTGATCAGCAGGAAGCTGATGCCCTCCTGCTTCTTCACCGTGGGGTCGGTGCGCACGAGGCAGAAGATCATGTCGGCGAAGTGCGCCATCGTCGTCCAGGTCTTCTGGCCGTTGACGACGAAGTGGTCGTCCTCGCGCACGGCGCGCGTCTTCAGGGATGCGAGGTCGGACCCGGAGCCGGGCTCCGAGTAGCCCTGGCACCAGAAGTCCTCCTGCGACAGGATCCGCGGCAGGTAGTGCTCCTTCTGCCATGGGGTGCCGAACGCCATGATCACCGGCGCGACCATGTTGAGGCCGAACGGGACCAGGCGGGGGCCGCCTGCGGCCGCGCACTCCTCGTCGAAGATGTGCGTCTGCACCGGCGTCCAGGCGAGGCCGCCGTGCTCGCGCGGCCAGTGGCCGGCGAGCCAGCCCTTCTTGTAGAGGATCTTCTGCCAGCGGACGTAATCGTCCTTCACCAGCCGCCGGTGATGCAGCACCTTGTCGGCGATGTCCTGCGGGAGGTTCGCGCGCACGAACGTGCGCACTTCGTCGCGGAACGCCTGCTCTTCCGGGGTGTAGTCGAGATCCATGGCGGGAGACGGCAGCGGAGCGGGGTGTTGATGTTAGCCCGTTCCGGGGGCCGGCGCGAGGCGCGGCCCCTCGCTCCCCGCCGAGCGGGCCGCCAGGAAGATCCCGGTGAGGAGCAGGGCCATCCCGCCGAGCTTGACCGCCCCGACCGGCTCGCCGAGCAGCCACCACGCGAGCACCGTCGAACCGACCGGCTCGCCGAGGATCGCGAGCGCGATCAGCGTCGCCGACAGGTATTTCAGCGCCCAGTTGAAGCTCGAGTGGCCGAGGAGCTGCGGCCCGACCGCGAGCGCGAGGAGCAGCAGCCACGACTCGCGCGCGAACCCCGCGAGCGGCGCACCCGCCGCGACCGCGAGCACGATCAGGCAGGCGGCAGCAGCGGCGTAGACGACGCCGACGTACGGCACGAGCGGGATCGAGCGCCGCAGGCCCCGCCCGATCAGCAGATACCCGCAGATCGTGAACGACCCGACGAGCGCGAGCGCGTTCCCGAGCGCTGGCGCGCTGCCGCCCGGCGCGGCCTTGCCGCCGTCGGCGAGAAAGACCACCGCGCTGCCCGCGATCGCGAGCCCGATCGCGAGCACCATCGATCGGCCGAGGCGCTCGCGAAAAAGGAGCCACGAGGCGATCCCGATCCAGATCGGGTTCGTCGTCACCAGCGCAACGCTCGATGCGACCGTCGTGTATTCGAGCGAGAGGATCCAGGCGGCGAAATGCGCGGCGAGGAACGCGCCGGCGGCGGCCGCGAGCAGCCACTCGCGCGCGCCGAGGCGCGCGAGCTCCGCGCGGTGCCGGGCGAGGACGAGCGGGGCGAGGATGAGTGCAGCGAGCGCGAGCCGCCACGCGGCGATCGAGAGCGACGGCACGCCCGCGGCCTGCAGCCAGCGGATCAGGATCGAGGCCGTCGACATGACGGCGACGCCGGCGGCGAGCACGGCGAACACCCGCCCGCGCGACGGGGGCGACAACCGTCAGCTTCCCCGCTGCAGCGCGCTCCAGACGCGCAGCGGCGTCGCGGGCAGGTCGAGGTGCGTCACGCCCCGCTCGGCAAGCGCATCGAGGACCGCGCTCATCCCGGCAGGGAGCGAACCGGCGACGCCGGATTCCCCCGCGCCCTTGACGCCGAGCGGATTGGTGGTGCACGGCGCGACGTGGTGGCCGAGGCGCAGGCTGGGAAGATCGTCCGCACGCGGCATGACGTAATCCATGAACGACGCGGTCAGGAGCTGCCCGTCCTCACCGTACACGATCCGCTCCCCGAGGACCTGCCCGAGACCCTGCGCCACGCCGCCGTGGATCTGCCCTTCCACGATCGTCTGATGCATCACGCGGCCGACGTCGTCGACCGCCGCGTAGCCGACCACCGCGACCGTGCCGGTATCGGGATCGATCTCGACCTCGCAGACGTGGCAGCCGTTCGGGAAGCTCATCTGCGGCGACTGGAACGTCGCGACCGTGTCGAGGCCGCCCTTGAGATCCTCCGGAAGCCCGGTGACCGTGCGTGCGCGCGCGGCGAGCTCGAGGATCGGCATCGCGCGGTCGGTGCCGCTCACGCGGAACTGCCCGCCCGCGAACTCGATGTCGGCGGCGGCCGCCTCGAACAGCTGGCTCGCGATCCGCCGCCCCTTGTCGATCGCCTGGTCGCAGGCGGTCACCGTCGAGCCGCCGGCCATCATCATCGAGCGCGACGCGACGGTCGGCAGGCCCGCCGGCACCTCGTCGCTGTCGCCTTGTACGAGGCGCACGGCGCTCACCGGGACGCCGAGCCGCTGCGCCACGACCGGCGGGAAGGTCGTGAGATGGCCCTGCCCGATCGCCTGCGCGCCTAGGCGGAGCGCGACCTTGCCGTCGGCCTCGAAGCGCAGGTCCGCGGTATCCTGCAGCGGGCTCCCGCCCGCGACCTCGAGGAAGCAGCAGATGCCGAGGCCCCGCAGCTTGCCCGCGCGCGCCGACGCCGCGCGCCGCGCGGCAAATCCGTTCCAGTCGGCGAGCGCGAGCGCCTTGTCGAGCACCGCCTCGAACTCGCCGCTGTCGTAGACGGGTGAGTTCGGCGCCTTGTACGGCATCGCCGTGGGCGGGATCAGATTCCGGCGGCGCAAGGTCACGCGGTCGATGCCGGTCGCGCGCGACGCGACGTCGATCAGCCGCTCGATGAGATAGATCGCTTCCGGCCGGCCGGCGCCGCGGTACGGTCCGAGCGGCATCGCGTTCGTGAACACCATCTTCACGCCGATGTGGATCGCCGGGATCACGTACACGCTCGACAGGCAGTTCTTCGTGTTGTTGGTCGCGATCACCGCCGAGAAGGTCGAGGCGTACGCGCCGATGCCGACGGCGGTCCGCACGCGCAACGCGAGGAACTTGCCGTCCGCGCCGAGCGCCAGCTCCCCTTCGAGCAGCCCGTCGCGGCCAGGCGTGTCGGCGAGGAAGCTCTCGAGCCGCGAGGCGCGCCATTTGACCGGCCGCCCGATGCGCCGCGCCGCGTAGAGGAGCGCGGCGTACTCCGGGTACACCTGCACCTTCATCCCGAACCCGCCGCCGACGTCGTGCGTGAGCACGCGGATCTGCTGCGGCGGGCACTTGAAGACGGACTCGGCCAGCATCTTCCGCACGAGCGCGACGCCCTGCGTGCCGGCGGTCAGCGTGTAGCGTCCGGACGCGGCGTCCCATGCGCCGATCGCGGCGCGCGGTTCCATCGCGGCGACCGCCACCCGGGTGTCGAGCAGCTTCACCCGCGCGACGTGCGCGGCGTTGGCGAACGCAGCCTCGACGGCCGCCGCGTCGCCGTCCTCCCAGTCGAGGCAGATGTTGCCCGGCGCCTCGTCCCAGATCGCCGGCGCGCCGGGTGCCGCGGCGCGCTCGACGTCCGATACGGCGGGCAGCTCGGCGAGATCGGGCACCACCGCCTCGGCGGCGTCCTGCGCCAGGGCCGCCGTCTCCGCTACTACGATCGCCAACGGCTCGCCCACATAACGGATGCGCTGCGCCGCGAGCACCGGCATCGCCGCGCCGAACATCTGCTTCCCGCCGCGCCCGGGGAGGAGCACCGCCGGCGGGATCGCGCCGATTCCGTCACGCTCGAGATCGGCGCCGGCGAAGACCGCGATCACGCCGGGCATCTTCGCCGCCGCGGCGACGTCGATCGAGCGGATCGTGCCGTGGCCGATCGGCGCACGCACGAACGCGGCGTGCGCCGCGCCGGACGGCGCGAGGTCGTCGGTGAAGCGCCCCCGCCCGCAGACGAGCGGCTCGTCCTCGCTGCGGAGCGCGTCGCGCCCGCTTCCGAACCGCAGGGTCTCCTCAGCCATCGTCGTCTCTCGTGGGATAGGAATTGGGAATGCCGCGTCGCATCACGCGCACCGCGATTGACAGCGCGGAGAGCACGGTAACTATAATGCGCTCGCATATCAAGACAACAACGCTCGCGCCGCCGTCGGCGGACGCCGCGCCAACTCCAAAGGAGGATGACCCGTGAGACCCGTCTTGTTCCGTTCGCTCGTCTCGATCGCGGCGTTCGCCGCGCTCGGTACGGCACCCGCCACGCACGCGCAGAGCGGCCCGATCCGTATCGGTCTCCTGCCGCCGCTCACCGGCCCGCTCGCCTCGCCGGGCAAGGACATGGTGGACGGGTTCACGCTGTTCTGGGAGCAGGCGAAGTACACCGCCGGCGGGCGCAAGGTCGAGGTCGTGACCGGCGACACCACCTGCAACCCCGACCAGGCGCTCACTCAGGCGCGCCGCGTGGTGCTGCAGGAGAAGGTGCACATCATGGTCGGCCCGCTCTGCGGCCACGAGGGTCCGGCGGTGGCGCAGGTCAGCAAGGAGACCGGCGTACCGCTGGTGATGGACGCCGCCGGCGCGGACAACATCACCAAGTGGGACCGGACGCCGACCGTGGTGCGGACCGCCGTGTCCTCGAGCCAGATCGGCCACCCGTGGGGCGAGTACCTCTACAAGGAGCTCGGCCTTCGCAACGTGACCTTCATCGGCCAGGACTACACCTTCGGCCACGAGATCACGCTCGGCGCGGTGCGAACCTACACCGCACTCGGCGGCAAGGTCGCCAAGATCATCTGGAACCCGGTCGGGACCAAGGACTACGGCGCGACGATCGCCGGCATCCCGCCGGACACCGACGGCGTGTCGGCGCAGGTGGTCGGCGTGGACCGCCTGCGGCTGTACGAGGCGTGGTTCAACTTCGGCATGGACAAGAAGCACAAGATCTACGGCGGCTACTGGATGCACCAGGACGTGCTGCCGCAGATGGACGACCGCGCGCTCGGGCTCATCGGCAACTCGCTGCACTATGCCGCCGGCCTCGACACGCCGGAGAACAAGGCGTTCACCGAGGCCTTCGCGCGCAAGTACAAGCGGCTGCCGTCGTGGTTCGCCGAGTCGGCCTACACCGCCGCGCTCTGGACCAAGACCGCGATCGACTCGATCAACGGCAACGTCGAGGATCGCGCGGCGTTCCTCAAGGCGATGCGCACGGTGCAGATCAAGGCGCCGCGCGGGCCGCTCAAGCTCGACGCCTACGACAACCCGATCCAGAACGTCTACATCACCCGCATCCAGAAGATCAAGCACCCGGTCATGGGCGAAGTGATGGTCAACGTGCCGATCAAGACCTACCCGGCGGTGTCGCAGTTCTGGACCTGGACGCCGGAAGAGTTCCTCAAGATGGGGCCGTACAAGCGGTAGCGCCCCGCTAGCGTCCCCCGCGCGCGATTCGCTCGCGGCCGCGGTACCGGCCGCGGCGGTCGCCTGCGTTCCCGAAAACCGCCCGATGACGAGCGCCATCCTCCAGGCGATCAACGGCGTCTCGCTCGCCGCGCTGCTCTTCCTGCTCGCGAGCGGCTTCACGCTGTCGTTCGGCCTGATGCGCGTCGTGAACATGGCGCACGGCGCGTACTACCTGCTCGGCGGCTACATCGGCCTCTCGGTCGCGCGGGCCACCGGCAGCTTCGCGGCTGCGCTCGTCGCCGGCGGCCTGGCGGTGGTCGTGCTCGGCTACCTCGTCGACCGCTTCCTCCTCCGCCGCACCGGCGAGAACCATCTCGCGCAGGTGCTGCTCACGGTCGGCGTCGCGTTCGTGATCGGCGACGTCGCGCTCCGCATCTGGGGCGGGGATTTCCTCAAGGTCCCCGTGCCCGTCGCCCTGCGCGGCGCGATCGAGCTGCCCGGCGGGCTCGTGTACCCGACCTACCGCTTCGTGCTGATCCTGCTCGGCGCGGCCGTCGGGCTCCTCCTCTGGATCCTCTACCGCAAGACGCAGATCGGCGCGGTCGTGCGGGCCGGCGTCGACGACCGCGAGCAGGTCGCGGCCACCGGCATCAACGTCGACCGCCTGTTCGTGATGGTGTCGGCGTTCGCGTCGTTCCTCGCCGGGATGGCCGGCGTCGCGGGCGGCGCCTTCCTCACGCTGTACCCCGGCGCGGAGTGGGAGATTCTCGTGTACGCGCTGGTGGTCGTGATCGTCGGCGGCCTCGGCAGTCTCGGCGGGGCGATGATCGGCGCGCTCGTCGTCGGCCTGCTCGACGCCTTCGGGAGCTGGCTGCTGCCCGAGTTCTCGTACTTCGTGCTGTTCGCGCCGATGGCGGTGCTGCTCCTCGTGCGGCCGCGCGGCATCGCCGGGAAGGAGGCGTAGTGGACCGCACGCGCGCCGTCGTCCTGCTGGTGGCGCTGGCGGCGGCCCTCGTGCTGCCGTTCGCGGCCGGGCCGTTCTGGATGGGTCTCGCCACGCAGATGCTCATCTTCGGCCTGCTCGCGCTCTCGACCGATCTCCTGCTCGGCCACGCCGGGCTCTTCTCGCTCTGCCACGCTTCGTTCTTCGCCGTGTCCGCATACACCGTCGCGATCCTGCAGGTCCGGTACGGCGTGCCGACGGCGCTCGCCGCGCCCGCCGGCCTCGCCCTCGGGACGGTCCTCGCGGCCGTCTTCGGCCTCTCGGTGCGCACGCGCGGGGTGTACTTCATCCTCGTCACGCTCGCGCTCGGCTACGTCGTGTGGGGCGTCGCGCATCGGTGGTCGTCGTTCACCGGCGGCGACAACGGCGTCACCAACGTGCCGTTCCCGGGTGCCGGGCCGCTCGCGATCGTGTCGCACACCCAGTACTACTACCTGGTGCTGGCAATCGTCGCGGTCTGCGTGCTCGGCTACCGCGTGCTGATCCGCTCCCCCTTCGGGCTGACGCTGCGCGGGATCAAGGCGAGCGAATCGCGCATGCGCAGCCTCGGCTACCGCACCGGATTGCACCTCTACGCCGCGTTCGTGCTGTCGGGCGCGCTCGCGAGCTTTGCCGGCGTCCTCTACGTCTACTACAACCGCTTCGTGAACCCGGTGTCCGCCTCGTTCCCGATCTCGGTCGAGGCGGTGCTGATGGCGATCATCGGCGGCAGCGGCACCGTGATCGGCCCGTTCCTCGGGTCCGGGATCATCCTCGGCCTGCGCAACTGGGTGTCGAGCTTCTTCGAGCTGTACGCCGCGGTGCTCGGGATCGTCTTCATCGCCACCGTGCTGTGGGCGCCGGCGGGGATCATGGGGATCGCCGGCCAGCTGCGCGCGCGTCGGCCGCCCGCGGACCGCTCCGGCATGAGCCCGCCGGGCCGTCCCGAGGGCGAATCCCGAGCGCGGAGCGCGAGGGTGGTCCAATGAGCGACGCCGCCATCCGGGTCGACGGGCTGTCGAAGGAGTTCGGCGGCCTGCGCGCGGTCGACGGCGTGAGCTTCGCCGTGCCGGCGGGCGAGCGGCGCGTGCTGATCGGCCCGAACGGCGCCGGCAAGACGACGCTCTTCCATTGCATCACCGGCACGCTATGGCCGAGCGCCGGCGAGGTCCGCCTCTTCGGCCGCGAGATTACCCGTCTCGCCGAGCCGCGCCGGACCGCGCTCGGGATGAGTCGCACGTTCCAGATCTCGAACGTGTTCGCCGACCTCGCCGTGATCGAGAACATGATCCTCGCGCTGCTCGGCACCGACCGGCGCAAGTGGATTCTGCACCGGCCGGTCGGCGCGTTCCACGCGGTCCGGGCGCGGGCGATGGACGGCCTCGCGCGCGTCGGCCTCGAGCAGCGGGCGGAGACGCCGGCGCGCCTGCTCTCCTACGGTGAGCGCCGCCAGCTCGAGCTCGCGCTGGCGCTCAACGCGAATCCGCGCGTGCTCCTCCTCGACGAGCCCTGCGCCGGCCTCAGCCCAAGCGAGCGGCAGCGGATCTCGCAGACGATCGGGCGGCTGCCGCGCGACATAACGCTCGTGATGATCGAGCACGACATGGACGTGGCGCTCGGCCTCGCCGACCGCGTCACCGTCCTCCATCGCGGCAGGGTCATCCTCGAAGGCCCGCCGGACGAGGTGCAGGCCAACCCCGAGGTGCGCGAGGTGTACTTCGGTCATGTTTGACGCCACACGCGCTGAACCGCTGCTCTCGGTCCGCGGCATCCACACCTACTACGGCGACAGCTACGTGCTGCAGGGCCTCGACCTCGAGCTCCGTGCGGGCACGATCGTCGCGATCCTCGGCCGGAACGGCATGGGCAAGACCACGCTGATCCGGTCGGTGGCAGGCCTCACCCCGCCGCGCGAGGGCGAGGTGACATTCAAGGGCGCACCGCTCCGCGGGCGGCCGGCGTACGCGATCGCGCAGGACGGCATGGCGATCGTGCCGCAGGGGCGGCGGATCTTCCGCTCGCTCACCGTGCGCGAGAACCTGCTGCTGCCGACGAGCGCGCTCGCCGGCCGGCGCGGCGCCGCGGCGCGCGACGGCCAGCGGCGCTGGGACCTCGCCGCGGTGCTCGCCGAGTTCCCGCAGCTTGGCGAGCGGATCGGCCACCTCGGCAGCGCGCTCTCGGGCGGCGAGCAGCAGATGCTCGCGATCGGCCGCGCGCTGATGGCGAATCCCGACCTGATCCTGATGGACGAGCCCTCGGAAGGCCTCGCGCCGCGCCTGGTGCAGCAGGTCGGCGAGATCATGAAGCGCCTGCGGGCGCAGGGGCACGCTATCCTTCTGGTCGAGCAGAATCTCGCGCTCGCGCTGGAAGTCGCGGACTATCTGTACGTCCTCTCGTCCGGGCAGTTCGTGTTCCGGGGGACGCCGGCGGAGCTCGGGCGCGAGACCGAAATCCTCGACCGCCACCTCGGCGTCGCGGCGGGGAAGCTCGCTTGAAGGAGAACGCCATGCCGAAGCACCACACGCTGCGCCCATCCCCGGAGACGGTCCACTGGGGCCACTTCGACGCGAAGATCCCGCCCCGGCTGACCGTGGACCCGGGCGACACCGTCACCGTCGTCACCGTGTCGGGCGGCGCCGTCGAAGTCGGCGACGTCGCGCGCATGGGACCGGCGCATCGCGAGATCGTCGAGAAGGTGAAGCCGTACCTCGGACCGCACATCCTCACCGGCCCGGTCGCCGTGCGCGGCGCCGAGCCCGGCGACACGCTCGAGGTGCGCATCAAGACGATCGAGCTCTCGGTGGACTGGGGCTGGAACATCATCCGGCCGCTCCGCGGCACGCTGCCCGAGGACTTTCCCAACTTCCGGCAGGAGTTCATCCCGATCGACCGGAAGGCGATGACCGCGAAGCCCGCCTGGGGCCCGGCGATCCCGCTGCGCCCGTTCTTCGGCATCCTCGCGGTCGCGCCCCGGGCCGAGTACGGCACGATCTCCTCGGTCGAGCCGCGCGAGTTCGGCGGCAACATCGACAACAAGGAGTTCGTGCCCGGCACCTCGCTCTTCCTCCCGGTGTTCGTGCCCGGCGCCAACTTCTCCTGCGGCGACGGCCACGCGGTACAGGGCGACGGCGAGGTGTGCCTCACCGCGCTCGAGACCTGCCTCGACGGGACGTTCGAGCTCGTCCTGCACAAGGGGATGCGGCTCGGGTTCCCGCGCGCGGTGACGCCGACGCACTACATCGCCATGGGGATGGATCCCGATCTCGACGACGCGGCGAAGCAGGCGCTCCGCGACATGATCCGCTGGCTCGTCGAGATGAAGGGCTGGCAGCCCGATCAGGCGTACGTCTTCTGCAGTCTCGCCTGCGACCTCCACGTGACCCAGCTCGTCGACGGCAACAAGGGCATCCACGCGATGGTCGCCCGCAACCTGGTGGACGGAAAATGAAACTCTTCGATCTCAAAGGGAAAGCGGCGATCGTGACCGGCGGGAACGGCGGCATCGGGCTCGGCATCGCGCGCGGGCTCGCGCAGGCCGGCGCGTCGATCGCGGTCGCCGCGCGCAACGCGACGAAGAACGCGGCCGCGGTGAAGGAGCTCGAGTCGCTCGGCGCGAAGGCGATCGCGATCGAGGTGGACGTCCGCGACGAGGCGTCGTGCCGGGCCATGGTCGCCAAGGCGGCCGAGCGGCTCGGGCGGATCGACATCCTGGTCAACAACGCGGGCACGAACGTCCGCAAGCTCCCGCAGGCGTACACGCTCGCCGAATGGCGCGAGGTGCTCGACACCAACCTCACCAGCGCCTTCGTGTGCTCGCAGGCCGCTTATCCGGAGATGGTGAAGGCGGGCGGCGGGAAGATCATCAGCATCGGCTCGATGCTGTCGATCTTCGGCGGCCCGCTGATGGCGGCGTACGGCTCGAGCAAGGGCGGCATCGTGCAGCTCACGAAGTCGCTCGCGGCCGCCTGGGGGAAGGACAACATCCAGGCGAACGCGATCCTGCCGGGCTTCATCAACACCGACCTTACCAGGACCGCCAAGGTGCAGATCCCGGGCCTCGAGGAGCGGGTGGTCGCGCGCACCTTCGCCGCGCGCTGGGGCGAGCCGGAGGACTTCGCCGGCATCGCGGTGTTCCTCGCGAGCGCGGCCTCCGACTACGTCACCGGCGCCGCCATCCCGGTCGACGGCGGATACTCGACGCAGTTCTAGCGCCGTGCCGATGGAGATCAGGCGCGAGCTGATCGGGACATCGTTCGGCCAGATCCATTGCCGGCAGGCCGGCGCCGGCACGGCGATCGTCCTGCTGCACATCAACCAGCAGTCCTCGGCCGTGTTCATCGAGATGATCGAGGCGCTCGCGCCGCGCATGCGTGCGATCGCGATCGACTATCCGAGCCATGGCGGATCGGACCACGTCGCGGAGCAGCCGACGATCGCCGACTACGCACGCTGCGTCGTGGAGGTGATGGACGCGCTCGGGGTGGGGAAGTTCGTCGCGCTCGGCGAGGCAACCGGCGCCGCCCTCGCGGTCGAGCTGGCGGCGTCGCATCCCGACCGCATCGAGCGGATCGTGCTCGTCAACTGCCCCTTCCTCGACCCGCAGCTGTCGGTGGAAGCCCTCATCGCGCCGTTCCAGGCGAAGTTCCGGCCGAGCGACGAGAGCGGGTTCCCGACGACGCGCACCGTCCGGTTCATGCTGGAGCAGGACCCGGACCACGCCCCGCTCCATCCCACGCAGTCCTGGATGGACCGGATCAACCGCGCCCAGATCGAGGTCGGGCGCGACCGCTGGCAAGCGCTGACGGCGCTCAAGCAGTACGACCTCGCGCACGGGCTCGGGCGCGTCCGGTGTCCGGCGCTGCTCCTCATGGGCGAGTACTTCTACCTCGGGAAGAGCGCCGTCGAGATCCGCAAGCGCCTTAGCGATGTGCGCTACGAGGTCCTGCCCGACACGCGCTTCTGCGCCGGCTGGGAGCGCGCCCCGGAGATCGCCCGCCTGGCGATCGAGTTCGCCGGCCCCTAGCAGACCCGAAGGCAGCACTTCCTCGCGAGGAGTGCCAGCGCGAGCGTATTGCCGCGGCGTGCGATCGGGCGTACTTTTTCCACTCCCCGGCCTCAAGGAGCAAGCCATGTACAACGTCGTCGTGGAATGGCTGGACGAGGAGAAGTCCCGCGCCCGGTTCGCGCTGCCGGGCCGGGAGGAATGGCGGGCCGAGCACGTCAGCGCCCTGATCCAGGTCCTCGCGGAGGTCCGCGCGCAGATGACGCCGGCCGTTGCCGAAGAGCCGCCGCCGGTGCACGCGGAGGCGCTGCACGATCCGCGCTACGCCACCGAGCTGCACCCGTTTTCCGGCGGCACGCTGCTCGAGTTCCGCCACCCTTCCCTCGGCTGGATGGATTTCGTCCTGCCGAGCCGCGAGCGGGCTCGCATCTCGCGGCTCCTCGTCGAGCAGGAAGAAGTCTGGCAGCGGTATCCGCGCTGAACGGCGCGACCGGCCATCACCCGCTAGCGCATCGCGACCGCCTTGTGCTCGAGGCGCGAGATCAGCCGCACGATCGGCCATAGCGCGACGAGGTAGATCAGCGCGGCGAGGACGATCGGCGTCGCGTTGTAGGTCAGCGCCTGCGCGTTGCGCGCGGCGTTCAGCAGCTCCGGGATCGCCACGACGCTGGCGAGCGTCGTGAGCTTCACCACCTCCAGCGTGTTGCTGATGAGATCGGGCAGGACGTTGCGCGTCGCCTGCGGCACCACGACGTACGCGACCGTCCGCATCCACGACAGTCCCGTCGAACGCGCCGCCTCCCACTGCCCGCGCGGGATGCTCTCGATGCCGGCGCGGAAGATCTCGCCGTAGTAGCTCGAGGTGTTCAGCAGGAAGCCGATCGCGACCGCGAGGATCGCCGGCAGGTTCAGGCCGAGGAACGGCGCGCCGAAGTAGATGAAGAGCAGCAGCACGAGCGGCGGGAACGCACGGAAGAAATCGACGTACGCGATCACGAGCCAGCTCAGCCAGCGGCGACGCAGCGTCGGGAGCACCGCGACCACCAGCCCGCCGGCGAGCCCGATCGGAATCACCATCAGGCTGAGGAGCAGCGTCGTACCGAAACCTTTCAGCAGGTACGCGAAGACCTTCGCCGCAATCGCCGGGTTGAAGAACTGCTGGAAGATCGCTTCCACGGCTCAGCGCTTCCACGCGAACCGCGTTTCCACCCACCGCCCGAAGATCACGAACGGGATGAAGAGCACGAGATAGGCGATCGCCCCGAGCGTGAGCGGCGTGGGGTTGCCGGCGAGGCTCGAGGCGGAGTGCGCGGCACCGAGGATCTCCGACAGCGCGACCACCGACCCGAGCGCCGTGCCCTTGGTGATCGCGATCGTGCGGTTGGTGAGCGGCGGGATGGTGATCCGCACCGCCTGCGGCAGGATGACGTGCACAAGCGTCTGCCAGCGGTCCATCCCGGTGGAGCGCGCCGCCTCGTACTGCCCCTTCGGGATCGCGATGATCCCGGCCCAGAAGATCTCCTCGGCGAACGCGCCAAGGACGAGCGAGAGCGCGAGCCAGGTCGCGGTGAACGCGCTCATCGGCATCCCCGCATAGGGGAACGCGAAGAACAGGATGATGATCACCATCAGCGCCGGCAGCGCCCGGAACGCGTCCGCGTAGACGACGATCAGCAGGTTGAGGATCCGGCGCTGCAGCGAGCGCAGCATCGCCAGCACGAGGCCGAGCGCGAGCCCGGCGACGATCACCGCGAGGCCGAGCCGCACGGTAATCAAGAAGCCCTTGACGATGTCCGGCCAGTACTCGCGGGCGATCGCGGCGTTGAAGAACGTGAAGACGAGGCGGTCGAGTTCCATCGGGTCGCGGTGCGGCGCCGGCGGGCGGTCACTCGATCTTGATGCCCGCGTCCTTGATCACCTTGCCCCACTTCTGGATCTCCGCGCGCACGAACGCGGCGAACGCCTCCGGCGGCTCGCCGCCGAGCTCCGACCCGAGCGTGACCGCCTCGTCCTGCATCTCCTTCGATTGAAGGATCTTCGCGGTCTCCTCGTAGAGGCGCTGCACGACGGCGGGCGGCGTGCCGGCGGGCACGAAGAGCCCGTTCCAGCCGGTCGCTTCGATCCCCGGGAACCCCGCTTCCGCCATCGTAGGCACGTCCGGCACGATCACTGACGCGCTTCGACCCCGCCACCGCCAGCCCGCGGAGCTTGCCCGACCTGATGTGATCGCGGATGACCACCGATGCCAGGTACGCCGTGTCGACGTGTCCGCCAGTGAGGTCCGGCAGCTCGGCGCCGATCGCCTTGTAGGGAATCTCGCGGACCTGGATCCCGGTGGTCAGCTTGAACAGCTCGCCGACCATCTGCGTGATCGCGCCGTTGCCGCCGGAAGCGTAGGTGAGGGACTGCGGCTTAGCTTTTGCGAGCGCTACGTACTCCTTCACCGAGCTCGCTGGGACGGACGGATTGACGACCATCACCAGCGATGTGGACACGAGCCGCGTGACCGGCACCAGCTTGTCGTTGAGCACGCAGCAGGGATCCGGAGTGAGCAGGTCGTTCAGCGCGTTGTTGACCACGCCCTGGAGCAGCGTATACCCGTCGGCCGGCGCGCGCGCGACCTCGCGCGCCGCGATCATGCTGTTGGCGCCGGGCCGGTTGTCGACGATGACCGGCTGGCCGAGCGCCTCGCCGAGCTTCGGCGCGACCCGCCGCGCGGTGACGTCGACCGCGCTGCCGGGGCCGGTCGGTACGATCCAGCGCATCGGCTTCGCCGGGTACGGCTGCGCCGCGGCGACGGCGCTCCACGACAGCAATGCCGCGAGCGTCAGTCTCGTCAATCTCATCGGTGCTCCTTCAGGAAACCGGCCAGAACGCGATTGAAGCCGTCCGGATTCTGGATGTTGGCGATGTGGGCTGCGTCGGGGACCGACACGTGGCGCGCGCCCGGGACCTTCGCCGCGAGTCCCGCCATCAACACGGGCGGGCCGCCGACCTTGTCCTCGGCCCCGCTGACGTAGAGCGTCGGCGCGCGAATCGCGCCGAGGCGGTCCTCGACGTCGAGCCCGAGAAAGGCGCCGACGCAGCCGAGATACCCGGCTTCGCTGGTGCCGCGGATCATCTTCCTCACGCCGTCGAGGACCCCAGGATTCGCGGCCTTGAACGCCTCGCTGAACCAGCGCTGCGCGGTGGGCTCGACGATGCTCTCGAAGCCCTTCGTCTTGACGGTCTCGATCAGCCCGTGCCAGAGGGTGGCGAACTCCGGCACCATGCGCGCCCGACAGCAGCAGGGCACCAGGCTCGCGACGCGGTCGGGATGATCGATCGCCGCCGCCTGCACGATCGCTCCGCCCAGTCCGAGGCCGGCGAGATGGGTTCCGCCGATCTGGAGCTCGTCCCAGAGTCCGGCAAGATCCTCCACCAGCAGTCCGATCGAGTACGGACCCGTCGTCGCCTCCGTGCCGCCCTGGCCGCGCAGGTCGTAGCGCAGCACGCGGAAATCGGCGAGCGCCCGCAGCTGGCCGTCCCACATCGAGAGATCGTTCGCGATGCCGGTGACGAGCGTGAGCCAGGGCGCGCCCTCGTCGCCGTCGATCCGGCAGTTGACCCGGATGTCGTTCACCTGGACGTGCATCGCCTCCTCCCGCTCGCTCGAGCCAGCGCGAGCGGCCGAGCGTACGCGAGTCGGCCTCGGCGCAAAAGCCCCGCGACGCCCGGTTTTCCGGATCCCGGAATTTTGCTTCGCGGCGTGACACGCGTTGCGGCGCGGCCTATCGTGCCCCGCACTGCCACCAACGCCGCGGAGGTGTCTCCATGCCGACCCCCTACAAGATCCTGACGCTGGGCGCGTCCTACGGGTCCCTGCTCGCGAGCAAGCTCCTGATGGCGGGGCACACGGTGCGCCTCGTGTGCCTTCCGGCCGAAGCGGAGCTGATGAACAAGGAAGGCTTCCGCGTCCGGATGCCGATCAAGGGACGGGAGGGGCTCGTCGAGATCGATTCGCGCAAGCTCCCCGGCAAGATGTCGGCCGGGGGCACCGACGGCGTCAATCCCGCCGATTACGACCTCGTCGCGCTCGCGATGCAAGAGCCGCAGTACCGGTCGCCAGGTGTGCGCGAGTTGATGAGCGCGGTCGCGAAGGCGAAGGTGCCGTGCATGTCGATCATGAACATGCCGCCGCTCACCTACCTGAAGCGCATTTCCGGCCTGAACACCGATCCCTGCCGTGCCGCCTATACGGATCCGACCGTGTGGGATGCTTTCGATCCGGCGTTCATGACGTTGTGCAGCCCCGATCCGCAGGCGTTCCGCCCGCCGGAGGAGAAGATCAACGTGCTGCAGGTGCGGCTGCCGACCAACTTCAAGTCGGCGCGGTTTCCCTCGGACGCGCACACCGCGATCCTCCGTCGCCTCGAGGCGGACATCGAGGGAGTCCGGTTCGACGCACCCGAGGGAAAGATCGAGCTCCCGGTGAAGCTCAAGGTGCACGACTCGATCTTCGTGCCGCTCGCCAAGTGGGCGATGCTGCTCGCGGGCAACTATCGCTGCGTGCAGAAGGACAGCGTGCGTCCGATCAAGGACGCGGTGCACGGCGACATCGAGGCGTCGCGCGCGGTGTACGAGTGGGTGGTCACGCTGTGCGTTTCGCTCGGCGCAGACCGGAAAGACCTCGTGCCGTTCGCGAAGTACGCCAACGCGGCGTTGTCGCTCGGGAGCCCCTCCTCGGCGGCTCGCGCGCTCGCGAACGGCGCGCCGAACATCGAACGCGTGGACCGTCTCGTGCAGACCATCGCCGCGCAGAAGGGCATGCGCAATCCGGTGGTCGACGAGACCGTCGCCATCGTCGACGGCTGGCTGGAGAAGAACCGGAAGAAGGCGGCCTGAGCCCGCGGGGCCGTCCCAAGGGCGACCCCCCTGGCGCGCCCTTGGCGCGAGGGGTAGTCCAGTGAGCGCGCCCGCCCCGGCTGAGTGGCGGGTCAGGATCGGCGACGAAGAAACCGCCGCCGTTCTCGAGCCCGCTCTTCACGCGCCTACCGGCTCGCTATTCGTGTGCGCGCACGGCGCGGGTGGCCACATGGCCGATCGCGGCCTGCTCGCCGCGACCGAGCGCCTCCGTGGGCGCGGTCTGGCCGTCGTGCGATTCAATTTCCTCTATCGGACACAGGGTTCGAGCCGGCCGGACCCGATGCCCCGTCTCACGGCCTGCATCGCCGCGGTCGCGTCGCACGCCCGCCGCGAGGTCGCGCCGAAACGGCTGATCCTCGGCGGACGCTCGATGGGCGGACGCGCGGCGTCGATGCTCGCCGCCGACGGGTTTGCGTGCGACGCCCTACTGCTCCTCGCTTATCCGCTCCACCCCGCAGGCCAGCCGAAAAAGCTGCGCGATGCACACCTCGCGCGCATCGGTGTCCCGGTGCTGTGCCTGAACGGCACCCGCGACGCGCTCTGCAGACGCGACCTGATGGCGCGGGCCGTCGCCCCCCTGGATCGCTGGACGATGCACTGGCTGGAAGGCGCGGACCACGGCTTCCACGTCCTCAAGCGCTCGGGGCGATCCGACGCCGACGTGCTCGACGAGCTCGCGGACGCCTACGGCACCTGGGAAGCCGGTCTTACGTCTTCGCCGTAATCGCGCACAAGATCTGGGCACGCCGATTGCTCGGCATCCAGGCCTCGCCACGCGAGGCCCGCGATCGGGGTTGAGCTCCCACGCCCTGACCGATCGGCATCTCTTACATGTTGAGAGCGCCCGAAAGGAGAAGGTCCATGCAAACGTTCATCAAGGCACTGTTGGCCACGCTGTTCGCGGGCTTCGTGACCGCGGGCTACGTGCAAGCTGCCGACACCAGCAAGTGCGACAAGCTGACCGGCGCCGAAAAAGAGAAGTGCCTGGCCGACGCCAGAAAGTAAGACCGCGGCACGTCGAGGAGGCACCGATCAGCGATCGGGGCTTCCTCGTTCACGCCTTCGCGTGCTGCTTGGACGCGGCCTCGGCGCGACGCCGGAGCTCTTCCGGCGACAGGTCCTCCTTGTGAGTCGCGATGTGCCACACGTGGCCGAACGGATCGCGAACCGAGCCTGCGCGATCACCGTAGAACTGGTCCTCGACCGCCCGCACCGGCTTCGCTCCGGCCGCCGTGGCCTTGCTGAAAGTCGCATCCACGTCCGGCACATAGAGATGGAGCGTCACGCTCGTCCCGCCGATCGACGCCGGGCCGCGGAAGTCCATGTCCGGATGCTCGTCGGCGAGCATGATCACGGAGTTGCCGATCTCCAGCTCGGCGTGCCCGATCTTCCCGTCCGGCCCCGGCATCCGCATGCGCTCCTTCGCGCCGAACGCGCGCCGGTAGAACTCGATCGCGTCCGCGGCCTGCTTGACGGCCAGGTATGGGGTGACGGAACGGTAACCTTCGGGGATGGGCTTCACTGCCATTGCTGTCTCCTTCGAGGGCGCGCGAATCTCGCGCAATGAGGTTGCCGGTGCCGCGAGGTGTCGGCGGCCGGCGACTGGGAATCTACCGCCAGTGTAGAGATCAGGACATCGAAAGCGTCGATTGGTTCGATCCGCTCGGCGCTCGCACTTCCCACATGCTCTCCGTATCCCCGAACCAGTTCTCGACCTTGACGATCGCGCCACCGCACGCGGCGGCCCGGGCGTTCGCGAACGCCGTAGCTGACTCTCGAGTGTCGAACCGGACGGGCGTCTCGTCGTGCTCCTTTACGACTTCCCAGCCGTCAAACAGGGCCGCCGGGTAGACAACGTAGATGGAAGGCTGCTGCTTTCGGTTTCCTCGCATTGATCCTGGCGACGCAAGGCGCGTACCCCGGAGGGGACGCTGGCAGCAAAACCGAGTGGAATCAGCCGTCTCTCGGCGCGCTGAGGCGGCATCACTGCAAATGCGCAGGGTACCTGTCGCCAACGAACGACCCATCGGCTCCCGGCCGCGGCTTCGCTTTCACGAACGAGAGGCGCCAGAGACCAACGCGCGTTGTCTCACGCCGGCGACAGCGCGCGTCCCGCTATTGATGCGGCAGCTTAATTGAGCGGCAGTCCGCGCGGAAACGCGCGGCTGCACCGCTCGCTGGCCAGAGGTTCGCGGAGAGCCTCGAACGCGGCCACTTCGAGGCGCAGCAACACCGATGGGGCGCGCACGCGCGGGCAGGTGCGCTCGTCGGCCGCCACGCGGAAGCCGAACGCCCGGCGGTAGAAAGGCGCATGGCGGGGATTGACTTCGATAAATACGTCGGTGAGCTCGCGCCGTTCGCGCACGATCTCGTATGCGTGCCCGAAGAGCGACCCGATCACCGCCTTCGAATGCGCGTGGCGCGCCACCGCGAACCGGCCGAACTCGCACGCGCGTCGACCCTGGGCGCGAACGAGATCGAGCTCGTCAGCGTAGGTTTCGTCGGCGCGCAGGCCGAGCGGACCATCGAGGCGCAAAGTGAGCGTGCCGATCGCGTCGCTCCCCTCCGCCGCAAGCAGGATCAGGTCCGACCCGGGGTCGGCATCGAGCTGCGAGACGAGATATCCACGCGACGCATAGAGCGATTCGAGCAAACGCCCGGCCGCCTGGACCTCGTGTTTCGTCCGGGCCAGCGTGACGTGCAGGCGAGGCTGTAACCGGCTGCCGCCGTCGGGCATTGCGCGCTGGGGAGCGCGCATCTCTGACGAGGCGGTGGCCTGAGAGGAGACGATCGTGAGCTCCGGGGTCACGATCGCCGGCGCCCGGCCTAGGCCGGCTGGGGCTGCTTCCCGCGGCTGGATGTCGGCCGCTTCGCGGCGGTGGTCGATCCAACGACCTGAGCGTCGAGTCGCGCAACTTCCGTCCCCGATATCCAACTTACCTGCGCGCTAAGCGCATCGAGTAAATTCCAGACGCTCGCTCCCTCCGCTTCAACCACGCGGTAGCGCCCGTCGCCATCGTCGTGGGGCGGGATCAGGTAGAGAAAACCGCGGTACTTCAGTGAGTTGAGCTCCCAGGCGGCGCCGCGGATTCGAAACTCGCCCGCTCGTCCGTTCAACGTGGAATGAAGTTGCATCTACAAAGCTCCTTGGTCCCCGCGGGGAGGAGCAAGGGGAGTGCCTGGCGGCGCCCCGCGTGGCCGCGGGCGACCGTAGTCAGGCGCGCGTGACGACCGGCGCGTCGTCGACCGAAGGCTCGGGCTTCGTCTCCGCGCGCAGCTCGTCGACCGGCGGCTCCTCGGGGAGCTCGGTCTCGGTTTCGGTCGGGGCGACGTCGTGGGCGAGGAATCCGCCCGATTGGTGCCGCCACAATCGCTCGTAATGGCCGCCGCGCCGCAGCAGCGCATCGTGCGATCCCTCTTCGACGATCCGGCCCGCCTCCAGCACGATCAGGCGGTCCATGCGGGCGATGGTCGAAAGGCGATGCGCAATCGCGACCACCGTCTTGCCTTCCATCAGGCCGAGCAGCTGCTCCTGGATGGCGAGCTCCACCTCGCTGTCGAGCGCCGACGTGGCTTCGTCGAGGATCAGGATCGGTGCGTCCTTCAGCACCACGCGCGCGATCGCGACGCGCTGGCGCTGACCGCCGGAGAGCTTCACGCCGCGCTCGCCCACGTGCGCGTCGTAGCCCTTGCGGCCGTGCCAGTCCTGGAGGCCGAGGATGAACTCGTGCGCCTGCGCCTTGCGCGCGGCGGCCTCCACCTCGGCGTCGCTCGCGGTCGGGCGGCTGTAGCGGATGTTGGCGGCGATCGAACGATGCAGGAGCGAGGTGTCCTGCGTCACCATGCCGATCGCCGCGCGCAGGCTTTCCTGCGTCACGTTCGCGATGTCCTGCCCGTCGATCGAGATCCGGCCATGTTCCGGCTCGTAGAAGCGGAGCAGCAGGTTGACGAGCGTCGACTTGCCGGCCCCCGAGCGGCCGACGAGACCGACGCGCTCGCCCGGCCGGATCGCGAGGCTCAGGCGGTCGAGTACCGGGCGGCCGTCGCGCCGGCCGTAGCTGAAGGTCACGTCCTCGAAGCGGACTTCGCCGCGCGACACCTCGAGCGGACGCGCTCCGGGGCGGTCGGTTCCGGTGTGCGGGACGGCGATCGTCTGCATGCCCTCCTGCACCACGCCGATGTTCTCGAAGATGCCGGTCACCTCCCAGCTCACCCAGCCGGCGACGTTCGCGATCTGCCAGGCAAGCGGCAGCGCGGTGGCCACGACGCCGGCGCTCACGGTCCCGTTCGCCCAGAGCCAGATGCCGATGACCGCGGTGCCGGTGAGCAGCGCCGCGTTCATCACCGCGAGCACGAACATGAACTGCGAGATCAGCCGCATGTGGGCGGCGATCGCGCGCTGGTGGTCGTCGATCACCTCGCGCACGTAGGCGTCCTCGTCGGCGAGCCGCGCGAAGAGCTTGACGGTGAGGATGTTGGTGTAGCTGTCGACCACTCGCGCCATGACGTGCGAGCGCACTTCCGAGCTCGCGCGGGCGAGATCGCGCATCCGCGGGACGAAGTAGCGCAGGAAAACGATATAGCCGACGAACCACGACAGGGTCGGCAGGCCGAGCCGCCAGTCGGAGAGCGCCATGAGCACGAACGCGCTCACGCCGTAGACTGCGATGTACCAGACCGCCCGGATGCTCGCCATCGTGCTCTCGCGCAGCGCGTTGGCGGTCTGCATGACGCGGTTGGCGATGCGGCCGGCGAAGTCGTTCTGGAAGAACGGCCAGCTCTGGCGCACGACGTGCCAGTGGCTCTGCCAGCGGATCAGGCTGGTGGCGCCGGGGATGATGGCGTTGTGGCGGATCGCGACATCGACGAGCATCACCAGCGGGCGCACGACGAGGACGAGCGCCACCATGCCGGCGAGCAGCGGCCACTGGTCGTTCAGTGCCGCCTTGCGGTCGACCGCTTCCATGAGCGACACCAGCCTGCCGATGAACACCGGGATCACGGTGTCGATCAGCGCCACCGCCAGGCTGGTGACGAACATCAACGCATACCAGCGCTTGGTCTGGCGGACGAAGTGCCAGTAGAACGCGAGCAGGCCGGGTGGCGGCGCGCCCGGCCCGGTGGTGGCGGTACCGCGGATGCGCGACTGGAGGTAGGCGAACACCGCTACGCCGGCACCAGGCGAAGGTAGGTGATCTCCGATGGCGCGCCGAGCCGCTTCGGCGGTCCCCAGTAGCCGGTGCCGCGGCTGATGTAGACCCACAGCCTGCCCAGCCGGTGAAGGCCGGCGGTGAACGGCTGCTGGAGGCGGACGAGGAACATCCACGGGAAGATCTGCCCGCCGTGGGTGTGGCCGGAGAGCTGGAGATCGAAGCCGGCCGGCGCGGCGGCGAATGCGGACCGCGGCTGGTGGGCGAGCAGCACCCGGACGGCGGCGCCGGCCGGCGCGCCCGCGATCGCCGCGTCCGGGTCGCTCCGGTGCGCGGGATCGAAATGGTGCGCGCCGTAGTCGGTTACCCCGGCAACCACGACCGCCGCGCCTTCGTGCTCGAGCACGACGTGCTCGTTCATGAGCACCGACAGGCCGAGGCGGCGCACCTCGTCGATCCACGCGTGCGCGCCGGAGTAGTACTCGTGGTTGCCGGTGACGAAGAACGCGCCGTGCCGGGCGGACAGCCGGGCGAGCGGCGCGGTGTGCGGCGCAAGGCTCCGCACGCTGCCGTCGACGAGGTCGCCGGTGACGGCGATCATGTCGGCCTCCAGGTCGTTCACCGCGTCGACGATCCCCTCGAGGTACTCGCGCTTGATCGTCGCGCCGACGTGGACGTCGGTGATCTGGGCGATGCTGAAGCCGTGGAGCGGCGCGGGGAGGTCGGCGATCGGCACGTCGACGCGCTTAACGCGGGCGCGTCGGCGGGCGTTGACGAACCCCGCCAGCGTGGCGAGCGCGGCGAGGGCAGGCACCGCAGCCGCGCTATAGTCGCCGAATCCGTCGAGCGACGCCGCGCCGAAGAGGAATGCGACGTCGCGGAGAAGCGTTAACACGAAGAGCGAGGAGAACGAGCCGATCGCGAGCAGGCTCGCCCAGGTGAGGCGGTCGGCGAGCGGCTGGTGCCTCGTCCGGCGCGCGTACAGGCCGAGCGGGATCGCGATCGCCGAGGCGACGAGCCAGAGCGCCGTCGCCGCTGCCGGGAGCACCCCGAACGGCATGTCGGGAAGCAGACGCCAACCGATGTAGGCGTGCAGCACAAAAACGAAACCGAACAGCGGGAGCATTGCGGGATGCGTTCCTGAGGAGGGAGTCGGCACGTCCCCGGCATGCGTGCGGGACGTTGCGGCGGCAGGTGGGGGCGGTTCCGGGCAATGCAAGGGAATCGAGTCTAAGCCTGCCTTCGATTCGATGCTACTTTCCGAGGGCGCGAAGCCACGCGGGGAGCATGGTCATGGAGCACGGGAAGCTGGTCGCTGCGGTCACCGTCGTCGGCGAAGGCGACGCGCCGAAATACGTCCAGAGGATCCACGCCGGCAGGCACGAGCTCCTCGCCGACGAGCACGCCGCAGTCGGCGGGGCGGACGCGGGGCCGGACCCGTTCGCTCTCCTCCTCTCGGGACTCGGCGCGTGCACGTCGATCACGCTCCGGATGTACGCCGAGCGGAAAGGGTGGAACCTCGGCGGCGTGACGGTGCGGCTCAAGCTGTTCCGCGAGGAGTCCGGGATCCGCGCCGAGCGCGAGGTCGCGATCGGGCGCGAGCTGAGCGAGGATCAGCGCGCGCGGATCGCCGACATCTGCGAGCGGACCCCGGTGACGCTCGCGCTGAAGAGCGGCATCGCGATCAGGACAACGCTCAGATCGACCTAGCCGCCCACACCGCCGCCGTCCGGCGGCGAGTACACCGCGTCGCCGGCGACGAACACGAGCCGCTCCGCGCCGCTCGCATCGGTGAAGATCACGCCCCACGCGAGCCGGTCGGGATTGCGATCGTAGGTGAGGAACGGCCGCCCGGGGGTCTCCCCCGGCCGCTGCGCCGCCCGGGCGCGTCGGAGGATGGTCTTCGCATCGAGCCAGTCCGCGGCGGGAGGCGGCGTCGCGAACGACGAGAACCGCATCAGCGTCCCGTCCGGCAGGAGTTGCAGGAACGCCGCGAGACGGTCGCCGTTGGCCGCGACCGGCACGAACCACGAGTCGAGCTCGCCGGACGCGGCGCGCACCGGCACCGGCGTCCCGAGCGCGCCCGGGCGGCGGGCTGGATGGTCGCCGACCGCGCCGCTCGCGATCAGCCGCCGAGCCGCCTCGCGGATGCGCGCGGCGGCGTCCGGAGGCGGCCCGCGCTTCGTCATACGTGCTGCAGCACCGACGAGTACGCGAACTGGTAGGTCTGCGTCGCGAAGTTCTCCCAGCGGGTGATGACGCCGGCGTTCGGCGGCCAGGGATCGTAGACGAGCAGCCCGCGGAAGCCGATCTGGTTGACGAGGTGGATGAGGCTGCGGGTGTAGCCCGCCACCGTCCGCGAGTGCCCCGGCACGAAGCTGATCACCGGCCGGTTCGCGCGGATCTCGTTGCGGAAGAGGTCGAAGCCGGGGCTGGTGGTCATCGTGACGTCGAGCGCATCCGAGGTCAGATTCTCCATCACCGTCACGACGTCGCCAACCCGTGCGTACGGCAGCCCGTTCGGGTTGTTGAGCGTGCCGAGGCCGAGCTCGGTCGCGAGCCGCACCTGGTTGTAGGTGTAGCGGTAGAAGTTGAGGACCATCTCCACGCTCGCCCCGACGCACCACACGTTCGTCTGCTGCCCGCGCAGCTCGTAGCACGGGACGTGGTCGGTGTTGCGCGTCGAGTAGTGGAGCTCGCGCGTGTCGAAGAGCCGCAGCACGAAGTCGCGGACGCGGAGCGTGTCAAGGGCGACCAGGCGCGGATCGATGCGCCGCAGCCGCGGGGCGTCCCACAGGTCGAGGCGCCGCTTGAAGCTGCGCGCGCGGGCGCGGTGGACCTCCTTCGGCAGCTCGTCGAGGAAGCTCCAGCGCTCGAAGTTCTCCGGCTCGAGCGCCTTGCGGTCGCGCTTCGGCGCGCGCGGGACTGCGGCCCAGGTGCCGAGCTCGAGCATCAGCGTCTCCTGCCCATCGAGGAGGAACTGGAGCGCGATCTTCGGATAGCTGAAGGCAACGAAGCGGATCTGGTCGTACTTGAGCCCGCGGCGGCCCTTGCGCGCGGCCCGCTTGCCTTCCTCGACGAGCGCCTTCTCGTTCCAGTCGAGGCCCATCGCCGTAGCGAGCAGCGGCTCGCCGAACGCCTCGTGCACGGCGACGTCGACGTAGCCGACGTTCGCGCCGCGGGCAAGCGGCAGGCGGTGATAGAGCGGCGTCCCGTTGAGATCGTGGATCGGGGTACCGCCGGAGCGGATCCGGACCTTCTCGTAATCCTCGCCGAGAACTTCGGCGGCGCGCAGGGCGTTGAGCTCGAAGCCGGCGATTCGCTGAACGAAGTCGCGTGCGACCGACATGGTGCGCTTCTCCTGAATGTGGATGTCCTCCAGGATAGGACGGGGGCAGCCGATCGCGCGTCGGTCTCTCGGCTTGGTCCGTCGGCTAGTCCGTCGGGCGAGGAAGCGCGACCGGTGTAAGGTCCGGGCTTCTCCCCTCCCGCGCGCCATCCCCGAGTGAACGTCGTCTCCCGCGGACCGTGCGACGTCGGCGTCGTGCAGCAGGCGCCGGCCGCGCCGTTCCCGTGCGGCACGGCGGAGCGGACGCGCACGCTCGCCGCGACGGTGCTCGGCTCGAGCCTCGCGTTCATCGACGGATCGGTCGTGAACGTCGCGCTGCCCGCCATCCAGCGGGACCTCGCGGCGGGCGCCGCGGGGACGCAGTGGGTGATGAACGCGTATCTCGTCGTGCTCGGCGCGCTCGTGCTGATCGGCGGCGCGAGCGCGGACCGGTTCGGGCGCCGTCGCGTGTTCGTCGCGGGCGTGGCCCTGTTCACTGCGGCGTCGATCGTCTGCGGGTTCGCACCGCAAACGTCCGCGCTCGTCGCGGCGCGCGCGGTGCAGGGCGCCGGCGCCGCCCTGCTCGTTCCGGCGAGCCTGGCGCTGCTCGGCGCGACTTTCCCGGAGCGTGAGCGGGCGCGTGCAATCGGGGCGTGGGCGGGCTACGGCGCGCTCGCGATGGCGACCGGCCCGATGCTCGGCGGGTTCCTGACCGACCACGTGTCGTGGCGCGCGATCTTCTATCTGAACGTCCCGCTCGCCGTCGCGGCGGTGTGGTTCGCGCTGCGCGGCGCACCGGACAGCCGGAGCGAGCATCCGCCGGGCCTCGACTGGCTCGGGGCGAGCCTCGCCGCCGCCGGGCTCGCGAGCCTGACGTGGGGCCTCACGGGCGCCGCCGAGCTCGGGTTCGGCCCGCCGGCGATCACGGCGGCGCTGGCCGGCGGGGCGGTTGCGCTCGCGGCGTTCGTCGCGGTCCAGGCGCGCGTGCGATCGCCGATGCTGCCGCTCGCGCTGTTCCGCTCGCGAGCGTTCACCGGCGCGAACCTCGTCACCCTGCTGCTCTACTTCGCGCTGTCGGGCGTGCTGTTCTTCCTGCCGTTCGAGCTGATCCGCGGCCGCGGCTATTCGGCGACCGCGGCCGGCGCGGCGCTACTGCCGTTCCCGATCGTGATGGGGCTGCTGTCGGGGCGCGCGGGCGCGCTCGCGGATCGGTACGGTGCGAGGTTGCCGCTCACGCTCGGGCCGCTCGTCGCCGCCGCCGGATTCCTGCTGCTGGCGGTCCCGATGCCCGGGGCGGGCTACTGGGCGTCTCTGCTGCCCGCGCTGCTCGTCCTCGCGGGCGGCATGACCATCACCGTGGCGCCGCTGACGACGGCGGTGATGGGTGCGGTCGGGAGCGACTACGCCGGGACGGCTTCCGGCGTGAACAACGCCGTCGCGCGGGTGGCGGGCGTGCTGGCGATTGCGACGCTTAGCTTGGTGTTCATCGCGGTGTATGACGCAGCGCTGCGCGAGGCGGTGGACAGGCTCGGTGCATCGGACGGGCTGCCGGCGGAGTTGCTGGACGCGCTGTCGGGCTCGCCGCTGCCGGCGGGGTCGCTCGGAGAGGCGGGGCGCGCGGCGCTCTTCAGCGCGTTCCAGGCGGTGGCGCAAGTGGGGGCGGGGTGTGCGGCAGTCAGCGGCATGGTTGCGTGGAGGATGATGAGATCGCCGCCTCGGTTCGGCTCCAACGGCGGCTGACGACCCCCAAAGTGGTCCTTCGCTCTTCTCCGAAGCGGTCGTTCGGCGGCACAGGCGTTTGTCGGTCGACTGGACCGCGCCCGGTCTTTCACTATTCCGTTCATCTGCTCCGAAATCGACATTATTTTGGAAGTCGCCAGCGGCGTGGAATACCACGACTATGATGTATTTGACGTTTGTCTTTGGCGTTGCAGCGACAGTCAAAAGGAGTACCAACGATGGCGAAAATGATGGCGGTCCTGGCGAGATCCACCGCGGCGGTACATCACGTAGATACGCGGTGCCTCGAGCGCATCCCAGTCCTCGAGCACGGGCTGAAGCAGGCCCTGCTCGAAAAGAGGCAGAGCGGTCGGATCCAGGCATCGCACTACGCCGATCCCGCGCACTGCGGCCTCGAAGTTCCAGAAGTGATTGTGACCTACGACGCGCGGCTCGATCGCGCGAGCTCAATGTCCGCGCCTCGCCTTGCTGATGATCTCCTCGCGCACATCGATGATTTCACGAGCGCGCGAGGCGCCGGCGCCGTCGCAACGTTCCGTCCGGGGACAGTACGTACTGCGCGGACAGATGATGCGCGCGGGGCCCGACAAGGCATCCTCGACCCATGCGATGTTCAGCACCCGCGCCGCGCCCCGGATCGCCTCCGCCGCGGCTTTGGGAATTCTCGCTTCGCCGCGGTGGCGCAGGCATTCCTCGGTGATGCTTGCGACGATATCGTCCGAATCGACGCTATGCGAGCGCAGCGCAGGCGCGAGATCGATCCCCACCGACAACACATGAGGATTGCCGGCCATGTCGCTGGCGCGCCGCGAGTGGCAGCAATACAGCAGCGACTGATCCCCATCGCGCAGCACTGAAATCTGCGAGCCGCGGTCGGCACCGCGATTCCCGTCGAGCATTCGGAAGACCGCCCAGTTCGGACAGGGGTCGGTGACTTGCGCCATGTTGCCCCAGGGCAGCGGGATGCCGTTGCCGCGATAGACCGCGCGCAAGTGTCCGGGCGGATAGGCATCGAAGAAATGCCAGTAGGGATACGGCGCGACCTTGGTCATGCGCCGCATCACCACCGCCGGAGTGAGCTCGATTTTTTCCCCGGCCTCGACGCGGTAGGACTCGCGCATGAGGAAGCGCCGGAACGGAACCTTAGGGCAAAGGAGCGCGCCGGCAAAGAAGCTGCACTCGAAATCGCGCCAGGCGTGAAGGACGTCCTGCGCGCTCATGCCGGCCGCGATACCCGCGCCGCCTTCCGGACTGCCGCCCATTTCCCCGCCGGTGGCATGCGCGGACTTGAGGCCGTCGCCCTCGTGCAGGGCCTTGTGGCCGAGGTGCGTGGCGAGGTCGAACTTGAGACGCGCCGGGTCGTCCTGCAGTTCGCGATTCAAGTAGACGGTGCGCGGCGACTCGAAGAACGAGCGCACCACGCTCCGCAGCTCGCGGTCCTTGTCCCGCGCGAGCACCGGCTTGCGGTCGAACCAGCGCAGGACGAGTCCGTGGTGCCGGCAGAGACGCATCAGCTCGTCGGCGCCGAGCGGGAATCTGCGGTTTCCGACGCTCTCCGCCGATCGCTCGAGATCTGGAAAATCGTTGCGCGACATCTCCTGATGCGAGCGGATCAGCAGATGCGCGAACTGCCGCCCGGTGGTGCCGGTCTGCGCCAGGAGCTCGGGAATCGCCGCCTGCAACAGCTCCTTGGAAAACAGAAACGCGGGCTCGAGCGGCACGCCGGCGGCGCCGCCGGAGCGCTGGCTGAACGCAGCCTCCCGTTCGGGATTGCCGTCGAGAAACCAGCGCGGCTCGCGTTGGAACACCGCCGACAGCAGCGCGAGCACGTCTTCCGAAGGAACCCGCTTGCCGCTCTCGATCATGCTCAGGTAGGAGACCGACGGGGCACGGTGCGAATCCAGCTGTATGCAGCGCGCTGACAGCTCTTCCAGGGTCAGCCCGTTGCGCTTGCGTAGGGCACGCAGCTTGGTGCCGAGGAAATGGGTCTTGTAGGTGTGCTGGGACATCGCGGGTGTGAAATTAACACTGTGAAATTTCCAAAGTCAAATTTGTCTGTTTCTGGGCCTATCCTTGCAGCGACACGCGATCATTGGACGCGCAGTGGACGGAGGGCTCGGGTGAAATACAACGTTCTCGTTCTCGGGGCCGCTTACGGCTCTTTGTTCGGCACCAAGCTGCTGATGGCCGGGCACCGGGTCTCGCTGGTCTGCACCGGGCCCACCGCGGAGCTGATCAGGCGGGAAGGGACCCGGGTGCGCTTCCCCGTGCGCGGCCGAGAGTCGCTGCTCGAAATCGACTCGAAGACCCTTCCGGGCGTGCTTTCGGCGAGCCCCCCCGAAGAGGTCGATCCCCGCGTGTACGACCTGGTCGTGCTCGGCATGCAAGAGGCCCAGTACGGCTCACCAGGCGTCCGGGATCTGATGGGACGCATCGCCCAGGCGCGCAAGCCGTGCCTTGCGATCATGAACATGCCACCGCTGCCCTATCTCAAGCGCATTCCCGGGCTGTCGACGGGACTTCTGGAAGCCTGCTATGCGGATCCCGGGGTCTGGGAAGGCTTCGAACCCAGCCTGATGACGCTGGCGAGTCCCGATCCGCAGGCGTTCCGCCCGGCGGGGGACCCGAAGAACGTCCTGCAAGTGGGTCTGCCGACGAATTTCAAGGCGGCACGGTTCGACCTCGAGGACCCGACGGCGCTCCTTCGGAAGCTTGAGGCCGACATCGAACAGGCCCGCCTTCCGCTAGGCGGCGATGCGGTCGAAATTCCCGTGAAGCTCAAGCTGCACGACTCCGTTTTCGTGCCGCTCGCGAAATGGCCGATGCTGATCACCGGCAACTACCGCTGCATCCGGCCGAACGACATGATTCCCATTAGGGACGCGGTGCACGGGAACGTCGACGAGTCGCGCAGAACCTACGAGTGGGTGTCCAGACTGTGCACCGGGCTCGGCGCCGAATCGGCCGACCTCGTTCCTTTCGAGAAGTACGCTAAGGCCGCCGAGAGCCTGGGTAAACCCTCCTCCGCGGCGCGCGCGCTCTTCGGCGGCGCGGAGCGGATCGAGCGGGTCGACAGCCTGGTACGGCGGATCGCCCGCCAACGCGGACTGCAATCCGGCACGCTGGACGAGATCGTCACGCTCGTGGACGAGCGTCTGGCAAGAAACCGCGCGAAGCGCAGCGAAGCGCAGAACGTCGAAACTTTGGTCAGCGTGGGGTAGAGGACGCGAGGCGCCGCGGGCTCAAGCCCGTGCACCAGCGTCGGCACCACCCTTTTCGGATTGAGCTTGAGACGGGGGGAACGGGCGTGCTGAGCCCGCTCGACGATCCGGCGCCCTCTCGTCGACTCCGGTAATTGCATCTGCAACGAACGTCCGCTTCGGAGCAACTTAGGAAACGGACTCATGCGGCTGGTTGTGGGCCGGAAGCGGCCGCTCGGTATCGCGGAAGGGCGGCGCCTCGTCGCCATCGAACCTCAACCCCCTGCCTCAGGGCGCCGTTCGGACGGCGAGGCCGACCGACCCCGAAGTCTTCCGTTTCGGCGTAAATTCGGCGTGCTCCCGAGGAGGTCCGCATGGATGATCACCCCGCCGGCCGCAGGTCTTTCCTGAAGAAGGTCGCAGCAATGAGCATCGCCGTACCCGCCGTAGGCAGCCTTGCAACCGCCAACGCGAAGCCGATGTCCTACGACCCTGCCGCCAAGTTCGGCGTCAAGATTTCCGAGACCGAGTTCCGGCGCACGGCCGCCGGCCGTCAGCTGCTCGCCCGCATCTACCAGCCGCAGGGCGCGGGACCGTTCCCGACGCTCCTCGACCTGCACGGCGGCGCCTGGAACAACAAGGACCGCTTCGCCAACCAGCCGATGGATCTCGCCATCGCGGCGAGCGGCGTGCTCGTGGTAGCGATCGACATGACGCTCGCGCCCGAGGCGCCCTACCCCGCTTCGGTCCAGGACGCGAACTACGGCGTGCGCTGGCTCAAGGCTCGCGCGGCGACCTGGAACGGCGACCCGGCGACGATCGGCGTGCTCGGCAGCTCCACCGGCGGCCATATCGCCGAGCTGGTCGGCATGCGCCCGCGCGACGCGCGCTACGGCGCGATCCCCCTGCCCGCCGCGCCGAACGTCGATGCGACGATCGCCTACATCGCGACCCGCTCGCCGATCAGCGACCCCTACGCGCGCTACCAGCAGGCGGAGCGGATGAAGCGCGAGGGCATGATGAAGAACAGCAGGACCTACTTCAATCCGTGGGAGACGATCTTCGAGGCCAACCCGCAGCTCATCCTCGAGCGACGCGAGCGGGTGACGCTGCCGCCGATCCTGATCATGCAAGGCGCGCTCGACGACAACGTCCTGCCCGCGCTGCAGGAGAAGTTCGCGGCGACCTACAAGGCGGCAGGCGGCGACTGCCGCCTCCAGGTGTTCGAAGGCTGCGAGCACGAATGGGTCGCGAAGCCCGGCCCGCAGACCGACCGCGCGCACGAGATGGTCAAGGCCTTCATCGCGGAGCAGGTGACCGCAGGCCGCCGCGCGGGGTAAGTGCCGCGGCGGGAGCATACGATCGGGGTATCTTCCTCCCCGGACGCTCCCTCCAACCCGATGAAGCTCAAGCGCACCATGCTCCTGGTCGTCGCCCTTTTCGTCATCCCCCTCGCCATCAGCGTCGCGACGCACACGCCCACCGCCGCCACCTGGCAGACCGCCACGCGCGAGCCCACCGGCCTCTCCCCCGACCCGGCCACGTTCGGCGGACCAGTCGTCCAGGTTTACTCCGCGCGCACGTTCGGCTGGCGCGGAGCATTCGGGAGCCACGCCTGGATCATCTTCAAGCGCGAGGGCGCCCCGGCGTATACCCGCTACGACGTCCTCTTCTGGGGCGGCCCGCCGCACGTCCGCCAGAACATCTCCGGCCCCGACTCCGAATGGTTCGGCAACCGCCCCGACCTCCTCGTCGACCGTCGCGGCGAGGGCGTCGACAAGCTCATCGACGAGATCGAGGCCGCCATAAAGAGCTATCCGTACCACGACGAATACCGGACCTGGCCCGGCCCGAACAGCAACACTTTCATCGCCCACATCGGCCGCAACGTCCCCGGCCTGCGGCTCGACCTGCCGCCGACCGCGATCGGCAAGGACTACGTGCCGATCACCTCGGCAATCGGCCATGCGCCGAGCGGGTCGGGCGTCCAGCTCTCGCTCTACGGACTGCTCGGCGTGATCGTCGCACCCGAAGAAGGCATGGAGTTCAACGTGCTCGGACTTTCGCTCGGCGTGGACGTCGCGCAACCCGCGCTGCGCCTCCCGGGCCTCGGGCGCGTCGGGACGGAGCAGTCGCCGCACTAGATCGTCCGATTCCCGGAGCGATGAGCATCTGGATTACCGGCGAGCGCTCCGAGCTCGGCCGGCTGCTCTCGCCGCAGCGCGCCCCCGCGAAAGTCCGCATCAACATCGCCGGGCAGAACGCCAACACGCTGCTGCACGACGGGCACGCCTGGAAGGGGTTCTCGCGCACCGCGCTGGCGGGCGTCCGCCGCGCGCTGCGGAGCGACGCCAGCCTGCTCGTGCACGCGAGCTTCGCGTTCGTCGTCGGCCGTCCGATGCAGGATCCGTTGCGCTCGATCGCCGAGACGATCCTTGACTGCGAGAGACTCGCCCTCTCCGGGCCGATCCCCGCGTGCGTGGTGCGCCTCGGCTATCTGTACGGCCCCGAAAGCCGCGATCTCCGCGCGTACCGCAAAGCGTTCCGAATCAGCCGACCGTACTGGGCGGGGCCAGCCAAGGCACGGCAGTATCACCTGCACCAGTACGACGCTGTGAGCGCCCTGCTCGCCGCCGCGAAGCCGCGCAACGCGGGAAAGACTCTCTACGCGACCGACGGCAAGGCGGTCCCTTTCATGCAGTTCATGGACGACTTTGCGCGGCGCATCGGCAACCCTTTCCCGCTGCACGTCCCGCGGATCGCGACGCCGGTCATCAAGCTGATCGTGCGGGAAGAGCACATGCAGCAGGCCGCGCTCGCCATGCCGTCGCGCCCGCTCTCGCCGCGGGTGCCCGGATGGAAGCCGGCGTTCACCGATTACCGGAAGGGGCTGGATCAGATCATCGAGGCTTGGCGGTGACCTCACCCCGAAGCGCTCGGCGCCGGTTCAGGTACCGCGCCCCCAGGGCCCGCGGCAACGCCGGGCGATGAAAGGGCAAGCCGTTCGCGTAGCCCGGCCCGCCGTGATCCGACATCGCGACCGTGCGGCTCAACGATGCCCCGAGATCGTCGCGACGAACTCGCGCACCCGCGCGTTGTCCGCCCCGGCGAAGATCTTGTCGGGCGGCCCCTGCTCGACGATCCGGCCGTGGTCCATGAAGACGACACGGTCGGCCGCGGCGCGCGCGAACGAAAGCTCGTGGCTGACGACGACCATCGTCATCCCGGATTCGCGGAGCTCCCGCATCACCTGGAGCACCCCGCCGACCAGCTCCGGGTCGAGGGCGCTCGTCGGCTCGTCGAAGAGCACGATGCTCGGCTCGAGCGCGAGCGCGCGCGCGATCGCGACCCGCTGCTGCTGGCCGCCGGAGAGCTCGTTCGGATAGGCGAGCGCCTTCTCGGCCAGCCCCACGCGCGCAAGCGCAGCCCGCCCTTTCGTTTCGGCGTCGGCGCGGCTCAGCCCCTGCACCTTCCGCAGCGCGAGCGTGACGTTGCCGAGCGCGTTCATGTGCGGATACAGATTGAACGACTGGAAGACGAAGCCGATCTTCTGCCGCACGCGGTTCAGGTCGACGTCCGGCGCGCAGATGTCGGCGCCGTCCACCCGCACCGATCCGCTCGTCGGCTCCTCGAGCCGGTTGCAGCAGCGGAGCAGCGTCGACTTTCCCGACCCCGACGGGCCGATGACGAAGACGAGCTCGCGCGGGGCGACCTGGAGGTCGATGCCCTTCAGCACCTCCAGCGTCCCGAAGGACTTGTGGAGCGCGATGACCTCGAGGAGCGGGGCGTCCATTCGACGCGGGCGACCGAACGAAAATGGTCGCCGCGCTAAGCGGCGCGCTCCTTGCGCCGCTTCAACGCGGCGAGATAGGGCAGCGCGTCAGCGCCTGCCCTATCCGCACTTGAGCGCCACCGGCCCGGGGTCGTAACCCGGCATGTCGGGCACGCCGTGGCCGGGGGCGATCTTGAAGACCCAGGAATCGGCGGCCGGTTTGAGCCCGAACCACTTCTCGTACAGCCGCGCGACCGTGCCGTCCTTCTTCATGCACTTGAGGACCATCGACACCTGGTCGCGACCCGCCTTGTCGTCGAGCCGGAACGGCATCGCCCAGACGAGGCCGGTCTTGTACGTATAGGTCGGCGCGAGCGTCGGATTGTTCTTCGCCGCCCACATCACCACGGTGTGCCCGGCCATGTTGGTGTCCGCGCGCCCCGACAGCACCGCCTGGACGGCGTCCGCATTGGTGCCGTAGACGTCGAACGTGAAACCGTACTTCTCCCCGTTCTGGCGCACCCAGGACTCGTAGGCCGAGCCCTTGTTCACCGAGACCTTCTTGCCCTTTAGATCTTCGAGCGAGGTGATCGGCTTGTCCGATTTCTTCTGGAGGAACATGTAATCGGTCTCCATGTACCCTTCCGTGAAGAGCATCGCCTTCGCACGCTCCGGCGTGACGGTCGTGGGCGCGATCAGGAAGTCGTACTTCTTCGCATTCATCCCCGGGATCAGGGCGGAGAACTCGGTGCCCTCGATCTCGATCGGGCGGCCCATCCGCTTCGCGAGCTCGTTCGCGAGATCGATGTTGAAGCCCTCGAGGCCGCCGCCGAGCTTGGGCATGGCGTGCGGCGCGAACGTCGCGTCGATGCCGGTCTTGATCGGTGTCTGCGCGATCGCCGGGCCGGCAGCGGCGAGCCAGCCGGCGGCGAAAGCGGCGAAAAGCGTCAAGCCTCCCTTCATCTGGACCTCCTGAGTCGGTTCAAAGCCGGAATCCGTGTCGAAGACGACTTATAGCAGGAACGCTCGCGCGCGGGGAGCCGAACCGCTCTAGACCCTGCTGTTCATCCGATAGTAGGGTTCGCTCACCATCCCGTCCTCCCACCCCTCGTACCAGCGCTGCACGTGCGGCTTGATCCGGGCGAGCATCTCTGCACGCGCGCGGTGCTCGGCCGGCAGGCCCTGCTCGCAGAAGGTGCGTACTTCCCGGAAGAGCGCCGGGACGTCCATGCTGCGGAACTCGCCGTCCTCGAGCAGCACCTTGCCGCCGACGACGACCGTCCGCACGTCCTCCCCCATGGCGCGCTGGACGAACGCCTCGGCGATGTCGGACCGCGGGTCGAGCCAGGGCATCCGCTCGACGCGCGCGAGGTCCACGAGCACCGCGTCGGCTTTCATGCCGGGCAGCAACGCGCCGACCTGCCCCTCGAAGCCGCATACCCGCGCGCCGTTGAGCGTCGCGATCTCGAACGCCTCGTAGGGGTCGAGCGGGGGGCTGGCAAGGCGGTAGGTGTCGACGCGGTGGACCTTGTGGATCATGCGCAGCTCCATGATCGCGTCCTCGTCGTCGTTGATCGTCTTGTCGTCCAGCCCCATCGCGACGTTGACGCCGGCCTTGCGCATGCGCATGACGGGCGTGATGCCATTGCGCATGATGAAGTTGCAGCTCGGATGGTTCGTCACGGAAGCGCCGCGCGCGCCGATCAGCTCGATCTCCGGCTCGGTGACGTGGATGCAGTGGCCGTAGGTGACGTTCCGCGCGACCATGCCGAGCTCGTCGAGCCACAGGATGGTCGGCTTGCCCATGCGCCGGGTCGCGTACGCCTTCTGCACCGGCGACTGCAGGGTGTGCATGTGGATCTGCGTGCCGCCGTGACGCTCGGCGACCTCGCGCACCCGCGCGAGAAAACCTTCGCTCGCGCCGTGGGTCCACGACGGCGAGAGCAGGATGCGGGTGTCGGCGCCGTCGTACCGCCGGTGCAGGTCTTCGAACAGGGCGAAGTAGCTCTCCTCGACCTCCCGCTTGTCGTAGAACACGCGCGGCCGCGCGAACGCCTTGAGGTCCTCCGGGAGCGTCTCGAAGAACGCCTTCTCGTCGAGCGCGAGCTTGCTCTCGTCGCGCACGCCGGGGGAGAACGCGAGCCGGATCCCGCTCTCGAGATAGGTCCGGATCGCCGTGTCCGCGCGGGTCGCACCTACCGGCCCGTCGTCGTCGAAGCCGTTGTGATGCAGCAGTGTGGCGCCCGAACGGATGTGGTGATAGGCGGTCATTCCCGCGCAGAGCTCGGGCGGGAGCAGGTGCATGAACGCCCAGTCGAAGAGGCAGTTCTCCAGGAAATCGTTGGCCACGCCCTTCTGGATCGGCGACATGCCGCGACCGTGGCTGTGGGCGTCGACGAGCCCGGGGATCAGCATCTCGGTCCCGTCGCCGAGCACGCGCGCCTCCGGGGCGCGCTGGCGCAGATCGGCGTAGGCACCGACCGCTTCGATGCGGTCGCCGGCGATCGCGATCGCGCCGTCCCGCAGGACGCCCGCGGACTTCCGGCGCGGATCGGTCAGCACGTACTTCCCGCGCATCAGCAGATCGATCATGGACGAGTGCCTCGCTCAGCCGAGCGGATCGCCCGCGCCGACGCGCTCGACGATCAGCTTGTAGTGCTCCGGCCGCCGGTGCGCGGCGAAGTTGAACATCGTCTGCTTCAGGTTCGCGGCGAGCCCGATGTCGCAGTTGAAGCAGATGACCTCGTCCTCCTCGGTCGAGGACTTCACCGCGATCTCGCCCGACGGCGCGACGATCAGCGAATGGCCGAACATGCGGAACCCGTCTTCGAAGCCGCATTTCGCGGTCTCGACCAGCCAGGTCGCGTTCTGGAACGCCATCGACTGCGCCATGATGAGGTGGTGGTGCACGCGCAGCGCGGGCGGCTCCGGGTAGTGCAGGTTCTCGGTCGGCGTGTTGAAGCCGAGCGTCACGATCTCCGCGCCCTGCAGCGCGAGCACGCGGAACGCCTCGGGCCAGCGCCGGTCGTTGCAGATCAGCATCCCGGTGACCGTGTCCATGAAGCGCCAGGCGCGGAAGCCGAGGTCGCCGACCTCGAAGTATTTCTTCTCGAGGTGCTGGAACGCCGCCTGCGGCTTGTGGTCGGCGTGGCCCGGCAGGTGGACCTTGCGGTACTTGCCGACGATGCGCCCCTCCGGGCCGACGAGGATCGCGGTGTTGAAGCGCCGCGCGCGGCCCGCCTCCTGGGTGAGCTCGGCGTAGCCGAGGTAGAACCCGACGCCGTGCTCCTTGGCCAGGTCGAAGAGCGGCTGCACCGTCGGGTTCGGCATCGCGGTCTCGAAGAATTTCCGGTCGACCTCGCCCTGGTCCTCGATCCACCAGCGCGGGAAGAAGGTGGTCAGCGCAAGCTCCGGGAACACGACGAACTTCGCGCCCATCCCGACCGCCTCGCGAAACAGCGCCACGAGGCGCTTCACCGCCGCCTCGCGCGTGTCGGAGAGGTTCAGGGGCCCGAGCTGCGCCGCCGCGATCTTCAGATGGCGTGCCATGACGCGTCCTTCCTCACGGTGCCGCGCGGCGGTAGAACGTGCGCTCCCGCGACTCGAGGTACTGCAGCGCGTTGGCGAGGTAGTGCTTGAAGTGCGGCGTCTGCTGATGCGCCTCGAAGGCCGCCTCGTCGACGTAGATCTCGTACAGCATCGCCTTCGTCGGGTCGCTCGGGTCGACCAGGATGTCGAACTGCTTGCACCCGGGCTCCGTTTCGCGCGCGGCCTTGCCGTTCTTGAGACATTCGGCCATGAATTTGTCGACGCAGTCCGCCTTGATCTTGAGCGACACCGCCAGTACCAGCTCTTTCATCACGATCTCCCTATACCTAACAGCGATTTCAACGTGGTCCCCGCAGACGGGCCGCGCGTGGCCGTGCGGACCGGCTCCGGCTCGCCGCGCGGAATGAACTGCCCCGAGCCGCGAGCCGCCTTCAGCTCGCCACCCTCGACGACGACGCGGCCGCGGCTCACGACCGTCGTCGGCCAGCCCTTCACGCGCATGCCTTCGTAGGGCGTGTAGCCGACGTTGTCCTTCATCATCGACGCGGTGAGCGTTACCTCGCGTTCGGGCTCCCAGATCGCGAGGTCGGCGTCGGAACCGACCGCGATCGTGCCCTTGCGAGGATGCAGCCCGTACATCCGCGCATGGTTCGTCGCCGTCAACGCGACGAACTGGCTCAGCGTCAGGCGGCCCTTGCCCACCCCTTCGGAGAAAAGCAGCGGCAGGCGCACCTGCAGGCCGGGGACACCGTTCGCCATCTCCTTGAACGTAGTCTTGACGCCCTGCGGCAGCTTGCCAGATTCGTCGAACCGGTAGGGCGCGTGATCGGAGGACAGCACCTGGAACGTGCCGTCCGCGAGCCCCTTCCACACCGCTTCCTGCGACGCCTCGTCGCGCGGTGGCGGGCTGCAGCACCACTTCGCGCCTTCGAGACCCGGCTTGTCGGCGTCGGTTGCCTTCAGGAAGAGGTACTGGGGACAGGTCTCCGCGTAGACGCGCGCGCCGAGCGTCTGCGCCGCACGGATCGTCTGCACCGCCTCGATTCCCGACACGTGCACGATCAGCACCGGCACGTCGAGCACCCGCGAGAGCTGGATCACCCGGTTCGTCGCCTCGGCCTCGGCGATCGGGTGATGGCTGGTCATGTGGAACTTCGGCGCCCGGTGGCCGCGCTCGAGCAGGCGCTTCGCGATCCACTTGATGACCTCGTGGTTCTCGGCGTGGACCATGACGAGCGCGCGCTCGCGGTCGGCCGCGGCGAGGACGTCGAGCAGCTGATCGTCGGTGAGCCGCAGGAGGTCGTAGGTCATGTAGACCTTGAACGACGTGATCCCGCGGCGAATCATCGCCGGCAGCTCCTCGTTCATCGCCTTCTCGTTCGGGTCGGCGACGATGAGATGGAAGCCGTAGTCCACGACCGCCTTCTCCGCCGCGCGCCTGGCGTAGTCGTCGACGACGGCGAGGATCGAGTTGCCGCGATGCTGCGCGGCGAACGGGATGATCGTGGTCGTGCCGCCGAACGCCGCGGCGACGGTCGCCGAGTAGAAATCGTCGGCGCACATCACGCCCGCCGAGGAAAGCTGCTCGACGTGGCAGTGGCTGTCGACCCCGCCCGGCAGGACGAGCTTCCCGCGCGCGTCGAGATCGCGCGTGCCGGCCGCGAGACCGGACCCGATCGCCGCGATCCGCCCGTCCTTCACGCCGACGTCGGCCTGGAACGTGTCGGAAGCGGTCGCGACGGTACCGTTGCGGACCGTGAGGTCGAACGAAGTCATGGGCGCACCATAGTCCGCACGCCTGTTCCAGGTCAAGATGATGCGGGAGGACCGCGCGTCGCGCTCCGCACCCTCGCGACGCGCTGCAAGGCGGCTGCACGTTCCGGCGCCGTGAGCGTCCGGTGCCGAGGTAGGCGAAAATCCGCCCGTGCCCACCTCACCCCACCGCCTCTGCACCGCGCCGATGATGGACTGGTCGGACCGCCACTGCCGCTACTTCTTCCGGCAGTTGAGCCCGCACGCGGTCGTCTACTCGGAAATGATCACCGCCGGCGCGCTTCTGCACGGCGACGTACCGCGCCATCTCGACTTCGATCCCGCCGAGCATCCGGTCGCCCTGCAGCTCGGCGGAAGCGAGCCGGCCGACCTTGCGAACTGTGCGCGCCTCGGCGAGCGGTGGGGCTACGACGAGATCAACCTGAATTGCGGCTGTCCGTCGCAGCGCGTCCAGCGCGGCGCGTTCGGCGCCTGCCTGATGGCCGAGCCCGATCTCGTCGCCGACTGCGTGAAGGCAATGCAGGACGCGGTCTCGATCCCGGTCACGGTGAAGCATCGCCTAGGGCTGGACCGCAGCGAGGACTACGGCTTCGTGCGTCGCTTCGTCGACACCCTCGCCCGCGCCGGCTGCCACACGTTCATCGTGCACGCGCGGAACGCGGTGCTGAAGGGCCTGTCGCCCAAGGACAACCGCGAAGTGCCGCCGCTCCGCTACGCCGAAGTCCATCGGCTGAAGAGCGAGTTTCCCGAGCTGGAGATCGTCCTGAACGGCGGCGTCGCGACGTGGCCGCAGGTCGAGGCGCAGCTCGCGCACGTCGACGGCGTGATGCTCGGCCGTACCGCGTACCACGATCCGTATGTGCTCGCCGATCTCGATCATCGGGTCTACGGTGGCGGGCCGGCGCCGTCGCGGACGGAGATCGTCGAGCGGATGCATCGCTACGCAGTCGCGCAGGTCGCGCGCGGCACGCCGCTCCGCGCGATCGCGCGGCACATGCTCGGCCTGTACCACGGCCAGCCTGGCGGACGTCGCTGGCGGCGGATGCTCTCCGACGCCGCGCGGCTCGCCGCGAACGATCCGGAACTCCTCCTCGATGCGCTCGCGCCGACCGAGGCGCCGGTCGAGGCGGTTGCTGCATAATCGCCTGTCATGAGCGACACGATCTACGTCATCAACCCGAACTCGACCGTTGCGGTCACCGACGGCATCGACCGCGCCTGCGCGCCCCTGCGGCTCGCCGGCGGGCCGAAGATCGAGTGCCTGACGCTCGCGGAGGGCCCGCCCGGCATCCAGACCCAGCGCGACGTCGACGGCGTCATCGCGCCGCTGCTGCGGCTCGTCGGCGAGCTGGAGCCGAAGGCGGCGGCATTCGTCATCGCCTGCTTCAGCGATCCCGGCCTTCACTCCGCGCGCGAGGCGACGAAGCGGCCGGTGCTCGGCATCATGGAGAGCGGCATCCTCACCGCGCTCACGCTCGGCCAGCGTTTCGGGGTGATCGCGATCCTGCCGGGGTCGATTCCGCGGCACCTGCGCGCGATCGGCGCGATGGGCCTGAGCGAGCGGCTCGCGGGCGAGCGCGCGGTCGGCCTGAACGTGACCGAGCTCGCCGACGAATCCAGGACGCTCGACCGGATGATCCGGGTGGCGAAGGAGCTCCGCGACCAGGACGGCGCGAACGCGGTCGTGATGGGCTGCGCCGGCATGGCGCAGTACCGCGAGCGCGTCGAGCAGGCCGCGGGCATCCCGGTGGTCGAGCCGACCCAGGCGGCGGTGTCGATGGCGGTCGGCCGCGTGCGGCTGGGATGGTGACCGACGCACCCCGCCCGTTCGAGATCCGCGCCGAACGTGCGGGTGACGTCCAGGCGGTCCGGCGCGTAGTCGAGGCCGCGTTCAAGGGCAAGGGGGAGGCCGACCTGGTAGACGCCCTGCGCGCGGGCGGCAAGTTCTCGGTCGCGCTCGTGGCCACGCAGGGGCGGACGGTCGCGGGCTTCTGTCTCCTCACCGACGTCGAGATCGACGGCAGCGGCCTGAAGCCGCGCGGCGCGGGCCTCGCGCCGCTCGCCGTACGACCGACGTTCCAGGGCCGCGGCGTCGGCGGCATGCTCCTGCGCGCGGCGCTCGAGCGCGCGCGCGAGGCGGGTTACGGCTTCGTCGTCCTGCTCGGCGACCCGCGGTACTACGGGCGCTTCGGTTTCCGCGCCGGCGCGACGCTCGGGCTCGCGTGCGGGTTCGCCGCGCCGGAGGAAGCGTTCATGGCGATCGAGCTCTCGCCCGGCGCGCTCGCCGGGGTGAGCGGCACCGTGCGCTATCTGCCGGAGTTCGCCGAGAGCTTCGCTTGAGGCGCTCGCGGGCGCTCCTCGCGCTCGCCGCGGCGGCCGTCCTCGCCGCGCCTGCGGTCGCGCCAGCGGCCGAGCCCTCCGCCACCGACCGCTGCAACCCGGACCGCGAGTACTCGCCCAAGAACCGCCCGCTCTGGTGGTACCGGTGCGCGGACGGCGACACCGTCATCGTGTTCGTCCATGGCGGTGCCTCGGACAACCTGGAGGAATGGCAGAACACGGAGGCCCGCGGGTTCGTCGGCGGACGCCTCCTGCAGAAAGCATTCTGGGTCACGTGGCCGCTGACCGGCGCGGGCGAATACTGGCCCCGGCAGGTCGCCGAGGACCGGCGCTTCGATCGTGCGTCGATCGCGCTCGCGGGCTACCGCACCGGCTTCTTCACCGGACTCTACGGCGTCGACGACGCGGCCGAGGAGTGGTTCGCCTATCTGCGCACGCCACATCCGGCGACCGGTCGCGCGATCCTCGACTACGAGCGCATCCTCTTCGTCGGCCATTCCGCTGGTGGCGTGATCGCCCGTTATGTCCTCGCGAAGTATCCGGAGGCGTTCACCGGCAAGCGCGTCGGACTCCTGCTCGCCGCATCGGGGGCGCGCGGGACAAAGCTGCTCGACGAACCGCCCGGCAGCGTCGTCGTCGTGCTGCTCGTGCTCCGGCTCGGCTGGCAGCTCCAGACCGGCTCGGAGCTGCTCCGGCGCGTGGACGCCTGCTTCAGCAAGGTCCTCAACTCCCCCGGCCGCCGGTTCGAGCTCACCGGCGTCGAGATCGCCGAGACGAAACCGTACGGCGCGGACGGCTGCGACGACCCGGGAGCCCTCGGGCTCCCCTACGTCGTGACGCCGGAGCAGGCGATCGTCCATTTCCCGGGGCCGCCGAGCCGCCCGCTGGACACCGTCGTCGACGGCCGGCGTTTCTGCTTCGATCACGAAACGCTCGTCCGGCCGACCGCCGAGCGGCGCGAGCCGCACGAAGTCCTGGCGGAGTTCTACGAGAAGACTTTCGCCGGGCCCACGTCGCCGCCGGACGGGCGAAGCAGGAGCTGGCAACGGCTCCCGCCGTCGACGATCACGCCCGAGGAGCAGCAGCAAACGATGGTCGCGGCGGGGCGTGAAGCGTGGGCGCGGCCGCTCGAATGCGGCGCGCCGGTGACGAAAGAAGCGCGCTAGCGCGGGGCGCGCTTGCAGTCCGCGAACGTGCGCTGCCCGCCGTCCTCGAGCGACGCTTCGTCGCCCTGGGTATAGAGCGTCGTCCGGCCGTTCGAGTAGCGGGCACCGGACGCGGCGACGACCGGATCGAGCCGGAACTCGCGTTCGGGGAAGTACACCATCGCCGACTTGCCGCCGTCGAGGTACCGCACGACGAGCTGCTTCCCGGCGTCGCACTTGTAGACGACCGCGTCCGACGGCCAGCGCGGGCGGTCGGCCGGCGCGCTGCTGCCGAACGGCCACCAGCTCGAGCAGCCGGCGAGCGCGAGCGCGGCGAGGGCGGCGGGTGCGAGCCTCACGCCTTCGCCTCCCGCACGAGCTCCACCAGCGCCCGGAGCGCAGCGGTGTACGACCGCCACCCGAGGCCCTGGACGGTGGCCTTGACCGCGGGCGAGATGATCGAGTGATGCCGCCACACCTCGCGCGCGGCGATGTTCGACATGTGCACCTCGATCATCGGGAACGGCATCGCCTTGATCGCGTCGTGCAGGGAGATGCCGTGCTGCGTGAGCCCGGCCGGGTTCACGATCGCGCCGTCGACCGAGTCGATGCGAGCGTGGAGCGCGTCGAGCAGCGCCCCCTCGTGGTTCGACTGGATGATCTCGATCCCGACGCCGAGCTCGGCGGCAAGCGCCTCGAGCTTCTGGTTGATCTCGGCGAGCGTCATCGTGCCGTAGATGTGCGGCTCGCGGCGGCCGAAGAGATTCAGGTTCGGGCCGTGGAGAACGAGGATGCGCATGGGTCGGGACTCGCCGGGATGGGAGCGCGATTGTAGCCGGTCGCCGGTACGGCACCGCGTCGCGGTGCTAGCACTCCGGCTCGCCGGGCGCCGGGCGCGGTGCGGGGTCGAAGCGGAAGCGCTTCGGCACCTCGGCCGCCGCGATCGAGCCGAGCGGTACGCGCTTGCTGCCGAGCGCCAGCGCGAGCGCCGGCGCACCACCCGCGGCGAGCGACTCGATCGCCTCGTCGTCGGCGGGCTTGCCATCGGTCACGGTGATCTTCTCGAGGAGCCGCGCGAGATCGCGGTCGAGCGCGACGCCCGGCCCGAGATCGGTGTCGATGAGGAGCTGGCCGGCGTCGTCGACCCACGCCCGCAGGACCACCGACGGCACCGCACCGGTGTGCGTCTCCACCGACTCCCCGTCGGCGCGCAGCGCGTAGACGAGCGGCGTGTACTCGAGCGTGACGAACACGCGCTGCGGCCCGTTCTGGAAGAACCAGCGGCCCCGGTCGTCGGCCTGATAGTTCCGGCCAATGAACGCCACCACTGCTGCGTTCGAGATGCGCTCGAAGACCGGTTGCGCGTCGGCGCTCGTCCGGGATTTCACCAGCCAGTTTCCGCGCCGGTCGAGCTTGAGCCAGCCGTAGACGTTCGGCACATTCGGCCACTTCTGCATTGCGCGGATGACGATTTCGTCCATGGCTCGTGGCTCGCTACAATGTTGCGGAAATATTACAGGCTGCACACACTATGATCAGTTCCAGGACGCGGAGCGCCGGCCTTTGACCGCGGCGGCGCTCGCGCTGGTGCTCGTCGCCGCGGCGGTGCACGCGGGCTGGAACTACTTCCTCAAAACGGCCCACGGCGGCCCGGCGTTCATGGCCCTGGTCGCCCTCGTCGCCGCAATCGTGTGGGCCCCGGTCGCAGCCGGGCAGTGGCTTTGGCAGGGCTACGTCTTCCAGTGGGTCCATCTCGTGCCCGTCCTCGCGAGCGCGGCGATCCATACCGCCTACTTCGTCCTGCTCGACCGCGGCTACCGGCACGGCGATCTGTCCGTCGTCTACCCGCTCGCGCGGGCGACCGGGCCGGTGATCACCATCGCCGCCGCGATGCTCCTCCTCGGCGAGCGGCCCGGTCCGCTCGCGCTGGCCGGCGCCGCGCTCGTCATTCTCGGCGCGTATCTCCTCACCGGCAACCCGCTCCGCCTCTTCTCGCGCGACCGGCCCAAGGGGGCGGGCTTCGCGCTCCTCACCGGCTGCACGATCGCGCTCTACACCGTGGTGGACAAGCTCGCGGTCAGCTACTACCTGATCCCGCCGATCGTGTTCGACTGGGCGTGCGTCGCGTTCCGGCTCTTCATGCTCTGGCCGCTCGCGGTGCACGGGAACCCGCGCGCGTTCGCCGAGTCCTGGCGGGTCGACCGGCGGCCGATCATCCTCGTCGCGCTGCTCTCCCCGCTCGCCTACATCCTGGTGCTAACGGCGATGGTCTTCACGCCGGTGAGCTACGTCGCGCCGGCGCGCGAGGTCAGCATCCTGTTCGCGGCGCTCCTCGGCGCGCATTTCCTGAAGGAAAGCGACCCCGCCCGACGACTGATTGCCGCCGCGGCGATCGTCCTCGGGATCGTCGGGCTCGCGCTGGGTTGACGGGAGCTGATGGTGCTAGATTAGGCGCACCCCGACCGGAGGACCCCCATGATCACCGAGATCGTTCTCTTCAAGCTGCCCGCCGGCATGAGCCGGGCGGAGTACTTCAAGCGCGCCCGCGAATCCGCGCCGACCTGGGGCGCGAACCCCGAGCTGATCCGCAAGAACTACCTGTACGACGCCGAGGGCGGCTACGGCGGCGGCGCCTACCTGTGGCCGTCGGTCGCCGAGGCGCAGAAGTGGCACGGCGCGGCATTCAAGCAGCGCATCAAGGAGATGTACGGCAGCGAGCCGACGTTCACGTATTACGAGACGCCGGTCGTGGTGGACAACCGGGCGCGAGACATCATCGAGGTTTGAGCTCGCCGGCGTGCCGCCTTTCCGGGCCGAGCACATCGGCAGCCTGCTGCGTCCGAAGGCGCTGCTCGACGCCCGCTACGCGTCGCCGCAGCTCGATCCGGAGGCGCTCCGCGCGCTCGAGGACGAGCACATCGCCCGCGTGATCCGCTGGCAGGAGTCGATCGGCCTCGAGTCGATCACCGACGGCGAGTTCCGCCGCGAGTCCTGGCGGCTGGGGTTCGTCTCGAAGGTGGCGGGCTTCGCGCGCGCCGATGCGGTCGGCGATGTCGACGTCCAGCGCGACGACGTCGGGAACGCGGCCAAGATCGGCGCGGCGCCGCATGCCGTCGGCAAGGTGCGGCGCGCCGGACCGATCGTCGCCGACGAGGTCGCGTTCGCCCGCCGGCACGCGACGCGCACGGTCAAAGCCACGCTCCCGGCGCCGTCCTACCTGCACTACCCGCGCGGAGACGCGTGTGTCGATCCGGCCGTCTACCCCGACATCGAGGCGTTCTTCGACGACGTGGTGGACGTGTACGTCGAGGAGCTCGAAGCGCTCGCGGCGGCTGGCGGGCGGTACGTGCAGCTCGACGAGGTCGCGCAGACCGTGCTCTGCGACGAGACGATCCGCGACGCCGTGCGCGAGCGCGGCGACGATCCGGATGCGCTGGTCGGGCGCTACATCGACCTCATCAACCGCATCGCGCGACGCCGCCCCGAGGGCATGACGATCGGCGTGCACATGTGCCGCGGCAACGCGATGGGCAAGTGGATGGCTTCCGGCGGCTACGAGCGGATCGCGGAGCAGGCTTTCGGCTTGCTCGAGGTCGACGCGTTCTTCCTCGAGTACGACACCGCGCGCGCGGGCGGCTTCCAGCCCCTTCGGTTCGTGCCGTCGGGCAGGTTCGTCGTGCTCGGGCTCGTGAGCACGAAGACACCGCAGCTCGAATCTGCGGACGATCTGCGGCGGAAGATCGACGAGGCGTCGCGCTACGTGCCGCTCGAGCGCCTCGGGATCAGCCCGCAGTGCGGCTTCGCGAGCCGCGATCTCGGCACTGCGCTCACCTTCGCGGACCAGGCAGCGAAGCTCGGTCTCGTCGTCGAGACAGCGGCCGCGGTCTGGGGCGATTGAGCCGCGTCACTGCCTCGGAATCCCGGCGTCCCGCGCGACGCGCTCCCATTTCTCGGTTTCCGCGCGGATGAACGCCAGGAACTCGTCCGGTGTCGTCGGCGAGGCGTCGATGCTTGCCTCGGCCAGTCGCGCCTTCATCTCCGGCATCTCCAGCGTCCGGACCAGGGTCGCGTTGAGCGTCGCGAGGATGGGTTTCGGCACCGCCGCCTGCGTGCACACGCCATACCAGACCGTGACCTCGAAGCCCGGGAAGCCGGACTCGGCGACCGTCGGCACGTCGGGAAGCTGGGGACTGCGCGCAAGGGTGCTGACCGCGAGCGCGCGCGTCCTGCCGCCTTTGATCGCCGACAGCTGCTCCGGCAGATTGCCGAACATGCCGATCACCTGCCCGGCGATCACGTCCATCAGCGCGGGCGCGCCGCCCTTGTAGGGAATGTGCAGCAGGTTGAGTCCGGTCGTCAGCTTGAACAGCTCCATCGTCATCTGCGGCGACGTCCCCACGCCCGGGGAGGCGTAGCTGTACTTGCCGGGACTCGCCTTGACGTACTCGATGAACTCCGCGAGCGACCTTGCCGGAACGTCCGGATTCACGACCAGGACGTTCGGGGTCTTGCCGATGAGCGAAACGGGCGCGAAATCGCGCAGGTGGTCGTACGGGAGCTTGGCGTACAGCGCCGGACTGACGCCGTGCGAAGCGATCTGGCAGGTGAACAGCGTGTACCCGTCGGGGACGGCCCGCGCGGCGTAGTCCGCGCCGACGTTGCCGCCGGCGCCGGCGCGGTTCTCGACCACGATCTGCTGCCCGAGGACCTCGCTCCACTTCGCCCCGACGATGCGCGTGACGATGTCCACGCCGCCGCCCGGCGGGAACGGCACGATCTGGCGCAGCGGCCGGTTCGGATAGTCCGGTGTGGAAGTCGTTTGCGCCTGCAACGCGCCGGCGGACGCCAGCGCCAGTCCTGCGGCGAACACCAGGGTTTTCATGTTTCCGCCCTCCGGGTGGCGAAAAAGAAACCCGCGGCCGTACCGCACCACGTAGCGAGCCCCGCACCCCTCGTACGAGGCTCTGCCGGCGATTAGCCTACGCCCGCCGCTGACCGATCACAAGCGGAGCGCAGCGCGCACCTCTGCGCCGCTCATCCGGGTCTCCAATCGCTACTTCTTCGCCTCCCGCGCCGCCGAAACCGCCGCCCGCAGGCCGAGGAGGTAGCTCTCGACGCCGAAGCCGGCGATCTGGCCCTTCGCGATCGGCCCGATCACCGAGTGGTGCCGGAACTCCTCCCGGGCGTGAATGTTCGACATGTGGACCTCGACGATCGGCACCTTCAGGATCGAGAGCGCGTCGCGGATGCCGTAGCTGTAGTGCGTCCACGCGCCGGCGTTGATGAGCACGCCGTCGGTCCCGTCCTCGTGGGCGCGATGGATGCGCGCCGCCATTTCGCCCTCGATGTTGGTCTGGAAGCACTCGACCTGGACGCCGAGTTCCTTCCCGAGCGCCTGCACCTGCGCGTCGATCTGAGTGAGCGTGATCGTGCCGTACTGCGCCGGGTCGCGCTTGCCGAACATGTTGAGGTTGATGCCGTGAAGCACGAGGAACTTGGCCATGGTGTCGGGTCCTGTCAAGGTGGATCGGGCTGCGTTCAGACTGTTTCGACGATGCGCCCGGTGCGCGCCGCCTCGACGATCGCCTCGGTCACGCGGAGATTCTGCAGGCCGTCGCGGGCGGACACGAGCGGCGTCGCCTCGCCGCGGATGACCGCGCAGAAGTGCTCGATCTGGCGGGCGAGCGGGTCGGCGCGAACCATCCCGGCGACGCCGGTCTGGAACGGCTTCCACCACGACCGGTCCTCTTTCCGCGCGTACGTCTTGAGGCGCATCGTGGGGACGGCAAGCGAGCCGTCGGTGCCCGCGATCACGTAGCAGTCCTCGTCCGGGTAGGTCGCGAAACTTTTGTTCTCCCGCGACGTCTGCTCCCAGCTCCGCGGGGAAGCGGCGGTGTCTGACAGGAGGAACGTCCCGAGCGCTCCGTTCGCGAACCGGAGGTTGATCGCGACCGTGTCCTCGACGGCGTGTCTACGCGTCGCGTTGGAGGCGAACGCCTGCACGGCGACGATCTCGCCGCACAGCGCTCGCAGGTTGCCGACCTCGTGGATCATGTTGAGCAGGATCGGGCCGCCGCCGGGCTCGCGCCGCCACGGCGCCTCGTCGAAGTACCCGTCGGGCTTGTAGAAGAGCGCGCTGCCGATCACCGCGACGATCGGGCCGAGTACCCCGCCCTGCACGATCTCGCGCGCCTTCGCGAGGATCGGGCTGTGGATGCGGTGATGTCCGACTAGGACCTTGGCGCCGGCAGCCTCCACGGCCTCGCAGAAGCGGACGCCTTCGGCGACCGAGGTCGCGACCGGTTTCTCGACGAGCGCCGCAACGCCCGCGCGGACGCACTCCAGCCCCTGGGCCACGTGCAGCTGGTTCGGCGTTCCGAGGATCACGCCGTCGGGCTTTGCCTTGTCGAAGAGCTCGCCGAGCGACGCGTAGAGCGGGACGCCCTCCTTGCGCGCGATCTCCGCCGCGGCCGGCGACGGGTCGACGATGGCCGCGAGCCGCGCGGACTCGCTCTCCCGCGTCACCCGGATGTGCTCGCGCCCGATCAGCCCCGCGCCGGCTACCGCAATCGCCACTTCGGCCACGTCGCTTCTCGCGTTTGACGTCGATGAGGAAGGTTACTATGAACCGACTGCCATATAACCACTCTTCCCGGCCTACGTATGGGCGGTGTAAACCGCGCGGTCGACGAGCTCGGCGAAGGCGCGGGTCTGCATCGAGTTCCTGCGCGAACAGCTCACCCCCGCACCATTACGCGGCTGGTGACCACCGGCGTGCCACACTGACCTAATCGGGCCAAGGTGTCGTCGGCCGGCGACGCGTCGAAATCGGCTGCTCTGAAGCGGACCTGCAAGTCACGGAACCCACGGAAAAAATTTCCCGCCCTCGCACCATGGGAACGGGAGTTGCTGACTCCCTGTGCGTGACACTCCGCGGTTCAAACGCGAGCGCATCGGCGCAAAGGAGTCCTACCATGCGTCTTCGTACTTCCATTGGCACTGCAATCGGCGCCGGCGCGCTGCTCGCCGGCCTTGTGCTCGCTACGATCGCCACAGCGCAATCGACCAGCGGCGCGCCGCGCACACCCGGCGAGGGACCAGCCACGCGTAGCGGCACGACCAATCCGAGCGGCGCCGCGCCCAGCTTCGAGGCGCTCGACAAGAACCACGACGGCTACATTTCACGAATAGAGGCGGCGGAAGGCGGCCTCACCCGCAGCTTCACCGAGCTCGACAAGAACAACGACGGTCGACTGGATCCAGCGGAGTTCACCGCGCAGACCGAGAAGCCGTCGCGCGTCAGTCGCGCGCCGAACCCGGTGGCTCCGGCCGAACCGTCCCGGCGCTGAGGGAGCTTCCATGCACCGACAGCTCGTGCAAGGTTCCCGGACACTGATGGCGATCGGCGCAAGCGCGGCGTTGACCGCCACAATCGCGACGGCGGCGGATCCGGTCCGCCCCTCCGGCGCGGAGGCGCGGTATCAGCAGGAAAGGGCGGCATGCGACAGCGGCCAGTCGCAGCAGGACCGCGCGACCTGCCTGCGGGAGGCCGGAGCGGCGCTGCACGAAGCCCGGCAAGGTCGGCTCGCCGACGGCCCGGCCCAATACCAGCAGAACGAACTGGCGCGGTGCAGCTATTTGCCGCCGGAGGAGCGCGGCGCCTGCCATGCGCGGATGCAGGGCCAAGGGACGACGAGCGGCAGCGTCGCGGCGGGCGGAATCTACCGTGAGTACCGCGAGTACTCCATCGGCGAGGCGCCTCCGGCGGGCAACGCGAAGTGACCGCAGCGCCGGGGCGACGCGCGACGGCGTTCAGTCGACCTTCGCGCCGGAGTCCCTGACCACCTTCCCGAGCGTCGCGGTATCGGCCTTGATCACTGCGGCAAACCGGTTCGGCGTGCTCGTGACGACCTCCAGCCCGCGCTCGGTGAGCGACTGCTCGATGTCGGGACTGCGCACCGCCTTGATGAATTCCTGGTTGAGCCGCTGCACCACCGGCTGCGGCGTTCCGGCAGGCACCATCATCCCGAACCACTGATCCATCTCGATGCCGGGGAAGCCGGCCTCGGCCATCGTCGGGACGTCCGGCAGGAGCTTCGAGCGCGTCTTGTTGGCGATCGCGAGCGCGCGCAGCTTGCCGTCGCGCACGTAGGGCAGGCTCGTCACCATCGCGTCGAAGAAGAGATCGACGCGGCCGGCCAGCATGTCAGTCAGCGCGGGCGCCGAGCCTTTGTACGGCACGTGCGACAGGTTGGTCTTCGTCTGCGCCTTGAACATCTCACCGAGCAGGTGGCCGCCGGCGCCGACGCCCTGGGAGGCGAACGTGAGACCCCCCGGCTTCGACTTCGCGAGCGCGACGAGATCGGCGACCGATTTCACCGGGCTGTCGGCCGGCACGACGAGGATGTGCGGCGTGTTGATGATCAGCGTGACCGGCTCGAAGTCCTTCTGCGGGTCGTACGGCAGCTTCGAGTACAGCGTCGGGTTCACCGCGTGCGATCCGGTGAAGGCGAAAAGGACGGTATAGCCGTCGGCGGGCTGGCGTTTCACGAACTCGGAGGCGATGATGCCGCTCGCCCCCGGCTTGTTCTCGACGATCACCGGCTGCTTCACGTTCTCCGCCATGCGTTGCCCCACCTGCCGCGCGACCGGGTCGGTCACGCCGCCGGGCGGGAACGGCACGATGATGGTGATCGGCTTCGCCGGGAAGGCTTGCGCGAGCGCCGTGCCGCAAACGCCGGCCGCGCAGGCGGCAAGGACGAACCGGCTCAGAACCCTGACTGCGTTCATGGACTCCTCCTGGTGGATGGCTTGCGGGTGAGGCTCAGCGCGGCCCGGCGTGCGGGCCGAGCTTGAGCAGCTTTGCAGCGTTCTCCTTCATGATCAGCGACCGGACCTCGGGCTTGATCGGGAGCTTCTCGAAGTCGGCGATCCAGCGGTCGGGCGTGATCAGCGGATAGTCGGTGCCGAACAGGATCTTGTGCCGGAGCAGCGTGTTCGCGTACTGCACGAGCAGCGGCGGGAAGTACTTCGGCGACCAGCCCGAGAGATCGATGTAGACCTGCGGCTTGTGGGTCGCGACCGAGAGCGCCTCCTCCTGCCACGGGAACGACGGGTGGGCGAGGATGATCGGCATGGTCGGGAAGTCGACCGCGACGTCGTCGAGATACATCGGGTTCGAGTACTTCAGCCGGATCCCGCCGCCGCCCGGCATCCCGGCGCCGATGCCCGTCTGCCCGGTGTGGAAGAGCGCGGGCAGTCCCGCCTCGGCGATCGCCTCGTAGAGGACGTAGGCAGCGCGATCGTTCGGATAGAACCCCTGCGTCGAGGGATGGAACTTGAAGCCCTTGACGCCGAAGTCCTTGATGAGCCGCCGCGCCTCCCGCGCGCCCATCTTGCCGCGCGCCGGGTCGATGCTCGCGAACGGGATCGCGACGTCGGCGTTCTCGGCGGCGAGCTCCGCGACTTCCTCGTTCGTGATGCGGCGCTGACCCATCTCCTTCTCGCTGTCGACGGTGAAGACGACGAACGCCATCTTCCGCTCGCGGTAGTGCGCGGCCATCTGCGGGATCGTCGGGTGCACCGGCTGGTACTTGAAGTACTTGCCCCGCGCCTCGAGCCACTCCTGCTCCGCCTCGTCCGGCGCAAGCCGCACGGACACCTCCGCATGGGTGTGGACGTCGATGGCGACCAGCTCGTCGAGATTCATCGGCTTCATCGGCTTTCCTCTCCGGCCGCGATCACGCGCGGCGCCGGGGTTTCCGCGTAGAGTTCTTCGACCAGCGCGGCGCGCGCCTTCAGCACAGCACGCTGGTTGATCGAGCCCTTGTCGGTGATCTCCGAGGCGTCGATCGACGGCGGCGCGTCGAGGAGGATCGCGCGCGCGATCCGCGTCGAGCTCCCGGTCGCCTCGCGTGCGAACCGGTCTAGCAGCGCCTGGAACTTCGCGCGCACCGCGGGATGCGCGAGGACCTCGGACGCCGTCGCGGTCGCGGGCAGCTCGGACGCGAGCGCCCGGCACTCGTCGAGGCGCGGGAAGACGAGCGCGCCGATCCAGTCGCGGTTCAGGCCGGCGATCACGACGTCCTGGACGAACGGCACCGCGGCGGCGATGAACTTGGCGCGCAAGGGGCCGACGCTCACCCAGGTCCCGGTCGCGAGCTTGAAGTCCTCGGCGACGCGGCCGTCGAAGACGAGGCCCTTGCGCGGATCGGCCGGGTCGACCCACGCCACCGCGTCACCGAGCCGGTAGAAGCCCTCCTCGTCGAACGCCGCGCGCGTGAGCTCCGGCTGACGCCAGTAGCCCGGCGTCACGCTCGGGCCGCGCACGCGCATCTCGAGCTTGTCGCCGTCCGGGGCGAGCTTCACCTCGACGCCCGGCACCGGCAGGCCGATCATCCCCGAGCGCACGCCGTCGCCGCGCGTGAACGTCACCGACGGCGCGGTCTCGGTCGCACCGAGCCCGGTCACCCAGAGGATGCGCTCGCCGCAGGCCTCGACCGCGAGCTCGTCCATCGCGTCCCACACCGGTTGCGCCAGCCCCGCGCCGGCGTAGAACAGCATGCCGAGACGGCTGAAGAGCTTCTCCCGCAGCGCGGGCTCCCGCCGCAGATACGGCACGAGCTCCTCGAACCCGCGCGGCACGTTGAAGTACACCGTCGGCGCGATCTCGCGCAGGTTGCGGACGGTTTTCTCGATCAATCCGGGCACCGGCTTGCCGTCGTCGATGTAAAGCGTCCCGCCGCCGTAGACGACGAGGCTGAAGTTGTGGTTGCCGCCGAAGGTGTGGTTCCAGGGCAGCCAGTCGACGAGGACCGGCGGCGGATCGAGCACGAACGGGAGCGTCTGCGCGATCATCTGGATGTTCGAGCAGAGCATGCGCTGCGTGTTGATCACCGCCTTCGGGTGGCCGGTCGAGCCCGACGTCAGCAGGAACTTCGCGATCGTGTCGGGACCGACCGTAGCGTGCGCCCGGTCGACCGCCTCGGTCGCGCGGCCGGCCTCGAGCGCGGCGAACGGCGTCGTCCTGCGGCCGGGAATCTCGCCCCGGGTGACCACGACCTCGGTGCCGGCGGGGACGACGGCATCGATCGCCTTCCCGAACTTCACCGCGTCGGCGGCGAAGACGAGACCGGGCGTGAGGAGCTCGACGACGTAACGCAGCTTCTCGAAGTCGGTCGAGACGAGCGAGTACGCCGACGACACCGGCGCGAACGGGATGCCCACGTGCAGCGCGGCCAGCGCGACCAGCGCCTGCTCGACGTCGTTGTCCGAGAGGATGATGACCGGCCGTTCCGGAGCGAGCTTGCGGTCGAGCAGTGCCTGCGCGATCGCGCGAAACCGCGCGAAGGCTTCGCCGTAGCTGACCTTCCGCCACGCGCCGCTCGGGTCGCGCTCGGCGATGAACACCCGATCCGGCGCTTCGCGCGCCCAGCGCGCGAAACGCTCGGTGAGCTTCGACGGGTAAGCGGCGAGCGGCTCGGGCGAGCGGAGCAGCGTCGAGCCGTCGGCGCGGCGTTCGAGCAACACCTCCGGTGCGCCGACGGGAACCCGGCGAACGGGCGTCGCGGCCATGCGCTCAGTCCTTCCTGACCTTGCCGGCGCGCTTCTCGAGGAAGCTCGTCATGCGCGACTTCGCCTCCGGCTCGCTCTGCGCGATGCCCGCCATCAGCGACTCCATGAAGAGCCCTGCGTCCTGCCCGAGCTCGGCGATCCGCGGCAGCGCGTGCATGACCGCGAAGTTCGTCATCGGCGCGTTCGCGGCGACCTTGCGGGCGAGCTCGATCGCCTTCGCCAGCCCCTGCCCCGGGGCCTCGAGGTAGGTGGAGAGCCCGAGCGTGTGACCTTCCTCGGCCGAGTAGACGCGGCCGGTGAGCATCATGTCGGCCATGCGGTGCGCACCGATGATCCGCGGCAGGCGAACCGAGCCGCCGCCGCCGACGAAGATCCCGCGCTGCGCCTCGGGCAGCGCGTAGAACGCGGACGACTCGGCGACGCGGACGTGCGCGGAGCAGGCGAGCTCGAGGCCGCCGCCCACCACCGCGCCGTGGAGCACGGCGACGACCGGGACGGTGCCGAACTGGATGCGGGCGAACGCGTCGTGCCACATCCGCGAGTGCTGGACCCCTTGCGCGGCCGAGCGCTCGCCGAGCTCGGCGAGGTCGAGGCCGGCGCAGAAGTGGTCTCCCGCGCCGTGGAGCACGACCGCGCGCAAGCCCTCCGGCGGGACGGCGAAGAAGTCGCGGAGGCCTTCGACGGTCCGATCGTTCAGTGCGTTGCGCTTCGCGGCGCGCTCGAGGCGGAGGATGCCGATCGCGTCCTGACGCTCGAAGTGCAGCGACGCGGGCGGGCGGGCTTGCATCGTCGATCCTCCTCGTGGTGTGCCCTTCTGGCTAATGATTATATTATATAATCATTAGCGCACTCGTCAAGCCCCCCTTCGGTCCGGGTCCCAGAGCCGGGCCAGCAGGCCGACGACCTGGTCGCGCTCGCGGTCGGTCCAACAGGCGGTGACGCGGCGATCGAGCTCGCGCACCGCGCGTGCCGCCTCCTCAAGCAGCGCCGCGCCGCGCAGCGTGAGCTCGAGAATGTGGTTGCGCCGGTCGTGCTCGTACACGGTGCGCGCGATCAGCCCCCGCGCCTCGAGCCCGCCGATCAGTCCGACCATGTTCGGGCGCTGGATGTTGAGCGCGTGGGCGATCTCGGCCTGCGTCGCAAGCGGGTTGGCGGCGATCAGCACCAGCGTCGAGAACTCCGGCGGGCGCAGGCCCTTCGCGCCGATCTCGCGTTCGAACTGCTGGCGCATGTGCACCTCGGCGCGGCGGATGTTGTAGCCAGCGAGCTCGCGGAGGATCCCGGGGTCGAGCGCGCTCACGCCGCCGCCCTCGGTCTTCGCGCGCTTGCGTGGCCGTGCGGCCGGCGGGTTGCGGCGGCCGGCCACCTCAACCCGCCAGACCGGCCGCGAACTTCGGATAGGTCTCGGCGATCTCGTCGCGGACGCGGCCCCGGATCAGCGCGAGCATCTGCGCGTCCGGCCCTGGCGTGGTCGGCACCGTCGCCGGCCGGTCGAAGTCGAAGCCGGTGTTGGCGACGATCTCCTCGACCGTGTTTTCCCCGGTCCTGGTCCCCGGGTGGACGCTCTCGAGCGCGAATCGCTTGCGCGCCCGGTCGAACGCGAAGAGCCCGCGCCCGGTGAGGAGCTTCCACGGCCCGCCCGGTCGGTACACCCCCGGCGGGCTCGTGCCCGGCGCCGAGACGAAGTCGACCTTCGGCACGAAGACCCGCGGCGTGTGCTCCTCGCGAAAGAGGATCACCTTGGGCACGAGGAAGTAAAGATAGGCCGAGCCGTAGGACCCCGGCCAGCGGACGTCGCTCCGCGGGTACCCGCCCGCCCCGACGAGGTTGATGTTCGCCTCGCCGTCGATCTGCCCGCCGCCGAGGAAGAAGGCGTCGACCCGCCCCTGCGCAGCACGGTCGAACGTCTCGACGCCGCCGTCGGTGAAGTCGGTGTGCTTGCGCGAGCCGAGGATCGTCAGCCGCAGCGCGCCGCCGGCGAGCTCGCGCGCGAGAAGCGCCGCCGATCCGGGGATCGGCGACGCGTTGCCGATGACGACGTTGCGGCAGCCGGCGAGCAGCCGCGCGATGGTCGCGATCAGGATCTCGGCCGGCGAGACGCTCATGCCGCCGCCGCTTCCACCGCCAGCCACACCTCGAGCCATGCGCGAAAGCCCTCGGCGGTCTTCGCCGCCTGCGCATAGCGCGCGAGCGCCGCGGTATCCGGGTCGTAGTGGCCGGGAAGCGCGAGCGGCGCTGCGCCGCGCGGCGCGGTGGCGATGCGCGAGACGTACACCGCAGGGATCACGCCAGCGGCCCGATCCCGATCCTGGAGGAGGCTGCCGTCGACGATCTCCTCGACGGTGACGAAGCTCTCCCGCGCCGCCTGCGCCATCCGGAGCAGGTCGCGGCTGCGACCGATGAAGACATTGCCGTCACGGTCGGCGCGCGGCGCGTGGAACAGCGCGATGTCGGGCCGGATCGCCGGGACGAGCAGGATCGGATCGCCGGCAGCGAACGGGTTGTCGATCACCTTCCAGTCGGCGCGGTGGGCGAGGAGATCGGAGCCGATCACGCCGCGCAGCGGCATGAACGGCACGCCCTTGACGCCGGCGAGCAAACCCGCGTGGATCGCCGGGCAGGTCGCGTCCATCATGCGCAGGCTGCCGTCGCGGACCGCGTGCGCGAAACGCGGCGCAGTGCCGTGCTCGCCGAGCGCCACCGCCGAAGTCTCGATCGTAGCGACGCAGCCCGCGCCGATCAGCACGTCGGCCTGGATGCCGCTGGTCGGGACGCAGACCAGGTGGAGACGTTTCGCGCCGCGTCGCACGATCGCGCGCGTCGCTGCGAACGCGACGCCGTACGGATCGTTCGGCACCGCCACCTTCGCGCCGTCGGGAATCGCGGCCGCGAGCTCGCCGACTCCGCAGAAGGGTAGTGAAGACATGAGCGCGATTATAGGCAGGCGATCGGCACTATACTCCGCCGCTCCGCGACGAGGACGACATGGCCCGCATCCCCTACGCCGACACCGAACGCGCCGACATCGCCCCGCTCGCTACGCGCATCAAGGCCGAGCGCGGCGGCAAGCTCCTCAACCTCTATCGCATGCTGCTCCAGAGCCCGCCGGTCGCCGAAGGCTGGCTGGCGTTCCTCACCGCGATCCGGCAGAAGTCGGGCCTCGCGGCGCGGGTGCGCGAGCTCGTCATCATGCGCGTCGCGGTGCTGAACGAGGCGGAGTACGAGTTCCAGGCGCACCTGCCGTTCGTGCAGAAGGAAGGTGTGAGCGAGGCGCAGCTCACCGGCCTGCGCGCCGGCGACACCGCGCTCTTCGACGATCGCGAACGCGCCGCGCTCGCCTACGCCGATGCGATGACGCGCGCGATCCGGGTTCCCGACAACGTGTTCGCCGCCGTCCGGCGCCATTTCGACGATCGCGAGATCGTCGAGCTCACCGCCACGGTCGGCGCGTACAACCTGGTGTCGCGCTTCCTCGAGGCGCTGCAGATCGATCACGACTAGACGCGCGATGCCCGTCCGGCGCGACGACTTCACCCTCGCCCATACCTTGCGCGTGCGGTGGGCCGAGGTCGACATGCAGCACGTGGTGTTCAACGCCAACTATCTGATGTACTTCGACGTCGCGATCGCGGAGTACTGGCGTGCGATCGGGCGCGGCCGCGAGCGGGAGCTCGCCGAGATCTACATGCGGCTCTATACGGTCAAGTCGACGGTGGAGTATCACGCCCCGGCGCGCTACGACGAGGAGATCGACGTCGGCGCACGCGTCCTCCGGTTCGGGCGCTCATCGATGAGCTTCGGTTTCGGGATCTGGCGCGGCGGCGACGCCATCGCCTCGGGCGAGCTCGTATACGTTCACGCCGACCCGGAGACGCGAAAGTCGGTGCCGATTCCCCAGCTGCTGAAGGACGCGGTGCTCGCCTACGAGCGGGTGAAGCCGACGCTCGCCTAGCGCCCGCGCGGCGCAATGAGGCGATCGATCATCGCCTTCAGCGCCCGGATCTGCGGCCCCGCCTTGTTCGCGTACTGCGGGCCGGTATAGCCCCACCAGTCCCAGCAGCCGCGGGGATTGAACACGAAGCTCCACCGCCAGTCGCGGAACCCGGCGCCGTTGCGCGGCGTCGTCTGCGGATAGAGGACGACGAGCCGGTTCGCGTCCGCCCACCGGTTGTAGCCCGCCTCGCGTACGAACCGCTCGCCGATCTGTTCGACGCTCATCCGGCAGCCGTGGAGCGCGACGTGGATGCGGCACGCGCCGGCCTCGCACGCCTGCGGGACGTAGAGGTACCCGGAATCGCCCATGCCGATCGCGAATGCGTCGCCGCCCGCGAACGGCTTCTGGTCGAACCGGAGGACGCGGCCGGTCGCCTTCGCCGCCGGCGGCTCGAGCGGGCCGAGCAGATGCTTCAGGAGCTCGCCCGCCGCGTCGAAGTCGCAGTCGTTGATGTACGGCGCCGCCGTCAGCTCGCACGCGACGCCGGCATCCGCGGTGATCATGCCGTGACCCGCGCGCTTGTCCGCCACCAGCACCACGTTCTCCGGCGGCGGCTTGAACAGCGCGTAGAACCGGCGTGTCGCCTCGACTACCGGCGGCTCGACGACGCGATCGAGGGTGCCGGCAAAGAGCCATACCCGCGCGGCGGCGAGGTTCACCACCGGGTCGACGAGCCCGCCGCGCGCGAGCACCTCGGCGTCGGCTCTGAGGAGCTCCACCGGGGGCACCGGCGCCCACGCGGTCGGGTTCGTGCAGTTGTTGAGCGCAGCCCACATGCTGCCCTGCGCGCAGTAGAACGGGCCGCCGGCGAGCACGCCGGCGCCTTTGACCGTGCTCGAATGCGCGACGTGGAACTGGACCGCCATGAACCCGCCCGAGGAGATGCCCGAGACCGTGACCACGGGGTCGGCGCCGAGCGCGGGGAGCGGGTCGCTCGCGAGCGCGCGGGCTGCGACGAGCACCGCGGCAAGCACTGCGAGCACGCGCGTCATGACGGCGGTTCGGGCAACGGCACGCGCCTATAATAGCCGCCGCTCCTTCCGTCATCCCGCCACGAGGTCCCCATGCAAGTCCGCGACAAGCTCTACATCAACGGCGCGTGGGTCGCGCCGCACGGCAAAGGCTCGATCGACGTACATGCCGCGGCCACCGAAGAGGTGATCGCACGCATCCCGGAGGGCGACGCCGTCGACGCGAACGCGGCGGTCGCCGCCGCGCGCACCGCGTTCGAGGCCTGGAGTGCGACCCCGCCCGCGGACCGCGCCGCGTTCCTCGCCAAGATCAACGAGGGCATGAAGGCCCGGTCGGAAGAGATCGGCCGCACGATCGCGCAGGAAGTCGGGATGCCGCTCAAGCTCGCGACGAAGATCCAGGCCGGCTCCCCCACCTTCACCTTCGGCATGTACGCGAAGATGCTCGGCGACTTCAAATGGGAGGAGAAGGTCGGCAACTCGGTGGTGATGCGGGAGCCGGTGGGGGTGGTCGCGTGCATCACGCCCTGGAACTATCCGCTGCACCAGATCGCCGCCAAGGTCGCGCCCGCGCTTGCCGCCGGGTGCACCGTGGTGCTGAAGCCCTCCGAGGTCGCGCCGCTCAACGCGTTCATCCTCGCCGAGATCATCGACTCGGTCGGGGTGCCGAAGGGTGTGTTCAACCTCGTCACCGGCTACGGCCCGGTCGTCGGCGAGGCGCTCGCGGGTCATCCCGCAGTCGACATGGTGTCGTTCACCGGCTCGACGCGCGCCGGGCAGCGCGTGTCCGAGCTCGCCGCGCAGACGGTGAAGCGCGTCGCGCTCGAGCTCGGCGGCAAGAGCGCCTCGATCGTGCTCGACGACGCCGACCTCCCGGCAGCGGTGAAAGGGACGCTCAGCGCCTGCTTCCTCAACTCGGGCCAGACGTGCAGCGCACATACGCGGCTGCTGGTGCCCGAGTCGAAGTACGCGGAAGCGGCGAAGCTCGCCGCCGAGGAAGCGCAGAAGTACACGCTCGGCGACCCGCTCAAGGACGACGCCCGGCTCGGGCCGCTCGTCTCCGCGCAACAGCGCGAGCGCGTGCGCGGCTACATCCGCAAGGGGATCGAGGAAGGCGCCGAGCTCCTCGCCGGCGGGCCCGACGCGCCCGAGGGCCTCGCGCAGGGCTACTACGTGAAGCCCACGGTGTTCGGCAAGGTGAAACCGGGCTCGACGATCGCGCAGGAGGAGATCTTCGGGCCGGTGCTCTCGATCATCGCCTACAAGGACGAGGACGACGCGGTGCGCATCGCGAACGACACGCCTTACGGGCTCGCGGGCGGGGTTTGGTCCAAGGACGACGCGCACGCGCTGCGCGTCGCGAAGCGGCTCCGCACCGGCCAGGTCGACATCAACGGCGGGCCGTTCAACATGTTCGCGCCGTTCGGCGGCTTCAAGCAGTCCGGCCACGGGCGCGAGCTCGGGAAGTACGGGCTCGAGGAGTTCCTCGAGTTCAAGTCGGTGCAGCTCAAGCCGGAGCCGAAGCCGGCGTAGTCGACACGTCCCGCGCCGGAGGCGTCATTCCGGCCCGGGGCCTGCTCGGGTGCGCCGCGCCGGGTCCTGGTCAGTCCCGCCGCCGCGGGAACAGGCCCGCGACGAAGTCCGAGAACACGCGCACCTTCGCCGAGAGGTGCCGGTTCTGCGGGTAAACGACCGAGATCGGGTAGCGGTCCCGGCGCTGCCAGTCCTGGAGGATCGGCTGCAGCGCGCCCGAGGCAATCCAGCGCCCCGACATCACGTCGAACATCGTCGCGATGCCGGCGCCCGCGACCGCTGCATCGAGCAGCGCTTCGCCGTTGCTCACCGCCAGCGCGCCCTCCGGCCGGAAGGCGACGCGTTCGCCGTCTTTCTCGAACGCCCACTCGAGCACCGCGCCGGCCGACATCGAGTAGAGCCCTAGGCACTGGTGGGCGGCGAGATCCGCCGGCGCCTGCGGCGTGCCGTGCAGGGCCAGGTAGTCGGGCGATGCGCAGGTTACGAAGCTCGCCTCGTACACCCGGCGCGCGACGAGAGACGAATCCGCGAGCGGCCCGATTCGGAGGGCCGCGTCCACTCCCTCCTCGAAGAGATCGACACGACGGTCGTCGAGGATCGCGATCACACGCAGGCGGGGGTACTGGGCGGTAAAGCGCGGGAGCGCAGGCACGACGAACTGGCGGCCGATCGCGGTCGGCAGGTCGATCCGGAGCACCCCCTGGGGGGTCGTCCGACCGGCGGTCAGCATGCTCTCGGTTTCCTCCACGTCCGCGAGCACCCGCCGGACGTGATCGAGGTAGGCCGAGCCGTCGTCAGTAAGCGCTAACCTCCGGGTTGTTCGGTTCAACAGCTTGATTCCAAGTCGATTTTCCAGCCCCGCAACATGCGCCGTCACCGTGGCTTTGGAGAGGTCCAGCCGGTCGGCAGCGCGGGAAAAGCTCCCCAGTTCAACCACCCAGCGGAAGATCTCCATGCTTTGAAGCCGATCCATTGTTTTGCGTAACCAAAAAGTCTTTTCAATCGTACCCCGTTTTTTCGGTCAGAGCGAACCATCAATATTCGCCCCATCGAACGCGGCGGCGATGGAAAGCCCACCCGCCGCGGTCGAAGGACCAAACCCATCAACCATGAACGGAAGGAGTAACACCATGAAACGCACTCTGATCGCTCTTGCCCTCGCGCTCGGCGCGACCGCCGCGGTTGCGGAGCCGACCCTGGACATCCAAAGCGCGCAGAACGTGGCGACGAAGAGCTGGGGCAACGCGCCGGAGCAGACCTCGTACCAGTCGGCCGGCATCGTCGACGACAACGCGCCGTCCTACCCCTTCAACCCGTAATGCAGCATGAGGCCCAGCCGGGGCCGGCGACGGCCCCGGCGCGCCGAGGTGTCACCATGGAATTCCGCTTAGTCCTTCACATCCTCGCGGTCGTGACGCTCGTCAGCGGCTCGCTGGTCGCGATGGCCGACCAGAGCAGCCGCCTCGTCGGCGTACACGAAATCCCCCCGTTCGTCACCGAACGCGTCGAGCTGCCGGCCGCGCCGGCAGCCGGCCAGCCGGTGCCGGGGGAGCTCGCGCAGCCGGCCCGACCGGCGAGCGCCGGCTGACGTGAATCAGCTCGCGCCGCGGGCCGGTTCCCGCCATCTGGCGGCATTCCTCGCCGCGACGCGTCGGTATTTCGCGCGTTCGCCCCTTCCGGCCCTGGTCGCCCCGAAACCCGCGCAGAGCTAAGATCGCCGGCGACACAGGAGGAGGCTCGTCATGTTCGTGCTCAGCGCCGGAACCGGACGGGTGGTCCAGGCGATCGCGCGCGAGCTCGGCCGCCTCCCGGGACCGAAGCGTTTCCTTCCCGCCGGCACGGCGCGCGGCGTGGTGGCGGGCTTCGAGGCGATCGCGGCCGGTGCCGCCGACCGGGCAGCCCGGGCGCGGGCGCTCGAAGGCGCCCGGGAGCTCGTCGTGCTCCCCACCTTCGACGCTCGGGCCGCGGATGCACAGTGCGCGCTCGTGCGGGAAGCGGTCGCCGCGGGCGTCCGCCGGATCCGGCTCGGATCGCTGATCGGCGCCGATCCGCGCTCGCCGGTGTGCCTGCTGCGCTGGGTCGGGCTGCTCGAGCGCGAGGTGATCGGCACCGGGGTCGGGCACGACGTGCTGCGCTGCGCGCCGTTCATGCAGAACCTCTCCCTCTTCATCCGGCGCGACGCGACCGGGCTCACCGTCGCGGGACCCTTCCGCGACGCGGCTTTCCCGTGGCTGGACGCCACCGACGTGGGCACCATCCTGGCCGGCTTGGTCGAACGCAGCGACGCCGACAACTGCGTCTGTCAGCTCTCGGGGCCCGAGCAGGTGGGCTTCGAAGCGGTCGCGCGGCGGCTCGGCGAAGCGCTGCGGGAGCACGTGCGATACGTCGACGTCTGCCTGCCCGAGGCGCAGGGGCTGCTCGAGGCGCACGGCTTCACGCCACCGCAGATCCGCGCGCTCACCGAGTACTGGGACTACCTCGTCAGCGGCGTGATCAGGCCGGCCCGTTGCGACACCGCACCCGGGCTTCTCGGGCGACCGCCGCGAACGCTCGACCAATACTTCGCCGAGCACGCGCCGGAACTGCGCCTCGCAGCCTAGGCGCGCCGGGAAGGCGCGCCTAACGGACGCGCTGCAACCAGCCGTTCTCCGTCCCCTGCTGCGTCATCCGCTCGCACTGTGCCGATGAGATCGTCGCGCTGGCGAGCGACGTGTCCTCGCGCATCAGGTTCCCGGGCTCCTGCGAGTGCTCGCCGGAATCCATCAGCACGTGCGCGAGCTCGTGCGCGAGCGCGAGCGGCAGATCCCGGATGTAGGCGGTGATCCACACGGTGCCGGCGAGCTCGGGGCGGCTCGCGGTGTTGCTCCGGCCGAACGCTTCGGCGTCGTACACCGGCTGGTGCCGCGTGTCGCGCACGAAGAACACGGCGGGCTTCGCCGGCCGCATGCGGCGGACGAGCTCGCGGCCGGCCGGCGTCGAGAGATAGCGGAAGCGCGAATCGCCGCCCTCGAGGCTGTAGAGCTCCGCGCGCTCGAGCCGGATGCCGCACTGCGCGAACATCGGAGCGGCCTCGCGCACCGCGTTCACGATCCGCCCCGGCTGCCACGACGTGTCGGTGAAGGTGTAGAGATCGATCTGCAGCCGGTGCGTCGCGGGTCGCGTGCCCGGGTACGGCAGCTCGTGCTCGGGCAGCGGCCAGGTCGCCGCGATCCGCAGCGGCGGCGGGGCCTGCGCGCAGCCGCAGGCGGCGACGATCGAGCAGAGGGCGGCGAGCCGGCGCATCGGGCAGACCCTAACGCAACGCCCGCGGTTGAGTTTTCCGCACGCTGGCGGCATAGTCGCGGCACGCCCGTCTCGAGGACGATCCCGATGCGCCGATTCCTCGCCGTCCTTGCCGCCGCGACGCTGTCCGGCGCGGCGCTCGCCCACCACGGGTGGAGCGAGTACGACTCGAGCCAGGAGCTGAAGCTCACCGGCAAGATCGTCGAGTCGGGCTACGAACACCCGCACGGCCACGTCCGGCTCGAGACGCCGGGCAAGACCTGGGTCTGCGTCCTTGCGCCGCCGACGCGGATGGAGAACCGCGGTCTGCACAAGGACATGCTCAAGGTCGGGAACACCGTGACGATCGTCGGCTACCCGAACCGCAATAAGCCGGAGGAGATGCGCGCGGAGCGCGTCATCGTCCAGGGCAAGACCGTCGAGCTGCGCTAGCGGCGCGCTCGTACGGCAACCAGGAGGAGGAGCGAGCGCCGCGGGGCCCCGGCCCACGCGCTGCGGCCGCATGGATCTCGGAGCCCTGCTCGAGACGCTCGAGCACTCGTCGCTTGCCGGCGCGATGAAGCATTCGCTCTGGCTCTATCCGATCGTCGAGATCGTCCACATCGCGGGCTTCGCGCTGCTCGTGGGCACGGTGGCGGCGTTCGACCTGCGGCTCCTCGGCTTCGCCCGCTCGACCTCGATCCGGGCGCTCGACCGGAGCCTCCTGCCGTGGGCGTGGATCGCGCTCCTCCTGATCGTGCCGAGCGGCGTGTCGATGTTCTCGGCCCACGCGGTCGATTTCGGCGGCAACCCGGCCTTCCGCGTGAAGCTGCTCCTGCTCCTCGCCGCCGCGTTGAACGCGCTCCTCTTCCACGCCGGCGTCTTCCGGTCGGTCGCCGCGTGGGACCAGCACGTGCCGGCACCGCACGCGGCCAAGTTCTCGGCGGTGCTGTCGCTCGCGATCTGGGCCGGGGTGATTTCGTGTGGACGGCTGATCGCCTACCTATAGTGGGGAATGCTCGCGCGCGCTCTGGCCGTCATTGCGCTTCTCCTCCTCTCCGCCTGCTCCGCGACCACCATCGTCGAGCAGTGGCAAAGCCCCGACTTCGGGGGCGCCCCGTTCAAGCGGATCCTGGTGGTCGGCGTCACTAACCAGGCGACCATCCGTCGGATCTTCGAGGACGAGTTCGTCCGCCAGCTGCGGGCGCGAGGCACCGACGCGGTGGCGAGCTACACCCTCATCCCGGAGGACGGTCGGGTCGCCCGGCCGCGCCTGGAGCGCGCGGTGAAGGCGGCGGGCGCCGACGGCGTGATCGTGACGCGCGTCGTCAAGGTCGAGCAGAAGACCCAGGTCGTGCCGGGGACGCCGGCGTTTCCCGGCTTCGGCACCGACATCTACGGCTTCTACGGCACCGGCTGGGGCGGCGTCTGGACGGGTTACGCGTCGCCGCCCGCGGTGTTCCAGTACGAAGAAGTAAGGGCGGAGACGAAGCTCTTCGACGCCCGTAGCGCCGCGCTGGTGTGGGCCGCGCAGAGCGACATCTTCGCCCCGACGGATGCCCGCAAGGACAGCGCCGATTTCGCGTCGCGGATCATCGCCGCGCTCGCGTCCCGCAAGCTGATCTAGTCCGGCCCCGCGCCCTGCTGCCGCAGGGCCTAGCCGTGGCGGCGGACGAAGTCGTGGATGCGCGGCGCGATCGCCTCGCGCCACCGCCGGCCGCTGAAGATGCCGTAGTGGCCGACCGCTGGAACGAGGTAGTGGCTGCGCCGCTTGGCCGGGATGCCGGTGCAGAGCGCGTGGGCAGCCTCGGTCTGGCCGTTGCCGGAGATGTCGTCGAGCTCGCCCTCGATCGTCAGGAGCGCGGTCTTCGAGATCGCGTCCGGCCGCACCGGCTCGCCGCGCACGCTGAAGCGACCCTTCGGCAGGTCGTGCTGCTGAAACACCCGGTGGATGGTGTCGAGGTAATACTCCGCCGGCATGTCGAGCACCGCGTTGTACTCATCGTAGAACCGGCGATGCGCGTCCGCGCTGTCGCCGTCGCCGCGGACGAGGTGGTGGTAGTAGTCCCAGTGCGCATCGGCGTGACGCGACGGGTTCATCGCGACGAAGCCGAGATGCTGCAGGAACCCCGGGTAGACGCGGCGCATCCCGCCGGGGTACTTCACCGGGACCGGGTGGATCAGCGTGCGCTCGAACCAGCTGAGCGGCCGCCGGGTCGCGAGGTTGTTCACCGCGGTGGGACTCCGTCGCGGGTCGATCGGGCCGCCCATCATCGTCATCGTGCGCGGCACGTCCTCGCCGGCGGCGGCCATGAGCGAGATCGCGACGAGCACCGGTACCGTCGGCTGGCAGACCGAGATCACGTGCGCCTCCGGCCCGAGGAAGCGCACGAACTCGCGCATGTAGTCGACGTAGTCGTCGAGGTCGAAGCCCCCCTGCGCGAGCGGCACCATCTTCGCGTCGACCCAGTCGGTGACGTAGACCTCATGGTCCGGCAGGAGTGCACGGACGGTGTCGCGCAGGAGCGTGGCGAAATGGCCCGAGAGCGGCGCGACCAGGAGCACCGCCGGGTCGGTCCGCACCGCGTCGCGCCGGAAGTGGATGAGGCGGCAGAAGGGCTTCTCCACCGCGACGCGTTCCTCGACCGACACCTCGCGCCCGCCGACGACGGCGGTCGTGAGGCCGAACTCGGGTTTGTCGTAGCGCTGGGTGACGCGGCAGAAGAGATCGAAGCCGGCCGCGATCCGGCGGCTCGAGGGCAGGTACGCGAACGGGCTGAACGGGTTGGTGAGGAGATCGCGCTGCGCGGCGGCGACCGTGTTCCACGGCGCGAGCCAGGCGTGGCGCATTTCATGCAGCGCGTACAGCAATCGACAACCTCCTGATCCGGTGAGGATCCGTCGACGATTGGCGGGCTTTATACCAAACCGCACCCGCCGGCGCATTGTCCGGCATCGCTCCGGGCGAAAAACGAGCACCAACCGTGCCATTCGCGCCACATCCGCAGTCCGAATAACGTCCGATGCGCGAAACCGTGCACAATTCCCGCCCGCGCGAGACGAAACGGAGGAGACGAGCCATGCCGCAGGCGACGGCGCCGAAGATCGACATCTTTCCGCACATCTTTCCGCTCGCCTACTTCGAGCGGATGAAGGCGCTCGCGCAGGGCAATCCGGCGCTGGCGGGCCAGATCAAGCGCTGGCTGCACATCCCGGTGCTATGGGACCTCGACGCGCGGATGCGGATGATGAAGCGCTTCCCCGGCTACCAGCAGGTGCTGACGCTGTCGATGCCGCCGATCGAGTTCCTCGCCGGGCCGGACGCCTCGCCCGAGCTCGCGCGGATCGCGAACGACGGCATGGCGGAGATCGTCGAGCGCCGCCCCGACCTCTTCCCCGCGTTCGTCGCCTCGCTGCCGATGAACAACGTGCCGGCGGCGCTCGAGGAGATGGACCGGGCGATCGGCACGCTCGGTGCGCGCGGCGTGCAGATCTTCACCAACGTCAACGGCCGCCCGCTCGACGAGCCCGAGTTCTACCCGGTCTTCGAGCGGATGGTGACGAAGCACGACCTCCCGGTCTGGGTCCACCCGACGCGCACCGCGAAGTTCGCGGACTACGCGACCGAGTCGAAGTCGAAGTACGAGATCTGGTGGGCGTTCGGCTGGCCCTACGAGACGAGCGCGTTCATGGCGCGGCTCGTCTTTTCCGGAACATTCGAGCGGCTGCCGAAGCTGCGGATCATCACGCATCATCTCGGCGCGATGGCGCCGTTCTTCGACAAGCGCATCGGCTACGGCTGGGACCAGCTCGGCAGCCGTACCGCGGACGAGGACTACGAGTCGCTGCGGAAGAGCATGAAGAAGCGGCCGCTCGACTACTTCCGCATGTTCTACGGCGACACCTCAGTGAACGGCTCGGCCGCGGCGATCCGCTGCGGGCTCGACTTCTTCGGTGCAAGACACGTCCTCTTCGGCACCGACTGCCCGTTCGACCCGCAGGGCGGGCCGCTCTTCATCCGCGAGAACATCAAGGCGATCGACTCGCTGAAGCTCGCCAAGGACGATCTGCGCCGGATCTACTTCGGCAACGCGATCCAGATGCTCCGGCTCCAGCTGCCGAAGCCCAGGCGATAGCGGTCGGCTCGCAGGCGACCCCTTCAGGCCGCCTTCTTCTGACCCGCCACCTCGTCGCGCAGCGCGCGGCGCAGGATCTTGCCGACGTTCGTCTTCGGCAGCTCGGTGCGGAACTCGACGAACTTCGGGCGCTTGTAGCCGGTGAGGTTCGTTTCGCAATGCTTCCGGACGTCGTCCTCGCTCAGCGCCGGGTCCTTCTTGACGACGAAGAGCTTCACCGCCTCGCCCGACTTGTCGTCCGGCACGCCGATCACGGCGCACTCGAGCACGCCGGCGAGTTGCGCGACCACGTCCTCGACCTCGTTCGGATACACGTTGAACCCCGACACCAGCACCATGTCCTTCTTGCGGTCGACGATCCGGACGAATCCCTGTGCGTCCACCGTCGCGACGTCGCCGGTCGCGAAGAAGCCGTCGGGACTCATCACCTTCGCAGTCTCCTCGGGCCGCTGCCAGTAGCCCTTCATGACCTGCGGTCCGCGCACGCAGAGCTCGCCGACCTCGCCGATGCCGCGCGCCTTGCCGTCGTCGCCGCGGATCTCGATCTCCGTCGACGGCAGCGGTAGCCCGATCGCCCCGTTGTAGTCCTTGAGGTTGAGCGGATTGACGCACACGCCGGGCGAGGTCTCGGTGAGCCCGTAGGCTTCGAGCAGCGCCCGGCCGGTGACCTGCTGCCAGCGCTCGGCGACCGCCTTCTGCACCGCCATGCCGCCGCCGATCGTGAGCTTGAGCTGGCTGAAGTCGAGCTTGCCGAAATCCGGGTGGTTCAGCAGCGCGTTGAAGAGCGTGTTGACGCCGGTGATCACCGTGAACTTGTGCTTGGTGAGCTCCTTCACGAATCCCGGGATGTCGCGCGGGTTGGTGATCAGCACGTTGCAGCCGCCCATCTTCATGTAGGTGAGGCAGTTCCCGGTGAGGGAGAAGATGTGATAGAGCGGCAGCGCGGTGATGACGACCTGCGCCTGGTCGCCGAGGAACGGCTTCTGCCACCAGTACACCATCTCGAGGTTGGCGAGGATGTTGCGGTGGAGCAGCATCGCGCCCTTGGCGACGCCGGTCGTGCCGCCGGTGTACTGCAGGAACGCGATGTCCTCCAGGCCGACCTCGACCCGTTTCAGCTCGTGGCGCGCGCCCTCGGCGACGACGTCGTTGAACCGGAGCGCCCCCGGCAGCTGGTACGCGGGCACCATCTTCTTCACGTGGCGCACGACGAAGTTGACGATCGCGCCCTTGAGGCCGAGCATGTCGCCGAGCGAGGCGACGACGATGTACTTCAGCTTCGTCCGCGCCGCCACCTGCTGCAGCGTGACGGCGAAGTTCTCGAGGATGACGATCACCTCCGCGCCGGAGTCGTTGAGCTGGTGCTCGAGCTCGCGGGCGGTGTAGAGCGGGTTGACGTTGACGACGACGCAGCCCGCGCGCAGCGTGCCGAAGAGCGCGACCGGGTACTGGAGCACGTTCGGCATCATGATCGCGACGCGCGCGCCCTTGGCGAGACCCTTCGCCTGGAGCCACGCCCCGAAGTTCTGCGTGAGCCGGTCGAGATCGGCGAAGCTGAGCGTCTTGCCCATGTTGTGGTAGGCGGGGCGCTCGGCGAACTTCTTCACGCTCGCGTCGAGCAGCGCACCGATCGACTTGTGCTCGTCGTACCGGATCTCCGCCGGCACGCCGGGGGGATAGCTCTTCAGCCAGATCTTCTCCACGGTCCTCTCCTCGTTTTGAGCGGCCGTCCCTCGCCGGCCGCCCCGCCTGTGGTCGAGCCGCCCTGACGCGCGGGGCGGCACGAGGATTATCCGTGAACCGCCCACGGCCCGCCTAGTGTCAAGGGGCCGTCGCCGCCCGGCGGCTCGCCGCCCGCGCCCCGCCGGGACCCGGCCGGCGCAGCCGAGCCTACGGGATCGCCGCCGCTCGCCGGACGCTCGCGATCATCGAGCTCTGCAGCAGGAACTGGCGGGCGAGCGCGCGGTCGGCGTTCGCGCGGCGGAGCTCGTCGAACCGCGCTTGGCGCACCGCGGGATCGCGCTCCGCGAGCGTGCGCAGGTTGCGGATCGAACCCTCCTGGACGTACTCGACGTTGACCGTCCGCCGCTGGCGCACGTAGCGATCGAGTAGCGATTGATCGGCTTCGCCTCGGTACACCGCGACGAGCTTGTCCGCGAGGCTGATCGCGTCGTGGATGCCGCCGTTCAGCCCGAACGCGCCGAGCGGATTGTTGAGGTGCGCCGCATCGCCCGCGAGCAGCACCCGGCCCCGTCGGAACTCCCGCGCGACGCGCTGGTGCACCTTGTAGATGCTCTTGTACCGGATCGCGTAGCGCTCGGCCCGCGGGACGAAGTACTGCATCCGCCGCTCGATCTCGGCTTCGGACAGCGTGACATCGTCCGGCTCGTCCGGCGGAACGGGAAACGCGATGCGCCACAGGCCGCCGGGCTCGGCGTCGGGCATCTTGAACACCGCCGCCCACTGATCGGGATCGGCGACGTAGGCGTTCGGCGTGAAGCCGTGCGCGGCGAAGTCGTAGCGGGTGCTGACGACCACGAACCGCTCCGGCCAGGTGAACCCCTCGAACTCGACGCCGATCGCCTTCCGCACGGCGCTCCGTCCGCCGTCTGCGCCGACGAGCCACGCGCCTTCGAAGCGCTCGACGCCGCCGGCCGTCTCGGCGGTGACCCACACTCGGTCCGCGTCCTGTCCGACGTCGACGACGCGCGCGCCGAAGCGCACGGAGGCGTGCGGGAGTCGCGCCAGACGGTCGAAGATGATCGGGGTGAGCCGGTGCTGCTCGAGATGGAACCGATACGGGAACGGCGTCTCGTCGGCGATCAGCGAAAGGTCCCATTCCGCGATCACCCCCTCCCTGCGATCGCGATGCTGCCAGCGCGGCACCTTGATGCCAGTGCGGTGCATCTCGGCGGTGATGCCATACGGCGCCATCATCTCGAGCGTCGGCGGATGAAACGTGCCGGCGCGAAGATCGTGGGTCAGCGCGGGTTCCGCCTCGAGCACGAGCACCGGCACGTCGCGACTCGCCAGCGCGAGCGCGGTAAGCAGACCGACCGGTCCCGCGCCCGCGACGACCACCGGTGCGCGCCCGGCGCTCATGTCCGCGCCGGCGGCAGGGCGAACCGCCGGAGGAATTTCCACATCTCCTCGTTCAGTTGCGGCCCGAGCGGCATCAGCAGCATGAAGTCGAGGATGGTGGAGAACTGCACCCCGCCGAGCACGGCGAGGAGCCAGCGCTCGCGGCGGCGGGTGAGCTCGACGCTCACGAGCGACGCAGGAATCCGAGGAGCACCGGTGCCGCGATCGCGCCGATGCCGAGCGTGACGAAGGCGATGCCCCAGGCGAGGGCGCTCTGGTTCCCGCCCGCGAGGTCGAGCGCGAGCCCGAACACGAGCGGCGCGACGAACCCGGTGGCGAAACCGAGCGTCGAGTGCACCGCCATCGTCGCCCCGCGCAGCGCGGGATCGCTCGCTGCGACCATGCCGGCGGTGAGCGTCGAGGAGTCGCTCATGACGAGCAGCATGTGCACGACGACCAGCGCGAACACCAGCATCCAGGGCAGATGCGCGAGAAAGCCGAGCGTGCACGTGAGGAGCCCGGAGAGCGTCATGCCGAGCACGATCACCCGCGCGCGGCCGGTGCGGAGCGCCACCTCGTTCCCGCCGATGCTCGCGAACGGCGAGACGAGGTTCGCCACCGCGTGGATCGTCGCCGGCGAGAGCGGGGCCGGCACCGTGCTCTGCGCGAAGGTGAGGAAGGCGACCATCCACGAGCGCGAGCCGAGGAGCTCCCAGCAATGCACCGCGTAGCCGAGGATGTAGCGCCGCACGGGCCGGTTGCCGATCACCGGCCGGAAGTCGAGGAGATGCGCGTCCGCACGCGCGCCGGACGGCTTCCGGGCGGGGAGCCCCAGCACGACCATCGCCGCCGAGACAAGAGGCCCGATCGCCGCGCACGCGAACGCCCAGTGCCAACCGCCGGCGGCGGCGATCCAGCTCGCGAGCACGAGCGAGAAGCTCGTGCCGAAGCCGAAGGACGCGGTGTAGAAGGAGACGGCCCGCGTCTGCGCCGCGCCGATCGTGTTGTCGGTCAGCGCGCGCAGGCCGGGCATGTAGGTGCCGGCGATGCCGACCCCGACGAGGAACTGGAAGAATCCGGCAGTCAGCGTGCCGCGTGCGAGCCATGCGAAGCCGGCGCTGCCGAGCGCCGCGACGACGCTCGACGCGAGATAGATCCGCCGCGCGTCGACCCGGTCGGTGAGCGCGGTGAGCACCGGTACCGCGGCCATGTAGCCGGCGAAGAAGAGGCCGCTCACGAAGCCCGCCTCGGTGTTCGACATCGACCACTCCACCTGGAGCGCCGGCAGCAGCGCGGGATAGGTCGCGAAGACGCTCATGCTCGCGACGTGCGCGAGGCACAGCCAGCCGATGATCTGCCAGGCGGGGCGGCGCTCAGCCGCGGCCATTGCCCGATTGCGCCTCGAGCACCCGCAGCAGGCTGGAAGTGTCGTCGCCGCCCCAGCCGTGCCCCACCAGCGCGGCGAGCTGCGCCCAGACCGCGAGCGGATGTCCGGCGCGCAGGAGGTGGAGGGCCATCGGGTGGCCCATAGCGCCGAGGCCGATCCAGCCGACGCGGAGATCTGACACCGGAGGAACCACGGCTACTTGTGCTTGAACGCGGGTTTCCGCTTCTCGACGAACGCCGCCATCCCTTCCTTCTGGTCCGCGGTGGCGAAGAGCGAATGGAACAGCCGCCGCTCGAAGAGGATGCCTTCGCCGAGCGGGCTCTCGTAGGCGCGATTGATCGCCTCCTTCGCCATCATCACCGACGGCAGGGAGAACTCGCCGATCGCGTTCGCCGCCGCGAGCGCTTCGTCGAGCAGCTTCGCCGCGGGAACGACCCGGGACACGAGCCCGGCCCGCTCGGCCTCGGCCGCGTCCATCATCCGGCCGGTGAGGATCAGGTCCATCGCCTTCGCCTTCCCGACCGCGCGCGGCAGCCGCTGCGTCCCGCCCGCACCGGGGATGACGCCCAGCTTGATCTCCGGCTGCCCGAACTTGGCGGTGTCGGCGGCGATCACGATGTCGCACGCCAGGGCGACCTCGCAGCCGCCGCCGAGCGCGAAGCCGGCGACCGCGGCGATGACCGGCTTGCGGATCGACCGGATCCGCTCCCAGTTGCGCGTGATGTACTCCGACTTGTAGACGTCCATGTAGGACCAGTCCTTCATCGCGCCGATGTCGGCGCCGGCCGCGAACGCCTTCTCGTTTCCGGTAATCACGATCGCGCCGATGCCCTCGTCCTTCTCGAACGCGGCGAGCGCGTCGCCCAGCTCGTTCATCAGCGCGTCGTTGAGCGCGTTGAGCTGCTTCGGGCGGTTCAGGGTGATCAGACCGACGCGGCCGCGGGTCTCGGTGAGGATGTTCTCGTAAGCCATCGGCGCTCTCTCCTTGTCGTGTCAGCCCGGTCTCAGCGCGCCGGCGATCGATCGCGCGGCCTCGCCGAGGTGGATGGTGTCCATGCCCACCGCGACGAGCGTGTAACCCTGCGCGATGAACGCCTTCGCTTTCGCGGCCGAACCGACGTAGATGCCGAGCGCCCGGCCCGCCTTCCGGCACGCGTCCGCGACGCGCGCGATCGCGGCGAGGACTTCCGGGTGTTCGACTTCGCCGAGCCGTCCCATGCTGCCCGAGAGATCGTAGGGTCCGACGAACACCGCGTCGACGCCGTCGACCGCGACGATCGCATCGATCGCCTCGACCGCGGCGACGTGCTCGCACTGGACGCACACCGCCGTTCCATCGTCGGCGGTGCTGACGTAGCGCTGGAAATCGAAGCCGTATCCTTGCGCCCGCACGAGTCCCACGCCGCGGACGCCCCGCGGCGGGTACTTGCAGAACGACACGATCGACTTCGCCTGCGCGGCGCTGTTCACCATCGGCACCACGACGCCCGCCGCGCCGATGTCGAGCGCCTTCTTCAGGGTCGCCTCGCCGCCGTCCGGAACGCGGACGACGCACGGCACGCGCGCGGCCTGGAGCAGGCCCTGCGCCGCGAGGAAGTCGAGCGCGGCGTGCTCGGTGTCGACGAACAGCCAGTCGAGACCGGCCGCCGAAAGCACCTCCGCAACCTCGGGCGCCGGGAGCGTGACGATCATCCCGACGAGCAGCTCGCGCCGCCGCAGGCGTTCGGCGAACGACGCCGCCGTCATCGCGCGGCGCTCTTCTTGTACGCCCCGAGCGGAAGGACGTCCGGCAGCTGGAGCCGGGGGCGGTCCGGCTCGACCGCGGTCAACGCGGTCGCCTCCTTCATCGTGCGGAGGCTGCGAACCGCGAGCTCCTGGTACTGGCGCGTGGCGTCGCCCTTCCACCGGAGCTCCTCCGGGGTCAGCTCGCGCAGCACCCGTGCCGGAATACCGACGACCAGCGTGCGCGGAGGGACCTCCATCCCCGCCTTCACGAACGCGAGCGCGGCGACCATCGCCCACTCGCCGATCACCGCGTTGTCGTTCACCACCGCGTTCATGCCGACGAGCGCATGAGTCCGGATGCGGCAGGCGTGGAGGATCGCGCCGTGGCCGATGTGGCCGTTCGACTCGACCACCGTGTCCTCGTCGGGGAAACCGTGGACGATGCAGCAGTCCTGCAGGTTCGCCCCCTCCCCGATCACGATGCGGCCGAAGTCGCCGCGGAGCGAGGCCGAGGGCCCGATGTATGCGCCGGGCCCGACGATCACGTCGCCGATCAGGGTCGCCGACGGATGCACGAAGGCCGACGGGTCCACCACCGGCGTGATGCCGTCGATCGTCCAGACTCTCACCATTGGGAGCGATTACACTTGAAAGCGTCCGATTCTAGCGCACGCTCGTGCTCCGACCCGCACTGCTGATCGCCGCCGCCGTGACGACCCAAGCCCACGCTTTCGACCTCCAGGGACATCGCGGCGCGCGCGGACTCGCGCCGGAGAACACGCTGCCGGCGTTCGCGCGCGCGCTCACGATCGGCGTGACGACGCTCGAGCTCGACGCGGGCGTCACCGAGGACGGCGTGGTGGTGGTCGCGCACGACCGGCGGCTCAACCCCGACATCGCGCGCGGACCCGACGGCCGCTGGCTCGTCGGCCGCACGCGCACCATCCGCGAGCTGACCTTCCACGAGCTCAGCCGCTACGACGTCGGTCGCCTGCGCCCGGGCAGCGACTACTCGAAGCGCTTCCCCGAGCAGCGACGCATGGACGGCGTCCGGATCCCGAAGCTCGAGGAGGTCTTCGAGCTCGCGCGCAAGGCGCACAACGGCGAGGTGCGGTTCAACATCGAGACGAAGCTCTCGCCGCTCGCCCCCGACGAGGCGGCCGGTCCCGAGGCGTTCACGCGCGCCCTGATCCAGGTCGTCCGCGCGAACGGCGTCGAGCGCCGCACGATCATCCAGTCGTTCGACTGGCGGACGCTCGCGCTCGTGCAGCGCGCGGCGCCGGAGATCGCGGTCGCGTACCTGACGAGCGACGCCGAGAACGTCCGCGACGTCGGCCGCGAGCCGTCGCCGTGGACGAACGGCATCCGGCTCGCCGATCACGGCTCGGTGCCGAAGATGGTCGCGGCCGCCGCAGCGGCCGGCCCGCGCGGGCCGGCGGGCGCCCCGATCTGGTCGCCGAGCTCCCGCGACCTGACCGAGGCGCTGGTGAAGGAAGCGAAGGGTCTCGGGCTCGCGGTGCTCCCCTGGACGGTGAACGAGGCAGCCGAAATGGAGCGGCTCATCGACTGGGGCGTCGACGGCATCATCACCGACTATCCCGATCGGCTCCGCGACGTGATGGCAGCGAAGCGGTTGCCGCTGCCGAAGCCGACGCCGGTCTCGTCGTAGGGCGATTCCGCGGCCACGGTTTCTTGGCACACTCCGCGCTTCGCTCGGGAGGGAAAAGCAATGGGGGCGGGACGAGTTGCGGTGATCCTGGTGCTGGCGCTGCTGGCGGCCTGCTCGACGCCGGTCGGGACGAGCTACACGCAGATGAGCGTCTCGCTCCCGCCGATGAAGGCGGGCGAGGGCCGGGTCTTCTTCTACACGCCCAGCGTCCGGTTCGGTGGCGACGTTCAGCCGGCGATCAAGCTGAACGGCGCCATCGTCGGTTTTGCGATCGCGAGCGGGTTCTTCTTCGTCGACCGCCCGGCCGGGCGCTACGAAGCGACCGGTGTGACGGCGGCGGACGGGCGGCTCGACTTCCCGCTGGCGGCCGGCGAGACGAAGTACGTGCGCGCGTTCCCCCCGTCGGCGTTCTCGGTCAACGCGATCCACTTCCTGCTCGTGCCGGCGACCGAGGGCCAGGCCGACATGACGGGCCTCGTCTACTCGGGGGTCGCAGCACCCCAGTAGCTACCGGCCGAAGGGCCGGGGTGCGCGCCCCGGAGTACGCTACGCGCCCATGCCGCGGATGCTCCGGCGCGTCCTCGCTTCCCTCGCTGCCACGGCGGTCGCGATCTACGCGACCGGCGCGGCGCTGCTGTGGCACTTCCCCGATCGGTTCGTCAACTTCCCCGAGGCCGAGCTGCGGCAGACCCCGGGCATGGTCGGCCTCCGCCACTTCGATGTCTGGCTGCGCGTCGGCCCCCGCCGCGAGTGGGTGCACGGCTGGTTCCTGCCGAACGACCGTCACGCGCCGGTCGTGCTGCTCCTGCACGGGACGGGACGCACCATCGCCGGCATGGTGCACGTCGCCGCGGCCATCCACCGGGCCGGCGCCGCGGTCCTGATGATCGACTATCGCGGCCTCGGCAAGAGCAGCCGCGGGCCGCTGACCGAGGCGACGATGTACGAGGACGCGGAAGCCGCGTGGCACGAGCTCCGCTGGCACCAGCCCGATCCGGCACTGCGCCTCGTCTACGGCCACTCGCTCGGCGCCGTGACCGCGCTCGAGCTCGCGGCGCGTTATCCCGACGTGAGCGGCGTCGTCGTCGAGGCCGCCCCGACGTCGATCGCGGCCCTGCTGCGCGAGTCGTGGGTCGCCCGCGTCTACCCGGTCGACGCGATGCTCGCAGGACGGTTCGATGCGGCGGCGAAGGTCCGGCGGATCGGCGCGCCGCTGCTCGTCATCCACGGCAAGCGCGACGCGATCGTTCCGCCGGCGATGGGCGTGGAGCTCTATCTGCGCGCGACCGGGGCGAAGCGGCTGCTGCTCGTGGAAGGCGCCGCGCACAGCGACGCGGCGATCGTGGGCGCGGCCGAGTACCAGGGGGCGTTCGAGCGCATGCTGCCGCCCGGCCGGGAGCCGGCGCTCGCCGGTCGGCGGTGGCCCGCCGATCGATTCGCGCTATCTTCGGCAGGATTCGTCCTCTCCAGTCGACCGTAGCCCCCGTGGAAATGTCCCCGCCCGATGCGCCGCGCTTTCCGTTCCGGCGCGAATGCCCGTTCGACCCGCCGTCCCTCTACGCCCGCGCGCGCGCGGCAGGCCCGCTCTGCGCAGTGACGCTCTGGAACGGCCGGCGCGCCTGGCTGGTGACGCGCCACGAGGAGATCCGTGCGGTGCTGACGGACGACCGCCGTTTCAGCGGCGCGATGGCGCATCCCGACTTTCCGACCGTCACCGAGGCACGCGTCACGGTCGATCGCAACGAGCGCGCGTTCGTCGGCATGGACAACCCGGCGCACGACCACTACCGGCGCATGTTCACTCGCGAGTTCAGCGTGCGGCGGATGTTGGGGCTCAAACCCCGGATCGCGGCGATCGCGGAAGGCGTGATCGACGAGCTCGTCGCGCACGGCCCGCCCGCCGACCTGGCCGCCACGCTCGCGGTCAAGTTTCCGTCGCTCGTGATGTCCGAGCTGATCGGCTCGCCCTACGAGGATCACCGCTTCATCATCGACTGCGCGGTGGGGCGGCACGGGCTCACGCAGACGCCGGCGGAAGCGCTCGAGAAGGCGCGTGCGCTCGCCGCCTACTTCCGCCGGCTGATCGACGCCAAGGAAGCGGCACCGGGCGACGACCTGACGAGCCGCGTGATCCAATCGCACGTGAAGCCCGGCCTGCTCAGTCGGGACGATTTCGCCGAGATCGGTGCCATGATCCTGCGCGCGGGCCACGACACCACCACCAACATGATCGGCATGGGCATGCTGCTCGTCCTGCGCGACGACGGCCTGCGGCGCCGGCTCCAGGAGCACCCCGACTCGGTCGACGCGGCGGTCGAGGAGTTGCTGCGATACGTCACGCCGGTGCAGTTCTCGCCGCGGCGCGTCGCGCTCGAGGACCTCGAGATCGGCGGGGTGACGGTGCGCAAGGGCGACGGGTTGTTCCTGCTGCTCGCCTCCGCCAACCGCGACGAGCGCGTTTTCGCCGATCCCGACCGGCTCGATTTCGGGCGCGACGCCTCCGACCATCTCACCTTCGGCTACGGCATCCACCAGTGCCTCGGGCAGACCCTGGCACGCTACGAGCTGCAGGTGATCTATCCCGCGCTCCTCCGCCGGCTGCCCGCGCTCCGGCTCGCGGCACCGCTCGACGAGGTCCGCTTCAAGGACGATATGCAGATCTACGGCGTGCATAATCTGCCGGTTGCCTGGTAGGGAAGCGAAGATGAAGGTGCGCATCGACCAGCAGCGCTGCGTGGGATCCGGGCAGTGCGCGCGCTCGGTACCCGAGGTGTTCGACCAGCGCGAGGAGGACGGCATCGTCGTCCTGCGCATGACGCAGCCGGACGACCGGCTCGTACCCGCCGTGCGGAAGGCCGCACGACACTGTCCAGCGCAGGCCATTCGAATCGAGGAGCCATGACCGACGCGACGCACCTGAAGACGAACCTCATCCGCGGGATCGCCGCGCTGGCGCTCGCCGCGCTGATGGCCGGCGCCGGCGCGCAGGACTACCCCACGCGCCCGATCCGCCTGCTGATCCCGTTTCCGCCGGGCGGCGGCACCGACTTCGTGTCGCGCGTGGTCGGCAACAAGCTGGCCGAGACGCTCAAGTGGACGGTCGTGCTCGAGAACCGGCCGGGCGCGTCGGGCAACATCGCGCTCGAGCTGGCGGCGAAGTCGCCGCCCGACGGCTACACCATCGTGATGGGCCAGTCCGACAACATCATGCTCGGGCCCTGGCTCTATGCGAACGTCGGCTACGACACGGTGAAGAGTTTCGCGCCGATCGTGCAGGTCTCGGTCACGCCGCTCGCGGTGGTGAGCGCGGCGCAGTCGCGCCTCGCGCGCCCCCAGGACCTGATCGCCCAGGGCAAGACGGCCGAAGGAGTCCGCTGGGCCACCGCCGGCAACGGGTCGCTCGGCCATCTCTTCGGCGAGCAGCTCCAGCGCGCCGCCGGGTTACGGCTGCTGCAGGTCCCCTACAAGGGCGCGGCGCCGGCGCTCGCCGACGTCATGGGCGGGCAGGTCGACGTCGCGATCATGTCGGTCGCGTCGGTGCTCAACCTCGTGAAGAGCGGCAAGCTCAACGCGGTCGCCGTCACCTCCGGGAAGCGCTCGCCCGCGCTACCGTCGACGCCGACCTTCGCCGAATCCGGACAGCCGAGCGTCGACGTGATCATCTGGCTCGGGCTCTTCGCGCCGGCGGGGACGCCGCGGCCAATCGTCGAGCGGCTCAACGCCGAGGTGAACAAGGTGCTCCAGGCGCCGGACGTCATCGAGAAGATGAACGCGCAGGGCGTCGCGCCGGCCGGCGGCGGCATCGACGAGTTCGCGGCGTTCGTGCGCAAGGACTACGAGCACTGGGGCCGCATCGTGCGGGAGTCGGGCGTCAAGCTCGAATAGCCTCACCGCGCGCGACGAATGCAGCTCGAAGGCATCCGCGTCGTCGACCTGACGCGCATCGTCGCCGGGCCGTTCTGCTCGATGTTCCTCGCCGACATGGGCGCCGAGGTCATCAAGGTGGAAGAGCCCGGGGCGGGCGACCCGGTGCGCAAGCAGGGCGCGGCGCGCAACGGCTACTCGCTCTACTTCGCCACCTTCAACCGCAACAAGCGCTCGATCACGCTCGATCTCCGCACCGACGAAGGGAAGGAGGTCCTGCGCCGGCTCCTCGGGCGGGCCGACGTCGTGGTCAACAACTATCGGCCCGGCGTGATGGACCGGATGGGGTTCGGCCGCGACGCGCTGCGCTCGATCAAGCCGGACATCGTCAGCTGCAACGTCACCGGTTTCGGGCTCGACGGCCCGTACGCCGCGCGACCGTCGTTCGACTTCATCGCGCAGGCCATGAGCGGCTTCATGGCCGTCAACGGCGACGCCGACGGCCCGCCGATGCGCGCGGCGCCCCCGATCTCCGACCTGGTTGCCGGCGCGTACGCCGCGATGGGCATCCTCGCGGCGCTCGTGCGGCGGAGCCGCACCGGACAGGGCGAGGAGGTCACGACCGCCCTCACCGACGGCATGACCAGCATGCTCGCCTTCCTCGCGACCAACTGGTTCGCCACCGGCGAGCTGCCGCTGCGGACCGGCAACGACCACGCGCTCGCCTCGCCCTACGGTCTCTTCGAGGCCGCCGACGGAGAGGTCGCGATCGCGCCGAGCAACGATACCTTCTACCTCAAGCTGCTCGCGGTCCTCGACCTCGAACAGCTGAAGGACCGTCCGGAATTCCGCACGAACGAACTGCGCTTCGCGAACCGGGCGACGATCAACGCCGCGGTCAACGAGCGCACCCGCACGCAGCCGGTCGCGCACTGGATCCGCGTGCTGAACGACGCGGGGATCCCGTGCGGGCGGGTGCTGAACGTCGCCGAGGTATTCGACGATCCGCAGACGCGCCACCAGCGCATGCGGCTCGCCATCGAGCATCCGCGGTGCGGACCGCTCGACGTGCTCGGCTTCCCGATCAAGTTCACCGACGATCCGTGCCGCATCCATCGGCCGCCGCCCGATCTCGGCGCGGACACCGCGGCGGTGCTCGGCGAGCTCGGCTACGACGACGGCGCGATCGCGCGGCTGCGCGAGCGCGGGGCAGTGTAATGAGCGGCGCTTCCTTCAACGGGTGCCGACGACCCACTGCGTGGACCACCGAGGGCCGGATGGCCTCGACCGCGCCGATCACCGCCCGGGAATAGGCGTCGAGGAGCGATTCGTCGCCGACTTCGCGCATCGGCCAATCCATCGTCGCAACATCGCGAGCGTCAAGGCCGCGTATGCTCTCGCGGATGCCGATCTACCGTATCTTGCGCTGCGCCTTGCTTGCGCTCTCGCTCGTCCTCCTCGCGGCCCCGTACGCATCGGGTCAAGTCGGCGACGGCACGCGCTTCACGGGCGAGCTGATGCGATACCTTGGCCTCGACCCGACCAAGCGTCTGCCCGACCTCGAGAAGGGTGCGGTCGTACACAACGGCGTGCCGAGCCAGGAGAAGCTCGCGGGCGAGATCGTCGCGTCCGGCGCCATGCTGCTCGTGCGCGGGAAAGAGGCGTCGGCGGTGGTCGACGCGTTCCTGCACTCCGAGACCTTTCTCCTGGTTCATCAGGTGAAGCGCTACCAGGCGCTGCGACCCGGTGCCAGCGACGGCCCCGCGTTCGCGGAGCTACCGCTGCCCGACGTCGAAGCGCATCGACGAGCTCGTCAAGGCGCCGCGGCGCTATCTGAATCTGAGCGTCGCCGAAGGCGATCGGCTGGCGCGGCTCAACCCGGCGGCGTCCGACCTCGCCGGCCGCGCGCGCGCTGTCCTGGCCGAGATCCTCGGCGCGCGGCTGCGCACGTACGCCGCGCGCGGCGTCGGCGGCGTGGAGCCGTACCTGCGCGAGAACGGCCAGATCGTCGATCCGCGCGTCGAGCTGCGCAGCGCGCTCGCCAGCCTGTCGTTCGTGCGGGACGCCTTCCCGGGCGTCCTCGAACAGCTCGCCGCGCCCGGTCCCGAGTGCAGCTACTACTGGATGGAGCGCAGCGTCGAGCGCGAGCAGGTGCTCGTGTTGTCGGCGGAGCTGCGCACCCGCGGCGCGGCGTCGGCGCTGGGTGCGGACCTCCACTTCTACGCGTCAAGTGAATACAACTCGATGCTGACCCTGGTCGGCGTGATTCCTTACGCCGATGCGTCGCTGGTCTTCGCGGTGAACCACACGTTCACCGACCAAGTCACCGGCATGGGCTCGTCGGTACGCCGTTCGATCGGGCGCAACCTCGTCGCCAGTCAGCTCGCGCGGCAGCTCGAGGAAACGCGCAACCGACTCAACCGCTAGCCACGGACGCTCAGGACCATCCGCGCCAGCGCTACCCCGCGTACGGGGCCCAGCCGAGCGGCCGGTCGCGGCCGACGAGCTTCGCGCACCCGAGAAGCTGCGGCTCCGAGAAACGCGGGCCGACGATCTGCAGGCCGACCGGCAGCCCGGACGCGGCGAAAGCCCAGCCGGCACGCTCGCCGCCGGCAGCGCGGCAAGCGAGACGAGGAACGTCTGCGCCACCCAGTCGATGTAGCTTTCCAGCTTCTTCCCGGCGATCTCGAACGGGTAGTTCTGCTCGACCGGGAACGGCGAGACCGGTGAGGTCGGCGTCAGCACCAGGTCGAAGCGCTCGAACAGGAGGCGCCACCGATGCCAGATCTCGGCGCGCTTGTGCTCGGCGCGCGCGATGTCGCCGACCTTCACCTGGAGCCCCAGCCGGATGTTCCCCGCCAGATTGGGGTCGAGCACATCGAGCTTGTCGATGCGGGCGAGGTGGTTGCCGACCATGGCTTCGCCGCGCAACGTGATGAACGCGTCGCGGCCGTCGGAGAAGTCGACCGCGATCTCCTCGACGGCAGCGCCATGCCGCTGCAACCCCAGCGCGGCGTCCCGGCACAGGCGCGCCACCTCGGGGTCGACGCCGGTGCGGCCGAGCTCCGCTGCGTAGGCGATCCGCACGCCGCGGAGGTTTTCGGCGCGGGCGACGATCTCGTGCGCACTCGCCCAGGTCGGCGGTACCGAGAGCGGAGCTTTCGGCGAAAGCCCGGTCATCGCATCCAGCATCAGCGCGCAGTCCTCGGCGTCGCGCGCCATCGGGCCGGCGACGCTCTGATCGTGCCATGGCAGGGTCATCGGGTGCCGCGCGACCAGGCCGGCGGTCGTCCGCAGGCCGACGACGCCGCAGAACGACGCCGGCGTCCGCAGGCTGCCGCCGAAGTCCGAGCCTTCCGCGAGCGGCATCATCGCCGCAGCGAGACCTGCCGCGCCCCCGCCGGTCGAACCGCTCGCCGAGAGGCGCAGGTCCCACGGGTTGCGCGTCGCGCCGAACAGCTTGTTCACCGTGTTGCCGCCGGCGGCGAACTCGGGCGTATTCGTCTTGCCGATGACGATGCAGCCGGCGCGCTTCAGGCGCACCACGACCTCGGCATCCTCGGTCGGGACGTGATCGGCGTAGAGCGTCGAACCCCACGTGGTGCGGATGCCCGCAGTCGGCGTGATGTCCTTGATGCCGACGGGCACGCCGGCGAGCGGGGGCAGCGCATCCCCACGCATGACCGCTGCTTGGACCGCGCGCGCCGCGGCGCGGGCGGAATCCGCGGCGATGGTCACCACCGCGTTGACCTTCGGGTTCACCCGCTCGATCGCCGCGAGATGCGCCTCCAATACCTCGACCGGACTTGCGCGCTTCTCGCGCACGAGCCGCGCGAGCTCGCGCGCCGGCAGGCGGTTCAGCGCCGCGTCGGACATCTCAGTACTTCACCAGGTACTGGTTCACGTCCACCCGCCCCTCCAGCGTCCCGATACGGGTCGAGTAGTCGATGAAGGTCTGGAAGTCGATGCGGTCCTTGTTGGTGAGATCGCTGACCCGGGTGAACTTGACGAGCGGCACGGTGTCGACGACGTCGTCCGGCGTGAAGGTGTTCTTCACCAGCGACTTCCGCGCCTCCTTCGGGTTCGAGTTGATGAAGTCGATCGCCTTCAGCCAGGCTGCGGCGTAGCGCCGCGCGACGTCCGGCCGGCTCTTCATGAAGTCGGTCGAGATCACGCCGCCGCCGACCCAGGCGTTCGCGGTCGGGTCGCCGAGGATGTACTTCGCGATCACGCCCGCCTCGAGCGTCGTCGCGACGCCGTTCTTGCGCATCACGGCGGCGTTCGGCTCGAGCGTATAGCCGGCGTCGAACGTGCCCGCGGTCATCGCGTTGACGTGCTGGCCCATGTCGAGCTGGTCGAGCGTGTAGTCCCCCTCCTTCAGGCCGACCGCGGCGAGCACCGCCTTCGCCATCGTGACGTTCGCCGGCCCGGGCGCCGACATGATCTTCTTGCCCTTGAGGTCGGCGAGCGTGCGTGCGTTCACGCCGCGGCGGACGACGAACTGCTCCATCTGGTACTGGGCGTTCTGGCCGTTCACCGAGATGTACATCGCGACGCCTGGCTTCTTCAGGTTGGCGTTCATGCCTTCGATCGTGACCAGGACCGACGACGCGTCGATCTGGTTCGTGATCAGGCCGGAGACGTTCGGCGGGCCGCCGATCAGCCGGATGATCTCGACGTCGATCCGCTCGTCCTTGAAGAACCCGCGGTCCTGCGCGACGAACACCGGCAGCGACGAGCTGACCGGGAACACCCCGACCTTCACCTTGTCCTGCCCCCACGCCGGCAGCGCGGCAGCCGCGACGGCGATTGCTCCCAACAGTCTGGCGATCATGGTCCTTCCTCCGTGACGATCCTATTGTGTAGCGAGCGCGGCGAGCGCCTGCGTGAAGCACGCCATCGGCGCGTGCGTGATGCCGGCGCCGATCTGACCGACGCCCGGTTCCTTGTGCGCGATCCCGGTGTTGATCACCGGCCGGATGCCGGTGTCCACCACCTTGCGCACGTCGATCCCGGCCGGCGTGCCGGCGAATTCGAGCGTCGGCAGGGTAAACGCCATGTTGCGGCCGATGGTGACGTTCACCATCTCGAGCGTGTTCGCGATCGCGGTCTGCGGCGTGCCGCCGACGAACTGGACGATCGCGGGCGCCGCCGCCATCGCGAAGCCGCCGAGCCCGGCGGTCTCGGTGATCGCGCTGTCCCCGATGTCCGGGCCGGCGTCGGCGCGGCCGTAGCCGGGAAAGAAGAGCCCGTCGGCGACGAGCGCCGGCGCGGTGAACCACCGGTCGCCGCAGCCGCTCACGCGGATGCCGAACTCCGTGCCGTTGCGCGCCATCACCGTCACCATGCTCGAGCGCGGCACCCCGTGCGCCGCATCGAGCATGCCCTTGCACGCCGCCATCGCGAGGTTGAGGAAGAAGAAGTCGTTGCCGTTCGCGAACTCGATCGCAGCGGCCGCGTCGCGCAGCCGCGCGTCCGACTTGAAGATGCCGGCGACGATCCGCTTGACGAAGAGGCTCGATGCCGCGACGTTGCGGTTGTGCAGCTCGTCGCCCATGTGCAGCGCGCGCGCGATCAGCGGCTTCAGCTCGATCGGTCCGCCCGCCTCCAGGCCGCGCCGGAGCACGGGTCCGAGCGTCGCACCCATCCAGCGCAGCCGCTCGAGCACGTCCGGGCTGTTGGCGCCGTAGCGGAGGACCTTGCCGAGGCCCTCGTTCAGGTTGCTGAACGACAGATTGCCGTGCTTCCGGTTACGCAGGATCCATACCGGCATGGAGGGGCTGATGATCCCGGCCATCGGGCCGACCGCGGCGTGGTGATGGCACGGGTCGAACGCGATCTCGCCTCGCTCGGCCATGACGCGCGCGGCGGCGGCGTCCTTCGCCCAGCCTTCGAGCAGGCACGCGCCGATCACCGCGCCGCGCATCGCACCGCCCATCCGTGTCCAGCTGATCGGCGGCCCGGAGTGGAGCAGCATCCGCTCGCCCATCCCCGGCAGCGCCTCGCGCGCGACGCCGATTCCTTCCAGCACCGGGTCGGCCGAGGCATACGCCTCGAACGCCTTTTTGTTGGCGGCATCGACCGCCGGATCAGCCACGAGCCGGGCGAGCGAGCGAGCGGCGCCGGGCTCGCCGCCGGGCGGCGCCCATTCGACCCGCGCGACCGGCGAGCCCGCTTCGGCGACCGCGTCCGCGAACGACGCGAGACCGACGTTCACGACCGAGACCGGTTTGCCGAACAGCGCGCTCAAGCCCGCCCCCGCCTGGCCCGCAGCGCGCCGATCGGGTGTTTACGAGGCGCGCGGTTCACCATTGCGGCGGCGATCCTTACCGCCTCGGCGTTGCTCGACCCGAGAATCACGCCGGCCTTCGCGAGCGCCGCCTCCTGCCGCGCGAGGCCCTGCGGATCCGTGTCGGTGCCGCAGACCGCGCCGACGAACGCGATCCGGCGCTTCCGCTTCGCGGCGGCGGCGCGCGCCGCGACGATCGCCGGGACCATCTCCGTCGCCGGGTCGGGATGGCTGCCATAGCCGAGCACGACGTCGAACAGGATCACGGCTACCTCCGGATCGGCCGCTTCGCGCACCATCCGCTCGTTGCGGAGGCGATGGTCGATCATCGGGTGCGGGCGGCCGCGGGTGAAGACGTCATCGCCGAGATCGATGACGGTGTGCCCGCGGCTCTTGAACGGGTCGTCGAGCTCGTCCTCGTGGCGCACCGGCGCGTTGGACCAGACCTGCCCGAGCGCTTCGCCGAGGAGGAGCGAGGCCTCGTAGCAGAACGTGCCGCCGCTGAAGAGTCCCCGCACGAATCGCTGGCCACGCGCGAGCGGGGGTACGCCCTTGCCGAGCCGCGGGCTCGCGCCACCCTTGGCAGGTTTCCGCCCGCGCGCGAGCGCCACCGCGGCGCGCGCCGCGTCCTCGAGCGTGCGCACCGGATGGAGGTTCTTCCCGGCGAGCTTCGACGGCGACGCGCCGACGAAGCAGACAACGACCGGCTTCTTCGCCTTCGCCGCTGCCGCGAGCACCTTCTCTGCAACCGCCGCGGCCGGTGGTTTCGAGATCAGCACGATCACCTTCGTCTCGCGGTCGGACGCGAGCGCGTCGAGCCCGGCGAGCATCGTGAGCCCGCCGACCTCCTCCTTCAGATCGCGCCCGCCGGTGCCGATCGCCTGCGAGACGCCCGAGCCCAGCCGGTCGACGAGCGCGGTGACCTGCTGCAGCCCGGTGCCCGACGCTGCCACGCAGCCGATCGGCCCGCGCCGCACCCGGTTCGCGAATGCGAGCGGCACGCCGTCGATGATCGCCGTCCCGCAGTCGGGGCCCATGACGAGCAGCTCGCGGTTCGCCGCAGCCCGCTTCAACGCGATCTCGTCGGCAAGCGACACGTTGTCGCTGAAGAGCATGACGTTCAGGCCGAGCGCGAGCGCCTTCTCCGCTTCCGCCGCCGCGTACTCGCCCGGCACCGAGACCAGCGCGAGGTTCGCGCCGGGCGACGCCTCGACCGCCATCCCGATCGAACGCGGTGGCGCATTCTCCGCGGGCCCGCCGGCGGCCCGCGCCGGCGGCCTCGCTTTGAGCGCCTCCTCGACCCGCGCGATCGCCGCATTCGCCGCGGCCTCGCTCTTCGCGCGCACTACCACCAGGAGATCGCTCGGCTGCGCGGCCATCCCGCCTTCGACGAGCCCGACTTCGGCGAGCAGCGCAATGTTGCCCTCGGTCGCCATGATCGCGGAGGCCTCCTCCACGCCGGCGACGTCCTTCAGCGACGCCGAGAGCTGCATCAGCGACACCGAGTCGCGATAGGTGTTGGCGATGATCCGGCTGACCGTGGGCATGGCGCTATTTTCCGGCCCAGTGGACGAAGCGCTTCTCGACCAGCATGAAGAGGAGATTGAGCCCGTAGCCGAGCGCGCCGGCGGCGAAGATCGCGGCGTACATGTCGGGCATCGCGAACAGCTGCTGCGCCTCGAACACGCGCTGGCCGAGGCCGTCGGTCGAGCCGATGAACATCTCGGCGACCACCACGATCACCAGCGCGAGCGAGACGCCGTTGCGCAGGCCGACGAAGGTCTGCGGCAGCGATTCGAGCAGCATGACGTCGGTGAGCACGCGCAGCTTCGACGCGCCCATCACCCTCGCGGCGAGAAGGCGCGTCTTCCGTGCGTTCATCACGCCGTAGGCGACGTTGAAGAGAATCACCAGCGCCGCGCCGAACGAGGCGACCAGGATCTTGGTCTTGTCCCCGACGCCGAAGATCACCAGGAACAGCGGGAACATCGCCGAAGCGGGCGTCGAGCGGAAGAAGTCGATCACGAACTCGACCGCGCGGTAGGCGCGCTCGTTCGCCCCGAGCAGGACACCGAGCGGGATCGCGATCACCGCGGCGATCGCGATCGCGTACGCGGTGCGCTCGACGGTGCGCCAGAAATCGATCCCGAGCTTGCCGCCGGCCATGCCCTTCACCAGCGCGGCGAACGCCTGGTCGGGCGACGGCAGGAGCACCGGGTCCACCACGCGCGCCCAGACCGCGAGGTACCAGACCGCGATCAGCCCGGCGACGCCGACCACCGGCAGGAGCGCGTCGCGCTTCATGCCTTGTGCACCTCGCGCTGGAACACCTCCAGGCAGTGGCCCTTGATCGCCACGAACCCGGCCTCGGAGAGCGTCGCGTCGCCGCGCGGCCGCGGCGTCGTCACGCGCGGGACAGTCGGCGATCCGCGCCGGCCGCCGGGACAGCAGCAGCACCCGGTCGGCGAGGTAGACCGCCTCCTCGAGATCGTGCGACACCAGCACCGTGGTCGTCCGGGTCTCCATGAAGATGCGCTGCAGCTGCTCGCGCATGAAGAGCGTCATCTCGTAGTCGAGCGCGGAGAACGGCTCGTCGAGGAACAGCACCTCGGGCTCGACCACCAGCGCGCGCATGATCGACACCAGCTGCTGCTGCCCGCCGGAGAGCTCGTAGGGGTAGCGGTCGAGGTCGATCTTGACGCCGAGGTGCACGACCAGCCGCTCCACCTTCGCGCGGCGCTCGGGCCCGGGCAGCTTCGCCAGCTTCAGCGGGTATTCGATGTTGTCGAACGAGCGCAGCCACGGAAAGAGCGCCTCGCGGTAATTCTGGAACACGTAGCCGATCTTGGTGTCGCGGAGCTCCTTGCCCCCGAACCGGATCGTGCCGGCGTCGGCCGGGACGAGGCCGGCTACGATGTTGATCAGCGTCGACTTGCCGCAGCCGTTCGGGCCGAAGATCGAGAGGAACTCGCCGCGCGCGATGTCGAGGTCGAAGCCGTCGTAGATGACCGCGCCCTGGAAGCGCTTCGAGAGGCCGCGGATCGTGATGTGGGCGGGCGCAGCCGCCGCGGGGGCGGCCGCCGCCGTGCCCGGCGCGATCGCGGCCGTGGCGCCGATCACTCGCCGAGGTCCACGATCGCGATCACCGGCCCGCCGCCCTGCGGCCCCTGGTGCATCGCGTCGACCGACACGAACACCGCCGGATCGCCGATGGCGGCGGCCGCCACGCCGCCCACCGCCGCTTTCGCGTGCCGGTGGTGATGCACGTCCGAGTCGTCGAGCATGATCTGCCGCCGGCCGCGCAGGGTGCCGCGGTGGTCGGCCTCACACTTGATGAAGCAGTTGACGAGCCTGCCCTTCAGGTCCTCGGCGCGCGCGCGCTCGGGAAGCTGGAGGCCAGCGTTCCGGATCGCGTCGTAGATGCCGTCGATGTCCAGCGCGTCCTTCATCACCGAGTGCCCGATGGCGTACCTGCCGCCCGCGCCCGCCCGGTTGCCGAGGAGGACGATCTGCCCGGCGTCGAGCTCGACCCCCGAAGAGCACGACGCGACCGACGAGTAGATGTCGAGGTCCTTGCAGATCTGCTCCGCCTTCGGCATCTCGATCTCGCCGAGCGCGACGCCGATGCCGAGCGCGGTCGTGCCGTTCGACACGCCCATCGAGTCGTGCACCTCGCACGCGACGGTTTTCCCGCGACGGTGCGCGTCCTGCACCCAGTCGATCGTGAGGAGCGGCGTCTTCGTCTGCACGTAGTGCACGTCCTTCGGGTCCGAGATGCCCGCGTCTTTCATCGCAGCAAGGACGCCTGCGGCGATCTTCTCGACCATCGCCGGCCGCCCGATGTCCTCCGGAAAGATCTGCGGGCTCATCGCGGTGCCGATCGCGAGCCGCGCTTTCGACGCGGCGCCGGTCTTCGCGTTCTGCGCGAACACCGTGGCGTGCGGCGTGATGACGCCGTCGCAGCCGCCCGACCACACCATCGGGATCTGCTTCACCGACTCGGCCGAGCGCTTGCCGTGTTTCATGAGCACCGCGCGGAACGCCTGGTCGGCGAGGATGCGGGTGAAGTCGTTGACCCCGCCGTTGCCCTCGGTCTTGCCGATCACCGCGACGACCTCGTCGGCGGCGAACCGTCCGGCGCGGATGCACTCCTCCATGCCGGAAGCGTCCTGCACCGTCTTGAGGACGACCTTTGCGACTTCGATTGCCATCTAGCTTCTCCTAGATGCGCGGCTCATGCTCGCCGCGCAGCATCTTCTCGTACCCGGGCCCGCGATCGATAAGCGGCAGCGGCCCTTTGCGCTCGGCGCGCATTTCGCCGCGGAGCTTCGCCGTGGCCGCTTCGTCGACCGCATATTCCGTCTCGACCTCCGCGTCGTGCGCGACGAGGACGACGCCGTACTCGCGCCGCGCCGCCTCCGGCGACACCTTGCGCTGGACGACGTCGCGCAGGACCAGCTCGGGCTCGCGCTCGAGCGGATCGCCCCAGCCGCCGCCGCCGGTCGTCACGACGCGCACGACCTGCCCCGCCGTCACCGGCTCGCCGTCGACGAGTCCGCCGAGCCGCTTCGCGGCGCCGTGGAGGTCCACGGTAACGCAGAACGGCTCGCCGGCCTTGCCGCCCGCGACGCCGTAGCAGCCGAGCCGCACTCGGTCGGCGGTCACGATCGTGTGGCAATCGACGAGCACGCGGTAGTGTTTGTCGTAGCCGAGTCCGCCGCGGCGCTTCCCCGCGCCGCCCGAGTCAGTGCTCAGGCCCAGTCGCTCGACGATGACCGGGAAGCGATTCTCGGTGAACTCCGCCGGCTGGTTCCGCGAGTCGGGCACGATGTGGATCGCGTCGTTGCCGTCGGCGTAGTGCCGCCCGCCCGAGCCGCCGCCGATCACCTCGCGCGAGAGGAAGGGGCGGCCGTTCGGGTCCGTGCCGTAGAACCCGGTATAGCGAATCGTCTCCTGGTCGGCCGGCATGTGCCCGCCGGTCGCCTGCGCGACGACGCCCGCAAGGAGGCCGAGCGAGCGCAACAGGACGAACGAGCGCGCGTTGGTCGCCGCCGGCCATTCCGGCGTGATCAGCGTGCCCTTCGGCGGGAAGATCACGTCGAAGACCTCGCACACGCCCTCGTTGACGTGGATCTCCGCCGCCCGCTCGGGCGTATCGGCGAGGTTGCGCAGGATCGGCGCGATCCACTTGATGAGGAACGCGCCGTCGGCGTAGTCGGCCGGCCAGTTGATCGGCCCGGATGACTGCGGCGCGGTGCCGTTGAAGTCGAGCGTGATCCGCCCGCCTTTCTTCACCATGCGCAGCGCGAGGCGGTGGAGGCTGGGGTCGGTCACGCCATCGTGCTCGACGAAATCCTCCCACGCGTACTCGCCGTCGGGGATCTTCGGCAGGAGCTCGGTTGCGTAGATGTCGCGGCACTTGTCGAGGATCGCCTGGCAGCAGGCCTCGACCGTCTCTTTCCCGAAGCGTTCGAACAATTCCTCCATCCGCCGCGCGCCCATGCGGATCGCCTCGATCTCGGAATCCAGGTCCGCTTCCAACATTTCCGGCACGCGCGTGTTCCGCCGGATGATGGCGAACGCCTCGTCGTTCCGTTTGCCCTCGCGATAGATCCGGATCGGCGGGATCGCGAGCCCCTCCTCGAACACGGTCACCGCCGTCCCCGGCATCGAGCCCGGCACGCGGCCGCCGATGTCGTCGTGGTGCCCGAACGCCTGGATGTACGCGACCACCTCGCCGCGGTGGAACACCGGTACCGTCGAGCACACATCGGGGAGGTGTCCGATCGACCCTTCGGTGAGATAGGTGTCGTTCATGAGAAACACGTCGCCCGGCTGCATCGTCTCCGGCGGGTAGTCGCGCACGACCGCGTTCGGCATCGCCGAGTACGAGCGCCCGGTGAGCTTGCGGCAGCGGCGGTCGAAGAGGCCGACCCGGTAGTCGTGCGCCTCGCGGATCATCGGCGAGCGCGCGGTGCGCTCGATCGCGTACTCGATCTCGGCCTCGATCGAGTTGAGCGTGCCCTCGACGATCTGCAGCACGATCGGATCCACTTCCGCCGCCCGCGGTTTCGGGATCGCCGCCATCACGCCCTCCGCACGATCATGATCCCGTAGGGGTCGACCGCGAGCACCTGGCCCGGGAACACGACGGTCGTGGAGCCGAACTCCTCGATCACCGCCGGTCCCTCGATCCGGGCGCCCGGCGCGAGCGCGACGCGATCGTAGACCGGGGTCTCGACGAACGCGCCCCGAAGAACGCGCGCCGTGCGGTGCGCGGCTTTGCCGCTGCGCCCGCGGCGAGCTTCGGCAGCGCCGGCCGGTCGATCAGCCCGAACCCCGATACGCAGACGTTCACCAGCTCGACCTTCTGCTTGCCGCGATAGCTGTAGCCGAACGCCTTCTCGTGCGCCGCGTGGAACGCGTCGACCAGCGCCCCGACGAACGCGCGATCGATCGCGCCGCCGGGTGCCTGCACCCGCACTTCCATCGACTGCCCGACGTAGCGGATGTCGGCCTCGCGAACGAGGCGGACATTGCGCGGATCGATCCCGTCGCGCGCGAGGGTCTCGGTCGCCTCGCGCTCGAGCTCGCGGTAGAGCGCCGCGAGCGCGTCCGGATCGAGCGCGTCCTCGTGCGTGACGCGGGTCGCGATGTGATCGGTGCGCCAGTCGACCGCCAGGAGCCCGAACGCCGAGAGGTTGCCCGGGTTGAGCGGCACGATGCAGGCCTTCATCCCGAGGAGCTCCATCACGGCCGGCGACTGCGCCGGCCCCGAACCACCGAACGACAGCAGCGCGAGCCCGCGCGGGTCGATGCCGCGCTGGATCGTCATCTGCCGGATGCAGTTCGCCTGGTTCCAGTTCGCGATCTCGATGATGCCCTCGGCGAGGCTGCTCACACCGACATCCCGCGGCCAAGCCGCTTGCCGAGATCGGCGATGCCGCTTGCGCGAGCGCTCGGCATCGAGCTTGATCCCCCCGCCGATCAGCGCCGGCGGGATCCGCCCGAGCACGAGATTCGCGTCGGTGATCGTCGGCTGGTCCCCGCCCGCCGGATAGCACATCGGCCCGGGCACCGCGCCGGCGCTCTTCGGCCCGACCTTGAGATGGCCCTCGCGGCTGATCCAGGCGATCGAGCCGCCGCCGGTGCCGACGGTCTTGATGTCGATCATCGGGATGCGCACCGGGAACGGCCCGACCGAACCGCCGTTGGTGACCTTCGGCACGCCCGCCTCGATCAGGCAGAGGTCGGTCGACGTGCCGCCGGCGTCGAGCGTCACGAGATCCTCGAACCCGGCGACCTTCGCCACTACCGCCGCGCCGAGCGCGCCCGCCGCCGGCCCCGACAGCGCGGTGGTGATCGGCTTGTGGACGACCTGCTCGCTCGAGATCACGCCGCCGGAGGACTGCATCACGAGGAACGGCTTCGAACGCAGGTCCGGTCCGAGCTCCTCGTGGATCCGCTGCAGGTAACGTCCCATGTGCGGCTTCACGAACGCGTCGACGAGCGTCGTCATCGCGCGCTCGTACTCGCGGTACTCGGGCAGCACCTCGCACGAGAGCGACACGGCGCACTCGGGGTATTCCTCGCGGAACAGCTCGCGGACGCGGCGCTCGTGACGGTCGTTCGCGTACGAGTGGATCAGGCAGACGCCGACGGCGCGGATGCCGCGCTGCCTGAAGAAACGCGCCGCTAGCCGCACACTGCGTTCGTCCAGCGGCCGGATCTCGCCGCCGCGGAAGTCGAGGCGCCCGCCGACCTCGCGCACGAGCTCGACCGGGACGATGCGCTCGGGCTTCACCCAGAAGTAGGAGTTGCCGTAGCCCTCGGGCACCGACTGGCGCGCGATCTCGAGCAGATGCCGGAAGCCCTCGGTCACGACGAGGCCGAGCGACTCGATCTCGCCCTGGAGCAACGCGTTGGTCGCGACCGTCGTGCCGTGCGCGAGACCCGCGAGATCCGCCGTCGACCGCCCGGTCTGGCCGAGGATCCTGCCGACGCCCTGCACCAGGCCGATCGCCGGGTTGGCCGGTGTGCTCGGGACCTTGGTGATCTCGACCCTGCCCGACGCGCCGTCCACCGCGACGATGTCGGTGAACGTGCCGCCAGTGTCGATGCCGATGCGGAGGCGCTGGGTCATGGGGACGGTCCGAATCTAGCCATGCCCGGCGCGCGGCGCAAGCACGGCCGTTCAGGGATGCCCGACCCGCGCTAAAGTCGCGATCACACTCTCGCGCACCCGGGGATCCCATGCGGAATTGTCGTTCGCCATCGAAGTGCCGGCGCCGCTCGTTGGGCCGGTTGCTGGCGGTGATGCTGGCCGCAATCGCGCCCCATCTCGTCTTCGCGCAGGCCTATCCGACCAAGCCGATCCGGGTGATCGTGCCGTTCCCGCCCGGTGGGAGCGTGGACACGGTTGCGCGGCTGCTGTCGCCGCGGCTCTCCGAGAGCTTGGGTCAGCCGATGGTGGTCGAGAACCGCAGCGGGCGCCTCCGGCAACATCGGCACGGAGCAGGCGGCGCGCGCGACGCCCGACGGATACACCCTGCTCATCAACACCAATCCACTGGTCACGAACGGGCTCCTCTACGCCAAGCTCAACTACGACACCTTCACCGATTTCGTGCCGATCTCGCTCCTGTGCCAGTCGGTGTCGGTGATGGCGATCAATCCGAGAGTGCCGGCGCGCAATCTGCAGGAGTTTCTCGATCTCGCGCGCGCGAAACCGGGCAGCCTCAACTTCGCCACCGCGGGTCCGGCGACCAATCCGCACGTCGGCGGCGAGCTGGTGAACTATCTCGGCAAGACCAACATCGTGGCGGTGCACTTCAAAGGCGGCGGTCCGGCGTTGCTCGCCACGCTCGCCGGCGATACCGAGTGCGGGCGAGCGACGGCCCCGACATCTGCCCGGACCACGGTCCCTTTGCCGAGCGTCGCCGCCGTTCTTTGCCACGAGCGGTCTCGCAGTGCGGCATGACGTCGGTGGCGCCGGAACACCAAGAAATCCCTCGCCACTGCACCAAAGTACCGTAGATGGACGCGCGCGCCGCGCGTACCTTCGGCAGCATGTTCGCGATGGCCATCGTCGAGCGTCGTGGGGTCAGTGCAGAGACAGTGAATGTCGCCATCGTCGACGACGACGCCGGCGTTCGGGGCGCCCTCGCACGGCTGCTGCGCGCCGCCGGTTTCAATCCGGTCAGTTATTCGTCCGCGGAAGGATTCCTGGACGATCCCGGGCGCGCGCAGACCGATTGCCTCGTCCTCGACGTTCACCTCGGCGGCATGTCCGGTCTCGACCTGCAGGAGCGGATCACCGCGGGCGGCGTTGCCCCGCCCATCATCTTCGTCACCGCGCACGAGGAACCGGACGCGCAAGAGCGGGCGCGGCGGGCGGGATGCGTCGCCTTCTTCTACAAACCGGTTCCCGGTCGCGCGCTCCTGGCGGCCGTCAGGCAGGCGGTCGATCCGTCACCGCGATCCGCTGGATCCGGTCGCTGAGGCTGCTCCGCGGCGGCGTCTCCCGCGTCGATCGGCCGCTCCCGGAGATCGGACAGCCGCCGGGGGACAGGGAGGGGAGCAATCTCGGGGGAAGGACTGGCCCCCGGCGGCGCCGATCCACGCGAGTCATCCGCGTCGCGTTCACGCGTTCCGGAATGATGGCCCCCTTGCGAGACGCGCGGAATCGGCTCTTGGTGCATGGGCCGGGCTGGCCTTTGGTGCTACCGCGCGGACGCCCCGGCGATCAGGGACGAGTGACGAGCGAAGCCGAGACGCTACGGGCGGGCGCCGCGCTCGCGCAGCTCGTTGGCGAAGGTCACGAGCTCGGCCACCGACGCCGCCTGCATCTTCTCCATCACGTGGGCGCGGTGCGCCTTGATCGTGCGCTCGGCGGTGCCGAGCTCGATGGCGATCCGCTTGTTCAGCTTGCCGGCGACTACACCGGCAAGAACTTCCCGCTCCCGCGGCGTGAGCGTTTCGTAGCGCGCGCGCAACATTAGCAGGCGCGCCTGGGCCGCCCGGGTATCCGCGTCGCGCGCGATCGCAGCCTGGACTGCGGGAAGGAGCGCCTCGCGGCTGACCGGCTTGGTGAGGAAGTCGACCGCCCCGCCCTTCATGGCGCGCACGCTCATCGGAATGTCCCCGTGCCCGGTCAGGAAGACGATCGGCACCTCCACGTCGAGCCGTGCGAGCGCGTCCTGGAGCTCGAGCCCGCTGGGGCCCGGCATCCGCACGTCGAGGACGACGCAGCCGGGAGCGTTCCGGTCCGTGCGGCTCAGCAGGAACTCGCCCGCGGAGCTGTAGCCCCGCGCCTCGTAGCCGGCCGCCTGCAGCAGGCGCACGACCGCGGCTCGTACCGAGTCGTCGTCGTCGACCACGTGGACGATCGGACTGCGGTCGGTCATGCGCGCCCGGGACGGCTCCCTGTACCAAAGGCCATGCGAACTATGCACCAAGGGCCGATTTTGCGCGTCCCGCCGCTGGACGATGATTGAGCGGGTCGGTCCGCGCCACCTGCAGTCGAACGAGGAGGCAAGCCATGCAACCTCTTATCCAGCGACGGTTTTCGCGACCCCGGAGTGCCTGGCCATGAATGCGCTCGACCTGCTGCTGACCTCGTCCGAGCTTCCCGCGTGCGACGCGTGCCGTCACGCGCGCGCAAGCGCCGACGGTCTCTACTGTGCCCGGCACGCCGGGGCGCCCTACCCGTGCCAGGTCGAGCGTGAATCGGCCTTGGTGGAGGCATGGTTGTACGGGGCTTGCGGACGCCACGGGCGCTTCTTCGAGCCCGCCGCAGTCCGCGAACTAGCGCGCAAGGAAACGCGGCGGCGATGCGAGCCGTCATCGCGGACAAACCAGCAGGAGGTTTGACATGGGCCACGACATCCCGGCGAAGTCCAGGCTGTTTCCGGCCATCCCGATCACTAGTCCGCAATTCGTCTATCGGGGGGCGCGTCAGACCGACGTTCGGGTGACCTTCGAGCGGGCGCGCATCGCGCTCGGGCTGTCCCTGGAGCGACGCCGGGGCCCGTGAGGCGCTCGCGGACCGCCCGGCAGCGATCTCGTCGTACCGGCAATCCGCGCGGCGAGCTGAGAACCTGCCAGTCAACGACATCAGGTCAGCAGGTCCATGCGATCTACGCCGAGGGCGTTCGCGCTGGCGCTGAGAGCCGTGCCCAGGACGTCGGGCGGCGAATAGGGCAAAGTACGGGCATGACAGCCAAGTCGATGTTTCCCGGTGTCGCGCTGATTCTCCTGTGCGTCATTTCCGGGATCGCGCCGGCGCAGAATTCGGCCGCGGAGTTGAGCGCGGCAGCGCAGAAGGAATGCGACCTTGGCCGGGCGGCGAAGGCGCGCGCCATGCGCCTGGCCCACTTTCAGCAGAGCCAGACGCTCGCGGAACGGGCCGTGGCCGCGGACGATCAGCTTGCCGACGCACACTTCGCCCTCTTCTGCAGCCTCGGCGAGCAGATCCGCATCGACGGCGAGAGCCTCTCCGCGATGTTCGGCTTCCGGCGAATGATGGCCGCGCTGGATCGGACGCTGGAACTGAACCCTGAGCATCTGGATGCCCTTTCCTCCAAAGCAGCCTTCCTGGTCAGGCTGCCGGCATTTCTCGGCGGGGACGCGGCCAGGGGCGAACGGATACTGCGGCAGGTGATCCGGCGGGATCCGAAGGCGGTGAGTGCCCGCCTTACCCTGGCGAAGGTGTATGCGGCGCAGGGCGATCGCCACCGGCGCTCGTTCTGGCGACAGAAGCCCTGCAATTCGCGCGCGCCGAGCGTCGCGCGGACCTTCTCCCCGAAGCGGAGGCAACCCTCGCGGAGCTGCGGTTCGCTCACACCGAGCTCAGGATGACCAATCCTTAAGCGGCCTTCCGGCAAGGCGATCTACGCGATCGCCGGGGGGTCTCTCTTCGTGGTCAGCGGGATTCGAGCGCACCGTCCTTAGCGGCCCGCGCCGCCCGCGCCTAGAATCCAGGACGGTGGACTTTCCCATGAGCTGTTGCCGCGTCTTGCGGCTCACCTGCGCGGGGCTGATGCTCTGGCTCGCCAGCGTCTCGCCGGCGTCCGCCGCACCGAAGCAGGTCGTCGTCCTCTACGACGAGCGCACCGACTTGCCGGGAGTGTCGGTCCTCCACGCCAGTCTCACCCGCAGGTTGACTTCCGGTCCACCGGATTCGGTCGAGATCTACCGCGAGGAGATGGATCTCTCCCGGTTCGGTTCGGACGGCTACCTCCTCCGCCTGCGAGATCACCTTCGCACGAAGTACGCGGGCAGGAAGATCGATGCGGTCGTGGCCGCCTACCCCCCTGCGCTCGACTTTCTTCTGACGCACGGAGACGCCGTGTTTCCCGGAGCCCCGATCGTCTTCTGCGGGATCGACCGCAGAAACTTGGCCACTCGTTCACTGCCGTCGCACGTGACCGGCACTCTGGTGAAGCGGGAGTTCGCCCCGACCCTCGAGCTCGCGCTCCGGCTACATCCCGGCACCGAACGGATCGTGTTCGTGGGCGGCACGTCGGAGTTCGACGCCCAGCTCGTCAAACAGGCGCGCGAGGAGCTCGGTCGCTTCGAGGATCGCCTCGCATTCACCTGGCTCACGGCACTGCCGATGCGCGAGCTGCTCACCCACCTGTCGCAGTTGCCGCCGCGGACGATCGTGCTGTACTCGACGGTCTTCCGGGACGGCGCCGGCGAGCCCTTCGTCCCGCATGACGTCGTGGAACGGGTCTCGGCGGCGGCCAACGCGCCGGTCTACGGATTCCTCGATCAGTATCTGGGACGCGGCATCGTGGGGGGGCAACTGTACAGTCTCGATGCGCATGGCGAGGAGGCGGCAATCCTGACGCTGCGGATTCTGTCCGGCACGCCGCCTTCAGAGTTGCCGCTCGTAGAACCCAGCGTCACCCGGACGATGTTCGACTGGCGCCAGTTGCAGCGCTGGGGCCTCGACGAGAGTCAGCTGGCGCCGGGAGCCGTCATTCGCTTTCGCGAGGCATCCTTGTGGAGCGCGTACCGGCTCTACGTCATTGGCGCGGTGACGATCGTCGCGTTGCAGGCACTGATGATCGGCAGCCTGCTCCTCCAGCGCGCCCGGCGCCGCCGGGCCGAACTCGAGGTGCAGCATCACCGGGTGGAGCTCGCGCACTCCGGCCGGCTCGCCACGATCGGCGAGCTCACCGCCACCATCGCCCACGAGGTGAACCAGCCGCTCGCAGCGATCCTGGCGAACGTGGACGCCGCGGAGCTGCTGCTCGAGTCGGGCAAGGCCGGGCTCGAGGACGTGCGCCACATCCTCGCCGAGGTGCGCAAGGACGACCTGCGGGCGAGCGAGGTCATCCGGCGTCTGCGGGCGCTGCTCGCCAAGCACGAGATGGCGCGCGAGCGCGTCGATCTCAACGAGACGTTCGCCGACGCGCTCGAGGTTCTCGGGGCCGAGGCCGGCCGCCGCCAGGTCGAGCTCGCGACCGAGTTCGATCCCGCCCTGCCGAGCGTGCTGGGCGACCGGGTGCACCTGCAGCAGGTGGTGCTGAACCTGGTCGTGAACGCGATGGATGCGATGGCCGACACGCACGTGTCGCAGCGGCGCGTGGCGGTGCGCACTGCGCTGCGCCAGGACGGCAGCGTCGAGGTCGCGGTGACCGACCGCGGGCACGGCATCGCGCGCGCGGACATGTCCAAGCTCTTCGAGTCGTTCTTCACCACCAAGCAGCGCGGCATGGGACTCGGGCTGTCGATCGCGCGCTCGATCGTGGAGTCGCACGGCGGCCGGATCTGGGCGGAGGCGGACACCGGAGGCGGGGCGACGTTCCGGTTCACGCTTCCGGCCGCGGAGCGGGCTGCCACGTGAACCGTCAGCTCACCCGCCCGGCGACTGTTTCCGGCCGTACCCGCCGACGACGCCTTCGCACCGCGCGTCTGTGGCCGCGGCGCGCGACGCGCCGGCGCCTCGCGCGCGCGTTCCGCGCCGCGCCGCTGCCGGCGCAGCTCGGCATCGGCGCCGCCGCCCTCCTCGCGCTCTGGTTCGCCGCAAACGCGCTCGTCCAGGTCGTCCGCAAGCCGACCGAGCTCTTCTTTCCGGTGAGCGGCGTGCTCTACAAGACGCCGCCCGAAACCTGGCGGTCGTACGCGCCGATCTTCCGCGCGCACGCGACGGCGACGATCACGCCCGAGTTCCTCGCCGCCCTGGGGCAGACGGAGGCCACCGGCAACCCGGTCGCCCGGACCTATTGGCGATGGCGGGCCGCGCCGGATCCGTTCGAGGTCTACCGCCCGGCGTCGAGCGCGGTCGGCATGTACCAGATCACCGACGGGACGTTCGCGGAGGCGAGGCGCTATTGCATCCACGACCACGCAGTCGCCGAGGACGGGCCGTGGCACGACCCGCGATCGTGCTGGTTCAACGCGCTCTACACGCGCGTCGTGCCGAGCCACGCCGTAGAGCTGACCGCCGCCTACCTCGACGTCCGCGTCGCCGGCATCGCTCGCGCGCCAGCGAATCGCGACCGCGACGCTGCGCGCAGCGGCAGAACCTCGCCGCGGTGATCCACCTGTGCGGCGCCGGCGCCGGCGAGGCCTACGCGAAGCGCGGCTTCCGGCTGACCGGACGGCCAGCGATGCGGCGATCACGACGTCCGCGACTATCTCGAACGGCTCGACGCGATGAAGCGCATCGTTCGCCCGGCTGGCCGCCGGCTGATCCGGCAGACTCAGAAGAAGCCGGCGCGCGCGGCAGCCTCCGACGCCGACCCGCGCGAGCTCGCCGATCTGCGCGTTGATGTTCCCCGACGCGGACGACGTGACCTTGCCCGTCCACATCAGCCGAACCGTCTCGACGTCGGTGAGCGTGAGGTCTGCCCCGTAGGCGGTGTCGACCTGTCCCCCGCCCACCGGCATGCCGATCCCGACGCCGCCGCCGCTCACCCCGCCGCGCGAGCCGCTGAACCCGCCGAGGCCGAACGACACGCTCGGTCCCGGGTTGACCACCGTCGCATCCGGCCCGACCCTCGCGCCGAGGATCGCCTTCGCATTTGCCTTGCGCGCTGCAGCGATGGTCCGGTCGTTGGCCGGCGGCGGTCCGAGCGGTCAGGTCGCCGCCACCGCGTTGACCGGCGTGGCGCCCGAGGCGGTGAGGCTCGCCGCGAGCCGGTCCTCGCAGATCCGCCGGACGGCGGTGTCGTTCGCATCGCACAGGACGAGGACCAGCTGGCCGCGGAGCGACCGCCCGGCGAACTGCGGATCGGTCCACTCGGCGTTCACGGTGCGTCGTTGCGCAGCCGCCGACGAAGCAGGCGCCCGGCGCCGAGGAGCGCGACGGCGGCACGCCGCCGCGCTGCAGAAATCGCCGATATCACCACGATCGCACCCTCCTCGCCGACGCACGCTGCTTCAGCGCCGAGATTGCAACGTACCTCAGGATGACCACGACTGCCGCGGCAAAATCGACGTTCTTCCCGCGTCAAGGCATCGGGGCGACGCTCGCCGGGTCGCGCGCGCCGGCGCGGGCTGCTTCCGTAGCGTGCTGAACACGACCCACATCACGATGCCGGCCACCGCCGACGTCGCGATCGCGGGCAGGCCCTGCGGAAACACGCCGGCGATCTTGATCGGCAGGAACCCGCCCTGGAAGCCGATATTGCCGCCGATCCCGAGCACCATGATCGTCGCGCCCGACCGCGAGCTGCAGCGGGTCGAACAGGTTCACCTTGTGCTCCTGCATCAGCGCGATGCCCTGCATGCCGATCACGCCGAAGAGATAGATCGCCAAGCCGCCGCTCACGAAGACCGGGATCGTGCCGACGAACGCCGAGAGCTTCCCGATGAACGCGAGCAGGATGCAGATCACGCCGGCGGCGATCAACGCCGGGCCAGAGTAGTTCCGCGTGATCGCCATCAGCGAATTGTTCTCGCCGTAGTTGGTGCCGGCGGTCGCGCCGAGGAGACCGTGCAGCGCGTCGCCGAGGCCGTCGAGCATCAGGTTGAAGCCGACGTTCCGGTCGAGGTGGTACTTCGGCCGTCCCTGCTCGTCGGCGAGCCGGTCCACGTAGAGGCTCATCTGGTACAGGTGCGCCGTCGACTCCGGGATGGTCGCGATCGCCATGATGCTGATGCTGAAGATCGCCGTTGCCACCAGCGGCCCGCTGAAACTCGGCCAGGTGAGGTGCGGCGCGACGAAGACCGGTGCGTCGGCGAGGTTCTTGAAGCTGATCTGGTCGGGCGCGACGACGAGCGTCAGCACGTAACCGACGATCGCGCCGAGCAGGATCGGCAGCATGCCGATGAAGCCCTTGCCCTGCAGGAGGTACGAGAACGCCACCGTCGCGATCAGGGTGACGAGCGCGATACCCCAGTACCCGGGCACGACCGTGAACGACATGTCGAGCGCGGCTTTTGCGAGGCCGATGCCGATCACGCACGCCACCGAGCCGGTGACCACGGGCGGCAGCACGCGGTCGAGCCGCTCCTTGCCGAGCTTCTTGATGACGAAGCCGACGATGATGTTGAGGATGCCGGTGCCGATGATGCCGGCCTGCATCACCGAGATCACCTCGTCGGGCGAGGGCACGCCGAACTTCACCGGGTGGCCCAGCGCCTCGGCGAGGCCGAGGTACGCCGCGATGTAGCTGAAGCTCGAGCCGTAGAAGAGCGGGATGTACATCCCGATCCCCTTCCGCGACAGCACGAGCGCGACGATCGTCGACACGCCCGCCCCGAGCAGCACGGTGCTCACGTGGAAGCCGCAGAGCAGCGCGACCAGCACCGTCGCCGGGAACATCGTGATGACGTGCTGGAGACCGAGCAGGACGAGTCTGACCGGTTCCGGCCGGTCGTTGGGGAGATAGCCTGAGACGCCGGTTGCCGCGTGGGTTGCCATGGGTGCCCCTCCTTTGTGGTTTGGCATCGGACTGCCCCTCCAGCTCTACGCGCCGTCCCGTCCCCGGCAGGGAACGGAACCGGGAACTCAGGATCCGGCCCGGGCGAGCTCCCACAACCGGCTCGGGCCAAGCGGAATCTCCAGCAGCTCGACGCCCTTCGACGGCAGGCCGAGGGCGTCTTCGAGCGCCTGCGCGAACAGCGGTCCGACCGGGATCGCGCCGGCCTCGCCGACGCCCTTGATCCCGAGCGGATTCAGCGGCGAGGGCGTGACGGTGTGCGCGAGCTCCATCCGCGGCACCTCGAGGGCGGTCGGCAGCAGGTAGTCGGCGAACGTCGCGTTCAGGAGCTGCCCCTCGCCGTCGAACACGAGCTGCTCGTAGAAGGCGTTGCCGATGCCCTGCGCGACACCGCCGTGGATCTGCCCTTCGACGATCAGCGGATTGACGATGGTGCCGCAGTCGTGCACCACGACGTACTTCAGGATCTCCGGGATCATCGTCTCCGGGTCGACCTCGACGATCATGGCGTGGACGCCGCTCGACGTCGCACCGCTCTCCGGGCCGAAGTAGCTCGTCGCCTCGAGCCCCGGCTCGGTGCCGGCCGCGACCGCCCCCCGCATCGGGTTCGCCAGCACCGCGAGCTCGCCGAGCGCGATCGAACGGCCGGGCACGCCGGCGATCGCGACCCGCCCGTCCGCGATGACGAGGTCGGCCTCCGCGCACTCGAAATGCTCCGCCGCGGTGCGCAGGATCTTCTGCCGCACCGCCACCGCGGCCTGGCTCACCGCGTTGCCGGCGACCACCGCCCCGCGGCTCGCGAACGTCCCCGCGCCCCAGTAGAACTGATCGGTGTCGCCGGTGATCACCTCGACGTCCGCGACGTCGACGCCGACCTGGTCGGCGACGATCTGCGCAAAGCTGGTGTAGTGACCCTGCCCCTGAGTGCCGATGCCGGTGAGGACGGACGCCTTGCCGTTCGTCTGCACCTGCACCTTCGCGCCCTCGTAAGGCCCGATGCCGGTGCCCTCGACGTAGCAGACCACGCCGATGCCGACGTGCCGACCCGCGGCGCGAAGCCGCGGCTGCTCCTCGCGGAGGAAGCGCTCGTAGCCGACGAGCTCGAGCGCCTTGGCGAGCATCGGCGCGTAGTCGCCGCTGTCGTAGGAGAGCCGCGTGAAGTCCTGGTAGATGATCTCGTTCGAGTACGGGAACGCGTCCGGCGGGATGAAGTTCCGGCGCCGGATCTCCGCGCGGTCGAGCCCGAGCTCGCGCGCGGCGACATCGAGCAGCCGCTCGATCACGAACACGCCGTGCTGGCGGCCGGCCCCGCGGTACGGCGTGACAATCGGCGTGTTGGTGAAGACCGCGGTGAAGGTGCTGTCGTAGTTCGGCACGACGTACGGCCCGAGCAGCGTGCACTGGCTGTTGATCGGCACCGTGAGGCCGTACGGGTCGTACGCGCCGGTGTCGTGCAGGAAGACGTCCTTCACGCCGAGGATCGTCCCGTCCGCGGCGAGCGCGATCTCGGCGTCGTGCAGCTGCCCGCGCTCGTGGGTGGTGGCGACGAAGTGCTCGGCGCGGTCCTCGATCCACTTCACCGGCCGGCCGAGCTTCACCGCCGCCCACGGCACGAGCACCTCGTCCGGATAGAACAGCATGATCTTCGGCCCGAACCCGCCGCCGATGAACGGCGCGATCACCCGCACCTGCCGTTCCGACAGCCCGAGCATTCCGGCGAGCCCGTTGCGGATCGCGATCGGCGCCTGGGTCGTGTCCCACACCGTGAGCCGCTCGCTCCCGGCGTCCCATTGCGCGACGACGCCGCGCGTCTCCATCGGCTGCGCACAGCCGTGGTCGTAGGCAAACCGGCGCTTGATGACGCGGTGCGCGCGCTTCGCCGCCGCGGCGTAGTCGCCCTTCGTCTGCCGGACGTGCGCGGCGACGTTGTTCGGGAGGTCGTCGTGGACTTTCGGCGCGCCGGGCGCAGCCGCCGCAGCGAGCTCCGCCGCGACCGGCAGCGGCTCCCAGTCGACTACGATGTCCGCTGCGGCGTCCTCGGCGATGTAACGGCTCGTCGCCACCACCATTGCCACCGGCTCCCCGACGTGGCGCGCCTTGTCCTTCACCAACGGCACCTGCGTGCGCTCGTTGAAGACCGCGCCCTCGACCGGCGGCGGCGGGACGATGATCGGGCCCGGGCGCCAGTAGTCGCCGAGATCCTGCGCCGTGTACACCGCGACGACGCCTGCGCGGGCAAGCGCGGGCGCGACATCGATCGACTTCAGCCGCGCGTGCGCGTGCGGGCTCCGCAGGAACGCCGCATGGAGCATCCCCGGGAGGTTCACGTCGTCGATGAACTGCGCGCGGCCGGCGAGGAGGCGCGCGTCCTCGTTGCGCTTGACCGGCTCGCCGAACTGGCGGGTGGTCATCGCGGGGACGCCCGCTTCGCCGCCAGCATCACCGCATCGACGATGTGCTGGTAGCCGGTGCAGCGGCACAGATTTCCCGACAGCGCCTCCCGCACCTCGGCTTCGCTCGGCGACGGATGCTCGGCGAGGAACGCCTTCATCGTCATCAGGATGCCGGGCGTGCAGTAGCCGCATTGCAGCCCGTGCGCGTCGCGAAACGCTTCCTGCAGGGGATGGAGCTTCGTCCGGTCCGGTGCGAGTCCTTCGACTGTCTCGATCGCGCAGCCGTTCGCCTGCGCCGCGAACATCAGGCACGCGCGCACCGGCAAGCCGTCGACGAGGATCGTGCACGCGCCGCAGACACCGTGCTCGCAGCCGACGTGCGTACCGGTGAGACCGAGCTCGTGGCGGATGAAGTCCGAGAGCAGCATGCGCGGCTCGACCGCGCGCTCGTGGCGCGTGCCGTTCACCGTCGTCGCGATCAGGACCCGCTCGCCGCTCATCGCGCCTGCGCTCTCGCCACCGCGGTCTGCAGCGCGCGCCGCGTCAGCACCTCGGCCAGATGGCGCCGGAACGCGGCACTCGCGTGGACGTTCTCCGGCGGATCGATCTCGCCCGCCACGGCGGCAGCGGCATCGCGGATCTCGTGCTCGCCGGCGCGCCGGCCCGCGAGCGCTGCCGCCGCCCTGGTGGAGCGCACCGGCGTCGAGCCGGCATTGCAGAGCGCGAGCCCAACCGCGGTGCACGCACCGTCGTCTCCGAGCGTCACGACGGCAGCAACCCCGAGCAGCGCGTAGTCGCCACGGCGCCGCGCGACCTCCAGGAAACAGGTGCCGGACCGCGACGGCAGCGCCGGCAGGGCGATCTCCACCAGCATCTCCTCCGGCCCGAGCGCGGTCGTGAGCGGCCCCCGGAAGAACGCGGACGCCTCGATCCAGCGCTCGCCGCGCGACGATCGCGCGCGGAGGCGCGCACCGAGCGCGAGCATCACCGCGGGCAGCTCCGAGGCGGGATCGGCGTGCGCGAGGTTTCCGCCGAGCGTGCCCCGGTTGCGGATCTGGGGATGCGCCACGTGGCGGACGGCCTCCGCCACGAGCGGAGCGTGCTGCGCCACCAGCGCGTCGCGCTCGAGCGTGCGATGGCGCGCGAGCGCGCCGATGCGCAGGCCGCCGTCGCCCGCGACGCGCACGTAGTCGAGCTCGCGCAGCGGGTTGATGTCGATCAGCATCGCCGGCCGCGCGAGCCGGAAGTTCATCGCCGGGACGAGGCTCTGGCCGCCGGCGAGGAACAGCGCCTCGCTCCCGCCGGCCACCTTTGCGGTCAGCGCCTGGCCGAGCGATTCCGCCGCGACGTACCGGAAGGGTGCGGGTTTCATCCCGTCGCCAGCGCCCGCATCTTCGCGGCGTCCACGAGTTTCCCGTGGCTGATCACGTGCACCGGGGGCGCGTGCTCCCGCAGCGCCTCGAGTACGTCGGGGGCGTCCAGCACGACCAGATCGGCCCGGTTCCCTACCGCCAGCCCGAAGTCCGGAAGGTTCATCGCCCGTGCCGCGTCCACGGTCACCATGTCGTAGAGCCGCTCCATGTCGGTGCGCTTGGTCATCCACAGGAGGTGGGCCGCGAGGAAAGCCACCTCCAGCATGCTGTTCCGGCCGAACGGATAGTAGGCGTCGGAGATGTCGTCCTGCCCGAGGCATACGGTGACGCCTTCGGCGAGGAGCTCGCGCACCCGCGCGTGCAGCGGCCCGGTGTGCGGGTCCGAGACCACCGCCACCCGGGCCTCCCGCAGAAGCGCGGCGAGCGAGCGGACGTAGTCTGCCGGATACAGCGCCATCGCGCGACAGTGATGCGCAAGGGCCCGGCCTTGCCAGCCGCGAGCGAGCGCCGCGCGCGCCATCGCTTCCAGCGTCCGCGAGCCCGCATCGCCGGTATCGTCGAGCAGCATGGACACGTCCCGGTCGAACTCGACCGCGAGGTCGAAGCAGGTCTTGATGTGCCCGGCCACGTCGGCTGCGCTGCGCTCGATCCACGGGATCCCGCCGACGACGTCGGCGCCGAGCGCCATCGCCTCGTGCATCAGGTCCGCCGCGCCGGGCTCGCGCACAATGCCGTCCTGCGCGAAGGCGACCACCTGGACCTCGACGATGCCCCGGAACTCGTCGCGCACCCGCAGAAGCGCTTTCACGCCCTCGAGCCGCGCCTTGGTGTCGACGTCGGCGAAGGCGCGGATGTGCAGGTTGCCGTGCAGCGCGGCGAGCGCGACCGCGCGGCGCGCGTTCGGCGTGATCCAGGACTCGTCGTACTTCGCCTTCACCCTGGCGGCGAGGTCGATCGCGCCCGCGGCGTTCGCCATTCCGTCGCCGTGATAGGCCTCGAGCGCGGCGTCGTCGACCATCCCCGCGGTCCAGACCTTGCAGAGATGGAGATGCGGATTGACGAAGGACTCGGTGACGAGCTTGCCGCCGGCGTCGATCTCGGTTGCGGCCGCGCCGTCGAGGCGATCGGCGATGGCGGCGACACGCCCGCCCCCGACTCCGATGTCCGCTGCTACGCCGGGGCGCCACCGCAGCGCGGCGCGACGGATCAGGATGTCGTACCGCTCCAACCGTTTCCTCCTGGTGCGGCACGGCAGTCGCCGCGCGCATCCGCGTAGCGCGCGATTGTGCACCAGCGGCGCGAGCGCGTCCGGTTGCGGGCAGCCCGACCGGTCGCTTCAGCGGCGGCGGGCCGGCTTCCGCTTCGCGCCGCGCTTGCGACCAGCCGTGGCGACGGACTTGCGCCCTTTCGCTCGCGTGCGCTTCGGCGCGGGCCGGCGCGGCGCCGGCCGCTTCTTCGCGGCCGGCTTGGTCGCGGTCTTCACCGCCCGGCGCTTGACCCTGCGGACGGGCTTCGCAATGCCGCGACCGGGCGGCAGCACCACGCGCTCGGCGGCAAAGAGCGCCTCCCAGTCGACGTGCGGATCGGGCTCGGATGCGAGCAGACGCTCGAGCCCGGCGGCGTGCGCGGCCTCCTCCGCGGCGAGCTCAGCCGCAAGCCGGCGGACGTCGTCGTCGGCGCTCGCCGCCGCGAGTTCGGCGAAGAATCCGTGCGCGCGCCGCTCGGCCTCGAGCGCGATCGTAAGCGCCTCGCGCGGTCCCATGAGCCGCAGGAGCCACTCGTGCGCGGCCGCCGACGGCGGACCGGCCTCGAGCCATCGATCCGCGGCTTCGATCGCCAGCGGCGAATCGGACAGGCCGAGCCGCTCCTCGAGGGCGCGTGCGTGCTCACCCTCGAGGCGGGCGAGCTGGGAGAAGAGCATCGCCAGCTCGTCGCGGTCGTGGTCCGCCATGAAGCGGGCGAACTCGGCGTAGCGATCGGCGGCCTCGCGCTCGATCGCGAGCGCGCGTGTCAGCAGCGCGGTGATCGTACCGGCGGTCGCGGGCGAACCCATCGTCTCCTCCTGTCGGGGCACAAGGTCGCGACGATGATGCGCCCTGAGCCCGGCGCGGGCCTGATCTCGATCAAACGCCGCGCGCGGATCGGCGGGCGGTGACGCTGCGGTAGAATCGATCCATCCCTCTGATCTGACTAAGCAAACCGTCGATGTCCGCGACGCCGCCCGCCGCCAGCAATTTCATCCGCGCCATCGTCGAATCGGATCTCGCGACCGGCAAGTTCGCCGCGCGCACCTGGCGCGGGAGGCCCGGCCCGGCGAGCGCGCAGGCCGGCGCGCCGGAGGATCCGGCGCGCATCCGCACGCGCTTCCCGCCCGAGCCGAACGGTTACCTGCACATCGGCCACGCGAAGTCGATCTGCCTCAACTTCGGGCTCGCGCGCGACTACGGCGGCGCGTGCCACATGCGCTTCGACGACACGAACCCGACGAAGGAGGAGCAGGAGTACGTCGATTCGATCCTCGACTCGGTGCGCTGGCTGGGATTCGACTGGGGACCGAATCTCTTCTACGCCTCGGACTACTTCGATCTGCTCTACGAGTTCGCTGAAGCGTTCATCGAGGCCGGGCTCGCCTACGTCGACGACCAGACCGCCGACGAGATCCGCCGCGCGCGCGGCACGCTGACCGAACCGGGGAAGAACAGCCCGTATCGCGACCGCCCCGCGGCCGAGAACCTCGCGCTGTTCCGGCGCATGCGCGCCGGGGAGTTCGCCGACGGCGCGCGGGTACTGCGGCTGAAGATCGACATGCAGTCGCCGAACATCAACCTGCGCGACCCGGTCGCCTACCGCATCCGGCACGCGCACCACCACCGGACCGGGGACAGGTGGTGCGTGTACCCCCTGTACGACTACACCCACGGGATCTCGGACGCGCTCGAAAACATCACCCATTCGATCTGCACGCTCGAGTTCGAGGACCACCGGCCGCTCTACAACTGGATCAACGACCGGCTCGCCGACCTGGGCTCGCTCGCGCGCCCGTTGCCGCAGCAGATCGAGTTCGCGCGGCTCAACCTGACCTACGTGGTGCTCTCCAAGCGGCGCCTCATCCAGCTCGTCGAGGATCGCCACGTCGACGGCTGGGACGACCCCCGCATGTCGACGATCGTGGGTTTCCGCCGGCGCGGCTTCACGCCGGAAGCGATCCGGCTCTTCGCCGAGCGGATCGGGGTCTCGAAGGCGGATTCCTGGATCGACATGACGATCCTCGAGGACTGCCTGCGCGAGGACCTCAACGAACGAGCACCGCGCGCGACCGCAGTGCTCGATCCGCTGAAGCTCGTCATCGACAACTATCCCCAGGGCCAGGTTGAAGAGATGGAATCTCCGGTCCATCCGCAAAAACCGGAGATGGGGAAGCGCAAGCTCCCGTTCGCGCGCGAGCTCTGGATCGAGCGCGAGGATTTCATGGAGTCGCCGCCGAAGGGCTACTTCCGGCTGTACCCGGGGAACACGGTGCGGCTGCGCTACGGCTACGTCGTCAAGTGCGTCGGCGCCGACAAGGATGCGAGCGGGAAAGTGACCGCGGTGCATTGCGAGTACCTGCCCGACTCGCGCTCCGGGACGGCGGGCTCGGACAAGTACAAGGTGAAGGGCAACATCCACTGGGTGAGCGTCGAGCACGCGTACGGGGCGGAAGTGCGGCTGTACGACCGGCTCTTCGCGGTACCTTTTCCCGGGTCGCGCAAAGGGCGGGGCGAGGCCGCGCAGCCCCCCGTCCAGGGGCACGCGGGGGTCGTCGACGACGACACCGGCAAGGCGCACGCCGCCGAGGCGCCCACCGAGTACAACTGGCTCGACGATCTCAACCCGGGCTCGAAAAAGGTGATCGCCGCCTACCTCGAGCCGGGCCTGAAGAGCGCGCAGCCCGAGGACCGCTTCCAGTTCGAGCGCCACGGCTACTTCGTCGCGGACCGCCGCGACTCGAAGCCGGGCAGGCCGGTGTTCAACCGGGCGGTGACGCTGCGGGATTCGTGGGCGAAGCAGGCGGACCGGCCGTAGCCGGCAACGCCGTTACCCGGCGCTTTCCACCGCGCGCAGCAAGCGCGCACCGCCGGGCTCGAACACCCACGCGAGCGCGATGTCGAGCTCCCGGTCGACGACCGCGCCGGTCGCGCGCACGAGCGCGTTCAGCGCACGGTCACCGTCGTCGCCCCGGATCGCGGCCGGATCGAACACGATTTCGCGGTAGACCTCGGCAAGCCTGATGCGCTCGGCGTCGCGGCGCAGCACCCAGCCGCTGCCGGCCACCTTGCATACCCAGCCGGCGCTCTCTAGCCGGTCGAGGAGCGGCTCGGTGGCCTCCCAGGAAAACCGGAGCGAGCGCGACAACTCGACGAGGCTGAGCACCTCGCCCTTCTGGTGCGCCGCGGCGAGCAGCTTGAGCAGCTTCACCGCGCCGACGAACTGGCTCGCGGGATCGCGCCCGGGTGAGAACCCGCGCGCGCGCCAGTTGGGTAGCGCCGCCGTGACGATCGCTCCCCCGAGCACCACGAGCCACGAGACGTAGATCCACAACAGGAAGAACGGCACGGCTGCGAACGTGCCGTAGACCGTCTGGTGCGTCGAGAAGTGCGCGACGAACTCCGCGAAGCCGAGCTTCGTGCCCTCGAACGCGAGCCCGGCGAAGATCCCGCCGACGGCCGCATCGGCGGGGAGCACCTGGCGGTTCGGCACGCTGCGGTACAGGAGTGCGAACGCGAGCGCGCTCAGCGCGATCGGGACGAAACCGAGGACGAACGCGGTCGACTCCCACAGCGGCCGCCACAGTCCGAGCGACACGAGCATCCTGAGCAGCCACGAGCTGAGCGCAAGGCCCCCGCCGATCAGGATCGGGCCGATCGTGAGCACCGCCCAGTAGATCAACACGCGCGCGGCGAGCGGCCGCGGCCGCTTCACGCGCCAGATCGTGTTGAACGCGCGGTCGATGGTGAACGCGAGCATGATCGCGGTCACGGCGAGAAACGCGACGCCGAACCCGGTCAGCCTGGCGGCGTTGTCGGAGAACTGCGGGAGATAGACGGTGATCACCCGCGAGGCCGCCTCCGGCACGAAGTTGGCGACGATGAACTGGCGTAGCGCCTGCGAGAGGGAAGCGAACGCCGGGAACGCGGTCACCACGGTCAGCGCGACGGTCACGAGCGGGACTAGCGCGAGCAGCGTGGTAAACGTGAGGCTGCCCGCGACCTGGACGCAACGATCCTCGCGGAAGCGGCGGACGACGAGCGCGAGGAACTCCCATTCGGCCGGTACGGTGGTGGCGGCGCGCCTGAGCGCGCGGAGGAAACGCATGCTCATCGGGCTTTTCCGGGTTGGTGGGGGAACGCGGACATCCTACGCGGCCGATCCGCCTGCTCCGGCGCCGGGCAGTCGGCCGATGAGGGGAAATTCCGCTTCCCGGCGCGCTCGCGCCCGATCCGATCCGATCCCCCGCACAAAATCCGTGCCCGTTGCTCTGCCGAAACGCTGACAGCGGGGGCTGGGATAATGCCTTCCATGAGCACGCTCAAGACCGCAGTCGTCGTCGGCGCCCTCGGCGTCATCGGGCGCTATATCGTCGAGAAACTCGCGAGCCTCCCCGACTGGCAAGTGGTCGGCCTGTCGCGCCGCGCCGGCGAGCCCCGCGAGCGCGTCCGCTACATCTCCGTCGACCTCACCGACCGGAAGGACGCCGAGTCGAAGCTCGCCGGCCTGAGGGAGGTCACGCACGTCTTCTATGCCGCCTTCAATGTGCCGGCGGCCGGTGCGGCGGCGAACGCGGCGTCCAACGTCGCCCCGAACCTCGACATGCTCGTCAACTCGGTCGCCGCGATCGACCGCGCGTCGACCGGCCTCGAGCGCGTCGTCCTGGTCACCGGCAACAAGTACTACGGCGCTCACCTCGGACCGTTCAAGACCCCGGCGCGCGAGGACGATCCGCGCCACCTGCCTCCCGATTTCTACTTCGACCAGATCGACTGGCTCACCGCGTACCAGCGGGGCAAGCGCTGGAGCTGGACGGAAGTCCGGCCGCACACGCTGTGCGGTTTCTCGCCCGGCACGTCGATGAGCATCCTGGCGGTGATCGCGGTCTACGCATCGATCAGCAAGGCGTTCGGCCTGCCGCTCCGCTTTCCCGGCAAGCCCGGCGCCTTCCGCTCCGTCTATCAGGTCACCGAGTCGTCACACCTCGCGACCGCGCTGCACTGGGCCGCGACCGAACCGCGCTGCGCGAACCAGGCGTTCAACATCACCAACGGCGATTATTTCCGCTGGTGCAACGTCTGGCCGAAGATCGCCAAGGTGTTCGACATGCCGGCCGGCGACGTCCAGACGATCTCGCTCGTCGGCCACATGGCCGACAAGGCGCCGCTGTGGGAGAAGCTGGTCAAGCAGCACGGCCTGAAGCCGTACGCCTTCGACGAGCTCGTCGCGTGGCCGTTCGGCGACTACGTCTTCGGCTGCGACTGGGACGTGATGACCAGCACGGTCAAGGCGCGGCAGTTCGGCTTCCACGACGTCGTGGACAGCGAGGAGATGTTCGTCCGCCTCCTCACGCGGTTCCGCGAAGAGCGGATCGTGCCGTAGGCGCGGGTCACCTCGGCGGCTCGCTCATGGCCCTTGCCGCGACCCGCTAGCGCGCGTCCGCCGGATCGGTGTACCAGTCGGGCACCTGTGGGTAATGCGGCCCGTCGTACATCTCGATCACAACCGTGTCCTCGTGGGCGACCGCCGGGCCGTGCACCTTGCCCTTGGGGTTGCAATAGAAGCAGCCGGGCGTGAGCGTCACCTTCGTGCTCGTGTACTCGTATTTGCCCTCGAGGCAGAACATGAACTGGTTCGACGCGTGGGAGTGCGGCTTCGGGATGCCGGCGCCCTTGTCGAACTTGATCAGCGCGATCGTCGCCCCGGTCGCCTCGTCGCGCCAGAGCATCTTCTCGTGGACGCCCTTCAGCGACTTCTCGCGCCACGGCACCTCGCGGCTCTGGATCAGGATCTCCTCCAGGCTCGGGGCCCCGGACGGCATCGACGGGTTAGTCATGTCGGACCACTCCTCTAGATAGTTCACTCGTGCCGGTGGGCGTTCGGCAGGAACGGGGAGAGGCACCACTCCACGCCGACGACCGCCAAGTACACGAGGATACCGAGCGCCGCGAGCGCGAACAACGCCGCGAACGCGAGCGGCGAGTTGATCTGCGAGGTCGCCGCGAGCAGGAGGTAGCCGAGGCCCTCGCTCGAGCCGACGAACTCGCCGATCACCGCGCCGATCACCGCCAGGGTCACCGCCACCTTCGATCCGGTCACGATGAACGGCAGCGCCGCCGGGAACTGCACCTTCGAGAAGACCTGCCAGCGCGACGCGCGCAGGCTCCGCGCGAGCTCGAGCAGCTCGCGCGGCGTCGACTGCAGCCCGGCGGCGGTGTCCACCACGATCGGGAAGAACGCGACCAGCCAGGCGATCGCGAGCTTCGACTCGATCCCGGTGCCGAGCCAGACGAGCAGGATCGGCGCGAGCGCAACCTTCGGCACCGACTGCAGCGCGACCAGGATCGGCGAGAACATGAGGTTCAGGGTCTTCGAGCCGGTGATCGCGACGGCGATCGGGATCCCGAACGCAAGCGCGAGCGCGAACCCGTAGACGGTCTCCTTGAGCGTCACCCACGACTCCGCGAGCAGGAGATCGTACCGATCGATCGCCGCCTGCAGGACGAGGCCCGGCTTCGGCAGCACGGTGGTCGAGATTTCAAAGCGCACGCACACCCAGTGCCACAGCCCGATCGTCAGCGCGATCCCGAGCGGCGGATAGACGAGCCGCTTCCAGCCGTCGTCGACGAGGTCGCCGATGCTCAACCGGCGCCCTCGTGGATCACGCCGAGCGCCCGGCCCGCGCGGCTCGCGAGCGCAGTGAACTGCGGCTCGTAGCGCGTCCGCGCCGACCGCGGATACGGCAGCGCGACGCGGATCGCCTCGACGATCCGCGCCGGCCGCTTGCTGAATACGAGCACCTGGTCGGAGAGATAGACCGCCTCCTGGATCGAGTGGGTCACGAACACGACCGTCGCCTGCGTGCGGGCGCGGATGTCGAGCAGGAGGTCGTTCATCTCCATCCGGGTCAGCTCGTCGAGCGCGCCGAACGGCTCGTCCATCAGCAGGAGCGCCGGCTCGTGGACGAGCGCTCGGCACAGCGCGACGCGCTGCTGCATCCCGCCGGAGAGCTGGTCCGGACGTGCTGCGGCGAATTCCTTCAGCCCGGTCATCGCGAGCAGCTCGAGCGCGCGCGATTTCGCCCGGGCATCGCGTTGCCGCAGGATCTCCATCGGGAAGAGCACGTTGTCGAGCACCGTCCGCCACGGCATCAGGTTCGGTGCCTGGAACACGAAGCCGAAGTCGGGATGCGGATCCTCGACCTCCTCGCCGCGGATGCGCACCGAGCCGGAGGTGCGCCCGATGAGGCCGGCGATGATCCTGAGGAGCGTCGTCTTGCCGCAACCGCTCGGGCCGAGCAGCGACACGAGCTCCCCCTTCTCGAACGAGAACGACGCGCCGTCGAGCGCCACCAGCGGCGACGATCCGCCGCGCCGCGGAAACTCCTTGCGCACGTTCTCGAGTACGCCGAAGGTCATGTCATCCCCATCGGCCCATGCTACAGTGATCTCGTCGCAGGTACCACATTGCGGACACACATCCGGGCGGCTCGCGCGCGGACCGACGGGAGGACGGCATGGACTTCGTGAAGACACTGGCAGTGCTGGGGCTCGCCGTCGCGGCGGCGGTGCCGGGGATCGGGCGCGCGCAGGAGCGCGACATCAAGTTCACGCTCGACTTCATCGCGCTCGGACGGCACGCGCCGTGGTACGTCGCCGTGGCGAAGGGCTACTTCAAGGACGAGAAGCTCAACGTCACGATCATTCCGTCCAAGGGCACCGCGGATGCGATCAAGGCGGTGGAGGCCGGCGCCTCGGAGTTCGGCTTCATCGACATTCCGAGCCTCGTCGCCGGCGGCGCCGCCGGCGCCGCGGTCAAGATCGTGGCGGTGAACTACCAGAAGCCGCCGTACTGCGTCTTCTCGCTCAACCCCGGCGCGAACGTCACCCAGCCGAAGGACATGGTCGGCCTCGAGTTCGGCTCGAGCACCGCGTCGTTCGTGCCGCGCATCCACATGGCGTTCATGAAGATGCACGGCCTCGACAGCTCGACCCTGCGCGTGGTCAACATCGACGGCTCGGCGCGGGTGCCGATGCTCGCGGCGCGCAAGGTGCAGGCGATCGACCTCTTCGTGATGAGCGAGCCGGCGATCCGGCGCGCGGTCAAGGACGCGGAGCCGAAGTGCATGCTCCTCGGCGACCACGGGCTCGACATCTACTCCAACTCGATCGGCGTGCGCGAGGATTTCCTGCAGAAGAACCCGGAAGTGGTGCGCGGGTTCGTGCGCGCCGCGCTGCGCGGCTGGAAGGACGCCCTCGCCAACCCCGAGGAAGCCGCGAAGCTGCAGACGCAGACGCTCAAGGCGCTCGACCCGGTCATCGTCGTCGAGGAGATGCAGATCCTCAAGCGGCTCACGGTCGTGCCGGACACCGAGAAGAACGGCCTCGGCGCGATGAACCGCGAGAAGATGATCCGGACGATCGACTTCATCAACGCGAACGTCGACGTGCAGGGCCGCAAGCTCACGGTCGAGGACGTGATGCGCGAGGGCTATCTGCCCGCGCAGCCGATCCGTCCCTAGGCCCGCACGCGACAGTCCGAGGCCCGGTGGCTGTGGAGCGCCCGGTCGCGGTCGTCGGCGCCGGGCCGGTCGGGCTGACGGCGGCGCTCGGGCTCGCCTACTACGGGGTCCCGGCCGTCGTCGTTCGAGGAAGACGCGAGCCTCTCGCTCGACACCAAGGCGGGCACGACGCTATCGCGCACCCTCGAGATCTGGCGGCGCTACGGCGTTGCCGACGCGATCCTCCGGAAGGCGCTCCGCGTCGACGAGATCGGCGAGATCGACCGCGCGACCGGGCGGCGTCCGTTTCCGCTGCGGATGGACGTCCTCGGCGCGGAAACGCGCTATCCGTTCGTGATCAACCTGCCGCAGCACCACATGGAACCGGTGCTCGCCGAAGCGCTGCACGCGAAGGGCGGTGAGATCCGGCTCGGGCATCGGCTGGCCGCGCTCGAGCAGAACGCGGAGCGCGCCGTCTTGCGCTTCGCGACCCCGCAAGGGGAGCGGACGTTCGAAGCGAGCTACGTCCTCGGCTGCGACGGCGGGCGGAGCACCGTGCGCGAGCTGCTCGGGTTCGGCGTCGAAGGCGCCTCGCTCGCCGGATCGGTGGCGCTCGTCGATCTCGTCGTCGACCTCGACGTCGAGAACCCGCGCGACTACCCGTACCTCTCGTACTTCTCCGACGCCGAGGAATGGATGATCCTCGTGCGCCACCCGCACTGCTGGCGCTTCCTGTTTCCGCTGCCGCCGGACGCGCCGGAGCCGAGCGCGGACGCCCTGCGCGACAAGGCGATCGCGTTCATCGGCGGCGTGTCGAAGGTGGAGATCCACAACAAGGTCGTCTACCGCGTCCACCATCGCGTCGCCAACCGCTGGCGCGACCGGCGGGCGTTCCTGATGGGCGACGCGGCGCACCTCATCACGCCGATGTGGGCGCTCGGCCTGAACACCGGCGTGCTCGACGCGTCGAACCTGCCGTGGCGGCTCGCCTGGCATCGGCGCGGCTGGGCGCCCGAGGCGCTCCTCGACGGCTACGAGCGCGAGCAGAAGCCGCTCGCCGCGCACGGCTCCGGCGAGATGGCGGAGGCCGCGCGCGCGTACATGGCGAAGCGCGTCGAGCATGCGGCCGCAATGACCGACAACAACTGGTCAAACGCCTACACGCGCGGCCTGCTCGGCGTCCGGCTCGACGCGAACGGTGCGGGCGACTGGTCCCTGGTGAAGTCCGAGACCGAGCCGGCGATCGGGATCGGCGACCGGCTGCCCGACGCCCTCGTCCACGGCCCGGACGGCCGCGAGCAGCGGCTCCACGACCTGTGCGGCCACCGCTTCGTCGCGCTGTACTTCGCCGATGCGCGGCGGCGGCCGACCGTGCCGGCGAACCGGTCGCCTGCGCTCGCGCACTACGCGGTTTCGCGCTGGGACGCGCCGCTCGATTCGGGTCTCCGCGACCGCGCGCTACTCGATCCCGGCGATCGCCTGTTCCGCAGGCTCAAGGTCCCGGCAGGCTCGGTCGTGCTCGTCCGACCGGACGAACACGTCGCGGCGATCGCGCCGATCACGCCGGGGATCGGCGCCGCTCTCTACGAACGGGCGGTCGGCAGGCCGCCACCGGAGTGAACCCATGGCGATGAGCGCAACCTACGACTTCTCCGGCAGCGTCGTCCTCGTGAGCGGGGGCGCATCCGGAATCGGCGCGGCGACTGCGCGGGCGTGCGCCGAGCGCGGCGCGCGCGTGCTCGTCGTGGACGTCAACGAGCGCGGGCTAGCGGCGATTAGCGGCGTCCCGGGGATCGCGACGCACCGGGTCGACGTCGCGGATGCGGGCGCGGTCGCCGCGCTCGTCGCGGGGATGGATCGCGTCGACGCCGCCGTGCTGTGCGCGGCGATCCAGCGCCGGACGCCGATCGACGCGATCACCGACGAGGAATGGCGCCGCCACATGGCGGTCAACGTCGATGGCGTCTTCCACTTCGTGCGCGCGGTCGTGCCGCTGATGCGGCGCCAGCGTAGCGGCGCAATCCTCGCGTTCACGTCGGGACTCGTGAACATGGGCTGGCCGGGCGCGTCGGCCTACGCGGCGTCGAAGGGCGCGCTGATCGGGCTGATCAAGTGCGTGGCGCAGGAACTGCGACCGTACGGCGTGCGTGCCAACGTCCTCTCGCCGGGTCTAGTAGCGACGCCGGTGTTCCTGGACGTCGCGACCGAGGACGAGGTCGCGATGTACCGCGAGTCGGTCGGCATCTCCGAGCCCGAGGACGTCGTACCGACTGTTCTCCACCTCATCTCCGACGCGTCCAGAGAGCTCACCGGAGCGGTGATCGAGCGGCGGCTGGTGCAGGCGCGGTGATCCGGCCGGCGTCGTTCCCTAGCGCTTCGCGCTCCGGATCGCCTGCCAGACCTTCTCGCGCGTGATCGGCATGTCGATCTCGCGGACGCCGAGCTCCGACAGCGCGTCGATCACCGCGTTCACCACCGCCGGCACCGCGCCGTGCGTGCCCGACTCGCCGGCGCCCTTGGCGCCGAGCACGTTGAGCGGGGACGGCGTCGACTCGTCGAACGCGCATTCGAAGTTCGGCACGTCGTCGGCGCGCGGCATCGCGTAGTCCATGAACGAGCCGGTGAGGAGCTGGCCGTTCGCGTCGTAGACCGTCTGCTCGACGAGCGCCTGCCCGATCCCCTGCGCGATCCCGCCCTCGATCTGGCCGTGCGCGATCAGCGGGTTCATCACGCGGCCGATGTCGTCGACGGCGACGTGGCGCACCACCTTCACGATGCCGGTCTCCGGCTCGATCTCGACCTCGGCGACCTGGCAGCCGTTGGGCCAGGTCTGATCCTTCGCGGTCTCGCTCGCCGACACGACGAGCTTCGCGCCCGGCTGCTTCGCCGCGAGCTCGAAGAGCCCGATGCCGCGATCGGTGCCGCCGATCACGAACCGGCCGGCGCGGAACTCGATGTCGCCTTCGGCCGCTTCGAGCGCACCCGCCGCGAGCTTGCGCCCCGCCTCGACGGTCGCGTTCGCGCCCGCGAGCACCGCGCTGCCGCCGACCTGCAGCGAGCGCGAGCCGCCGCTGCCGCCGCCGGTCTTCACGATCGCGGTGTCGCCCTGGATGATCGAGACGGCCTCCGGCGCGACGCCGAGCCGCTCCGCGACGATCTGCGCGTACGCGGTCCACAGGCTGGTGCCCATCGACTGCGTGCCCGACACGACGATCACGCGGCCGTCACCGGTCACCGTCACTTCGACCGTCTCGCTCAGGTTCGCGCTGCCGGTGACCTCGACGTAGCAGCCGAGGCCGCGGCCGGCGAGCTTGCCGCGCTTCTTCGCGTCGGCCTTGCGCGCCGGGAATCCGTTCCAGTCGGCGGCCGCGAGCGCCTTGTCGAGCACGCCCGGGAAGTTTCCGCAGTCATACGTGTAGTCCGCGGCGTTCTTGTACGGCATGTCCTCCGGCCGCACGAAGTTCTTGCGGCGCAGCTCGACCGGGTCGACACCGAGCTCCATCGCGGCGCGGCTGACCAGCCGCTCGATGAGATAGCCCGCCTCGGGGCGTCCGGCGCCGCGGTAAGCGTCGACCGGCGTCGTGTTGGTGAACATCATCCGCACTTCCTGGTCGAGCACCGGGATCTTGTAGACGCCGGTCGGCGTGCGCGCCCCCGACATCGCCGGCACCGCGGCGCCGAAGTTCGAGATGACGCCCCCGATGTTCGCGTACGTCCGGATCCGCAGCCCCGTGAACCGGTGCTCCCGGTCGATCGCGAGCGACGCCTCGGACACGTGGTCGCGGCCGTGGTTGTCGGACACGAACGTCTCGGAGCGGTCGGCGAGCCACTTCACCGGGCGCCCGAGCTTGCGCGCCGCGTACGCGACCGCGGCGTACTCCGGGTAGGGCCAGACGCGCGTGCCGAACCCGCCCCCGAGGTCGCCGGTGATCACCCGCAGCTTGTCCACCGGCATCTTGAGGATCGCCTCGGCGATCTGCGCTCGCATCACGTGGGTGTTCTGCGTCGGGCACCACAGCGTGATCGTCTGCGTCGCCGCGTCGTACTGCGCCGCCGCTGCCTTGGGCTCGATCGGGTTCGAGACGATCCGGTTGTTGACGATGCGGATCGAGACGACCTTGTGGGCACTGGCAAACGCCGCGTCGGTCGCCGCCTTGTCGCCGCGGTGGTAGTAGGCGGCGATGTTGCCGTACTCCGGCGTGAAGGCCGCGGGCCAGAGCTGCGGGGCGTCGGCGCGCGCGGCTGCCACCTGGTCCGCCACCGCCGGCAGCTCCTCCCACTCGACCTCGACGAGCTCGGCGGCGTCCTTCGCCTGGTTGCGCGTACCGGCGATCACCATTGCGAACGCGTGGCCGACGTAGCGCGCCGCGTCCGCGGTGAGCGGATAGCGCGGCGGCGCGGTGATCGGGGTCCCGTCCGGCCGCTTGTGCATCTGCGAGAACGGCATCTGCCCCACGCCGTCCGCGATCAGGTCCGCGCCGGTAATCACCGCGATCACGCCCGGGGCACCCCGCGCCGCGGCGATGTCGATCCGCACGATGCGGGCGTGGGCGTGGGGCGAACGCGCGAAGGCGGCGTACGCCTGGTTCGGCAGGTTCACGTCGTCGGTGAACTTGCCGCGGCCGGTCATGAGGTGCTGGTCCTCGAGGCGGCGTACGGGCTTGCCGATCCACTGGCTCTTTCCGGGCTGGATGTACTCGCTGGCGGTGCTCATCGTGGGCGTCTGGTGGGAAGTCGTGGGCGTGGAGGGCGGGGTCGCCGCGAAAGCGCCGAGGGTAATCGAGCCGCCCAGCCAAGTCGAGGGGCGGCGCTAGGCGCGGCTCAGCTCGCCGACCCGCACCCCGAGGAGCCGTACCCGGCGGTCCAGATCGAGCCGTCCGAGGCACTCGAACGCCGCCTTGCGAATCTCGGTCGCGGAGTCGGTCGGCTCGTCGAGCGTCTTCACGCGGGTGTGCGTGTCGAAATCCGCGAAGCGCACCTTGATGCCGATCGCACGGCCGCGGTAGCCCTCGGCCTGGAGCTCCCCGGCGACGTCGCGCGCGAGCCGCGCAAGCGTGCGCGCGATCGCCTGCCAGTCGCCGACGTCCTCCTGGAAGGTCGTCTCCCGGCTGCGGCTCCGCGGCTCGAGATGGGTATAGACCGGGTCGTCGTCGATGCCGTGGGCGGCTTCGTAGAGGAACGCGCCGTACGACCGGCCGAAACTCTCGACCAGCTGCTCCACCGGGATCGCTGCGAGCCCGCCGATCGTCCGGATGCCCATCGCCACCAGCCGCGCCTCGGTCTTCGGGCCGATGCCCGGCACCCGACGGACGTCGAGTGGCCAGATCCGGGCCTCGAGGTCGCCCTCGCCGATCACGGTGAGGCCGTCGGGCTTGTCGAGCTCCGAGGCCATTTTTGCAAGCAGCTTGTTCGGCGCAATTCCGATCGAACAGGTCAGACCGGTGGCGTCGAAAATCGCCTGCTTGATCCGGCGCGCGATCTCTTCGCTCGAGCCCGGTACCTCGGTGATGTCGAGAAACGCCTCGTCGATGCCGTTGTTCTGCATCACCGGCGAGACCTTGCGCATCTCCTCCTTGAAGAGCGCGGAGTAGCGCTCGTACTCGGCGAAGTCGACCGGGAGGAACACCGTCTCGGGGCACAGCTTGTGCGCGGTGCGGAGCGGCATGGCCGAGCGGATCCCGAACTTGCGCGCCTCGTAGGTCGCGGTCGAGACCACGCCCCGGCGGGTCGGATCGCCGCGCCCGCCGATGACCACCGGCTTGCCCTTCAGCTCGGGACGGCGCAGGAGCTCGACCGCCGCGAAGAAGGCGTCCATGTCGAGATGGAGGATGCGGCGACGAGATTCGGACACGTCTTTGCCAGTGTGCCACGGGCGTGCGCATTCCGGCCGGGCCAACGCCGGCAAGAGTGCACGGAAACCGACACGCCCCGCGCCTTCCGCTCTCTGCGCGCTTGCCCGCGCGAGCAGTTGGCATGGGCCCTGCTGTGCTGAAGGGTGAACCAACCCCTTAGTGGAGACGTGCACTATGCATCCGTATCGCGCTAGCAAGCTTTGCCTCGCCCTGGTCGCGGGATTGACGCTCGGACTGGCCACGAGCGCACTAGCCGAGGACGTCGTACCGACCCCGGCCGCCAAGATCGACAACGGTTTGGGCAACCTCCCGCACTATTCGGAATGGCGGGACCTTTGGCTGTACGCGACACCCGCCGAAAGTATCGATTCGGGCCTGGGGACTCTTCCGCATTACTCGGAGTGGCACGCGCCCTGGCTATACAGCCAGCCCGCAGAAAAGATCGACAGCGGCCTGGGCGAGATCACCGCGCAGCCGAGGCACGCGGCCGTAGAAGCCGCAGCGCGTCCGCGCTGAGCCGCCTCGCCCGACCGCATCGCGTCCGGGCACGGACGGCGGAGGGCAACTATCCTTGAGCAGGCTCACGTCCTGAGCCACTGCCCCCCGTATTCTGTGCGCGTGGCGTCCCGATCCCCCTGCTCCCTCGGGGCGCCACGATCGCCGGGTTGATCGACAGATTCCGGGGCGATTCACCAAGTACCGGCAAAGCGTCGCCCACCACCTCTTGGCCCCGTTCGGACGGCTCCTCGCCGGCGCGGGGCCGTTTTCTTGGCGCTACTCCGGAACAAGCCACCGCACGCGATAACCCCCGTCGGTCGCGAGCGCTTGCGCAAGCCACGCGACGATCACCTCGGCTTCCCCGTCGAACCGGTACGGCGGGTTGACGACCAGCATGCCGCACCCGCGCAGGCTGCCGGTCCATCCCTCCGGCCGCACCGACAGCTCGAGCTGCAGGATCTTGCGGATGCCGGTCGCCACGACGTCGCGCTCGAATCCGCGCATCGCCGGCGGTTCCAGCAGCGGATACCAGATCGCGTAGAGGCCGGTTGCCCAGCGCTCGTGCGCGAGCGCGAGCGCGTCGGCAACGCGCCGGAGCTCGCGGGCGCGATCGAACGACGAGTCGACGAGCACCAGCCCGCGCCGTTCCGCCGGCGGGAGCTGCGCCTTCAGCGCGTGGTAGCCGTCGATGAGGTGCACCGTGACCTGCCGGTCGCGCCCGAACAGCGCGCCGAGCTCGGCGACGTCCGTCTTGTTGAGCTCGCTCAGCACCATCCGGTCGCCCGGACGCAGAAAACGCCTGGCGATCAGCGGCGAGCCCGGATAGAAGCGCAGCTTCCCGTCCGGATTCTCCGCCCGCACCGACTCCAGGTACGGCGCCAGCAGCGCGGGCAGATCGCTGCGCTCCCACAGCCGCCCGATCCCGTCGCGGAACTCGGCGTTCTTCTGCGCCCACGGGTGCGAAAGGTCGTAGCGCCCGATGCCCGCGTGCGTGTCGAGATAGAAGAACGGCTTGTCCTTCGCCGCGACGGCGCCGAGCAGCCGCACGAGGAGCGCGTGCTTGAAGACGTCGGCGAAGTTGCCGGCGTGGAAGTGGTGGCGGTAAGCCAGCACTCAGAGCTTGTCGTACTTCGTCGCGTTGCCCCGCGCCTTCTCGACCGGGTACTTCTTCTCGTTCAGCGCGAGCTTGCGCTCGGCGGCGGCGAGCGGATCGACGCCAAGCCGGTCGGCGAGCTCGACGAGGAAGATCAGCACGTCGGCGATCTCGTGCTCCACCTCGACGCGCGTCTCGGGCGGGAGGTGATCGGCCTGCGCGGGCGTCAGCCACTGGAAGTGCTCGACCAGCTCGCCCGCCTCGGCCACGAGCGCCATCGCGAGGTTCTTCGGGTTGTGGAACTGGTCCCAGTCGCGCTCGGCGACGAAGACGCGGAGGCGCGTACGCAGCGCCTCGATGGTGTCGATGCGGCTGTCCATCCGGCTCATCGGATTACCCTCGCGCGTCCCGCGCTCGGGCTTCGCCCCTGGGGGCAGCCCTGCGGGCTCATGTCGGAACATCTCCGTAATGGATTGCGATCCAGACCGTCGGCTCGTCCGGGTGCGTCCACTCGACGCGGTGCCGGCGATGGGCCGCGATGTCGAGGCAGTCGCCGGGGCCGAGCGAGCGCGGCGCCGGCTCGTCCTCGAAGCGCAACCGCGCCGCCCCGGCGACGAGCATCACCCACTCGCCCTGCGGCTGGTCGTACCAGAACCCGGGCGGGCTCGCGTGCGTGCGCGACACGATCCGCTCGATCCTGAGCCCGGGGCGGGTGAGCAGCACGTCGAACGTCTCGCCGGCTCCCGGCCCGGGCAGCGCATCGAGGACGTTCGCCAGCATGCCGCGCTAGCCCCCGAACCCGTCGGCGACCATCACTTCGATCAGCCTCGGCCCGCCCTGCTCCGCCGCCTCGCGCAGCGCGGGCGCGACGTCGTTGGGGTCGGTAACGCGCCGCCCCGGGACGCCCATCGCGCGCGCGAGCCCGACGTAATCGATCGCCGGATCCTTCATGTCCATGCCGACGAACTTGTCCGAGCCGCGCATCGACACCAACCGCTCCTTCAGGATGCGGTAGCTGCGGTTGTTGGCGATGACGTAGGTGACGGGCACCTTCATGTGCGCGGCGGTCCACAGCGCCTGGATGCCGTACATCGCGCTCCCGTCGCCGACCACCGCAGTCACCGGCCGCCCGGGCAGCGCGAGGCTCGCGCCGATCGCGCCCGGCATCGCGAACCCGAGACCGCCGCTCGCGAGGCCGTACCACGCGCGCGGATCGCGGACCGGGAGGAACCCGGGCAGCGACAGCGACGAGATCAGCGCCTCCTCGACCACGACCGAGTCTTTCGGCAGGTGCTCGCTGATCCGCAGCATCAGGAAGCGCGGGTCGATCGGCGTGGTCTCCGCCTCGCCCATCGCGGCGACCGCCGCCTTGGCGCGCTGCGCCGTCCAGTTGCGATCCTTCAGCGCCGCGAGGCGCGCAGCCGCCTCCGGCGCGCGCCGGGCGCGCACGAGAGGCAGCAGCGCCCGCAGCGTCTCCTTCACGTTCGCCTGGATCGCGACGTCGGTGCGGTAGTTCTTCCCGAGCTCCCAGCCGCGCTCGCTCACGTGCACCACCGGCAGCCCTTCGGGCAGCGGCTCGATCGGGCTGTAGACCGACATCCGCAGCAGATCCGCGCCCAGGCAGAGCAGGAGGTCGTAGGGCTCGAGCGTCGCGCGCACCTGTTTCTGGTTGCGCGTGAGGCTACCCATGTACGCGGCATGCCCGGTCGGGAACTGCGCACCGTATGCCACCGACGAGCCGTAGACCGGGGCGCCGAGCAGGTCGGCCAGCTCGCCGGCTTCCGCGAACGCGTCGTGACTCGCGAGCTCCTGGCCGGCGACGATCACGGGATTGCGAGCCGCGAGGAGCCGTTCGGCAAGCTGCTTGAGCGCTTCGTCCGAAGGCCGCACCCTGGCGTCCACGCGCACCGGGCGGCCGAGATCGAGATCGGCCGACTGCTCGAGCACGTCGCCGGGCAGGCTGACGAAGACCGGCCCGGTGGGCGGCGTGAGGGCGACCTTCACCGCGCGCCGCAGGATGCGCGGCAAGTCCTCGACTCTCGTCACCTCGACCGCCCACTTCACGAGCGGCTGCGCGATCGGCACCAGCGGCTCGTAGAGCAGCGGCTCGAGCAGGCCGTGCCCCTGCTCCTGCTGGCCGGCGGTGAGGATGATCGGCGAGTTGGAGAACTTCGCGTTGTAGAGCGCGCCCATCGCGTTGCCGAGCCCCGGCGCGACGTGGACGTTCGCCGCGGCGAGCCGGCCCGAGGCGCGCGCATAGCCGTCGGCCATCCCGATCACGATCGCTTCCTGCAGGCCGAGGACGAACTTGAGCTGCGGGAAATCGGGCACCACCTCCATGATCGCGAGCTCGGTCGTGCCCGGATTGCCGAAGAGATGGGTGACGCCCTCGTCGACGAGGAGCTCGAGGAAGGCAGTGCGACCGTTGCGTGTGGGCATGTCGAAGTGGCCGTGTCGTCGGGATGAGAAGTCTGCGCGGCCGGAATGTTAACGTGGCTCGACCCCGGACCCTAAACCCTGTATAGTGCGCGGCAGATTTCAGGAATGCCTCATCCGGTCGGCGTTCCGGTCCATTCGCGGTTGTTGCCCCGGTTTTTCACCGCTTGTCACCGGGTTCTCGAACTCCCTCGAAACCCTCAATCAGCTAGTGCCGTCTGCCTGAACCGGTTCTGAGGCGTGAAGCCGCAGCAGGCCGATCCAGGAGATTTGTTTTGTCCGATTCATTCGCGAGGCTCGGCCTCGCACCCGAGCTCGTTCGCGCCGTCACCGGCGAAGGCTATACCGAGCCCACGCCCGTCCAGGCGCAGGCGATTCCGTTCATCCTCGCAGGCCGCGACGTCCTCGCCGGCGCCCAGACGGGCACGGGCAAGACCGCCGGCTTCACCCTGCCGCTGTTGCAGCGGCTCGCAGCACACGGGAACGCGAGCCCGTCGCCCGCGAAGCACCCGATCCGCGCGCTGATCATCACGCCGACGCGCGAGCTGGCGGCGCAGGTCGAGGAGAGCGTCCGCACCTACGGCAAGCACATGCCGCTGCGGTCGACGCTCGTCTACGGCGGCGTCGGCATCAACCCGCAGATCGACGCGCTTCGGCGCGGCGTCGACATCCTCGTCGCGACACCCGGGCGCCTCCTCGACCACATGCAGCAGAAGACGGTCGACCTGCGCCACGTTCAGATCCTCGTCCTCGACGAGGCCGACCGGATGCTCGACATGGGCTTCATCCGCGACATCCGCCGCATCCTCGCGGTGCTGCCCAAGCAGCGGCAGAACCTCCTCTTCTCGGCCACCTTCTCGGACGAGATCCGCGAGCTCGCCGAGTCGCTGTTGCACGACCCGGCGCAGGTGCAGGTCGCGCGGCGAAACGCCGAATCCGAGCTCGTCGCGCAGCGCGTCCATCCGGTCGCGCAGAGCCACAAGCGCGCGCTGCTCGCGCATCTCGTGCTCACCGGCGACTGGCACCAGGTCCTCGTCTTCACGCGCACCAAGCACGGCGCGAACCGCCTCGCGGAGCAGCTCTGCAAGGACGGCGTCGAAGCGACGGCGATTCACGGCAACAAGAGCCAGGGCGCGCGCACCAAGGCGCTTGCGGGCTTCAAGGACGGCTCGGTGCGCGTGCTCGTCGCGACCGACCTCGCCTCCCGCGGCCTCGATATCGAGGAGCTCCCGCACGTGGTCAACTACGAGCTGCCACACGTCCCCGAGGACTACGTGCACCGCATCGGCCGCACCGGCCGCGCGGGCAGCACGGGCGAGGCGATCTCGCTCGTGGCGCCCGAGGAGAACGGGCTGCTCGCGGACATCGAGAAGCTGCTGAAGCGGAAGCTCGTGCGCGAAGGCGTTCCCGGCTTCGAACCGGGCACCGCGTCGCCGCCACAGACGCCGCCCGCGCGGCGCGAGCAGCCGGGCCGCAGGCCGCAAGACGGGCGCGAACGGCGCAACCATGCCGCCGCGGACGCGCAGCGCGGCCGCAGCAACGCGCACGCGGCGCCTCGTCACGCCCCGCAGATGCGCCCCATCGGCGCCGCGCACGCCGCCGCTCCGGTTCGTGCTGCCACGCCGGCGCACTCTGCCACGCCGGCGCACGCTGCCGCTCCGGCGCGACCGGCCGCGCAGGCCCGCGCCGAGCCGCACGTCCCGGCACTGCTTCGTGGCACGCCTCGCCGGGCGGGCTGAGCTACTGCAGCATCCTTTTCACACGCACACACACATAAAAGAGGAGCCCGAGATGGACATCTTCGTAGGCAACCTGGCGCCGGAGGCAACCGAGGACGAGCTCCTCGCGCTGTTCAAGTCGTTCGGCGAGGTGAAATCGGCTGAAGTGAAGCGGGAGCTCTTCACCGGCACGTCGAAGGGATTCGGCTTCGTCGAGATGCCCGGCAAGCAGCATTCGCTCGCGGCGATCGCCGGGCTGAACGGCAAAGAGCTGCACGGCCGCCCGTTGCGCGTGAACGAGGCGCGCACGATGCCGAGCCGCGGGCCGCGGCGGCGGTAAGCTACGCCCCCTCGTCAAAGGGGGTCTTCGGGGTGAACGAACCCGGTCCGCGGAGCTCCCGCGGCCTGATGGTCCTGCTCACGGTGTTCATGTTCGCCACCGCGGGCACGATCCATTTCCAGACGCCGATGCTCCCCGAGCTCGCGCGCGAGTTCGGCGCGACCGCGGCCGAGGTCGGCTGGGTGCCGACGCTGTCGTTCGCCGGGTTCCTGTCGGGCACGCTGTTCCTCTCGCCGCTCGGCGACAGCTTCGACAAGCGCCGGCTGATCCTCGCCAAGCTCGCGTGCCTGATCCTCGCGATGATCGCGATGGGCGCGGCGCCGTCCCTGCCGCTCCTGGTGGCGGCGGGGCTCGTCGCCGGGGTCGGTGCGAGCCTCTCGCAGGACGTCGTGCCGCTCGTCTCGGAGCTCGCGGCGCCGGGCGAGCGCGGGCGCGCGGTCGGCACCGTGCTCTCGGGGCTCTTCCTCGGCATCCTCTTCGGCCGCATCGGCGGCGGCTTCGTGACGGCGCACCTCGGCTGGCGCTGGATGTACGCGATCTCCGCGGCGATGCTGATCGCGATGGCGGTCGCGATGTTCGCGCGCTGTCCGAGCGTGCCGCCGAAAACGCGGCTCGCATACGGCAGCCTCATGCGCTCGCTGGTCGAGCTCCTGCGGACCCGCACGGACCTCCGCCGCGCGTCCGGCGTGCAGTACCTGCTCGGCACCTGCTACGGCGGCTTCTGGGCGACGCTCGCGCTGATGATCGCGGCGGTGCACGGTCTCGGCCCGGTGGCGGCGGGCCTGATCGGGATTCCCGGCGCGGCCGGCATCCTCGTCGCACGGCCGGCCGGGCGCTGGATGGACCTCAGGGGCGTGCGCCCGGTCGTCACGACCGGCATCGCGCTGGTGATGGCAGCCTACTTCGTGTTCGGCTTCGGCGTGCTCACGATCGGAGCGATCGTCGCCGGTGCGGTACTGCTCGACTCGGGTCTGCGCGCGGCGATGGTCGCGAACCAGGCCTTCGTCACCGGCGTCGACCCCCAGACGCGCAGCCGCTCGAACACCGTGTTCTCGGTCCACAACTGGGGCGGCTACGCGACCGGCGCATTCCTCGCGAGCCTCGCGTGGAGCCGTTTCGGGTGGCTCGGCGTGTGCGCGGTCGGCGTCGTCGCCTCGGCGTTGGCGCTCGCGCTGTATCTGCTGGGACGGCGATGAGCGGGCATCCCTATTCGAGCCTCACGCCGGATGCGGTGCTCGACGCGCTCGAGTCCGCGGGCGTGCGCGGCGACGGGCGCCTGCTCGCGCTCAACAGCTACGAGAACCGCGTCTACCAGGTCTACGTGGAGGATGCGGCTCCCGCGGCGGGGGAGGGGGCCCCGTCGCCCATGGTGGTGGCCAAGTTCTACCGCCCGGCGCGCTGGACCGACGCCCAGATCCTCGAGGAGCACGCCTTCGCGCTCGAGCTCGCGGAGCGTGAGATCCCGGTGGTCGCGCCGCTCCCGTTCGGCGGCAAGACGCTCCACGAGTCCGGAGGGTTCCGCTTCGCGGTGTATCCGCGCCGCGGCGGCCGGATGCCGGAGCTCGACAATCCCGACACGCTCGAGTGGATCGGGCGCTTCATCGGGCGTATCCACGCGGTCGGCGCGGTGAAGCCGTTCGCGGTCCGGCCCACGCTCGACATCGCGAGCTTCGGCGTCGAGTCGCGGGACTGGCTGCTCGAGCACGGCGCCATTCCCGGTGACCTGCTGGCGGCATGGAAGAGCGTCGTCGACCTCGCGCTCGACGGCATGCGCCGCTGCTACGACCGCGCCGGTGACGTGCGCTCGATCCGGCTCCACGGCGACTGCCATTCCGGGAACATCCTGTGGACCGATGCGGGACCGCATTTCGTCGACCTCGACGACGCGCGCATGGGCCCGGCGATGCAGGATCTCTGGATGCTGCTCTCGGGCGATCGTTCGGACATGACGCGGGCACTCTCGGACGCGCTGGCGGGCTACGAGGATTTCTGCGAATTCGACCGCCGCGAGCTCGCGCTCGTCGAGGCGCTGCGCACGCTGCGCCTCATCCACTATTCGGCGTGGCTCGCCCGGCGCTGGGACGATCCGGCGTTCCCGGCCGCGTTCCCGTGGTTCAACACGCAGCGTTACTGGCAGGACCGCATCCTGGAGCTTCGCGAGCAGGTGGCGCTGATGGACGAGCCCCCGCTCGGGCCGCTCTGACCCCCCGGCCCCGGAATGCGGGCGCTAAGAACGGTGTTTGCGGGAAAGCGGCCGCGACGGCCCTACCCGACAACCTCAGGAGGAAAGATGAATCCGGTCAAGATTTCCCTGTTCTCCGCCGCGATCCTGCTTGCGAGCGCTGCCGACGCCCAGACCGCGATGCGCGTGCGCGGCACCATCACCGCCGTGGACGGCAACATGCTTTCGGTGAAGTCCCGGGAGGGCCAGGACCTCAAGCTCCAGCTCGCCGACAACGCCACTGTCGCGGTGGCCAAGGCGATCAAGTTCGAGGACATCAAGCATGGCGACCGCGTCGGCGTGACTGCGACGCAGCGGCCCGATGGCGGCCTGTCGGCGGTGGAAGTGCATTACCTGCCGCCCAACATCCCGACCGGTTACGGGCCCTGGGACCTGCTACCGAACTCGACGATGACGAACGCGAACGTCGAGGCCGCCGTCGCCGCCGCCGGCAAGCGCGAGCTCACGCTGAAGTACAAGGACGGGGAGCAGAAGATCGCGGTGCCCGAGGGCATTCCGCTCGTGCGCGCGGCGCCCGGCAGCCGCGCCGACCTCGTCGTCGGCGAGTACGTCTTCATCGCCGCGCAGGCCTTCCCGGACGGTAAGATGACGGCGTTGCGCGTCCAGGTCAGCAAGGACGGCGTCAAGCCGCCGCAGTAGCCGCACCGGAGGGAGATGCCAGCTTCGAGGATATTCGTCGCGCTCGCCGCTGCACTTGCCGCGGGGCTCGCGCACGGCCAGGCGTACCCGTCGAAGCCGGTCCACCTCGTCGTGGGCTTCGCGCCCGGCGGCGCCGCCGACTTCGTGGCGCGGGCGATGGCCGATCCCCTCGCCCGCGCGCTCGGCCAGCCGATCATCATCGACAACCGTCCGGGCGCCGGGTCGAGCATCGCCGCCCAGATGGTCGCCAAGGCTGCGCCCGACGGCTACACGATGCTGATCGCCAGCCCGAGCAGCATCTCGGTGAACCCGGCGATGAACCCGAAGATCGGCTACAAGCCCGAAACCGATCTCGTGCCGATCAGCAAGGTCAGCGCGTCGCCGCTGCTGCTCGCCGTGCATCCGTCGCTCGGCGTGAGCTCGGTCCGCGAGCTGATCGACCTCGCGAAGAAGTCGCCCGGCAAGCTCAACTTCGCGTCGTCGGGCAACGGCTCGGCGCCGCATCTCGCCGCGGTGCTCTTCAACCGCGTCGCCGGCGTCGAAATGGTGCACGTACCGTTCAAGAGCGGCGGGCTCGCGGTGCAGTCGGTGCTCGCCGGCGACACCCAGGTGACGTTCGCGACGCCGCCCTCGGTGCTGCCGCAGGTGCAGGCCGGACGCCTGCGCGGCCTTGCGGTCACCAGCCGGTCGCGCTCGCCGCTGGTGCCGGGGCTCCCGGGGATGGAGGAGGCCGGCCTGGCGGACTACGAGATCTCCTTCTGGTACGGCTTCTTCGTGCCCGCCGGCACGCCGCCGGAGATCGTGAAGCGGCTCTTCGAGGCGACCACCGCAGCGCTCGCGCAGCCCGAGGTAGGCCAGATGTTGGGCCGCGAGGGCACCGAGACCGCGGCCTCCCGTTCCTCCGAGGAGTTCGCCGCGTTCCTCGCCGAGGATGCCAAGCTCTGGGCACGCCTCGTCAAGGAATCGGGCGCAAAGATCGACTAAGGATTGGGCAGCGTGTCCGGTCCGCTCGGATTCGTCGGGCTCGGCGTCATGGGCGAGCCGATGTGCCGCAACCTCGCGGCGAAGAGCGGGGCGCCGGTCATCGCGCTCGACCTCGATCCGGCGCCGTTGAAGCGCCTTGCCGCCGACGGCGTCCGCGCGGCGCAGTCGATCGAGACGCTGGGAGGCGAAGCCGAAGTCGTATTCCTGTCGCTGCCGGGCGGCCCCGAGGTCGCGGCGGTCTGCGGCACGCTCCTGCCGCGCCTGCCCAGGGGTGCCTGCATCGTCGATCTCAGCACCGCGCCGGTCGGGCTCGCGCGGGATCTCGCCGCGCGCTGCGCGGCGCGCGGGATCGAGTTCGCCGATGCGCCGGTCGCGCGCACGCGCGAGGCGGCGATGAAGGGCACCCTCTCGATCATGGTCGGCGCTCCCGCCGCCACGTTCGAGCACATCCGGCCGCTTCTCGCGTGCATGGGCTCCGACGTGAGCCACTGCGGCGGCCCCGGCGCCGGTCAGCTCGCGAAGCTGATGAACAACATGGTCCTCGCGCAGAACGTCGTGGCGCTCGCCGAGGCGCTCGCAGTGGCGAAGGCGAGCGGCGTCGACCCCCGCGTCCTGTTCGAGGTCCTCGCCAAGGGATCGGCCGACAGCTTCGCGCTGCGCAACCACGGCATGAAGGCGCTGCTGCCCGGCGAGTTTCCGGAGCGCGCGTTCTCGACCGCATACATGCTGAAGGACGTCGGCTATGCGCTCGAGCTCGCGGCGGAGTGCGGCCTCGCCCTGAGCGGCGCCGGGAACGCGCGCGCACTGCTGGAGAAGACGATCGCCGCGGGCTTCGGCGCCGAGTATTTCCCGGCGCTCGCGAAAGTGGTCGAGCGGAAGTAGCAGGCCGCTAGGAAGCGGCGGCGGCGCGACCGGTCAGGCGGTGCGCACGAGCCGTTCCTGCGGTGGCGCAAGCCGGCGCACGGCGTCCGCCATCTCCTCCGGCGGCACCGGGCGGCCGAAGAGATAGCCCTGCATCTCGGTGCAGTAGCGTGCACGCAGGAACTCGGCCTGGCCCGCCTCCTCGACGCCCTCGGCAACGAGCCCGAGGCCCAGGCTGTGCGCCAGCGCCGAAATGGCGTCGACGATCGCCGCGTCGGTGGCGCTGGTCCGCAGGTCCTTGACGAAGCTGCGGTCGATCTTGAGCGAGTCGATCGGGAAGCGCTTCAGGTACCCGAGCGAGGAGTAGCCGGTGCCGAAGTCGTCGATCGAGATCGCGACCCCGATCGCCTTCAGCCGCTCCATGACGGCGACCGCCTGCTCGCTGTTCTCGACCAGCAGGCTCTCGGTGAGCTCGATCTCGAGCCATTCGGCGCCGAGACCGGTCGTGCGCAGGGCCTCGCGGATCGTCTCGTCGAGCGACTCGCTGCGGAACTGGCGCGACGAGATGTTGACCGACACGCGCATCGGCGGCAGCCCGGCGTCCTGCCACGCCTTGTTCTGGCGGCAGGCCGCTTCGATGACCTTCGCGCCGACCGGAACGATGAGCCCCGACTCCTCGAGCAGCGGGATGAACTCGCCCGGGGACACGAGGCCCCGCTCGGGGTGCTTCCAGCGGAGCAGCGCCTCGACCCCGACGACGCGCCGCGTCGCGGCCGACACCCGCGGCTGGTAGTGCAGGACGAACTCGTCGTTGCGGACCGCGCGCTGCAGCCCGGCCTCGAGCAAAAGCTGGTTCTCGACGCGGTCGTTCATCTCCTGGGTGAAGAACGCGTAGCGGTTACGGCCGAGCTCCTTCGCACGGTACATCGCCGTGTCGGCGCTCTTCACCAGCCGCTCGCCGCTCTCGTCGTCCTTCGGGTAGAGCGCGATGCCGATGCTGACGGTGGCGGCGAGCTCGTGGTCCTTGAGCTCGACCGGCTCGGCGACCGCCTGGCTCATGCGCGCCGCGATCGCCGCCGCCTCCTCCGGGCCCTTCACGTTCTCGAGGAGCACCGTGAACTCGTCCCCGCCCATGCGGAACAGCATGTCGGCCTCGCGGATGCAGCCCTGGAGGCGGCGCGCCGCCACCCGCAGCAGCTCGTCGCCGGACTCGTGGCCGAGGCTGTCGTTCACCCGCTTGAAGCGGTCGAGGTCGAGGAACATCAGGCCGAGCGACCAGCCGAAGCGCTTCGAGCGGTGGATCGCCTGCTCCAGGTGCTCGGCGAAGCTCGCGCGGTTGGGCAGCCCGGTGAGCGGATCGTGATAGGCCTGGTAGCGGACACGCTCCTCGTTCGCGATGCGCTCGGCTTCCCGCTCGCGCAGGATGCGGTCGGAGCGGCCGGCAATCGAGAGCAGAAGCGCGTAGAGGAGCGACAGCGCGCCGATCGCGCCGGCCGCGAGCCGGATCTGCGTGCGCTCCAGCTTCGCGACCAGCGGTGTGACGTCCGAGTAGACCTCCATCACCGCCACGACCGGCGCCGCGCCGTGGATGCGGACCGGAACGTAGGTCGCGATGATGTTGCGCTCGGAGATCTCGCCCTCCCAGGCGTCGAAATGGTCGCGGAACGTGATCTCGCTCGCCGCCGCTCCGCCAAGAGCGCGGACCAGGCCGCCGTTCGTGCGCTTGTCCTGGCCGATCTGGCGGGGATCGGTCGAGAAGACCGTGAGCCCGTTCGTGTCGTAGAGCTTGACCTTGACGACGTCGAGGCCGTGCGCAAGCAGCTTCAGCTCGCCCCCGAGCCGGTGGATCTCGTCCCGGTTGGGCAGCTCGGCGGGTGGGATCTTCCCGGCCTCGCCGACGAACGCGGCGTACGACGGCCAGATCGAGTTGGCGAACGCCTTGGTGAGCGCGACGTTCGCCCGCGTCTCGGTTTCGACAAGAGCGTCGAAAGCCAGCCGCCGGTAGAACCACGACAGCGCCACCGTGACGGCGACGAGCGCGATCAGACCGATAAACGACGAATAGCGAAAGAGTTTGAGCACCGCCCGCTTCCCCTTGCCGGCGCGCACCGCCACGCGGCCGGCCCGAAGGGAGGCCTTAAGCAAGAAGCGTGGCCCGGGCGGACCCGGGTGCGGCCGACGTGCTGGCGGGTGAGGAGTTTTCCCGGGCGGCGCCCGGCGCTCAGCCGCCCGGCGGCGGACAGCGTCCGGTCCGGATGTAGTGGAGCGCAGCCCCGAACGCTGCGTCCGCGGGATCGCCGAGGGGGTGGCTCGCATCGCCCGCCGCGGCCGGGCACTTCGGCGCGAGTCCCGTGTAGTAGTCGCCTTCGCCGCGCGCGTTGAGGTCCTTGAACGTAACGACCCAGTAGGACAGGTCGCCGTAGCGCACGACCTGGAAGCCGACGGGCTTCCCGCAGGTCCGGCCGCCGAGCGCGACGACCTCGACGTACGGTGCGAGGCCGTGGACGAGCGCCTCGGCCGCGGAGCAGGTCTCCTCCGAGGTGATGACGAAGAGACGCGCGAGCCCGAGCCCGCCCCAGTCCGGCGCGCTGAAGACCTGCTCCTGGTCGCTGTCGCGGTGGCGCTCGTTGTGCACCATCCGCAGGAACGTCCGGCCGTCGACGCGCCGTCCGGCGATCGCGCTCGCGACCTGTCCGGCAGCGTGGAGGCTGCCGCCGCCGTTCATTCTCAGGTCGAGGACGAGGTCGTCCACCCCGAGGGCGCGCAGCCGGAGCGCGGCCGACTCGAACTCGCGCTGCGTCGTGCCGCTGAAGTGCCGGAGCGCGACGTAGCCGACGCGGCGGCCGCCCGTCCTCACCATCGCCTCGGCCGCGACGCTCGAGACGGCGTACCGGGCCTGCTTCAAAGTCACTTCGCGCACCGCCCCGTCCGGCGCGAGGAGCTCGAGGCGCGTCGCGTCGGCCGTCCGCCCGGGACGCGCTTCCCGGGACCGGTCCGCCGCGAAGCTGTCGACCGCGCGGAGGACGTCGCCGCGGCGTACCCCCGCCGCGTGGGCGGGCGAGCCGTTCACCACGTCGGTCACGCGCAGCCGGCCGTCGGGTTCGGTGCGCAGCTGGAAGCCGTAGCCCCGCGTCTCCAGCGCCTCGCGCCGGAGATCGCGGGCGAGCGGCATCGCCGTGCTCCATTCGTCGCGGCGGTTGCGCAGGGCCTCGATCAGCCGCTCGGGCGAGGCCGCGGCGACGCGCGTCGCCTCGTCGACCTCGTCGCGCCAGAGATACTGGTCGCGCAGGAGCGCGGCCACGAACGTGTAGTCCGACACGGTGTAGAGCCCCCGCTCGCGCAGCTCGGCGAGGAACATCGGGCCGGTGTAGTTCGACCGCGCCGCGTCGATGAGCAGCGCGTGCGCGTAGAGAGTCGCGGCGAGGCCGCCGGCGAGCCCGACGCGCAACGCGAGCTGCGTCCCGCTCACCGGCACGAACGCGCCGCCGGCCGCCCGCAACGCCCGGCGGCGGAGGTAGAACCACCACGCCGCGAGCGCCGCGGCGATCGCGACCAGCCCGGCGTCGCGGAAGCCGTCGGCGAAGGCGGCGGTGCACAGCGCGGCGACCGGCACGAGGAGCGGCTCGGCGCTCGCGAGCGGTCGGCCGGCGTCCGCTCGTCGCCGCAGGACGAGTGCAGGCAGCATCGCCGCGATCACGAGTGCGCCGGCGCACGCCGCGGCGAACGCTCCCATGCGGCCGGCGCTCCACGTCCCCGCGCACGCGATGCCGGCCACGGCGAGCAGGATGAACGCAGTGCCGTAAAGGCCGCGCCGCAATGCGTACAGATAGGCGAGCCCGGCGACGAGCGCCGTCGTCACGCGCGCCGGGAGCTGGAAGAGCGCCGCGCGCTCGGCCTCGTCGAAGCGGGGTTGCGACGGCGCGTCGAGGAGGACCGTCCACGCGAGGAGCGCGACGACGAGCGCGGTGGCGGTCACGCCGGCGGCGCTCGGCATGACGTCGGCGCGGCTGAGGGCGTACCGGCAGGGCATCGCCACGAGCAGCGCGAACCCGATCGCGAGGCCGGCGGTCGTGTCGTCGATGCCGAGCGGGCGCCAGTCGAGCACGTCGGCCGCGCACACGGCGAAGAGCGCCAGTGCGAGCGTGGTGGCGAAGAGTAGCGCGCCGCGGTCGGCGATCCGTTCGACCGGGCAGCGCCGCCAGACGGCCCACGCGACCGCCGAGGCAAGCGCGGCACCGACCAGCGCGGCGATGGTGTAGCTCCAGCCGTAGGTCAGCGATGCGAGGACCGAGCCGGCTGCGATGACTGCCGCCGCCGCGGCCGCGGCGACGGTGCCGGCGCCCAGATCGGCGCTCGGCGCGGGGATGGCGGATCGGGGGGAAGCGGCGGACACGCAGGACCTTTCGACGAGCGTAGCGCACCGGACGAGCCGCCCGCGCGGCGTGGCCTGCAAACATTTGTCAAATCAAGGGATGCACGAGGCGCGCGGGGCATGCACCCGCGGGTGCGAAAAGTCCTCGGTCGGGAGGCACGCGGGCGCCAGGGCAGGCGTCGCGCCAAGTGTTCCCCGCGTCGTTCGGCCGAGACCCGATAAGATACCCGCCGAAAGGGGTCGACTCAGGGAGTGCTTGAAGTGCGGGACACGCGCAACCTCGCCATCGCGTTCGCGGACATCGCGTCGAGCGCGCGCCTGTACCGCGAGCTCGGCGACGCCGCCGCGTCGGAGCTGAGCCGCGGGTTCACCGCGCGCGCGCGCGCGCTCGTGCCGCGGTACGACGGCCGTCTCGTCAAGACGCTCGGCGACGGGGTGATGTGCGCGTTCTCCACCCCCGAGCAGGCGGTGTTCGCGATGGGGGCGCTGCACGCCGAGATCGCCAGCGCGCCGGCCGCGGAAGGCGGCTCGCTCAAGCTGCACACCGGGATCAGCTACGGGCCGGTGATCGTCGACGGCGACGACGTCTACGGCACCGTCGTCAACGTCGCCGCCTACCTCGCCGCGACCGCCCGCGCCGAGCAGATCCTCGCCACGCAGGCGGTCATCGACGGGCTGTCGGTCGCAGCCGCGGCGTCGGCGCGGGCGGCGTACACCACGCGCCTCAAGGGCGACGAGCGCGACTCGACCGTCTACGAGATCGTCTGGCAGGAGGATCCGGGCGAGATCACCACGCGCACCCTTGTCCGGCGGAAGGAAGGCGCCCCGGACGAAGGGGCCCTCGTCCTCTCCGCGGCCTGCGGCACGATCACCGTCGACCGGGTGCGGCCGCGGGTGCAGCTCGGCCGCGACGCGGGCAACGATCTCGCGGTGGCCGACCTCCTCGTCTCGCGCCAGCACGCGATGATCGAGCTCGACGGGACGCGCGTGCGCCTGGTCGACCAGAGCGCCAACGGGACCTACGTCGCGTTCGACGGCTCGACGGAGGAGATCCACCTCGTCTGCGGCGAGACGCTGCTCCACGGCTCCGGCCGCATCAGCCTCGGCCGGCCGCTCAACGATCCGCTCGCGCAGCCGATCGTCTTCCGGCGCGACCGGCGGACCCTTTACCGCGTGTAGCGCATTCGGCGGGTCCGCCGCGCGAACCCGCCCCCGGCTCAGGTCTTCCGCGCCTGCACGAGCTTCGGCGCGGCCTTCTTCCGTGCCGCCTTCGCCTCCGGCAGCGCCACCATCTGCGGCGCCGGCGGTATCTGGCAGCCCGCGACGCAACAGCGCCCCGGCTGGCGGTTCCGGGTGATCGCGCGCACCTCGTCCGACAGCACGCCGCGCTCGAGCAGCCGTTCGACGAGATCCACCTTGTTGCCGAGCGGGTAGTTCCGCCAGATCTCCATCTTCATCGCCTCCGGCGAGCCGCCGCCGTGGAGCGAGATCACCGAGTACCAGCCCCCCTGGTACGACGCAGTGAGGTCCTCCACCAGGCGCGCGACCTCGATCCGCCGGGCGTACGGGATGTCCGAGCGCGCGCCGAGGAGCTCCGACAGCCGTCCCGCGGTCGCCGGGTTGTGGTCCTCGTCGGGACCGGGGAGGGTCACGATCAGCCCGCCCGAGACGTGGTGCGCGAGCCGGTGCATGTCGTAGATCTGGGTCGCGAGCAGGAGCTTGCCGATGTTCGCGAACACCGCCTCGGGCATCGCGACTCCCGCGGCGTCGCTCGTGCAGTAGACCGAAGCCGCCACGCCGCAGGCGTAGAAGCCCTCGACGATCTTGATCAGGTCGACCATCGCCTCGCGCAGGTTCGGCGCCGCGTCGAGATCGACGCCGTTCGCCTCGGTCATCAGCGCGCCGGCGCCGATCAGGAGATCGCCGAAGCCGGCGCGCGCCGCGATGCAGGTGTGGCGATGATGGGTTGCATAGCTGTAGGTGAGGAAACCGGAGTGCTCCCACTCGCCGGCGAGGAAGACGCGCTCCCACGGCACGAACACGCGCTCGAAGATCGCGACGCCGGTGGACTGGCCGTAGCGCGCGCTGAATTTCGCCGCCTTCTCGCCCGGGCGGCCGGCCGGGCGCGCGACGATCGTGAGCCCTTCGGCGTCGAGCGGCACCGCGCAGCAGACCGCGAAGTCGGCGTCGGCGCGGGTCATGTTGCGGCAGGGCATGACGAGCAGATCGTGGACGTAGGGCGCTGCGGTAATGATCGCCTTGGCGCCCGCGAGCACGATCCCGTCCTTCCGTCGCTCGGCGATGTGCACGTAGCTGTCCGGGTTTGCCTGCTCGTGGGGCCGGAGGCGACGGTCGCCCTTGCCGTCGGTCATCGCGATGCCGAGCGCGAGGTCCTCGGCGTGGACGCGCTCGAGGTAGGCCGCGAGGCGCGCCCCGTAGTCGGTGCCCTTGTCGGCGTCGATGCGCCGAGTGGCCTGGCGCAGGGCGGCGAGCGCATCGCCGCCGAGATAGCGCTGCGCACAGCCGGTTTCCTGGCAGAGGAGCCGCACCGCCTCGAGCTTGTTCAGCAGGTCCTGGCTCGACGCCGGAACGGCGTTCATCCGGTTGATCTCGTGCGCGCCCGACCGCGCGCGCATCACCGGCGCGAGCGGCTCGCGCAGCGCGAAATCGTAGGTCAGGCCGATGGCGTTGACGCCCGGCGCGAGCGCGGGTTCGTCCGCGACCGACTCGACCGCGCGGCCGTCGACGTACACGCGCGGCCGGCAGCGGCGCAGCGATTCGCGGTAGTCCTGGGACGACATCAGCATGAGCGCGCTCCTTCGCGTCGAGGACGTGAGCATACAACGCCGAACCGCTACACTCGCCCCGGCTGTCGCACCCGGAGCGCCACATGAGCCACGCCGCCACCACCGCCGGCGATTCGCGCCGGCGGTATCCCCTCGCCGTCCACATCGCCACGCTGTTCGTGGCGCTGCTGCTCGTCGCCGGGCTCGCGATCGGCGGGCTCGCGTACTACCGGAGCGCGGCGATGCTCACGCGCGCGGCCGACGACCTCTTCGACCGCGTGGCGCGCGAAACCGCGCACGAGGTGCAGCGGATCGTGACGCCGGGCGAGGCGCTGATCGACGTGCTCGCGCAAACGCGGCTCGGCACGGCGCGGACCCTGGCCGAGCGCCTCGACACGCTCCCGCTGCTGCGGGAGGGGCTCGCGGTCTCGCCGCACATCGCCGCGATCTACGCCGGCTACGCGAACGGGGATTTCTTTCTGATGCGGCGACTGCCCGATGCGCCCTTCGCGCGCAAGGAGCTCGGCGCGCCCGAGCGCGCCGCCTACCTCGTGCAGAGCATCGAGCGCGACGCGAGCAGCCGCGACGCCGGCGTCTACCTGTGGCTCGGCGCCGGCCTCGAACGGATCGCGACCGAGAGCCGGCCCGATTCGGCCGCGTTCGACCCGCGCGAGCGGCCGTGGTATCGCGCGGCCGCCGCCGCGACCGGCCAGATCAAGACACCGCCGTACGTCTTCTTCACGACCCGCGAGGTCGGCGTCACACTCGCGCGCCGCGCCGCGGGCACGGAGGCGGTCGTCGGTGCGGACATCACGCTCCGGGAGATCTCGGCCGCGCTCGGGCGCCAGCGGATCACGCCGGGGACCGAGATCGCGCTCGTCAATACCGCCGGGCGGGTAATCGGCTATCCCGACCCCGCGCGCGTGCTGCGCTCCGGCGCGTCCGACGAGGCGCCGGCGCAGGTCACGCTTGCCGAGCTCGGCACGCCGGTGCTCGCCGCGCTCGCCGGGCGGGTCGCCGCCGCGCGCGAACCGCAGATCGCGGACCTCGACGCCGGCGGTCGCACGTGGCGCACGCTGGTCGCGCCGGTGCCGCTGAAGGGCATCCCGGATCCGCCGCGGCTCGTCTTCGCAGTGCCTGCCGACGAGCTGCTCACCGAGGCACGCGCGATCGCCCGCGATTCCGCGGCCACGATGGCGCTTGTGCTGGCCGTGGCGCTCGTGCTCGCCCTTCTCGCCGCGCGCGCGATCGCGCGCCCGATCCGCGCGCTGGCGGGCGAAGCGGACGCGATCCGGCGCTTCGAGTTTTCGCGCCCGGTCGAAGTGGCCTCGGTCGTGAAGGAGGTCGACGAGCTCGCCGGCACGATGGACGAGATGAAGCGGACCATCCGGCGGTTCCTCGACATCAGCGCGGCGGTGGCCGCGGAGCCCGACCTCGACCGCCTCATGCCGCGCCTCCTCGACGAAACGATCGCGGCGGCGGGCGCGCAGGGTGGCGTGCTCTATCTCGCCTCCGACGACGGCACCACCTTGAGCGCGGCGGCGGTGCGGCTCGCCGGGGGCAAGGCGGGCCCCGCGAGCCTGCCGTCGATCCCGCTCGCCGGTGAAGCGCCCGGCCATCCGGTCGCCGAAGCCGTGCGCTCCGGGGCGGCGCGTGCCTTCCCGGTGCGGCGCGGGAACGCGGCGACCGCCGATCTCGACGGGCTGCTCGCGGCCTTCGAGGACGAGCGCGCGATGCTCGTCGTCGCACCGCTCGCCAACCGCCGGCGCGAGCTCCTCGGCGTCGTCGCAGTGCTGTGCCCGGAGCGGGTGGGCGTCGGGCCGGAGCTCGTCGAGTTCGTCGGCGCGCTGGCGGGCGCGTCCTCGGTCTCGCTCGAGACGAAGCAGCTCATCCAGGCGCAGAAGGCGCTGTTCGAGGCGTTCATCCAGCTCATAGCCTCGGCGATCGACGCCAAGAGCCCCTACACCGGCGGCCACTGCGCGCGCGTGCCCGAGCTCACGAAAATGCTCGCGCGCGCGGCATGCGCGGCCGATTCCGGACCGTACAAGGACTTCGCCCTGTCCGAGGAGGAGTGGGAAGCGGTCCATCTCGGCGCGTGGCTGCACGACTGCGGCAAGGTCACCACGCCCGAGTACGTCGTCGACAAGGCGACCAAGCTCGAGACGATCTACGACCGGATCCACGAGGTGCGGATGCGCTTCGAGGTCCTCAAGCGCGACGCCGAGATCGCGTACTGGAAGCGGATCGCGGACGGCGGCGACCGGGCCAGCCTGCGGGCGGTGCTCGAGGCCGAATGGCGCGCGCTCGATGCCGACTTCGCGTTCGTCGCCGAGTGCAACGAGGGCGGCGAGTTCATGGCGCCGGAGCGGGTGGCGCGCCTCAAGGCGATCGCCGCGCGAACGTGGATGCGCACGCTCGACGACCGGATCGGGATCGCGAACGAGGAGCGAAAACGGAAGGAACGCAGCCCCGCCCCGCCGCTGCCCGCGACGGAGCCGCTCCTCGCCGACCGGCCCGAGCACCTGATCGAGCGCCGACCCGGCGACCGGATGGACGCGGGCAACCGCTGGGGGTTCCGGGTCAAAACCCCGGAGCTGCTCTACAACCGCGGCGAGCTCTACAACCTGTCAGTGGGGCGCGGCACGCTGTCGGAGGAGGAGCGCTACAAGATCAACGAGCACATCATCCAGACGGTCGTCATGCTGTCGGCGCTGCCGTTCCCGCGGCACCTGCGGCACGTGCCCGAGATCGCCGGCGGCCATCACGAGAAGATGGACGGCACCGGCTATCCGAAGCGTCTCAAGCGCGACGAGATGAGTCCCGTCGCGCGCATGATGGCGATCGCCGACATCTTCGAGGCGCTCACCGCCGCCGACCGGCCGTACAAGAAGGCGAAGACGCTCTCGGAGGCGATCAAGATCATGGGCTTCATGCGGAAGGACCAGCACGTCGACCCGGAGCTGTTCGAGCTCTTCCTGACCTCGGGCGTCTACCGGGAGTACGCCGAGCGCTTCCTCGCACCGGAGCAGGTCGACGCGGTGGACGTGGCGGCGTATCGTGGGCCCCGCGCGCCAAGCCGGCTAGTAACGGCGAGCCGCCGCACGTTCGGCTATCAACGGCGTTCCGCTACCACTCGTACTTGTAGCCCACCCCGTAGACGGAATGCACGATCTCGCGGTCGGGCAGCACGTCGGCGATCTTCTTCCGCAGCTTCTTCACGTGGCTGTCCACCGTGCGGTCGGACACGACGCGCGCGTCGCGGTACATCGCGTCGATCAGCTGGTCGCGCGAGAAGATGCGGCCCGGCTGGCCGACGAGCGTCTTGAGGAGCTGGAACTCCACCGCGGTCAGGTCGAGGTCGCGGCCGGCGATCGTCGCCTTCAGACCGGCCTCCTCGAGCGCGACCGGCGTCTCCGCGGGGGCGAGCTTGCGCTTCGCCCGCCGCAGCACCGCCTTCGCCCGCGCCACCACCTCGCGCGGGCTGAAGGGCTTGCAGATGTAGTCGTCGGCGCCTAGCTCCAGGCCGAGCAGACGGTCGATCTCCTCCACCCGCGCCGTCACCATGACGATCGCGGCGTCGGAGAAGCTCCGCAACCCCTTGCACACGTCGAGCCCGCTCTTGCCCGGCAGCATCAGGTCGAGCAGCACGAGGTCGACCCCGTTCGCGCGCACCCACGGCTCCACCGCGTCGCCGCGATCGAGGACGGTGGCCTCGTAGCCCTCCCGCACGAGGTAGTCGCGCAGGAGCTCCGCGAGCTTCGGCTCGTCCTCGACGATCAGGATCCGGTCAGCCATGCAGCGCGCTCCGCGCTGCGGGGAGCGCGACCTCGAGCGCGAGGCCGCCGAGCCGGCTCGCCCGCGCGACCAGGGTACCGCCGTGCGCCTCCACGATCGCCTTCACGATCGCCAGCCCGAGTCCTGATCCGCCGCCGGCGCGGCTGCGCGACACGTCGACGCGGTAGAGCCGCTCGGTGAGGCGCGGCAGGTCGGCATCCGGCACGCCGGGGCTCGAATCCTGCCACTCGAGCACGACGCGCTCGCCCTCGCGCCGCACCGCGACCGCGAGCTTGCCCGGCGCATCGGTGTAGCGCAGCGTGTTCTGCAGCAGGTTGCCGAGCACCTGCGCGAGGCGGGTCTCGTCGGCGAGCACGGTCGCACCGCGCTCGAGCGCGAGCTCGACGGCGAGTCCCTTCTGGTCGAGCGCCCGCCGCTGCGCCGCGATCGCCTCGTCGGCGAGCTCGGCGACGTCGAGCGGCTCCTTGTGATAGCTCAGCGCGCCGACGTCGGCAAGGGAGAGCGTGTGCAGATCCTCGACCAGCCGGCCGAGGTGGGAGACCTCCTGCGCGAGCGAACCCAGGCTCGCCGCGCCGAGCGGCCGCACGCCGTCCTGGAGCGCCTCGATCTCGCCGCGCAGCACCGCGAGCGGGGTACGCAGCTCGTGCGCGATGTCCGCGATCCACTGGCTCCGCGCGCGCCGCGTGGCGGCGAGCGTCTCGGCGAGCGTGTTGAAGTCGCGCGCGAGGTGCGCAAGCTCGTCCCCACCCGCGTCGGGGACCCGCACGGCGTAATCGCCGCGGATCAGCGCCTCGGCGCCGCGCGCGAGCGTGCGCACGCGCCGTGTCAGCCAGTGCGCGAGCCCCGCGCCGAGGAGCAGCGACGCGCCGAGCATCCCGAGCGCGATCGCGGCGAACTGCAGGCGCTGCTGCTCCGCGACCACCCGCTCGAGCGATTCGATCCGCTCCCGGAGCGGAACGGCGCCGAGGTAACCGACTACGGCGCCCTGCCGCACGATCGGCCGCAGGTCCGCGCGAGCCACGAGCTCGGGCGGGCCCGCGAGCAGCGTGCGGTCGGCATCGAAGAGGAGGAGGCGCGAGCTCACCGTCAGCGGCAGCTCGCGGGGACTGCCGGCAGGCTGCACGGGACCCTCGCCCGGAGGGCGGCGCGGCAGGCCGAGCGCCTCGCGCGAGAGCTCGGTCCAGCGCTCGCGGTCGCCGGCGAGCCACCCCCAGCCGCGCTCGCGGCCGTAGCCTTCAGCGAGCGACGCTGCGAACGCCTCGAGCCGGGCCTGGTCCCCGCTACCAAGGGTATCGGCCAGCCCGCGATGGAAGCTCGCGCTGAAGACGAGATAGGCGACCACGGCGAGCACCGCGTTCGCGCCTGCGATGGCGAGGAAGAGCTTGACTCGGAGCCGGCCGAAACCCGGCCCGGCCGCGGGGAATCCTGTCATGTCGAGGACGTTCTCCAGCGTGAAGCGTAAACCGCAATCGGGGAAGCTTTGTGGAAGCGGGTGCCGGCCGGGCGGCGCTGGACCGCCGGGGGCCCGTGTGGCACCCTCCTCCGGCTGCCCCAGGAGGAACCCCACACTATGTTGTATGGCCTCGCCCGACTCGCGGCCGGGTTCGTGCTCGCCGCCGCCTCCACCCTCGCGCTCGCGCAGGCCTGGCCGACCAAGCCGGTCCGCATCATGGTCGGCGCGTCGCCCGGCGGCGGCACGGACATCATCGCCCGCATGCTCTCCGAGAAGTACCAGGCGATCTTCGGCCAGCCGTTCATCGTCGAGAACCGGCCGGGCGCGTCGAACACGATCGCGACCGACATCGTCGCCAAGGCCGCCCCCGACGGCTACACGATGGTGGTCGCGACGAACACCGCGCAGTCGATCGCGCCGCACCTCCTCAAGCTCGGCTACGACCCGCTCAAGGACATCGCGCCGGTCGCCCTGATCGTCGTCGTGCCCAACGTCCTCATCGTCAACACCGACGTCCCGGCGAAGAACGTCAAGGAGCTGGTCGCGCTCATCAAGGCGAATCCCGACAAGTATTCGTACGGCTCGTCGGGGACCGGCAGCACGCAGCACCTCGCGGGCGAGGCGTTCGCGCACGAGCTCGGTCTGAAGATGGTGCACGTGCCGTACAAGGGCTCGAGCCAGGCGCTCGCCGACCTCGTCGGCGGGCAGATCCAGCTCACCTTCGACACCACCTCCTCGGCGATGGGTCACATCAAGGGCGGCAAGGCCCGGCCGCTCGCGGTGATGACGGCAAAGCGCTCGGTGCAGCTCCCGGACATCCCGACGCTCGTCGAGTCGGGCATACGCAACGTCGAGATGAGCACCTGGTACGGGCTCTTCGTGACCGCAGGCACGCCGCCGGCGGTGATCGACCGCCTGCACGCCGAGACGATCAAGGTCCTCAAGCTGCCCGACGTGCAGAAGCGCCTCGAGGCGCTCGCCGGCGAGCCGGGCAACATGACGCCCGCACAGCTCGGCGCGATGAACCAGGCCGAGTTCGAGCGTTTCGGCGCGCTCATCCGCGCCGCCAACATCAGGATCCAGCAATGAAGCCGCGCATCGCACTCTTCATCGGCGACCCGGCCGGGGTCGGGCCGGAGCTCGTCGCGCGCCTCCTCGCCGAGCCCGAGACGACCCGCAAGGCGGACGTGCTCCTCGTCGGCAGCCGCGCGAGCATCGACGCGGGGATGCTCGCAGCCGGCGCTCATTACAACGCGACCGACGGCGGCAACCCGGTGCTCGTGAAGTGGCGCGGCCTGGACGCGCCGGCGTTCCCGGTCGGACAGGCGACGCGCGACAACGGGGCGTTCATGCTCGAAGGCCTGACCACCGGCGTCGCGCTCGTGCGCGGCGGCATGGCGGACGCCCTCTGCTTCGCGCCGCTCAACAAGGGCGCGCTCCGCGCCGGCGGGATGAACCATCCCGACGAGATGCACTGGTTCGCCGAGGTGCTCGCGTGGACCGGGCCGTGCGTCGAGTTCAACGTGCTCGAGGGGCTGTGGACCTCGCGCATCACCTCGCACGTGCCGCTGAAGGACGTCGCCGGGATGCTCACCGTCGACGGCGTGGCCGAAGGGATCGGCCTCCTCTACCGCGGGCTGCAGAGCGCGGGCAAGCGCACGCCGAAGCTCGCCGTCTGCGCGCTCAACCCGCACGGCGGCGACGGCGGCAACTTCGGCCGCGAGGAGATCGAGGTGATCGAGCCCGGCGTCCGCACCGCCGCTGAGCACGGCTGGCCGGCCGACGGCCCCTTCCCCGCCGACACCATCTTCGTCCGCGCGAAGGGCGGCGCATACGACGGCATCGTGACGATGTATCACGACCAGGGTCAGATCGCGATGAAGCTGATGGGCTTCGATCGCGGCGTGACTGTGCAGGGCGGGCTCCCGATCCCGATCACGACGCCCGCGCACGGCACCGCCTACGACATCGCCGGCCGGGGCAAGGCGAACGTCGGCGCGATGCGGAACGCCTTTGCCCTCGCGTGCAAGATGGGCGAGCAGCGGGCGCCGGGCGCGCGCTAGAACCGTGCGGTGATCCCGCCCACCGCCGACCAGTTCGCCGTGAGCTGCACGCCGTTCACGTATTGGTAGACGGCCTGCTGATAGAACGCGTAGAGCTGCACGTTCTTGGTGATCGCGAAGCTCAGCCCGGGGCTGACGAAGTAGAACTGCCCGCCACTGTTCTCCGGCTCGGCCTCCGCGCCGCTGTCGCGCGCCTTGAACAGCATGTTCAGCTGCAGCATCAGTGCGAGCCGGTCGGTCGCGTCGTACCGGACCCCGAGGGTCGCGGTGAGCTGGTTGCCCGGCTTGTAGTCGTGATAGCTGTAGAGTGGCAGATCGGCCACCGCCTGCACGAACCATGAGAAGTCGGCGAGCGGGAGCGTCTGCCGGAAATAGCCGCCGATCAGCACGTCCGTCGTCCCGGTGCCCGGCTGCAGGTTGCGCTCGGCCGGAACCCCCTCCCCGTTGGTCTCGGTCGTGCTCCCGGTCGGCAGCTTGAGGCCGAACAGGACCCCGGCCGTGTTCACTACCGGATCGTCCTGATTCCCGCTCGTCCACGGCGTGGCTTGGTAACGTCCGAACGCCCGGATGTCGCCCAGCGCAGTGAAGTCCCACGATTCCAGGAGCTGCTGGCCACGGTGGTTGTGGATGTGGGTGTGATCGCGGTCGATCACCGGTGCTGTGAGGGTGACGCCCCAGTTGGCGTCGAATACGTAGTCGAACGTCGCGAACCAGTTCCGGTTGAGCGTCTGCACCTCGTCGTGGTGCTCCGGGATCTGCCCGACCGCAACCTTCTTGCTGCCGGCGCGCGGCTGGTCCTGGTCGATGTACTCGTAGCGGAGATCGAACCGGGCGCCCGGCTCGACCCAGACGCCCTGGACGTCCCAGTTGGTATTGACGGTGCAGAACGCGGAGCCGCACGACGCGTGGCTCGCGGGCGCCGCGGCGATCGCGAGCGCGAGAGATACCGCTGTACCGGCGGGTTTGACAAACCGCATGACCCCCTCCCTGAATCCTCAGCCGCGAGCGCGCCCGGATTGGCGCTCGCGGTCGACCATCCCTGCGGCGGCCGCCGCGGGGCTCGGTGGTCTAGCTGAGCAGGATCGCGGGCGGACCGCGCGGTCGGGACGGGAGGTAGGGAGAGCTTTGGGCGCGAGCGACTTCGCGCGGGAGGAAAGCGATACCGCTTGCCAGCGCGCACGCGGGGAGCACGCCCGCGCCGAGGGCGGGAAGGCTCACGCCGCCAGCCGGGCAAGCGCTGCAGTGCGGGAGGTGGGTAGCGTGCCCGGCCGGAGCGCCGGGGACCGGCACCTCGACCGCGTCGCCGGATCCGGCCGGCGTCGCCGCGGAGCAGAGCTCCATCGGCAGGATCATCGCGCCGGACCGTGCGTAGGCGGCAAGCGGCGACAACGCGTTGAGCGCCGCCGCAAGAAGGGCAAACCAGAGCGCGGGCCGGCGGCGGATCGGACGCGAACGCATGGGATGGCGTTTTATCACATCCCGCGCAGAGGGCGCAGGGTGCGGCGGCACGCGGCGTGGCGGTCGGTTATCGTACGGGCACACCGCAACGGGAGATCGACATGCTGCTCATCCACGGCGGCCGCGTGCTGCGGCCGGATCTCGAGTGCGCGACTGCCGACATCCTCGTCGACGGCGACGCGATCGCCGACATCGTCGCGCCGGGCAACGTGAAGGACGACAACGTCCGGCGGATCGACGCGGCGGGAAAGCTCTTGATCCCGGGGCTAGTCAACGGTCACAACCACACGCAGACCAACCTCGCAAAAGGTCTGTTCGACCGCCACAACCTCGAGACCTACCTCAACGGCAGCCCGTGGGCGACCGGGCGGCGCACCGTCGAGGACCATTACCTCGCCGCGGTGATCGGCGCAGCCGAGATGGTGCGCAAGGGCTGCACCGCCGCCTACGACATGTTCGCCGAGTTTCCCGCGCCGTCGGCCGCCGGCGTCGAAGCCGTCGCCAAGGGCTACGCGGACGTCGGCATGCGCGCGACGATCGCGCCGATGATGGCCGACCGCAGCTTCTACGAAGCGATCCCCGGTCTTGCCGACGCGCTGCCGGAGGCGCTGCGCGAGCAGGCCCTCAAGATCAGGTACGCGCACCACGAGCAGAGCCTCGCCGCGTGCCGGCAGATGGTCCGCGACTGGAAGTACGACCGCGACTTCATCCGGCCGGCGCTCGGCCCCACGATCCCGCATCACTGCTCGGACGAGTTCCTTGCCGGCTGCCGCGACCTCGCGCGGGAGCTCGACGTCGGGCTGCAGATGCACGTCGGCGAAACGAAGATGCAGGCGGTCGTCGCAAAGCAGAAATACGGCAAAACGATGGTCGCGCATCTGGACTCGCTCGGGCTGCTCGGACCCGGCTTCTGCGTCGCGCACGGCGTATGGCTCGACGACGACGACCGCGGGCGCCTCGCCGACCGCGGCGCGTCGGTCTCGCACAATCCCGGCTCGAACATGAAGCTCGGCTCCGGCATGGCGGACACGCGCCGCATGATCGATCGCGGCGTGAACGTCGCCATCGGCACCGACGGCGCGGGCTGCTCCGACAACCTCAACGTCTTCGAGGCGATGCGGCTGGCGTCCTTTGTTTCGCGCGTCGCCGACCATCCGCCCGAGCGCTGGCTCTCGAGCCGCGAGGTCTTCCGCGCGATGTCCGACGGCGGCGCGAAGGCGCTCGGCTTCGGCGGCCGGATCGGACGCATCGAGAAGGGATACAAGGCGGACTTGGTGTTCCTGGATCTCGGCCACGTGCACTACGTGCCGCTGAACGACGTCGTGAACCAGCTCGTGTTCTGCGAGGACGGCACCGGCGTGCACAGCGTGATGATCGGCGGGAAGATGGTGCTGGAGGCCGGCCGGTTCACGACGATCGACTTCGCGCGCATCGCGGCGCAGGCCGAAAGCGCGCTCGCGCGGCTCCGCGAGGCGAACCGCGGCGCGCGTGAGCTCGCCGAGAAGCTCGAGCCGTACGTGGGCCAGTACTGCGGCGGGCTGGCGGCGATGCCGTATCACGTCCATCGCTTCTGCGGTCGGGCCTGAGGCCGCCACACCGATGACGGGCGCGTCCCCGACGCGCTTTCCCGTCTGGCCGCTGCTCGCGATGCTCGCGACGCAGGCGCTGGCGACGATGGCGGCGTACTCGCTCCCGGCGGTCGCGCCGGCGGTCGCGCAGGACCTTGGCGTGCCCGGCGCGCTCGTCGGCGTCTTCATCTCGACGGTCTACGGCGTGGGCATCGTCTCGGCGCTCCTCTCGCCGGGTTTCATCGCGCGCTACGGCCCGGTGCGCGTGAGCCAGCTCGTGCTGCTCGCGACGCTCGCGATGCTGCTCGCCGCCGCGGCCGGCAGCGTCGCTTCGATCGCGCTCGGCGCCGCGCTGCTCGGGCTCGCTTACGGGGCGACCGCGCCCGCCGCCGCGCACTTGCTCGTGCCGCGCACGCCGCCGGGGGCGATGAACCTCGTGCTGTCGCTGCGCCAGATCGGCGTACCGCTCGGCGGCGTGCTGGCGGGGCTGGCGATGGTGCCGCTCTCGCTCGCGGTCGGCTGGCGCCAGGCGCTGCTGTGGCTGACGGTGCCGGTGGCCGTCCTGCTGCTGGCGGTCCAGGTCCCGCGGGAGCGGTGGGACGGCGAGCGCGATCCGGCCCACGCGCTGCTCCCGGCGCGCCCCGGCGCGCCGCTCGCGCTGCTCGCCGAGAGCGCGGCGATCCGCCGGCTCGCGTTCGCCGGCTTCGTCTACTCGGGAATGCAGCTCTGCTTCATCGCCTTCATGACGGTGCACCTCACGAGCCGCGCCGGGTTCGACCTCGTCGCCGCCGGGCGGGCGCTCGCGGTGTACCAGGTGGCCGGCGTCGTAAGCCGGCCGATCTGGGGCTGGCTCGCCGACCGGCTGGTCGCGGCGCGCGTGCTCCTCGCCGCTCAGGGGCTGATCATGTGCGGGGCGGCGATCCTCGCCGGGCGCTTCGCGCCGGACTGGCCGCAGACGCTGGTGCTCGCGGTGTGCGCCGTAGCCGGCGCGACCGCGAGCGGCTTCACCGGCATCGCCTACGCCGAGTGGGCGCGGCTCGGCGGCGCGCGCCGCACCGAGGCGACCGGGCTCGGCGCCGGCGTCATGTTCACCGGTGTGCTGGTCATGCCGTCGGCCTTCTCGCTCGTTGTCGCCGCGAGCGGCGACTACGCGCTCGCGTACGCGGTGGCCGGGGTCCTGGCCGCCGCGTCCGGCCTGCTGCTGCTCGGCGGAAAGGAATCGCGTCCCCGCTAGGCCGCGCCGGAATCCCGTATTGCAGCGCGCACGCCGCGGCCCCATATCCCGTGGTGGAACGCCGGGCGGGCGCCCGGCGTAGAATCCCGGAGATCGCGGCGCCGTCCGGCGCCGCGTCTCGTTTCCCGCCCCGCCAAAATACATGGAGCACCGCCCCGCGCACGAAGCGATCGCCATTTACGGCGCCCGCCAGAACAATCTCAAGAACCTCGACGTCGCGATTCCCACCGGCGAGCTGGTCGTCGTGACCGGCGTGTCGGGCTCCGGCAAGTCCTCCCTCGTCTTCGACACCCTGTACGCCGAAGGGCAGCGGCGCTACGTCGAGACGTTCTCGCCGTACGCGCGCCAGTTCCTCGACCGGATGGACAAGCCGCAGGTCGACCGGATCGAAGGGTGCCTCCCGGCGATCGCGATCGACCAGACGAACCCGGTCCGCACGTCGCGCTCGACGGTCGGCACGATGACGGAGCTCAACGACCATCTGAAGCTTCTCTTCGCGCGTGCGGCCGAGCTGCATTGTCGCGGCTGCGGCCGGCCGGTCCGCCGCGACACGCCGGACACGATCTTCGACGAGCTCGCGCGACGCGCTGCCGAAGGGGGCGATCCGCGGCTGGTCCTCGCGTTCCCGGTCGAGGTGCCGAAGAACTTCAGCGAGGCCGAGATCCTCCAGCTCCTCGAGCGGCAGGGCTACACGCGCATCCACGCGCGGAACGGCAGCCTCCTCGAGGTCGTGCAGGACCGGATCCGGATGTCAAGCGCCGAGCGCGCCCGCGTGATGGAGGCGATCGAGGCCGCGCTGACGGTCGGACGCGGACGGGTGAACGCGCACGTCGTCACGGACCAGGCCGCCGGGACGGTATGGCGCTTCTCGAGCGACCTCCACTGCGCCGAGTGCGACATCCACTACGCCGAGCCGAGCCCGAGCCTCTTCTCGTTCAACTCCCCGATCGGCGCGTGCGAGACCTGCCGCGGCTTCGGGCGGGTGATCGGCGTCGACTACGGGCTGGTCATTCCCGACGAATCGAAGAGCCCGCGCGGCGGCGCGATCAAGCCGTGGCAGACGCAGAGCTATCGCGAGTGCCAGGACGATCTCGAGAAGATGGCGCGGAAGCACGGCATTCCGCTCGACGTCCCATGGCGCGACATGGACGAAACGCACCGGCGCTGGGTGATCGACGGCGACACGGACTGGGTGAGCTGGCGCAAATCGTGGCCGGGCAAGTGGTACGGCGTGAAGCGCTTCTTCGCCTGGCTCGAGACCAAGGCGTACAAGATGCACATCCGCGTGCTGCTGTCGCGCTACCGCGCGTACACGCCGTGCGCGACGTGCGGCGGCGCACGGCTCAAGCCCGATGCGCTGCTGTGGAAGCTGGGGCGCGAGAAGCACTCGATCCACGACCTGATGCTCCTGCCCCTCGAGCGCCTACGGACGTTCTTCGCCAGCCTCGGGCTGCCCGCACCCCTCGACGAGGCGACCGACCTCCTCCTCACCGAGATCCGCACGCGGCTCGCCTATCTCGGCGAGGTGGGCCTCAGCTATCTGACCCTCGACCGGCAATCGCGCACGCTCTCCGGCGGCGAGGTGCAGCGGATCAACCTCACGACCGCGCTCGGCACCTCGCTCGTCAATACCCTCTTCGTGCTCGACGAGCCGTCGATCGGGTTGCACCCGCGCGACATGGGCCGGGTGATCGACGTGATGAAGAAGCTGCGCGACGCCGGCAACTCGCTGGTGGTGGTCGAGCACGACCCGCAGATCATGTTCGCCGCCGATCGCATCCTCGACCTCGGCCCGGGACCGGGCGAGCGCGGCGGGCGGATCGTGTTCTCCGGCACGCCGGACGAGCTGAAGCGCGCGAACACGCTCACCGCCGACTACCTGTCGGGACGGAAGCGCGCCGATAGCGGCATCGCACCCGTCCCGCCCGAGCGCGGCGGGCCGCGCATCGAGCTCCTCGGCGCGGCCGAGCACAATCTGAAGAGCGTGGACGTGGCCTTCCCGCTGAACCGCCTCGTCTGCGTGACCGGCGTGTCCGGCTCCGGCAAATCGACGCTGGTGCAAGACGTCCTCCACTCCGCGCTCAGGAAAGCCAAGGGCAAGCCGACCGAGACGCCGGGCGCCCATCGCGAGCTTCGCGGCGCCGACCTCGTCGACGAGGTCGTGCTGGTCGACCAATCGCCGATCGGCAAGACGACGCGCTCGAACCCGGCGAGCTACGTCGGCGCGTTCGACGCCATCCGCAAGCGCTTCGCCGACGCGCCGCTCGCGAAGGAGCGCCGCTACACGCCGGGCACCTTCAGCTTCAACGCCGGCAACGGCCGCTGCCCGACCTGCGGCGGCAACGGCTTCGAGCACGTCGAGATGCAGTTCCTCTCCGATGTCTACCTGCGCTGCCCCGATTGCGACGGCAAGCGCTTCCGGCCCGAAGTGCTGGAAGTGAAATACAAGGGCCGCAGCATCGCCGACGTGCTCGAGCTCACCGTGTCCGAGGCGCTCGAGTGCTTCGCCGGCGAGGCGGACGTCGCGACGGTGCTCGCGCCGCTCGCCGAGGTCGGGCTCGAGTACCTGCGGCTCGGGCAGCCGGTGCCGACGCTCTCCGGCGGCGAGGCGCAGCGGCTCAAGCTCGCCGGGCATCTCGCCGAGGCGGCAGCGGCGCCGCGGGCGCCGAAGGGCGCGCTCTTCCTCTTCGACGAGCCGACCACCGGCCTTCACTTCGACGACGTCGCCAAGCTGCTCAAGGCGTTCCGGCGCCTGATCGGGGCGGGACACTCGCTCGTCGTCATCGAGCACAACCTCGACGTGATCCGCGCCGCGGACTGGATCCTCGACCTCGGCCCCGAAGGCGGCGAAGCCGGCGGCGAGATCATCTGCGCCGGCACGCCGCGGGACGTCATGGCGGAAGCGCGGTCGCATACCGGACGGGCGCTGCGGGAGTACGCGGCCGCACTCGAGATGGCGCCGGCTGCGCCGGTCGCGCGCGAACCGGTGGTAGGCACGCCCCTCCAGGCCGCGCTCCGCGAGCGCGCGCGCCGGAGCATCCTCGTCCACAACGCGCGCGAGCACAACCTGCAGAACATCGACGTCGCGTTGCCGCGCGACCGCTTCACCGTGATCACCGGCGTGTCCGGCTCGGGCAAGTCGACGCTCGCGTTCGACATCGTGTTCGCCGAAGGACAGCGGCGCTACCTCGAGTCGTTGAACGCGTACGCGCGCCAGTTCGTGCAGCCGGCGTCGCGGCCCGACGTCGACGCGATCTTCGGCATCCCGCCGACGGTGGCGATCGAGCAGCGCACGAGCCGGGGCGGCCGCAAGTCCACCGTCGCAACGCTGACCGAGGTCTACCACTTCCTGCGACTGCTCTACATGAAGCTCGGCACGCAGTTCTGCCCGGACTGCAACGTGCCGATCGAGCCGCAGAGCGCGGACGCAGTGGCGGCGCAGATCCTGCGCGACTTCCGCGGCCGCCGGATCGGGCTGCTCGCGCCGCTCGTCGTCAACCGCAAGGGCTACTACACCGACCTCGCGAAGTGGGCACGCGGCAAGGGCTACACGCACCTGCGCGTCGACGGCGAGTTCCTGCCGGTCGCGAAGTGGCCGCGGCTCGACCGCTTCAAGGAGCACATCCTCGAGCTGCCGGTCGCCGACATCGTCGTGGCAGTCGAACGCGAGCGCGAGCTGCGCGAGGCGCTCGACCGCGCCTTCGATTTCGGCAAGGGCGTGGTCCACGTACTGGAAGGCCTGGACCGCCTGCAGGCGGCAGCCGGGAAAGCCACCGGGGACCGCGTCGAGCTCGACCTGCCGCTGAAGGTGTTCTCGACGAAGCGCGCATGCCCGTCGTGCAACCGCAGCTTCCCGGAGCTCGACCCGCGCCTCTTCTCCTTCAACTCGAAGCACGGCTGGTGCGGCACGTGCTACGGCACCGGGCTCAAGCTCTCGGGCTTCGACGACGAGCAGACCGGCGAGGAGATCTGGTGGAACGCATGGTGGGAGGGCGATGCCGAGCCCTGCCCCGCCTGCGAGGGCAAGCGGCTGAACCCGGTGGCGCTCAACGTGCGCTTCCGCGACCGCTCGATCGCCGACCTGACGGCGCTGGCCGTGACGAAGGTCGCCCGCTTCTTCCGCGAGCTCGCGCTCGAAGGCCGCGAGATCGAGGTCGCGCGCGACCTCGTCGCCGAGCTCTCCTCGCGTCTGGGCTTCCTCGATGAGGTGGGACTCTCCTATCTCGCGCTCGACCGCTCGGCCCCGACGCTCTCGGGCGGCGAAGCGCAGCGCATCCGGCTCGCCGCGCAGCTCGGCTCCAACCTGCAGGGCGTGTGCTACATCCTCGACGAACCGACGATCGGCCTGCATCCGCGCGACAACGCGATCCTGCTCGATACGCTGGCGAAGCTCGAGGCGAAGGGCAACACGCTGCTCGTCGTCGAGCACGACGAGGAGACGATCCGGCGCGCGCACCACGTCGTCGACCTCGGCCCTGGCGCCGGCAATCGCGGCGGCCACGTGGTTGCCGAAGGCGACGCCGAGGCGCTGATGAAGAACCCGGAGTCGGTAACCGGCCGGTTCCTCGCCGCCCCGCTCCGCCATCCCCTCCAGCCGCGGCGGAAGGTGAACGGCGCCACGCCATCGGTCGAGGTGCGCGCGGCCCGGCTCCACAACCTCCAGGGCTTCGACGCACGCATCCCGCTCGGGCGTCTGACCGTGATCACCGGCGTGTCGGGCTCGGGCAAATCGACGCTCGCCCGCGACGTGCTGCACGCGAACCTCGTCGAGCTGGTCGCGGCGCGACGCACGAAAGCGAACGGAGGCCTGCACGGCTGCGAGGCGATCGACGGCGCTGAGCTCGTCGGCCGCGTCCTCGAGGTCGACCAGACGCCGATCGGCAAGACGCCGCGCTCGTGCCCGGCCACGTACGTCGGCTTCTGGGATTCGGTCCGCAAGCTCTTCGCCGACACGACCGAAGCGCGCATCCGCGGCTACACCGCGAGCCGCTTCTCGTTCAACACCGCCGGCGGCCGCTGCGAGGCGTGCGAAGGCCAGGGCGTGAAGAAGGTCGAGATGAGCTTCCTGCCCGACGTGAAGGTGAACTGCGACGTCTGCCGCGGCTCGCGCTTCAATCCCGAGACGCTGACGGTGCGGTGGCGCGACAAGACGATCGGTGAAGTGCTGGCGATGAGCGTCGACGAGGCGGTCGAGTTCTACGCCGCGCATCCCTCGATCCACCGCGCGCTCTGCCTGCTGCAGGACGTGGGGCTCGGCTATCTCACGCTCGGGCAGCAGAGCCCGACGCTCTCGGGCGGCGAGGCGCAGCGGATCAAGCTCGTCACCGAGCTGTCGAAGGTCCGTCCGGACGCCGCCGATGCGGGCGGCCGCCCCGGCCGCCCGGGAAGCGAGAAACACACGCTCTATGTGCTGGACGAGCCGACCGTCGGCCTGCACATGGCCGACGTCGAGAAGCTGCTTCGCGTGCTGCATCGCCTGGTCGACGCCGGCAACACCGTCGTGGTGATCGAGCACAATCTCGACGTGATGGCCGAGGCCGACTGGATCATCGACCTCGGCCCGGAAGGTGGCGACGCCGGCGGCCGGATCGTCGGCGATGGCACCGCCCGAGAAGCTTGCCGAGCGCAGGGACCGCTCGCACACCGCGCGGGTGCTCGCGGCGTTCCTGGCGGAGCGGTCGCGAACGGAAGGAGGCATGCATGAGCGAATCCGGTAACCGGCCGCTGCGGGGGACCGCCGCGGTCCCGGTCTCGAAACAGGTGCGCGAGCGCCTCGTCGCCGCCGGCCACCGCTTCCACGCGAACGACAACATCGCCGGGTTCATTTGCGACGGCGAGCTCGCCGCGCTCGAGGCCGAAGTGACCGAACGGATCCAGGGTCTGCTCGAGTCGCTGGTGATCGACACCGTGAGCGACCACAACACGCGCGGCACCGCGCGGCGGGTGGCGCGGATGTTCCTGCACGAGACGTTCAAGGGCCGCTATCACCCGATGCCGCCGGTGACCGAGTTCCCGAACGCGGCGAAGCTGAACGAGCTGATGATCGTCGGCCCGATCAAGGTCCGGAGCGCCTGCTCGCACCACCTGGTGCCGATCATCGGCAAGCTGTGGATCGGCGTGCTGCCGAGCGAGCGCTCCAATCTCGTCGGGCTGTCGAAGTACTCGCGGATCGCCGACTGGGTGATGAGCCGGCCGCAGATCCAGGAAGAGGCGGTGATGCACCTCGCCGATCTCCTGGAGGAGCGCCTGCAGCCCGAGGGCGTCGCCCTCATCCTCGAGGCCGACCACTACTGCATGCAATGGCGCGGCGTGAAGGACGAGTCGCACATGGTGAACAGCATCATGCGCGGCGCGTTCCTTACCAACCCCGAGCTGCGCCGGGAGTTTCTCCAGCTGGTGAAGAGCTAGAAGAGATCGAGCTGCGGGTCCGTCCGCGGCGGCCGGAAGCGCGAGGTGTCGAGCGGCTCCCGCCAGTCGTCCTCGTTCAGTCCGAGCCGCTTGCACGCGAGCTCGAAACGCTTGCCGATCAGCTCGGCGAGGGTCCCGGTCCCGCTCTGGCGGATGCCGAACCGCGAGTCGTAGTCCCTGCCGCCGCGCACCTGGTGCACGAGGCTCATCACGTGCTCGGCCTTGAGCGGGTAGTGCGTCGCGAGCCACTCCTTGAAGAGCGGCGCGAGCTCGTGCGGCAGGCGCAGCAGTACGTACCCGGCCGATGTCGCGCCGGCTTCGCGCGCGCGCTCGAGGATCTCTTCCATATGCCGGTCGTTCACGAACGGGATGACCGGCGCCACCATCACGCACACCGGGATGCCGGCGGCGGCGAGCCGCCGGATCGTTTCGATCCGCCGGTACGGCGCGGCGGCCCGCGGCTCCAGCTTGCGCGCAAGCGCGGCGTCGAAGTTGGTGACCGAGACCGCCGCGCGCGTCAGGCGCTTCGCCGCCGCGGGCGCGATCAGGTCGATGTCGCGCTCGATGAGCGAATTCTTGCTTATCAGCGTGAACGGATGCTCGTATTCGGCGAGCACCTCGATCACCGAACGCGTGATCCGGAGCTCGCGCTCGGCCGGCTGATAGGCGTCGGTATTCACGCCGATCGCGATCGGGCTGCAGCGATAGCCCGGCACGGCGAGCTCGCGGCGCAGCAGCTCGGCGGCGTTGGTCTTGGCGAAGATCCGCGTCTCGAAGTCGAGGCCGGGCGAGAGGCCGAGGTAGGCGTGGGTCGGGCGGGCGAAGCAGTTGTGGCTGAGGACGCCGTTTGCCACGAAGTCCCCGGTCCCGGTTGTGATGTCGAACAGTTCGCTCTTGCCACGAAGCGGCTCGACGGATGCGACCTGTAGATCCACCGCACACTTCAGCGCCAAGCCCGTTACGTCGCGCTTGCGGGCGATCGACGGATCGAACGCCCGGAAGAACCGCAAGTGCTCACGCACGCCTCCAGGCACCCGGACGTACTGCACGGGCTTCTTGCGCCCGGATCCCGGCATTTCCAGCACCGATCGGAAGCCGAGCCCCTGCAGCGACGAGACGGTTGCTTCGATCATCCGCTGATCGGTGTTGGCGATCCGGATGGTACCGTCGGCGTAGGAACCCTCCGCGTCGAAGATTCCCGCCACGAATCCGCGCGCCCAGTCGCCCTCGTACCGCTCCGGCCACTCGATCAACCGGGCGATCGCTTCGACGGCCGCACGGCTGCTGATGCGAATGGCGTCGATTCTCCGGCGCGCCGGCGTTGCGGCGTGAAAGAGGAACCGATCGGTGGCAACGCCGAACTCCCGCAGGAAGCGATCGCTCCTCTCGAGCGCATCCGCGTCGGCCATCGCCAGCCGGAATCTGTGCACGACGTTCCGCAAGCCGTTCCGCCGGACGTAGCCGTAGCGGCCCAGATGCCCGTCTCCTCGCATGATCCCGCACAGATAGCCGCGCCGGTATTCCCGGGTGTGGGCGCCGCGCGAGCGGTCATCGACCCTGCCGAAACCCATCAAGGTGTTGTTGACCGTCAGGCGAGACCGCCGGCCGCCGGCGTCGCGTCGATCGACGAACTTCCAGCCGCGCTCGGTCAGGAATCGGTGATCGCCGCTTGCAACGACCAGCGTGCCGTCGGCGAGCTCGATCCGATACGCGGGCTTGCTTGTCTGCCAGTGGGCGAGGACCCGCGTCTTGATGTAGTAGCGATAGTGCCCGCGTTTCTCCGTGCCGTAGATCTCGTCCCCGACTCGAAGCTCGGCGAGCGGCTTCACCGCGCCGCTCGCCAGCAGGATCGCGGTGTCGCCCGCCAGGCAGTAGACACACCCGTGCTCGCAGCCGCGGTACGGGTTGATCGACTGGTCGAAGCCGACGTCGGGCGAGTCGTTGCGCGAGATGATGCTCTTCGCGCGCTCCTCGGTGACGATCGTCTTCAGCGGCGGGAGCGCCTCCTCCTCGCGCTCCCAGCCGTCGTCGGCGCGCTCGCGCGTAAACGCCTCGTAGCGGCCCTCCAGGTTTGAGGGCGCGCCGCGACCCTTCACCGCACCCCCGGCGTCGCCGCGGATCTGCGTGCCCCGCGTCGTCTTCAGTGCCATACTGATATTTTAATCAGTATTTCACCGAACGCAAGCGGGCGTCAGTCGAGCACGTGCGAGAGGAGTCCGTCGGCGAGCTTGGGCTCGAACCAGGTCGATTTCGGCGGCATCACCTCGCCGGCGTCGGCCACCGCCATGAGGTCCTCGAAGCGGGTCGGGTAGAGCGAGAACGCGGCCGCCATCTCGCCGGAGTCGACGCGCTTCTCGAGCTCGCCGAGACCGCGGCCGCCGCCGACGAAGTCGATCCGCTTGTCGGTCCGGAGATCGCCGATGCCGAGGAGCGGGGAAAGTACGCGACTCGTCAGCAGGCTCGCGTCGAGTCGCGCCACCGGGTCAGTCGGCTCGGGCACCCCGGGACGCGGCGCGAACCGGTGCCAGTGGCCGCCGGCGTACATGCCGAACTCCCCGTGGCGCGCGGGCCGCACCGGCCCGTCGCTCGCGGTCACGTCGAACCTGGCACCCAGCTTCGCGAGCAGCTCGTGCCGGGTCATCCCGCCGAGGTCGCGCACGACGCGGTTGTAGTCGAGGATCCGCAGCTCGTGGTGCGGGAACGCCACAACCAGGAACCACTCGTGGCTCGCGTCGGCGCCGGCGCCCCGCTCCCGCCGCCGCGACGCGACGCGGGAGGCGGCCGCCGAACGGTGATGGCCGTCGGCGATGTAGATCGCCGGCATCGCGTCGAAGAGCGCGCCGATCCGCGCGATCGACCCGGCGTCGCGCACCGGCCAGATCGAATGGCGCACGCCGCCGTCGGCGAGGACGTCCGTCTCCGGCGCGCCGCGCGCGATCTCGGCGAGCAGCGCGTCGAGCGCCGCGGCCGGCGGATACGCCGCGAGGACCGGCCCGGTCTGCGCGTTGAGCGCTTCCATGTGGCGCACGCGGTCGTCTTCCTTGTCGGGGCGGGTGAGCTCGTGCTTGCGGACACGGTTCGCGTCGTACGCCGCCATCGACGCGACGGCCGCGACGCCGGTCTGGACGCGACCCTCGAGCGTGAAGCGATAGACGTAGTACGACGGCGCCGGGTCGCGCACGAGCACGCCCGCCGCGCACATCCGCGCGAGGTTGTCGGCACCCTTGGCGTAGACCGCTGGCGAGTACGGATCGGTGCCCGCCGGAAGGTCGATCTCCGGCTTCGAGACGTGCAGAAAGCTCCACGGCTTGCCGGCGGCGCGCGCACGCGCCTCGTCGCTCGACAGGACGTCGTACGGCGGCGCGGCGACTTCGGCGGCGCGCGCGGGCGCCGGACGCAGGGCGGCAAACGGGCGGACGAGTGGCAAGCGCGGAATCGGTTCGGCGGGCACTGGGGATACGGGCGGGGACGCGCGGCGATTCTACCCCGCGTAGAATCCCGGCATGCTCGTCAAATTCGACAGCAAGGTCGGCGGGATCACGATGTTCGGCGACATCGCGGTGGCGCTGCTGAAGGCCATGGGACACAGCGGCACCGTGCCGGGCGCGCTGCTCGCCAAGGACATCCCGGCCGCGCTCGAGCGGCTCAAGGCCGCGGTCGCCGCGGCCCCCGCGAAGGAAGGCGGCCGCGAGGAGCAGGAACCGAAGGTTTCGCTCAAGCAGCGCGCCTTTCCGCTCGTCGACCTCCTCGAGCGGGCGGCAAAGGCCGGCGCCGACGTGCTCTGGGACAAGGGTTAGCCACCCGCGCTTCAGGCGGGGCGCCGGAAATTCCCGTGCCGTAGAAAATCGGGCGGTCCCCTTTATCAACCCGCGGCCGCGGCTTAACATCGCAGGGCAGCCGACTCTCTACCGGAGGACTCCCGTGCCCGTCACCGAGATCAACCACTACTTCGTCCGCGCCAACGACCTCGAGGCCACCAAGGCTTTCTACTGCGACGTGCTCGGCTTCGAGGTGATGCCGCGGCCGGATTTCCCGTTCCCCGGCTACTGGCTCGGCGTGAACGGCAAGATCCAGGTCCATATGGGTCCCCACGGGATCCCGAACTCCGAGCTCTATTACCTAGGCACCACGCCGAAGTCGGCCACCGACAACACCGGCGTCGTCGACCACATCGCGTTCCTCGCCACCGAGCCGGAGAAGTTCGCCAAGCGCTTCGGCGAGGTCGGGGTCAGCTCCCGCAACCGCTACTTCCCCGAGTTCCAGCTCTACCAGATGTTCATCAGGGACCCGAACGGCCTGACCGTGGAGCTCAACTTCTTCGGCATCGACAAGCAGCCGGCGTGGGGCGCGAGCGCCGAGAACTACGCCGAGATGGTGCGGGTGCCGGAGACGGTCAAGTGAACGCACCCACCGCGACGTTCGCCGACGTCGGCTACGGCGAGGCGCTCGCGCGCGCGCGCGCGCTCGTGCCGGCGCTCCGTGAGCGCGCGGCGCGCGGCGAGACGGCGCGCCGGATGCTGCCCGAGACCGAGGCCGACCTGCATCGCACCGGCCTCCTCCGCTTCGTGCAGCCGAAGCGCTACGGCGGCATGGAGCTCGACTTCGTGTCGGTCGTCGACATCCCCGCCGAGCTCGCGCGCGGCTGCCCGTCCACCGCCTGGAACGTCGGCAACCTCGGCATCCACCACTGGATGCTCGCGCTCTACGACGAGCGCGCGCAGGACGAGGTGTGGGGCGCGAACCCCGATGCGCTCATCGCCTCGGGCATCGCCTTCCCGCAGGGGCGCGCGCACAAGGTGGACGGCGGGTTCTCGCTGTCGGGACACTGGAACTTCTCGAGCGGCGTCGATCCGTCGGAGTGGAACATGCTCGCGGCGCAGGTCTACGACCGCGACCGCGTCGTCGGCTATCGCATGTGCCTCGTGCACCGCTCCGAGTACGAGATCGTCGACGACTGGAACGTGCTCGGCATGCGCGCGACCGGCTCGAAGTCGGTGCGGGCGAAGGAGGTGCTCGTCCCCGAATACCGCGCGCTCGACATGCTCACCTGCCGCGGCGGCGGCGCATTCCCGGGCGCGCGCGTCAACCCGAACCCGCTCTACCAGATCCCGATCACGACGCTCGGCTCCCATGTCCTCGCCGGGGCGGCGCTCGGCAACGCCCAGGCCGCGCTCGAGCTCACCTGCGAGGCGGTGAAGGCGCGCAGCACGAACTACACCGGCATGCGCATGCGCGACTTCCAGACGGTGCAGCTGCGCGTTGGCGCCGCCGGCGTGCGCATCGAGGCGGCGCGCGCGCTCTTTCGCAGCGACTGCGTCGCGGGACAGGAAGCGGCGGCGGCAGGGCGCATCATGGACACCGAGGAGAAGCTCCGGATCAAGCGGAACGTCGCCTACGCGACCCAGCTCTGCACCGAAGCGGTGGACCTCCTGCACGCGATGGCCGGGGCGAACGGCATCTACGACGCCTACCCGATCCAGCGCATCTTCCGCGACGCGCATTCGCTCGGCGCCCACATCGGGTTCGCCTTCGATGCGCACGGATCGAACTGGGGGCTGGTCGCGCTCGGCGGCGAGTTCGCGAGCCCGACGCTCTAGCCGGCGGCCGCCCGGCCGGGCAATGGATCCCGTCGCCCACCTGACGCTCGCGACGCTCGTCTTCCTCGGCACCCACTTCGTATCGAGCACACCGCTCCGCTCGACGCTCGTGGCGGAGATCGGCGAGCGCGGCTACCTCGGCGTCTACTCGCTCGTCTCGTTCGCCGCCCTCGGCTGGATGATCTGGGCCTACGGGCGCGCGCCGTTCGAGCCGCTGTGGCAGGTGCCGGGACTGCGCCTGCTGCCGGCGGTAGTGATGCCGTTCGCAGTCGTCCTCATCGGCTGCGCGTACAGCACGCGCAATCCCACGGCGATCGGCCAGGCCGCCGCGATGAAGAACAGCGAACCGGCGCACGGGATCATCCGCGTCACGCGGCATCCCCTGATGTGGGGCGTGATCCTCTGGGGCGCGGTGCACGTCCTCGCCCGCGGCGATCTCGCCTCGCTCGTCTTCTTCGGCGGCTTCGTCGCGCTCGCGGGCCTCGGCACCGTTCTGATCGATGCGCGCAAGGCGCGCAGCCTCGGCGCGGACTGGCAGGGCTTCGCCGCGGTCACCTCGAACGTGCCGTTCGGCGCGATCGCCGGCCGCCGCAACCGCTTCGTCTTCGGCGAGATCGGCTGGAAGCGGCTCGGCGCCGCGCTTGCGGCCTACGTCGTGCTGCTGCTCGCGCACCCGTATCTCTTCGGGCCGCGAGCCTACTAGGAGTCTGGCCATGAGCGACGCCCGGTTCGACCAGCGCGCGCGCTACGACGCGCTGATGGAGGTCGTCCGCCACCGCATGACGACGCGCCAGTTCGATGCGGACTACGTCGTGCCGGCGGAGCACTACGACCTGATTCTCGAGGCAGCGCGTCATGCGCCCTCCGGCGCGAACGCCCAGCCCTGGCATTACATCGTCGTCACCGACCCGGCGATCAAGAAGACGATCGCCGACTACTTCGTCGAGGAGCAGCGGCTGCGCGCCAAGCTCAAGATGAAGTTCCCGACACCGAACTACCGCGGTCGAGACCGCGCCCGGCTTCGTCGTCGTCGTCTCCGACTTCCGCTGGACGCGCGCCTTCCCGGTGCTGAAGGACGGCTCCGAGCTCGACCGGCATACCGACGAGAACGCCGAACGGATCCTGCTGCAGTCGCTCGCAGCCTCCACGATGTCTGCGCATCTCGCCGCCGCGGCGCTCGGCTACAACGTCTGGTGGGTGACGGCGATTGGTCAGGAGAACGCGCAGCGGGCGCTGAAGCCCCTGCTCGGCATTCCGGAGGACCTCGCCGTCGTCGATATCTTCCTGTTCGGGCCGCCGGCGAAACCACCCTACAAGCGCTGGAAGAAGACGCTGCCGCAGATCCGGAAGCGTGAACCGCTTCGACATGGCGAACTACATGACGCTCGCGCAGATTCGACGAGTGGATTGCCGAGAAGCGCCACCACGTCATGTACAAGGACGAGTCGAAGGCGGATCGAGGGAGAGGAGCTCCTCTCTCAGGCGACGCTCACCGCCTTGAGCGCGCGCATCGGCCCGGCCTCGCGCAGGTCCTGCATCTCCTCCTCGTCGCGCACGAAGAGCGATCCCGCGAAGCCGAGCGCGTTGATCGAGATCGTGCCGAACCGCTCGCGCGCGCGCGGCACCGCCAGCATCCAGCGGCGCGTGACGAGCAGGTTGTAGGGCGCGGGCCGAGCGCTCGTCGTTCGCCGCGTGCGGAGCGTCCGCGACGACGCCGATCGCCGCGAGCTGCGCGGCGTACAGCTCCTCCAGCCGCTCGGCCGCGCGGGGCTCGTCGTCGAACGCCGTCGAGCAGCGAGAACGCGTTCCGGAACGGCAGCCGCAGCAGCGCGGGTCCGTTGCCGGCCGCGGCCCAGCTGTCGAACACCGCTTCCATCGGCGCGGCCCACGGCCCGCGGTCGAGCGGCAGCGGCACGAGCTGCAGGTGCTTGTGCGGCTGGCTCGCGCCGGCCTCGCGCCCGCCGTTGTAGAACACGAGCCCGTCGATCTCCGCCAGGCAGCGGGCGACCGCCAGGAAGTCGTCGCGGTCGAGCGCCGCCTCCTGCGGCGCGGGCGCCTTCGTCACGATGAGCAGATGGTGCTCGACGACCGGGTACTTGTTCGAGCACCCCGACGTGCGTCGGCGTGATGTCGCCGACGGTGAGCGGCGGCTCCGGCGGCATCAGCGGGTTGCGCGCGCCCTCTCCCCTCGTCTGCTCGAGCTCCCGGGCCTCGAGCCGCTTGCGCTCGAGGCTCGAAACGCTCCGCACGACGAACGGCACGCCCGCGTCCTCGACGACGCCCTGCTCGGTGGCGATCGGCTGCAGCGCGCCGGAGCGCGAGCGCCGTGCGCGTGCGCTCGACGATCGCCGCCCACAGCTCAGAAATCGGCCGCCTCCTCGGCGCCCCCGGCGCGGCGGCGCGCCGCTGGTGGCGACGGTGCTGCCAGAGCGCGGCGACGACGGACGCGACCGACGCCACGAGCAGCACGCCCGAGATCGGCCGCGTGAGGAAGAGCCACGGGTCGGGGTCGGTCATGATCGCGCGGATCAGGTTGATCTCGATCTGGTCGCCGAGGATCACCCCGAGGATGAACGGCGCGAGCGGGAAGCCGAACTTGACCATCAGGTAGCCGAGCACGCCGAACGCGGCGAGCACGTAGACGTTCGCCGACCGTGTTGTCGAGCGCGTACGCGCCGACCACGCACAGCACCAGCACCACCGGGAACAGGACCCACTTCGGCACCACGACGATGTGGAGCGCCCAGCGCACGCCGACCCGCGAGGATCGCGAGCACGACCGCGTGCGCGACGATGTACGCCGCGAACATGCCGTAGGCGAGCTCGACGTTCTGCGAGATGAAGAGCGGCCCCGACTGGATGCCGTGGATCGTCAGCGCGCCGAGCATCACCGCGGTGACCGCGTCGCCCGGGATGCCGAACGCCATGATGGTCACCAGCGACCCGGCGACGTTCGCATTGTTCGACGCCTCGGAGGCGATGATGCCCTCCGGGCACGCCGGTGCCGAACTTCTCCGGATGGCGCGAGAACTTCTTCGCCTGGTCGTAGGCGAGCATGTTGGCGGCGCTGCCGCCGATCGCCGGCAGCACGCCGATCACCAGCCCGATGAACGACGCCCAGAGCAGGAGGAACGGCCGCGACAGGATCTCCCAGATCACCTTGCCGTGCGCACGACGAGCCGGATCGCCCGGGCGGCGTGGTCGACCGCCGCGCCGCGCCGCGCCGCCCATGCGCTCGACCTCCGACATGATCTGGCCGAAGGCGAACACGCCGATCAGCACCGGGAGGAAGGAGATGCCGCCCTCGATGAACTCGATGCCGAAGGTGAGCCGCGGCTGGCCGAGCACCGGATCGCCGCCGAGCACGGTCACGATGAGGCCGAGCGCGCCCGAGAGGAGGCCCTTGGAGAGCGAGGATTCGACCAGCCCGGCGACCATCGAGAGCGCGAGCACGAAGAGCGAGAAGTACTCCCACGGCCCGAACTCGAGCGCGAACTTCGCGAGCGGCCCGGTCGCGCCGACAGGACGATCGCGCCGAGCAGCCCGCCGAAGATCGACGCCCAGATGCCGAGCCAGACCGCGCGCCCCGGCTCGCCCTTGCGCGACATCGGAAACCCGTCGAAGGTCGTCGCGACCGCCGACGGCTTGCCGGGAATGCCGAGCAGGCACGAGGCGATCAGGCCGCCGGTCTCGCCGCCGACGTAGACGCCGATCATCGCCGCGAGCCCCTGCAGCGGCTCGAGGCCGAAGGTGAACGGCAGCACCACGATGACCGTGAGCGTGATCGTGATCGCCCGGCAGCGCGCCGCCCACGACGCCGATCAGCGTGCCGAGGAAGAGCGGCACCAGGTACTTCCACTGCAGGACGTTGACGATGCCGGCGGCGAGGAGCTCGTACATCGGCGGCCTAGAACCCGGTCCAGCGCCCGCGCGGCAGGAGCACGAGCAGGTAGCGCTCGAACACGAAGTAGGTGACCGCCGCGGTCACGAGCGCGAGCACGAGGATCTTGATCCAGCTCTTCGCGTCGCGCGGCCGCGCGAGCAGCGCCGCGGCCGCCGCCACGTAGAGGAACGTCGCGACCCGGAAACCGAGCCCCGGCAGCGCGAGCACGTACGCGCCGAAGACGCGGCGAAGCTCGCGAGCACCAGCACGTAGTTCGGTGCCTCGCGCCCGCCCGCGCGCCCGCGCCGGTCCCGCAGCACGCGGCGCGCCGCCGCGCGAGCACGTCGCCGATCACGACCAGCACGGCGAAGACCGCGGTGACGCCGACGACGATGCGCGGATAGAAGCCGGGCCCGATCGGGACGAGCGGGTTCTCCTTGAGGCCGAGCGTCATCCACCACAGGACGGCGCAGAACCCGAGGATGACGAGCCCCGCCCAGCCGTCGCGGCCGATCACGCCACTTCCTTCCCCCGCCTCCTCCCCCAGGGGGCGCGTCAACGCTTGAGCAGCCCGAGGTCCTTCGCGATCGTCTTGTTCAGCTCGTCGTTCTGCTTGAGCCACGCGGCGTACGCCTTGCGGTCCATGTAGCGCACCTCGGTGCCCTGCTTCTTCATCGCGTCGGCGAACGCCGGTTCCTTCGCCGCGGCCGCGCAGGCGGACTCGAGCTTCGCCAGACGTCGGCCGGCGTGCCCTTCGGCGCCATGATCCCGCGGTTCACGTCGTACACGACGTTCACGCCGAGCTCCTTCAGCGTCGGCACGCTCGGCATCTCGGGGCTCCGCTTCTCGGTCGCGATCGCGAGGAACTTGAGCTCGCCCGCCTCGACCTTGCCCTTCTGCGTCAGGTTGGAGTCGGTGAGGTCGATGTGCCCGCCGAGGATCGCGTTCATCCGCGGCGCGAGGCCCTCGTACGAGACGTACTTGAACTTGATCCCCGCCGACTTCTCGATGAGCGCCGGGAAGAAAGTGGCTGGTCGAGGCGAGCGTCGCGCCGACCGTGATCTGTCCGGGGCGCGCCTTCGCGTCGGCGAGCAGGTCCTTCATCGTCTTCCACGGCGTCTTCGGACTCGCGGTGAGCACCGAGGGTGTCGAGCTGATCATGCAGATCGGCTCGAAGTCGCTGTACTGCACGTCGGCGACGCCGGCGTAGTACGTCGAGTGGATGTAGTCGTGGGCGGCATACAGCGTGTAGCCGTCGGCAGGCGCCTCCTTCGCCTCCTTCGCGCCCTTGGTGCCCGAGGCTCCGGCGACGTTCGCGATCACGACCGGCTGGCCGAGCTGCTTCTGGAAGAGCGGCGCGAACGGGCGGAAGATGTTGTCGGTGTCGCCGCCGGCCGCCCACGGCACGATCAGCTTGACGGGGCGGTCGGGGTACGCGGCGAATGACGCGGACGCGGCGAGCGCGGCGGCCGCGCCGAGCATGACGACGACTTTTCTCATGGTTTTCCTCCTTGTGGACGACTGGTCGAAGCGCGGGCCAGTCTACACTGGCCGGGCGCGAAGGACATCTTGCGCCGCATGGCAGAATCGCCGACATGCGCATCGGCATCATCGGCGGCGGCGTCATCGCGCGCCTCGTTCTGGAGCATCGCGCCGGGCTCGGCGGCGTCGAGGTCGCGGGCATCCTCGGACGGAGCGAGACGTCCCGAGGGAAACCCTCGCGGCGAGCTTCGGCGTTCCGTTCGTGACCTCGCTGAGCGCGCTCATCGCGCTGAAACCCGACGCGGTGATCGAGGCGTCCACGACGCGGTCCGGCAATACGCGGCGCCGCTGCTCGAGGCCGCGATCCCGGTGATCGTGCTCTCGGGCGGGTGCCGCGCGACGACGCGCTGCGCGGAAGGCTCGAGCGGCTCGCGGCCGAGAAAGCGGGCGCCCCTCGCGTGCCGTCCGGCGGCATCGGCGGCCTACGCGTCGAGGCGGCCTGCGCGGCGGGCGTCGACGAGGTCGAGATCGCGGTGACGAAGCCGCCCGCCGCGTGGAGATCCCGTACGTCGAGCGCCTCGGCATCGACCTCGACCCCCTGGCCGGCGCGACGACGCTCTTCGACGGGACCGCGCGTGACGGCGTGCCGCACTTCCCGCGAACGTGAACATCGCCGCGGTGCTGTCGATGGCCGGCATCGGCTTCGACCGGGACGTGGCTGAAGGTCGTCGCCGATCGGCGTTGAAGCTCAACACGCACTACATCACCGACCGCGGCGGACCGGGACGATCAGCCTCAAGTTCGAGTCGGTGCCCGGCGCCCGACAACCCGAAGACGGCGCTGCTTGCCTGCGACAGCGCGCTCGCGGCGATCAAGGCGCTCGGCTCGCCGGTGCGCTACGGCACGTGACCGTGGGCCACGCGACGCTGGTGGTCACTGCCTGATGCCGAGCGAAGCGACGAGCCCGTCGTACAGCTTCCGAACTGCTTGTGCACGAAGCGCTCGGTGTCGGCCGGCGAGCGGATCGCCGCGATGCCGCCGAGCTTCGCGTTGCCGGACTGCCAGTCGGGGTCCTTCGCGAGCTTTGCGAACACGTCCACCTACTGGTCCACGGCCTCCTTCGGCATGCCGGCGGTCCCATCAGCGCCGTCCAGCCGACGATCTTCTCCATGTCCGGATAGCCCGCCTCGCGCGCGCTCGGGACATCGGGGATCTCCGGCAGGCGTTCGGGCGTCACGAACAGCGCGCGCAGGGCGCCCGCCTTCACCTGCGGAATGACGGTCGGCGTGTTGTTGCATGTGCAACTGCACCTGTCCGCCGAGCACCGCGTCGTCACCTCGTTTCCGCCTTTGTAGTGGATGCCGACCGCATGGTCCTTCGTCAGCCCGGCGAGCGTCAGCAGGTACTGCACTGCCATGTTGCTCGTGCCGACGCCGGCAGTGGAGAAGTTGAGCTTGCCCGGATTGGCGCGGATCGCCGCGATCAGCTCGGCCGCGGTGCGATACGGCGAGTCGCCCTTGACGAAGCAGATGTACGGGTTCAGCTCGATCAGCGACAGCATCGTCCAGTCGTCCCACCGGTACGGCACCTTCGAGTTGAGGGCGGGCACTACGGCGCGCGTCGCGATGCGCGCGACGAGCAGCGTGTAGCCGTCGGCCGGGGCGTTCCGCACCGCCATTGCGCCGATCACGCCGGAGGCGCCGACGGTTCACGGGATCTATCGGCTGGTCGTCGAGGTACTTCGAGGCGTGCAGGTCGATGTTGCGGCCGAGATATTCGAATCGCCGCCGGCCGCGAAGGGGATGACGAAGGTGATCGGCTGGACGGATAACCCTGGCGAGCACCTGCGAGGTTGCGAACGCGAGCGCTGCAATCTAAAGCGAATCGTCGATCCGGTCCCAACGCGCGGCAGTCTACCGCAGGCAGTCGCGGTTCGATATCCTCGCGCTGATGACGACCTCACCGATGCCCCACGGCCCCATGAGCGGGCCTTCCGTCTGGAACGGCCGCGACCTCGCTTCGCACGAGCACGACTGGATCTATCGCCTCTCGCCGGCCGAGCTGGCGGAGATCGATGCGGCGGTGCGGATCTTCAAGGCGTCGGGGCGGCCGCTCACCGGGATCTCGCCGCAGACTTCCCGCTGCCTTCCTTCGCGCTGCGCTGCGGCAACTCGGCGCGGAGCTGCTCGGGGGGCGCGGGGTTCTTCGTGCTGCGCGGACTTCCGGTGGACGACTACACGCGGGAGGAGCAGGTGATCGCGTACATGGGGCTCGGCTCGTACTTCGCGCCTGCTTGCAGAACGTGAAGGGGCACCTGCTCGGTGATGTCGAGGATCTGGCCTCGACATCGCTGACCTGAACGTGCGGTACTACCAGACCAACCGCCGAGTACCACACCGACTCGATCGACGTGGTCGGGCTCCTCTGCCTCAAGACCGCGCGCGCCGGCGGCGAGAGCTTCATCGCCTCCTCGGTGACGATCTACAACGAGATCCTGCGCGCCGGCCGGATCTCCTGCCGTCCCTCTTCGAACCGTTCGCGACCGACCGCCGCGGCGAGGTGCCGGAGGGGATGAAGCCGTGGTTCGACATCCCGGGCGAACCACCGGCACGCCGGGCGGCTGACCTGCATCTACGTGCGCCAGTACATCGAGTCGGCGCAGCGCAACTTTCCGGCGGCGAAGCGCCTGACCGAAGAGCAGTTCGCGGCGATGGACCTGATGGACGAGATCGCGAACGACCCGGCGGTCCATCTCGCGACGGCGTTCGGCCTGGGGACATGCATCCTGCACACCCACGAGACCCGCATTCGCGGAACGACTTCGAGAACTGGCCGGAGGCGGAGCGCCACCGGCATCTCGGCGCCTTGGCGTTCGCACCGCCCGGCGCCCGGCCGCTGCCTGAAGTGTTCGCGCCGCGCTACGGCAGCGTCGTGCCCGGCGAGCGCGGCGGGATCGTGGTGTCCGGAACGACGCTCAGGGTGCCGCTCGAGGCGGAGTAGTGAAGCCGCTCGGCGCGTGGGACTACGTCATCGTCGGCGCGGGCACCGCCGGCTGCGTGCTCGCGAACCGGCTGTCCGCGGACCCGGACGTGACGCCGGTGGCCGAGGCGGGCGGCAAGGACGACTCGGATCGGATCGACATCCCGGTCGGCTACCTGTACTGCATCGGCAATCCGCGCAAGATCTACCGGCGTGACCGCACCGAGCCCGATCCGGGGCTCAACGGGCGCTCGAACCTCTACGCGCGCGGCAAGGTCCTCGGCGGTCCTGCCCGTCGATCAACGCGATGCTGTATCTCCGCGGCCAGCGGCGTGACTACTACGAATGGGCGCGCATCGCCGGCGACAGCGCGTGGTCGTGGTCGAGCGTGCTACCGGTCTTCAAGCGCTCGGAGGACCACCACGGTGGCGCGAGCGACATGCACTCGGCCGGCGGCGAATGGCGCGCTCGAGCGGCAGCGGCTGTCGTGGACGTGCTCGATCCTTCCGCGAGGCGATGGCGCAGGCGGGCATTCCGAAGGTGGAGGACTTCAACGGCGGCGACAACGAGGGCGCCGCGTTCTTCGAGGTGAACCAGCGCCGGGCGTGCGCTGGAGCGCGGCGAAGGGGTTCCAAACCTGCGATGAGCCGTCCCAACCTTACTGTCATGACGGACGTACACGTGAACCGGCTCCGGCTCGACGGCAGGCGGGCCGCCGGCGTCGAGCTCCGACGCGGCGGCGAGGACGTCTTCGCCGAAGGGCGCATCGAAGAGAACTCCGCGGCCGGGGCGATCGGCTCGCCACAGATCCTTCAGCTCTCCGGAATCGGGCCGGCGGCGCTGCTGCAGGAGCACGGCATCCCGGTCGCGCACGATCTGCGGGGCGTTGGGGAGAACCTCCAGGACCACCTCCAGCTCCGCATGGCGTTCAAGGTGAAGAACGCCGTGACGATGAACCAGCGTGCCGCGAGCCTCTGGGGCAAGGCGGCGATGGGGCTCGAGTACGCGTTCCGCCGCACCTGTTCGCTCACCATGGCACCGAGCCAGCTCGGCTTCGCGAAGAGCGACCCGTCGCAGCCGACCGCGAACGTCGAGTATCACGTCCAGCCGCTCTCGCTCGACAAGTTCGGCGATCCGCTGCACCGTTCTCGGCGATCACCGCCTCGGCCTGCAACCTCCGCCCGACGAGTCGCGGCTACGTGCGCAACAGCCTCCATGCGCGCGCGCACCCGGCGATCAACCCCGGCCACCTGTTCATGCTCGAAGACCGGAAGATCGCCGCCACGCCCTGCGGCTCACCCGCCGGATCGCGTCGCAGCCCGCGCTCGCGCGCTACGAGCCGCAGGAGTTCAAGCCCGGAATCGAGCTCCAGACGGACCACCAGCTTGCGAAGGCCGCGGGCGACGTCGGCACCACGATCTTCCACCCGGTCGGAACGTGCAAGATGAGCCCGGCTTCCGACTGGGCGGTCGTCGATTCGCGCCTGCACGTGCACGGCATCGAACGCCTGCGCGTCGTCGATGCCTCGATCATGCCGACGATCACCTCCGGCAACACCAACTCGCCGACAGTGATGATCGCCGAGCGGGGGGCGGAGATCATCCGGGCGGGACGGCGGTCGCGGAGCGAACCCGGCGGATAATGCGGCTCCGGGCGGCCTGCTCCGGGAGGAAAAGGGGAACCGATCATGCAGCGACTGATCGGGATTGCGGCCCTCGCCGCGCTCACGGGTGCGGCCGGTTGCGCGAGCCTGAAGGACGTCGCGCTTCGGCACCGATTTCGATGTCGGAAGCAATCGTGGAGTCCGAACCCCTGGGCATTGGATCAACGTCCGGAACAAGCGCGTGGCCTGGAACAAGACGTTCGCCGCCGACAAGATGGTCCTGTTCGTGCACGGCGCCACCTACCCGTCCGAATCCGGGTTCGACCTCCGGCTCGACGGCGTCTCCTGGATCAACGACCTCGCCGGGCCGGCTACGACGTCTGGCTCGTCGACGGTCACGGCCGCTCGACGCGCCCGCCGGCGATGGATGGGCCAGCCGCCTACGCGCACTCGCTGTTCGCGACGACCAGGAGGCCGTCCGCGATGTCGGCGCCGCAGTCGACTACATCCTGCAGGCGCGCGGCATCCAGCGGCTCAACCTGATCGGCTGGTCGTGCACGGCGACGATGGCGTGGTACACGTCGCTCAACAACGCCAAGGTCGACAAGCTGGTCCTGTATGCCCCCGTCGGAATCCCGGCATACTCCGCCTGTCGATACCGGCCCGGGGCCGCTCGCGGCCTACCGCAATGTGCAGATGAGCGCGGCGCGCGCCCGGTGGCTGACGGCGTGGCGCCGGAGAGCAGCAGGACCTGATCCCGCCGGGCTGGTTCGAGGCATGGGCCGCCGCGACGCTGAAGAGCGGTCCCAACGGCAGGGCGCGAACCCCATCGGTCGTGCGCGCACCGACGCGTCGTGCTCGACGGCCAGCGCTACTGGGGGCGCCCGGCGGTGAGGCCGAACATGCCCTACAGCGCGGCCGACATCCGCGTCC
>CAWBNB010000029.1:0-191010 GCA_963789885.1 uncultured beta proteobacterium | reverse complement strand
GCGACGCGAGGACGCAGCGGAGGTCGCAAGAAGCTGCGCGAGTTGGCCGCTCAGGTCGAAGCGCGAAGCAGGTGAGGGGGCTTCGGCTATTTCACTGTGCCGACGATCCACGCTGCGACAGCTAGTGCGACCGCCAGCGCCGCGAAGCCTCCAGCCTTCCATAGCAACCGCCGCGCCTCGAAGCGCAGACCGCTGCATAGATCGCGCCGAGCACCAGACCCGCAGCCAAGACGAGTCCGTTGAACTGCTCTGGTGTCACTCGCGTATCTTACCCGCGGGAGCGTGGGCCTACTGCCGAGCCAGCCGGGCCTTGACCGAGGCCGAAAAAGTGCCTTGCCAGTCCCTTTGCAAAACCCCGCATCGACCGAAACGGCAAGACCGAGGGCGGTGCGATCGGAGCAACGGAGCGAACAGGGAAGCGAGGTCAGCGCAGAAACGCTGGCAGCGCCCGGCCCGCGCAGCGGCACCAAGAATTGGCCGCTTTCTACCGCGCACCGCAGCACGCAACCCTTTGACCGGAAAGCGGTGAGCGGTTGAGCGTTGCTGCGGTGTGTTGTCCGGGGCCGGACTTAAAATTCCCCGGCGCAAGCCGTGCCGGTTCGAATCCGGCCCCGGGCACTCCTAGACTCCTCTCCTCAAGTGCAGCAACGACGCATCAGAGTGCAGTAATCCATTGATGGGGCCCCGGCGAAGTAGGCTTACTTCGCCGTCGGTGCAGTGCGCGAACCGGATCGGCCTCAGTGCGCCCCTACGCACGATTTACTGGCGGATAGGCTGGCGGATACGGAGGAGGGGACGGAAATGGCCAAACGGCTTCTGGCGGCGAAGCTCAACCTGCTTTCGGCCCGGCAGGTCATCAACGCGCGCGAGACGGAGATCTCCGACGGCGGCGGGCTTCTGCTTCGCTGCTCGGAGGGCCAGGCGGCCTGGGTATTCCGCTACACGAGCACCGCCGGCAAGCGGCGCGAAATGGGGTTCGGCACCTGCGCACGCCACAGTCCGCAGGCTGCAGTGAGAGCCTCGCGCTTGCGCGCCGTCTTGCAGCCCAGGCGCGCGCGATGTTGGCGAGCAACTCCTCCTCTCGATCCGATCGACGAGCGCGCAAAGGCGCGGGTTGCGGCACGCGAGGCCGAGCGCCGGCGAAGGAAGAGAGGCAGCGAGACAAGCTAACGCTCGCGCGGGCCGCCCGCGCACATCACGAGAAGTTCATCGAGCCGCGGGAGTCGCCAAAATTCGCAACGACCTGGATCCGGTCGCTCGAAAACCACGTTCCGCCGTGCTCTGGCACAAGCCGATAGCGGAGATCACGAGGGCCGAGCTCCTCGACTTCCTGGCGCGACATCCAGCATCGCATGGCGGACACCGCGCAACGGGTGCGGCGACGCCTCGACGAAATATTCGACGAGGCGATCGAGCGGGGAGCGGTGACGCTCAATCCGGTCGCTATGCTCCGCACGAAGCTCCGCAAGGAGAACAGGCCCGGAAGCGGGTCGTGCCGCGCCCGGCGCTGCCCTTCGAAGTCGTCCCGCGGTTCGTCGCGCAACTACGCGGACAGCCAGGCATTGCCGCGCGCTGCCTCGAGTTCACCATCCTGACCGCTGCCCGCACTACCGAGAGCACCGGCGCGCAGTGGGGGGAGTTCGACTTGCGCAGCGCGCTGTGGACGGTCCCGGCTGAGCGGATGAAGGGCGGCGATCCGCACCTGGTCCCCCTGTCCGAGCGCGCGGTCGCGATCCTGCGCGAGATGCAAGCGCTCGGCAGGCCTTACGATTTGTCACGAGGCAGGCCGGCCCCATCTCGAACATGGCCGATGCTGGTGCTGCTCAGGCGGATGAAGCACACCGACATTACGGTGACGGTTTCCGTTCGACCTTCAGCACGTGGGCAAACGAAACGGGCCCGGCGCGCCCCGACGTGATCGAGGCGTGTCTGGCGCACCGGGAGGGTGACCGGATACGCGCGGCATACAACCGCGCTCAGTTCTCGGCCGAGCGCCGGAAGCTGCTCGAGGCCTGGGCCGCGTATATCGACGGACGAGAGCCGGTGAGCAACGTGATTCCGCTGGCGGGCGCGAAGGCGGCGTAACCTCGTTCGACTCGATCGATGGTCTCATCGACGCGTTCGAGATCGCCATCGAGTGGCATGCAGCAGGGCCCTCGGTTTCTCGGCAGGAACCCGATCTCCGCGGGTGTCCCCGCGATCGGCGGCAGCGCGTTAGCACTAGAGCGCGTCCCCGCGAATTCAGCACCTGGCATGATTCTCCCGCGCACGTAGAGCGTCTAATGGGCGCCTCGCGCGACCGTTGACCCGCGATAGCGCCTTCGCGCTCGCCGCGGCCCCGACGTTGGAACATTCCCCCGGGCGCGTCACCCTTGGGCGTAACGCGCGTCGCACTCCGGCCGGACTCGCCGACTGGCCAACGACCGTACACGACCCTCAGCGGTCGCTCGATCTTGCCGAAAGCCGACATTCGCCGGCGCAGTAGCCGCCCTCTCAACCCCGCAGCTCAGCGGCGCCGCATCGACGCCGTCCGCTGCAACCGTTTGTTTGCAGGCCCCAAAAACTTACCGCACCATCCCAACTCGATCTCGCCCGGTCACCACGTCTTGTAAGTGCGGTGGCGAGGATCTTTTGCGTGCGGGTGGTTTTCACCGTCGTGTCCACGCTGGTCAATGTTTTCTCGGCCGCGAAGACTCTACTTGGCACCACCCTTGACACCTTCTGACTGCTTCCTTCGTGGCAGCCCGGCTCTCCAGAATTAGGCGGTAGCCAATGTAGTACTTGTAGATATTGCTGACGTAGTGTCACCGTTCCCGGCCGACCTTCTCGGCCACCGCATACTCCACGTTCCGAAACCGACGTTGGGGTCGAGTCGGTGCTGGCGGCCTCCTTGCGCAGCGACGAAATTGGTCCTGCGCCGGCATCGTAGGAAGCGAAGGCGAATAACGCCTTGTCCAGCTCGTCCATCGGCTCGTTGCTCGAGCACGTGGTCGATCATGCAGCGCAAGTCCACGTGCCGGCGTGGATGTTCGCCTCGGTCTCCGCGATGTCGCCGACCTTCAGTATCCTTGCCGGTGCGGCATGATCTGCATGATCCCGATCGCGCCGACCCGGCTCTTCGGATTCCTGGTTGAGTTGCGACCCTGGTAGCCCTGCGCGCCCATCAGCAGCCAGTCACGTACGTAGGGTCGCCGTATTCCTGGAACTGGCACCAGCGCCAGGACCTTGCGCTCCTCCTCGGAGGCCGTGTTCTTCACGTACTGAGCGTTCTTCGAGGTAGCGCGTCAGGAGTCGTTGCCGGTCGAGGTCCCGACCCTGCGGCGGGTGACGAAATCGTCCAGTGTCCGGCCTCGAGCCGCGGGCTGTCGTGCGGATCGCCCGCCGCGACCTCGCCGCCGGTGTGAACGCACGTCGTGAGGACGGTGAGCTGCGGGAAGATCTGTTCGAGAGTCGGCCGGGGCTGGTCGACGATGATCGACGTGATGAGTCCGGTGTCGAGCATCAGCAGATCCTCGTCCTCCAGCGTCTCCGGGGCTTCCTTGAGCGTGATAGGCGGTTTCTTTTCGGCCCAGCAAACTTCTTGTTGAGTGCAACGGAGGCTGCTCGTAGTAGCTCGATCGACGTGCGCACGAAAACTTGGCTTGCCGGAGAGATCGTCCAGGCTGGCGACTTTCCGGTGACGCCGGCCCTGTCACCCGCGAGCTCGCTCCACGCCTTGCTCAGGCCGGCCACGGTGAAATCCACCAGTTTCTGTCGTTCCGGGTGTGATCGTGAGATTGGCGGCGGCGATGTCGCCCTTGCCGGCGGCAAGCCCCAGCAGTTGGTCGCGCCGCAAGGGGATGAACACCACCCGCACCTTTAGGTTCTTGTTCTTGAGTTTCTTTTCCGCGGCGAGCTTCTTGTTGAACTCGTCTTCGAACAACTTGAAAAAATCAACGACGGTGCCACGCTGCGTACCTTTGTCATGGAAATAGAAGGTCTTGCTGTTGACGGTCAGCACGCGGATGACACGCCGCTCGATCATTCCGTCCAGATCACCGGTCCACGGCTCCTGCATCTCCGCCGAGTCGATGGTGAGAATCCGCCAGCCGCCTTTTGTGGAGCCTGTTTCTGGGCGAGCACGGGCTCCCCGGCCAGGAAGCAGAGGCAGGCAAGGCTCAGCATGACGCACCCAAGCCGTGTGCGACGAGAAGCGAGCTCACTCGTTGGGGCAGGCAACGGCACGCCGATCAATCGATCGTCTGCGAGTTGAGGGTTATCCCTGGCAGCGAGCGTGGTGGCAGGGAGGTTCAGCGCTCGAGTGGTACTCATTGTCGGGCGCTCACGTCGAGCGGCTGCTCGATCCTGATGTCGTAGCCCAGCTCGTGTGCACGTGCTGCTCGCCGAAATACGCATTGCGATCCGGGTTCTGCTGCGCCAGGACCGGGATGCACGAAACCGCGAGCGCGACGGCGCCCGCCAGCAGGTTGATGGGACGTTCCTGAATGACTTTGCGCATGGTTTCCTCCTGCTTGGTCCACTGCCCGCGTTCCATCGTTGCCCCAATAGGTCCACGAGCTTGCCGGTGAGGCTGCGCTAGGCTGTATAGCGTGGGAGACATTGCCACTGATTGATTAAGGTCAAAATCGCGTTGTAGTGCTTTGCAATGACCGCTTTCAAGCGATTAGGCCGGCGCCGACGACGGACTGCTTGTGGCCGTATCCCGGCGTTTGATGCACCCGCGCATCGCCGGCGCATCATCCGCCTCCCCGTCGTGTCGGATCTTGCCCTTGGTGCACGGGTAGTGTGCTGGTGCATCACGGAAGTCCCCGGTCAAAGAGCGAGAGAGCGCGTCATTGCCACGGCTCTCCGGGGGTGAGCCCGGGGTCAAACGGCGCTACGATCACGGCGTTCCTTGAGTGCACGGGATCAGGGCCCACCGGGTGCTGATTCGTGCCAGGCCCCTTCTGGGGTCCCTGGGTTGAGATACCCAGGCGCGGCGCTCGAGAAGCGCATTGGAGTTGAACGCCCCGGCAAGTCCGGGAGCGACGAAGAGTAGCAAGCACCTGGTCTGGCCGCGTCATCGCTCGACGACGCGCGGCCTGTCATCGGCGATCGGACAGTCCCTGGAGGACCCCGATCGCGCCGTAGTAGCGGGCGCCAAGCAGTTCCCACGGCGCCATTCGGATGTCGGCTCGACCGACATCCCGAGAGACGACTGGCAGGGCCACCGAGCGCCGCACCGGTCGTCATCCCCTATGCGCGAACCGCTGCGCGAGAGCCACGACGCGTGATGCGCGCGTGGTCCGGCCGAGCTCACCGCTCGCCTGACCACGTCCGGCACATCAGCGTCGCCGGCCAGCGTTGTCACCGGCGTCCTGCCAGTGACGACGCGTCTAAGGCCTTGGCGTTTCAGGTCTTCGCGCACGCGATTCAGCGTGGGGAGAGAAGTGGTTGCCCTCCGGCCCCATCACATCGCCCAGGAGGGAGGCGCAAAGCCTCCACGCCGTCCACTCGGGCGGCAACGCTCCGCGCCCTCACCGGCGCTCCTCGGACCCTGGGTCAAGGGTCCCCATGTGGCGGTCTCGTTCCTCGAGACGCGCATCGGCAGCCAATGCCGACGTGCAGCGGCGGCAGTCCGCCACCCGAGCACCTGCACTTTACGGGAGTGGTGTCCCGTGTCCCTCGAATCTCTCGCCTGGCCACGGCCTGCGGGACGGACAGAAACACTTACCAGAGCGATTACACCGACAACCGACGAGACGAAAAGACGCCGACCGCAGTGAACTTGAAAGAGGTCAGCCTCAATGGCCGACATCCTCTCGAACGTGGTTCCTATTCTCGTCGACGCTGTCGAGGGAGCGCAGCTCCTTCGGATTTCCGAGCGCCGGTTTCACGAGCTGAGGCGCGAGCCAGGATTCCCTGCCGCCGTGGTTCTCGGCGCGCGTAGCGTGCGCTGGCTGCGCGAGGAGTTCGTCGACTACGCACGGTCCCTGCCTCGCGTTGGTCTGCTGAGCGAGCCGGCACAGCTCCAAGCGCGGCGCTTAAGATGAACCGCTGCCAGCCCGTGTTGGTGGATCCGGTGGCGGATGGCGTGGCGGATTCCGGAGGCGCCCGCCCGGAAACCCAGCAGTGGCGCGGGGGTTCGAATCCGGCCCCGGGCACCAAGATCTCGCGCACCGCACCTAGCGGAAGTCGCTGCCTGCCCGGCGCCCACGGCCCCACGCGGCGTAAGCGTCGCGCCGCCTATCCCCTCTCGAGTCCCGCCTGATCCGGAGTAAGGTGCAACCGGCCGGGCGGCGAGGCTCCCGGCACGTGCAGTCCTTCTCAAAGACCTCGCGATAACCCCCGATTCCGATTGCTAAATCTCGTCGGCTGTCGATACCATACTCGGCCGACGGCGGGGGCCCGCGCGCAGTGATCTCGCCGGGGGCCCTTTCCTAATTACGCGAATCCGCTCAAGGAGAGCTTTCGAGATGGCCACCAAGGCACAGCAGAACGGGGACAAGGAGAAGGCGGCCCCTGCCGACCAGGCCGCGAGCACGAAGGTGCGCTGGAACACCCAGAGCCTCAAGAGTTCGTACGCCAATTTCTGCAACGCCACCAGCACGCGCGAGGAAGTCGTTCTCAACTTCGGAGTGAGCCACAACTGGGAGCGGACCCCCCAGGACATGGAAATCGAGCTCTCGCACCGGATCGTGCTGTCGCCGTTCGCCGCGAAGCGGCTCTCGGGCATTCTCGCGAAGCTGATCGGCGAGTACGAGAACCGCTACGGCGAGCTGAAGCAGTAGCCGTTCTGGCGCGGCGGGGCCCTGCCGCGCGGACCACTGTTCTCGGATGTCTGCTGCTTTCGGCTCCTCCGGCCCAGGGACGGACGCCCGCGCCCAGGCGTCGGCATCGAACCAGGACTCCGCCCTCTGGGCGGTGCTGGCGAGCGCGAACGACTCGCGCGAGTACTGCCAGAGTTGGCTCGCGATCCAGTGCCGCCTGATCCCGGCAGTCGTCGGCGGAGTGGTACTCCTCCGCCTCGAGGGCGCCGAGGGTTATAGCGCGGTCGCGGTCTGGCCGGACGTCCGGCGCGACATGAGCTACCTCACGCCGACGGCGCAACAGGCGCTCGTCGAGCGGCGTGGCCTCGTCGCGCCGAATCCCGCGGCGAAGGAGGGCACGCCGGCGAGCACCTTCATCGGCTACCCGGTCGAGGCCGTGGGGCGGCTGCACGGCGTAGTCGTGCTCGACATCGCGCCCCGTCCCGACGCGGATCTCCAGGCCGCGCTCCGCCAGCTGCACTGGGGCGCGGCCGGGCTCGAACTGATGTTCTGCCAGCAGGAGGTGGCGCGCGTCGGCGAGACGCGCGACAAGCTCCAGAACGTCCTCGAGGTGGTCGCCTCGGCCGCCGCGCACGACCGGTTCGTCGCTGCGGGCACCGCGCTCGCGACCGATCTTGCCACCCGGCTCGCCTGCGACCGGGTGAGCGTCGGCTTCATGCACGGCGGCCAGATCCGCATCGACGCCGTCTCGCACAGCGCGCAGTTCAAGGAGCGCACGAACCTGATGCGCGGTATCGCCGCCGCGATGGACGAAGCGGTCGACCAGAACGCGACGGTGGCGGTGCCACCGCCGCCGGGCAGCTCTCCGCTCGTGCGGCGGGCGCACGACGCGCTGATCGACGACCATGGCTCCGGCGCGTCCTGTACCGTGGTCATGACCTCGCTCGGCAAACCCGCCGGCGCGATCACGCTCGAGCGCGTGGCGAACCGCCCGTTCGACCCGGCGACGATCGAGCTCTGCGAGGCGGTAGCCGCCCTGGCCGGTCCGATGCTCGAGGTGCACCGACGCGAGGATCGCTGGCTCGGCGCGCGGCTCCACGACTGGTGGCGCGAGAAGCTGCAGCAGCTGTTCGGCCCGCGCCACGCGGCGCTGAAGCTCGCGGTGATCTGCGCGGTAGTGCTGGTGGCGTTCCTGCTGTTCGTGAAGGGCGATTTCCGCGTGTCGGCAGGCACCGTCCTCGAACCGCAGCTGCAGCTCGCCGCGACGGCACCCTTCAACGGCTACATCAGGGAGGCGCCGGTCCGTGCCGGCGACCTGGTGAAGCAGGGCGCACTGCTCGCACGCCTCGACGACCGCGACCTCAAGATCGAGCGGCTGAAGTGGCTGAGCCAGCAGGACGAGCTGTCGAAGGGATTGCGCTCGGCGTTCGCCGAGCGGAACCTCGCGCAGGTGCAGATCGTCACCGCGCAGCTCGAGCAGGCGCGCGCGCAGGTCGCCCGCGTCGAGGAACAGCTGGGCCGGACCAGCGTCACCGCGCCCTTCGACGGGGTGGTCGTCTCCGGCGACCTCAGCCAGAGCCTCGGCGCGCCGGTCGAGCGCGGCACGATCCTGTTCGAGGTGGCGCCCCTGAGTGAATTCCGCCTGGTGCTGAAGGTGGACGAGGGCGACGTCGCGTTCCTCCAGTCCGGCCAGCGCGGCACGCTCCTGATGTCGGCCTTCCCGAACGATCCGATCGGGTTCGAGGTGACGAAAGTGACCCCGGTGTCCACGCCGCGCGAAGGCAAGAACTTCTTCCGCGTCGAGGCGAAGCTCGACCGCACCGATCCGCGCATGCGCCCCAACATGGAAGGCGTCGGCAAGGTGGAGATCGACCGCCGGTCGTACCTCTGGATCCTGACGCGCCAGGCGGTCAACTCCCTGCGGCTGATCCTTTGGTCCTGGCTCCCCTGAGCGGATGACGCAGCAGCTCTTCAGCCCGTCCTGGTACCGGGTCGCGAAGCTCACGCCGCTGCTGCGGCCGCATGCCCAGATCCACCGCCACCAGTACCGCGGCGAGACCTGGTACGTGCTGCAGGATCTCGCCTCGGAGCGCTTCCACCGCTTCTCTCCGCCGGCCTACTTCGTGATCGGGCTGATGGACGGCAAGAACACCGTCCAGGTGATCTGGGACCGAGCGCTCGCGCAGCTCGGCGACGACGCCGTGACCCAGGACGAGGTGATCCAGCTCCTCGGCCAGTTGCACGCGGCCGACGTCCTCCAGTGCGACGTCCCGCCCGACACCGCCGAGCTCTTCCGGCGCCGCGAGAAACAGGAGCAGCGGCTGCTGATGAAGAAGATCTTCAGCATCTTCGCCTGGCAGATCCCGCTGTTCGATCCCGAGCGGCTGCTCGGCCGGCTGATGCCGTTCGCGCGGCCGTTCTTCGGGCTCGGGGGCTTCGTGCTGTGGTGCATCGTCGTCGGGCTCGGCATCGTCACCGCGGTCACGCATTGGCGCGAGCTCAGCCAGGACGTGCTCGACCGGGTGCTCCTCCCCGAAAACCTGCTGATGATGTGGCTCGTCTTCCCGGTGCTGAAGCTCTGCCACGAGTTCGGACACGCGTTCGCGGTGAAGGCGCGCGGGGGCGAGGTGCACGAGATGGGCGTGATGATCCTCGTCCTGACGCCGGTCCCGTATGTCGACGCCTCCTCGGCGTGGGCGTTCCGCAGCAAGTGGCAGCGGTTCGCGGTCGGCGGGGCGGGGATGATGGTGGAGCTCTTCATCGCCTCGTTCGCGCTCTTCCTGTGGCTCACGGTCGAGCCGGGGACGTTCCGCGCGCTGCTCTACAACATCATGCTGATCGCGGGCATTTCCACGGTGCTGTTCAACGCCAACCCGCTGCTGCGGTTCGACGGCTACTACATGCTGATGGACTGGCTGGAGATCCCCAATCTCCGCACCCGCAGCACCCAGTTCATGGTGTATCTCTGCGAGAAGTTCCTGTTCAAGCGTCGGGAGGCGGAGCCGCCGATCTCTACCACGGGCGAGCGGGTGTGGTTCGTCGCCTTCGCGGTGAGCTCGTTCTTCTACCGCATCCTGGTGATCATGGCGATCCTGATCTTCCTCGGCGAGCAGTCGCTGCTACTCGGGGTGATCTTCGCGGCGTTCACTGCGTTCGCCTGGCTGATCGCGCCCGCAGTCAAGATCGTGAACTACCTTTTCAGCAGCCCGAAACTGCGGCGGGTGCGCGGCCGGGCGATGACCGCGAGCACGATCGTCACGCTCGGCGTGCTGGTGCTGATCTTCGGCGTGCCGATCCCGCTGCGGACGACCGGGCAGGGCGTGGTGTGGCTGCCGGAGGAGGGTTTCGCGCGCGCCGGCGCTGACGGCTTCGTGGTGCGCGTCGGGGCGACGCCGGGAACGTGGGTCAAACCGGGCGACCTCCTCGTCGAGACCACCGACCCCGAGCTGCTGACCGAGGTGAAGGTGTCCGAAGCGCGCGTCCAGGAGATCGAGGCACGGCACCGGGAGCAGATCGTCAACGACCGCGTGAAGGCCGAGATCATGGACGAGGAACGCAAGTTCGCGATGCAGACTCTCGAGCGCGCACGCGAGCGGGCGGGCGAGCTCGCGATCAAGGCCAAGACCGAGGGGGAGTTCGTGCTGCCGCGCGCACCGGACATGCCCGGGCGGTACGTCAAGAAGGGCGAGCTGCTCGCGCACGTGGTCAACACCGAGGCGATCATCGTGCGGGCGATCGTCTCCCAGCAGGATATCGACCTCGTCCGCAACCGGACCCGCCGGGTGGATGTCCGGCTCGCCGAACACATCGCCGACCCGGTCAAGGCCTCGGTCAAACGGATCGTGCCCTCGGCGAGCGACCAGCTGCCGAGCGCTGCGCTCGGCACCCAGGGCGGCGGGACGGTGGCGGTCGATCCAAGCGACAAGGAAGGCCGCAAGACCGTGCAGAAGTGGTTCCAGGTGGATGTCGAGCTGCCGGTGGAAGACCGCCGGCTGCACGTCGGCGGGCGGGCCTACCTGCGGTTCGACCACGGCTGGGAGCCGCTCGGCCTGCAGTGGTATCGCCGCGCCCGCCAGCTCTTCCTCGCGCGCTTCAATGTCTGAGCTCGCGCTGCCGCGGCTCGCCTCGACGGCGGCCTACCCGGAGCAGGCGTTCGAGCGGCCGGGCATCATCGACCGAGTCGCCGACGGGCTCGTCGCTCCGGCTGCACGGCGCCTGCAGGCGCGCAAGGCGCTCGATCCTACGATCGTCGAGGCGGCGCGGCAATTCGCCAAGGAGGCGGAACGACTCAGCGACGCCGGCGTGAAGAAGGCTGCAGCCGAGCTGCGTCTGGTGCTCCGGCGCGACGGATTCAGCGTGCCGGCGGTGGCGCAGAGCTTCGCGCTCATCCGCGAGGTCGCCGGGCGCGCCCTTGGGATGCGCCATTTCGACTGTCAGATCCGCGGTGGCTGGATCATCCTGAACGGGATGATCGCGGAAATGGAAACAGGAGAAGGGAAGACCCTCACCGCGACCCTGCCCGCGTGCACGGCGGCGATGGCGGGGCTCCCGGTCCACGTGATCACCGTCAACGACTACCTGACCGCGCGCGATGCCGAATGGATGGGGCCCGTGTACAAGATGCTCGGGCTCACCGTGGGCGTCGTCGTGAACGGCAAGGAGCCGCAGGCGCGCCGCGCCGCCTATGGCTGCGACGTGACCTACTGCACCAACAAGGAGCTCACGTTCGACTATCTCCGCGACCGGATCGCACTCGGTTCGCAAGTGAACCGGATCCAGCTCTCGATCGAGCGCGTCGCCGGGACCGAGAGCCGGTCGAGCAAGCTGGTCCTCCGCGGCCTCTTCTTCGCCATCGTGGACGAGGCCGACAGCGTGCTCGTCGACGAGGCGCGCACGCCGCTCATCATCTCCGGCCGATCGGACCAGGCGCCGGAGAAGGAGATGTACGAAACGGCGCTCGCGATGGTTGCCAACCTCAAGGAGGGCGAGGACTTCGCGATCGAGGGCGGCGAGCGGCATACGCGGCTCACGGCGCAGGGCAAGCAGAAGCTCACCGCCGCGGCCGAGACGCTGCCCGGTGCGTTCCGCGGCACGCGCCGGCGCGAGGAGCTCGCGACCCAGGCGCTGGTCGCCACGCACGTCTTCAGACGCGACATCCACTACCTCGTCCGCGACGACAAGGTGCAGATCATCGACGAGTCGACCGGACGGATCCTGCCCGACCGGTCTTGGGAGCAGGGACTCCATCAGATGGTCGAGGCGAAGGAGGGATGCGCGCTCACCAGCCAGCAGACTTCCGTCGCGCGGATGACCTACCAGCGGTTCTTCCGGCGCTACCTCCGGCTCGCAGGCATGACCGGTACGGCGCACGAGATCGCGCCGGAGCTGTGGTCGGTCTACCGGCTGCCGGTCGTCAAGGTGCCGACGAACCGGCCGGTCAAGCGGCGCGGCCTCGGCCAGACGGTGTTTGCGACGACGGCCGAGAAGTGGCGTGGCGTCGTGGAACGGTTGCGTGAGTTCCACCGGACCGGGCAGCCCGTGCTCGTCGGCACGCGCTCGGTCGGCGCGTCCGAGGAGCTGAGCCGGCTGCTGACGGCCGCCGGGCTCAAGCATCAACTCCTGAACGCGCGGCAGGACAAGGAGGAGGCGGAGATCGTCGCCCGGGCAGGGCAGGTGGGCGGCATCACCGTGGCGACGAACATGGCCGGCCGCGGCACGGACATCAAGCTGGGGAAGGGCGTGGAGCCGCTGGGCGGCCTGCACGTGATCGCGACCGAGCTCCACGAGTCGCCGCGCATCGACCGCCAGCTCTTCGGGCGCGCCGGACGCCAGGGCGACCCGGGCTCCTTCGAGGCGATCGTCTCGCTGCAGGACGAGTTGAGCCGCGTCTACCTCAAGGGACTGCCGCTCGTGCTCGCGCAGCGGCTGGTCGGCGACGGCCGCGGGTTCTCGCAGGCCCTGCTGCGCAAGCTCGTGCGCTTCGCGCAGGTCCGCGCCGAGGCGAGCCACGCGGCGATCCGGCGCGAGCTGCTGACGATGGACGAGCAGCTCGGCGACCTGCTCGCGTTCTCGGGGAAGGGCGAGTAGACGCCCGGCGAATCGCGGGCTTACTTGAGGAACTTCACCCGGCACTTTGCGCCGGCCGGTACGAGCTGCTTCTCGTTCGGGAGCTCGAGGCGCACGCCGAAGGTGCCGCTCGCGGCGTTGATCACGCGATCGACCACGCGCACCCGGGCGAGGAACTTCTGCGGCGGCGTCTCGGGCGAGACTTCGGCGCGGTCGCCTTGCTGAACCGAACCGTACAGGCTCGCCGGGAGGATCACCTCGACGTTGAGCGGATCGATCTCGGCCACCTTGAGGATCGGATCCTTCACGTTGGTGGTCGCGAATTCGCCGGCCTTGAGGTAGCGGTCGACGACGACGCCGGTCACCGGGCTGCGGATGGTGCGCATGCCGAGCACCTCGGCGGCGCGCTGGAGCTCGAGCTCCGCGAGGCGCTGGTTCTCGCGCGCGACCTTGAGGTCGGATTCGGCGAGCTGGCGCTCGGTCCGGGCCTCCTCGACGGCGTTGGTCGAGATGAAGTTCTGGCGGGCAAGCTCCTCGGCGCGCTTTTCCTTTTTGGTGGCGAGGTCGAGCTTCGCTTCGGCGGACTTCACGGCGCCCACGGCCTCCGCCCGCTGCTTCGCGACGGCGACGGCGGCCCGCTCGGGGCCGGACTCGAGCGTGACGAGCACCTGGCCTTTCTTGACGCCTTCGCCGCGTTCGGCGTGGACCTTCTCGATGAGCCCCTCGACCGGGCTGCGGATGTCGACCATCTGCCGCGCTTCGATGATGCAGTCGAATTCCTGCGCCACAGCGGTCCGTGCCCCGGCCAGGGCCACAGCCAGGACGAGCGGGAAGAAAAAGCGTCTCATCGATCAAGGATTTGCGAAGGGCCCCGGATTCTCACCGCGGTGTATAGGGCTGTAAAGGCCGGAACCGACGTTTTCCTGACAATGTGCTGGTCCCAAGTAGAATCGGATCTGGATCAAAAGCCCGATGATCGTCTTCGAACTCATTTGCGCGGAAGAACACCGGTTCGAAGGCTGGTTCGGCTCGGCCGAAGCGTTCGAGCATCAGCGCGACTCCGGGCTGCTCGTGTGCCCGGTGTGCTCATCCGCAGCGGTCGGGAAGCTGCCCTCCGCGCGGATCCGGCGCGGGGCGCAATCGGCGTCGGAAGAGAAGCCTTCCTCAGCGCCGGGGCCCCGGACGCCGGTCCCTCAACGGTCGACGATGACGCTGGCGAGCTTCATCGACCAGGTGCTCCAGAACACCGAGGACGTCGGCGCGAGGTTTCCGGAGGAAGCCCGAAAGATTCATCACGAGGAGGCGCCTCGACGGGGTATCCGCGGGACTGCGAGCCGCGAAGAGGCTGAGGCGCTCGCGGACGAAGGGATTGCGGTCTTTCCGTTGCCCATCCCGCCGTCCGACGATTGGCACTGATCGCCAGAGATTTTCTTCGGAGTGGGATGCGGCGCTAAAGCCCTGAATGTGCATTATGTAAAGTAAGCTGCGGACCAAGACAAGGCGTCAGATCAGCGCCTTACTCCTTCGCCCCCGCCTGCTTCAGCAGCTGCGCGATGTCCGTGTTCCCATTCTTCAGCGCCCACTGGAGCGCGCTGGCGCCGGTATCGGCTTTCAGATTCGGATCGGCGCCTTGCGCGAGGAGGAGTTTCACGACGTCCTCGTGACTGTTGCGGACGGCGCTCATGAGCGGCGTAATCCCGTTGGGCGCTTTGGCATTGACGTCGGCCTTGTTGTCCAGGAGGTACTTGGCGACGGGGGCGCTGCCCTGGAAGGCGGCGTAGTGCAAGGCCGTCCAGCCACTCGTTTTCAGCTCGGCGCCACGCCTATGGAGAAGTCGGACGGTGCCTAGGTGACCTTTGAAGGCCGCCAGCATCACGGCAGTCTCGCCAACGGCGTTCTGCTGATTGACCTTGGCTTTCCGGTCGAGCAGGAGCTCCACGACTTCCACATGCCCTTCCCGGGCGGCCTCCATCAGTGCCGAGTACCCCTCCTTGTTGGTGGAATTCGGGTCCATGCCTTGATCGAGGTAGATCCGTAGCTCCCTGACGTCATTGGCCTTTACGGCCTTGAACAGGTCGTCGAGGGTCGGGGCAGCGAGGCTCGGATTCCCCAGAACCAAAGCCTGGATAGTGCATATAAACAGATAGATATATTTCATATCTCAACTAGTTGTTTAGATGGAGAGAGCTTGAACAATCGGAAAAAATTGGCCGTCGTGGCTTCGGCGAAGGCGTCGAGGCTGAGGCCCCTCAGCTCGGCAACTGCCTCGGCCACGTGCCGGACGAAGGCGGGCTCGTTGACCTTTCCCCGGTGCGGGACCGGGGCGAGATAGGGGGAGTCGGTCTCGACCAGTATCCGGTCCAGCGGCAGTGCCTTCGCCACCTCCCGTAGGGCGGCGGCATTCCTGAACGTGACGATGCCCGAGAACGAGACGAAGAAGCCCAGCTCGACCGCGGCGCGGGCCACCTCCAGGGTCTCGGTGAAGCAGTGCATGACCCCGCCGGCCTCGCGGGCGCCCTCCTCGCGCATGATCCGCAACGTGTCCTCGGCGGCGGCGCGGGTGTGGATCACGAGCGGCTTGCCAGTCGCCCGCGCCGCGCGGATGTGCGCGCGGAATCGCTGACGCTGCCATTCGAGGGCCCCCGTCAGCCGGTAATAGTCGAGGCCGGTCTCGCCGATCGCGACGATCTTCGGGTGATCGGCGAGCCGGACCAGATCTTCCACGCGGATCTCGCCCTCGTCGGGGTAGTCGGGATGCACGCCCACGGTGGCGTACAGGTTCGCGTGGCGCTCGGCGAGCGCGAGCACCCGGGGGAAATCGGTCAGGGTGACGCTGATGCAGAGCGCATGCGACACCCCTGCCCCGGCCATGCTCGCGAGCACCGCCGGGATCCGGTCGCGGAAGTCATCGAAATCGAGGTGGCAATGCGAATCGACCAGCTGCATCGGGTGCGGCGTCAATAGGTGTGGGTCGACCGCGTCGACTGCAGCACCCCGCCCAGGATCGACTCGATGCGCCGTTTCGCGGCCTGGCCGCTCTCGTCCTCGGAGAACTGGACGCCGATGCCTTGCGCCTTGTTGCCCTGGCAGTTCGGCGGCGTGATCCAGACGACCTGACCTGCGACCGGGAGCTTGTTCGGGTCGTCCATCAGCGTGAGGAGCATGAAGACCTCGTCGCCGAGGCGGTAGGGCCGGGTGGTCGGAATGAAGATCCCGCCACGCTTGAGATGGGGGATGTACGCGGCGTAGAGCGCGGACTTCTGCGAGATCGTCAGCGACATCACGCTCGGGCGGATCCCGCCCTTGTTCGGATCGTCAGCCACTGCTGGCCTCCCAGATCTGGGCGTAGCGCAGGAAAACGTCCTCGAGGAACAGGCGCGGGTTGAGCGGATGTTGCGCCACTGCCGCTGCTTCCGTGAGGGACCGCTCGAATCTTACCAGCCGCTCCAATACGAGCGAGCCGGCGAGCACGCGCAGGGCGGATACGTGCCGCTGGTGATAGCGGATGCTGCCGGCGGTCCGGGCGAGCACCAGGTCGACGATCCATTTCTGCAGCCAGAGGATCACCCGCGCAGGCGCGATGCCTTGGCACGCGTCGGCGAGCTCGAGCGCGTCCCGGTTTCCGCCGGCGAGACGGCCCGCGACGAACGAATCGCGAACGGCACGCTCCTCTGCGTCTTCGAGCGCCGCAAGCGGTGCGTTCGCGGCGTAGGCGAGGGCCGCCTCCGCATCCTGCAGGCCCCGGGCCCGCAGCCAGCCGACCGCTTCCGCGGCGGCCGCTGGCGCGACGGCGATCTTCTGGCAGCGGCTCCGCACGGTGGGCAGCAGCCGGTCCGGCGCGCTCGACACCAGAAGGAACGCGGTCTTCGGGGCCGGCTCCTCCAGGCTCTTCAGCAGCGCGTTGGCAGTCGCGACGTTCATCGCCTCGGCCGGGCGGACGACGACCACGCGTACCCCGCCCCGGTGGGTTCCGATGGTGAGGAAGTCCTGGAGCTCGCGCACCTGGTCGATCCGGATCTGACGGCTCGCCGCCTCGCCTTCACGCTTCCGCGGCTCGCCTTCGGTCGCGCGGTGTTCGGCCTCGGCTGCGAACAGGGCCTCGGGCTCGAGGATGCGGAAATCCGGATGGTTGCCCTGTTCGAACCAGAGGCAAGCCGCGCACTCGCCGCACGGAAGGTCACCGCCGGCCGGGCCCTCGCATAGCAATCGCCGGGCGAAGAGCCGCGCGAGGACGGTCTTGCCCAGCCCGGGCCGGCCATGGATCAGCAGCGCATGGGGCAAGTTCGCGCGCCGCATCTGAAGCTGGCTCCATGCCGAGCATAGCCAAGGATATAACTCTAAATTCATATTGTTGAAGTTATCTGTTCAAGTGATTTCCTAACTTCTGGCAGACTGCGCGAGGCGTCGATGACCCTGAAGCGGCGCGGGAAGCGCTGGGCCCGTTCGAGATAGACCGCCCGGACCCGCTCGTGAAAACCGGTGTCCTCTCGCTCAAACCGGTCATGGACCGCCTGAGCGGCCTTGAGGCGCGCCTGCCCGACGCTCACTGGGACATCGAAGAACAGCGTGAGATCCGGCTGGAGGCCCTCCTGGACCCAATCCTCGAGCGTTTCCAGCTTCGCCGCGGGAAAGCCCCGGCCGCCGCCCTGGTAGGCGAAGGTCGCATCGGTGAACCGGTCGCAGACGACCCAGCTGCCTCGTTCGAGCGCGGGGCGGATGACGCGCGCCAGATGTTCCTGCCGTGCGGCGAAGACGAGCAGGGTCTCGGTGCCGACGTCCATCGAGTCGTGCAGGAGCAGGTCGCGCAGCTTTTCTCCCGCCGGGGTGCCGCCCGGCTCGCGGGTCACCACCACTTCTCGCCCCGGGCGGCGCAGGCGTTCGGCGATCCAGCCCACGTGGCTGCTCTTGCCCGCCCCGTCGATGCCCTCGAGCGTGATGAACGTGCCGCGCATAGCCATCCGGTCAGCGCCCTCCCCGCTGGTATTTCGCCACCGCGCGATTGTGCTCCTCGAGGGTGCGCGAGAACTCGCTCGAACCGTCGCCGCGTGCGACGAAATACAGGGCGTCGCTCGCGGCGGGGTTGGTCGCGGCCGCAATCGATGCGAGCCCCGGCAGGGCGATCGGCGTCGGCGGGAGCCCGTCGCGCGTGTAGGTGTTGTACGGCGTGTCGGTGACGAGGTCGCGCTTGCGCAGGTTGCCGTCGAACTTCTCGCCCAGCCCGTAGATCACCGTGGGGTCCGCCTGCAGCTTCATGCCGCCGCGCAGACGGTTGACGAACACGGCGGCGACCATCGTCCGGTCGTCGCCCTTGCCGGTTTCCTTCTCCACGATGGAGGCGAGGATCAGCGCTTCGTACGGGGACGTGAGCGGCAGATCGGGCCGCCGATCCGCCCAGGCGGCATCGAGCCGTTTCGCCAGTGCCCGGTTGGCGGTGCGCAGGAGCTCGATGTCGCTCGTCCCGCGCGCGAACCGATACGTGTCGGGGAAGAACAGGCCTTCGGGATGCGGCTCGCTCAGTCCCAGGCGCGCGAGGACCGCCGCGTCGGGGAGCCCCTTCGTGTCGTGCCGGACGTGCGGGTGGGCATCGAGTGCCTCGCGCAGCTGCCGGAACGTCCACCCCTCGATGAACTTGACCTCGACCAGCGCGAACTCCCCGCGCGTCAGCTTGCCGAGAAGCTCGAGCGGCGTCGTGCCGGCGGTGACCTCGTAGGTGCCGGCCTTGATCTCGCCCGGCTTCGCCACGGTTCGCGCCACCGCCTCGAACGCGAGCGGCGACATCTCGACCCCGGCCCGCGCGATCACGCGCGAGGCTGCGCGAAGCGAGCTGCCCTGCGGGATCGTGAACTCGACTGCCGGCCCGGCGAGGCGAAGCGGCTCGTGCGCAAACCGCCACAGCCAGCCGGCAGCGGCGAGGATCGCAAGGCAGGTCAGCAGGAAGAGGTACTTGAGCGCTCGGAACATCGCGGCGGCGGGCCGGGAGCACCGACCCGGCCGATATAATACCGGGGTCCCTCCGCCCCTCCGCTGTCGTAATGCACCCCGACTGGCTGGCCGTCCTCGCGTCCCGCGGCGCAACCGTTGTGGACGGAGTCGTCCGCGACTTCGGCGATGCGCCGCGCGAGCGCGCAGCCACCGCTGCCGGGAGCATCGTGGCCGACCTCTCGCAGTTCGGGCTGCTCGCCGCGGCGGGCGCGGACGCCCGGGCGTTCCTGCACGCCCAGCTCAGCTGCGACGTCGAGGACCTGGCCGAGGACGTCGCCGTCTATGGCGTCTACTGCACGGCGAAGGGAAGAGTGCTCGCGAACTTCCTGCTGTGGTCCGAGGCCGGAACGTTTTTCCTGCTGCTGCCGCGCTCCCTCGCCGCGGGCATCCGCAAGCGACTGCAGACGTTCGTGCTGCGAGCCAAGGTCACGCTCGCGGACGCCAGCGATGATCGGGTCGCTTTCGGCCTGGCCGGGGCTGGGGCCCGCCAGGCAGTGATGGCGCTGGCAGGGACCGTACCCGTGGGCTCGCTAAAGATCGCCCGCGGCGGCGGAGTGACCGTGCTCGCGATCGACGACGGCCGCCTCGTCGTGATCGTGCCCGTCGCGCAGGCGGCCGCGGCCTGGGATCGCGTCGCGGGCGCGCTCACACCGGTCGGCGCACCGTGCTGGGAGTGGCTCGAGATCGCGCACGGGCTGCCGTGGATCACCCCGGCGACGCAGGACCAGTTCGTGCCGCAGATGGCGAACCTCGAGCTGATCGGTGGCGTGAACTTCCGCAAGGGCTGCTATCCCGGCCAGGAAATCGTCGCCCGCACGCAGTACCTCGGGAAACCGAAGCGACGGCTCTTTCTTGCCCACGTCGATGCCGAAGCGGGTCCGGCCGCGGGGGACACGCTCGTCGCCGACGGCGGCGACCAGTCCGCGGGAACGGTGGTCAACGCTGCACCGGCACCGGAAGGCGGGTTCGATCTGCTCGCGATCGTACAGACGGCGAGCGCGGATGCCTCGACCGTCCGGCTCGGTTCGGCGGCCGGACCGGCGTTGCGGTTCCGTCCCCTGCCCTACGCGGTGCCGTGAGACCGCTGGGCCCGCACCCCAACGGCGCGCAACCCCGAGCGCGGTTTGGCGCTGGGGCATCCTCCATATGAGCCGCAGTTACTACGTGTACTACCGCAGCGCGGTCGCAGCGGCAGCGGTCCGCGAGGCGGTCGCGGCGATGCAGGCAGCGCTCGCGCAGGCCACCGGCGTTCGAGGCCGCCTGCTCCGGCGGGTCGAGGACGACGGGACGTGGATGGAAATCTACGAAGGCGTCGGCGATCCGGCGCGCTTCGAGCACGAGCTCGCCGCAGCGGCGGGGAGTGCGCGCCTCGAGGAGCTGCTCGCGCCCGGCGCGACCCGGCACGTCGAGCGATTCACGACCGACTGACTGCGGCGCGATGTGCCTCATCCTGTTCGCCCACCGCGTGCACTCGGCCTACCCGCTCGTCGTCGCGGCGAACCGCGACGAATGGTTCCGGCGGCCGACTGCACCGGCGGGCTTCTGGCCCGATGCACCGCAAGTGCTCGCCGGGCGCGACCTCGAGCAGCAGGGCACCTGGCTCGGGATCACGCGGATTGGACGCTTCGCCGCGCTCACGAACTATCGCGACCCCGGCAGCAATCGCCCCGATGCGCCCTCGCGCGGCGCGCTCGTGAGCGCATTCCTGCGCTCGCAGACACCGCCGCTCGAATACCTGGAGCGCGTGCGCGACGAGGCGGCCCGGTACAACGGGTTCAGTCTCCTCGTCGGCGATGGTGCCGCGCTCTGCTATTTCTCGAACCGGGAAAGCGAGTTGCGCAGCCTTCCGTCCGGCGTCTATGGCCTATCGAACAGCCTGCTCGACGTGGACTGGCCGAAGGTGCAGTCCGGCAAGGCGCGGCTCGCCGCAGCCCTGAATGGGACCCTGAGCGCGGAAGCGCTGCTCGACATTCTCGACGACACGGGGCTCGCGTCCGACCGTGAGCTTCCCAGCACCGGGGTGAGCCTCGAATGGGAGCGCCGGCTCTCGTCCCTGCGGATCGTTGCTGACGGCTATGGCACGCGCTCGTCGACCGCGCTCCTCGTGGGTGCCGACCGCGAAGTATCGTTCGTCGAGCGCTCGTTCGACGAGACCGGTAGCGAGGTCGGGATCGTGCGGCAGCGCTTCAGCCTCGAGCGCTAGCAGGAGCTCCCGCGCCATCGCGATGTGGGGGATGTCCGCCTCCATGAATTCCTCGCCGAACGCGGCGAAACCATGGCGGGCATAGAACGGGACCGCGTGCGTCTGGGCATTGAGAACGAGGCGTCCCATCCCGCGCGCCGTCGCACGGTCGACCAGCGCGGAGAGGATCGCGCTGCCCACGCCACGTCCGCGCCAGTCGCGCAGCACCGCCATCCGGCCGACGTGTCCATCGGGCAGGAGACGGCCGGTTCCCACCACCCGACCGTCCGCTTCGAACGCGAGCGCGTGCTCCGACTCGGGATCCCATTCGTCGAGCTCGATCTCCGGCGGCACGCCCTGCTCGACGACGAACACCGCCTCGCGGACGCTCATCGCCGCGACGCGCGCTGCCGGCCACGCGAGAATCCGGATCGAGATCGAGTCGTTCATTCGCGGTCGCGCAGGGACCGGCCGCTATAATACGGCGCTCCCGGTTCATCCCCGAACGATCGATGCAGAGTCTGTGGCAGGACGCCGAAGCCGCCGCTTTCGAAGGCGACCTCGGCGCGCGCGTCTACACCTCGCGTCTGCTCGGACGCGACAAGTCGCTCGTGCTCCACGGTGGTGGCAACACCTCGGTGAAGATCGCCGAGCGCGACCGCTTCGGCGACGAGCTGGAAGTCCTCTACGTCAAGGGCAGCGGGTGGGATCTCGAAGCGATCGAGCCGGCGGGCTTCTCGCCGGTCCGGCTCGACCATGTGCTCAAGCTCGCTCGCCTCGACCGGCTCTCCGACCCGGACATGGTGAACGAGCTCGTCACGCACATGCTGCGCGCATCCGCCCCGGCACCGTCGATCGAGACGATCCTGCACGGATGCATGCCCTTCAAGTTCGTCGATCATACCCACGCCGATGCGGTCCTCGCCATCACCAATACACCGGGCGGCGCGGCGCGCATCCGCGAGATCTACGGCAAGGCGGTGGTCGCCATTCCGTACCTGATGCCGGGGTTCGATCTCGCCCAGGCCGTGGCGCGCGAGTACGCACGCCGGGCGACATCGGAGACGGTCGGCGTGGTCCTGATGAAGCACGGGATCTTCTCGTTCGGGGCGAGCGCGCGCGAGTCCTACGAGCGCATGCTCGATCTCGTCGTCCGCGCCGAGCGTTATCTCGCACAGCATCGCGCATGGGAGGTGGTGACGCCGGCACGGCCGGCGGAGCCCGAGATCGGCGGCGTCGAGCTGGCCGAGCTCCGACGGTGCATCTCTGACGCGGCGGGGTTCCCGCTCGTCATGCGCACCCGCACGACCGGGCAAACGCTCGCGTTCGCGCGGCACCCCGAGGTCACCCGCATCTCGCAGCAGGGGCCGGCGACGCCGGATCACGTCATCCGCACCAAGCGGATACCGATGATCGGCACCGACCTCGACGGCTTCGTTGCGGCCTACCGCGAGTACTTCGCCCGGCACGAGCCGAACGCCAAGGAGCGCAAGGTCATCCTGGACCCGGCGCCGCGGATGGTGCTCGACGCCCGCTTCGGGCTGGCGAGCCTTGGCCGCACCGCGAAGGATGCGCAGATCGTCGAGGAACTCTACGAGCATACGATCGACGTCATCTTGCGGGCCGAGGCGCTCGAACGCTACGAAGCACTGCCGGCGCAGGACATTTTCGACGTCGAGTACTGGGATCTCGAGCAGGCGAAGCTGAAGAAGGCCGGCAAGCCGCCGCAGTTCGCGGGCGAAGTGGCCTGGGTGACCGGTGCCGCGTCGGGGATCGGCAAGGCGGCGGTGGCGTCGCTGCTCGCGCGCGGCGCGGCGGTCGTGGGCCTCGATCTCAATCCGGCGGTGGAACGCCTGCACAATCGGGACGACTATCTCGGACTCGCGTGCGACGTCACCGACGAGCGCGCGATCGCGGCGGCGATCGAACGAGCGGCACGCGTGTTCGGGGGGCTGGACATGCTGGTGCTGAACGCGGGCATCTTCGCGGCGACGCGCAGCATCAAGGATCTCGGCACCGAGGAATGGCGGAAGGTGATGAACGTCAACCTCGACGCCAACCTGCTGCTGATGCGCGCCTGCCACCCCTATCTCGGACGTGCGCCGAAGGGCGGACGCGTCGTCGTGATCGGGTCGAAGAACGTGCCGGCCCCGGGGCCGGGTGCGGCGGCGTACTCCGCCTCCAAGGCGGCGCTCAGCCAGCTCGCGCGGATCGCGGCGCTCGAGTGGGGCGCGGAGCGGATCCGGATCAACACGCTCCATCCGAACGCGGTGTTCGACACCGGGATCTGGACCGACGAAGTGCTCGCCGAGCGCGCCGGCCGCTACGGCATGACCGTCGAGCAGTACAAGACGAACAATGTCCTGCGCACCGAGGTCACTAGCCGCGACGTCGCGGAGCTTGCCGCCGAGATGTGCGGGCCGCTGTTCGCGAAGACCACCGGCGCGCAGCTGCCCGTGGACGGCGGGAACGAGCGGGTGATCTAGCGAGATGCCGATGCCGAAGGCAGCGCTGATCCTGGGGAGCGCGAGAGGGTGTGGCCCCTCGCGTGGTGCGTGATCTGATGGCGGCTCAGGTCGTCGAGACGCTCCGCTGGCGGCGCGACCGCGTCGAGCTGCTCGACCAGCGTGCCCTCCCCCAGCGCGTCGAGTACATCAGCTGTGCAACGGCGGCCGAAGTGGCGGCGGCGATCCGCGAGATGGTCGTCCGCGGCGCCCCGGCGATCGGCTGCGCCGCGGCATTCGGGATCGCGCTCGAGGCGGGGCGCCCGACCTTCGGCTCGCTCGAGGATTTCTACCGGGCGATCGAGCACGCGTTCGTGGAGCTCGGCGCGAGCCGGCCGACGGCGGTCAACCTGTTCTGGGCGATCGACCGGATGCGACGCGCCTTCGACGCCTCCCGCCATCTGCCGCCCGAGAGAATCGCCGCGACGCTCGTGGCCGAGGCGGAGGCGATCTACGCCGAGGATCTCGAGGTGAACCGGTCGATCGGACGTCACGGCGCCGGCCTGCTGAGCGACGGCGCGCGCGTGATGACCCATTGCAACGCCGGCGCGCTGGCCACGGCCGGCCATGGGACGGCGCTCGGCGTCGTCCGCTCGGCGCGCGACGACGGCAAGAGGGTGTCGGTGGTCGCGACGGAAACGCGGCCGTACCTGCAGGGTGCGCGGCTGACCGCCTGGGAGATGGTGCGCGAGGAGATTCCGGTGACGCTCGTCACCGACAGCATGGCCGGGCACCTCATGCAGCGCGGAGACGTCGACCTGGTCATCGTCGGTGCGGACCGGGTGGCGGCAAACGGCGACGTCGCGAACAAGATCGGCACGTACACGCTCGCGGTGCTCGCCGCACGTCATCGCATCCCGTTCTACGTCGCGGCGCCGCTGTCGACGATCGATCTCAAGCTCGCCGACGGCAGCACGATCCCGATCGAGGAGCGCGGCGCCGCCGAGGTCACCGGTTTCCGCGGCGAGCGCTGGGCGCCCGAAGGCGTCAAGGTCGCGAACCCGGCGTTCGACGTGACGCCCGCCGAGCTGATCACCGCGCTCATCACCGAGCGCGGTATCGTTTCGCCGGTCACCCCCGAGGGGATCCGGCGCCTCTTTGAAAACTGAGTGAAAACTGAGCGAAGGCTGATCGCGATGCGGCGCGCAGCGGGCGCGGTCGTCCTCGGCCTCGCAGTCGCGCTCGCCGGCTGTGCCGGGCGCTACTTCCAGGATGCAGGGCCGCCCCCGGTCCCGCCGCAACACCGCCTTGCCGAGTGGCCGTGGCAGGAGTACTGGACCGCGATCGTCTTCAACGGCAACAAGATCGGGTACGCGCACGTCGCGGTGCGTCCGGCGCCGGAGGGCGGCGAGGCGTTCGAGATCGCGGGGGACAGTGCGTTTCACCTGCGGTTCATGGGATTCGACAAGCGCATCGCGCTACGCGCCCGCGACCGGGTGACGGCCGACTTCGCGCTCGAGTCGTTCGAATACGCCTATCACATCGATGGCTCGGACCTCGTCCTCTCGGGAACGCGGCGCGACGGCGTCCTCCAGGTGAAAGTGACCAATGCCGGCCGCACGAGTGAACAGACGTTCCCGGGGCCCGGGGCGATCTACCCGGCCAGCGCGATCGGGATGATTCCGTTCGTGCGCGGCCTCGCTCCCGGGGCCGAGTACCGCTACACGGTGTACGTCGGCGAATCGCAGCGCCTTGCCGAAGTGCAGCAGCGGGTGGAAAGCTACGAGCGCAGCACGCTCTTCGAGGGCGAGGCGTGGAAGGTCGCGACCGACCTCGAGGGGCTGCGCACGACGACCTGGATCGACCGCCTCGGCCGGCCGGTGCTCGAGATCGCGCTGAACGGGGTGCTGATCGCGGGCCTCGAGGACGAGCGCCGTGCGCAACGCGATCTCGCGCGCGCCGCGCTCGGCCAAGACGAGGCGCTGCTCGACCTCGGGCTGATCCGCACCGCGACGCCGATCGCCGCGCCGCGTGCGGCGACGAGCCTGAGGCTCACGGTCACGAGTCCGGCGACGCGCACGCTCCCGCCGAACGATCTGCGGCAGCAGTGTCAGCCGGCCGGGTCCGCCGTGGAGTGCGAGCTGCGGAGCGTCCCGGTCCCGGGGGACGAGAAGCCGGATCGCGCGGACCTGATGCCCTCGGTTGCCGCACCGAGCACCGACCCCCGCATCCGGGATCTCGCCGCATCGATCGTCGCCGGGAAGCCGACGGGGCGCGAACAGGCACAGGCCATGCTCGACTGGATCGGCGGGAACATCCGCAAGGAGCCGGCGGACGTGTTCTCCGCGCTCGACGTTCTGACGACCGGGCGCGCAGAGTGCCAGGGGCACGCCTACCTCTTCGCCGCGCTTGCCCGCGCGAACGGGATCCCGACTCGCGTCGCGAACGGCCTCGTGTACTCGGCGGAGCTCGGGGGCTTCGCCTACCACGCCTGGAACGAGAGCCTGATCGACGGGCAGTGGATCGCCATCGACCCGATGTTCGGCCAGCTGAGCGCTGACGCCACCCACCTCAAGCTCGTCTATGGGGAAAATCTCGGCGATCTCGCGCCGCTCGCCGGGTGGATCGGGGCTACGCGGATCGAGGTGCTAGAGAGCCGCTGAGATTTCGACCGGCGTTCCGGCCGGCACGAGGTCGAAGAGCTCGACGAGATCGCTGTTCCGCATCCGGATGCAGCCGATCGAGCCGGGCTGGCCGAGCTCGACCGTGTCCGGGGTGCCGTGGATATAGATGTAGCGGCGCATGGTGTCCACGTCGCCCAGGCGATTGAAGCCGACCTCGCAGCCCGAGAGCCAGAGGATGCGGGTCAGGATCCAGTCGCGATTCGGGTGCCGGGCGGCAAGCTCGGCGCTCCAGATCTCGCCCGTGGGCCGGCGGCCGACGAACACCGTGTTGAGGAGTGCCCCGGCGCCGATTTTGGCTCGGACGATGTGACGGCCCCGCGGTGTGCAATGGCTGCCTGCGCGCTCGCCGGCGCCGTTGGTTGCCGTCGAGACCGGGTAGGTCCGGACTGCCTTCCCCTGGCCGTCCGCCAGTATCAGAGTCTGGTCGGGGATCGAAACGCGAAGGCGCGGCACGCTCGGGTCACGCCTCCGTGCTGCGCGCGCCGTTCCGGCGTTCCGCGAAGAACTGCTTCAGGAGCGCGCCGCACTCTTCTGCAAGCACGCCGCCCGTGACGAGAGTCTGGTGGTTCAGTCTCGGCTCGGCGAACAGATCGACTACGCCACCGCAAGCGCCTGTTTTCGGGTCGGGGGCGCCGAACACGAGGCGCCGGATACGCGCCTGCATGATCGCTCCGGCGCACATGGCGCACGGTTCCAATGTCACGTACAGATCGCAGTCGGGAAGACGGTAATTGCCGCGCTTCGCCGCGGCATCGCGCAGCGCGGCGATCTCGGCGTGAGCGCTCGGATCGTGCTTGGAGATCGGGGCGTTGAATCCGCACCCGACGATCGCGCCGTCGGCGACGACGACCGCCCCCACGGGCACTTCCCCCTGCTCTCCCGCCTCTCCCGCCGCCGCCAGCGCGGCGCGCATGAATTGCGCGTCCTGGTCGCTTGCACCCACCTGCAGTCCCGCTCGACCTGTGACGGTCGATGATACGACATGTCCGATGGACGTCACGCGCGTCAGGCAGCGGAGTAATGGTGCGCGCGTGCGGTTCAGCCTCGGCGAACAACGGGGAACGGATTCAGGGGCCGGGCCGCGAGGCACGCCTGCCCGAGGTCGCAGCGGTCAACTCAAAACGAACGCTAAGCCGGTTCCTTGTCTACGACAGCCCGAGCGCCGCGACGGCGGACCGCTGCCATGCCGGCGAGGGCCGTTGCGAGCAGCAGAACGCTTGTGGGCTCAGGGACTTGCGCAGGCGTCGCGAACGTATAGCCGATCACATCAAGCGCGACGGCTGCCGTATCCGTGAGCGTCATGAACGGCGCGCCGGGTCCGGCGAACGCGTCCTGCACCTGCGACGGCGTGTTCGACACCCAGTCGCCGTAGTCCCCCCCGTTCGCACAGTTGTTGAACTCGTTCAGGTCGGTCGTGCCACCGTCGATCGAGAAAAAGGCTCGCGGCGGATCGGTGCAGCCGTTCGCCCCAAAGCTGCGCACGCCGGGGGCGGCATAACGGAACATATCCTCCGGCGAGATATAACCCTGAAAGATCGTTCCGTCCGGCTGCAGGCTCGATCCGAGGCCGAGGATCTCATTGATCTCGTGCTGTACGGTCGCAAACAGGCTGTATGTTCCGCCACCGACCGTCGTCTCGGCCACGTTCAAGCCGATGCAGCCGTCGCCGGTGAACGTGCAGGTTCCGGGCAGGTTGATGTCAAGGCCCGGTGTATTCAATCCGACGGCTCTGCCGGTGGCGGGTTTCAGGGTAATGAACCGGCTGTTCAGGATGGGGTCGTTCGGACCGGGGCCAAGGGTCGCATTGGCGATCGCGTCGTTCGGCGAGGTCGCGTCCGCGATGAGCGCGGCGCGGTAGCTCTGGTATGTCCAGAAATAAAAGTGCAGGTCGCTACGCCCCAGGCCCGACGACATGTTGTGAAATTCGATATCCACGGTGATGGGATCGCTGAGGTTTGTCTCGTAAAAGGCGATCGCCGAGTTGATCTCGGCTTGAGCGCTCGCCGACAGGTTCGTGAAAGTGGCGTTGATCACCAGTGCGTGGGCGAGCGCCGGGAAGAGCGCGACCAGCACACTCGCTGCCGCGCTGCGAAAGAAACCACGGACACGACATGCTTCGGAGCTCAGCATCGGACCTCCATGGTGTTTTGGCGGCTCGCCTTCGACGATTTAGGCCGCGGAAACCTCATCCCGGAAGCGAAATGCGCACCACTGACGTAAGTCGCTGTATTCACGGCTTTGAGGTGGGCAGGCGACGTCCGGGGGCGTTCGATGTGTCAGCCCCGCCGACGAGCGCGCACGCCAGCACCTTCCGGCCGCCGGGGTCGCTCGCCTATGCGAGGCGCGAGCCCCCTATTCCCACTCGATCGTCGCCGGCGGTTTGCTCGACACGTCGTACACGACGCGATTGATCCCGCGAACCTCGTTGATGATCCGGTTCGCGACTCTCGCGAGCAGCTCGTGCGGCAGCGGTGCGACATGCGCCGTCATGAAGTCGGTGGTCTCGACCGCCCGGAGGCTCACGACGTGTTCGTAGGTGCGGCCGTCGCCCATCACGCCGACCGAACGAACGGGCAGGAACACCGCGAACGCCTGCGCCGTCTTGTCGTACCAACCGGCGGCGCGCAGCTCGTCGATGAAGATGGCGTCGGCGCGGCGCAGCAGGTCGGCGTACTCGCGCTTCACCTCGCCGAGGATCCGGACCCCCAGGCCCGGCCCGGGGAACGGGTGGCGGAATACCATCTCGCGCGGCAAACCGAGGGCGAGACCGAGCTCCCGCACTTCGTCCTTGAAGAGGTCGCGCAGCGGCTCGAGCAGCTTGAGGTGCAGCGTTTCCGGCAGGCCGCCGACGTTGTGGTGCGACTTGATCGTGTGCGCCTTCTTGCTCTTCGCGCCCGCCGACTCGATCACGTCGGGGTAGATCGTCCCCTGCGCCAGCCACTTCGCCTGCGGGAGCTTCGCCGCCTCCTCCTGGAACACGTGCACGAACTCGCGGCCGATGATCTTGCGCTTCTCCTCCGGGTCGGCGACGCGGGCGAGTGCCCGCATGAACCGCTCGGACGCATCGACCATGTCGACCCTGACCCCGAGATGGCGCGCGAAGGTCGCCATCACCTGGTCGGCCTCGTTAAGCCGCAGCAGCCCGGTGTCCACGAAAATGCACGTCAGCCGGTCGCCGACGGCCCGGTGGATCAATGCCGCCGCCACCGACGAATCGACCCCGCCCGAGAGTCCTAGGACCACCTCGTCCTTCCCGACCTGCGCCCGGATGTGCTCGACGGCCTCGCCGACGTAGTCGGGCATGTTCCAGTCGGCGCGGGCGCCGCAAATCTCGCGCACGAAGCGGGTCAGGATGGCCGCGCCCTGCTTCGTGTGCGTCACCTCGGGATGGAACTGGACGCCGTAGAGGCGGCGCGACTCGTCGGCCATACCGGCGATCGCGCAGGCTTCGCTCGTCGCCATCAGCTTGAAGCCCGGCGGGAGCTCGATCACCTTGTCGCCATGGCTCATCCAGACGTCGAGGAGGCCGTGGCGTTCGCCGTTTACCCGGTCCTGGATGCCCTCGAGGAGTTTCGAGTGCCCGCGCGCCCGGACCTCGGCGTAACCGAACTCGCGTACCTTCGAGCTTTCGACCTTGCCGCCGAGCTGCTCGGCCATCGTCTGCATGCCGTAGCAGATCCCGAGGACGGGGACACCGAGATCCCACACCGCCCGGGGTGCGCGCGGCGCCTTGTCCTCGTAGACCGAAGCGGGCCCCCCGGAAAGGATGATCCCGCGCGGGCTGAACTCGCGAATGAACCCGTCGGGGACGTCGTGGGGGTGAAGCTCGCAGTAGACGTGCTGCTCGCGCACCCGGCGCGCGATCAGCTGAGAGTACTGCGCGCCGAAATCGAGGATCAGGATGCGGTCGTGGTTCACTCGACCCGGTAGTTCGGCGCTTCCTTGACGATCTGCACGTCGTGGACGTGCGACTCGCGCATGCCCGCGGCGGAGATCTCGACGAACTGGGCGCGGGTGCGCAGATCGTCGATCGTGGCACAGCCGGTGTAGCCCATGCTCGCCTGCAGTCCCCCGAGCAGCTGGCCGATGACGCCGACCGCCGACCCCTTGTAGGGCACGCGGCCTTCGACGCCTTCGGGGACGAGCTTGTCCACGTGCATGAGCGGGTCCTGGAAGTAGCGGTCGGCCGCGCCCTGTTGCATCGCAGAGAGAGAACCCATGCCGCGGTAAGCCTTGTAGGAGCGCCCCTGGTAGAGCTCGATGTCGCCCGGCGACTCTTCGGTGCCGGCGAGCAGGCTGCCGATCATCACGCAGTTCGCGCCCGCCGCGAGCGCCTTGGGGATGTCGCCCGAGTAGCGAATTCCGCCGTCGGCGATCATCGGCACGTTGGTCCCGGCAAGCCCCTCGGCGACGTTGACGATCGCCGTGATCTGGGGGACTCCGACGCCGGCCACGATCCGCGTCGTGCAGATCGACCCGGGTCCGATGCCGATCTTCACACCGTCGGCGCCGTGGTCGACCAGCGCCCGCGCGCCGGCCGCGGTGGCGACGTTGCCGCCGATCACGTCGATCTTCGGGAAGTTCGTCTTGACCCACTTGACGCGGTCGAGCACGCCCTGCGCGTGCCCGTGGGCCGTGTCCACGACCAGCAGATCGACACCTGCCTCGACCAGCGCCGCGACGCGCTCGTCGGTGCCCTCGCCGACGCCGACCGCTGCTCCGACCCGCAGCTTGCCGAGGTCGTCCTTGCAGGCGTTCGGATGCTCGCTCGACTTCAGGATGTCCTTGACCGTGATCAGGCCGCGCAGCTCGAAGTTGCCGTTGACCACCAGCACCCGCTCGAGGCGGTGCCGGTGCATGAGCGCCTTCGCTTCGTCGAGCGTCGCGCCTTCGCGCACGGTGACGAGGCGTTCGCGCGGGGTCATGATGGCGCGGACCGGTTGGTCGAGCTTGGTCTCGAAGCGCAGATCGCGGTTCGTGACGATCCCCACCACGCGCTTGCCCTCGACCACCGGCAGCCCCGAGAAACGGTGCGACTCCTGGAGCGCCTTCACCTCGCGCACCGTCATGTCGGGCGGGATGGTGATCGGGTCGCGCACGACGCCGGCTTCGTAGCGCTTCACTTTCAGCACTTCCGCCGCCTGCGCCCGCGCGGCGAGGTTCTTGTGGATGATCCCGAGGCCGCCCTCCTGCGCGATCGCGATGGCGAGCCGCGCCTCGGTGACGGTGTCCATCGCCGCCGAGACGATCGGGATGTTGATCTGGATGTTGCGGGAGACCCGGGTCCGGAGGGAAACGTCGCGCGGCAGGACGGTCGAGTGGTCGGGGACGAGCAGGACGTCGTCGAAGGTCAGCGCCTTGGTGATCACTCGCATGCCGATGGTGCGCGCCGCAAAGCGGCATTATACGCGCGAGGGTGCCGCCGGTAAAACCGCCTCCCGCCGCCCCGGCCCTCGATTGACGCCGCCCCCCAAACGCTCTATGGTTCCCCAATGGCTCCGGTGAGGACAATGTCATGAATACGCCCGTGCGGCTCGCCCGTGTTCTCGCCCTCGTGCTCGGAGCGGCGGTGATCGCCGCCCTGCCTGCCGCCGCGCAGCAGCTCTACAAGTACGTCGGCCCGGACGGGAAGGTCCAGTACTCGGACCGTCCGCCGCCCGACGGCCGGAAAGCGGAAAAAGTCACGAGTTCGCGGCTGAGCAGCGTGCCGAGCGGGACCGCTGCGGCCGCTGCCGGCGGCGACGCGGCGAAATCCACTGCCCCCAAGACGGCAGCCGAACAGGACCAGGCTTTCCGGCAGCGCCGGATCGACGCGGAAGAGAAGGCGAAGAAGGACGAGAAGCTCGCCCAGGATCAACAGCAGAAAACCGAGAGTTGCGCCGGAGCCCGGCGCGAGCTCGCCGGTCTCCAATCCGGCGCCCGGGTCGCCCGGCTGAACGAGAAGGGAGAGCGCGAATTCCTCGACGACGCCGGCATCCAGGGCGAAATCACGCGCCTCGAGCGCGAGATCGCTGGCGGCTGCAAGTAGCTTACCTCCCCCGTGCCGCTCGCTTCCGGCGTGCCTCCTTGGGATCTGCCTCCAGCGGCCTGAGGATCTCGACCCGGTCGTCGTTGCGCAGCGGTGTCGACAGCGCGGCGAGCCTACCGAAGATCCCGACCCGGTTGCGGGCGAGATCGATTTCCGGGAAAGCACTGAGCACGCCGCTGCGCTCGATCGCGTCGCGCACCGTCGCGCCCGCCTCGACGTCCAGGGCGTAGAGCATCTGGCGTTCGGGCAGCGCGTAGACCACCTCGACCCTCGGCATCACGGCGACTCGTGCAGTGCCTCGGCCCGGCGCGCGAACGCGTCGACGAAGGTGTTGGCGATGTGGTCGAACACCGGTCCGACGACCCGGCCGAGCAGCGGATTCGCGAGCTGATACGCGAGCGCGAGCTCGACCCGGCAGCCCGCGGCCGAGAGCGCGTGGAAACGCCATTCGCCTGCCAGGTCCCTGAACGGCCCGCTGACAAGCGCCATCTCGATCCGCTCGCCAGGGCGCATCCGGTTCTCGGTCGTGAACGCCTGCTGCACGCCGCGGAAGTCGATGTGGATCGTCGCGACCGCCCGGCGCGCGCTGCGCGAAGCCACCTCGGTGCCGCTGCACCACGGGAGGAACAGCGGATAGGACTCGACGTCCTCGACGAGCGCGTACATCCGCTGCGCGCTGTAGGGGACGATCGCCTGGCGTTCGACGGTGACCACGAGCGGAGTGCGGGCCGGGCTAGAATCGCCCACAGTTTATCGAAACGGACGCCCGGTGAGCATCGTCGAGAATCGCAAGGCCTTCCACGACTACTTCATCGAGGAACGGTACGAGGCCGGCCTCGCGCTCGAGGGCTGGGAGGTGAAGGCGATCCGCGCCGGGCGTGCGCAGCTGAAGGAAGCGTACGTCATCCTCAAGGGCGGGCGAGGTCTTTCTCGTCGGCGCGCACGTCAGCCCGCTCGCCACCGCCTCCACCCACGTCAAGCCCGACCCGACCCGCACCCGCAAGCTCCTGCTGCGCGCCGAGGAGATCCGGAAGCTCATCGGCAAGGTCGAGCGCGCCGGCTACGCGCTCGTGCCGATCAACCTGCACTACGCGAAGGGTCGCATCAAGCTCGAGATCGGCCTCGCGCGGGGGAAGAAGCAGTACGACAAGCGCGCGGCGGAGAAGGAGCGGGAGTGGGACCGCGAGAAGCAGCGGCTGCTGCGCGTGAAGGTCTGAGTGCTCAGGCCGCTTTCGCGAGGGCAAGCCAAGTATCCACGACCGTATCGGGGTTGAGCGACAGGCTCTCGATCCCCTCCTGCACGAGCCAGCGCGCGAGCTCGGGATAGTCGGAGGGACCCTGGCCGCAGATGCCGATGTACTTGCCCTTGCGGCGGCACGCCTGGATGGCCATGCGCAGCAGGACCTCCACCGCCGGGTTGCGCTCGTCGAACGCGGCTGCAACCAGCTCCGAGTCGCGGTCGACGCCCAGCGTGAGCTGAGTGAGATCGTTCGAGCCGATCGAGAAGCCGTCGAAGTGCTCCAGGAACTCCTCCGCGAGCAGCGCGTTCGACGGCACCTCGCACATCATCACGACGCGCAGACCGTTCGCCCCGCGCTTCAGGCCCTGGTGAGCGAGCAGCGCAACGACCGCGCGTGCCTCGTCGACCGTGCGCACGAACGGGATCATCAGCTCGACGTTCGTGAGGCCCATGTCGTCGCGCACCCGCTTCATTGCCTCGCACTCCAGCGCGAAGCAGTCCCGGAACGATTCGGCCACGTAGCGCGAGGCGCCGCGGAAACCGAGCATCGGATTCTCTTCCTCCGGCTCGTAGCGGGCGCCGCCGATCAGCTTGCGGTACTCGTTCGACTTGAAGTCGGAGAGCCGGACGATCACCGGCTTCGGCCAGAACGCGGCGGCGATGGTGGCGACGCCCTCGGCGAGCTTCTCGACGTAGAACGCCCGCGGGCTCGGATAGCCGCGTGCCGCCGACTCGATGGCGCGACGCAGGCCGTCCTCGAGGTCCGGGTACTCCAGTACCGCCTTCGGGTGCACGCCGATCATGTTGTTGATCACGAACTCGAGCCGCGCGAGCCCGACCCCCGCGTTCGGCAGTCGCTGCAGGTCGAAAGCGAGCTGCGGATTGCCGACGTTCATGCTGATCTTCACCGGAATGCGCGGCATCTCGCCCACGCGCTGGGTCGTCACCTCGACCTCCAGCCGGCCGTCATAGACGTTTCCGGTGTCGCCCTCGGCGCACGAAACGGTGACCAGGGTGCCATCGGCAAGCTTGCGGGTCGCATCGCCGCAGCCGACCACTGCCGGGATCCCGAGCTCGCGCGCGATGATCGCAGCGTGGCAGGTCCGCCCGCCCCGGTTGGTGACGATCGCCGCGGCGCGCTTCATCACCGGCTCCCAGTTCGGGTCGGTCATGTCGGTGACGAGCACGTCGCCCGCCTGCACGCGCGACATCTCCGACGCGTCGGCGACGATACGGACCGGGCCGATCCCGATCTTCTGGCCGATCGCACGGCCGGAGGCAAGGACGCGCGAGCGGCTGCGCAGCTTGTAGTGCTCCTGGCCTTCTGGTCCGGCCTGCGACTTCACCGTCTCGGGCCGCGCCTGGAGAATGTAGAGCTTGCCGTCCAAGCCGTCCTTGCCCCACTCGATGTCCATCGGGCGCCCGTAGTGACGCTCGATCTCTACCGCGAAGCGCGCGAGCTCGACCGCGTCCTGGTCCGTGATCGAGAAACGGTTGCGATCGGCGGCCGGGACGTCGACCGTCGCAGTGGTGGGGCCCCCGCCGGCAGTGGTGAACACCATCTTCACCAGCTTCGAGCCGAGACTGCGGCGGATGATCGGGCGCTTGCCCGCTGCGAGCATCGGCTTGTGGACGTAGAACTCGTCCGGATTGACCGCGCCCTGCACTATGGTTTCGCCGAGACCGTGCGAGGCCGTGATGAAGACCACGTCGCTGAAACCCGATTCGGTATCCAGCGTGAACATCACCCCGCTCGCCGCAAGATCGCTGCGCACCATGCGCTGCACGCCGGCCGACAGGGCGACTTCGCCGTGCGTGAACCCCTTGTGCACCCGATAGGAAATCGCGCGGTCGTTGTAGAGCGACGCGAATACGTACCGGATCGCGGCGAGCACGTCGGCCAGCCCGGACACGTTGAGCATCGTCTCCTGCTGCCCGGCAAAGGAGGCGTCCGGAAGGTCCTCGGCCGTGGCGCTGGACCGGACGGCTACCGGATACTCGCTTCCGGCCATCAGGATCCGGTAGGCGGCTGCAATCTCGGCTTCCAGGCGGGTCGGCAAGGGCGCCGCGGCGACCCAGCCCCGGATCTCGGCACCGCAGCGTGCGAGCGCTTCGACGTCGGCGGGGTCGAGCGCGGCCAGGCGCGCTTCGATCCGCTCGGCGAGACCCGCCTCGTCGAGGAAATCGCGGTAGGCTGCGGCGGTAGTGGCGAACCCTCCGGGCACGCGGATGCCCCGTGCGGCAAGGTTGCCGATCATCTCGCCGAGCGAGGCGTTCTTGCCCCCTACGCGGGGGATGTCGGCGATGCGAAGGTCTTCGAACCGCACCACGTAGTTGCTCGCCGTCATGTCGCGCACGCTCCTCTCGCCGCTCCGCTTGTCGATCGGGCGGGAAGCGGCTATTTTACCGGCGCCCCTATCGCGCCGCACCATCCGGACACAAAAAATCGATGCCGCAATCACGTCGCACGGTGTTCTTCGTTTCGGACGGCACCGGCATCACCGCGGAGGCCCTCGGCCACAGCCTGCTGACCCAGTTCGACGGCATCGACTTCCAGCAGATCGTGGAGCCGTTCATCGACTCGATTGCGAAGGCCGAGGAGTGCCTTGCGCGGATCGCCGGTGCAAAGGCGGAATCGGGCGCCCGCCCGATCGTGTTCTGCACATTGGTGAACGATGACATCCGGACCGTGCTGCGGGGCGCGGACGCGCTCGTGCTCGATTTCTTCGAGGGGTTCCTGAATCCGCTGGAGACCGAGCTCGGCACCCGCTCCACGCACACCGTCGGCCGCTCGCACAGCGTGGCGAACAACAAGGAGTATCTCGACCGGATCGAGGCGATCAACTTCGCGCTCGCGCACGACGATGGGCTCGGCAACCAGGACCTGGGCAAGGCCGACGTGATCCTGGTCGGCGTCTCCCGCAGCGGCAAGACGCCCACCTGCCTCTACATGGCGCTCCAGCTCGGCATCAAGGCCGCCAACTACCCGCTCACGCCCGACGACTTCGATCGCGGCACGCTGCCGGGCGCGGTCGAGCCGCATCTGAGGAAGGTCTACGGGCTCACGATCGCGCCGGAGCGGCTGGCCGAGATCCGCAACGAGCGCCGGCCGGACAGCCGCTACGCGCGGCTCGAGAACTGCAGGTACGAGGTCGACGAGGCGGAGAAGATGATGCGCCGGTACGGCGTCGCGTGGCTCAATTCCACCACGCGCTCGATCGAAGAGATCGCGACCAAGGTCATGCAGGACGTGAAGCTGGAGCGCCGGGTGTTTTAGGAGCGCCGGCGCCTGGATCCCGTCGTCAGTTCGGAGGGGCGCGCCGCGCGCGCTGACGGACCTGCTCGAACAGGCAGATCGCCGCCGCGGCGGCGACGTTGAGGGATTCGGCTAATCCGGGCATCGGGATACGCGCACGCACCGCGGCGTGCGCCGCGAGCGCCGTCGATACGCCCCCGCCCTCGCTCCCGAGTACCCACGCCACCGGCCCGGTGAGATCCAGATCAAACACCGAGGCGTCGGCGTGCGGATCGGTTGCCACGACTTGACCCGCAAATCGTTTGGCCAGTACGGCGAGCGGCGCACCCTCGTGGATCGAGAGGCCGAAATGGGCGCCCTGCCCCGCGCGCAGGACCTTAGGCGACCAGGCGAACACGCAGCCGGGCGCAAGGAACACCTGCCGGACGCCGGCCGCAGCTGCGGTTCGCAGGATCGAACCGAGATTGCCGGGATCCTGGATGCCTTCCAGCAGCAGGCAGGTCTCGAGCACTGCGGGCACGCTTTCCGGCCCCGGTACAGTGACGACCGCGAGGATGCCGGTCGGGGTCGCGACCTGGGCGACCGCGTCGAAGAGCCGGTCCGTGAGCACCGCACGCGCGCGTGCCGGCGTCCCGTCGAACAGCGCACGGATCTCGCCTCGCACGTACCCGCTTTCGCTTGCCACTAGCGTCTCGGCCGTCCCGCCGCTCGCCCGGAACGCTGCGATGAGGTGTGGGCCGTCCAGGATCGCTGCACGGCTTTCCCGCCGCGCTCGCGAGGACCCGGCGAGCCTGGCGAGAGCCTTGTACAGCGCGTTCTCGCGCGAGGCGATCCGCTTCGTCACACGGCGCAGGTTCGGAACCCGGCGAAGACGTCGTACCGGTCCGGCGTGTAGAAGTTGCGCCAGGTGGTGCGCAACAGCCGGACCGGCGTCGCGAAGCTGCCGCCGCGAAGCACCTTGTGCGTCCCGAACCACGGCGCCGAGTACTCCTTGTAGGGATCGGCGACGAAGCCGGGATACGGGCCGAACGTCGAGGCCGTCCACTCCCACACGTTCCCGAAGAGCTGCCGGCAGCCCCGGAGCGTGTCGCCGCTGGCGTAGGCGGCCACCGGTGACCGCACCGATCCTTCCAGATTTGCGTGTGCGGTTGACACGCGCGTCGAATGCCACGGCGTCGCCGGTTTCGGCGTCGTCCTCGCCGTCGCAGGCGGCGTACTCCCACTCCGCCTCCGTCGGCAACCGTCGGCCCGCGAAGCGACAGTACGCCTGCACCTCGTGCCAGGCGACGTGCACGACCGGCTCGTCCGGCGCGAGCGGCTGCCAGCGGTCGAACCGGCGCTCGCTCCACTCGCCGTCCCACCGGCGCCAGTACTGCGGTGCCTCGGCCATGCGTGAGGTACGCCACATCCAGCCCTCGTCCGTCCACCACTCGCGGCGCGCATAGCCGCCGGCGTCGACGAATGCGGCGAACTCCCGGTTGCGTCACCGCGGTGCGGGCGATCCGGAACGGCGCCACCTTCACTGGATGCGCCCATTTCTCGTTGTCATGGACGAAGCCCGCCCCGGGCGTCGCGCCGAGGCGGAAGACGCCGCCCTCGAATGCCGCATCGCCATCGACGCCGGCTGCCGTCGGCGCCGGCGGCGTCAGCGGGAGCGAGGGCGCCGGATAGCCGAGCGTCTGCCGGGTGTAGTGGAACGCCTCGCCATGCATGTCCTCGTGGCAGGCGGCGAGCTCGGCGAAATAGAGCAGACGTTCGTCCTCGGGACACCGGGCGATCGCTGCCTGCACGTCGTCGAGCACCGCCTCGAGATACGCGCGCGTCACGGCGTGCGAGGGTAACGGCAGGTCCCAGCGGACAGCGTGCGGGATCGCGCTCGAATCGTAGAGCCGGTCGGCGCCGTCGAGCCGGCTCGGCGCGAGCGTCCCGTCGGGGCGCATGCGCAGGCACCAATGCTCCTGGAACCACGCGACGTGGCCGATCTCCCAGAGCACCGGGTTGACGATGGCGAGCTTCGGGCCCAACAATCGCTCGCCGTCGAGATCGCCGGTCAGGGCGCGAAGGCGATCGCGCGCGGCATCGAGGTGCCGGCGCACCTCCTCCGCCGCGAGCGTTCCGGGCGGAATCAGGTCCGCGGTCGGACGGGTCGGCATCGGGGCCCGAGTTTAACGGGAAAGAGGATGAGAATCGCGATCGTGACGCCGTCTGCGGCGAGCACCCGCACCGGGAATCGCCACACGGCGCAGCGCTACGCCGCGTTCCTGCGCGACGCCGGCCACCGGGTCCGGGTCGCCTCGGCCTGGGACGGCGCCGAGTGCGACCTGATGATCGCGCTGCACGCCCGCAGGAGCGCCGCCTCGATCGCGCGCTTTCGCGCGCGGTATCCCGAGCGCCCGCTGATCGTCGTGCTCACCGGTACCGACCTGTACCGTGACATCCGCGTCGATGCCGCCGCGCAGCGTTCCCTCGAGGCGGCTACCCTGCTCGTGACGCTCCAGGACATGGGGGCGCTCGAGGTGGCCCCACGCCTGCGGCGGAAAGTCCGTCCGGTGTATCAATCGGCGCGGGTGTCGCGCCGCGCACGACCGCTCTTGCGCAGGTTCCGGCTGTGCGTGGTGGGGCACTTGCGCGACGAGAAAGACCCGTTCCGCGCCGCGCTCGCTTTGCGGTATCTCCGCGATGCGACGGAGCTCGAGGTTCTGCACGTAGGCGATGCGCTCGCACCCGCCATGGCCAAGGAGGCCGCCCGCCTCGCGCGCGCCGATCCGCGCTATCGCTGGATCGGCGGCGTTCCGCACTCGCGCGCGCTCGCCTTGCTCGGGGCGAGCCACCTCCTCGTGGTCAGCTCCCGCATGGAGGGCGGCGCAAACGTGATATGCGAGGCCGCGCGCGCCGGCGTGCCGGTGATCGCCTCGCGCATTCGGGGCAACGTCGGAATGCTCGGCCGCGACTATCCGGGGTACTACCCCCTTGCGGACGAGCGCGCATTGGCGCGCCTCATCGACCGCGCCCGGTCCGACCCCGCGTTCTATCGGCGGCTGAAGGCCGGCGTGGCCGCCCGGCGCCGGCTCTTCGCGCCGGCCGCCGAACGGCAGCGGCTCCTCGCGGTCGTGCGCGAGGCGAGCCGCGTCACTGCGGGTCCGAAGGAAACAGCGCCGCCTGCTCGCCACCGGTGAGCAGTGCGCGGACCGGCGCGAAGCTGCGCCGGTAGACCTCGCACGGACCGAAACGCCGCAGGAGCGCGAGATGCTCGGGCGTCGGATAGCCCTTGTGGCGCTCGAAGCCGTACTGCGGGTAGCGCTCGGCAAGCCTGACCATTTCGGCATCGCGCGCGGTCTTCGCGAGGATGGAGGCGGCCGAGATCGCCTTCACTTTGGCGTCCCCGTCGACGATCGCCCGGACCTCGATCGGCAGTTGCGGACAATGCAGGCCGTCGATGAGCGCGAGCTCGGGGACGACGCCGAGTGCGGTAACGGCGCGACGCATCGCGAGCAGCGCCGCCTGAAGGATGTTCAGCGCGTCGATCTCCTCCACCGACGCGCTTGCAACCGCCCAGGCGAGCGCGCGCGACCGGATCCGCTCCGCGAGCTCGAGGCGCACGGCCGGTGCGAGCTGTTTCGAGTCGTCGAGGCCCCGGATCCGGCGCCCAGGATCGAGGATCACCGCCGCCGCGTAGACCGGGCCGGCCAGCGGACCGCGGCCGGCCTCGTCGACGCCGCAGGTGCACCGGGCGCTCTTCACGCGGCCCCGGGCGCGAGCAGCGGCATCAGCGCGTCGGCCGCGCGCTCCGCGGCGTCGCGGCGGAGCTCGTGGTGCAGTCGCTCGAACCGGTGCTCGATCCGCCGGCGTACGGGCTCGTCGGCGAGCAGGTTCGCGACCGCCTGGGCGAGATTCTCCGGCGTGGCGTCGTCCTGCAGGAACTCCGGCGCCACCGCTTCGCCGCACAGGATGTTCGGCAGACCGATATGCGGGACGCGCACCAGCCACCGCGCGACCGCGGCCGAGAGCGGGGCGACGCGGTAGGCGATGACCATCGGGCGATGCGACAGCGCCGCCTCCAGGGTCACCGTACCGCTGGCTGCGAGGGCGACGTCGCACGCCGCCAGCGCGTCACGGGCATGCCCGAAGAGCAGCGTCAGGGGTAGCTCGCGCGCGTTGCAGCGGTAGACCGCCTCCTCGAAGAGCGCGCGCGTCTCGCGCGTCACAAGCGGCACCAGGAAGCGTACGTCGGGGCTGGTGCGGGCGATCGCCTTCGCCGTCTCGATGAACACGTCGGCCATCATTTCGATCTCGGACTGCCGGCTTCCCGGCAGCACGGTGACGACCTTCGCGCGCGCCGGCAGGCGCAGCTCGGCGCGCATCGCCTCGCGGTCGATCCGGTCCGGGATCTCGTCGGCGAGGGGATGGCCGACGTAGGTCACGTCGATGCCCGCCTCGCGGTACAGCGCTTCCTCGAACGGAAACAGCACGAGCAGCTGGGACACCGACTGCCCGATGCTGCGCACCCGCCCGGACCGCCAGGCCCACACCTGCGGGCTGACCATGTGAGCGGTGCGGATGCCGGCGTTCTTCAGGCGCCGCTCGAGGCCGAGATTGAACTCCGGGGAGTCGATCCCGAGGAAGAGCTGCGGCCGGTCGGCGAGGATCCGCCGCGCAAGCTCGCGCCGGACCGCGAGGATCCCGCGCAGGTGGCGCAGCACCTCGACGAAGCCGCGCACCGCGAGCGTCTCCTGGGGAAACCACGACTCGAACCCGGCGGCGATCATCCGCGGCCCGCCGATGCCGGCGAACTTCGCCGCCGGGATGCGGCGGCGGAGGGTGTCGATCAGGCGGCTGCCGAGAAGGTCGCCGGAGGCCTCGCCTGCGACCATGACGATGCTCGCCATCGGCTCCGCTCTAGTCGCCACGTCCCGAGAGGCCGCGGCTCCCCGGGCACCCCAGAGTCGCGACCGGCGTGGCCTTCGGCATCGTATCGCTCCCTAACGCACGATGCCGCGAGTCGCGGCCCGGAGGAATTCGACCAGCGCGGTCAGCTCGGGGCGGCCGGCCGCCGTGCGCGCGAGCTCGGCCTGAGCGTCGGCAAACGAGAGGCCCGCGCGGTACAGCGTGCGATAGGCTGCCTGGATTGCCTCGATCGTCTCGGGCGTGAACGCGCGCCGCCTCAGCCCTTCGCTGTTCACCCCGAACGCCTTTGGCGGGTTGCCGGCGACCGTGACGTACGGCGGGACGTCCTGCCGCAGCATCGTCCCGCCACCGATCATCGTGTGGGCGCCGATGCGCACGAACTGGTGCACGCCGGTGAACCCGCCGAGGATCGCCCAGTCGCCGATGTGCACGTGGCCGGCGAGCTGGGTGCTGTTCGCGAGCACGGTGCTGTTGCCGATCTGGCAGTCGTGGGCGAGGTGCACGTAGCCCATGATCCAGTTGTCGTCGCCGACCCGCGTGACGCGCGCGTCCTTCATCGTCCCGCGGTTGAAAGTGCAGTATTCGCGGATGGTGTTGCGGTCGCCGATCTCGAGGCGGGTCGGTTCGCCCCGATAGCTCTTGTCCTGCGGCGGCGCCGCCGAGCACGGTGAAGCTGCCGATCCGGTTCTCGCCGGCCGATCCGCGTCGGGCCCTCGACGATCGAGTGCGGCCCGATCTCGGTGCCGTCGCCGATCTCCACGTGCTCGCCGATGATCGAGTACGCGCCGACGCTCACGTTCGCGCCGAGCGCCGCCTGCGGGTGGATGATTGCGGTCGGGTGAATCATCCTCGGGCGGAGCGTCAGGCGCTGCGCAGCGCGCACATCATCTTCGCCTCCGCGGCGATCCGCTCGCCCACGCGCGCCTCGGTCGAGAACTTCCAGATGCCCTTGAGGTGCCGCTCGATCCGGGCCTGGAGCGTCAGCTGATCGCCGGGCTCGACCGGGCTCTTGAACCGCGCCTCGTCGATGCCGACGAAGTACAGCACCGAGCTCGCGTCCGGGCGGCGCTCGCCCGATCTGAACGCGAGGATCGCCGCGGCCTGGGCCAGCGCCTCGATCACCATCACGCCGGGCATCACCGGATGGTGCGGGAAATGTCCGGGAAAGAACGGCTCGTTGATCGTCACGTTCTTCAAGGCGAGGATCTGCTTGCCCGGCTCGAGCTCGAGCACCCGGTCGATCAGCAGGAACGGGTAACGGTGCGGCAAGTGGTCCATCACCGCCTTGATGTCCATCGCGTTCATCGTTCTCGCTCCGTTCCTGCGAGCCGGCGCTCGAGCTCGCGAATTCGCTCCGACATGCGCGCGAGGCCGCGCATCAGGGCAACCGTCCGGCGCCACCCGCGCACCTCGGTGGCGGGGATCACGCTCGAGTAGGTGTCGGCCCGGTCGATCGACCTGGTCACCACGGTGCTCCCGGCGATGATCGTGCGGTCGGCGATCGACAGGTGCCCGCCGATCATCGCCGCGCCGCCGATCATGCAGTGCCGGCCGATGGTGGTCGAGCCGGCGATGCCGACGCAGCCGGCGATCGCGGTGTGGGCGCCGATCCGGCAGTTGTGGCCGATCTGGATCTGGTTGTCGAGCTTGACGCCGTCTTCGATCACCGTGTCGTCGATCGCCCCGCGATCGATCGAGGTGTTCGCTCCCACCTCGACGTCGTCCCCGATCACCACGCGCCCGGTCTGCGCGATCTTGATCCACCTGCCGTCCTCGGGGGCGAATCCGAAACCGTCCGCGCCGATCACCGCGCCTGAATGGACGATCGCGCGTGCTCCGATCACGCAGGCATCGTGCACGACCGCGCGCGGATACAGGCGACTGTCGGCGCCGATCGTCGCGCCCTCCCCCACGAAACAGCCGGCACCCAGAACCACCCGCTCGCCGAGCGTCACGCCGCGCTCGACGACGCACCCTGCCTCGACCCTGACGCTCGCCGGGATGCTCGCGTCCGGGGCGACGACTGCTGCCGGATGGACCCCCGGGATCACCGGCCGGGGCGGATGGAAGAGCTGCGAGACGTGGGCGAAGTACGCGTACGGGTCGCGGCAGACGATGCGCGGGAGGCCCGTCGCATCGCGTTCACCCTGCGACAGGATCACCGCGGAGGCGCGGGTGGCCGCCAGGTCGGTTCGATACTTCGGCTGGACAAGGAACGACAGGTCACCGGGCTGCGCGCCCCGCAGCGTTGCCAGGCCGCGCACCTCGACCGCCGGGTCGCCTAGGAGCTCGCCGCCCAGCCGGCCGACGATCTCGCCGAGCCGGAACGGGCCTTGCGCCATGCCCGCGCGCCCCGCGCCGCCGCCTACTTCTTCGCGGGCGCGCTGTCGTCGAGCGCGCGGATCACCTTGTCGGTGATGTCGATGCGCGCGCTGGCGTAGACAGCCTCCTGGAAGATGATGTCGTACTTCTCGGCCTCCGCGATCTGCCGCACGGCGCGGTTGGCGCGCTCGAGGATGCCCGACAGCTCTTCGTTGCGCCGCTGGTTGAAGTCCTCGCGGAGCTCGCGCTGCCTGCGCTGGAACTCGCGGGTCGTGTCCTGGAACTCGCGCTCGCGCTTCGCGCGATCCGACTCCGACATCGTCATCGCGTTCTTCTCGAGCGACTCCTGCAGGCGCTTGAGGCCTTCGGCCGTCCGCGCCAGCTCCTGCTCCCGCTTCTGGAACTCCGCTTCGAGCTTCTTCTGCGCGCGCACAGCCGGCGCCGCGTCGCGCAGGATCCGGTCGAGGTTCACGAACCCGATCCTGCCCTCGGCCTGGGCGAGGCTTGCGCCCGCAGCGAGCATAAGCGGCAGCGCCACGATGAATCGTACGATCTTCAAATCGACCCCCGTCCGCGATCCCCGTGCGCTAGAACTGCTGCCCGAAGATGAACTGGAACTTCTGCAGCCGGTCGCCGGGTTGGTTGTTGAGCGGAAACGAATAAAACGCCCGCAACGGCCCGAACGGCGAGGTCCAGGCGAAGATCGCGCCCGTAGAATACCGCAAGGCGAGGTCCAGGGTCTGCAGTTCGCCGTTGGAGTTCACGAAGGTCGTCTTGTCGCCGAGCGACAGCCCGGGCTGGTTTAGCCAGACCTGGCCGGCGTCGACGAACCAGCCGATCCGCAACGACTTGTCCTGTCCCATGCCGGGGAACGGTACCAGGATTTCTGCGGTGCCGAGCAAGCTCCGGCTGCCGCCGAGCACGCCGTTCGCGTCCTGCGGGCCCAGCGTCGCCTGCTGGAAGCCCCGCACGGAGTTGGTGCCGCCGGCGTAGTAGTTCTTGAAGAACGGCAGCTGGGCGCCGCCGTAGCCCCCGCCCCAGCCAATCAGCCCGCGCAGCAGGGTGGTTACATCGCGGGTGATCGAGTAGTACCAGCTCGCGTCGTAGGTGACCTTGTAATACTTGAGGTCGAACCCCGGCAGGGCGACCTCTCCGAACAAGCGCTGGATCGAGCCCGACGTCGGCAGGAGAGCGCTGTCACGCCGGTCGCGCACCCAGCCAAGGCTCAGCGGAAGCGCCACGGGATCGCTGCCGTTCTGTTCCACGAAGGTAACGAACCGCGCCGGGGCACCGTCGGACAGATCGATCTTGGTCTGCTCGATCGTAAGCCCGGCGTTAATCCGGTCGAGATCTGTGATCGGGTACCCGAGCGACACGCCGGCCCCGGTCGTTTCGGTGCTGTAGTTGCCGATCCCGAGTGCCTGCGCGTCGAACTTGCGGTCGTAGATGCTGAATCCGGAGCTCACGCCGTCGACCGTGAAATACGGATTGGTGTACGTGAGGCCGAGGTTGCGGTTGACCTTGCTCGTGTTGGCGTTCAGGCTGATCGCCTTTCCGCTGCCGAAGATGTTCGCCTGGCTGATCGATCCCTGCACGATCAGCTTGTCCGCGCTGGAAAACCCGAGGCCGAACAGCACCGCACCGGTCGGTTTCTCCTTCACCTTCAGCGTGACGTCGACCTGGTCCGTCGTCCCGGTCACCGGCTCGGTCTCGAGCTCCACGCCGGGCTCGAAGTAACCGAGCCGCTCGACGCGCTTCCGCGACTCCTGGAGCCGCTGGCCGTCGTAGAACGAGCCCTCCAGCTGGCGCAGCTCGCGGCGAATGACCTCGTCGCGCGTCTTGGTGTTGCCGACGACGTTGATGCGCCGCACGTACACCCGACGGCCCGGGTCGATCATGATCGTGAACGCGACGGTCTGCTTGTCCTTGTCGACGTCGGGCACCGCGTTCGCGTTGGCGAACGCGTAGCCCTCGTTCCCGAGTCGTTCGGTGATCCGCTTGGTCGAGTCGGCGAGCTTCTCGCGCGAGAACGACTCGCCCGGCTTGATCGCGACGAGCCGCATCAGCTCCGCCTCGGGCAGCAGCAGCTCCCCGCCGAGCTTGACCTCCGAGACGGTGTACTTGTCCCCCTCGGTCACGTTGATCACGATGTAGATGTCGCGCTTGTCGGGGGTGATCGAGACCTGCGTCGAGTCGATGTTGAAGTCGAGGTAGCCGCGGTTGAGGTAGTAGGAGCGGACCGTCTCCAGGTCGGCGGAGAGCTTCTGCCGCGAATACTGGTCGTTCTTGGTGTACCAGCTCAGCCATCCGGGCGTCTGGAGTTGCATGAGGTCGAGCAGCTCCGACTCGCTGAACGCGTGGTTGCCGACGATGTTGATCGCCTTGATCTTCGCAACCTCGCCCTCGTCGACGGTGAAGTTGACCGAAACGCGATTGCGGTCAAGCGGCGTGATCGTCGTCGTGACGATGACGCCGTAACGCCCGGTGGCGAGGTATTGCCGCTTGATCTCCTGCTCGGCCTGGTCGATCAGCGCCTTGTCGTAGGTCCGGCCTTCGGCGATGCCGTTCTCGCGCAGCGCCTTGCGCACCTTGTCGGCGGGGAACTCCTTCATGCCGACGAAGTCGATCTGTGCGATCGCCGGCCGCTCGGCGACCGAGACCACCAGCACGTTCCCTTCGACTTCCACGCGCACGTCGGTGAAGAGCCCGGTCGCGAAGAGCGCCCGGATCGCCTCCGCCGCGCGCTCTTCGGTCATGGTCTCGCCGACCTTGACCGGGAGATAGCCGAAGACGGTGCCGGCTTCTACGCGCTGGATGCCTTCGATGCGGATGTCGCGGATGACGAAGGGCTCGAACGCGAACGCGAATCGAGCGAGGCAGAGCCCGAGCAGTGCCACGCGCCAACGCTTGGTCATCGACTAAGGCGTCAGCCCGTAAGCAGGCGGTTTATATCGTTATAGAAAGCGAACGCCATTAAAAAGAGTAGGACCGCGAGGCCTGCGCGCTGACCGATTTCCATTGCGCGCTCCGACACGGGACTGCCCTTCAGCACTTCGATCGTATAGTACATCAGGTGCCCACCGTCGAGTAAGGGGATCGGCAGCAGGTTGAGCACGCCGAGGCTGATCGAGATCAGCGCGAGAAACGCGAGATACGGTGCGAGTCCCATGCTCGCCGACTGTCCGGCGTAGTCGGCGATCGTGACCGGGCCGGAGAGGTTGCGCCACGAGACTTCGCCGACGACCATCTTGCCGAGCATCCGGAGGCTGAAGACCGACATCTCCCACGTTCTCGCGACGGCCTTCGCCGCGGCCTCGACCGGGCCATAGCGGACCTCGAAGTAATAGGCCTTCAGCGCGCCCTCGTCGACCTGGGGCGCTGCGCCGATGCGTCCGATCGTTTCCGTTCCCTGCGTCACCCCTTCGGGCACGAGCTCGACGCGCCGCGGGGCGCCCGCACGCTCGATTTCGAACGCCAGCGCGCGGCCGGGGCTCGCGCGGACCTTCGCGACCAGCGCTTCCCAGCTCGCCATGCGCTCGCCGTCCACCGCGCTCACGCGGTCGCCGGCGGCGAGTCCGGCCCTGGCAGCCACGCCGCCAGCGATGACCTTCCCGATCACCGGCGGCAGCTCGGGCCGGTACAGCCGCATCCCGAGCTTCGCCAGGAGATCGCCCTCGACCTCGTCGGCCGCGGTGCGCGAAAGATCGAGCGTGCGCCAGTCGATGGCACCGCGCGTGTCGGCGACTTCGATGCGTGCCTGCTTCCGGTCGAGCGCGAGCTGAAGCAGCCGCCAGCGCACGTCCTGCCAGCCCGTCACCGGCTCGTCGTTGATCGCGCGGATCGTGTCCCCGGCCCGCAGCCCCGCCTGTGCCGCGACGGTCCCCGCCTCGGGCGCGGCGAGGATCGGCTTCGCCTCCTGCACGCCGGACATGAAGAGACACCAGTACAGGGCAATGGCGAGGAGGAAGTTGGCGACCGGTCCGGCGGCGACGATCGCGAAGCGCTTCCACACCGTCTGGCGGTTGAACGCCCGCGGCAGGTCCGCGGGCGCGACGTCGCCTTCGCGCTCGTCGACCATCTTCACGTAGCCGCCGAGCGGCACCGCGGCGATCACCCACTCGGTGCGGTCCGGTCCGAGCCGGCGGGTGACGAGCGCGCGCCCGAAGCCGACGGAGAACCGGAGGACTTTGACCCCGCACCAGCGCGCGACGACATAGTGACCGAGCTCGTGCACGACGATCAGCAGGCCGAGCGCGACGACAAAGGAGGCTATGGTGTGCAGCAGGCTCATATCGTAGGGGACAGGGCGCGCCCGAGCGCCTCGCGGGCGGCGACCCGCGCGGCGCGGTCGGCCTCGAGCACGTCGTCCAGCGCACGGACCGGGCCGGCCGGGACGCGCGCGAGCGCGGCCTCGATGACATCGGTGATCCGGCTGAACGCCAGGTCGCGGGCGAGAAATGCGGTCACCGCGACCTCGTTCGCCGCGTTGAAGACCGCCGGGGCGGTGCCGCCGGCGGCAAGCACTGCATAGGCGAGCGCGAGCGCACGGAAGCGCGCGAAGTCCGGCGCCTCGAACGTCAACCCGCCGATGCGCGCCAGGTCGAGGGCGGAGACTCCGGCGTCGATGCGCTCGGGATGAGCGAGCGCCTGCGCGATCGGGGTACGCATGTCGGGGTTGCCGAGCTGGGCGATCACCGAGCCGTCGGCATAGGTCACCATCGAGTGGACGACGCTCTGCGGGTGCACGAGCACTTCGATCTCGTCCGGGCCGGCGCCGAAGAGCCACGCTGCCTCGATGATCTCGAGCGCCTTGTTCATCATCGTGGCCGAGTCGACCGAGATCTTGCGCCCCATGTTCCAGGTCGGGTGCGCGCACGCCTGGTCGGGCGTGACCGATGCGAGCTCGGCGAGCGGGCGCGACCGGAACGGACCTCCGGAGCCGGTCAGCACGATCTTGCGGACGCCCCGCGCGGCGAGGCTTCCGCCCCTGCCCTGCGGCAGGCACTGGAAGATCGCGTTGTGCTCGCTGTCGATCGGCAGCAGGGTCGCGGCCGCCTCCCGGACCGCGGCCATGAAGATCGGCGCGGCCATCACCAGCGCTTCCTTGTTCGCGAGGAGGACCTTCTTCGCGGCGCGGGCCGCGGCGAGGGTCGGCGCGAGGCCGGCGGCGCCCACGATCGCCGCCATCACGGCGTCGACTTCGGGGTGCGCGGCGACCGCGGCGAGGGCTTCGGCTCCCGCCAGCACCTCGACCGTGGAGCCTGCCGCAGCGAGCCGCCCCCGCAGGTCTCGAGCCTGCGCTTCGTCGCCGAGTACCACGAACCGCGGCCGGTGGCGGAGGGCGAGCTCGAAGAGCTCGCCGGCCTGCGTGTGAGCCGTCAAGGCGAACGCGCGGAAGCGGTCCGGGTGCCGGGCGATCACGTCGAGCGTGCTGCGACCGATCGAGCCGGTCGCGCCGAGGATCGCCACGTTCTGGATCGAGCTCATATCATGTTCACCAGCGCGGCCGTCGGCAGGACGGGCGTCAGCGCGTCGATGCGGTCGAGGATCCCGCCGTGCCCCGGCAGAAGGTTGCTGCTGTCTTTCAGGCCGGCCTGGCGCTTCATCGCCGACTCGAGGAGATCACCGAGGACGGAGAGCACCGCCAGCGCCTCGATCAGCACGATCATCCACACCGGGCTCCAGGGCAGGTCGCGGACCGCCGTCGGCGTCGCGCCGCGAAAGAGCCCGATCCAGGCGGCAGCGTACACCGCCGTTGCGGCGAGCGCACCATAGAACCCCTCCCAGGTCTTGCCCGGGCTGATGTGCGGCGCGAGCTTGTTGCGACCGAGCTTCCGCCCGACGGCGTATGCGGCGATGTCGGCGACCCAGACCGTGCCCATGAATGCGAGCAGCATCCCCGAACCGAGGTTGCGCAGCTGCACCAGCGCGAGGAAGGTCGGCAACAGCACGATCCAGCCCACCGCGAGGACGAGCACCGGAGACGGCGCCGCGGGCCGCCGCGCGAGCCAGAGCGGCGCCCCGACCACCCAGAACGCGAGCGCGAGCGCGTAGAGCGGCGCAAGCGCGAGGAGGCCGGCACCCCCTTCGGCGAGCCCCGACCCGTATGCGGCTGCCAACCCCGCACCGGTCGTCGCCGTGGCGTAGAGGATCCGGCCCCCTGAGCGGGCGCGCGCGAAGCCGGCCCACTCCCAAGCCGCAGCCGCAAGCACCGCCGCAGCGAGCGCCGTCCAGCCGATCGGGGGCAGCCAGAAGAGCGCCGCCAACAACGCGGCGATGAGCGCGATGGCGGTGATGACCCGGTCGCGGAGCATCGCGCGCCGCGGCTACGCCAGCTTGCGACGTGCGTCGGGCAGGTCGGCAACGCCAGCGGGGGCAGCCGCGGTCGCCTCGACGAGCTGCTCGCTCGTGCGCCCGAAGCGCCGCTCGCGCTCGCGGTACGATGCGATGGCGGCGTCCAGGGCAGCCGCGTCGAAGTCGGGCCATAGGGTGTCGGTGAAGTAGAGCTCGGAGTACGCGAGCTGCCAGACGAGGAAGTTCGAGATCCGCTGCTCGCCGCCGGTGCGGATGAAGAGATCCGGCTCCGGTGCGTAGCTCATCGCCAGGTAGGGCGTGAGGTCGCGCTCGGTGTAACTGCCAGCGCGCTCCGGGTGTGCACGCGCCATCGCGTTGATCGCTTGCAGCAGGTCCCAGCGCCCGCCGTAGTTGGCGGCGATCGTGAGCGTCAGTCGCCGATTCGCGGCGGTCAATTCCTCGGCGCGCCGCACGAGATCGACGATCGCTTCCCCGAACGGCGCGAGGTTTCCGATGACGCGGAGGCGGATCCCGACTTCGTGGAGTTTGCTCACTTCCTGCTCGAGCGCGCCGCGGAACAGCTGTTTCAGGACCGAAACCTCGTCGGCGGGGCGTCGCCAGTTCTCCGAGCTGAACGCGAACAGCGTGAGGTACTCGACGCCGCGCTCGCCGCAGGCACGCACCGTGGCGCGCACCGCCTCCTTGCCGCGTTGGTGCCCGGCGACGCGGGGCAGGAAGCGGTTCTTGGCCCAGCGGCCGTTACCGTCCATGATGATCGCGACGTGGCGCGGGACGGGCCCGGTCTTCGGGATGCTTTGTGTAGTGCTCTCGTGCATCGGGGCGGAGTCGGGTGCGCGTGCGTGCGGAATGCTACACGTGCATCACATCGGCTTCCTTCTGCTGTACCAGCTTGTCGACCTCGGCGATGTAACGGTCGGTGAGCTTCTGGATCTCGTCCTGCGCGCGGCGCTCCTGGTCCTCGGGGAGCTCGTGTTTCTTCAGCATTTCCTTGAGGTGGGTGTTCGCGTCGCGGCGCAGGTTGCGGATCGCCACGCGCGCGTTCTCGCCCTCGTGCCGCACGACCTTGGTCAGCTCCTTGCGGCGCTCCTCGGTGAGCGCCGGCATCGGCACGCGGATCAGCTCGCCCTGCGCCGCCGGGTTGAGCCCGAGGTCGGACTCGCGGATCGCCTTCTCGATCACCGCGCCCATCTTCTTCTCCCAGGGCTGGATGCCGATCGTGCGCGCGTCGATCAGCGTGACGTTCGCCACCTGATTGAGCGGCATCGCCTGGCCGTAGTAATCGACCCGGATGTGGTCGAGGAGCCCGGTGTGCGCGCGACCGGTCCGGACCTTGGCAAGATCGGTCTTCAGCGCCTCGAGCGACTTCTTCATCTTGTCCTCGGCCGTCTTCTTGATCTGTACGACGTCCATCGCGGTGTCCTCCTAAAGGTGCACCAGGGTCCCTTCATCCTCGCCGAGCACGATGCGCTTGAGCGCACCGCGCTTGTAGAGACTGAACACGATGATCGGCAGTTTCTGATCCCGGCACAGGGCGAGCGCGGTCGTGTCCATCACGCGCAGGTGCTGCGTGATCGCCTCGTCGAAGGAGATGCGCTGGTAGCGCTTCGCGTCGGGGTGGGTCTTCGGGTCGGCGCTGTACACGCCGTCCACCTTGGTGGCCTTGAGGACCACCTCGGCACCGATCTCGCTCCCGCGCAGCGCGGCCGCGGTGTCGGTGGTGAAGAACGGATTCCCGGTCCCGGCGGCGAAGACGACGATCTTGCCCTCCTCGAGGTAACGGATCGCCTTCGGCCGGATGTAGGGTTCGACGATCTGCTCGATGTTGATCGCCGACTGGACGCGTGCGTTGAGGCCCTTCTGGCGCATCACGTCGGCCAGCGCCAGCGCGTTCATGATCGTCGCCAGCATGCCCATGTAGTCGGCGGTCGCCCGGTCCATCCCCGCGGCGCCGAGCGCGACGCCGCGAAAGATGTTGCCGCCGCCGATCACCGCGCCGATCTCGACGCCGAGGCTGGCGACGGTGGCGACCTCATCGACGATCATCTCGATCGTCTGGCGGTTGATGCCGAAGGGGTCCTCCCCCATCAGCGCTTCGCCGGAGAGCTTGAGGAGGATGCGCTTGTACTTCGGCTGCGACATGGCTTCAGCGCGCGGCCCCCGCCTGCGCCATCACCTCGGCGGCGAAATCACTGCTTTTTCTTTCGATTCCCTCGCCGACGACCAGGAAGCGATAGCCGCGCAGCTTGGTCTTCTTCTCGGCGAGCGCCTTCTCGACCGTGAGCTTGTCGTTCACCACGAACGGCTGGCCGAGCAGCGCGATCTCCGCGGCGAACTTGTTCAGCGCCCCCTCGATCATCTTCGCGGCGATCTCGGGCGGCTTGCCTTGCTCCTTGGCGCGCGCTTCCTGCACCGCGCGCTCGCGCGCGAGGACGTCTGGCGACACATCCGCTTTGGAGAGGAACTGCGGCTTGGCGAAGGCGACGTGCATTGCGATCCCCTTCGCCAACTCGTCGTCACCCTCGTAATCGATCATCACGCCGATTTTCACTCCGTGTACGTACTGCCAGAGCCGCGCGTCGGTCTGCAGCCGCACAAATCGCCGGATGGTCATGTTTTCGCCGATTTTCTGCACCAGTTTCTGGCGCTTCGCCTCGATGTTCTCGCCGCCGATCTCGAGCGCCGCGAGCCCGGCGACGTCCGCCGGGTTCTGCTTCGCGACCACCTCGGCGAGGGCGCGGGCAAAGGCGAGGAAATCCTCGTTCTTCGCCACGAAGTCGGTCTCGCAGTTGACCTCGACCAGGGCGCCGAGCTTGCGGTCGGGTGCGAGCCACGCGCCGATCACGCCCTCCGCGGCGATCCGCCCGGCGGCCTTGCTCGCCTTGGCCCCGCTGCGGACCCGCAGCAGATCCTCCGCCTTCTTGAGGTCGCCGCCCGCTTCCTCGAGCGCCTTCTTGCACTCCATCATGCCGAGCCCGGTCAGCTCGCGCAGCTCCTTCACCAGGGCCGCGGTGATTTCTGCCATGCCGTTACTCCTGTTCTCGACGCTCCCCGGGCCTGCCCGGAAGAGCCAGCAACCTGCCGCACCTGAAAAAAGGGGGCTTCGACGCCCCCGCTTGGGATCGGTTCGGGCGGGGCCTCACGCTCCGCCCGCCTCCTCGACCTCCACGAACTCGTCGGCCGAGGCGGCGACGATCTCCTGCAGCGATTGCGATTTGCCCTCCATCACCGCATCGGCGATGCCCCGGGCGTAGAGCCGGATCGCCCGGCTCGAGTCGTCGTTGCCCGGGATGACGTAGGCGATCCCGTCCGGCGAATGGTTGGTGTCGACCACGGCCACGATCGGGATGCCGAGCTTCTTCGCTTCCGCCACCGCGCCCTTGTGGTAGCCGACGTCGATCACGAACAGCGCGTCCGGCGGGCCGTCGAGCGTCTTGATGCCGCCCAGGCTGCGCTCGAGCTTGGCGAGCTCGCGCTGGAAGTGCAGCGCCTCCTTCTTCGGCATGCGCTCGACGCTGCCCTCCTCGACCTGCGCCTCCATCTCCTTCAGGCGCTTGATCGACTGCTTCACGGTCTTGAAGTTGGTGAGCATGCCGCCGAGCCAGCGGTGGTCGACGAACGGCATGCCGCCGCGGATCGCCTCTTCGCGCACGATCTCGCGCGCCTGGCGCTTGGTGCCGACGAACAGGATCACGCCCTTGTTCGCGGCCAGCTTGCGGACGAACTTCGCCGCCTCGTTGTAGAGGGCGAGCGTCTGCTCGAGGTTGATGATGTGGATCTTGTTGCGGTGGCCGAAGATGAACGGTGCCATCTTCGGATTCCAGTAGCGCGTCTGGTGGCCGAAATGGACGCCGGCCTCCAGCATCTGGCGCATCGTCGTGGTCATGACTCTCGCTTTCGTCTAGGGTTGATCACTGACGCACTGCCCGCACTTACCTCCTTGCCCTGAGGCATCGGAGGCACCCTGACTGGACAGGCGCGAAATTTCGCGGGTTCATTCATCGGCTGCCGACCCGCGAGTCTGCCGACCGCAAAGGCCGCTGCCGAGGCAACGGTCGCCGCTTGAGGCAAACTAGCCGGCGAGTGTATCACGTGCGGTGGGTGTGGCTCAATATTTTCCTTGTCAAACAGCGAATTAACCCGTCGATGGTGGGCTGGCGGCGAGGCCGGTCCGGTTTGCCCTGCCCCATACGTTCCACTATCCTCACGGCTTTTTTGAACCCGACATGGCGGTCCTCCTGAAGGGCGTGGAAGAGATCGAGCGGATGCGGATCGCGGGACGCCTCGCGGCCGAGGTCCTCGACTTCATCGCGCCGCACGTGAAGGCGGGCGTCACGACCGCCGAGCTCGACCGGCTGTGCCACGAGTACATGCGCGAGGTTCAGCACACGGTGCCGGCGCCGCTCAACTACGCGCCGCCCGGCTATCCGCCCTTTCCGAAGGCGATCTGCACCTCGGTCAACCACCAGGTCTGTCATGGCGTCCCGGGCGACCGGGTGCTCAAGCACGGCGACATCCTCAACATCGACGTGACCGTGATCAAGGACGGGTTCCACGGCGACACGAGCCGGATGTTCTACGTCGGCGAGCCCTCGATCCAGGCGCGGCGGCTGTGCGAGGTGACCTACGAGGCGATGTGGCTCGGAATCCTCGCGGTGCGCCCGGGAGCCTTCCTCGGCGACATCGGCGCCGCGATCCAGCGCCACGCGGAGAACCGGGGCTACAGCATCGTGCGCGAGTTCTGCGGCCACGGCATCGGCCGGCGGTTCCACGAGGAGCCGCAGGTCCTGCACTACGGCCGCCCCGGTACCGGCCTGCGGCTGCAGCCGGGAATGATCTTCACCGTCGAGCCGATGATCAACGCCGGCAAGCCGGCGATCCGCGAGCTCGCCGACGGCTGGACGATCGTCACCAAGGATCACAGCCTCTCGGCGCAATGGGAGCACACCGTGCTCGTCACCGAGTCCGGTTACGAGGTGCTGACCGTTTCGTCCGGAGCGCCCCCGATGCCGCAGTCGCTCGAGGCGGCTTAGGAGTCTCGCGGGTGGCCTCGGTCCCTGCGCGACGCCTCGAGGCGCCGGACTACGCGTCGGGGCTGCGCCAGCGCCTCGCGCAGGCGCGTGCCGCGCTCCGCAGCGAGTACGAGTCCGACGCGGATGCAGCGCGCTTCCTGAGGCGTCATCGTCAGCTCGTCGACGCGAGCCTGCGGGAGCTGTGGCGCGAGTCCGGCCTGCCGCGCCAGCTCGCGCTCGTCGCGGTGGGGGGCTTCGGCCGCGGCGAGCTCTATCCGCACTCGGACGTCGACGTCCTGTGCCTGCTGCCGCATGCCCTCGATCCGGCCGGCGTCGCACAGGTCGAGCAGTTCGTCGGCCGGCTCTGGGACGTCGGGCTCGAGCTCGGCCACAGCGTGCGGACGGTCGAGGAGTGCCGCGACGAGGCCGCAAAGGACGTCACCGTCCAGACCTCGCTTCTCGAGGCGCGGTTGATCGCGGGGAGCCGCACGCTCTTCGCGCAGCTCTACGACCGCCTCCACGACGGCTTCGACTCGCAGGCGTTCTTCAAGGCGAAGCGGCTCGAGCAGGAGCAGCGGCACGCGAAGTTCCAGGACAGCCCGTACAGCCTGGAGCCGAACCTCAAGGAAGCCCCGGGCGGCCTGCGCGACCTCCAGGTGGTCCTCTGGGTAAGCCGCGCAAGCGGACTCGGGCGCGACTGGCGCGAGCTCGCGGCGCGGGGGCTGGTGACCCGCGAGGAGGGGACTCAGCTCAAGCGGCACGCGGATTGGCTGGCGCGCGTGCGGATCCGGCTGCATCTAGCTTGCCGGCCGGCGCGAGGACCGGATCCTGTTCGATTATCAGGACGCGCTCGCCAAGGCCTTCGGCTTCGCCGCCACGCCGACGAGGCGCGCGAGCGAAGTGTTCATGCAGCGCTACTTCCGCACCGCGAAGGCGGTGACGCAGCTGAACACCACGGTGCTCCAGAACCTCGGCGCGGCGATCTTTCCGGCCTTCGACGCCCCGCCGGAGCCGATCAACGAACGGTTCCAGGCGGTACGCGAGCTCCTGGACGTGTGCGACGCGGGGCTCTTCGAGCGCGAACCGCACGCGATCCTCGAGAGTTTCCTGTTGCTGCAGAAGCACGCCGAACTGAAAGGGATGACTGCCCCCACGCTGCGCGCCTTGTGGCGCGCGCGACGGCGGATCGACAGCGCCTTCCGGGCCGATCCGGTGAATCGCGCGACGTTCCTCGAGATCCTGCGGCAGCCGCGCGGCCTGGTACACGAGCTCCGTCGCATGAACCAGTACGGGATCCTCGGCCGCTACCTCACCGCCTTCGGCAAGATCGTCGGCCAGATGCAGCACGACCTCTTCCACGTGTACACCGTGGACCAGCACATCCTGATGGTGGTGCGCAACCTGCGGCGGTTCACGATGGTCGAGTTCGCGCACGAGTACCCGCTCTGCAGCCGCCTCGCCGCCAATTTCGAGCGTTACTGGCTGCTGTACGTCGCGGCGATCTTCCACGACATCGCCAAGGGCCGCGGCGGCGACCATTCCCGCCTCGGCCGCATCGACGCGCGGCGGTTCGCGCGCGCCCACGGGCTGCCGCCCGAGGACGTGGCGCTGGTCGAGTTCCTGGTCGAGCACCACCTCACGATGTCGTCGGTCGCGCAGAAACGCGACCTCTTCGATCCGGACGTGATCCGCGAGTTCGCCGGGATCGTCGGGACGGAGCGCCGCCTCGTCGCGCTGTACCTCCTGACGGTCGCCGACATTCGCGGCACGAGCCCGAAGGTGTGGAACGCGTGGAAAGGCAAGCTGCTCGAGGATCTCTTCCGCCTCACGCGGCGCATCCTGCGTGGCGCCTCGGTCGGCTACGACCAGGACGTGCAGGCAAAGCAGGCCGAGGCGCTGCGGCTGCTGCGGCTATACGCGCTCTCCGACACCGCGGGCGAGGCGTTGTGGCGCGAGCTCGATGTCGCGTACTTCCTGCGGCACGAGCCGCAGGAGATCGCCTGGCAGACCCGCACCCTGCACTACCGCGTGCACACCGAGCGGCCGGTGGTGAAGGCGCGCCTCTCGCCGATCGGCGAGGGGCTCCAAGTGATGATCTACGCCAAGGACGAGGCCGACCTCTTCGCGCGCATCTGCGGCTACTTCGAGTCGATCAACTACTCGATCGTCGACGCGAAGATCCACACGACGCGCCACGGTTACGCCCTCGACACGTTCCTCGTGCTCGGGACCGGTACTTCGCACCACTATCGCGACATGATGGGGCTGATCGAGCACGAGCTCGCCGAACGGCTCGAGCGCCGCACGCCGCTCGGAGCGCCCGCGCGCGGGCGCGTGTCGCGCCAGCTCAAGCACTTCCCGATCACCCCGGAGGTCCACATCCGGCCGGACGAGAAGGGGCAATACCACCTCGTCTCGATCACCGCCGGCGATCGCCCCGGCCTCCTCTACGGCATCGCGCGCGTGTTCAACCAGTACCACGTCGACCTGCACACCGCGAAGATCGTCACGCTCGGCGAGCGTGCGGAAGACGTGTTCGTGGTCTCGGGGGAGGCGCTGGCGAAGCCGAAGACGGTGCTGCAGCTCGAACAGGATCTGCTGGCAGCGCTGCAGTGAGTCCGGTGCGCGCTCAGTCCTCGGCGATGTCCTCGCCCGGGAAGAGCGCCTCGATGAAACCGAACTTCGAGAGGTCGCGGATGCGCATCGGGTAGAGGATGCCGTCCAGGTGATCGGCCTCGTGCTGCACCACCACCGCGTGGAAGCCGGCCACCGTCCGGTCGATCGGCTGGCCGTGCTCGTCGAACCCCCGGTAGCGAAGCCGCGTGTAGCGCGGCACGAGACCGCGCATCCGCGGCACCGACAGGCAGCCCTCCCAGCCCTCGCTCATCTCGTCGCCGAGCGGCTCGAGGACCGGGTTGATGAGCACGGTGTCCGGCACCTCCTCGGCGTCGGGGTAGCGCGGATTGCGGTGGACGCCGAAGATGACCACCCGCAGGCCCACCCCGATCTGGGGCGCCGCGATCCCGGCGCCGTTCAGATGCGCCATCGTGTCGCGCATGTCGGCAAGCAGAGCGCGCAGCTCCGGCGTGTCGAACGCCTCGACCGCCCGCGCCTTCTCGAGCAGGCGCGGGTCGCCCATCTTGAGGACGTCGCGGATCATTGCCGGAACAAGGGGGCACGCTCCCCTTGTTGATCCCCCAAGTCAGCGCTGCGCGGCAGCGTCACGCTACGACCACCACTTCCTCGATGATCCGCCGCGCCCGGCCGATCGTCGCGTGCAGCATCTGCTCGATGCCCTCGAGCCGGACGCCGCCGCGGCTCTCGCCGCGCCCGGCGGCGTGGTTCACGACCACCGCGATCGCCGCGTACGGCAGGTCGAGCTCGCGCGCGAGCGCAGCCTCCGGCATGCCGGTCATGCCGACGATCTCGGCGCCGTCCCGCTCGAGCCGGTCGATCTCGGCGGCCGACTCGAGCCGCGGGCCCTGGGTCGTCGCATACACCGCACCGTCGACGACCGTCTCGCCGCACCCGCGCGCGGCCGCGAGAAGCTTCTGCCGCAGGCGCTCCGCGTACGGCGCGGTGAAGTCGATGTGCGTGACCGGCACGTCGCCGCCCTCGAAGAACGTCGAGCGCCGGCCCCACGTGTAGTCGATGACCTGGTGCGGGACGACGAGCGTCCCCGGCCCGAGGTCGGCGCGGATCCCGCCGACCGAGGCCACCGATACGATCTCGGTCGCCCCCTCGTCGCGCAGGGCCCAGATGTTCGCCCGGTAGTTCACTTCGTGCGGCGGGATCGTGTGGCCGTAGCCGTGGCGCGCGAGAAACATGGTTTCCCGGCCGCGCAGCCGGCCGAACGTGAGCGCGCCGGACGGCTCGCCGTACGGGGTGCGCACCGCCTTCCGCGCGGTCACGTCGAGGCTCGAGAGCTGGGTAAGGCCGCTCCCGCCGATGATTGCCAGCATTTCAGCTTTCCACGCTCACGAGGGCTGCTTCAGGGCGTAGATGGCCGGCAGGTTGCGCCACGAGCCATACGCGTCGAGCCCGCAGCCGAACACGAACTTGTCGGGGATGCGCAGACCCACGAAGTCCGGCTGGATTGGCTTCGCCCCCGGCTTGATCTTGTCGGTCAGCACCGCGACCTTGCACGACGCGGCGCCGCGCTCGAGCACTCGCGCCTTGATTGCCGCAAGGGTGTCCCCTTCGTCGAGGATGTCGTCGAGAACCAGCACCGCCCGCCCGCGCACCCCCTCTCCCGGCTCGACCTTCCAGCGCACGTGCCGTCCGTCGATCTCGTCGCCATAGCGCGTCGCGTGGACGTAGTCGATGTGCAGCGGGAAGCGGAGCAGCGGCAGGAGCTGGCCGCCGAAGAAGAGCGCGCCGTTCATCACGCTCAGCACGAGCGGATACTTTTCGCGGAATTCCGCCGTGACCTCGCCCGCGACGCGCCGGATCGCGCGCTCCACCTCCTCGGCCGGGCACACGAGCTCCGCTTCGTCGAGCATCTTCCAGGCGTCGGCAGCGCTCAGCATGCGAGTGATCGAGAGGGCGATCGGCGGCGGGCAGTATAGATCATGCGCTCCCGCGAGCGAGCCATTCGTCGAACGCCTGCCCCACTTCCGCGTGCTTGCGCCCGAACGCGACGGTCGCCTGCAGGTAGCCGAGCTTCGATCCGCAGTCGTAGCGCGTGCCGCGGAACCGGTACGCGAGAACGCGCTCCTCCTTCAGGAGCGATGCGATGGCGTCGGTGAGCTGGATCTCGCCGCCCGCGCCCGGCGTGACGCGTTCGAGGATCGAGAGAATCCGCGGCGTCAGGACATAGCGGCCGATCACCGCGAGGTTCGACGGCGCGGCTTCCGGGCGCGGCTTCTCGACGATCGCCTCGACCGACTCGAGCCGTTCGTCGACGCGCGTCGTCTTCACGATTCCGTACGAGGCGGTCTGGTCACGCGCCACCTCCTGCACGCCGAGCACCGAACGCCCTTCCCGTGCGAACACGTCGACCATCTGCTTCATCGCCGGCGGATCGCCGTCGATCAGGTCGTCGGCGAGGATGACCGCGAACGGTTCGTCGTTGATCACCGGTTTCGCGCACAGCACCGCGTGCCCGAGGCCGAGCTGCTCGGACTGCCGGATGTAGATGCAGCTCACATGGCGCGGGAGGATGCCCTGGACGAGCTCGAGGAGGTCCTTCTTGCCGCGGCTCGCGAGCTCGGTCTCGATCTCGTAGGCCTTGTCGAAGTGGTCCTCGATCGCCCGCTTGTGCCGGCCGGTGACGAAGATCATCTCGGTGAGGCCAGCCGCGACCGCCTCCTCGACCGCGTACTGGATGAGCGGCTTGTCGACCACCGGCATCATCTCCTTCGGGCTCGCCTTGGTCGCCGGCAGGAAGCGGCTGCCGAAGCCTGCCACCGGGAACACTGCTTTCGTCAACGCTCGCATCGCCGTCTCATCCCTTCAAAAGCCGCCGCAGACCCGCTTCGTCGAGCACCGCGACGCCGAGCGCCTCGGCCTTCGCGAGCTTCGAGCCGGGCTCGGCGCCCGCCACCACGTAATCCGTCTTCTTCGACACCGAGCCGCTCACCTTCCCACCCTGCGAGAGTATCAGCTCGGTCGCCTCCTCCCGCGTCATGCCCGGCAGGGTGCCGGTCAGGACGAAGGTCTTCCCTGCTGCCTGGCCCTTTGCCGCCGCGCGCGGCGCGCCCTCGGCCCAGGTCACCCCGGCCTTGCGCAGCGCCCGGATCACGTCCCGGTTGTGCCGCTCGCGGAAGAAGCCGCTGATCGAAGCTGCCACGACCGGGCCGACATCCGGCACCCCGTGAAGCGCTTCCTCGTCCGCATCGATGAGTGGCTCGAGCGCGCCGAAGTGGGCGGCGAGATCCCGTGCCGTCGCCTCGCCCACGTTCCGGATGCCCAGTGCATAGATGAATCGCGCGAGCGTCGTCGCTTTCGATCGCGCCAACGCGTCCAGCAGGTTCTGGGCGGACTTCTCGGCCATCCGCTCGAGCCCGGCGAGATCCTGGAGCGTCAGCCGGTAGAGGTCCGCCGGCGTGTGCACCAGCTCGCCGTCGACGAGCTGGTCGACGATCTTCTCGCCCAGGCCGTCGATGTCGAGCGCTCGGCGCGAGGCGAAATGAAGGAGCGCCTGCTTGCGCTGCGCGGGGCAGAAGAGGCCGCCGGTGCAGCGCGCGACGGCTTCGTCGGGGAGTCGGACCACCCCCGAGCCGCACACCGGACATCGGGTCGGCATGTGGAATTCGGGCGCGCCGGGTTTGCGCGTTCCGGGGACCGCAGCGGACGATCTCCGGGATCACGTCGCCCGCCCGCCGCACGACGACCATATCGCCGACCCGGATGTCCTTCCGGCGGAGCTCGTCCTCGTTGTGCAGCGTCGCGTTGGTCACCGTCGCGCCGCCGACGAACACCGGCTTCAGACGCGCGACGGGCGTGATCGCACCGGTCCGGCCGACCTGCACGTCGATTCCGACGAGCTCGGTCGTCGCCTCCTCGGCGGGAAACTTGTGCGCCACCGCGAACCGCGGGGCGCGGGCGACGAAACCGAGGGCGCGCTGCTGGTCCAGCCGGTTGACCTTGTAGACGACGCCGTCCATGTCGTACGGCAAGGATTCCCGCTTCCCGGCGAGCCGGTGGTAGTACGCGAGCAGGCCCTCCACGTCCTTCGCGACCGCCCGCTCCGCCGACACCGGCACGCCCATCCGTCCGAGGGCGTCGAGCAGAGCGGACTGCGTCGGGGGCTCGTCGAAGCCCCGCGCATCGCCGATCCCGTAACCGGCGAAGCGCAACGGCCGTGCCGCGGTGACTCGCGGATCGAGCTGGCGCAGACTTCCGGCGGCGGCGTTGCGCGGGTTGGCGAACGTCTTCTCGCCGCGCTCCTGCTGACGGGCGTTGAGCGCGTCGAAGTCGCGCTTGTACATGAGCACCTCGCCCCGCACCTCGAGGAGCTGCGGGGAGCGGTCGCCGCGGAGCCGAAGGGGGATGCCACGGACCGTCCGCAGGTTGGGCGTCACGTCCTCGCCCGCAAAACCATCCCCGCGAGTCGTCCCTTGAACGAACGCGCCGCCCTCGTAGGTCAGATTGATCGCGAGCCCGTCGAGCTTCGGCTCGCAGCTGTACTCCACCGCCTCCACGTCGAGCGCCTCGCGGACGCGCCGGTCGAACGCCTCGACCTCCTCGTCGCCGAACGCGTTGTTGATCGAGAGCATCGGCACGCGGTGCCGGACGGTCGCGAACTCCCTGGTGGGCGCGGTCCCGACGCGCTGCGTCGGCGAGTCGGCAGTGATCAGCTCCGGATGGTCGGACTCGAGCGCCTGGAGCTCGCGGAAGAGACGGTCGTACTCGGCGTCGCTGATGGTCGGCGCATCGAGGGCGTAGTAGCGGTAGTTGGCGTCGTCAATCGCCGCGCGGAGCGCTCGCGCGCGCTTGGCGATCTCCCGCGCCGCCATTTAGGAGAAGAGGCGGAGCGCGAGCGGTCCGCCCGCGGGAATCCCGCGCGCGGCCATCGTCCGGTGGATGCTCTCGAGCTGCTGGCCGATCGCCTCGAGCGCCGCCTGCCCGATCGGCTTGCGATTGTCGTCCACCAGCACGCCCCCGAGCGCCTGCTCGAGCTGGTGCGCGAAATCGATGAAGCGGCGGAACGCCGACGGGCTCGCGCTGACGCGCGGCACGTCGAACAGCGCGGTCACACCGCGCGTCTGCAGCGTCCTCATCGTCTCGGCGTGGAACGGCATCGGCTCGAGATTGGAGAGCGAGAAGAGCTCGCTCCCGTCCTCGGCAAGGCGGTGGAACCGGCCGTCGCGCCCGATCGTCATCCCCGCGCTCTCGGCGAGCGAACGGAGCTTGCTGCCGGGGAAGGCGTGCGACTCGCTGCCGATGACGCTGAGACCGATCTGCACGTCCACCGCGGAGCAGAAGCGGTCGAGATCCTGCGCTCGGGCGAGCGCCTCGTCGGTATCGGGAAAGTCGGCCTGCGCCGCGATCGCCAGCGCGACCTCCTGCACGTCGCCGCAGAACGCGACGAGGTCGTCCTCGCCTACCGGGCCGGCGCGGTTGGTGAGCTGGATGCCGACGCGCAGCCGCGGGAAATGGACCTCGGGGGCGACCGGACGCCACAGCGCCCGGGCGTCGTCGTAACCCTCCCAGTGCACCGGCCGGACCAGTCCTTCCTCCAGGAGTGCCTGGGCGTGCCGGGCAAGGTCGGCGCCGGAGACCGGACGTGCACAGTCCAGCTCCACGATGTAGTCGACGGCCGGGTCGAGACCGGTTGCCGCCAACGGAGCTGCCGCCTCGCGCTGCGGCGCCGGGGGAACATCGACGACGATCGTGTGCTCGATCGCGCGATCGACCGGGGTGGACTCGACGACCGGCACGCGGGCAGGCGGGGCCGTCTCGGTCCCCGTCGTGCCGCTCCGGAACAGGGCATCCTCATGCCGGGCGGCGAACGCCCCCTCGGTCCGGCGTCTGATCCTCGTCTCCTGCCACCGGTTATAGGCGATCACACCGGCCACGACCGCGACGCCGATCGCGAGAAGGCCGAGCTGGAGGTCGCTCATGCGCGAAGGTCCGCCTCGCCGGTCAGGCCGCTTCCCTGATGCGGAGCGCCTCCTCGATGTCCACCGCGACGACGCGCGACACGCCCTGCTCGGGCATGGTCACGCCGATGAGCTGGGAGGCGATCTCCATGGTGATCTTGTTGTGGCTGATGAACAGGAATTGCGTCTCGCCCGACATCTTCCGGACGAGGCTGCAGAACCGCTCGGTGTTCGTGTCGTCGAGCGGTGCGTCGACCTCGTCGAGCAGGCAGAACGGCGCGGGGTTGAGCTGGAACAGCGCGAACACCAGGGAGATCGCGGTCAGCGCCTTCTCGCCGCCCGAAAGCAGGTGGATCGTCGACGTCCGCTTGCCCGGCGGTTGCGCCCGGACCTCGATCCCGGCGTCGAGGATCTCCTCGCCGGTCATCTCGAGGCGCGCCTCGCCGCCGCCGAACAGCGTCGGGAACAGTTGGCCGAAGTGGCGGTTCGCCTCGTCGAAGGTCTGCCGCAGCATCTCGCGCGTCTCGCGGTCGATGCGCCGGATCGCGTTCTCGAGCGTCTCGAGGGCCGTCCCCAGGTCGGTGGCCTGCGCGTCGAGGAAGCCCTTGCGCTCGGACGCGATGGCGAGCTCCTCGAGCGCGGCCATGTTGATCGCGCCGAGCTCCGTCATCGCCTGCTGCAGGCGTGCGATCTCGCCCTGCAAGGCACCCGGCCGCGTTTTCGCGCCCGGATCCTGGGCGAGCGCGGCTTCGTCCGCGCCGGCGTCGGCGAGCTGCTCCGCGAACTGCTCGACGGCGAGTCTCGCCGCCTGCTCCTTCAGCCGCAGATCGCCCGTGCGTTCGCGGAGCGGCGGGAGCTTCTGTTCGCAGGCCACCCGCTCCTCGTCTGCGGCCCGGAGCCGTTCCCCGGCCTCGTCCTGTCCGGTCCGGGCGACGGCCAGGCGCTGCTCGCGCTCGACCCGGACCCCGAGCGATTCCTGAAGCGCGAGATCGGAGCCCCTCGTCCTTGAGCCCCGCGAGTTCGGCTTCGGTCCGTACCCGGTCGGCCTCTGCCTCTTCGAGTTGCTGAGAAACAGCTTGAGCTGACCGCTCTATCTCGCTGATTTTTCCTAGACATTCACGTTCCAGGAAAGCCGCCTCCTGGGCATCACGGGCGCCGACCTGGACGGCCTGCCGATGGTCCTCGAGCGCGGCCTGCGCGGCGTCGTGCCCCGACTGCGACGCCTGGAAGTCGCTCGAACGCCGGGTGATCTCCAGCCGGTGGCCGTCGAGCCGCGACTCGGCTTCCGCACGGGTCGCGCGCTCCTGCGCCTGCTGGCGCTCGATCTCCGCCAGCTCGTCGGCGATCTGCTGCGCGCGGGCACGCACGCGGGCAATCGCTTCGTTCAGCCGGACGTGCTCGAGCTGCTGCTCGTGGCGCTTCTGGTTGAACTCCGCTTCCCGGTCCTGCAGGGCTGCCACCTGCTCCCGGCGCGCCGCGAGCTGGCGTTCGGCGGCGGCGTGGACTTCGCGCGCCTCGTCCGTCCGCAGCGCGAAGTTCCGGACCTCCTCGGCGAGCCGTTCGATCTCGCGTTGGCGGGCGAGGATCCCCGCGTCGATCGAGTCCGGACCGTGGAAGCTCACCGCGTACCGGCTGAACTGGTGGCCTTCGCGGTTCACCAGGATCGTCCCGGTCGCCAGGCCGAGCCGCGTCGTCAGCGGCGGGACTCCCTCGATCGCGAAGCAACCGGCCAGCCACTCTTCCACCAGCGGCCGCGCCGTGTCGTCGGCGAAGCGGACGAGCGATCCGAGCGGCCGGAACGGCGCCTCGGGCGCCCCCGCCGGCGGCGCCGTGCTCGGCGTGAAGAGGCTGACCTTGGCCGGCGGCGGGTCGTCGAACAGGCGCGCGAGCACCTGCGGGTCGGTAAGCTGCAGCGCATGCAGCCGCTCGCGCAGCACCGATTCGATCGCGGTCTCCCACCCGGGCTCGACGGTGATCATCTGCCACAGCCGCGGCAGCTCCGCGAGCGAATGCCGCGCGAGCCAATCGGCGATCTCGGTCCCCTCCTCGACCTGCGCCTGGATCCGCTTCAGGGTGGCGACGCGTCCGGCACGGGTGTTCGCCTCGCGTTCGAGCTCCTGCAGCCGGGCGAGCGCCGCGGCCCGCGCCGCCTCGAGGACCGGCAGGTCCTGCTGCAGCTCGCGGACGCGGACGGCGCACGCGGCGGCCTCCGCCTCGGTCGCGGCGATGCCGCGTGCGATGCTGTCGAGCCGTGCGGCCTCGGGCTCGGCGAGCTCGCCGCGCTCGGTCTCGAGCCGCGCGGCCCGCGCGTGCAGGCCGTCGAGCGTCCGGCCGGCGTGCGCGACCTGCGCCTGCTCGAGCCGGAACGCCTGCTCCGCCGCCGCGATACCGTCGCGCGCCGCCGCGAGATGGTCCTGGGCCGCCCGGTGGGCGTTCTCCAGCTCGGGCGTCCTCGCTTCCTGGGCGACGAGGTGTGCCTGCGCTGCGGCGAGGCGCTCCCCGGCCTCCGCCCGGCGGTGCTGCCACAGGCCCGCGGCCTCCCCGAGCTCGCTGCGATTGCGCTGCCACTGCTCGATGTGCGCGGTCAGCTGGCCGTGGGTCGCCTCGAGCCGCTGGCGCGTCTCGGTCATGAAGCGGAGCTCCGCCTCGAGGCGCGAGACCTCGGTGTTGACCTCGTACAGCGCTCCCTGGGCGGCGTTGACCGCGTCGCCCGCCGCGTAGTGGTCGACCCGCGCCTGCTCGAGGCGGCGTTCGATCTCCCGCAACCGCGCGGTCTCGGCCTCGAGCTCGGTTGCGACGCGCTCGATCTCCCGTGCCACGCGCTGGGCATCGTTCTCGGCGTCGCGCTTCCGCAGCCACCAGAGCAGGCTCTGCTTGTGCGCGGCCTCGCTCTGCAGCGCCTTGTACTGCCGGGCGATCTCCGCCTGGCGGGTCAGCTTCTCGATCTGCGTCTCGAGCTCGCGGCGGATATCGTCGACTCGCGCCAGGTTCTCGCGGGTATCGGCGAGGCGGTGCTCGGTCTCGCGGCGGCGCTCCTTGTACTTCGAGACGCCGGCCGCTTCCTCCAGGAAGATGCGCAACTCCTCGGGCTTCGCCTCGATCACCCGCGAGATCATTCCCTGCTCGATGATCGCGTAGGCCCGCGGCCCGAGGCCGGTGCCGAGGAAGATGTCGTGGATGTCGCGGCGGCGGACCTGGGTGTTGTTGATGTAGTAGGACGACTCGCCATCGCGCTGCAGGACGCGCTTCACCGAGATCTCGGCGTACTGCGACCACTGGCCGGCGGCCTTGCCGAGGCTGTTGTCGAACGCGAGCTCGACGCTCGCGCGCGCCACCGGGCCGCGCTGGGCCGAGCCGTTGAAGATCACGTCCTGCATCGACTCGCCGCGCAGCGCGCTCGCCCGGGTCTCGCCGAGGACCCAGCGCACCGCGTCGATGATGTTGGACTTGCCGCAGCCGTTCGGGCCGACAACGCCGACGAGCTGGCTCGGGACATCGATGGTCGTCGGGTCGACGAACGACTTGAATCCGGCCAGTTTGAGGTGCGTGAGGCGCAAGCTTGCGATCGATAGAGTGCGGCGGCTGCCGAGTTGGAACGTTCGGGCGCGGAACGCTCGGGTGGCAAAAAACGGCCCGTATAATACCGCGACTGCCGCTCCGGGCACGACGAATTTCCGCGCCCGCCCCGTACCGGATGAATCCTGACCTCGCCAAGCTTCACCCGTACCCGTTCGAGAAGCTGCGGCTCCTCTTCGCCGGCGTGACGCCCGACCCGAAGCTTGCCCCGATCAGCCTGTCGATCGGCGAACCGAAGCACGCCACGCCCGCGTTCATCACGGAAGCGCTCACGCGCAACCTCGCCGGGCTCGCGGCCTATCCGGCGACCGCCGGCCTGCCGTCGCTCCGCGAGGCGATCGCCGCCTGGCTCGTGCGGCGGTACCGGCTCCCGGCGGTCGACCCGGCGACTCAGGTCCTGCCGGTCAACGGCTCGCGCGAGGCGCTCTTCGCGATCGCCCAGGTGGTGGTCGACCGGACGCGCGATGCCGCCGTGCTCTGCCCGAATCCCTTCTATCAGATCTACGAAGGCGCGGCGCTCCTCGCCGGCGCGACCCCGGTGTTCGCCAACGCCACGCCCTCGCGCCGCTTCGGTGTCGACTACGGGGCGGTGCCGGGAGCGCTCTGGCGGCGGGTGCAGCTCCTGTACGCCTGTTCGCCGGCGAACCCGACCGGACACGTCATGACGCTCGACGAGTGGCGGGAGGTGTTCGAGCTCTCCGACCGGTACGGGTTCGTGATCGCCTCCGACGAGTGCTACTCGGAGCTGTACTTCGACGACGCGCGGCCGCCGCTCGGTGCGCTCGAAGCGGCGCAGCGGCTGGGGCGGGGAGGATTCGAGCGGCTGATCGTGTTCTCGAGCCTGTCCAAGCGCTCGAACGTGCCGGGCATGCGATCGGGGTTCGTCGCCGGGGACGCCGAGCTCATGAAGGCCTTCCTGCTCTACCGGACCTATCACGGCAGCGCGATGAGCCCGGCGGTCCAGGCGGCGAGCGAGGCGGCCTGGCGCGACGAGGCGCACGTCGCCGATAACCGGCGCTTGTACCGCGACAAGTTCGCGGCCGCGCTGCCACTCGTTCGGGCGCCGCTCGAGACGGCGATGCCGGACGGCGGGTTCTACCTCTGGATCCGGACACCGGTCGACGACGCCGCGTTCGCCCGGGACCTGTACGGCAAGTACAATGTGACGGTGCTCCCCGGGAGCTATCTCGCCCGTGAAGCGCTTGGCGTCAACCCCGGTCGCAACCACGTGCGGGTTGCGCTGGTCGCGGCGCCCGCGGAATGCCTCGAGGGCATCCGCCGGATCGCCGAGTTTGCCACCGCGATCGCGGCCTAGACGGCGAGAGAAGGATCGATGCAGGACGCAAGGGAGATCATCGAATCGGCCTGGGAGAACCGGGCCGGACTGTCGCCGTCCTCGGCCGACGCGAAGCTCCGCGAGGCGGTCGACGCGACGCTCGCCCGGCTCGACCGCGGCGCGCTGCGGGTCGCGGAGAAGCTGGACGGCAAGTGGCAGACCCACCAGTGGCTGAAGAAGGCGGTCCTGCTCTCGTTCCGGCTGCAGGACAACCAGGTGATGCCGGGCGCATCGACGCAGTACTACGACAAGGTGCCGACGAAATTCGGCGGCTACACGGCCGCGGACTTCGCGGCCGGCGGCTTTCGCGTCGTGCCGCCCGCGGTCGCGCGCCGCGGCGCCTACGTCGCGAAGAACGTCGTCCTGATGCCCTCGTACGTGAACATCGGCGCCTACGTCGACGAGGGCACCATGGTCGACACCTGGGCGACGGTCGGCAGCTGCGCCCAGATCGGCCGGAACGTGCACCTCTCGGGCGGCGTCGGCATCGGCGGCGTGCTCGAGCCGCTGCAGGCGAACCCGACCATCATCGAGGACAACTGCTTCATCGGCGCGCGGTCCGAGATCGTCGAAGGGGTGATCGTCGAGGAGAACTCGGTCGTCTCGATGGGCGTCTTCATCGGGGCAAGCACGCGGATCTACGACCGCGCGAGCGGGGAGATCCTGTACGGCCAGGTGCCGGCGGGATCGGTAGTAGTTCCTGGAACGCTCCCTGCGGCAGACGGAAAATATGCGCTTTATTGCGCCGTGATCGTCAAGCGGGTCGACGCGAAGACGCGCGCCAAGACCGGTATCAACGAGCTGCTCCGGGGCGACTGACCGGACGGCCTCCCGAGGGGGAATTTCCACCATGGCGATGAAGCGGCTGCTCGAACTGATGGCCGAGAAGAAAGCCTCGGACATCTTCATCTCGGTCGGCGCGCCGATCAGCATCAAGATCAACGGCGTCACGATGCCGATCAACCAGCAGATCGTCACCCCGGACACCGTCCGCGCGCTGATGGCGGAGATCCTGAGCGAGCGGCAGCTGCGCGAGTTCAACGACGAGTACGAGCTGAACACCTCGTATCCGATGCCCGGCCTCGGCAGCTTCCGTGTCAGCTGCTTCATGCAACGCTCCACTCCGAGCGTGGTGGTCCGGTTCATCCCCGGCGAGATCCCGCAGTTCGACACGCTCGGCCTCCCGCCGATACTGAAGGAGGTCGTGCTCGAGAAGCGAGGCCTCATCCTCATGGTCGGCGCGACCGGCTCCGGCAAGTCGACCTCGCTCGCGGCGATGATCGACCACCGCAACGCGAGCACCCCGGGACACATCATCACGATCGAGGACCCGATCGAGTTCCTGTTCAAGCACAAGCGCTCGATCGTCAACCAGCGCGAGCTCGGGACCGACGCGAAGTCCTATCACATCGCGCTGAAGAACGCGCTGCGGCAGGCGCCCGACGTGATCCTGATCGGCGAGATCCGCGATCGCGAGTCGATGGGCATGGCGATCGCGTACGCGCAGTCGGGCCATCTCTGCCTGGCGACGCTCCACGCCAACAACAGCTACCACGCGCTGAACCGGATCATCAGCTTCTATCCGCTCGAGAACCGCCCCGCCCTGCTCTCCGACCTCTCCGCTTCGCTGAAGGTGATCGTGTCGCAGCGGCTGGTCAAGAACACCAAGGGCGGGCGCTGCCCGGCCTGCGAAGTACTGCTCAACACCCGCCACGTCGCGGACCTGGTCGAGAAGGGCGAGGTCAACGAGATCAAGGAAGCGATCGACAAGAGCCTCGCGCCCGGCTCGCTCACGTTCGAACAGTCGCTGTTCAAGATGTACCGCGACGGGACAATCACGCAGGAAGAAGCGCTCGCCAACGCCGATTCGGCGAACAACCTGCTCTGGCTGATGAACAACGCCGACGCGAGCGTCAACGCGGCGCAGACGATGGCGCCGAAGCCGGCGATCGAGCAGAAGGTCGAGACCGCGCCGAGCGGCGCCTCGTTCAGCGAGTTCAAGCTCTCGCTTGACGACGAGAAGGCGGCCTGAGCGCGCGCCGACGGCCGCTCGGCTAAACTTCGCGCCGTGACAAGCGGCGCGAATGGTCTGTTCCGACTCCCTGCCTGCCGATGACTGACGCTTTGGCCCTTGCGCGCGGGCTGATCGCGCGACCTTCGGTCACGCCGGAGGACGGCGGCTGCCAGGAGGTGCTCGCCGGGCGCCTCCGTCCGCTCGGATTCCGGGTGGAGACCGTGGCGAGCGGCGGCGTCACCAACCTATGGGCGCGACGCGGAACCGCTGCACCGCTCGTGTGCTTTGCCGGCCACACCGACGTCGTGCCGACCGGGCCGCTCGACCGCTGGCTGTCGGATCCGTTCGCACCGACCGAGCGTGACGGGAAGCTCTTCGGCCGCGGCGCCGCCGACATGAAGACCTCGCTCGCCGCCATCGTCGTCGCGATCGAGGGTTTCATCGCGGCGCATCCGGCGCACCGCGGCTCGATCGCCATGCTTGTTACTTCCGACGAGGAAGGCGTCGCGACCGACGGCACGGTGAAAGTGATCGATCGGCTCGAGGCGCGCGGCGAGCGCATCGACTACTGCGTGGTCGGCGAGCCGACCTCGGCCGAACGGCTGGGCGACGTGATCAAGAACGGCCGCCGCGGTTCGCTCTCCGGGCGGCTCGTCGTGAAGGGGCTGCAGGGGCATATCGCCTACCCCCACCTCGGGCGCAACCCGGTGCACGAGCTCGCCCCTGCACTCGCCGAGCTCGCCGCCACCGTGTGGGACAGCGGCAACGAGCACTTTCCGCCGACCTCGTGGCAGGTCTCGAACGTCCATGCCGGCACCGGCGCGACGAACGTCATCCCGGGCGAACTGGAGCTCCTGTTCAACTTCCGGTTCTCGACCGCAAGCACGGCCGAGGGGCTGCGCTCGAGAGTGCACGCAATCCTCGACCGGCACCGCCTGGACTACACGCTCGAGTGGACGCTCGGCGGCGAGCCCTTTCTCACGCCGCGCGGCGAACTGATCGAGATGGTCGCCGGCGCCATCAGGGAGGTGACGGGCGTCGAGGCCGAGATCTCGACGACCGGCGGCACGTCGGACGGCCGCTTCATCAAGCGCATCTGCCCGCAGGTCGTCGAGTTCGGTCCGGTCAATACGTCGATCCACAAGCTGAACGAGCACATCGAGCTTGCCGCGGTGGAGCCGCTTCGGCGAATCTACCAGCGCGTGCTCGAGAAGCTGCTTGCTTGAAGCGTCGGCAAGCCCGACAGGCGACCGTCGACCGATGGTTGCGGGAGATCGAACGCCGCTTCCGCAGCGCCCGCCTGGCCTACGGCCACGGCACGCACGACGCGCGCGAAGAAGCCGCGTGGCTCGTCTGCCACGTTCTGCGCATTCCATTCGACCGGCTGGGCGAGGCGCGGGACGGCGCGGTCTCGGCCGCCGCGGGCGGCGGCTCGCCGCGCTCACCGATTGCCGGATCCGGACTCGCGAACCTCTGGCGTACCTCCTGCGGGAAGCGTGGCTCCAGCACCGACGCTTCTACGTCGACCGGCGCGTCATCGTTCCGCGATCGCACATTGCCGAACTGCTCCCCGACCGCCTGTCGCCATGGCTGCCGGCACGAGGTCCGCGGCGGGTGCTCGATCTCTGTACCGGCTCGGGTTGCCTCGCGATACTTGCCGCGGAGGCCTTCGCCCGGGCGCGGGTGGACGCCTCCGATGTCTCGTCGGTCGCGCTCGCGGTGGCGCGCCGCAACGTGGCGGCGTACCGGCTGCGCCGCCGCGTCCGTCTCGTCCGGTCCGATCTGTTCGACGCGCTCGGCCGCGCGCGATACGACTTGATCCTCTGCAATCCGCCCTACGTGCCCGAGGCCGAGATGCGGCGGCTTCCCCCCGAGTATCGGCACGAGCCTCGTCTCGCGCTCGCGAGCGGCCGCGACGGGCTCGATTTCGTGCGCCGGCTGATCGCGCATGCAGCCGGCCATCTCGCACGGCGCGGACTCCTGGTCGTGGAGATCGGAGACGGACGGTCGGCGGTGGAGCGTGTCTTTCCGCGGCTCGCGGTCACATGGCTCGAGACCGGAGCAGGTCCCGACTTCGTCTTCGCGGTGACGCGCGAAGAGCTGACGAGATGAGGGCGCTCAGGCCTTCCCCACGACCTGCTTGAACTCCGAGATCGCGCCGACCTCGCGCTCGATCAGCTCCCGGGACTTGGCGATGACCTCATCGAGGTCGTTACCTTCAACGACGTGCCGCGGGGAACGGCGGGCACCCGGTATCGGCATGGTCGCGTCGATCGGCGCGTCCTTGGGCACGAAGCGGATCTGGGCGCGATGCAGCGTTCCGCCCATCTGGTAGACGAAACCCGAGAACGCGAGCTCGCCGGCCGTACCGAAGAAACTTGCCCGCAGCTGCATCGTCGGGGTCTGGCGCCTCGCTGGGCCTGGAGCTTCGGGTGATTGGGGTGGCTAGTGGGTATCGAACCCACGACCCTTGGAATCACAATCCAATGCTCTACCCCTGAGCTATAGCCACCAACGGAGGAAACGTAGGGTAATCCTACACTAGCCAGCGTTTTCCGAATGAAACGGAGCGGCCGAATGGCCGCTGAAGGGCGAGACTTTGCACCGCCAGTGTCCCAAGCGGGCGTGAAAAAGCCGCCTCCATTGTTACCCATCGGCTGTGTGGACGCGCTCGGAAATGGCTTCCGGGACGCCTGCAAGCGCGCCGGGATCGAGAGGGGCTCCCTCTGCAAGATCTGCGAGCAGAGGCAGTATCCCGCCTGTTCGAGCGCGGCCTGACGCTGCCCGAGGTGCGCGCGATCAGCCGCCACAAGTCGAGCGCGCTGCTCCGGTACGTCCGCTCGGGCGACGTCGAGGCGCTCGCGCGGCGGCTGGGCTAGTGAACGCCCGGCTTGACCCAGCAGCACGCGGGGGTCGGGGGCCGCTCCAGGGTCTTATAAGCGTACAGTCGGCCGCCCCGGCAGCGACTGCCCACCCGCGAGCCGAACTAGCGACTAAAGGTCGCGGAAAACTGAAGGCAGTTACCGACCGGTCACGCGACGTCGACTTACGGACCAGTTGCTACCTGTCGTGCTCTAGAAGAGCTGACGTTCGTGTACTTCGCTCGCCGGCCATGAGCTGTTGGTTGAGATGCCCGACGCTACTACCGCTTCAGACTGGCTGCCGACGTTCGAGTTCGGCCTGGCGAATGACAGCAGTTGCCTAAAGCCGCCGGTGAGAGTTTCTGGGGCGGGGGGCCGGTTTACCCTGAAACTTGACGCTCCCCAGTCGTCGAGCAGGTGGCCGCCACCTGCCCTCAACGTTGACCGCCCAACGGCTGCATTCGAAGCCAGAGAACTGTCACTGTCGACCCTAAGCCGACATTGGCGATTTGCTGGCCGACCGACCGATCCGCCTTGTGACCGGCCGTTCGCTGCACTCGTAGCGAAAATCAGTTTGCGCGAAAGAGACTCGGCCGTGGAGTGCCGCTCATTACTAGCATTTTTGTTCGCCTTGGTAGCGGTGGAGCGGCAGTCGCCGCGCTGGCGCCGCAGCTCAGGGACGTCGACGACGGGTGCTTTCCTGTCTTGCCAGGCGGGCGAAGATCGTGAAAAGGAGCGGGCGTGAGGCCGGACTAGCGCTTGCTGAGTTCGTTCAGCGTTGCCTCGTCCGGTTTGCCGGATCGAGCGAGCCCGTGCTGCTGCTGAAACTCACGCAGCGCGGCCGCGGTGCGCGGCCCGAGAATACCGTCGATGGGTCCGACGTCGAGTCCCTCACGCTTCAGCATTTCCTGCACATTGCGAACAAGATCGCCGGCAATGCACGGTTGCAGCTCGGGACGCGTCCTCAACCACGCCGAGACTGCCCCGTAGTCGTAATCCGGCGCCGGTCTGGGCTGCGCAGCGCGTCCCTTGACCTTCGCATACATGGCGGGCAGCGTGTCCCGAAACGACCGCGGCATGCTCTTGACGAATGCCGGATCGGCCAGGTTCACCACGGCGGGCCTCGATTCCGCCGACTTGCGCGAGTACGTCTGATTGGCGGCGATCTCCATTCCGCCACGGGTTCCGGACGGATCCAGCGCGAGGGCTTTGCCTTGCTCGATGAAGAATCGTCCGCCGTCCGCGACATTTAGCACCGCGACACCCGAGTTCATCTCCAGGTCGAAGTAGGGCGTTTTGATGCGGTACGGGGGCGCGTTGTCCCGCTTCGCCACCGTCAGCTTGAGCCAGCCGGAATGCAGGAAGTAGGGCCCGACCACCCGCTCCGAACCGACAGGAGTCGGCACGTCGGAAAGAAAGCGCGAGTCGGGCCCGAGCTCGATTCGGCTTCCATCCGGGAACTCGACCTGCATCAGACTCTCCGGCCCCGTCTGGACGATGTCGCACTGGCGCAGCTGCACCCCGGGGACCGGAATGTATCCGTGGAAGCCGGAGGCGAGCGTGCTCTTGCCTTCGACGAGCGTCACCATTGGTGCGGCGTCGTTTGCCGCGGCCCGAACCGTGAACGGAAGCAGGAGCAGGCTGGATATCCCGCCCGCCACGATGATGTTGACCGCGTAGAAAAGCGCAACCCAGTACCAGGGCAAGCGGCGGTGCTCCAACAAGCGAGTCATTTACCCAGTCTTCGCTCGATTTGCTAACGGCCGGAATCCACCACTCGGCCTACCTCGAGCGACGTATCTCATAGACGTATCCAGTAGTGTCCGGTTAACTTTCGAACAGATTCAGCTGGTTGGGCGAATTCGAGGAAATCGCGTCAGGCGGTGTGAGTGTAAGCAGCTGATGCAATGGTGTTGTCTCGAACAGGGTCAGACTCAGGATCTGTAGGGTTTCATATAGCGAGGCGTCCAGAGCCAGGCGCTTTCTGACGATGGCCACGAGCACGTAGACGCTGATTGCGATCCACACCTGGATCTTGACCGCGTTCTCGGAAGTGCCGAAGAAGGATTTGATTCGCAGATGCTGCTTGATCCACTTGAAGAACAGTTCGACCTGCCAGCGGCAACGGTAGAGCTCGGTAATGGTCATCGCGGGCAGCGCGAAGTTGTTGGTCAAGAACACCAGCGTCTTGCCCTCATCGGTCTTGAACCGAATGCGGCGCAGCGCCTCGGGATAGCCCGTCTTGGAATAGAACACCGTGAGCGTGATCGTCTGATCGCAGATGAGTCCGGTGGATCGATCTACGGCGTGGGAGTAGCGACGCGTGGCCTTGAGATTGGATTTGGCGCGGGTCACGAAGAAGGCTCCGAGCAAGTGCAACCGATGCAGGCGCTCGAAGTCGAGATAGCCGCGGTCCATCACGTAGAAGGCGCCGGGCTCGGGCAGCAACTCGTCGAGCACGTTGACGTCGTGCAGTTTCCCGTCGGAGATGTGGATGAAGCTCGGGATGTTGCCGCGCAGGTCGATCAACGTGTGCAGTTTGATCGCCGCCTTGGTCGATCGGAAGGGTGCCCACGCGAACAGCGTCAAACACAAGTCGATCGTGGTGGAATCGAGCGCGTAGACAGTGTTCTTGAGATCCACGCCGAAGGGCTCGTCGAGATAGAGCCGGCGCGCGATGCGAATGAGGTGCTGCGCGAACTCGGCGTAGATACGCCAGTCGCGCGCTTCGTTCGCGTCGGCCAGCGTGCTGCGCGCCACCGTTCCGCGAATCCCAAGGTGATAGAGCTTGGCCGCTTGCGCACGCAGACAGGTCTCGATGTCGCGCAGACTCTCGCGATACGCGAGCTGCGCGAAGGCCATGCAGCGCAATTGATTCGCGCAGCTGAAATCGCGCACGCGACGATCGCCGCCGTAGCGCTCGACGATGCGTCGAAACGTCTGCCACGGCAAATGCTCCATCAGCTGCGCGAACACCAACTGACCTGCATACATGAACGGCACTCCGGCTGCAAAGAACGGCAGCTTCGCCCAGTGCGGCGTTCAAGTCGGTGACACAGAAAAAATGGAACATTGCTTAATCAGATCAAGTGCCTGCGCTTCGGCGAGAAGCGCTTAACCGGACACCCATTAGCCGGCCGATGTCAAGGGGCAAACGATTCTCATGCGACGTGAAGTCACGGCGTTTCCTCAAACCAGAGCTCGTCAGATCGATGCTCGATACCTCAATCGCACCCGTTTTCTCGCTCGGCTGGCTGCGAACCCAATCGCGCCAGACACCCATCGGGATCAAGCGAATGGCGATGCAGCAAGCCTCCGCCCTGGTGGCCTCTGCCACCCCAGAGAAACGTTGGTGCCAAGCCGTGTCCAAAGGGATTGTTCACACAATCGTGGCTGCCACTCGTGGCGCCAATCCTTGGCTGGCTCGCGGCTTGGGCGATGGGTCACAAGCATCGGTATGGCGAAGGCGCAACGTCCAATCACTACTGTCGGTTTCGCTCCAGTCCAAATACCTGGCTCATTGCGCCTCGCCGAACCTTCATCCGAAGCATCGCTGCACGTCGAACGGTTTGTGCTCGCGCAGCACGTGGTAGCAGGCGCGCGCGAGCTTGTGCGCCAGCGCTTTGGTCGCCACGATGGTGTTGGTCTTCGCCCGCTTGCGCTCGTAGAAGCGTTTCGCCTCGGGGCAGAAGCGCCGCGCATAATGCGCCGCCTCGACGAATGCCCAGGCGAGGTAGGCGTTGCCGTTCTTGACATTGCCTTCGCCCTTCTTCTTGCCGTTCGAGATGCGCTCGCTGTCGACACAGCGGCAGTAGGAGCTGAAGTTCCCCACCCGGGCAAAGCGCGCCACCGTGCCCGTCTCCAACATGATTGTCGTGGCCAGCGTCTCGCCAATGCCGGGGGCGCTCTTGAGCAAGCCGAATTCTTCCCGCAGCCGCACCCGCTTATGCAAACAGCCCTCGAGCTTGTCGATCTGCTTGGTGAGGGTGCCGATGACCGCCAGGTTCGCCTGCATCGCCAGCTTCACCTCCTGCAGCAGCGGCATCGTCTCTACGGTCTTCGCTTCAAGCCGCTTGATCTGCTCGGCCTTCATCCGAGCACCGCTCTCGCGCGCCTGAATGTTCTCCACCGCCAGGATGTGCTGGGTGCGCGAGCGCACCAATTGCATGCGCTTTCGGGCCAGATCGCGTACTGCCCGGTGTTCCCTCGGGCAGATGTAGCCCTCCGGCAGCAGGCCCAGACGCAACAGGTGGGCAAGATAGGCCGCATCGGCTTCGTCCCCGCTTCGCTTCAGGCCCTCATAGCGTTTGATCGCCGCCGGGTTCGCCAGATGCATGCGGTAACCGGCGGCCTGCAAACCGTCCACGATCCAGTACCAGTTATACGTCGCTTCGACTACCACGCCGACGATCTCACCCCGATGAGGCTCAAGCACCGCGAGCACCGCCGGCAAGCTGTTGGGCACACGCCGACTCACGAGCGTGCGATCGGAGTCGTCGGTCACCACGACCACGCTGTTGTTCGAATGCAGATCGATTCCGCTATATTTCATGTTCGGCCTCCTTTGGGTTTGAGCGTTCGCAAACTCACTCTAACCCCCACCGCCGTGAGGCGGTGGGGAGGCCGGCTAGATGATTATCACTACTGAGACGTATCGATAGATCACGCCCCGGACCCTCTGATCTGCCGATTTACAACTACGGATCTCGTTAGAGCAAACCGTCGGCGCGCAGCGGGAACGACTGCTTTGCAGCGAATTGAGCGGTCGCGGCGACCGACCGCTCGTGGCCGACAGCCGCGGTTCTCTATGTTCACCGAAAGCGGGTTTTGGAAGAATCAGGCTCTGCCGCGAAAGGCAGCTTACGGGCTTAGTTGCGAACTCACGCAACCGGCCATGAACAGCCGTTCATCCGCTCGTAACGCCACATTCGGAACGACTGGTTCCAAGGTACAGCAGACGTAGCACAACGTCGTGCGCGCCGCGCCGAAATCTCTGAAGCCGACGTTCGAGCATCGGCGATGCCGGCCGTCGCGAAAAAACTGTCGACCGGCCGCTGCTCAACGGATTGAAGTAGCGCGATCGACCCCAAGGAGACATTCGATCTTCCCGAAAGCGGCCGTCTAAGACTCTAAAGCCGAGACCAAACATTGTGATCCCCTTTCGATGTATGGCCTATCGGGGACCGAGCCCAATCCGACTAGGAAGAAATGTGACAGCGGGCGCGCAGCCAATCCGCACGCCCCTTTGCCTAGCGGCTACTTCGCTTGCGCGAGCCGCACCGCCTCGGGTCCGCTGTCGCCTAAGTCGTCGCTCTGGGCGAGCAGCATGCGATAGCGGTGCAAATCGCTTTCGTCCAGCGCATAGGTAGCGGTTCGATCCGATTCGGCGCGCGGGTTCGCACCCACACCCAGAGTCGTTCCCAGTCCGGCGTAGAGGTAGCGGTCGCCGAACGCCTTTTGCAGCGCGGCGAAGGTCGGCTCGCCGGTGCAGTGGCCGGGGGCGATGTAATCGACCTTGTAGGTGTTGAGCAGCGCGGTGGCGACTTTCTCGATAGCCGGGTCCTGCGCCACCACCAGATGGAAACCGCCGGCGATGAAATGGATGTGCGGATCAATCTTCACCGCTTCGGCGACGATGGCCTCTATGCCCGGATGCGAGCAGCCGACCACCAGCACCAAGCCCTCGGACGTTTTGATGGCGAGCGACAGCTCCTTCAATTCCTTGGTTCCGGGCGCATCGGACACCAGGGCGATCAGCGTGATGCCCGGTGCCACTTCCGTGGTCTTGTCGATCAACTGAATGTTGGCGCCGGGAAAGGCGGTGCCGAACTTCATGATCTCGGGCGGCGAGCCGTCGTAGTAGCGCATCTCGGCGGGTAGCGACTCGGCCTTGCGATAGAACTTGCTCGGCAGGTCGGAGCCATAGATGCCAAAGGTTTCCTTCGGCGCGTAGATCTTCACCTTCGGGTTCACGCTTAGGAGATAGGTTAAACCGCCCATGTGATCGCCGTGGCGGTGCGACAAGACCACGAAGTCGAGCCTGGTGAGGTCGACGCCCTTGGCCTTGACGTTCTTGGCAAAATTCTCCGGGTCATCGCCAGTATCGAAGAGAATGCGCTTGCCGTTCACCTCCACCAGCGCGGCGTAGCCCCAGTCTTTGGTCATGGCCGCATCCTTGCCGAAGGCGTCGTAGAGCACGGTGATGCGCGCCGGCGCAGGGGTGGCCGCTCGGCCCACCGATTCCGTCGAGGCGCAGCCTTGCAGCATCCAAGTCAACCAGAGCGTCATCATCAGCAGAAAAAAGCGAGTCGATCGCATGACTGTCTCCTCTAAGGTTCGCTCGACGCGTGCACCGCGTCCTGCCTAGCCGCTACCCCCCGGCGTTTGCGGACCACCCCTGATGTTGCGGATTCCCCGATCGGTGAAGTTCACCAGGTTGATATACGTTGCCATCATTCGCCCCCATCGTTGGTTGACGTTGCGTTGGCGGTCGTCGAGCCGACAGGCCGATGCGGAAGGAGATCACCATTCCTCCGGGGCCGTGCGTGCTGGATGGGAAGGAAGCGCCGCGACCAAGACTACTCCGATGGCGTGGACAGTGCCGCTCGCTTGGATGCTCGCGAACGCGGCCATTGTCTCGAAGGCGAATTTCAAGGGGGGCGGTTACGAACATCAACTGGTGGCCGACTGCGGCAGATTATGAAGTTCGCCGAAAGCCGCAGTTGGAAAATCGGGCGTAAATTCGCGAGTGGCAACTCACGGGCTTGGCTGCGAACTCACACAGCCGGCCCAACTGGAGACATTCGAGGGCGACGCGAAAATATCCGGAAAGCAGTCACCCGCCGGCGGGGCGCGAACCCCGACGGAACGGGTAGTATCGTTGGACTTCCACTGGTCGACGAAGTAATCCAATCATGTGTAGCGACCGGGACTTGATCTGACGGCTAGTGTCAGATCGCGGTGCCCATCATCCGGCCGAGATAGGCCAAAAGCGATGGGCGCGTCACTGCCGTGTAGCGTCGTCTGGTTGCATTGGGGCACCGGCCCATTGGTCACAGACCTAATCGGCGGACAAGTTCCGATGGGTACGCCAGGGGTGACCGGGCAGGTGCTCGAATTCCATCGGTCCGGCAAGCTGCGGATTCTGGCCGTGACGAATCCCACGAGGCTCATCGCTGCGCCTGAGCTTCCGACGGCGGCCGAACTGGGCTTCCCCGGCATGACCGTGAGAGGCTCCATTGGGCTGCTCGCGCCGGCCGGGACGCCCATCGGGATCATCGAACAGATTGCGCAGGCGACGCGCACGGCGGTCGCCGAACCGGCCTTCCAGCGGATGTTGATCGACGCGGGTATCGAACCCACTCTCGACTCCGATCCCGAAAAATTCCGTCGGTCCCTCGCAGCCGATGTTGCACTCTGGACGCCAGTCGTCAAAGCGCTCGGGATAAAGATCGACTGAGCACCTGATGGGATGCTCCATGAATCCCAATAGCCGACCAAGTACGTGCTTATTATTTACACACGTCAACGTCTTGCATCGTTCTCCGGGCGCGAACCCCGCCTGTTAATCTGAACTGACGCTGGGGGCGTGAGCGTGAGCCTCACCCCAACTTCGCGCGCAGCCCCTCGACGTCGGTGTGCCTGACGTAGCGCAGTAGCGCCGTCGACTTGTGGCGGCTGATCGCGCGCACCTGGGGCAGCGATAGCCCGCGCTCGAAGAGCCGCGACACCGCCTCGGCCCGCAGATCGTGCAGCCGCAAGCCCTCGACGCCCGCCGCCTTGCAGATCCTCGTGGACTCGTGCGTCAAGAAGTCGGGGTGCATCGCGACGGGGAAGAGCAATCACAATTCGACGAACAATGTAGGTTGCATGGACTATGGCCCGCGCCTCTAAATGGGCTCACACTTACGGTACTCGTCAAAGTTTCATCGAAGGGGGAGTCCTATGGCAACCAGGAGGACGCGCGTTCGACGACGGTCTAAACCACCGTTTGATGTCAAGAGGCTTAGGCGGAGAACGATCCGTCCACCGACGCACGACGTCCGGCCCGACGCGTTCACCGAACGAAAGACAGTGCTCGCATTACCGGCCGACGCGGACGGACCGCCGTCGGTCAAGACCCGGCTGACCAAGCGCGGACGCGGTGCGGCAGCGAGGTGGGAAGTGGAACTCGTTGTCGGCGGACGCGAGTTGCACCCGGTCCCGCCCCCGCCACTTCAGAGGCGGCTGATCCCGACGCGGCAACTCGCACGCGTGGTCATCGACGCCATGCCCGCGTCGATGCCCGCGACCGACGTCGCCAAGGTCGCGGTCCGACCGCGCACCCGGCGCGTGCCGAAGCGTCTGCAAATGAAGTTCGGCAAACTGCGTTACGACCCGACCACCATCTTCTCGCCCGACGGGCGTCGCGCCTACTACGACACGACCTATCCGTGGCGGTGCCTCGTTCGCATCGTCACGCCGCGCGGTTGGGCGGGCAGCGGCGTGCTCATCGGGCCGCGCCATGTGTTGACCGCGAGCCATTGCGTCGACTGGACACCCGGTTGGATGACGGTCTACGTGATGTACTCGGACACCTCGTGGCTGGCCTCGGCCAACGGAACCTGGGCGTACGCGGCGACGAGGGTCAGTTCGAGCAGCTACTCGGCCGACGTCGCGGACGAGGACTACGCGGTCATCGTGCTCGACCAACCGATCGGTCTGACGTACGGATGGCTCGGGAGCCGCACCTATGACAACCGCTGGGACGACGCCACGACGTACTGGCACAGCATCGGCTACCCGCAGGACTGGAGCGGCAGCGGCGAGATCGCCGCGTGGCAGACTGACTTCAGGCTCAACGAGCTTGACTCGGCCTCGGGGTCGACGCGGCTGGTCCGAAGCAACACGTTCGACAACTGGCCGGGCCAGTCCGGCAGCCCGATCTTCGGTTTCTGGTCCGATGGGCCTTACGCCGTCGGTGTTGTGTCCGGACAGGCGTCAGATTTCAACTACGTCGCCGGCGGAAGCATGCTGCCTACGCTGGTGCAACAAGCCAGGAACGAGCACCCGTAGCCTGCAATCGATCGACGCGGACGTGACGCTGCTCCACAGCGTCCTCGCTCGCGGTCCCGGGCAGATTCGAACTGGCGAGCGCCCGCGCCCGCCCGGGCTCGCGGTCGGTGTGAAGAAGCTCACGAAGAAGTGATCAGCGCCGCGTCGCTGCGCTACGCCCCGCAACTCAACTCGACGGCAGCACCCAGCCCCTGCTCATGCGGGGGTTGGCTGATGTCGCCGTGAAGCCTCACCCGAGCTTCGCGCGCAACCCCTCAACGTCGGCGTGCCTGACGTAGCGCAGCAGCGCCGTCGACTTGTGCCGCGAGATCGCGCGCACCTCCGGCAGCGTCAACCCTTTCTCAAACAGCCGCGAAACGCACTCAGCGCGCAGATCGTGCAGCCGCAGGCCGGTGATCCCCGCCGCCCGGCAGCACTCAACGAACCTGTGGGACAACACGTCATGATGAATCGGAACGACGGGCGCGTCGCCGATGCCTCGCGGAAGCTGTCTGAACGCCTCCACGGCGCGCGAACTCAAAGGCACCAGCGCGAGCTTGTCCCCATTCTTCGTCTGGCGCAGCGTCACCACGCCGCGCTGCAGATCGACGTCGCGCCACTGGAGCCCGGTTAACTCGCCGCGACGCATCGCCGTCTCGATGCAGAGGGTGATGATCGCCCCGAGCATCGGGCCGGCATGCTCAAGTAACCGCTCAAGCTCGCCGGGCTTCAACCGCCGCTCGCGCGCCGGGTTCTCCGGTCGCCCGAGCCCGGCCAGGATCGCAGGATCGACCGCGTAGTCGCGCTCGGCCCGGGCCCACTTTAAAGCGGCACTCAGCAGCGCCCGCTCGCGGTTCCATGTCGATCCGCTCACCGACTTCAGCCGGCTGTCGCGGTCAACGCCTCGATGCGGCAGCGCTCGCTTGCGCGGCTCCGCTTGCCTGGGGTCACCTCCTCGGCGTAGAGGTCGAGAAGGTCGCCGAGCGTCGTGCCGGCGGCGGTGCGCGCAGCGAGGAACTCGCCGAGCTTGCCGGCGCGGATCGCGGCTTCGGCGTCGCGGCGCCAGCGCTCGACGACCTCACGCTCGGGATGGGTATAGCTGAGATGGGGGGCGCCCTTGCGCCTGACCAGAACGCGCCACGAGCCGCTGCGGGGTTCGATGCTTGCCATAAACGGAAACGCTCCATGTAGGGTTCGCCCCCGCGCGGCGCGCGGGGGCTTCGGCTACGTTTCCGTCTACGTTGTGTACCGGCGATGCACCGCCGGGCGCGGCTTCGGCTGGCGGGGCAGAGCAATCACAATCCAATGCTCTTATCTACCCCTGAGCTATAGCCACCATCGTCCCTTTTTGAGTCCGGGCGCGCGCGGCAGGCGCTGGCGTGCCCGACAGGACTCGAACCTGTAACCCCCAGCTTAGAAGGCTGGTGCTCTATCCGGTTGAGCTACGGGCACTCCGCCGGGCGGGTGCGCCGCCGCGCACCTGGAATTGGTCGGGGTGGAGAGATTCGAACTCCCGACATCTTGCTCCCAAAGCAAGCGCGCTACCAGGCTGCGCCACACCCCGCAAGAAAGTGGCGTAGTTTACGCGCCGGCCGCAAGACGGGTCAAACGCGCCCCCGGTTCCCCCGGCCGGTAGGCACTTTTGCGCTTGCCCCACCCCTCTCTTTCTGGCATAAAAACGCCTTCCTTTCGGGTCGGAGGGGACTCGAGATGTCGATCGATACCCTGCGCAAGCAGTTCCCGCCCTACGCCGCAAAGAAGGGCGAGGACTACATGAATTCCCGGCAGCGCGCGCACTTCAAGGAGGTGCTGGGCGCGCTGCGCGACGAGCTGTCCGCGGACATCGAGCGCACCGTCCATGCCATGCAGGACGAGGCGACCGTCTTCGCCGACCCCAACGATCGCGCGAGCCAGGAGTCCGACATCGCGCTCGAGCTCCGCAACCGCGACCGCGAGCGCAAGCTGATCAAGAAGATCGACGAGACGATCATGCGGATCGACGCCGACGACTACGGCTTCTGCGAGAGCTGCGGCGCGGAGATCGGGCTGAAGCGCCTCGAGGCCCGGCCGACCGCGACGTTGTGCATCGACTGCAAGACGCTGGAGGAAATCCGCGAGCGGCAGGTCGGAAAGTAGGCGCGGGCGTTCGCGCAAGCGACGCGTGGAAGAAAAAGGGGCGCCTCGGCGCCCCTTTCTCGTTGCGGGCGGAAGCCGCTACGACTGGGAGGCCGTTTCCGCCGCCGGAGCCGGCTGCTCGTTGACCGCCTTCATCGACAGCCGCACGCGCCCCTTCTCGTCCGACTCGAGCACCTTCACCTTCACCTGTTGGCCTTCCTTCAGGTGATCGGCGACCGTGTTCACGCGCTGGTTGCTGATCTGCGAGATGTGCAGCAGCCCGTCCTTGCCGGGCAACAGCTCCACGATCGCGCCGAAGTCGAGCAGGCGCCGCACCGTCCCGTTGTACACCTTGCCGACTTCCACTTCGGCGACGATATCCTGGATCTTCTTCCGCGCGGCCTCGCCGCCCTCGCTGCTCACCGAGGCGATGCTGATCGTGCCGTCGTCGGCGATCTCGATCGTGGTGCCGGTCTCCTCCTGGATCGCGCGCACGACCACCCCGCCCTTGCCGATCACGTCGCGGATCTTCTCCGGGTTGATCTTGACCTTGATGATCCGCGGGGCGTAGGTCGAGATGTCGGTGCGGGAGCCGGTAAGCGCCTGCTTCATGTGTTCCAGGATGTGCAGCCGGCCCTCGCGCGCCTGCGACAGCGCGATCTGCATGATCTCCTTGGTGATGCCCTCGATCTTGATGTCCATCTGGAGCGCGGTCACGCCGTTCTCGGTGCCGGCGACCTTGAAATCCATGTCGCCCAGATGATCCTCGTCGCCGAGGATGTCGCTCAGCACCGCGAACCGGTTGCCCTCCTTGATCAGGCCCATCGCGATGCCGGCGACGTGAGTCTTGATCGGACAGCCCGCGTCCATCAGTGCGAGGCTCCCGCCGCAGACGCTCGCCATCGAGGACGAACCGTTCGACTCGGTGACCTCGGAGACGACCCGGATCGAGTAGGAGAATTCCTCGGGCGGCGGCAGCATCGACACCAGCGCGCGCTTGGCGAGGCGCCCGTGGCCCACTTCGCGCCGCTTCGGCGGGCCGATGCGGCCGGTCTCGCCGGTCGCGTACGGGGGCATGTTGTAGTGGAGCATGAAGCGCTCCTTGTACTCGCCCTGGAGCGCGTCGATGATCTGCTCGTCGCGGCCGGTGCCCAAGGTCGCGACCACGAGCGCTTGGGTCTCGCCGCGAGTGAAGAGCGCCGAGCCGTGGGTGCGCGGCAGCACGCCGACCCGCGCGGTGATCGGGCGCACGGTACGGGTATCCCGCCCGTCGATCCGCGGCTCGCCGTCCAGGATCTGGCTCCGGACGATCTTCGACTCGAGGTTGAAGATGATGTCCTTGATGAGGTTCGTGTCCAGCGGCGGGTCGCCGGCTGCGAGGGTCTCGAGGACGCGCTTGCGGATCTCTTCGAGCCGGCTGTTCCGCGCCTGCTTCTGCTTGAGCCGGAACGCCTCGCGCAGGTCGTTCTCGCAGAGCTCGGAGATCCGGGCGACGAGGGACTCGCCCTTCGCCGGTGCCTGCCAGTCCCACGCCGCCTTGCCTGCCTCGTCGGCGAGCTCGTTGATCGCATTGATCGCCGCTTGCATCTCCCGGTGGCCGAACACGACCGCGCCGAGCATCACCTCCTCGGACAGCTCCTGGGCCTCGGACTCGACCATCAGCACCGCGTGCTCGGTGCCGGCCACGACGAGGTTGAGCTGCGACTCCTTGAGCTGCGTCGCGGTCGGGTTCAGCACGTACTCGCCGCTGACGTATCCGACGCGCGCCGCCCCGATCGGGCCGTTGAACGGAATGCCGGAGAGCGCGAGCGCGGCGGAGACGCCGATCATCGCCGGGATATCGGGATCCACCTCCGGGTTCACCGACATCACCGTCGCGACGACCTGGATCTCGTTGTAGAAGCCGTCGGGGAAGAGCGGCCGGATCGGGCGGTCGATCAGGCGCGAGGTAAGCGTGTCCTTCTCCGAGGGCTTGCCCTCGCGCTTGAAGAAGCCTCCGGGAATCTTGCCGGCGGCGTAGTACTTCTCGATGTAGTCGACGGTGAGCGGCAGGAAGTCCTTGCCGGGTGCCGGCTGCCTGGCGGCGGTCACGGCGCAGAGCACGACGGAGTCGTCCATGTTGACCAGCACTGCGCCGGTGGCCTGACGCGCGATCTCGCCCGTTTCGAGCGTCACCTGGTGCGCGCCGTAGGTGAATGTCTTTCTCACTGGATTCAATGCGGTCTCCTTACGGTCGGAGCGCCTGCAGCGCGCCCCTCAGCGGACGGGGCGGGCGACAGATGGGAACTGAGGGGAACCTGGACAGCGCAACGCCCGGTCGCGGGGCGTCGTCGGCGTGCGAATCGTCTTTACTTGCGGAGGCCAAGCTGTTCGATCAGCTTGCGGTAGTTGTCGGCGTCGGTGCGCTTCAGGTAGTCGAGCATCTTGCGCCGCTGACTGACCATCTTGAGCAGGCCACGCCGGGAGTGATGGTCCTTGACGTGGCTCTTGAAGTGATCGGTGAGGCCGTTGATGCGCGCGGTGAGGAGCGCGACCTGCACCTCCGGCGAGCCGGTGTCGCCGGTCTTGCGCTGGTGGGACTGCACTAGCTTCGCCTTCTCGGCGGTCGTAACGGCCATTCATCTCTCCTGGAAAGCGGCGAATTTTAGCCCGAAATCAACGATCTTCACAAGGTTTTCGGCGCCGGAGCGAGGGTCGTGTGCCCGGCCGCATCGTCGGTGCGCAACAAGCGCCCGGGCCGGAGTCGCCCGTCCGAGTCGGCGGTGCCAAGACCGAGGAACGTGCTGCCCGGGCCGTACACCCTGACCCGCCCCGGCTCGACGCCGGCGCACTCGGTCAGGGCGCCCTGCACGAACCGCCGGGCCGCGGCTTCTCCGAGCGTTATCGGCGGAAGGTGCCGGACCAGAACGTCGGGCGGCAACACTCGGGCCTCGCGGGCCGCGTCATCGAGGGCCGCGAGCGCCTCGGCCGTCGCCGCCGCCGTGACCGAGAACGGACCGATGGCGAGCCGCCGCAGCCGTGCGAGGTGTGCGCCACAACCGAGCGTGCATCCGATGTCCTCGGCAAGGACGCGGATGTAGGTTCCCTTGCTGCACCGGACGGTGACCGCGAGGCGGTCCCCCCCAGCGGCGTCGAGCGTGAGCTCGTGGATCGTGATCGGCCGGGCCGCGCGCTCGAGCGATTTCCCCGCGCGCGCGTACTCGTAGAGCGGCCGGCCGTCGCGCTTCAACGCGGAGTACATCGGGGGCACCTGCACCCCATCCCCGCGGAATCCGGCGAGCACCCGGTCGATGTCCGCCCGGGTCGAGGTCACCGGACGGCGTTCGACCACCTTCCCTTCGGCATCGCCGGTTGTGGTCGATGTCCCGAGGGCGATCTCCGCGGCGTAGGTCTTGTCCGCGCCCAGCAGTTCCCCGCTGAACTTCGTCGCCTCGCCGAACAGCACCGGCAGGAGGCCGGTGGCGAGCGGATCGAGCGTTCCCGTGTGGCCGGCCTTCGCGGCACGGTACAGGCGTCGGACGGTCTGGAGGGCGGTGTTCGAAGTGACCCCGCCAGCCTTGTCGAGGAGGAGCACCCCGTCGACTGGGCGCCACTGCACGCGTCCGCGGCCGTCCTTCATGCCGCGGTGGCACCCACGGCGGCGTCGGCCCCTATCCGCGCGCGCGCCGGCGCCGCGCCGGCCGCGCACGCGCGAGGTCGCTCGCCACCGCCTCGTCGATGAGCTGGCTCAGGCGGATCCCCGATTCCACCGAGTCGTCGTAGACGAAATGCAGCTCCGGGGTGTTGTGGAGCTTGATCCTGGCGCCGAGCATGGACCGCAGGAACCCGGCGCCGCGCTCGAGGCCGGCGAGCGTCGCGTCGCGCCCCTCCGGATCGGCGAGCGACGTGAAGAACACCTTTGCGTGCGCGAGATCGGGCGAGACCTCGACGCCCGTGAACGTGACCATCCCGACGCGCGGGTCCTTCAGCTCGGCACGGACGAGCGCCGCCAGCTCGCGCTGGATCTGGTCGGCGACGCGGCGAAGTCTCTGCGCGTTGGCCACTACAGCTTCCGCGCGACTTCCTGGATCTCGTAGACCTCGAGCTGGTCGCCCACGTTGATGTCGTTGTAGCCGCGCAGCGAAAGGCCGCACTCGAAGCCGGCCTTCACCTCGCGGACGTCGTCCTTGAAACGCTTGAGCGAGTCGAGCTCGCCGTCGTGGATCACCACGTTGTCGCGCAGGACGCGCACCTTCGCGTTGCGCCGCACGAGGCCCTCGGTGACGTAGCAGCCGGCGACGGTCCCGACCTTCGAGATCCGGAACACCTGCCGCACCTCCACCAGGCCGAGGATGTTCTCCTTCTTCTCGGGGGCGAGCATCCCCGACAGCGCCGCCTTCACCTCGTCGACCGCCTCGTAGATGATGTTGTAGTAGCGGATGTCGATGCCCGAGGATTCCGCGAGCTTGCGCGCCGTGGCGTCGGCGCGCGTGTTGAACCCGATGATGACCGCCTTCGCGGCGAGCGCGAGGTTCACGTCCGACTCGGTAATGGCGCCGACCCCGGCGTGAACGATGTTGACCTTGACCTCATCGGTCGAGAGCCGCGGCAGGGCCTGCGCGAGCGCCTCCTGCGAGCCCTGGACGTCGGCCTTGATGACGAGGGCGAGGACCTTGACCTCCTCTTCCTTCATCTGCTCGAACATGTTCTCGAGCTTCGCGGCCTGCTTCTTCGCGAGCTTCACGTCGCGGAACTTGCCTTGGCGGAACAGCGCGATCTCGCGCGCCTTGCGCTCGTCACCGAGCACCATCATCTCGTCGCCGGCGTTCGGGACGTCCTGCAGCCCCTGGATCTCGACCGGGATCGACGGCCCGGCTTCGGCGGTCGGGCGGCCGTTCTCGTCCAGCATCGCGCGTACACGGCCGAAGACCGCGCCGGCAAGGATCACATCGCCGCGCTTGAGCGTGCCGCTCTGCACGAGGACGGTCGCCACCGGACCGCGCCCCTTGTCCAGACGTGCTTCGATCACCGCACCCTTGGCCGCCGCATCGGCCGGCGCCTTCAGCTCGAGGACCTCCGCCTGCAGCAGCACCTGCTCCAGCAACTCGTCGATCCCCTTGCCGGTCTTCGCCGAGACCGGGACGAACGGCGACTCCCCGCCGTACTCCTCGGGGACGACCCCTTGCGTCACGAGCTCCTGCTTGACCCGATCGGGATTCGCCTCGGGCTTGTCCATCTTGTTTAGCGCCACCACGATCGGGACGCCGGCCGCCTTGGCGTGCGAAATCGCCTCGATCGTCTGCGGCATCACGCCGTCGTCGGCCGCGACGACGAGGATCACGAGGTCGGTGATCTTCGCCCCGCGGGCACGCATCGACGTGAACGCCTCGTGGCCGGGGGTGTCGAGGAAGGTGACGGTGCCGCGCGGCGTCGTCACGTGATAGGCGCCGATGTGCTGCGTGATGCCGCCCGCCTCGCCCGCCGCCACCTTCGTGCGCCGGATGTAGTCGAGGAGCGAGGTCTTGCCGTGGTCGACGTGCCCCATCACCGTGACGACCGGCGGCCGCGGCAACGCCGCGCTCTCCTCCGGCACGGCCGCCTCCAGATACGCCTCCGGATCGGTGAGCTTGGCGGCGGCCGCCTTGTGCCCCATCTCCTCGACGACGATCATCGCCGTCTCCTGATCGAGCACCTGGTTGATCGTCACCATCTGGCCGAGCTTCATCAGGACCTTGATGACCTCGGCGGCCTTGACCGACATCTTGTGGGCGAGATCCGCGACGGTGATCGTCTCCGGGACGTGGATTTCGCGCACCACCGGCTCCGCCGGCCCGGCCGACGGCTTCACCGCCTCGTCGGCGTGTCGATGCCGCCCGCCTTTGGGCGTGTGCCAGCCGGTGCCGCCGGTCGCGTCGCCGCGCGTCTTGATCGCCCGCTTCTTCGCGGTCTCGTCGCGCCAGACCGTGACCTGCTTCGCGGGCTTCTTCGCCTTCTTCTCCGCCGCCTCGGCGGTCTTCGGTTTGTGCAGGGTGGTGTCCGACGCGGCGGGCTGCGCCCCCGCCCCCGCGGCGGCGGCCGCCGCCTGGGCTGCGGCCCGCGCCGCCTCCTCGGCCGCCCGCTGCTCGGCCTCGCGCTTCTCGGTCTCGCGCCGCTCGCGCTCCTGTCGCTCGGCGAGCTCCGCTGCCTGGCGTGCGGCGAGCTCCGCGTCGCGCCGGCTCTCCTGCTCGCGCAGCTCCGCTTCGTGAACATCCACCGTCGGCGCCGCCGACGGCGTCTCCACCGCCACCGGCGCCGGCCCTTCTCCAGCCTCGCGCTTGACGAAGACGCGCTTCTTGCGGACCTCGACCTGGATGGTGCGTGCCTTGCCCGAGGAATCGGCCTTCTTGATCTCGCTCGTCTGCTTCCGGGTCAGGGTGATCTTGTTCTTCCCGTCCGCCGCGCCGTGCGACTTGCGCAGGTAGTCGAGGAGCTTCGTCTTGTCCTGCTCGGTGAGCGTGTCGTCCGCGAGCGTCTTGTTGACGCCCGCAGCCCGGAGCTGCTCGAGCAGCGTTTTCGGCGGCATCTTCAGCTCGCCGGCGAACTGCGCAACGCTCATGTGTGCCATGCAGTGAACCCTCTACTCCCCCGCGGCGAACCAGTGCTCGCGCGCCTTCATGATCAGCTGCTTGGCGCGCTCCTCGTCGACCGCGCCCAGCTCGACCAGTTCGTCGACGGCGAGATCGGCGAGATCGTCGCGCGTCTTCACGCCGCCGCGCGCGAGCTTCGCCGCGAGGTCGCCGTCCATGCCCTCGAGATCGAGCAGATCCTTCCCGACGCCCTCGACCTGTTCCTCGCTCCGGATCTGCTCGAGGAGCAGCGCATCCTTCGCCCGGGTACGCAGCTCATTGACCGTCGCCTCGTCGAGACCCTCGATGTCGAGCATCTCGCTGATCGGCACGTAGGCGACCTCCTCGAGCGTCGAGAACCCCTCCTGGACGAGCAGGTCGGCGAGGTCCTGGTCGATGTCGAGCTTCGCCATGAACAGCGAGCGCACGCCCGCGGCCTCTTCCTCGGTCTTGCGCTGCGATTCTTCCTGGGTCATGAGGTTGATCTGCCACCCGGTGAGCTCGGAGGCGAGCCGGACGTTCTGGCCGCTGCGGCCGATCGCGATCGCGAGGTTCGCCTCGTCGACCACCACGTCCATCGAGTGCTTCTCCTCGTCGACGATGATCGAGGCGACGTCGGCCGGCGCGAGCGCGCCGATCACGAACTTTGCCGGATCCTCGGACCACAGCACGATGTCGACCCGCTCGCCGGCAAGCTCCTGGGTGACCGCCTGCACGCGCGAGCCGCGCATGCCGACGCAGGTGCCGATCGGGTCGATCCGGCGGTCGCTGGTGAACACCGCGATCTTCGCCCGCACGCCCGGATCGCGCGCCGCCGACTTGATCTCGAGGAGACCTTCCTCGATCTCGGGCACCTCGAGCCGGAACAGCTCGATGATGAACTCCGGCGCGGTGCGCGAGAGGACGAGCTGCGGCCCGCGGAGGGAACGGTCGATCCGGAGGAGGAAGGCGCGGCAGCGGTCACCGACGCGCAGGTTCTCCTTCGGGATCATCTGGTCGCGCGGCAGCACTGCCTCGACGCGGCCCGACTCGATGACCGCGTTGCCGCGTTCCATGCGCTTGATGGTTCCGGTCACCAGCTTCTCGCCGCGCCCCAGGAAGTCCTGCAGGATCTGCTCGCGCTCGGCGTCGCGGATCTTCTGCAGGATGACCTGCTTCGCGGTCTGCGCGCCGATGCGGCCGAACTCGATCACCTCGAGCGGCTCCTCGATGTAGTCCTCGACCTGGACGTCGCCGTACTGCGCCTTCGCCTCGGAGAGCGGGATCTGCTGCGCCGGGAGCTCGACCGCGTCGTCGGCGACCACCTGCCAGCGCCGGAACGACTCGTACTCGCCGGTGTTGCGGTCGATCGCGACCCGGACGTCGACGTCCTCGGTGAAGCGCTTCTTGGTCGCCGAGCCGATCGCCTGCTCGAGGGCACCGAAGACGGTGTCCTTGTTGACGTTCTTCTCGCGCGCCAGCGCGTCGACCAGGAGCAGCAGTTCGCGGCTCATTCCAGCACTCCTAAAGGTTCGGCACCAGCCGGGCCTTGTCCATGTCCGAGAAGGCGAACGACACGAGCGCGCCCTCCACTTCCAGCTCGACCGCCTCGTCGCTCGCGGCGCGCACGACGCCGACGAACCGCCGCCGTCCGTCGCGCGGCACACGCAGTCGCACCTCCGCCTTCGCTCCGGCGAACCGCCGGAAATCGGCCGGTTTCTTCAGCACCCGGTCGAGCCCCGGCGACGAGACTTCGAGCCGGCCGTAGCCGACGCCCTCCACCTCCAGCACGCGCTGCAGCTGCCGGGTGACGCGCTCGCAGTCGGCGAGCGTCACCGCGGGCCGGTTGCCGCCCCCGCCGGTGTCGGGGCTCGCGCGGTCGATGAATACCCGCAGCTGCCGTCCGTGGTTCGCGAGCTCGACGTCGACGAGCTCGTACCCCAGCCCGACGGCTGTCGATTCAATGACTTGGCGGACGTCCACAATCCTCGGCACAAACAAAAAATGGGCGCGCGGCCCATCCCCTGAAAAAGCGGCGGAAGTGTAGCAAAGAAAGCCTCGCGGGACAACGGGATACGCGCGTCGCGCGCCCCGCGGCGGCGTGCTTCAGGCCGCCGGCGGCACCTCGGCCAGAGAGGTTAAATGCGGCTGGGCGAGCGTACCTTCAACCGTCGCGAGCAGGTCCGCGACCGCGTCGGGACGAAGCTCTCTTAGCTGGCCTCGCTTCAGGCCTGGGGGGAGGGCGAGCGGGCCGTAACGCACGCGCATCAACCGGCTGACCGTCCGCCCGATCGCACCGAGCATCCGGCGAACCTCACGGTTGCGCCCCTCCTTCAGCACCACCCGGTACCAGTGGTTGCGCCCGCGCCCGCCCGCGTCCTCGATCGTCTCGAATCGGGCCCGCCCGTCCTCGAGCAGGACACCGTCGCTCAGCCGGGCCAGCTCCTCCGGCCCCAGGACGCCGTCGACCCGGACGGCGTACTCGCGCTCGAACCCGTAGCGGGGATGCATCAGCCGTGCGGCGAGCTCGCCCGAGGTCGTGAAGATCAGCAGCCCGCTCGAGGTGAAGTCGAGCCGGCCGACTGCGATCCAGCGCCCGCCCTTGAGGCGCGGGAGGTGGTCGAAGACGCTGGCCCGGCCGGCCGGGTCGTCGGCCGAGACGATCTCGCCGGCCGGCTTGTGATAGAGGAGCACCCGCGGCAGCGCATACTCGCGCCGTGCGGCGATAAGACGGTCGTCCACCTTGATGCGGTCCAGCGGCGAAACCCGCTGGCCGAGGTGAGCCGGGCTGCCGTTGACCGTCACGCGGCCGGCGGAAATCCACGCCTCCATGTCGCGCCGCGAGCCGAAGCCGGAGCGGGCGAGCACCTTCTGCAGCTTCTCGCTCGCCGGTTCGTGCCGCTCGCCTCGCGGCGTAGCGGCCGGCGTCGGACGAGGCCTACGCGGCGGAGGCGATGGCCGGCGAGGTCCGCTCGTCGCCCGACGCTCCGTCGGGCTCCGCTGCGGCGAGCTCTCCCGGCGGGGCCGGGAGGTCGAGGCTCTTGGCGATCTCTTCAAGGGGGGGTAGCTCCTGCAGTGAGCGCAGGCCGAGGTCGTCGAGAAAGCGCTTCGTGGTCGCGTACAGGGCCGGCCGCCCGGGCGCGTCGCGATGGCCCACGACGTCGATCCAGCCACGCGCCTCGAGGGCCCGGATGATGTTCGGCGATACGGTTACGCCGCGGATCTCCTCGATGTCGCCGCGGGTCACGGGCTGACGGTAGGCCACGATCGCGAGCGTCTCCAGGACTGCGCGCGAGTAGCGCGGCGCCTTGTCGGCGCTGATGCGCTCGAGATAAGGCTGGAACGCCGGACGAGTCTGGAAGCGCCAGCCGCTCGCTAGGTTCACCAGCTCCACGCCCTTTTCCGTCCAGTCCTCGCGCAGCTCGTCGAGGAGGCGACGGATCGTGTCGGCGCCTAGCTCCTGGTCGAAGAGCTTACGGAGCTCGCCGATCGCGAGCGGCTCCTGGCTCGAGAGGAGCGCCGTCTCGAGGACCATCTTGGCTTCGGGGAGGCTAAGCATCGCGTCTTGCGTCTCCGGGTGGCTTCAGGGGGTGTCCTGCGCATCCGCTGCCGCGACGCCGATGCGGACGTAGATCGGCGCGTAAGGCTCGGACTGGGTGACTTCGATCAGTCCCTCGCGCGCCAGCTCGAGCACGGCGAGAAAGTTCACGACCAGGACCGCGACGCCGCGCAGCGGGTCGAAGAGCTCGCCGAACTCGCGAAACGCGCCGCCGGCGAGCAGCCGCAGGATGCCGGTCATGTGCTCGCGCACCGACAGCTCGTCGCGGGTCACCTTGTGGTGTCGGGACAGCCGGGCGCGCGCGAGCAGGCTCCGCCACGCGTTCTCGATGTCCTGCACGTGAACGTTCGGCAGCCGCTCGACGAGCGACTGCTCGATCCACACCTCGACCGAAAGGAAGTCGCGATCGCGCTGCGGCAGGCGGTCCAGTTTCTGCGCCGCGGCCTTCATCTGCTCGTACTCGAGCAGACGACGCACCAGCTCGGCGCGCGGGTCGAGCTCGCCGTCGTCGGCGGCCTTGGGCCGCGGGAGGAGGAGCCGCGACTTGATCTCCATCAGCATCGCCGCCATGACCAGGTACTCGGCAGCGAGCTCGAGATTCTTGCGCCGCATCACCTCGACGTACTGGAGGTACTGCTCGGTGAGGCGCGCCATCGGGATATCCAGGACGTCGATGTTCGCCTTGCGGATCAGGTAGAGCAGCAGGTCGAGCGGCCCCTCGAAGGTGTCGAGGAACACCTCCAGCGCATCGGGCGGAATATAGAGGTCCGCGGGGAGCTCGTGCAGCGGCTCGCCGCGCACCCTGGCAAACGGCTGGGACTGGTTGTGGACGAGCTCGAGCGCCATGTTCGGGCTCACGATGCGAGGGGTAGCCGCGACGCCCGCCGCGTCGGTTTCATCCTAGTCATAGTTCAGTCCCATCACCTCGCGGACCTCGCGCATCGTCTCACGCGCGAGCTCGCGGGCCTTGTCGCAGCCGTCGGCCACGATGCTCCGGACGAGCGTCGGATCGTCGAGGTAGCGCTGCGCCCGCTCGCGCATCGGCGCCTGCTCGGCGAGCACCGCGTCGATCACCGGCTGCTTGCACTCCAGGCAGCCGATCCCCGCGCTGCGACAGCCCTTCTGGACCCAGTCCTTGGTCTTCGCGTCCGAGTACACCAGGTGGAACTGCCACACCGGGCACTTGTCGGGATCGCCGGGGTCGGATCGCTTCACCCGCGCCGGGTCCGTCGGCATGGTGCGGATCTTCCGCGCGACCTCGTCCGCGCTCTCCCGCAATCCGATCGTGTTGCCGTAGGACTTCGACATCTTCGCGCCGTCGAGGCCGGGCAGCCGCGACGCCTCGGTGAGGAGAACGTCGGGCTCGACCAGGATCATCCGCCCGCCGCCCTCGAGGTAACCGAAGAGCCGCTCGCGGTCGGCGACCGAGAGGTTCTGCGCCCCGTCGAGGAGCGCCTTCGCGGAATCCAGCGCCGTCGCGTCGCCCTGCTCCTGGAACTTCGTCCGCAGCTCGCGGTAGAGCTTCGCCTTGCGGCTGCCGAGCTTCTTCGCCGCGCCGAGCGCCTTCTCCTCGAACCCCGACTCGCGGCCGTAGATATGGTTGAAGCGCCGCGCGATCTCGCGCATGAACTCGATGTGCGGGACCTGGTCTTCGCCCACCGGCACGAACTTGGCGCGGTAGATCAGCACGTCGGCGGACTGCAGCAGCGGATAGCCGAGGAAGCCGTACGTCGAAAGGTCGCGATCGGCGAGCTTCTCCTGCTGGTCCTTGTAGGTGGGCACGCGCTCGAGCCAGCCGAGCGGCGTGATCATCGACAGCAGCGTGTGCAGCTCGGCGTGCTCGGGAACGCGCGACTGGATGAACAGCGTCGCCTGCGCCGGGTCGACGCCGGACGCGAGCCAGTCGATCACCATGTCCCAGACGTTCTGCTCGACGACTTCCGGCTCCTCGTAGTGCGTCGTGAGCGCATGCCAGTCGGCGACGAAGAAGTAGCACGGATACTCGCTCTGCAGCCGCACCCAGTTCTTCAGCGCGCCGTGATAGTGGCCGAGATGCAAGCTGCCCGTCGGGCGCATCCCCGACACCACCCGTTCGGGGAACATCGTCAGAGCATCCTGAACGCGTTCGCGATCAGATGCACCGATCCGGCGACCATCGGCCCGAGGACGATCCCGAGCACATTCGTGAACATCAGCGCGAGAAGGATCGGAAAGCCCCAGGGCTCGAGACGGGCGTACTGGTCGGCCATCCGCGCCGGCAGCAGGCTGGCGACGATCCGGCCGCCGTCGAGCGGCAGCAGCGGGATCAGGTTGAGCAGCATCAGGACGAGGTTCACCGTCACCCCGGCCTGGCTGATCAGGAACAGCGGGTCGGTGAAGTAGTTGTTCGGCAGGACCAGCGCGATCTTCGCGAGCAGGGCCCACGCCAGCGCCATCGCGAGATTCGCCGCCGGCCCGGCCGCGGCGACCCACATCATGTGCCGCTTGGGCTTGCGCAGCGCGTGATAGTTGACCGGGACCGGCTTCGCCCAGCCGAAGAGCATGCCCTGCCCCGCGCCCCAGGAAGTGACGAGCAGGATCACTAGCGGCACGACAATGGTGCCGACGGGATCGATGTGACGCACCGGATTGAGGCTCACCCGGCCGAGAACGTAGGCGGTCGTGTCGCCGAAATGCTTCGCCACGTAGCCGTGGGCCGCCTCGTGGAGCGTGATGCCGAAGATGACCGGCAGCGCGTAGATCGAGATGGTCTGGACGAGTTGGACGAGATCCATTCGTGTCGGTCGCGACTGCTCGCGGCCGATTTTATCAGGTTCGACCCACGCTTCCGCGCATTTCGGGCTCAGCCGAGGAGCGCGGCGACCGGTCCTTTCCCCGCGCGCACGATCTCGGCCGCCGGCCCGGTGAGGTCGACCACCGTCGTTGGCTCGGTGCCGCAGGATCCGCCGTCGAGCACGAGATCGACGTCGTGCTCGAGCCGCCGGCGGATCTCGTGCGCATCGGTGAGCGGGAGCTCATCGCCCGGAAGCGCGAGCGTCGTCGACAGGAGCGGCTCGCCGAGCGCGGCGAGGAGCGCCTGCGCGACCGGATGATCGGGCACGCGCAGGCCGATCGTCTTGCGTCGCGGGTGGAGCAGCCGCCGCGGCAGCTCGCGCGTCGCCTCCAGGATGAAGGTGTAGCTGCCCGGCGTGAGCGACTTGAGCAGGCGATAGCGCGCGTTGTCGACGCGCGCGTAAGTGCCGAGTTGCGAGAGGTCGCGGCACATCAGCGTGAAGTGATGCCGCTGGTCGACGCCGCGGATGCGACGCAGCCGCAGCATCGCGTCCTTGTCGCCGAGATGCGCGCCGAGGGCGTAGCAGGAGTCGGTCGGGTACGCGATGACGCCGCCGTCGCGGACGATCGCCGCGGCGCGCGCGATCAGGCGCGGCGCCGGATGGGCGGGGTCGATCTCGAAGTACTGGGCCAAAGGCGGAAGGGATCGCCCGCGCGCTCCGCACCCTCGCGCGGGCTGTTGTTCAGTGCTCGGTCGCGGATTCCGGGTCCGGCAGTCGCGGCGCGCTGTCGACGATCACCCGCCGATCCTCACCAGTCGTGCCAGACCGGCTTCAGATCCGCCGGGAGCGGCGGCAGCTGTCCGAGGTCGATGTGGCTCTCCTCCGGGCCGTGGAAGTCCGAGCCGCGCGAGGCGAGGAGATCGAACTCGCGCGCCAGGCGCGCGAACTCGACGTACTGGTCGGGCGAATGGCTGCCGGTCACCACCTCGATACCCTCGCCGCCGGCGGCCTTGAATTCGGCGAGGAACTGCCGGAGCTGCTCGCGCGAGAACTTGTAGCGGCCGGGATGCGCGACGACGGCACGGCCGCCGCTCGCGCGGATCCACGCCACCGCCTCGGTGAGCTCGGCCCACTGCTGCGGGACGTAGCCCGGCTTTCCGCGTACGAGGTAGTGCCGGAACACGCTCGCCACGTCGCGCGCCACGCCGCAGTCGACGAGGAACCGCGCGAAGTGCGCACGCCCGATCAGCTTGGGGTTCTCGGCGTACCCGTAGGCGCCTTCGAGCGTGCCGGGGATGCCCAGCCCGTCGAATTCCGCGGCGATCCGCTCCGCGCGGCGTCCGCGGCTCGCGCGCAGATGCTGAAGGCTCGCATCGAGCTCGCCATGCGTGGGGTCGAGGCCGAGGCCGACGATATGGATCGTGGTCTCGGCCCAAGTGACCGAGATCTCGACTCCGGGCACGAAGCGGATGCCGTCCGCGCGCGCCGCGTCCGCGGCCGCGGCGAGCCCTGCGAGCTCGTCGTGGTCGGTCAGCGCGAGCACCGACACGCCGTTTGCCGCCGCGCGCCGGACGACTTCGGCCGGCGCGAGCACGCCGTCGGAGATCGTGGAGTGGCAGTGGAGGTCGAAGTTGCAGGTTTCGGTTGCGGCCATCGAGCGGGAGTCTACCACCCGGGTCCCGCGGATCCGACGCTAACCGCTCGCTACGAAAGCAAAAATTCCTCGATCGCGGAAGCGAGACGCTGCGGCTGATCGTGGTGGAGCATGTGGCCGGCGTCGGGGATCGTGCGCGCGACGAGCGTCGCGAAGCAGCGCTTCCGCGCTTCGTACGCTGCCGGATCCAGGCGCAGCCACTTGAGCGACTGCGACTCCGCGCCCTCGACCCAGAGCATCGGCGCGGTCACCTTGCGCCAGCACGCCTCGGCTTCCTCGATACGGTACAGGACCGGATTCACGCGCTTGTGGGCGGGATCGCTCCGCAGCACGACGCGGCCCTCCGCCGTCGCCATTCCCCAATGCTCGGCCAAGAACAGCGCGCGGTCGCGCGTCAGCCGCGGATTGCCTTGCTGCAGCCGCGCCGCGAGCGCCTCGAAGCCCGCGTAATCGCGGAACCGCGGGGGCTCGGCGAGCTGGTCGAGCCACTCGGCATAGCGCCCCGGCGCCTGGCCGGGATCGGCACCGCGAAGACCGAACCCTTCGAGGTTCACCAGCTTCGCGACCCGCTCCCCGCGCGCCCCCGCGTAGAGGCAGGCGACGTTGCCGCCCATGCTGTGGCCGACGATCGTCGCCGGCTCGCCCGGCGACAGAAGACGCAGGAGCGTGTCGAGGTCGCCGAGGTAGTCGGGGAACCAGTAGCCGTCCGCTCCGCTCCATTGCGACAGCCCATAGCCGCGCCAATCGGGCGCCACGACCCGCCAGTTCCCCCGCAGTGCGTCCACCAGGAACTGGAAGGACGCCGACACGTCCATCCAGCCGTGCAGCAGGAAGAGCTTCGGCGCCCGCGCGTCGCCCCAGCACCGTAGGTGGTAGCGCAGGCCGCGGACGCCGACGAAAACCGATTCGCTCTGCTTCATGTCGGGGGGCGATGCTAACATCCGTCACGTCGCGAACGTGGAACCGACGACGTGCCGGTCTATTCGCTGGGCGAGCGCAAGGTGGAGTTTCGCGGGCGCGAATGGTTCGTCGCCCCGACCGCGAGCGTCATCGGCTCGGTCGTGCTCGAGGACCGGGCGAACGTCTGGTTCAACGTGGTGATCCGCGGCGACAACGCGCTCATCACGATCGGCGAGCGCGTGAACGTCCAGGACGGTTCGGTGCTGCACGCCGACCCCGGCATTCCGCTGACGCTCGCGCGCGAGGTCTCGGTCGGCCACAAGGCGATGCTGCACGGCTGCACCGTCGGCGAGGGGAGCCTCATCGGCATGAACAGCGTGATCATGAACCGGGCGGTGATCGGCAAGCGCTCGATCGTCGGCTCGAATACCTTGATTGCCGAAGGCAAGACGTTCCCCGACGGCGTGCTGATCCTCGGCTCGCCAGGCAAAGTCGTCCGCGAACTGCGGCCCGAGGAGATCCAGGGGATCCGCGGGATCGCGGACGGTTACGTCGAACGGGCGCGCCGATTCAAGACGGAGCTCGCGCCCCAGCCAGCGCCAGCGGGGCTCGAGCGGTAGCGGGTGCGCCCTACTTCGGCGCCATCCGGATCGCGCCGTCCAGCCGGATCACCTCGCCGTTCAGCATCGCGTTCTCGGCGATGTGCTTGACGAGCGCGGCGTACTCGGACGGCTGTCCGAGCCGCGACGGGAACGGCACCTGGGCGCCGAGCGAGTCCTGCACTTCCTTCGGCAGGGAGTGCAGCATCGGCGTCAGGAAGATCCCCGGCGCGATCGTGCACACGCGGATGCCGCTTCGCGCGAGGTCGCGCGCGATCGGGAGTGTCATCCCGACCACCCCGCCCTTCGAGGCCGAGTAGGCGGCCTGGCCGATCTGGCCGTCGAACGCCGCCACCGAGGCGGTGTTCACGATCACGCCGCGCTCGCCACCGGTGTTCGGCTGGCCTTTCGCCATGGCGTCCGCAGCGAGCCGGATCATGTTGAAGGTGCCGATCAGGTTGACGGTCACCACCTTCGCGAACGTCCCGAGCGCGTGCGGCCCTTCCTTGCCGATCGTCTTCTCGCCGACCGCGATGCCGGCGCAGTTCACCAGGCCCTGAAGTCCGCCGAACGTCTTCACCGCCAGATCGACGGCGGCCTTGCCGTCGGCCTCGCTCGTCACGTCGCACTTGACGAAGCGCGCTTTCGCGCCGAGCTCCTTTGCCAGCGCCTCGCCCTTCTCCGTCTGGAGGTCCGCGATGACCACGTTTGCGCCGCCCGCGTGCAGTGTCCGGACCGTGCCTTCGCCGAGACCCGAGGCGCCACCGGTCACGAGAAACGTGCTGGTTTTCAGGTCCATGCTGCGTCCTTCCGTCGTTTCAGATCCGCTCGATGATGGTCGCGGTCGCCATGCCGTGCCCGATGCACATCGTCTGGAGCCCGAGCGTGCCGCCGGTCGCCTCGAGGCCGGCCAGCATCTTCGCCATCAGGCCGGCACCGGTCGCGCCGAGCGGATGGCCGTGCGCGATCGCGCCGCCCCACGGGTTGAGCTTCGCCGGGTCCGCGCCGAACTCCTGCCGCCACGCGAGCGGGACGCAGGCGAACGCTTCGTTCACTTCGATCCAGTCGAGATCGTTGATCGCAACCCGTGCCCGCTCGAGGGCGCGCCGGGTCGCCGGGATGACGCCGTCGAGCTGGAGGGTCGGATCCGAGCCGACCACCACCCGCGCGAGGAAGCGCGCCCGCGGCTTCAGCCCCTCCGCACGGGCGGCCGTCTCATCGGCGACCAGGACGGCCGACGCGCCGTCGGAGATCTGGCTTGCATTCCCCGCGGTGACCACGCCGCCGTGCTCGCGGAACACGGGCTTGAGGCTCGCCATCCGCTCCGGATCGACGCGCTGACGGACGCCCTCGTCCCGGCCGAGCGCGATCGCTCCGCCCGACTCGTCGACGCCGGGAGTCGCGAGGAACTCGCGCCCGCGCTGAGGCGAGCGCCACGCGCGCGCGTGGCTCTCGATCGAGAACTCGTCGAGCGCCTGCCGCGAGAGCTGCCACCGCGCGGCCATCCGCTCGGCGCTTTCGCCCTGGTGGATCAGCTCGTGCCGGGACAGGAGCTCGGGGTTCAGGCCGCCGAAGCCGCCGTGACGACCGTCCGGATCGATGTCGGAGAACATCCGCACCCGCGTCATGTTCTCCACCCCGCAGCCGATCGCGTAGCGCGCATCGCCCGCGGCGATCGCCTGTGCGGCGAAGTGGACCGCCTGCTGGCTCGAGCCGCACATGCGGTTGAGCGAGACCGCAGGTACCTCGATCGGAAACCCGGCGAGCAGCACACCGAGCCGCCCGATGTTGGCGCCCTGTTCGCCGGCCTGGGTCACGGTGCCGCAGACCACGTCTTCGATCCGGGAAGAGTCGATCCCCGCGTGTGCCACGACGCCCTTAAGAGCGTGAGCAAGCAGCGAATCGGGCCGCGTGTCGCGGAATGCGCCTCCGCGCTTGCCGAACGGCGTGCGGATGGCGGCGAGGATGACGGGAACGGCCATGAGAGCGTGCGACGCGAGTGCGCAATTATGCGCTTAGCGTCGCGCCGCCGGCATCACTTCTTCTTCTTGGTGTCCTTGGGCTTGTCGACCTTGATCATCGCCTGCCGGTCCCTGAGCAGCGGGTCAGCCGCCGTCTTCGCGATCAGCACGGTCCGGCCGGCGAGCGCCTGCTCGCGCGCGAGCTTCGTCGTCAGAAGCTCCTGCTGCTCGGCGAACGCCTTGTCGGCCTTCTCCTTGTCCTCGGGCTTCTCGTCGGCTGCGGGCTTCCGCGCTTCCGGGACGGTGCCGGTCACGCTCGATCGCGCGTAGTAGCGGTTGTCGGGCCCGGCCTTGCCGATCTTCAGCTCGTAGGTCCAACCCTCAAACGTGTCGGCGCGAACCGTCGTCGGCTGGTCGAGGCCGGCGTCGGCATCGCTCACGCCGGGTGCGGCGTCGGCAATCTGCAGGGCGTAGAGCGCGCTCGAAGCGTCGTACGCCTTCTGGAGATCGAGCGGCCCCGGCCCGGCGAGCTTCCACTCGGCGTCCTCCTTCTCCTTCGCCACCGACCACTTCTCCTTGCCGTCCGGTCCGAAGGTCGTGATCGACTTCGGCCGCTCGTATCGCATCAGCTCCTTCGCGAGCCACTGCTCGGGCTTCGCGAGGACGGTGCTGAACGGCTCGTTCACGACGCTGACCCGCTGGGGGTCCGACGCGACCCAGACATAGCGTCCGCTGGGAACGCCGTCGGGCAGGCCGGGAATCTTCATGTCCTTGACCGTCTTCTTCCCGAGCAGAAGCTGCGCGACCGACTTGCCGTCGCGCGCCTTCAGGTCGACGAGCGTCCCGGTCTCCTCCGGCTTTGCCCCCGCCGTGGGGGCCGCGAGCTGCAGTCGCGGCTTGACCGCGTCGCTCAGACCCTCCGCCTGGACGACCTTCAGCTCCTCGAGCCTCAGGAGAAGGTTGCGGATCGGCTCGACGTCGGCCGGGTAGTCGCCCCGCTCCTTCACCGTCCAGCCGCGGTCCCCGCGTACGAGCGTGACGGTCGCCTTCGGTTCGACGATGTCGATCTCCGCGACGTCGTCGACCTTGAAGCCTTCGACCAGCCGCTGGCCGACCCGGGTGTCGGCGACCTGATAGCTCGCCTGCTTCCGGGATTGCAGGCCGAGACCCGCGGCGACGAGCACCACCAGGGCAACGAGAACCAGCAGAAATTGCTTGCGCGTCACTTTGCCGCCCTCCGCCGCCGCCGGACGATCGCGATCCCGATACCGGCGAGCGCCACGACGAGCGGCATGGCGGCGATGTTGAAGACTTTGGTCCAGAACTCGAGCGCCTCGGTCTCCGAGCGGAGCTCCCGGCGGACCTCCTTCAGCTCGCGGCGCGTGTCGGCCGCCCGCTTGCGGAAACTCTCGACCTCGGCCTGCTGCTCCGGCGAGAGGATCGCGCTGCCGCCCGCCGGGACCTTCGTCTTCTGCAGCGACTCGAGCTTCTTGCGCGTTTCCTGGAGGCTGTCCTCGAGCGACTTGATCTTGCCGAGATAGGCCTGGGACGCCTCGGCCTCCATCTGCTTCACGACGGTGAACGGGCGCGAGGCCGTCGCGCGGCTGCGCACGTTGATCAGATCCGAGTCGCCGGCCATCTGTTCGACGAGCCCCTGGATGAACGCGAGGTTGCCGTTGATCGGGATCGCCACCTTCTGGCCGAAGATGTCGCGGATCTGCACCGCGGCTCCGTCGTTCAGCATGTCGCTGTCGGCGACGAGCACCACGGTTCCTTCGCCCTGGGATTCCTTCAGCGCCGGCCCGAAATCGGCTGCCGCGGGCTTCGGCTTCGCGTCCTTGCCGTCGGCCTCCTTCGCCGCCGGCCGGCCGTCGGGAAACGCGGTCTTGAACTTGCCGCTCAGCCGGAGCGCGATCGGGTATTCCCTGTTCTCGGGCTGGAAGCCGCGGACCGCCTCCTCGCCGCGCGCCATGGCGTTCGCAGTGTCGACGAGCTTCACGATCGGCGAGGTATGCATGAGCACCGTCTCGGTCAGGCCGTCGGCCGGTTTGCCGCTGAACGCACCGGTGAACGCGAGGAGCGCGGTGCCGAGGTGGCTGGTCGCCACGTCGTCCTTGCTCATCGCGTCGGCGTCGAGCTGGATCACGGTCGGCACCGCCCGCGGGCCCGAGCCCGCCATGTACTTCATGTCGAGCACGATCTTGGCCGGGTCGAAGCTGTAGCCCCAGGCCTTCAGGAGCTTGTCGAGGTTGGACGAACTGCCGCCCTGCCCGCCCATCATCCCGGGCATCTGGTCGAAATACGCGTACGGATCGAGGAAGACGACGAGCTTCCCGCCCCGCAGGACGAACTGGTCGAGGGCGAACTGCGCCTGCTCGCTGATGCCGCGCGGATGAACCACGACCAGCGTCTTGATGTCGTCCTCGATCTTGTCGACGTCCATCGAGACGCGCTTCACATCGAAGTCGCGCTTCAGCTCGTTCACGAAGATCTGCGGCTCGGAGCCTCCCCCCATGCCCATCATCGGATTTCCGGGCATGCCGAAGAGGGGCAGCGGGCTCATCAACCCGACGATCGGCTTGTTGGTCGTCGTGACCCGGGCGATCGCGCGCGCGAGGTCGTATTCGAGCAGCCGCTCGCGGTCGGGCGATAGCACCGGCAGCGCGAGCTTCTGGTCGGCGAAGCTCACCGACAGGCCGAGGTAGAACTTGTCGCCCGAGGGCAGATCCTGTGCCTCCACGCCGTCGAGGTTGGCGGAATCCTCCGCATCGCTGTCGGGCTGCGGGTTCAGCTTCTCGATCAGGAGCTTGCCGTTCGCCGCCGAGCGCATCTCGTTCAGCAGGTCTTCGACGCGGCCCGCGAAGACGCGCATCGCCACCGGGACGTTCGCGTCGTTCTGGTTGAAATAGAACCGGATCTTCACCGGCGCCTCGAGCTTGCCGAGGACCTTGCGCGTGCCGTCGGAGAGCGTGTAGAGCTTCCCGTCGGTGAGATCGATCCGGGCGGGCGCGAGGCCGAGGATGTAGTTGACGGCGATGAGCGCGACGAAGACCGCGATCACCCCGCCGATCGAGTACAGCCAGCGTTCGGTGCTTTTCATTGGCGATCCCTATCCCGCCCGGTGGCCGCGCAGAATGACGCCGGTGACGAACAGCGCGAAGCCGATCACCGACGCGAAGAACACGAAGTCGCGCGAGTCGACGACCCCCTTCTGGAAGCCGTCGAAGTGGGTCAGCACGCTGAAGGCGGCGACCGCCTCGACGAGCGCGGGCCCGGCGAAGCGCGCGAGGATGTCGGTCACCGGCGTGAATCCGACCAGGATCAGCGCGAGGCAGATCACGACCGACAGGATGAAGCTGACGACTTGGTTGCGCGTGATCGCCGAGGTCAGGCAGCTCACCGCGAGATAGGTGCCGGCGAGCAGGAAGCTGCCGATGTAGCCGGCGAGGATCACGCCGTTGTCGGGGTTGCCGAGCCAGTTCACCGTCAGCCAGACCGGGAACGTCAGGGCGAGCGCGATGCCGATGAAGATCCAGGACGCGAGGAACTTCCCCAGGATCGCCTGCCACGGCGTCACCGGGAACGTGAGCAGCAGCTCGATCGTGCCGCTCCTGCGCTCCTCCGACCACAGCCGCATGCCGACCGCGGGCACGAGGAAGAGGAAGAGCCACGGCATCCACATGAAGAACGCCCCGAGCGAGGCCTCGCCGCGGTCGAAGAACGCGCCGAACGTGAAGGTGAAGAATCCGGCGAGCAGGAGGTAGATGACGATGAAGACGTACGCGACCGGCGAGTCGAAGTAGCCGGTGAGCTCGCGCTTCGCGATCGTCCAGACGTTGGCCCAGGCACCCTTCATGGCCGTGCTTCCTTGGCGGTATCGGGCCGGGTCAGCGCGCGGAACACGTCGTCGAGCCGGCCTTCCTCGGTGCGGAGCTGCTCGATCGTCCAGCGCTCGAGCATCTCGTCGGTGACCTTCGCCGTGAAGGCGCCGTCGGCGTGCGTCTTGTCGGGATAGACGCGGATGACACACCGGCTCGGCTCTTCGTTCAGCACCTCGGACCGGCTCACGGCGGGCAGTTTCCCCAGCGCCTCGGTCACCGCCGACGCGCTCGATGACCGTACGGTCATCAGCACCGCGCCCGCGCGGTCCGAGCGCGCCTTCAGCTCTTCCGGCGTCCCGTTCGCCACGATCGCGCCGCGGTCGATGATGATCGCCCGCGTGCACGCCGCCTCGACCTCCTCGAGGATGTGGGTCGAGAAGACGATCGCCTTGTTCTCGCCCATCCGGCGGATCAGCGTCCGCACCTCGTGCTTCTGGTTCGGATCGAGCCCGTCGGTCGGCTCGTCCATGATCAGGACTTCCGGGTCGTGGATCAGCGCCTGCGCGAGGCAGGTGCGGTGGCGGAAGCCCTTCGACAGCGTGTCGATGGTCTGGTACAGCACCGACTCGAGGGAGCAGGTCTCGACCACGCGGTGGACTGCCCGCTTCTTCTCCTCGCCGCGCAGGCCGCGCATCTCGGCGGCGAACCCGAGGAAAGCGGTCACCGTCATTTCGGGGTACGAGGGCGCGGACTCGGGCAGGTACCCGATCCGGCGCCGCGCCTCGATCGGCTGGTCGACGACGTCAAAGCCGCACACCGCCGCGCGGCCGCTCGTCGGCGGGATATAGCCGGTGATCATGCGCATGGTGGTCGACTTGCCGGCGCCGTTGGGCCCGAGGAAGCCGAGCACTTCGCCGCGCTCGACGCGGAACGACACGCCGTTGACGGCAGTCTTCGGACCGAACGCCTTGGTCAGGTTTTCGACCAGGATCATTACTCCTCCGTTATCTTCTAGCTCTGACCAACCCGCCCGTTTGGGCCGGCTGGTCCGGGTTTCAAGCCCTTCGGGGCAATCCCCGGGTTTTCGGACAGCCTAGACCGGTCGATGGGCCGGGAGTTCCCCGGCTCCGCCCGGCGGCGACTCAGGCAGGCTGGGCGGTCGTCCCCCGCAACGCGTTGGTGGCGGTCCGGTCGACGCCGCCGTCCTCCGCAAGGACGACGCCGAACCACGTCTCGGCCTGTTGGCGGCTGTAGTACCCCTTCGCGACGTCCCGTGCGACGAGCTCGGGAGCACGGCGGAACGGATTACCGAACCCGCCCCCGCCCGGCGTCGACACCTCGATCACGTCGTCCGCGTGAAGGCGGATGTCCTGATCCTTCGAGAGGTGCGGCGGCGTGTACGCGGTCCCGTCCTGGACGATGCGCACGCGGTTGACGCCGCCGTCCCGGCCGCCTCGCGCGCCCTGCGGCCCGAACCTTCCGTGGTCCATCACCATCGATGCCCGCGCCTCGCCCCGCCGGAGCCGAACGCGATAGTTGACGCCCAGCCCGCCGCGGTGCTCCCCGGGCCCGCCCGAGCCCTCGTGCAGCGAGTACTCCTCGAACAGCACCGGGTAGTACTGCTCCATCACCTCGATCGGGGTCGTCTTCGAGATGCCGATCGTCGAGCAGCCGTTCGACAGCCCGTCGCCGCGCATCGAGCCGCCGTATCCCCCGCCCGAGATCACGTACATCACGTACGAGCGCTGTCGGACCGGGTCGTGGCCGCCCACCGAGAGATTCCCCGAGGTCCCCGCTGGCGCCGCGAAGACCTGGTCGGGAATCGCCTTCACCAGCGCGCTGAATACCGCCTCGGCGATCCGCTGGCTGACCTCGGCCGCGCAGCCCGAGACCGGACGCGGGTACTGCGCGTACAGAAAGGTCCCCACCGGCTCGACGATCGCGAGCGGCTCGAACATGCCGGCGTTGATCGGGACGTCGGGGAAGACGTGCTTGACCGCGAGGTAGATCGACGACTTCGTGGTCGCGATCACGCTGTTCATCGGGCCACGGCAAGGCGGCGACGAGCCCGACATGTCGAAGGTGAGCGTCTCGGCGCGCTTCGTGATCCGCATCGCGATCCGCAGCGGCTCGTCCACCACCCCGTCCGAGTCGACGAACGCCTCGCCCTCGTAGTTGCCGTCCGGAATCGCGGCGATCTTCGCCTGCATCTGCCGTCGGGCCCGCGCGCGCAGCTCCACCACCGCGGCGTCCACCGTGTCGGCGCCGTAACGATCGAGCAGCGCCGCGAGACGCCGTTCGCCGATCGCGAGCGCCGCGGCCTGCGCCTTCACGTCGCCGATCCGCTGGTCGGCGATCCGGATGTTCGAGAAGATGATCGACAGGATCTCGGCGTCGAGCCTTCCGGCCTTGAAGAGCTTCACCGGCGGCAGGCGCAAGCCCTCCTGCTCGACCTCGGTCGCATTCGCCGAGAAGCCGCCCGGCACGATGCCGCCGATGTCCGGCCAGTGCCCGGTGTTCGCGAGCCAGCACCAGAGCCGCCCGCGATAGAAGAACGGCTTGACGAACTTCACGTCCATGAGGTGCGTGCCGCCGAGGTACGGATCGTTGACGATGAAGACGTCGCCCTCCGCGAGCGGGATCTTCTCGTCGCGCATCCGGTCGATCACTGCCTGGGTGGAGAACTGCATCGTGCCGACGAACACCGGCAGGCCGAGCTCGCCCTGCGCGATCAGCTCGCCCGACTCGCGGTGGTAGATGCCGTCGGAGCGGTCGAGCGCTTCCGAGATCACCGGGCTGAACGCGGCGCGCACGAACGCGAGGTCCATCTCGTTGCAGACCTGCTGCAGGCCGTTCTGGATCACCGCGAGGGTGACCGGGTCGAGCGCGGGGTTGACCGCTGGGGTGCGGGTGTCGTCCGGAGGCATGGGGGGCGAATAGTACCCCGTCAGACCGTCACGATGAGATTGCCGAGCGCGTCCTGCTCGACCCGGCACCCGGGTTCGATGAGCGTCGTGCAGTCGAGCTGCTCGATCACCGCCGGCCCAGCGAACGCGCACCGCTCGGGCAGCCAATCGCGGCGGTAGACCGGGGTCTCGATCCAGCCGCCTTCGAACCACACCTTCCGGCGTTCGGTCACCGCTTCGTCGAGCGACGGTCGCGGCTCGCGCCGCGCGAGGGCGGCGAGCGGCACCGGGCGACGGCGTCCGATCGCCGCGGTGTGCAGGTTGACGAGCACCGGCCGGATCTCCTTCAGCTCGACCTGGAAGCGCTGCCAGTACGCTGCCTCGAAGAGCCGGTGCAGATCGTCGCGCGTCACTTCGAGGCCGGGCAGCGCCACCGTCAGGATGTGGCTCTGCCCCTGGAACTGCATGTCGGCGCGGTGCATGAACTCCACCGCGTCGACCGCAACGCGCTCCCGCTCGATCGTCGCGTGACCCTCGGCGACCTGCTCGTCGAGCACGCGCCGCACGAGCGCGTCCGTCACCTCGGGCAGCGGCCGGTTGACAGTGCGGACGAAGTCGTGACGCACGTCGGCGACCGCGCAACCGAGCGCATTGGTCAGACCTGGCCGCGCCGGAATGAAGACTCTCGGGATGGCCAGCTCGCGCGCGAGCGCGACCGCGTGCAGCGGCCCCGCCCCGCCGAACGCGAACAGCGCGAAGTCGCGCGGATCGTGCCCGCGGGCGAGGCTCACCATGCGGATCGCGCCGGCCATGCGGTCGTTCGCGATTCGCACGACCGCCGCGGCAGCCTGATCGGCGGCGAGGCCGAGCGGCTTCCCGATCTGCGCCTCCACGAGCTCGTGAAGCCGTTCCAGCGACACCGGCCGGTCAACGCCGAGCAGTTTTGCGGAGCTGAGGCGGCCGAGGACGAGGTTCGCGTCGGTGATCGTCACGCGCTCGCCGCCGCGGCCGTAGCAGATCGGGCCCGGCGCGGCGCCCGCGCTCTCCGGCCCCACCTGGAGCATCCCGGCGTCGTTCACGTAGGCGATCGACCCGCCGCCCGCGCCGACCGTGTGCACGTCGACCATCGGCACGTGGATCGGCATCGCGTACTCGAGCTCGAGCTCGGTCGACACCGCCGGCCGGCCGTCCTGGATCAGGGCGACGTCGGTCGAGGTGCCGCCCATGTCGTAGGTGACGACGTTGGGAAAGCCCGACTGGGTCGCGGTGTACGCGGCGGCGATCACGCCCGAGGCCGGCCCCGACATGACAGTGTTCACCGCTGCCTCGGCCACGATGCTCGCGCCGACGGTGCCGCCGTTGCCCTGCATGACCAGCAGCTCGGCACCGAAGCCACGCGCGGCCAGTTCGCGGGTCAGCCGCTCGATGTACCGGTGCAGCACCGGCTGGATCGCCGCGTTGACCGCGGCGGTGACCCCGCGCTCGTACTCCCGATACTCCGACAGCAACGTGTGGCCGACCGTGACATACGGGTTCGGCCAGACGCGCCGCACGATTTCAGCGGCGCGGTTCTCGTGCGCCGGATTGATGTAGCTGTGGAGGAAGTGGATGACGACCGACTCCGCGCCGAGCGCGGCGAGGCGCCGCGCCGCCGACTCGACCTCGGCCTCGTCGAGTTCGCGGACCACGGCCCCATCCGCGTCCATGCGTTCCTTGACTTCGCAGCGCAGCTCGCGCTCGACCAGCGGTCGGAAGGCGCCGGTGAGGCCGTAGGGCCGCGGCCGCGTGCGACGCCCGAGCTCCAGCACGTCGCGAAAGCCGCGGGTCGTGATCAGACCCACCCGCGCGTGCTTGCGCTCGAGCATCGCGTTGGTGGTGGTCGTCGTGCCGTGGACAATTGCCGCGAGCTCGGCGAGCGACGCCCCCGTCTCGTCGAGTGCGGCGAGCACACCGAACGCCTGGTTGTCGGTCGTGGTCGGCACCTTCGCGAGCCGCACCTCGCCGCTCGCCTCGTCGACGAGCACGAGATCGGTAAAGGTGCCGCCGACGTCGATGCCTGCGATCCTGCTCATTTGGCTGGCCTCGCGCTCGGCGCTCGGCATTCGCGCTTGGGGCGGCCCGGCGCGCTCATACGGCGAGGTACTGGGCGCGCACGTCGGGGTTCGCTGCCAGCTCGCTCATCGTGCCGGAGAACCGGATCCGGCCCTTCTCGATGATATAGGCGCGGTCGGACACCTCGGCGGCGAAGTGCAGGTTCTGCTCCGACAGCAGCACCGACAGTCCCTCCTTTTTCAAGGCGCGGATTGCGGCCGCCATCTGGTCGACGATGACCGGGGCGAGCCCCTCCGACGGCTCGTCGAGCAGTAGGCACGACGGATTGCCCATCAGGGTTCGGGCGATCGTCAGCATCTGCTGCTCGCCGCCGGACATCCGGCCACCGGGCCGGTCCTGCATCGTGCCGAGGTTCGGAAAGAGCGCGAACAGGCGCTGCGGCGTCCACGTCGGGGCGCCCCGACGCGCCGGCTGGCGTCCCACTTCGAGGTTCTCCATGACCGTCAGATCGGTGAAGATGCGCCGCTCTTCCGGGACATACCCGAGTCCCGCCTGGGCGATTGCATACGGCTCGAGCCGCTCGATCCGGTGGCCGTCGAACCGGACCTCCCCGCTCGCCGCCCGTACCAGGCCGATGATGCTCTTCAGCGTGGTCGACTTGCCGGCGCCGTTGCGGCCCAGGAGGCACACTACCTCCCCGGTCGCGACTTCGAGCGCGACGTCGGCGAGGATGTGCGCCTGGCCATAGTAGGCGTTGAGTGCCTTGACCGCGAGCATCAGTGGGTCGCCCTCGAGCCGAGATACACCTGCTGCACCTCGGGGTTCGCGCGCACTTCGGCGGGCATTCCCGCGGCGATAAGCTGGCCGCGGTCGAGCACGATGATCCGGTCCGCGTGGGCAAACACGACGTCCATGTCGTGCTCGGTGAAGAGCACCGCGATCCCGCGCTCGCGCACGATCTCGGCTGCGAGGGCCATCAGCGCGATGCGCTCCCTCGGCGCCATCCCCGCGGTCGGCTCGTCCATCAGCAGGAGCCTCGGCTCGTTGGCGAGTGCCACGGCCAGCTCGACGCGCTTGAGGTCGCCGTAGGCGAGCACCGAGCAGGCGCGCTCGGCCTGGTCGACCATGCCGACGCGCGCCAGCAGCCGGTCGGCGTCGTCGCGATAAAGCGCGGCGGCCCTGGCCCACCAGCCTCCCAGCCGGCGACGATGCGAGAGCAGCGCGACCTGGACGTTTTCGCGGACCGTCATCGAGGCGAAGGTTGCGGTGATCTGGAACGTGCGGCCGACGCCGAGCCGGAAGACCTGCCGTGGGGCCAGCCCGAGCACCTCGCGTCCGTCGAGCCGCACGCTGCCGGCGTCGGCGGCGAGCTGGCCGTTCAGCATGTTGAAGCAGGTCGTCTTGCCGGCCCCGTTCGGTCCGATCATCGCCAGCAGCTCCCCCGCGCCGACGCCGAAGGTGACGTCGCGGACCGCCTGCACGCCGCCGAAGGACTTGGCGAGGTGCTCCACCGCGAGGATCGCGCTCATTCGGCCCGGCCCCGCTCGGACAGGAGCGCGCGAGCCGCACCGACGATCCCCTGCGGAAAGGCGAGCACGATCGCGAGGATGGTCGCGCCGAGCAGCGCCCGCCAGTAGTCGGTGTTGCGCGCGATCGTGTCCTGCAGCCACGTGAAAACCGCCGCACCGACGACCGGGCCGCTCAACGTCTGGACGCCTCCCAGAAGGACCATCACCAAAGCGTCGATCGACCGCGACACGGACATCGTGGAGTCGGGCGAGATGCTCCCCTTCGAGAATGCGAAGAGCCCGCCGGCGAGGCCGGCGAAGCCGCCGACCACGATGAACGCACGCCATTGCAGCCGCTGCACGTCGATGCCGATCGCGTCGCACCGGAGCGGAGAGTCGCGGCCGGCGCGCAGCGCATAACCGAACGGCGCGAAGAGCATCCGCCGCAGCAGATAGATGGCGCCGCCGCAGAGCGCGAGCGTGGCGAGATAGAACGCCGGCCGCGACGCGAGCCACGGCGCCGGCCAGACGCCGACGATGCCGTTCGAGCCCCCGGTGAATGCGTCCCACTGGTACACGATCGACCAGGCGATCTGCGCGAACGCGAGCGTCAGCATCGCGAGATAGACCCCGGACAGCCGGACGCAGAACCAGCCGAAGAGCGCCGCACCGATCGCCGCCACGACCGGTGCCGCCGCGAGCGCGGCTTCCATCGGCCACGCCGCCTTCTTGAGCAGCAGGCCCGCGCCGTAGGCGCCGAGGCCGAGGTAGGCCGCGTGCCCGAACGAGACCATGCCGCCCGGCCCCATGATGAAGTGCAGGCTCGTCGCGAACAGGGCGAACACCAGGATGTCGATCCCCAGGACGAGCGTGTAGCCGGTGGTGGCGAGCGGCAGTGCGGCGAGCACGGCGACGAGGGCGATCGCCGCCGCACTGAGCGTGCGCGTCGCGGGCCGGAGAGGGGGCTCGACGTGCGTCGCACCCGTCCGCTGGATCGCCCACGGCTTGCCGAGGAGCCCCTGGGGACGCAGCACCAGCACGATCGCCATGACGATGAACTCGGCGACCAGCGTCAGCTTCGAGAACGAGAACGAGTGGCCGAGAACGTCGACCGTCCCGAGCCCGATGCAGAAGGCCTTGATCTCGCCGATCAGCAGCGCCGCGAGGAACGCGCCGGGGATGCTCCCCATCCCGCCGACGACCACGACCACGAACGCGTCCGAGATCGCGCCGAGGTCGAGGAAGAGCTGCGCCGGCTCGCGCGGAATCTGGAGCGCGCCGCCGAGCCCGGCGAGGAACGCCCCGAGGGCGAACACCGCGGTGAAGAGCCACTTCTGGTTCACGCCTAGCGCACCGACCATCTCGCGGTCCTCGGTCGCAGCCCGGACGAGCGTGCCCCAGCGGGTGCGGTTGAGAAGGAGCCAGAGCGCGCCGAGCACCAGCGGCCCGACCGCGATCAGGAAGAGGTCGTACTCCGGGAACGCGATGCCGAGGATGTCGACCGCCCCGCGGAGGCCCGGCGCGCGCGGCCCGAGCAGGTCCTCGGCGCCCCAGATCCAGAGCGCGAGGTCCTTGATGACGAGCGTGAGCGCGAACGTCGCGAGCAGCTGAAAGAGCTCGGGCGCCTGGTAGATCCGCCGCAGGATCGCGATCTCGATCAACGCCCCGACCGCGCCGACGATCAGCGCTGCGGCGATCACCCCGCCCCAGAACCCGGGCGCGCCCCCGCCGAGCTTCGTGATGATCCCGTAGGCGACGTAGATGCCCAGCATGTACAGCGAACCGTGCGCGAAGTTCACGATCCGCGTCACGCCGAAGATCAGCGACAGGCCGACCGCGATCAGAAAAAGCGTGGACGCGCTCGCCAGGCCGTTCAGGAATTGGATGAGGACCGACGCCATGCTGAAAAGTGTACGGGGGCGCTACGCGCCCCCGCAGGAACCGTGCGCCAGCACCCGTTCTATTCGGGCCGCATCTTCTTGATCTCGGCGTCTGAGGGAAGGTACTTCGCCCCGTCGGCGTAGATCCACGAAGTCATCACGCCCTTCCCGTCCTTCAGCCCGATCCGGCCGACGTACGCGCCCATCGTCGACTGGTGGTCGAGCGGGCGGTAGACGATCTTCCCGAACGGCGTATCGACCTGCAGCCCCTTCATCGCCGCGACGAGCTTCTCGTTGTCGAGGCTGCCGGCGGTCTTCATCGCCGTGACCGCGGTCATGATGGTCGAGTAGCCCACGATCGATCCGAGCCGCGGGTAGTCGTTCCAGCGCTTCTGGTAAGCGTCGAGGAATTTCTTGTGCGCCGGCGTGTTGATCGCGTTCCACGGGTAGCCTGTTACGTACCAGCCGTTGGGCGTCTCGTCCTTGAGCGGATCGAGGTACTCGGGCTCGCCGGCAAGCAGGTTGAACACCTCGCGCCCCTTGAACAGGCCGCGCGTGTTGCCTTCCCGCACGAAGCGCGTGAGGTCGGCGCCGAAGAGCGACGAGAAGATCGCGTCGGGCTTGGCGTCGGCGAGCGCCTGCACCACCGCGCCGGCGTCGATCTTGCCGAGCGGCACCGCCTGCTCGGCGACGAACTCGACGTCGGGCTGCGCCTTCTTGAGCAGCTCCTTGAACGCGCGCGTCGCGGACTGGCCGTACTCGTAGTTCGGGTAGACGATCGCCCAGCGCTTCTTTTTCAGCTTCGCCGCATCGGGCACGAGCATCGCCGTCTGCATGTAGGTCGACGGCCGCAGGCGGAAGGTGTACTTGTTGCCGCTGTCCCAGACGATCTTGTCGGTGAGGGGTTCGGCGGCGATGAACAGCACCTTCTTCTGCTTCGCGAAGTCGGCGACCGCGAGGCCGATGTTGGAGAGGAACGTGCCCATCAGGAAGTGCACGTTCTCGCGCGCGACGAGCTCCTCGGCGAGCCGCACCGCGTCACCGGGATTGCCGTTGTCGTCGCGGGAGACCACCTCGAGCTTGCGGCCGAACACGCCGCCTGCGGCGTTCACCTCGTCGACCGCGAGCTCCCAGCCCTTGCGATAGGGCTCGAGGAACGCCGGCAGCGTCTTGTAGCTGTTGATCTCGCCGATCTTGATCGTGCCTTGCGCCCACGCGGGCGCGCCCCACGCCGCGGCCAGCGCCGCAGTCGCGGCGAGGGTCAGAACGTGCCTCCGCATCGACATTATTGCCTCCCCTTAGTGGTCGCTTCTGTTCGGAAATATACACCGGAGGGCAGCGTACTCCCGCGCGCGCGCCCCGCCGGCGACGCGATACCTGCCCTGCAGCGCGAGGACAGCGCCCCAAATCAGGCCATCCTCGCAAAGCTCGCCGGCGAGCGTCGCCCCATTCCCTAGGGCGGCTTCGATCGCCTGCTCCGAGAGCGTGCCGACGCCGACCGTCACCAGCCGCTCGCCGAGATCGGTGTCGTCGTCGACGTCGCACGCGCGGCGTCGTGCGATCGCCGGGCTCGCCACGTCGACCGCGTTCGCGATCATCGTTGCCGCGGCATCCGCCGCTGCGCCGCTCGCCGCGAGCACGGTCACGCTGTCGGCGATTCCCAGGCTCCAGCTCCGCCCGCGCCAGCCGCTCGTCGCCACGCCGCGCACCGGCGTCGACGCATCGATCGCGAAGGTGCCGTCGAGCGGCAGACGGTGGCCGTGCCGCAGGCTGCGGTCGGGATCGGCCACGACCCCGACGCGCAGGCTTTCACCGGGCGCCAGATGCAGCGCGATGTCGCCACCGTTGTTGACGTAGGCCTTGGATACTGTGGTACCCATGGCCGCGATGATCTCGTCGGCAACTGCCCCCGCTACCGCTGCCATCGGCGTTATGAACCGCTCGCGAAAGGGCCAGCAGGCAGCGCGCATCCGCCGCGCCACCGGGCCGGTGAGGCCGGCGGTTTCTTCAACCGGGCGCCGGAGCGTCGCCAGCTCCGCGACGAGCTCCTCGAGCACCGTTTCGAACCGGCCCCAGCCGCGCTCGACGGCCATTTCCACGCCGTTGCCGAAAGCCTCGACCACGAGGTCGATCGGGCCGTGCTGGAAATGCCAGCGGCGGTCATCGAGGCGTGCGCGGATCGCGCCTGACCCCTTGAACGAGCGAACGCCCCCCGCGGACGGCGCAGCTAGAGCGGCCACGGGTTGTCCTCGTCCCACCCGGCTACGCGCACGCGTTCGCGCGACAGGACCTCCCCGAGCGGCCGGACGCGGTCCATGTGGCCGCCGAGCCGCGCGTAGTCGTCGCGACTCATCGTGAACTCGATCGGAGCGACGATCGCCGGCGTCGGCACCCAGCCGAACGATTCGTCCGGCATGCGCATCACGTCGACCATGACCATGATCCCGCCCCCCGGCCAGACGTACGCCGGCGCACCGCCGCAGGTCACGCGGGTCAGCGCGTCCTTGACCGAGCGGGTGAGCGCGATCGGATTCTCCGTGACCCCCGCGCGCAGGCTGCCGCCGGCGCCGCCCATGAAGAGCACGGTGCACAGCGCCGGTTCGCAGTTCTCGCCGATGCGGTCCACGACCTTCTTCACCTCCGGCGGGATTTCCGCCGGCACCATCCGGAGCGCGTCGTCGAGAACGAAGTAGGCGTAGTCCTCGCCGGTCGTCGACACCATCAGGATCCGCTCGCCCGGCCACGCGGTGTCGCGCTCCACGGTCTTGATGATCCTGAGCGGATCGGTGATGTCGGTCCCGCCCCAGCCGAGCCCGGGATTCGCCACCTGGAAGTAACGGCCCGGCGTCGACTTGCGGCCGGCGACCTTGATCCCGCCCGCGCGCATGTCGAGGAACCGCCCGGCCTGGTGCTCGGAGAGCACGCCGGTGATGTGGTCGTCGACGACGATCACCTCGTCGACGTGGCCGAACCACTGCTGGGCGAAGATGCCGATCGTGGCCGAGCCGCAGCCGACGCGCATTCGAGCCTCGGGGACCCCGTTGATGATCGGCGCGCGGCCGGCCTGGACGACGAGGTCCGCTCCGCCCTCGACCGCGAGCTCGACGGCTCGCTTGTTGCCGAGCGCGAGCATCACGTCGCAGGTGACACGGCCCTCTTTCTTGGTCCCGCCGGTGAGATGCTGCACGCCGCCGAGCGAGAGCATCTGCGAACCGTACTCCATCGTGGTCACGTGGCCGACGACTTCTCCCTGCGACCGCACGGCGGCGCACTCCGGCCCGATGTAGCGGTCGGTGTCGATCTTCACCTTGAAGCTGCAGTAGCTGAAGATCCCCTCGGTGACGACCGTGACCGTGTCGACCCCCGCGTGCCGCGACGACACGATGAACGGTGCCGGCTTGTAGTCGGGATAAGTAGTGCCGGAGCCGACGCCGGTCACGAAGACCGGCGCATTGGCGATACGCCCGTCCCAGGGCTTCTCCGACGAGAACGGCACGACGGCCCCTGCCTCGCCGACGACCTTCGACATCACGAGCAGCGGATCCATGCGCGTCAGGACGCCATTCCGGTTCGCGTAGCGATCGCACGCCCCGGTGCGACCGTCGCTGATCTGGCAGAGCACCGGACAGGCGTTGCAGATGATCTTGCCCGCTGCCGGCTGCTCCAGCGTTCCGGCACCGGAGGTTTCGTCGAGGCGGTCGGCTTTGGTAGTCGTCATCAGAGGACCTTGATGTGCAGCCCGCCGTCGACGTGGAACGCATCGCCGGTGTTGAACGGCAGCAGCCGCGCCGCCAGCGCCGCGACCGTGCGCCCGACGTCCTCCGGCTCTCCCCAACGCCGGATCGGCGTGATGCCCTCCGCGATCAATCGCTCGTACCGCTCGGCCGCAGGGGCGGTCATGTCGGTGCGGATGATCCCGGGCCGGATCTCGTAGCACGCGATGTCGGCTTCGGCGAGGCGCACCGCGAACAGCTGGTTCATCATCGCCAGGCCGGTCTTCGCGAAACAGTACTCGGCGCGATTCGGGCCGACGATGCGCGCGTTCGCCGAGGAGATCGTCACGATCGAGCGCGGCGGATCGCCCGCGGTCCGCGACTCGGCGAGCATCCGCTTCGCCACCGCCTGCGTGAGGAAGAACGTCCCGCGGAGGTTCACCGCGAGGAGCTCGTCGAAGCTCTCCGGCTTCACGTCGAGGATGTCGCCGCGCACCTTGACCTGAATGCCGGCGTTGTTGACGAGGCAGTCGATCGTCCCGAACGCTCCGAACGCCGCGTCGACGAGCCGCGCGTGGCCGGCGAGATCGGCGATCGAGCCCTGGATGAACATCGCGCGCCGTCCCTTCGCCCGGACCGTCGCGAGCGTTTCGGTGGTGGCCGCGTCGTCGAGGAGATCGTTCACGACCACATCGAAGCCACCCTCGGCGAGCGCATAGGCGATGCCCCGCCCGATCCCGCGGCGGGCGCCGGTGACGAGCGCGATCGGGCCGCGGCTCATCCTGCCCGCCCCGCCGTGAGCAGTGCCGCGCGCAATCGGTCCGGTGTCGCCGGCGCGTGCCGCACGCGAACGCCGGTGGCATGTGCGATCGCATTGAAGATCGCCGGCGCGGTCGGGATCAGCGCCGGCTCGCCGACGCCCTTCGCGCCATGCGGCCCGAGCGGTTCCGCGTCTTCGATCAGGATGACCTCGATCGGCGGCACGTCGCCGAACGTGGGGATGAGGTAGTCGTGCAGGTTCTCGGTCCGGCCGGCGTGGTACTCCTCCATCAGCGCGAGGCCGATACCCTGCGCGATGCCGCCGTGGATCTGCCCTTCGACCTGCGTCGGGTTGATCGCCCGGCCGACGTCGTGCGCGGCGACGATCCGCAAGGGCCGCGCCGTGCCGAGCGCGAGATCGATCTCGACCTCGGCAATCTGCGCGGCGAACCCATAGGTCGCGTACGGCACGCCCTGTCCGTCCCGGTCGAGCGGCACCGTGGGCGGGTTGAAATAGCCCTCGGCCGCGAGGACGTCACCGCGCGGATCCCGCGGCAGCTCGGTGAGGTCGATCCGCTTCTTGCCCGCCCGGTCCGTGGCGACGAGCACGCCGTCTTCGAGCGCGAGTGCGGCGTCGAGCTGCGCCTCGACGAGCGCGATCATGCGCCGGCGGAGCTCGGACCCGGCGATGCGCGTGGCGTTCCCCGAAACGAACGCCTGGCGCGAAGCCGAGGTCTTGCCGGCGTCGGCGGTGAGATCGGTGTCGCCCATCACGTACTCGATCGCGTTCATCGGCAGCCCGAGCGCGTCGGCGAGGATCTGCACCAGGATCGTATTCGAGCCCTGTCCGATGTCGACGGCCCCGTTGTAGAACATCACCCGGCCCGAGGGTTTCAGACCGACGCGCATCGTCGACGGATTGGCGATGACGGTGTTGCCGATGCCGTACCACATGCAAGCGATACCGGCGCCGCGGCGCAGGCCGGCGTTCAGGGCCGTGCGATTGAATGCGTCAGCCGCAGCGCGCGACGCTTGCCAGCTGGGCCGGAGCGCGTCCAGGCACCGGGCGAGACCGGCGCTCGCCTTCAGGATCTGCCCCGTCGCGGTCGCCTGTCCGGCCCGGATCGCGTTTAGATGCCGGAACTCGAGCGGGTCGATCCCGACCTTCGCGGCCAGCTCATCCAGCAGCGCCTCGTGCACGATCGTCGACTGCGGCACCCCGAACCCGCGGAAAGCGCCGGCGATCGGACCGTTGGTGTAGATGGCGCGCGTGAGCGCGCGAACGTTCGGCACGAAGTACGGGCCGGAGGCGTGGATCGGTACCCGGTTCGCCACCGTGTTGCCCCAAGAGGCGTAGGCGCCGGTATTGAAGTCGCCGGAGAAATCGGCCGCCACGAGACGCCCGTCGCCGTCGCAGGCGAAGCGCGCGCGCATCCGGGCCGGATGGCGCTTCGTCGTCGAGGCCATCGACTCCGGTCGCGTGTAGACCGTCCGGACCGGCCGGCCGAGCTTCCATGCCGCGACCGCGAGCAGCGGTTGCACCGAGATGTCGAGCTTGCCGCCGAATCCGCCGCCGACGGCGGACGGCACGATGTGAACGCGCTCCGGCTCGATCCCGAGGATGCGCGCGGTCTCGTCCCGGTCCATGTACGGGGTTTGCGTGCAGGCGAAGATCCGGACGCGATCCCCGATCCGCTCGGCGTAGCCCGCCTCCGGTTCGATGTACGCATGCTCCACGAAGCTCGTCGTGAACTCGCCTTCGGCCACGTGTGCCGCTGCATCGATTGCCGTCTCGACGTCGCCCTTCGCCACCCGGCCACGGATCAGCACGTTGTCCGGACTCGGCGCGTGGATCGGCGCCAGCGTGTTCGTCAAGGCATCGTCGACGTCGGTTTGCGGGGTCTCCTCGGTCCAGCGGATCGGGATCTCGTCGTCGGCGATCGCAAGCACGGCCTGCTGCGCGCCGACGAGGCAAAGCACCGCTTCGCCGCGGAAGCGCACGCGCCCGTCGGCAAGGACCGGCTGGTCCTTCACGTCGGGGAAGATCCCGAAACTGTTGACCGGGACGTCGCGGGCGGTGATCACGTCGATCAGACCCGCGTGCCGGGCGCGCAGCGGCGCGAAATCGCCGAGGGTGAAGCGCGCCTTGGCATACGGTGAACGGATCGTTCGTAGCCACAGCGCGTCGGCCGCCGCTCGGTCGGCCGCATAGATCTCGGTTCCCATGACCTTCGCCACGCCGTCCGTCTTCGGCGCGCGCGCTCCCACCGCAGCTCCGGATGGCACTTCCGCGAGCACCGCCTCGCCGGCCGCCGCGGCCAGCACCGCTTCGACGATCTTGCGATACCCGGTACACCGGCAGAGAACCCCGCCGAGGGCGTCCAGCGCCTCGGATTCGGTGGGGTGCCGGTTGCGCGCGAGCAGATCGGTGGCCGCCATGAGCATGCCGGGCGTGCAGATCCCGCACTGCGCCGCCCCGTGCGCAAGGAACGCCCGCTGCAGCCGATCGAGCTTGCCGCCTGCGGCGAGGCCTTCGACGGTCGTCACCGCTCGCCCCTCGACCTGCCCCAGCGCGACCAGGCATGCGCAGACTTGGCGTCCGTCGAGCAGCACGGTGCAGGCGCCACAATCACCGGCATTGCAGCCGATCTTCGTGCCGCCGAGGGCGAGCTCATCGCGCAGCACATCGGCCAGCCGGGTCGCCGGCGCGGCAGCCACGCGGCGCGTTTCGCCGTTGACCGCGAAGACAACTTCGGCGATGCGCGCGCGCTCATTCATCGGCGAGGCGCTCCAGCGCGCGGGCAACCAGCGTCGCCGCGGCATCGAGGCGATAGGCTGCCGTTCCCCGGACGTCGGAGATCGGCGCAAGCGGCGCAAGATGCCCGTGGCCGACGAGCCCGCCAATGCCCGGTGCGAGCGGCCGGTCGACGAGATCTCCCTCCAGCCGCGCGAGCCGTTGCGCTACCGGAGAGCAGGCACCGACGGCAACCGCCGCGCGCGCGATCGTGCGATCCGGGCGGAGCTCGAGCGCAGCGGCGACCATCGCGATCGAGATCACCAGGTACCGGCGCGTGCCGAGCTTGAGAAAGACGGACCGGGCATCCGCCGCGCGCTTCGGAACCAGCACGGCGGTCACGAGCTCGTCGGGCGCGCGCGCGGTCCGGCGACTGCCCAGCACGAAGTCGCGGAGGGTGAGCTCGCGCCTCCCGTGAGCCGCCGCCAGCTCCACTCTGGCGTCCAGGGCGAGGAGCGCGGGTACGCCATCGGCGGCCGGCGATGCGTTGCAGAGGTTGCCCGCTACGGTGCCGCAGTTCTGGATCTGCACGCCGCCGACTTCGCGCGCAGCCTGCTTCAGGCAGTCGAACCCGGGCGGCAGCGGCCGTTCGAGGATCTCGCTCCAGGTGACCAGCGCCCCGATGCGCCAGTCGCCTGCGTCTTCCCGGATCCCGCGCAGTTCGGCGATCGCGGCGAGGTCGAGGACCTCGTCCGGCACTGGACGGCCGACGCAGGCCGGGTAGAAGTCGGTGCCGCCGGCGAGGATCGCCGGCCGCCGCCCGGCAAGCGCTCCGAGCGCTTCAGCGAGCACGGTGGGCCGGAGGTACACGGGAAAGCGCTTTTCAGTGTTCTCTTAATTCCGGACGATTGTTGCCGCGGCCCCGGCACCCTGTCAATGCCGGCGCTCGCGCGGCCGCAGATGGTCGAGCACCACACCGGTGATGTGCTCGAGCCACGCGGCGCGCCGCCCCGCCGCGACGAGATCCAGCTCGAGGAACCGGCTGAGCGTGTAGCGGTTGGACAGGTAGAAGTAGCCGAGCGAGGCAATGGTGATGTACAGCTGCACCGGGTCCACCCCGCCGCGGAACACGCCCGCCCGCGCGCCGCGCTGGAGCAGGTCCTCGAGGATGCGGATGAACGGCGACGAGAGCTTCCCGACCCGCGCCGACTTCCTCAGGTTCCGGCCGCGCTGCAGGTTCTCGCTGTTCAGCAGCCGGATGAACTCCGGGTGCTCGTAGTAGTAGTTCCACGTGAACGCGATCAGCGCGCGGATCCCCTCGACCGGGTCGGCGCCGGCGAGCTCGAGCCGCTCCTCGGCCGACCAGAGGTCCTCGTAGATCCGCTCGAGCACCAGGCGGAAGAGGTCCTCCTTGTTGCCGAAGTGGTAATAGAGCATGCGGTCGAACGTCTTCGCCCGCTTGCTGATGCGGTCCACGCGGGCGCCGGCGTAGCCGTTGGTGGCGAACTCGTGCAGTGCCGCCTCCAGAATGCGGGTGCGCGTCCCGTCGGGATCGCGGCGCCCGCGCGGCTTCGCCGCGGCCCGGCGCGCCGCTCCGGCGACGGCATTATTCTTCAGCGGCATTAGGGTCTTACGGCTCGGCATAAGGTTGAAATGACCGGTCGAGTCGGCTAAGCTTCGGCACCTTTTGGCGCGCCCGGCGTGCGCCACAATGTAGTAGATTCTGAACAACTTCGTGCCCCCCTGGCAACCCCGGGCGTGGCAACCTTTCTCGCTGGAATCGCCGATGACCCACGTCGTCACCGAAAGCTGCATCAAGTGCAAGCACACCGACTGCGTCGATGTCTGTCCGGTCGACTGCTTCAAGGAAGGCCCCAACTTCCTGGTCATCGACCCGGACGAATGCATCGACTGCGCGGTCTGCATCCCGGAGTGTCCGGTGAACGCCATCTACGCCGAAGAGGACGTCCCGGCCGGCCAGGAGGCCTTCACCGCGCTCAACGCCGATCTCGCCAAGGCGTGGCCGGTGATCACCGACAAGAAGGATGCGCTGCCGGATGCGGAGCAGTGGAAGGACGTGAAGGACAAGCTCCAGTACCTGGAGCGCTGACGCCGGCCGTCCGTCTTGTCGCTGCGACTCGCTCACGGCCTCGCGTTCGAGGATCTCTACCACCGCGCGGGCCTCGTCCGGCTGGACGACCGGTTCCTCGCGTTCCTCGACACTGCGGATAGCCCGCTCGCCGGCCGGCTGCGCGCCGGCCGCGCCGACCCCGAGGCGCTGGACGCGAAGGCCGAGTCCCAGCTCCTGCTCGACCTCGCGCCGCACCTCGAGCGCTTTCTCGCCCAGCTCTTCGGCATCGCCGACGAGGTCCTCGCGCTCGCCCGCCGGCACGACGCGCTCGCGCCGCTCTACACCGTCAAGCGTCAGTTCGTCCAGCGCCGCGCCGGCACGCGTATCAAGCCCGCCGAAGCCGCGGCGCTCGACGGAGCGGCGCTCGAACGGGAACTCGCCACGCTCTTCGCGGGCCGGTTCGACGAGGTCACGTTCGCCACGCACGTCGACCGGTGGCTTGCGCACGAGGCCGAGCACGCAGGTGAGCTCGACCTGGCGCTGAAATACGCCGCCTGGGCATTGCACACCGCCGCCGGCCGCGAGCGCCACCAGAACGGCGTGCTCTTCAAGCAACCCGCGAAGATCGATCCACAACATCTGCTCGTACATGCCGAGAAGGACGAGCACGACGGCGTCACGAGCTACCGCATCGAGCCCGACCACCTTCGCCGTCGCACCGGCTTCGAGCTCACCGATCCGGGCACCGACCTCGTCGGCGCGCTCGACCAGGCGAACTACTGCATCTGGTGCCACGCCCAGGGAAAGGACTCCTGCTCGAAGGGGCTGCGCGAGAAACCAGCGGCCGACGCGCCGCAGCAGATCGTTTTCAAGAAGAGCGCGTTCGGCGTAACGCTCGCCGGCTGCCCGCTCGACGAGAAGATCTCCGAGTTCCACATCGCCAAGACGCAAGGTCTCGCGCTGGCGGCGCTCGCGATCATCGCGGTGGACAACCCGCTCGCCGCCGCGACCGGCCACCGCATCTGCAACGACTGCATGAAGGCCTGCATCTACCAGAAGCAGCAGCCGGTCGACATTCCCCAGGCCGAGACCCGGACGTTGAAGGACGTGCTCGCCCTGCCGTGGGGGTTCGAGATCTACTCGCTCCTCACGCGCTGGAACCCGCTCAACCTGCGCCGGCCGCTGCCGCGCCCGCGCAGCGGCTACCGGGTACTCGTCGCCGGCATGGGGCCGGCCGGCTTCAGCCTGGCGCACCACCTGATGAACGACGGCCATCTCGTCGTGGGCATCGACGGTCTCAAGATCGAGCCGCTGCCGGAGTCGGTGGCCGGCGTCCGGTCCGATGGCACGCGCGTACCGTTCGCGCCGATCCGCGACATCGGGGACCTGCACGAATCCCTCGCCGAACGCGTGATGGCGGGCTTCGGCGGCGTGGCGGAGTACGGCATCACCGTGCGCTGGGACAAGAACTTCCTCAAGGTGATTCGCCTCCTGCTCGAGCGCCGCGCGGAGTTCGCGCTCTACGGCGGCGTGCGCTTCGGCGGCACGGTCACGCTCGAGGACGCGTTCGCGCACGGCTTCGACCACGTCGCGCTCTGCATGGGCGCGGGCAAGCCGACCACGCTCGACATCCCCAACGGGCTCGCCCGCGGCGTGCGCACCGCCTCCGATTTCCTGATGGCACTGCAGCTCACCGGCGCGGCGAAGACCGACTCGATCGCCAACATGCTCGTGCGGCTGCCGGCCGTCGTCATCGGCGGCGGCCTCACCGCGATCGACACCGCGACCGAGTCGCTCGCCTACTACGTCGTGCAGGTCGAGAAGTTCCTGGGCCGCTACGAGACGCTCGCCGCGGAGATCGGCGAGGACGCGATCAGGGAAAAGTGGGAGCCCGAGGAGCGGGAAACCGCCGAGGAGTTCCTCTCTCACGCCAGGGCGATCCGCGCGGAACGCGCGCAGGCCGCCCGCGAGGCGCGCCCCGCGCGAATCACCGAGCTCCTGCAGCGCTGGGGCGGCGTGACGATCGCCTACCGGCGGCGGCTGATCGACAGCCCTTCGTACACGCTGAACCACGAGGAGGTCGAGAAGGCCCTCGAGGAAGGCATCGTGTTCGCCGAATGCCTCGCCCCGCTCGCGGTGGACGTCGACGAGTACGGCGCGGCGAAGGGCATCCGGCTCGCCAGGCAGCGGCTCGGCGACGACGGCAAGTGGCACGAGACCGGGGAAACCTGGCTGCCGGCGGAGACGATCTTCGTCGCCGCCGGCACGCAGCCGAACACCGTGCTCGCGCGCGAGGACGCCGCGCACTTCGCGGTCGACGGCAAGTACTTCCGCGCCTGCGACGAGGACGGCAATCCGGTCAAACCGCAGTACTCGATCGCCAAGCCGGCGCGGGCCGACGTTCTGCTGTCGCGGACCGACGACGGGCGCTTCGTGTCGTTCTTCGGCGACCTGCATCCGTCGTTCTTCGGCAACGTCGTGAAGGCGCTCGGCTCGACCAAGCAGGGCTATCCGGTGCTCTCGCGGGTGCTCGCGAAGCGCGCGCCGGCGTCGACTGCGGACGATCACGCGTTCGTGGCGACGCTCGACCGGGACCTGCGCGCGACGGTGCACGAGGTGATCCGCCTCACGCCGACCATCGTCGAGGTCGTCGTGCGCGCCCCGGCCGCCGCGCGCCGCTTCCAGCCCGGCCAGTTCTACCGGCTCCAGAACTACGAGACGCTCGCCCCCCTCGCTGCCGGAACCCGCATGCAGATGGAGGGGCTCGCGCTCACCGGCGCGTGGGTGGATCGCGAGCAGGGACTCGTGTCGACGATCGTGCTGGAGATGGGCGGATCATCCGATCTCTGCGCCGCGCTCCAGGCCCGGCGAGCCGGTCGTGCTGATGGGGCCCACCGGTACGCCGACCGAGATCGAGCCGAACGAAACGGTGCTGCTCGTCGGCGGCGGCCTGGGCAACGCGGTGCTGTTCTCGATCGGCCAGGCGTTTCGCGCCGCCGGCTCGCAGGTGCTCTACTTCGCCGGCTACAAGAAGATCATCGACCGCTACAAGGTGGAGGAGATCGAGGCGGCGGCGGACGCGGTCGTCTGGTGCTGCGACGAGGCGCCGGGCTTCGCGCCCGGACGGCCGCAGGACCGCACGTTCATCGGCAACATCGTCCAGGCGATGGAAGCCTACGGCGCCGGCCGCCTCGGCGCACAGCCGATCCCGCTCGGCGCCGCGGCGCGGATCATCGCCATCGGCTCCGACCGGATGATGGCGGCGGTCGCGCGCGCGCGGCACGCCGTGCTCGCGCCGTACCTGAAGGCGCGCCATCTCGCGATCGGCTCGATCAACTCGCCGATGCAATGCATGATGAAGGAGATCTGCGCGCAGTGCCTGCAGCCGCACCGCGATCCGCAGACCGGCCGGACGAGCTACGTGTTCTCGTGCTTCAATCAGGACCAGCCGCTCGACTGCGTCGACTTCCACGCGCTCTCGGAGCGGCTGCGGCAGAACACCCTGCAGGAGAAGCTGATGGCACAGTGGCTCCGGCACTGTCGCCCCGCGCTCGCCGCCGAGCGCGCGCTCGTCTGAGGAGGCGCGGCGAGCGCCACCGCCCGGTCCGCGCGAGTGCCGATGCCGCGGCGTCGCAATTGACAGTGGACAAACGGCCGCGCGCCACAAGAATACGGTCCGCGACCGGCCGAAAAAAGGGAGGCTAAAGGATGGATGCGGCACACATCGAGCGGGTCTACTCCAAGTACTCGGGGATCTACGACCGCGATCTTCGGGAAGGTCTTCCAGGACTCGCGCGAAGTGCTCGCCGGCTCGCTCGATCTGCGCTCCGGTACCAAGGTGCTCGAGGTCGGCGTGGGCACCGGCCTGCTGCTGCCGCTCTACCCCCGGCATTGCAGGCTGACCGGGATCGATCTTTCCGACGGCATGCTCGCGAAGGCGCGCGAGCGGGTCGAGCGGCTCGGGCTCGCGCACGTCGCGCTCGAGCGCATGGACGCGAGCCACATGACGTTCGCCGACGACGCGTTCGACGTCGTGGTCGCGGCCTACGTGGTGACCGCCGTGCCCGACCACCGCGCGGTGATGAACGAGATCATCCGCGTGGCGCGCCCGGGTGCGCGCGTGCTGCTGCTCAATCACTTCGTCAACGGCAGCGGCCTGCTCGCCGCGTTCGAGCGCGCCGTATCGCCGATCTGCAAGCACATCGGCTTCCGCACCGACCTGTCGGTCGGGCAGGTGCTCGACGGGCTGCCGCTCGAGGTGATGCGGCACACCAAGGTGAAACCGCTGAAGCTGTGGCACCTCGTCGAGTGCCGTAACGCCAAGCCCGCACGCGCCGCGCGCTAGACGTCGGCGGGTGTCTCGGCGCGCGCCGTGCGCGGACCCGCGGCGCGGCTCACATGCCGGCGGGTCCTGAGCCCATGTTCCACGGATTGAGCAGCGGGTCGAACTGGTCGCTGGTGCTGCGCACGGCCCGGGTCCCCGCGTCGAAATGGACGTTGAAGATGCGGTTGTCGCTCCACGACGCCTGGTAGTGATACGACCAGACCTGCTCGTTCATCCGGCCGAAGAACATCGTCTCCCCGGGCGGGCCGAACAGCAGCCGGATCTCGTCCTCGGGCATCCCGATCCGGATCTTGGCGAACTGCTCGATCGTCAGCGCCTGATAGAAACGCTTGAGGCGTTGATCGGGTCCGAAGTCCGCCATGTAGGTCCGCTGGCCGTTCGGGCCCTTGGGATACTGCCAAACCGTCTCGCCGCCAGGCGCCTTGAGCACGCTCGGGGGCCGTCCAAGGCGTGCCTCGACGTCGGACATGGACGTTCCCGGCGCGAACGAGGGTGGCTCCAGGCTGGCGCAACCGGCCGCGAGCAGCGCCGCCGCGGGCGCAAGCAGGATTCGGTACAGTGTCATGGCAGTCCTCCGTGTGCGGCTGCGGCGCGGCCGCGTTGGCCCCGGCGCGAGATCCGTGCGCTCAACCTACGACCCTGACCGGCGGGGTGAAGAGCGGGTCTTCCTGCTCGCTCGTCGAGCGTACCCGCCCGGTCGCAGCGTCGAAGTGTACGTTGAAGATCCGATTCGTCGCGGCCGGGATCTGGTAGCGGTAGGACCAGACTTCCTCGCCGAGATTGCGATAGGTGACGATCGTCCCCGGGCGCCCGAACCGGAGCCGGATCTCGTCGCGGGTCATCCCGGGGCGGATGCCGGCGAAGTTCTCCCAGGTCAACGCCTGGGTGAGCCCCTTCGCCCGGCCGTCCGCGCCGAACGCGACCATGTACGTGAACTGTCCCATCGGGCCGCGCGGGTACTGCCAGACGACCTCGCCGCCGGGCGCGGTCATCACGTCGACCGGCTTCCCGAGCGCCGCCTCGACCTCGGACTTGGATGCGCCCGGAGGAACCGACGGGGAGAGCGTGGCGCAGGCGCCGACGAACAACGCGAGTGCCGTGATCCCGATGCAGACAGCCATCCGTGGCGAGCAAGTTGTCATGGATCGGAAACGCGTGCCAGGTCGTGATTATTCCCCCTGATACTCGCCAGACTCCGCTCCGGATGCACCCGCGGGGCCTGCAGCCGGCTTGAACCGGTCGTCGACCGCCATCCAGTGGGCCGGATCGAGCCAGGCCCTGACGAAATGCTCGCGCTCGGCCTCGCGCCGGACTTCGACCGGCCAGCCGAACCGCTCGGCGAGCGCCTGGGACTTGAGCGCCCGCATCACGTGCGGCGGTCGCTCCCGCATCGGCTCGAGGAAGCGGTCGACGAACTCGAGCAGGTCGCCGCCCGGGGGTGCGACGTGGTTGACTAGACCGAGGGCCTGTGCCTCGACCGCCGCCAGCAGGCGCGCGGAGGCGAGCAGCTCCATCGTGGTCGGATAGCCGACGAGGCGCGCGAGATCGGGGCCGCCGCCCCACGCGGTGGCGGCGTGGATCTCCGCATGGACGTGGCCGAGCCGGGCGTGGGCGGCGGCGACGCGCATGTCGCAGGCGAGCGCGAGTTCCGCGCCGCCGCCGAGCGCGGCACCGTTCAGCACCGCGACCGTCGGCACCGGGAACAGGCGCACGGCGTCCAGCGCCGCCGTGGCGTCGGCGGCAAACGCCTCGGTCGCCTCCTCGTCGCGCGCGCCTGCCAGGCCGGCGAGGTCGGCCCCGGTACAGAAAGCGACGTCGCCGGCACCGCCGAGGACCGGCAGCCGGAGGTCGTCGAGCCCAGCGTGCGCCTCGAAGACCGCCTTCAGCTCGCGCAAGGTGTCGCGGGACACGGCGTTGCGCTTCGCCGGGCGGTTGAGCGTGACGCGGAGACACCCGCGTTCGTAGGTTCGCAGGAGATCGGTCATGAGAGTGCGCGCGAGTGTAGCTCGCACCCGGGGGCGGTGCCATTCGCGCCGAGGCGCGCACCTATAATCGGCACTCCCGACGGAGGCTGCGATGGAAATCAGGCTCGACGGCAAGACGGCGCTCGTCACCGGCGCATCGAGCGGGCTCGGGGCACGGTTCGCGACCGTGCTGGCCGGCGCCGGCGCACGCGTCGCGCTCGCAGCGCGCCGGACCGACCGGCTCGCGGCGCTCGCGCGCGAGATCGGGGCAGCGGGCGGCGCGGCGCATGCGGTGGCGATGGACGTGACCGACGTCGCGTCGGTGCGCGGCGCTGTCGCCGACGCCGAGCGCGCGCTCGGGCCGATCGACATCCTGGTGAACAACTCGGGCGTCAGCGTGACCAAGCGCCTCGCGGACGTCGAGCCGGCCGACTACGACTACGTGATGGACACCAACGCCAAGGGCATGTTCTTCGTCGCGCAGGCGGTCGGCAGGAGCATGATCGCCGGCCGGCGTCCGGGACGCATCGTCAACATCGCTTCCGTCGCGGGCTTGCGGGTGCTCGGCCAGCTCTCCGTTTACTGCATGTCGAAAGCGGCCGTCGTGCAATTGACCCGGTCGCTTGCGCTCGAATGGGGGCGTCACGGCATCAACGCGAATGCCCTCTGCCCCGGCTACATCGAAACCGAGATCAACCGCGACTACTGGCAGACGGAAGGCGGAAAGAAGCTCGTCGCGATGCTGCCGCGGCGGCGGGTCGGCAAGCCGGAGGACCTCGACGCCCTGGTGCTGGTCCTCGCCTCCGACGCCGCGGGCTTCGTCAACGGCGCGGTAATCGCCGCCGACGACGGCCTGGCCGTCTCCTAGCGCTGCGGGCCGACGGGTGTCGCGGCGAGCTGCTGCGCGGCCTGCGGGTCGATCTTCTTGAGCAGGTCGACCGTCGCTTCGAAATCGGTTTTCCGCCCGAGCCGCGCATACGCGACGCCGAGGCCGTAGACCGCTTCGCCGAACTTCGGGTTGCGCTGCACCGCCTCCTCGTAGAAGCTGACCGCGCGATCCGGCCGCTTGAGGTCGCTGAAGCTCTCGCCGATCAGGTAGTAGGTCATCGGCGAGTCGCCGTTGATCCGCAGCGCGTTGTCGAGGGTACGGATCGCCCGCTCCGGCTGGCCGAGCGAGCGATAGGCCTGGGCGAGGAGGTTCCAGCTGGTGATGTCCTGCGGCTCGAGGCGGGTCGCCTGCTGGAAAGCGTCGGCCGCGCGCTGATACTGCTTGAGCTGCGAAAAAGCATAGCCGGCGATGATCCACCAGTCAGCGTTGTGCGGATCGCGCTGCAGGTTCTCCTGGGCGAACTGCACGACGCCGGCCCAGTCGCCTTTCTGCTCGAGCATCGCGAGCCGCTCGCGGTTCGGTTCGCTCACGCCCTGCATGTTCTTGAGCAGGGTAGTGAACGTGCCGTCGGGGATCAGGGCGAGCAGCAGGCTCGCCTGCGGCGAGAGGCAACCCGCGAGCGCGAGACCGGCGAGCACCGCCAGAAGGTGCCGCCGTCCCGCGCCGAGGCTAGTGATCGGTCTGATAGACGTAGCCTCTCTGCGCCACGCTCGATTCCCGCTCACGCCGCAGGAGGTCGAGGTCGAGCCGGCGGTCCCACCACAGCGCGCGTCCCTGCTGCTGCTCGTCGGCGATCCCGGGCTTCTCCGCGAGCAGCTCGCGGATCATGCGCGTCGCGTCGGACTCGTAACCGGTCTTGATTTTTTTCCCGAACATGGCGCGGCGGATTATACGCGCTCGAGGAGATCCGGCGCGTCGTTTTGCACGCTGTTGACGCGGGTGCTGACCGGGCGGATCTCGAACGGCGCGCCGGCCCACGGCGCGAGCAGGGCGGACGGGTTCGGCGAGGACAGCCACTCGTCGTGGTCGGCGGATGCGACGAGCACCGGCATGCGGTCGTGGATCGCGTGGAGCGCCTCGTTCGCCTCCGTGGTGACGATGGTGAAGGTGGCGATCGCGTCGCCGCCGGGGCCGCGCCACTGCTCCCACAGCCCGGCGAGCGCGAGCGGCGCGCCGGAGACGAGCCGGATGAAGTAGGGCTGCTTCCGTCCGCCGGCGACCGTCGACCATTCGTAGAACCCGTCGGCCGGCACCAGGCAGCGCCGGCGCCGGAACGCCGCGCGGAACGCCGGCTTGTCGGCCAACCCCTCGGCGCGGGCGTTGATCATCCGGCCGCCGATCGCCGGATCCTTCGCCCAGGCGGGGATCAGGCCCCAGCGGAGCATCACCGCTTCGCGCGCGCCGGCGGGCGTCTCGCGCACCACGAGCGCCTGCTGGGTCGGCGCGATGTTGTAGCTCGGCGGGTAGACCGGCACCTCGCTCAGGCGGAAGTGCTCGGCGATGACCTCGCCGGGCGAAACGAGCACGTAGCGGCCGCACATGCGGCCGGATTATCCCGTCTTCCCGCGGAAAACCAACGACTTCGCGCCGCACCGGCGGCGGGACTTGCATTTTTGTTCAGTACTGTGTATGAATACAGATAAGGGCGGGGGTCAACGCAAGGTCAACCAAGAGGCATCCATGGATCAGGACAAGGCGCTTTCCATCCTGCAGGCGCTGTCGGCCGGCACCGACCCGATCACCGGCGCGCCGTTCCCGGCGTCGAGCACCTACCAGCATCCGGACGTCGTGCGCGCGCTCTTCCAGGCGGTCCGCGCGCTCGAGACCGCGGTCGCCGCGCAGAAGCGGCACGCCGCGCGCCCAGCGGCCGGCAATTCCGGCAAGCCGTGGTCGAAGGAGGAGGACGACCAGCTCGTCGCCGCCTTCGACAAGGGTCAATCGATCGACGACCTCGCGGTCGTGCACGCACGGAGCCGGCTCGCGATCGAGGCGCGGCTCGCGCGCTTCGGCCGAGTGCCGATGCCGGCCGGGGTGCGGGCGATCGCCAGCGTGCAGGCGCGGGAGCCGGTGCCGGCGCAGTACTCGGCCAGCGCTTGACGTTTTGCGCCGCGCGGGATGTGCAAGGGGAATCCTCCATGTTCACACGAACAGCTTTTTTCTGAAGGCATCCGGAAACCATGAAAGAACTGACGCCGCGGCAGGCAGAGATCCTGCAGCTCATCCGCGACACGATCGAGGAGACCGGCTTTCCGCCGACGCGCATGGAGATCTCGCGCATGTTGGGTTTCGCCTCCCCCAATGCCGCGGAGGAACACTTGCGCGCGCTGGAGCGCAAGGGGGTGATCGAGATCCTCGACGGCACCGCGCGCGGGTTGCGCCTCAAGGAGGCGCTCGGCCTGCCGCTCGTCGGCAGGGTCGCCGCCGGCTCGCCGATCCTCGCCGAGGAGCACATCGTCGGCCGCTACTCGGTCGATCCGGGACTCTTCCATCCGCGCGCCGACTATCTGCTGAAGGTGCGCGGCATGAGCATGCGCGACGCCGGCATTCTCGACGGCGACATGCTGGCCGTGCACAAGACCGAGGAAGCGCGCTCCGGGCAGATCGTGGTCGCACGGCTCGCCGATGAAGTGACGGTGAAACGCCTGCGCCGCCGCGGGGGGACGGTCGAGCTTCTGCCCGAGAACCCGGACTTCAAGCCGATCGTCGTCGACACCCGCTCGTCGCCGTTCGCGATCGAGGGCATCGCCGTCGGGATCATCCGCAGCCGCTCGCTGTAACGCGGGAACCGCCGATCGGGCGCGAGACGCATGCGCTCGATCGCGGTTCGCTTTCCCCGTGGTTGCCGAAGCAGTGTCTCTTGCCGCCCTCCTCGCCCGTTCCGACGTCCGGCTCGGGCGTGCGCTCGCGCGCGTGGCGAGCCCGAGCGTGCCGACCGGGTTCCCGCAGCTCGACGCGGAGCTGCCGGGCGGCGGCTGGCCGGCCGGTGCGCTCACCGAGCTGGTGCCGGCGCACGACGGCATCGGCGAGCTCCGCATCCTGGGGCCGGCCCTCGCCCGCCTCGTCTGCGCCGGCGGGCGGCTCGCCTGGATCGCGCCACCGTATCTGCCCTATGCGCCGGCGCTCGTCGCGGCGGGTATCGCGCTCGGGCAGGTCCTGATCGTCCGGACGCGCTCGGCGCGCGACTCGCTGTGGGCAGCCGAGCAGGCATTGCGTTCTGCCGCCTGCGGTGCGGTGCTCGTGTGGCCCGGTGAGGTGAAGTACCCGGCGCTCCGGCGCCTGCAGCTCGCGGCCGAAGGCACGCGGGCGATGGCGATGCTCTTCCGCGCGCCGCGGGCTGCCGGCGAAGCGTCGCCGGCGGCGCTGCGGCTCGCGCTCGACACCGCCGCCGGCGGGATCGCGGTGCGGATCCTCAAGCGCCGCGGCGCGGTCTGCGAACGGCCGATAGCGATCGACCTGAGTCGTCCCCATGCAGCAGTGGATTGCGCTGTATCTGCCGAACCTCCCGCTCGAAGCGCTGACGCGCGCGCTTGCCACGCCTGAGCCGCAGGCCGTCGCCGAGCATCACCGCATCGTCGCCTGCGACGGGAAAGCGGCAGCGCGTGGCGTGCGCCCGGGGCTCTCGACCGCGGCGGCGAGCGCGCTCGCGCGCGAGCTCGTCGTTCATCCGCGCAACCCGGCCGAGGAGACCGAGTGCCTCCTCGGTCTCGCGGGCTGGGCTGCCCAGTACACCCCTAACGTCGCGCTCGAATTCCGCCCGATGGAGAATGCGGCGCTCGCACTCGAAGTCTCCGGCAGCCTGAAGCTCTTCCGCGGCCTCGAGCGCATCGCCGCGAGCCTGCGCGACGGCTGCGCGCGCATGGGGTTCACCGCGCTCGTCGCGGCGGCGCCGACCGCGCGCGGCGCGCGCTGGCTCGCGCACGCCGGGAGCGAGGCACTGATCGCGGACCCCGCCGCGCTCGAAGACGCGCTCGCCGGCTTGCCGGTGCGCGTCATGACCGGCGACGCCGCCGCGCTCGAAGCGCTTACCGCCATCGGCGCGACGCGCGTCGGCGACGTGATTGCGCTGCCGCGCGGCGGGCTCGCGCGCCGCTTCGGCCCGAGGCTCCTCGACGATCTCGACCGCGCGCTCGGGCGCACGCCCGATCCGCGCACCTTCTTCGCCCCGCCGGCCGAGTTCCGCGCCCGCCTCGAGCTACCGGCGGAGGTGACGCAGACCGAGGCGCTGCTGTTCGCCGCGAAGCGGCTCTTCGTGCAGCTCGAAGGCTTTCTCGCGGCACGCGCCGGCGGCGTGCAGCGGCTCGCGCTCAGGCTCGTCCATCGCGAAGCGCGGTTCACCGAGGTGCCGATCGGTCTCGTCGCGCCGGCCCGCGACGCCACCCATTTCACGCTGCTCGCGCGCGAGCGGCTCGGCGGGCTCGCCCTTCCGGAAGCCGTGCGCGCGATCGCGCTCGACGCCGGCGACGTCGTACCGCTTGCGGGCGAGGCGCTCGCGCTCTTCGACGACGGCGCCTCCTCTCCCGGTGGCTGGAAGAATCTCGTCGAGCGGCTCCGCGCCCGGCTCGGCGGCGCGGCCGTGCACTATCTCGCCGTTGCGGAGGAGCACCGGCCGGAGCGCGCTTCGCGGGAATGCGCCGCCGGTGCATGCCCGCCCGCGACGGGCGCCGGTGCGGACCGCTTCGCGCAGCGGCCGTTCTGGCTCCTGCCCGCGCCGCAGCCGCTCGAGGAGATCGACGCCTCGCCGCAGCGCGGCGGCCCGCTGAGGCTCCTCGCCGGCCCCGAGCGCATCGAATCGGGCTGGTGGGACGGCGGCGACGTCGCGCGCGACTACTTCGTCGCCGAGACCGCCGACCGCACGCTCGTCTGGGTCTACCGCGAGCGGCGCCCGCCGGGCGGCTGGTTCCTGCACGGGCTGTTTGCGTGAATGCTCCCCGCCTACGCCGAGCTGCACTGCCTCACCAACTTCAGCTTTCTCCGCGGCGCCTCGCATCCGGAGGAGCTCGTCGCGCGCGCGGCCGCGCTCGGCTACGCCGCGCTCGCCGTTACCGACGAATGCTCGGTCGCCGGCGCCGTGCGCGCGCACCTCGCGGCAAAGGAGCACGGGCTCAAGCTGCTCGTCGGCACCGAACTCGCCCTGAAGCTCGGCCGACGGGCCGAAGCTTGTCCTCCTGGCTACGAGCCGCATGGGCTACGGCAACCTCTCCGAGCTGATCACCCGGGGGCGGCGCAGCGCGGCGAAGGGCAGCTACCGGCTGACACGGGATGATCTGGACGGCGGGCTCGACGATTGCCTCACCCTGCTCGTGCCACCTGCGCACGTCCCAGGACGCAGACCGGGCATGCGCAGAATGGCTCGCCGAGCGCTTCCCCGGCCGCGCCTGGATCGCAGCGGAGCTCCATTGCGGGCCCGACGATCGCGCCCGGCTGGCGGACCTGCGCGCGCTCGCCCGCGCCGCGGGCCTCCCGCTCGTCGCCGCCGGCGACGTGCACATGCACGTCCGCTCGCGGCGGCGCCTCCAGGACGTCCTCACCGCGGTGCGCCTGCGGCGCCCGGTGCGGGAATGCGGCAAGGCGCTCTTCCCCAACGCCGAGCGAAGCCTCCGGCTGCGGATGCGGCTCGCGCAGCTCTATCCGCCCGAGCTCCTCGCCGAGACGCTGCGCGTCGCCGAGCGGTGCGATTTCTCGCTCGACGAGCTGCGCTACGAGTACCCCGAAGAGCTGGTGCCTGCCGGCGAGACGCCGGCGGGCTGGCTAAGGCGGCTCACCGAGGAGGGTCTCGCCTGGCGCTTCCCCGGCCGCGTACCCGATCACGTCCGCAACCTCGTCGAGCACGAGCTCGCGCTCATCGCCGATCTCCGCTACGAGCCCTATTTCCTCACCGTCCACGACCTCGTGCGGTTCGCGCGGGCACGGGGAATCCTCTGCCAGGGCCGCGGCTCGGCGGCGAACTCGGCGGTCTGCTATGCGCTCGGCATCACCGAGGTCGACCCGGCGCGGATGTCGATGCTGTTCGAGCGCTTCATCTCGCGCGAGCGGAACGAGCCGCCCGACATCGACGTCGACTTCGAGCACCAGCGGCGCGAGGAGGTCATCCAGTACCTCTACGCCAAGTACGGCCGCGATCGCGCGGCGATCGCGGCGACCGTCATCACCTACCGCCCGAAGAGCGCGATCCGCGACGTCGGCAAGGCGCTCGGTCTGGACCCGGCGCAGGTCGACCAGCTCGCGATGTCGCGCGCCTGGTGGGACCACTGGGGGGTCGAGCCGGAGAAGCTCGCCGCCGACGGCTTCGACGCCGCGAGCCCGGTGATCCGGCAGCTGTGCGAGCTGGTGAATGCGCTGGTGGGCTTCCCGCGCCATCTGTCGCAACACACCGGCGGCTTCGTCATCGCGCGCGGGTCGCTCGAGCGGCTGGTGCCGGTCGAGAACGCGACGATGCCCGAGCGCAGCGTCATCCAGTGGGACAAGGATGACCTGGACGCGCTCGGCCTCCTGAAGGTCGACGTGCTCGCGCTCGGCATGCTCTCGGCGATCCGGCGCGCGCTCGACCTGATCGGTGCCGGCCGCGGCGCGCCGTTCACGATGACCGACGTGCCGGCCGAGGACCCGTCGACGTACGAGATGATCCAGGCCGCCGACACGATCGGCGTGTTCCAGATCGAGTCGCGCGCGCAGATGGCGATGCTGCCGCGCCTACGGCCCGAGCGCTTCTTCGACCTGGTGATCGAGGTCGCGATCGTCCGACCCGGGCCGATCCAGGGCGGCATGGTGCATCCCTACCTCCGCCGCCGGCAGAAGCTCGAACCGGTTACCTATCCGAGCGCAGCGGTGCGGCAGGTGCTCGAGCGGACGCTCGGCGTACCGATCTTCCAGGAGCAGGTGATGCAGCTCGCGGTGGTGGCCGCCGGCTTCACTCCGGGAGAGTCGGACGCCCTCCGCCGCGCGATGGCCGCATGGCGGCGCAAGGGCGGGCTCGAGCCGTTCGAGCGGCGGCTGAAGGACGGGATGCGGAAGCGCGGTTACCCGCCCGAGTTCGCCGAAGGCGTCTACCGCCAGATCCTCGGCTTCGGCGAGTACGGCTTTCCCGAGTCGCACGCGGCGAGCTTTGCCCTCCTCGTCTACGTGTCGGCGTGGATCAAGCGCCACCATCCGGCGGCGTTCTGCGCCGCGCTCCTCAACAGCCAGCCGATGGGTTTCTACGCGCCGTCGCAGCTCGTGCAGGACGCGCAGCGGCACGGCGTCGAGGTGCGGCCGGTCGACGTGCTCGCGAGCGACTGGGAGTGCACGCTCGAAAATCAGGCAGAGGGAAGGGAGAAGGGGGAAGGGTCTCCTGCTCGGACGATGCGGCTGGGCATGCTCATGGTGAAGGGGCTTTCCCGGCCCGCCGCGGAAAGGGTCGTCGCGGCACGCCGTGAACGGCCGTTCGTGGACGTCGACGACCTCGCGCGCCGCGCCGGGCTCGACGCCCGCGACCTGAAATGCCTCGCCGCCGCCGGCGCGCTCAACCGGCTCGCCACGCACCGGCGGCGGGCGTACTGGGACGTCGCCGGCGTCGAGCCCGCCACCCCGCTTCTGCGCGAAGCGCCCGTGATCGAGGCGCCGCCGCGCCTGCGTCCACCCACCGAAGGCGAGGATCTCGTCGCCGACTATGCGAGTCTCGGCCTCACGCTCGGCCGGCATCCGCTCGCGCTGCTGCGCGACCGCCTGATGCGCCACCGGCTCGCCACCGCGGAGGAGATCCGTCGGCTGCCGCACGGCAGCCTGGCCCGTGCCTGCGGGATCGTCACCGGTCGGCAGCGCCCCGACACCGCGTCCGGCGTGGTGTTCGTGACGCTCGAGGACGAGACCGGTTACGTCAACGTGGTGGTCTGGCGTGATCTCGGCGAGCGCCAGCGGCGCGAGCTCCTCGGCGCGCGGCTGATGGCGGTGCACGGCGTCATCGAGCGCGAGGGCGAGGTCGTGCATCTCGTCGCCCGGCGGCTGATCGACGCGAGCGCGGCTCTCGGCCGGCTCGTCACCCGCTCGCGCGATTTCCACTGACCCGCTATAAGCTTCGGCCCGTGTTCGACGAGACGCTGAAGCTGATCCTCTCGCTGCCGGGGCGCAAACCCGCGCCCACGCTTCCCCGCCGGCTCGACGCCCTGTTCGAGCGCCTCGCGCGCGTGGCCAATGCAGTCGAAGCGAGCCAGGTCGAGGATGCGATCTGGGAGGCGTGGATGTCCCACGTCGATCCTCGCGTCCAGGAGCACCTCGAAACCGCCAGCCGGGCGATCGGCGCGGACGATCACGCACAGGCCGAGCCCCTGCTCGACCAGCTGGTCGCCGCGCAGCCCGGCTACGCCGAGGCGTGGAACAAGCGCGCGACGCTGTACTTCCGCATGGGCCGGGACGCGGAGAGCGTGCGCGACATCCATCGCACCCTCGAGCTCGAACCGCGCCACTTCGGGGCCGTCTGCGGGTTCGGACAGATCTGCCTGCGGAGAGGCGACCGGACCGGCGCCCTGTTCGCCTTCGACGCGGCGCTGCGGATCAACCCCCATCTCGGCGCCGTGCGGAAGGCCCGCGAGGAACTTGCCGCAGAATCGCACGGAACGGCCCATTGACCGCGACGGCGGCGCCTTACACTATCCGCGCATGACGTACGCCGAGACGCTGAAACTGATCGTCCGCGCCCCGCGGCGGCGCCCGTCGCACCGGCTCCACCGGCGGCTGGACGCCCTCCTGCGGCGCCTCGCCGACGTCGCCTCGGCGCCCACGGCGGAAGCGACCGAAGACGAGATCTGGGCGCTCTGGATGACCTATCCCGACCGCCGCGCCGTGTCCGAGCTCGAGCGCGCGACCCGTGCCATCGTGGCCGAAGACTTCGCGACCGCCGAGCGGATCCTCCATCGGCTCGTCGCGCTCCACCCCGGCTTCGCGGAGGCCTGGCACAAGCGCGGCACGCTCTACTACATGCAATCGCGCGACGAGGAGAGCGTCCGGGACTTCCATCACGCACTCACCCTCGAGCCGCGCCACTTCGGCGCGATGCTCGCCTTCGCCGAGCTCTGCATCGCCGCCGGCCGCGGCGACGACGCGCTCTTCGCGCTCGACGTCGCACTGAAGCTCAACCCGCACCTCGCGGCGAGCCGCGAACGCTACGAGGCGCTGCTCGCCGAACGCCCGGCGTCCGGGCACTAGCTCCGCAGCGTTTTCTCCAGCAGTCCGTCCAGCGTCCCGAGCATCTCGTCGATCTCGCCGGCCGAGGTCGTGAGCGCCGGCATGAAACGCAGGCTGGCGGGCCGCGGCGAGTTGAGGAGGAGGCCTGCATCACGCGCGGCGTCCACGATCGCGGGGCCGATGTCGCGCCCCAGATCGAGCGCCACCAGCAATCCCCGGCCGCGCACTTCCCCGAGGGAGTACTTCGCAGCGAGCTTCCTCAGGCCCTCGGTCAGCTGCCCCCCGCGCTGCGCGACGCGCCCGAGGAAACCGGGGGCGAGCAGCGCATCCATCACGGCACAGCCCACCGCCGTCATCAGCGGATTGCCGTTGTAAGTGCCGCCCTGGTCGCCGTGCTCGAAGCAGCAGACGCTCTCCTTCGCGAGCAGCGCAGCGAGCGGCACCCCGCCGCCGATCCCCTTGCCGAGCGTCATGACGTCGGGTTCGATCCCGGCGTGCTCGTAGCCGAACAGCTTCCCGGTGCGGCCCATCCCGGTCTGCACCTCGTCCACGATCAGCAGCAGCTTCCGTGCCGTCGCGAGCTCGCGGAGACCGCGCAGGAACCCGTCGGTCGCCATCAGCACGCCCGCCTCGCCCTGGATCGGCTCGAGCATGATCCCCGCGGTGCGGTCGCCGATCAGCCGCTCGACCGACGCGAGGTCGTTCAGGTCGGCCTTCGGGAAGCCGGGCACCTTCGGCTCGAAGAGCCGGTCCCAGCCCGGCTTGCCCGAGGCGGACATGGTGGCGAGCGTGCGGCCGTGGAACGCGTGATCGAAGGTGATGATCTCGTGAGCGCCATTCCTGAATTTCGCGCCCCACTTGCGCGCGAGCTTGATCGCGCCTTCGTTCGCCTCCGCGCCGCTGTTGGCGAAGAACACGCGCTGGAAACACGAGTGGTCGACCAGTTGCTTGGCGAGACGCGCGCTGGGCGCGTTCCAGAACGCCGGGCTGGGGTTGATCAGCATCGCGGCCTGCTCGGCGAGCGCGTCCACGATCGCGCGCGGGCTGTGCCCGAGCGCGTTCACCGCCCAGCCCTGCACGAAGTCGAGATACTTGCGCCCGGCGTGATCCCAGATCCACGATCCCTCGCCGCGCACGAACACGAGCGGCGGGCGGGAGGTGATCTCCATCAGCGCGTTCAGCGGGAAATCCTTGAGGTCCATCTTGCAGTTCCTTGTTTACGGTGTCGCAAAAGAAGAAGGCCACAGCGGGTGTCTGTGGCCTTCGCGATGTTCGGCTGCTCCCTGCCTCATCGTCGTCGCGCGCACCGACGCCCCGCCCCGCGGGCGGTACGGCGTCGGCGGCCGGTGATGAGAGGAAGCATGTGGCGAAGTGTCCGTCAGGCGGTGCGGGCGCGTCAAGCCGCCCGGTACATGTAGTCGCGGGTAAGAGGGAGCGGGTTCGTCCCTGCGCGGCCCTGCTTGCAGGCGAGCACCTGGTAAATGTTCATCCAGTTCTGTGCGAACCCGTGCGCGCAGCCGGCGAGATAGACCGACCAGATGCGGTAGCGCTTCTCGCCGGCGATCGCCCGTGCCCGCCCGGCCGCGGCCTCCAGCCGGCTCGCCCACAGCTCGGTCGTACGGGCATAGTGGCGCCGCAGCGATTCGACGTCGGTCACTTCCAGGCCGCCGGCCGACATCTCGCGCAGCACGAGCCCGATGTGCGGGAGTTCGCCGTGCGGGAACACGTAGCGGCCGATGAAGTCGCCCGCACCCATCCCGACCGCCCGGCTGTCGGGGTCGATCGAAGTGATGCCGTGGTTCAGCGCCAGGCCACCGTCTTTGAGCAGTGCGCGGATCCGCCCGAAATAGAGCGTGAGATTCTTGCGGCCGACGTGCTCGAACATCCCGACGCTCGCGACCTTGTCGTATCCGCCTTCCTCCGGCACGTCGCGATAGTCCTGCAGCCGCACCTCGCAGCGGTCGGCGAGGCCCCGCGCCCGGATCTTCTCGCGCACGTAGTCGTGCTGGTTCTGCGACAGGGTGATTCCGACCGCACGCGCGCCAAACTTCTCCACCGCGCGGAAGATCAGCGCGCCCCAGCCGCAGCCGATGTCGAGGAGGCGCTCGCCCGGGCGGAGCATCAGTTTGGTGAGGATATGGTCGAGCTTCTGGGTCTGAGCCAGCTCGAGCGAGTCGTCCTCCCGCTTGAAGTAGGCGCACGAATAGACCATCTCGGGATCCAGAAACAGGGCGTAGAACTCGTTCGAGACGTCGTAGTGGTACTCGATCGCCTTGCGGTCGCGCGTCTTCGTGTGGCGCACCGCCTGTTTCAGGGGCGCGAGCTTGCTGCCGCCGGCGACGCGCGCGAAGCGCTCGCCGACCCGGAACGCCTCCTGGAGCGGGCCGTCGAAGTCGATGTGGCCTTCGACATAGGCCTCGCCGAGCGTCATCAGGTCGGGGGCGACGAAATAGCGCAGCGCGGACGCCTTCGGCACCGTGATGGTGACCGTCGGGTCGGGCCCGAGCTCGTAGCTCTGCCCGCTCCAGAGCCGGAGGCGGAGCGGTACCGGCTGGCTGGCGCGCACCTTCGAAACCAGCTTCTCGAGGCGGTTTACGATGAACATCGCGTCCTCCCTAGCGAGGCAAGTTTAGCATCGACGCGACGCGCTAGAATGGCGCCGCTCCATCGGCGGCCAGGCGGCGAGGGAAGGAGGCCTTGGGCATGAGCGACATCCGGATACGGCGTTCCCACTCGAAGACGCTCGACGAGGCGCGCAAGGCGGCCGAGAAGATGGCGAAGCAGCTCAGAAAGGACTTCGACCTCGACTACGCCTGGGACGGCGACGTGCTCCGCTTCGAGCGGAGCGGCGTCGACGGCGAGCTCCACGTGACGCTGAGGGAGGTGCGGCTCGAGGCGAAGCTCGGATTCCTGCTCGCATTCCTCAAGCCGCGGATCGAAGCCGAGGTCGAGTCGCAGCTCGACAAGCTGCTCAGCCCCTCCCCGAAGGCGGCCACGCCGGCGAAGAAGAAGCCGCCGCGACGCTAGCCGCCGAGCGATTTCACGAAGTCGACGTACTTCTTCATCGCCTCGTCCTTCGACAGGCCCTTCACCTTCGCCCACGCGTCGTATTTGGCGCGGCCGATCATGTCGGTGAAGCCAGGCCGCTTGCCGGCGACGTCGCCTTCCGCGCCCTGCTTGTAGAGCGCGTAGAGCTGCAGCTTCGCGTCGTTGCCCGGATCCTCCTTCAACTTCTTGACCGCGGTCGCGGCTTCGTCGAACTTCTTCTTCAGGTCGCTCATCCGCTTTCTCCTTTCCGGCTCCTCGTCGCTCGCGCGGCGCCGCGGGCTTGCGCAGCGCACGCTCGGCTATTATAGGCAGCCTTTCCCCGCCGCCGGACCACAACACCGACCATGCCTCGCCGCGAACGGATGTCGAGCGTCGACACCGCCTGGCTGCGGATGGATCGCGCGACGAACCGCATGGCGATCGTCGGGGTGCTCGTGCTCGACACGCCGCTCGACTACGAGCGCCTCAAAGCCGTGCTCGAGGCGCGCTGGCTCTGCTACGAGCGCTTCCGCATGCGCCCGCGCGAGGATCTCGCCGGGGCCTGGTGGGAGGAGACGCCGCGCTTCGACCTCGCCCGGCAGCTGAAGCGGGTACGGCTCCCGGGCCGCGGCGGCCCGGACGCGCTGAAACGCTTCGTCGGCCGGCTCGCGCCGCGGCCGTTCGATCCGCGCCGGCCGTGGTGGGAATTCCACCTCGTCGAGGAGTATGACGGCGGCTCGGCGGTTGTCGTTCGAATCCATCACAGCTACGCGGACGGCATCGCGCTGATCGGCGTGCTGCTCTCGCTGACGAGCGAGTCGCCCGCGTCCTCCACGACGGACGCGCCTCCGCCGCCCATCGGCCCGACGAAGCAGGGGGGCAACGAGGGGCTGCTCGCCCAACTGTTCGAGCCGATCGCCGGCGCGGCCTCGGGCGCGCTGCGGCTCTCCGGCAATGTCCTCGAGCAGTACCTCGCCCTGCTCCGGAATCCGCAACGGGTGATCGACTACGCGCGCCTCGCCGGAAGCGTCGCCGCGGAAGTTGCGCAGCTCGCGACCATGCCTGACGACTCGCGTACCCGGTTCAAGGGCCCGGCCGGAGTGGAGAAGGCGGTCGCCTGGACCGAGCCGGTGCCGCTCGACGAGGTGAAGTCCGTCGGACGGGTGCTCGAATGCTCGGTGAACGACGTGCTGCTGTCGACGGTCGCCGGCGCGCTGCGGCGGTATCTGATCGAGAAGGGTGATCCGGCAGCCGGCGTCGAGTTGCGCGCGATGGTGCCGGTCAACCTGCGCCCGCCCGGCGACGACGGACGGCTCGGGAACCGTTTCGGCCTCGTCACGCTGCTGCTGCCGGTCGGCATCGCCAACCCGCTTGCGCGGCTCTACGAGGTGCACCGGCGCATGGAAGCGCTCAAGAACTCGTATCAGCCGGTCATCGCGTTCGCCCTGCTCGGCCTCGCTGGCTTTCTGCCGCGGGCGGCGCAGCAGGAGATGCTCGACCTCCTCGCCAACAAGGCGACCGCCGTCATGACCAACGTGCCGGGGCCGCAACAGCCGCTCTACCTCGGCGGCGCGCAGCTGGGGCAGATCATGTTCTGGGTGCCGCAATCGGGCGATATCGGGATGGGCGTGTCGATCCTCTCCTACAACGGCGGCGTGCAGTTCGGGCTGATCACCGACGCCGCGCGGGTGCCCGATCCGGACCGGGTGATCGCGGGATTTCGCCCGGAGTTCGAGCGCCTGCTGCTCACGGTCCTGATGGAACCGTGGGACCTGCAACGCGAGCCGGGACTGGTCGAGCGCGAGCTGGCGGCCGCGGCCAGGCGGTCGCGGCGGGCCGGCAGGCAGGGCGGTGCACCACCAGCGCGGCGGGCAAGGCAGCGCCCCGCCGGCGCGGCAGTGAAGACGGGCTAGTCCTCGAGCTCTGCCTTTGCGGCCTCGACGTCGAGGCGTTCCATCGCGTCGAGGGCTTTCAGCTTCGCCGCTTCGGCGTAGAGCTTCTCCGCCTCCTTCAGCTTCTCCTTCCCGAAGAGCGTGACCAGGCCGTTCGCGTACTCGATGCGCGCGATTGCCGAGTCGGGGTTGAGCTTGAGCGCCTTCTGGAAGTGCTCGAGCGCGGCGTCCTTCTTCGCGCCGTAGGTGAGCCCGCCGACCATCGCGCCGACCTTGCCGATGATCTCCGCGTGCCAGGCACCCAGCGCGATGTGAGCGTCGGCGTGCTTGGGCTGGAGCTTGAGGGCCTGGACGAGCGCGTCCTTGATCCGGCCGCCGAGACCCTGGGCGAGCGCTTTCACGACCGAGATCTCCTGGCTGTAGCGGCCGGCGGCCATCGCGTAGAAGTAATGCGCGTTGGCGTCCTTGGGGCGCGCATCGATGGCTTCCTCGCCCCGCTTCATCGCTTCTTCCAGGAGCTTCACCTTCTTCGGTGCGGACTTCTCGAGGTAGGTCGCGTAGATCGCCGCCGCCTTGTTGGCGACGCTATAGCCCTCGACGCCGGCCTCGAGTCCGCCCGCGACCGCCTGCTCGAACTCGCCTGCGTGGTAGTGCTGCCACGCCTCCTGCAACGTTTCGCTTTTCGGGAAAGGCTCGCAGTCCCCTCGATGGAGCCGGTCCCAGTGCTTCTTCAGCGCCGCGCCCTCGTACGCGTACGCCTTGTCGGAATGGGGGAACTTCGTCCAGCCGCCCTTCGCCATTTGCGTTTCTCCTTCCGCTGAGTCGTCCGGTCAGGATGCTCATGTACGCCGAAGCCAGGCGGTCGAACAGCGCGCGGGCGCGCGGCGCCAGGAAGGGCGCCGCCAGCGCGACCACCTGGTACGCCCCCTGGGCGAGCGTCGTCTCGGCCTGCTGGTTGCGCGGATTGCGCACGTAGTCGTACGAGAGCCAGTACGTTGCCACGACGACCATGTTCGTCGCCAGCACCGGGATCTCACGCTTCGCCGCGGTCATCTCACCCGCGGCCAGCAGCCCTTCGCACAGCGCGGTCGCGACCTCGACCTTGCGTTCGAGCAGCCGCTTGAAGTGCACCTCCAGCAGGCGGTTGCGCGACAGGAGGTCGTTCAGGTCGCGGTACAGGAAGCGGTAGCGCCAGATCGACTCGAACAGAAGATGCAAAAACAGCCAGACATCCTCGGCGTTCGCGCCGCGCGCGCTCGGGGCGGCGAGTACGCCTTCGATCTCGCGCTCGAACGCCGCGAACAGCGTGTTGACGATCTCGTCCTTGCTGCTGAAGTGATAGTAGAGGTTACCCGGGCTGATCTCCATCTCGTCGGCGATCACCGTGGTGGTGACGTTCGGCTCGCCGAAATCGTTGAAGAGCCGCAGGCTCGTTTCCAGGATGCGCTCGCGCGTGCGGCGCTTCGGTTTGCGCTCCATGCGGCTCGCTCGGCGTCCCTCGGGGGCGCGCGAAGGATAGCATGGCGCCCGCGCGCGGCGATCAAGTCGTAAGCGCGAGCCAGCGCTCGAGATCGTCGAGCGTATCGGTGAGCTGCGCCGCGACCCGCGTACCGGCGACAAGCGGTGTCCGCGGTCTCGCGCCCCGCACCAGGTGACGGTCCGGATCGGTGACCACGCCGAGGCGGATCGAGATCCCGTGCCGCGCGAGCACCGGACCGAGCTCGTGCCGCCGCTCGAACAGTTCCTTCCGCGTCTTCTGGTAGGCGTGCTCCGCCAGGCGGCGCCGGCTCGCGTAGCTGAAGATGTTGGTGAAGAACATCTCGTGGTCGTGCTTGTTCGGTTCGAACAGCACGACGTCGGCGTCCGGAAACTCGCGCTTGTAGCGTTGCATCCCGACTTCCATGCGCGAATGCACGATCGCGCGCAGTGTCTGCGCGAGCACCGCCGGCAGGCCGCCCTCCGCGAGCCGGCGCGGGGTGCGGGCGTTGCCGCCGGGCCGCCGGCTGTCGTAGGGCACGAGCGGATTGATGCAGACGAGGAGCCTCACGCCCTGCTTGAGCGCGACCGAGGCGTGCAGGGTGCGCTTCAACGCGCCATCCACGAAGTGATGGCCGCCGATCTCGACCGGCGGGAAGAGGCCGGGCAGCGCCGCGCTCGCCTGAACCGCGGTCGAGATCGGAACGTGGTCGTGCCCGGGCGCACCGAACTCGACCGAGGCGCCGGTATCGAGATCGGTCGCGACGAGGAAGAGCTTGCGGTCGAGCCGGCGGAAATCGTTGGTCCGGCCCGGCGCCTCGAAGAGGCGCGCAAGGAAGGCGTCGATGACCTGGTTGTCGAAGATCCCGGTCGGGAGCGCCCGCGCGAGCCGTTCGAACGACTCGAGCAGTCCGGCGCGGTCCCGGCTGGTAAGGATCTGCCACACGACCCCCGCGAGCAGCGGAGGCAGGGCGACGGCGCGGCGCAGGTACTCGCGTAGCGCGGGGCGCAGGAGGATCGACGGGTCGAACGGGGCTTCGTGCTCCTCGCTCTCGATGAACATCCGGCTCATCTCGAGCGGAGTGATGCCGTTCGCAAGCCCCGCGGCGATGAAACCGCCCGAGCTCACCCCGACGTAGGCGTCGAGGTGATTGAAGTCGATCCCGTCCAGCGCTTCGGCGAGCGCCGTCAGCGCGCCGATCTCGTAGATGGCGCCGAGCGGGCCACCGCCCGCCAGGGCGAGCCCGCGCGGTTCGCGCGCCCCGGGCCGGGCGCTGGGGCGGCGGCCCGTCATCGTGGGCAACGCGCCGGTGCCGCTCAGCGCTTCCTGGCGGCGGCGCGCGGCTTGCGTGCGCCGGTGAGCTTCTGCACGCTGGCGGTCAGGGTCTCGACCCGCTTCGCAAGCGCCCGGATGTCGCGGTTCGTCGGCACGCCCAACCGGCTCAACGCGCGCGCGACCCGGTCCTCGAACACCTGTTCCAGCTTGTCCCACGTGGCGGTCGCGCGCGCAGTAGCCTGGCCCGTCTTCTTGCTCCACTGACTGGTCATCTCGCTCACCTTCGATTCGGCGAGCTTCCGGGTACGTGCCTCCAGGTGCTTGCCTTCCTTGACCAGCGCCTCGAACACCTTGGCGCCCTCTTCCTGCGTCTTTCCGAACGCGCCCAGCCCCGCGAGCCAGATCTGCTGCGCGGAGTCGCGGATCGTCGTCGCCAGCTGCCGCTCGCCCGCGCGGTCCGCGAGCGCTTTCAGTTTCTTCGCCATGTCGATCTCCTATCGTCGTCGGGTCCATGAAACGACCACGGTAAGAGTCTAGGCAGCTGATCTAGAGGCCGCACACTAAAGAACGCCAATTCCGGGTACCCGAGACGCGCGGTCTATAATCCTCGCGCCATCGCGCGACCGGCCTCGATGCCCCGCGGCGCGAGAAGAACACGCACCTGAAGGAGGGCCCCAATGCACTACTTCGTCACCGGCGCGACCGGATTCATCGGCAAGCGCCTCGTCGCCAAGCTGCTCCAGCGCAAGGGGGCCGTCGTCTACTTCCTCGTGCGCGAGAAGTCGGCGAAGCGGGCGGACGAGCTGCTCGAGCGGTGGGGCGTGGACCGGACCCGTGCGATACCGGTCCACGGCGACCTCGGCCTGCCCGGGCTCGGGGTCACCAAGGCCGAGCGCAGCAAGCTCGAGCACAAGACGATCACGCACGTCTTCCACCTCGCTGCGGTCTACGACCTGAAGGCGGACGAAGAGTCGCAGCGGATCGCCAACATCGATGGCACCCGCAACGTGGTCGCGTTCGCGAACGACCTCGGCGCCACCTGTTTCCATCACGTCAGCTCGATCGCCGCCGCCGGACTCTACGAGGGCGCCTTCCGCGAGGACATGTTCGACGAGGCGGAGAACCTCGACCACCCGTACTTCTCCACCAAGCACGAGGCCGAGAAGATCGTGCGGAACGACTGCCAGGTGCCGTGGCGCGTATACCGCCCCGGCATCGTCGTGGGCGACTCGCGCACCGGCGAGATGGACAAGATCGACGGGCCGTACTACTTCTTCAAGCTGATCCAGCGGATGCGCCAGCTCCTGCCGCCGTGGATGCCGACGATCGGTCTCGAAGGCGGGCGGATCAACATCGTCCCGGTCGATTTCGTGGTCGACGCGCTCGACCACATCGCGCACAAGAAGGGGCTCGACCGCAAGTGCTTTCACCTGGTCGATACCGAGCCGAAGCGCGTCGGCGAAGTGCTCAACATCTTCGCCAAAGCCGCGCATGCACCGCCGATGTCGCTCTACGTCAACGCCGCCCTTCTCGGCTTCATTCCGCGCAGCCTCACCAAGGGGCTGATGGCGCTGACGCCGGTGCGCCGGATCCGCGCTGCAATCATGAAGGACCTCGGCGTTCCGGACGACCTGCTGGCTCTAGTCAACTATCCCACGCGATTCGATGCGCGCGAGGCGCAAGCTGCGCTGAAAGGCACCGGCATCGCGGCGCCGGCGCTCGAAAGCTACGGCTGGCGGTTGTGGGACTACTGGGAGCGCCACCTCGACCCGGATCTCTCGATCGACCGCACGCTCAAGGGACAGGTGAAGAACAAGGTCGTCCTGATCACCGGCGGCTCATCGGGGATCGGGCTCGCGACCGCGCACAAGGTCGCCGCCGCCGGCGCCACCACCGTGATCGTGGCGCGCGATCCGGAGAAGCTCGCCGAGGCGAAGAAGGAGATCGCGGCCGCCGGCCACGAAGTCGTCACCTACTCGGCCGACGTTTCCGACGGGGCGCAGTGCGCCGAACTCGTGGCGAAGCTGGTCGAGAATCACGGCGGCGTCGACATCCTCGTCAACAACGCCGGCCGCTCGATCCGGCGAGCGATCGAGAACTCGTTCGACCGCTACCACGACTTCGAGCGGACCATGTCCGTCAACTACTACGGGGCGCTCCGACTCACCCTCGGCCTGCTGCCGTCGATGATGAAGAAGCGCCGGGGCCACGTCATCAACATCTCGTCGATCGGCGTGCTCACCAACGCGCCGCGCTTCTCGGCCTACGTCGCCTCCAAGGCCGCACTCGATGCCTGGACGCGCTGCGCGGCGTCCGAGTTCTCCGACATCGGGATCCAGTTCACGACGATCAACATGCCGCTCGTGAGGACCCCGATGATCGCGCCCACGAAGATCTACAGCCAGGTGCCGACGCTGACGCCGGAGGAAGCCGCGGAGATGGTGGTCGAGGCGATCGTCTACAAGCCGGTACGGATCGCCACGCGGTTGGGGGTCTTCGGCGAGGTGCTGCACGCCCTGCTGCCGCGTGTTGCCCAGGTCGTCATGAACACGACCTTCCGGATGTTCCCCGACTCCGCCGCCTCCCAGGGCAAGAAGGAGGAAGGCGCTCCGCAGGCGACCGCCGACCAGATCGCGATGTCGAATCTGATGCGGGGAATACACTTTTGAACCTGCCGGTGGATTCTCCGGGGCTGCTGACGCAGCCCCGAAAATGCCTGTGAAACCCAAGCCTGGCGATATGGCGCCGGACTTCTCCGGCCTGACGACCGACGGCGCGAAGGTCCGGCTCGCGGACTTCCGCGGGCAGAAGCTCGTGCTTTACTTCTACCCTATGGACGACACGCCCGGCTGCACCGCGCAGGCGTGCAGCCTGCGCGATCACGACGCGGAGATCAGGAAGAAGGGCGCGGCGATCCTGGGCGTGTCGGCGCAGGACGTCGACTCGCACCAGCGGTTCACGAAGAAGCACCGGCTCAACTTCCCGCTGCTTGCAGACACCGATCGCGCGGTCGCCCGCGCATACGGGACGATCGGCGGCGGGCTCGGCGGCACGCTGCGCGGCATGCTCGGCATGGCCGAGCGCGTCACGTTCGTCATCGACGAGCAGGGCCGCATCGCGCACGTGATCGACGACGTGAACACGAAGGGCCATGCCGAGCAGGTGCTCGCCCTGCTCTAGCGTGCCCATGCCGGGATCACCGACGCCGGCTCCGATGAGCGACGCGCTCGACGCTGCGACCGCCGCACGCTTTCGCGAGGCCGGCGAGCGCTATCGCGCCGGAGATCTCGCCGCAGCGGAGCGGTTGCTCGAAGAGGTCGTGGAAACCGCGCCCGGATTCGCTCGCGGGTTCTTTCTGCTCGGCTTCATCGCCGGACAGACGAACCGCTTCGAGGCCGCGGCGGCCCATCTCGAGCGTGCGGTCGCGCTCCAGCCGGACGATCTCGAATCGCAGCGCGCCCTCGCGCGCGCGCTCGCGCGTATCCGGCGCCTCGACGCAGCCGAGACTCTGTTCCGGACGGTGCTCGAACGCGATGCTAGCGACGCCGGCTCGTGGACCGAGCTGGGATCGCTCCTGCACAGCACCGGGCGCCTCGAGGAGGCGATCGAGGCTCTCCGGCACGCCGTGGCGATCGATCCCCGATCGATCGTCGCCCTGAACAATCTCGGCAGCGCCCTGCGGGCCGCACACCGTCCCGCGGAGGCGGTCAGCGTGCTCACCGCCGCGGACGCGCTCGACCCGGAGCGCAAGGAAATCGCGATGAACCTCGCCGCCGCGCTGCGCGATATCGGCCGCGTCGAGGAGGCCGTCGAGCGGCTCGAGGACGCGGTGCGCCTGCATCCGGAGGACGCGCTGCTGCGCGGGTCGCTCGGCGTCGCGCTGATCAAGGCGGGACGCAACGAAGCCGCGCTCCACGCGCTCGACGCGGCCGTGCGCCTGGACCCCGAAAACGCCGCGACGCTCGGGCGCCTGCTCGGCGAGCGCGGACAGGCGTGCGATTGGGCCGGGGTCGCCGGGCCGGCTGCGCGCGCCCTCGCGCTCGTGCGCGCGGGAAAGTCGACGGTACATCCCTTCGTTCTGCTGTGGCTCGACGGGACACCCGCAGATCAGCGCGCCGCGGCGAATCTCTGGCTCGCGCGCGAGCGACGCCCGGTTTCGGTCCGCGTCGCGCCGCCGCGCGCCCGCGCCGACGATCGCATCCGCATCGGCTATCTCTCGGCCGATTTTCACGAGCACGCCACCGCCTACCTCCTCGCCGAGGTGATCGAGCTGCACGACCGCCGCGCGTTCGAGGTCGTTGCCTACTCGCACGGGCCGAGCGACGGAAGCGCGATGCGCGCACGGCTCGAGGCGGCATTCGACCGGTTCGTCGACATCGCGAGCGGGTCCGACGCCGCCGCGGCCGCCCGCATCGCCGCCGACGGCATCGACATCCTGATCGATCTGAAGGGCTACACCGATCAGGCGCGCACCGGCATCGTCGCGCGCCGGCCTGCGCCGCTCGTCGTGAACTACCTCGGCTATCCGGCCACGCTCGGCGACGGCATCGCCGACTACATCGTCGGTGACGCGACGGTCACGCCGCTCGCGCACGCGGCGGATTTCGGCGAGCGACTCGTCCTGCTGCCGCACTCGTATCAACCCAACGATCGGCACCGGCCGATCCCCGCGGCCGTGACGCGCGCCGAATGCGGCCTGCCCGACGATGCGCTCGTGCTCGCGTCCTTCAATTCGACCTACAAGTACAACGCGCCGGTCTTCGACGTGTGGTGCGATGTGCTGCGCGCGGTGCCGGAGGCGGTGCTCTGGGCGCTCGTCACGCATCCCCTCGCCGCGGCGAACCTGCGACGCGAGCTAGCGGCGCGCGGAGTGGCGCCGGAGCGACTCGTCCTCGCGGCGAGGCTGCCGCTCGCCCGGCACCTCGCGCGACTCCCGGTCGCGGATCTCTTTCTCGATACCTATCCGTGCGGCGCCCACACCACGGCGAGCGACGCGCTGTGGGCCGGCCTGCCGGTAGTGACCCGCGTCGGCCGGACGTTCGCCTCGCGCGTGGCAGCCAGCCTCCTCCGCGCGGTCGGTCTGGATGAGTTGGTCACGTCCTCGGCGGATGCGTACCGGCAGCTGATCCTGGACCTGGCTGCCGATCGGACCCGCATCGCGGAATTGAAGCGCCGGCTCGCCGCCGCGCGCAGCGAGGCACCACTCTTCGACGCACCGCGCTATACCGCGAACCTCGAACGGGCCTATCGCGCGATGTGGTCGCGCCACGTCGCGGGCGCTCCGCCGGATCACATCGTGGTCGAGGAGCTCGGCCGATGAGGGCAACTCTCCTGCCGTCGCCCGGCCCGGCTGCGCCCCCGTCGGATCGGATCCCGGACTAGCTCTCCAGCTCCGCCCTGACCAGCGCCGCCACCCGCCGGGAGAAGAGCAGGCTGAGGTGCCCGAGCCCTGCTAGCGGCACGTTCTTCGCGCCGACAAGGACGCTCGAGTCCTGTGGCGCGACGAAGTTGTCGTGGCAGCTGTAGATCGACGTGATCGGCACGGGCGGACCACCCTGCTCGGACGCGGCGAGCCCGCGCAGCCATTCCGCCATTGGCCGCATGTCGAGCGCGTCGGCACCGTGACCGATGGGGGCGAGCGCGCTCCCGTGGTGGGGCGCGCCGAGCGTAACGAGCCGCGCGATCCGGGCGGCGCCGAAGCGGCGCGCGTAGGCGCGGCATACGAGCCCGCCCATGCTGTGGCCGACGAGGATTGCGCGCTCGCCCGGACGCACGGCGTCGTTCACCGTCCTGGCGAGCGGCTCCACGTAGTCCTCGATCTGCACGAACAGGGGTTCGAGGGTTACCGCGTGGACGGCGTATCCACGGGCGATCAGATAGCGAGCGAACCAGGCCCAGCCACCGGCGTTGCACATGTATCCGTGCACGAGGACGACCGGAGGCCGCGCGCCCGGCGCGTCGCCCTGCCCGGACGGAAGCACGAGGCGCGGAAACGGCTGGAGGAATACGTAGACCGCCGTGTAGCTGAAAATCTCGTACAGCACGCAGCCGATCGCCGCTACCGGGCCGATGCGAAGCTCCGGCGGCGGCAACGTCCGGTGGCGCCACGCGATCGCGAACGTCACCAGGATCATCGTGGCCGGCACGGCGAAGAACAGCACGGCCGCGACCAGCACGACTGCGCCCGGCCCGAGACCCAACCAGGTCCCGAGCCACCACGCCGCGGCGACGGCTCCGAGCGCGAGCGCCACGAGCAGGAGCCGCAGCACTCGCGCCAGCATGCTAGCGACCCGCTTTGAGCCGCTCCGTCAGGAGCGTCGCATTGCGCGCGATGAGCGCATAGATCGAGAGCTGGGGGTTCGCCCCCAGGCTGGTCGGGAACACCGAGCCGTCGTGGACGGAGACGTTCTCGAGCTGGAAATGCCGCCCGAGGCTGTCGACCACGCCCCGGCTGGGCGAGTCCGCCATCCCGCAGCCGCCCATGACGTGCGCCGACACCACGCGCGTCAGAAGCGGTTGGAGGGGCAGCGCCTCGATCGCCGCGCGCGCCTCGGCCCACGAGGCATACGGCCGCGCGCGTTCGTGCACGGGAAGGACGTTGGTCGCCCCCGCCGCGAACTGGATCTCCGCCATCGCGGCCAGTGCCCGCCGGACTCCGTCCCAGAGGAACGGCGTCAAGGGGTACGCGAGCACCGGCGAGCCGTCGGCGCGCAGCCCGACGTTGCCGCCCTCGCTCGCCGGATGGAAGCCGTCCCGCAGTAATGCGATCAGCGCGTGCGTGCGGGCGAACTGCGCCATCCCCTCGGCGTGCGCCGCCCCGAATCCCTGGTGCGTCATCGCGAAGAGGACGGGGTGGAGCGGCGGGGTCTCCAGCTTGAAGCCGATCGGGCCGTCGATCGGCCCGCGCTCGAGAAAATGGTCGGAGTAGATCGTTTGCGGCGCCCCGGCGTATCCGTCGATCCGCTGCGGCATCACTGCCGCCGATACCACTGTCGGGTGAAGGAACGTGCGGCGGCCAAGCGTCCGCTGCGGGTCGGGCGCACCGCTCCGGAGGAGCAGCGCGGGGGTGCCGATCGCCCCGGCAGCCAATACATAGTGTCGAGCCCGGATCCGGACCCGTGGGCCGGCCGGCCGGACGCCCCGAGGATCGAGCGCCGAGCACTCGAGATGCGCCGCCCGGCTGCCGCGGAGCGCGAGGCGGTCTGCCCGTGCGCCGCAGACGAGCCGCGCCCCACGCGCGAGCGCGCCCGGAATCGTCGTCACGAGCATCGACTGTTTGGCATTCGTCGGACAGCCCATCCCGCAATAGCCGATGTTCCAGCAGCCGCTGACGTTGCGGCGGATGCCGCCGGTCGCGATGCCGAGCCTGGCGGCTCCGCGTGCAAGCGCCGCGTTGTTCTCGTTCGGCGGTACCGTCCACTCGCGGATCGCCAGGCGCTCCTCCATACGCTCGAACCAGGGCGCGAGCGCAGCCGGCGAAAGATCGACCAGCCCGAACCGGTCGCGCCAGTACGCGAGGGTGGGCGCCGGCGTGCGGAAGCTCGACGTCCAGTTCACCGTAGTCGACCCGCCGACGCAGCGACCCTGGAGGATGGTGATCGCCTTGTCGAGGGTCTTCCGCGCGGCCGATTCCTGGTAGAGCTGAGGATAGGCTTCGGCCTCGAGCATGTGGAAGTCGCTCGAGCTCCTGAGCGCGCCCTCCTCGATCAGCACGACGTCGAGGCCGGCCGCCGCCAGGATTTCCGCGGTGACACCGCCCCCGGCGCCGGTACCGACGATCGCGACGTCGGCATCGAGCGCGAGGTCGCGGTCGAGAGCGGCGGCGTCCGTGACCTTCCACCCCGCCGCGAGCCCTTCGCGAATCGGATCGCGGATCACCCGACCTCGGGCGGCCCGGGGTAGCCGATTGGCGCCCAGCTGTCCGGCCGGGCGTACCACGCCGCGAGGACGAGGTCGTGCAGCGCGTGATAGCCCTGCTGAAGCAGCGCCCAGCGACTGAACCGCCAGCGTTCGAGGAACGCCGAGACCTCGGCGACCGGGGCTTGCCGCCACGGCACGCCGACTCCAGCCACCCAGCGGCGGCCAGGCCAGGAGGCGAGCAGCGCGAGGAGCTGCCCGACTTCATCCTGGAGGTGAGGCGGGAGCCCGGCCACCGCACGGTCGATGCTGCCGATCGCGGCTGCGAGGCCGGGCCCCGTCGCACCGGTGCCCGCAAGGATCGCCGGCGTGATGGCGGCAAGCACCTCCCGGTCCGCCTCGCGCAGGACCCGGAGCGTGTCGCTGCCTCCCGCCGCCCGATAGCCGGGTTGCGCGCGGCCCGCGCGCGCCGCGGCGAGCAGCAGCGCACCCGCGACGCCGAACTTGAGGAACTTGCGCCGGCTCGCCATCAGCGCAGCAGGAAGCTCACGAGCCGTTCGAAGCGTTTTCGGTATGGCGGTTTGAACAGCCCGATCGCGTTGACGCGCGCCTGCCGGAACACGCCCTTCCGCTTCGAGAACGCGTCGAAGCCGTCGCGGCCGTGATACTGCCCCATGCCGCTCGCCCCCACGCCGCCGAACGGCAGATCGTCCTGCGCGATGTGGAGGATGGTGTCGTTGATCGTCACGCCGCCTGCCACGGTTTGCGTCAGCACGCGCGAGATCCGGCGCTCGTCGCGGTCGAAGTGATAGAGCGCGAGCGGCCGCGGCCGGGCGTTGACGTAGGCGAGCGCCTCGTCGAACTCCCGGTACGGCACCACCGGCAGGATCGGTCCGAAGATCTCCTCCCGCATCACGCGGGTGTCGTCGGGGGCACCGCGCACGATCGTCGGCGGGATCCGCCGCGTCGACGCATCCGGCGCCGCGCCAGGGCTTAGCGTCACCACCTCCGCGCCTCGCGCGCGCGCCTCTTCGAGATACCCGGTCAACCGGCTGAAGTGGCGGCCGTCGACGATCGCGGTGTAGTCCGGCGAACGCATCGGATCCGGCCAGCACGCCGCGACGACGCGGCGCGCCGCCTCCACGAAGGCGTCGGCATCGGCCGCCGGCACCAGCGCATAGTCCGGCGCGATGCACGTCTGCCCGGCATTCATCAGCTTCCCGACCACGATCCGCTCGGCGGCTGCGGCGAGCGGGTAGCCCGGCGCGACGATCGCGGGAGACTTGCCCCCCAGCTCGAGCGTGACCGGCGTGAGGTTTTCCGCCGCGGCACGCATCACCGCGCGCCCGACGGCGGTCGAACCGGTGAACAGCAGATGATCGAATGGCAGCGCGGCAAACGCGCGCGCGACGTCGGCGTCGCCGTTGACTATGCATACCTCGTCGCGGGCGAACGATTTGGCGACGAGCGCTGCAAGCAACGCACCCGTCGCCGGCACGAGCTCCGACATCTTGATCATGACGCGGTTGCCGGCGGCCAGTGCCGCCACGAGCGGGCCGGCGGCGAGGTAGATCGGGTAGTTCCACGGCACGACGATGCCGGCGACGCCGAGCGGCTGCGCGAGGATGCGCGCCCGGCCGGGCTGGAACCAGAGCGAGACACCGCGCCGCTCCGGCCTCATCCAGCGGCGCAGGTGCCTGCGCGCATGCTTGACGGCTTCGAGGCTCGGGAAGATCTCGAGCAGCCGGGTCTCATGGTGAGAGCGATGCCCGAAGTCGCGCGCGATCGCGCCGGCGATTGCGTCGACGTTATCGCGCAGCAGTCGCCCGAGGGCAGCAAGGCGTCGGTCGCGCGTCGCCGCGTCCGGATACGGATCGCGCGCAGCGGCCTCCCGCTGCCGCGCGAACGTTTCGCGTAGCGCGGCGACCTCCGGGTCGAGCCTGTGCATCGGATCGGCAAGCATGCGGCGCAAGGTGCAGCTGACGACGGGGCATTCTAATCCGGGGGTCTCGGCACGCCCGTAGAGCCCCGCCTCTAATGCGGCTTCGGCGCGCTCGCCCTGGACTCCTATAATCGCCGGCGTGCCGAAGCCTTCCGCCGCCGACGCCGCGCAGCGGCTCCGGGATCACCTGACCGATGTCCGCGCGCTGCGCGGCGGCGCGCGCGCCGACGCCCCGCGGCAGGCTTGGCGGCTCGCGCTGCGTGCCTTCCAGGCGCAGCGGCTCGAGCGCACGTACTCCGATCTCCTCGCGAGCTCGCGCTACGGCCCGGCGGCAGCGTTCTTCCTCTCCGATCTGTACGGGGCGAAGGACGTCGCCGCGCGCGACGAGGGTGTCGCGCGCATCCTTCCGATGCTGGTACGCGTAATGCCCGCGGCCGCGCTCGACACCATCGCGCGCGCCGTCGAACTGGACGCCCTGTCGGAGCGGCTCGACCTCGCGCTCGTCGAGGAACTGCGTCGGCGGGATTCTTCTCCCGCGCCGGTGATCACCGAGGGGGCCTACGCCGGTGCCTATCGCACCGCCGGCACGCGCGCCGACCGCGAACGCCAGATCGTGCTCACGGGCGAGATCGGCGCCGCGCTCGACCGTCTTGCCCACAAGCCGCTGCTCGGCGGCGCATTGCGCGTGATGGAGGGGCCGGCGCGCAGCGCGGGGCTCGGTGCGCTCCATGACTTCCTCGCGCGTGGGCTGCAGGCGTTCCGGCACATGCGGGGTGCCGACGAATTTCTGCGGATCGTCGAGACGCGCGAGCGCCAGATCAATGACCGGATCTACGCCGGGGATTCGGGGCCGCTTGCGCCTCGACCGTCGGCCTAGACCAAATGGCCTAGGCGCGAAACTGGGATACCAAAACCGGCCGTATCGAGGCTACTTTTCCGCGTCCACTGAACCGGTTAGCCGATTCCCATTGGTCTGTCAGGGAGATACGGCGCGATCGGGCGCACGACACCGTCATGTTGAGCAGACGCCCGGCATCTCCTATAGTCGAAGCGACTGCCTTAACGCTGCTGCAACGCCAGAGAGGTAGCGTTGCAGAGCGTCGGCGAATCGCCGGCAGGCCCCTTACCTCCGAGAGCGCTGGTCATCGCGCTCTTCCTCCCTGTTGACGGCCCCCGGGCCGTCTCTTTTTGGTGGACCGGCCGCGCGCTCCGCACCCTCGCGCGGCCTACTTAAGGGCTCTTTCGAGAAGCTCCCCATCGTCGAGGCCACCGCGGCTGACGCGGACGGCGGGAGGCGCCGGCTCAGCCGACCGCCTCGGCCCGAGCCGGCATCTCGCCGGCGTGCAGCGCGTGGCGCGCGGCGTCGTCGACAGTCTCGAGCCACACGAACTGCAGCCGCTCCCGGGCGCCTTCGGGGACGTCTTGAAGGTCCTTCCGGTTCCTGGCCGGGAGCATCACCGTCTTGATTCCGGCGCGCATCGCGGCGAGCACCTTCTCCTTGATGCCGCCGACCGGCAGCACGAGGCCGCGCAGGCTGATCTCGCCGGTCATCGCGGTGTCGTGGCGCACCACGCGGTCGCTGAGGAGCGACGTGAGCGCCATGAACATCGCTACGCCGGCGCTCGGCCCGTCCTTCGGGATCGCGCCCGCCGGCACGTGCACGTGCACGTCGCTCTTTTCGAACAGCGCTGGGTCGATCCCGAGGCTTGCGCTTCGCGACTTCACCAGCGTCAGCGCCGCCTGCACGCTTTCCTTCATTACGTCGCCGAGCTGCCCGGTGAGGATCAGCTTCCCCGACCCCGGCGTGCGGCTCGCCTCGACGAAGAGGATGTCGCCGCCGACCGGTGTCCACGCGAGCCCGGTCGCGACGCCCGGCACCGCGGTGCGCTCGGCGACCTCCGGCTCGAACCGCGCCGGCCCGAGGATCTCAGCGAGCTGCGGCACGTCGATCCGCACCGGCGGGGCTGCGCCCTCCGCGATTTTCACCGCGACGTGACGGAGTACCGAGCCGATCTCGCGCTCGAGGTTCCGCACACCTGCCTCGCGCGTGTAGTCCCGGATGATCGCCGCAAGCACCGCATCGCCCACCTGCACCTGGTCCGGTTTCAGCCCGTTCGCTTCGAGCTGGCGGCGGACGAGGTAGCGCTTCGCGATCTCGAGCTTCTCCTCCTCGGTGTAGCCGGGGAGGTGGATGATCTCCATCCGGTCGCGCAACGGGCCCGGGATCGAGTCGAGCACGTTCGCCGTCGTGACGAACACGACCTTCGAGAGATCGAACGGGACGCCGAGGTAGTTGTCGCGGAACGTGTTGTTCTGCTCCGGGTCGAGCACCTCGAGGAGCGCCGCGTTCGGATCGCCGTGGAAGCCCTGTCCGAGCTTGTCGACCTCGTCGAGCATCAGCACGCAGTCGCGGCTTCCGGCCTTCTTGATCGCCTGGATGATGTTCCCCGGCAGCGCGCCGATGTAGGTGCGCCGGTGACCGCGGAGCTCCGCCTCGTCGTGCACGCCACCGAGCGAGACCCGCACGAACTTGCGTCCGAGCGCGCGGGCGATCGACTGGCCGAGCGAGGTCTTACCAACACCGGGCGGCCCGACGAAGCAAAGGATCGGCGAGCGTCCTTCCGGCGCGAGCTTGCGCACGGCGAGGAACTCGATGATGCGGCGCTTGATCTTCTCCAGACCGTAGTGGTCCTCGTCCAGGATCCGCCGCGCCTGCGCGATGTCGATCGCCTGCAGCGCGGGCGCCTTCCACGGCAGCTCGATCAGCCAGTCGAGATAGGTCCGGACCATCGAGTACTCCGCCGACGAGTCCGGCATGCGCTCGAGGCGCCGCAGCTCCTTGTTCGCCTGCGCGAGGACCTCCTCTGGCATCCCGGCGTTCTCGATCGCCTTCGCCAGATCGGCGAGCTCGGCCGCACCGCCCTCGCCTTCGCCGAGCTCCTTCTGGATCTGCCGCATCTGCTCGCGCAGCACGTACTCGCGCTGCCGTTCGTCCATCGTCGCCTTCGTCTTGGTCTCGATTTCGCGCGAGAGCTTCAGCACCTCGATCCGGTGCGAGAGCAGCTCGAGCACGCGGTCGACCCGCGCCGGGGGATGGACGATCTCGAGCACCGACTGCTTCTCGGCCGCCTTGAGATCCATGAAGCCTGCGATCATGTCGGCGAGCTGGCCCGCCGAGGTGAAGCTCTGCACCGATTGCACGAGCTCGGGCGGCGTCTGCGGCAGCAGCTGGAGCGCTTCGACCGCGCGCTCGCGGAGCTGGTGCAGGCGCGCTTCCATCTCGCTGCCCTGCTCGTGCGTGGCCGGCAGCCGCTCCACCCGCGCGACGAGGAACGGATAGCCGTCGAGCAGCTCGAGCACGCGGAACCGTCCTTCGCCCTGCGCAACGACGTGGTGCGCGCCGTCGGGCGTGGTGATGTACCGCACGACCTGCGCGACCGTGCCGATGTCGTAGAGGTCCGCGCGTTTCGGCGACTCGATGTCGGGCTGGCGCTGCAGCACGAGCCCGATCGGGCGCTCGGCCTTGACGGCGGCCTGCGCGGCCGCGACCGAGGTCTCGCGCCCGATCGTCACCGGCAGGATCATGCCGGGGAAGAGAACGAGATTCCGGACCGGGACGATGATCAACGCATCGTCGGGAACGACGACGACCGGTTGGCTCAGCTTCATCGAAGCCGCGCCGGGTGCCTTCGCCGCGTCGGTTTCGTTCGGCCGCGAATTGTTGCTATCCAGGTTCATCATGGTCCTTGCCGCCGTCAGGCGATTTTCCGCAGGCCGATCACGAGATGGCCCCGGTCGAGCTCGCGCGTCATCAGGTCGTAGCGTCCGGGGGGCAGCGTGATGCGCCGCTCGAACCGGCCGTGAGGCAGCTCGAGCCGCCGGATCGTGGTGGTGAGCGCCACCGGCGGCAGCTGGCGATCGCCGCGGACCACCAGCTCGTTCGCTTCGATCGTCGCCTCCACCTGCCCCGCCTGCACGCCGGGGAGCGCGTAGAACAGCCACAGCTCGTCCTCCGACTCGAAGATGTCGACCGGCGGCTCCCACCGGGGCTGTGCCGCGGGCCGCACGCTGACCTCGAAAAAACGCCGCTGGAGGCGGTTCGCCTCGTCGAGCATCTGCAGGGCTTCCGCCCACATCCACCGGTTCGGGTCGCGCGACGCCATCGGATCCTCGGGTAGCATCGGCCCGGGTCCGGGCCGTCGTGTTGAACGATAGATGGTTCTGGCCGTCCGATCAATCAAGTCCCTGGCATAAGGTTCTGTAGTGAAAAAGAAACTCGCCGTCTTCCGACTCTGGTTCGAGGGCAATGCGTTCAGTCCGGTACCGACCGGTCGCGCGGCCTTCGAAGGGCGCGAATGGGCGAAGGGCGAGGCCGCGGTCGCAACGGCCCGGGGAACGGCAACCGAGCTCGCCGCGGTGGCGGACTTCGCGGCAAGCCGGCCGGAGTGGGAGGTGACGGTCCTGCGCTGCGCCTCGGCGAACCCGGGCGGGCCGATCGACGACGCGGTGTTCGAGACCCTCCGCGAGGAGCTCGCAGCCGATCTCGCCGGGACGCGCTGGGACGCCGTCTATCTGTCGCTCCACGGTGCGGCGATCGCCCGGTCGCGGCTCGCGCCGGATCTCGATCTGGCCAAACTCGTCCGCGCCGCGGTCGGCGCTACGCCGGTTGGAGCGAGCTTCGACCTTCACGCGAACCTGAGCCCGGAGATGGCGCAGCTCGTCGACATCGCCTCCGGCTATCGCACTTATCCGCACGTCGACATGCGGGAAACCGCGGCGCGCGTGCTCGGGTTGCTCGAGCGCGCGGTGGCCGGCGAGATCCGGCCGGTCGGCGCGATCCGGAACACCGGCCGCCTGCTCGGGAGCTTCAACATGCGCACCGACGCCGGCCCGATGTCGGCGTTACAGGCGCTCGCGCGGGCGCGCGAGGCGACACCGGTGCTCGACGTGTCGATCTTCGGGGGCTTCCCGTACGCCGATACGCCCGATTGCGGCGCCTCGGTCATGGTCTATGCGGATGGAAGCCGGGCCGCGGCCGCCGAAGCCGCGGCGGAGCTCTCCGGCGCGATCTGCGATCGAGAGGGCGAATTCGCTCCGGCGCTTGTCGCGCCGGCCGCGGCTCTCAAGCAGGCGCTGGAATCGCCGCCGGGGCTCGTCGCGATCACCGATCCGGCCGACAACCCCTACTCCGGCGGCGCCGCGGACACCCCCGGCCTCTTCGACGCGCTGATCCGCCGCGCCCCGCGGGTGCCTGTGGTCTTCGCCTATTTCTGCGATCCGGAAGTCGTCGATACCGCCTGGCGGGCCGGGGTTGGCACGCACCTCAACCTGCTGCTCGGAGGGAAGCGGGGCAGCGCGTTCGGGCGCGGCGTCGAGGTCGAAGCCGACGTCGTGCGGCTCACGCGCGGCGAGTTCCGCAACGCCGGGCCGATGGAACGCGGGCTCGCGGTTGCGCTCGGCCGCACGGCAGTGCTGAATGCGCGCGGGCTGCAGGTGATCGTCACCGAGCGCGTCGGCCCGGCCAACGATCCCGCGTTTTTTGCGCTCCACGGCATCGACCTCGCCCGGACGCGGCTCCTGTGCGTCAAAGCGAAGAACCATTTCCGCGCGGCCTTCCGCGACCGCTGCGTCGCGATCATCGACGCCGACTGCCCCGGCCCGGCAGCCGCCGACCTGCGCACGCTCCCGTTCCGGAACCTCCGATCCCGCTAGTCGAGCTTCGCGCCGGAGATCTTCACGAAGTTCGATGCGGCATAGTATCTCTTCTAGATCAATGACTTGTAGAATGTGATAGGCTGCTTCGCTAGGGCGGAAGCCCCGTGACGGAGTGCCACGTCACGCCCACCCCCGCGCGAGCAGAATGCGCTCATCACCCTCACCCAACTGCTCGTTGCCTTTCTCGTGCTCGGCGCGCTCCTGACAGGCGCTGTGGCGTTCGATGGGTTCGCCGTCGCGGATTCCTTCGTGGAGCGCGTCGCGGCACTCTGCTATCCCGTGGTTGATCCGTTCGTACGCTGCTTGCTCTGAGCCGCGCGGCCGCTACTTCACGGAACGAACCGCGGTGCCGGTCCAGATACTATGGGGAAGTTTGTGGCAAGCGGCTGGCCCCCTTGCTACGCGGCCCACGCCGCGCCACTGCGGCGGGAAACGGAGCACGACATGAACCTGAGCAAGGCACAACATCGCAGGAACCGCACGCGCCACCAAGCGTCACGCAAAGCCGAGCGGCGACCCGCACGCACACTGCGACGGGCGGAACGCGCCCAGCGCCGCCGCAAGTCTGCTACTTGACCGTTTGAACGGCCTCGCAGACGCGTGAACTAGTCGCAGACGGGCGCTCCTGCCATCAAGGGGGATGTTCCCCTTATGGTGAGCACTCACGCTCGGCAGAATTACAAGCGTGTCAGGAAGGCCGCAAGAGAGCCAGTGGTCAGCGCTCCGTCAGCGTCGCGCCCGTAGATTTCGCTTCGCGGGCCGATGGCGTCGTGCATGGTCCTTGGTACTTGGGTTCCTCCTCAGCCCCTTTTGGCCAGGACCCTGTGCGACCCCGGTCCGCGCCTACTCGACGGCTCGCACGGCGGCGCGGAAGGCCTTGACCACCGTCGCAACGCGGATACTGCCGCGAGCGCGTAGGTAGTCTTCGAGCGCTTCCATAAAGATCACTTCCGGGCTCTTCTCGGGCGTCGCTGCGGGTAGCTGAATGGTCGCGCTCGGGCGCATCGCTTCGAGTACGCCGGGCTGGCGGCCCACGAGGTCAGCGGCCGCTTGGTCGATGAACCCCTCCGCAATGGCGCTCTTCGCGCTCATCTTGATCGGCGCGCCTTCGCCTGTGTTGATGAACAGGTGGCCGGCCTCTAAGGAGCGCGCGAGCAGGCCGAATTGAATGGCACTGTGCGCCACCGTGGATCCCCTTTGCGATAGCCGTGATTGGTGTGCGCGTAGCAGGTCGAGTTGATCCGGTGTCGAAGGCGCGGACAGCCATCAATCCGGCACCGCCTTTACGAGTTCGCGGCGATGCGTTCGTGAAGAGGTTGCGTCATGTCGTTCTCTTGGTGGGCGTTGTGGCCGGTGAGGGCTCGGTAGGCGGCGGTAAGGGCGCGGAAGGGCGGGACACAGGCCCACGCGTCGAGGTGTTCTCGTTCGGGCTCGTTCGCCTGGGCGGATCGACGCGTCGGGTCAGGCCGTAGTGCGAGTCGTCATCGAGGGAAGGTCTGCGTGGCATGTCGTGCTTCGTTTCGTGGTCCTCACGGCTCCAGGTTGATGTCGCGTACTTGATCCTGCATTGCCTTCGTGTGGTCGGTGTCGTTGTAGTCGAGGAGGTTGGCGAGGTCGTCGCTGACCTTCTCCCCCTCAGCAATACGATCTCCTCGCCCTCGTCCAGCATGAGGTCCTTCAGCCCGAGCTTCAGTTCTCGCGCCTTCGTGATCAAGGACATGTTCCTCTAATCCAGCTTCGCACCTGATACCTTCACGATCTCCTTCCACTTCACCGTCTCGGCGGCAATGAACTTGCCCAGCTCCTGCGGGGTGCCGCCCACCGGAATGGCGCCGAGCTGGGCGAAACGCTCCTTCACCTCGGGTTTGGCGAGGATCCGGTTCGCTTCGGCGTTGAGCTTCGCGATGACCGCTGCCGGCGTCGCGGCCGGCGCCATGGTCACGAACCACGAGCTCGCTTCGTAGCCGGGGGCGACACTGGCGATCGGCGGCACGTCGGGAAGCGATGGAATCGGCTTGGCCGTGGTCACGCCGAGCGCAATGAGCTTGCCCGACTTGATGTACGCCATCGCCGACGGGAGGTTGTCGATCGTCATCTGCACCTGACCAGCGAGGAGATCCTGCAGCGCCGGGCCGCTGCCCTTGTAGGGGATGTGTACGAGGTCGATCTTCAACATCGACTTCAGCAGTTCGGTGGAGAGATGCCCGGTGGTGCCCGGCCCCGGCGTCGCGTAGTTGATCGAGCCCGGCTTTGCGCGCGCCCGCTCGATGAGTTCCTTGAGCGACTTGACGCCGAGCGACGGGTGCACGATCAGCACGTTCGGGACGCTCGCGACGAACACCACCGGCGCAAAATCCTTCCCGGTGTTGTACGGCATCTTCGAGTAGAGGAACTGGTTGATCGCCTGCGTCCCCGGCGTGCCCATGAGGATCGTGTAGCCGTCCGGCGCGGCGCGTGCCACCTCCGCGGCGCCGAGGTTGCCGCCCGCGCCGGCCTTGTTCTCGACCAGGAACGGGTGCTTGAAGGCCTGCCCGAAGTGCTCCGCCATGATGCGGGCGAGGATGTCGGTGGTGCCGCCGGGCGCAAACGGGACGATGTAGCGCACCGGCTTGGTCGGATAGTCGCCTTGCGCGCATGCGAGGGTGGCGGCGGCCCACAGGGCGACCGCGGCTAGGGAGCGGGTCATCGGGGCGTTCCTCCTTGATCGGGCGTGGAATTCTGCCTCGTCCGGGCGAGAGACGTTACATCCTGTTGCAATAAAGCAAGCTTTTGTCATCCACCGCCGGGCGTCCGGGGACTACGATCCGCCTGCTCAAAAAAGATGCCGGCACCCGTGTTACGCCCCGCCTTCGCCGTCCTCCTGGCCGCATTCGTCCCGATTGCGGCACAAGCGACTACGCGTCTCGAGCAGGTCTATCCGGCGCTCGCCGCGGCCAACGCGACCGAGCGCGCGATCCTGTTCACCGGCGACGACCGCAAGGCGATCGATACGTTCTTCCGCAAGCACTCAAACCCGGGTGCCGAGCAGAAGCAGCTTCCCCGCCGCGATCCGCTGCTCGTTCGCGACCGGTTGCCCGAGAACGCGCTTGTCCGCCCGCTTCCCAATGCGCTCGACAGCCAGCTTCCATCCCTGCCCCGCGGCTACCACCGCGTGATCGTGGGCCGGGACGTGGTGCTGCTCGACCTTCGCTCGCACACCATCCTCGACATCATGCGCGAAGTGGTCCGGTAGGGCCGCTCCCGCCCGCAGGCTCACGCTGTGAGCCTCTGCCTCCCGCATGCTTCGCGCATCGGGAACGTGGGGGACGCAGCATGGGGGCACACTTCGAAGGTGCGCTGGATCTTTTCGGCGACGAACCGGAGCGCGATCCGCGCGACCGCCTGCGAACGGTGCCGCGTTCGGCCGAGGCGCTGGTCGAGCACCTGAAACGCGATCATCGCGCCCGGATCGTAGGCGAGGTCGTCGCGCCCGAGCGCTCTGCCCGGTTCGCCGAATTTCCCGACGAGCTCGACCCGCGGCTGCGCAGCGCGCTCGAAGCACGCGGCATCCGCAGGCTCTACAGCCACCAGCGCGAAGCCTGGGCACATGTCGGCGCCGGGCACGACACCGTCATCGTGACTCCGACCGCGTCGGGAAAGACGCTCTGCTACAACCTGCCGGTCATCGACGGAGCACTCCGGACCGGCGCCAAGGCGCTCTATCTCTTCCCCACCAAGGCGCTGTCCCAGGATCAGGTCAGCGAGATCCTCGAGCTCAACGCGGCGGGCCAGCTCGGCATCCGCGCGTACACCTTCGACGGCGACACCCCCGGCGACGCGCGCCGTGCGGTGCGGACGCACGGCGACATCGTGGTCTCGAACCCGGACATGCTCCACCAGGCGATCCTGCCGCATCACACGAAGTGGGCGCAGTTCTTCGAGGCGCTGCGTTTCGTCGTGATCGACGAGCTGCACACCTACCGCGGCGTCTTCGGTTCGCACGTCGCGAACCTGGTCCGGCGATTGCGGCGGATCTGCCGGTTCTACCAGACCGAGCCGGTGTTCATCGCCTGCTCGGCGACGATCGCGAACCCGGCCGAGTTGGCCGAGCGGCTGCTCGGGGCCCCGGTGCGGGCGGTCACCGAGTCCGGCGCGCCGCAAGGCCGGAAGCACTTCCTCGTCTGGAACCCGCCGGTCCTGAACGCCGACCTCGGCATCCGCGTCTCGGCCCGGTCGCAGTCGACGCGGATCGCGCGGCTCGCGGTGAAGCTCGGCCTGAAGACGATCGTCTTCGCCAACTCGCGGCTCGAAGTCGAGGTGCTGACCAAGTACCTGAAGGACGTCTTCGACCGCGATCCGCGGGTGCCGGCGCGGGTCGCCGCCTATCGCGGTGGGTACCTGCCCACCGAGCGGCGCGACAAGGAGGTCAAGCTGCGCGCGGGCGGCCTCGACTGCGTGGTGTCGACGTCCGCGCTCGAGCTCGGGGTGGACATCGGCGCGCTCGACGTCTGCGTGCTGAACGGCTATCCGGGGACGGTCGCCGGAAGCCTCCAGCGCTTCGGACGCGCGGGCAGGCGGAACCGCACGGCCGTGGGGGTGCTGGTCTGCACCAGCGACCCCCTCGATCAATATCTCGCCCGGCATCCGGACTTCTTCCTCGGCGCGAGCCCGGAGCACGCGCGGATCGATCCCGACCAGCTCCTGATCCTCATGGACCACGTCCGCTGCGCGGCGTTCGAGCTGCCGTTCACCGAGGGGGAGACGTTCGGCGGCGTGAAGCTCGAGGAAGCGCTCGGCTACCTCGCCGAGCAGGGCGTGGTCCACCGCGAGGGCGCGCGCTGGCACTGGATTGCCGACAGCTATCCGGCGAACGCCGTCTCGCTGCGCTCGATCGCCGAAGGCAATTTCACCGTGATCGACATCAGCAACGGCCGCAAGGACGTCATCGCCGAGGTCGATTATTCGGCGGCGGCGGTGACGCTCTACGAGGGAGCGATACACATGGTGCAGTCGGCACCCTGGCAGGTCGAGCGGCTCGACTGGGTCGGCCGGAAGGCGTTCGTGCGTACGACCACCGCCGACTACTACACCGATGCGATCGACTACACGAAGCTGAAGGTGCTGGACGAATTCGCCGCCGACAGAGGCCCGACCTCACTCGCCGCGCACGGCGAAGTCCACGTGATCCGGAGAGTCGCCGGGTACAAGAAGATCCGCTACTACACCCACGAAAACGTCGGGTACGGCCGCGTGGACCTGCCGGACCAGGAGATGCATACGACGGCGCTGTGGTGGGAAGCCGATCCGCAGGCGCTGAGACGCGAGTTCGCGACGCGGTTCGAGGCGCTCGACGGGTTCCTCGGGGCGGCGCACGCGATCCATCGGATCGCCGTGTTTCTCTCGCTCGCCGAACCGCGGGACATCGGACGCGCGGTCGGCGACGGCGGGCCCGAGGGCAGTTGGGTCGCGGCCGGGGGAGGCGACGGTCGAGCGGAGGCGCGGACGCTCGAGGGCGCGCCGGTCGATCTCGAAGCAGGGGCGCAGCCGTTCCGGCCCACGCTCTATCTCTACGATAACTATCCCGGGGGAATCGGGATCACCGCGCCGCTTTACGACATCCGCGAACAGGTCATCCATCGCTCGATCGAGCTGGTCACCGGATGCGCCTGCAACCCCGGCTGCCCGGCCTGCGTTGGTCCGGTCCTCGCCCCCGAGACCGGGAAAGGACTCACGCCAAAGGAGGCAGCGTTGAAAGTGCTCGGCCTGTTCGGCGGTGGCGGCCCCGGCGGGCCGACCGCACACTGATGATCGATCTGCAGGTCCGGCTCCGGCAGCTCCGCGAGAAAGCGCAAGCGCTGCAGCAGGTGCCCTCCGCCGGTCCGTCGCTCGGCGAGCGCCTGGAGCGGCTGCGAGTGTCGGAGTCGAGCCGCTCTGCTGCGACTGCGGAGTCGCTCGCCGCGTCTCTGCGGGGAAAGATCGCTGCGCCAGGCCTGATCGAACTCGTGCGGACCTACCCTTTGCCGCTTCGCCACGGCGACATCACGGTCGCAAACGGGCGCGTGCTTGCTGAAGTGGCAAGGTCGCTCGGCAAGCTCACGGCGCCAGTCGCTCCCGAGCGCCTTCTCTGCCTGGATACCGAAACGACCGGATTGGCGGGCGGGACCGGAACGGTAGCGTTCATGGTCGGGCTCGCGTGGCTGGAACGCGACGCGTTGCGGATCGTGCAGTGGATATTGGCGGGCTTTGCCGCCGAGGGGTCGCTCGTCGAAAAAGTGCGCGAGCGGATGGCGCTCGCCGGTGTGCTCGTTACCTTCAACGGCAAGTCGTTCGATCTGCCGCTGCTCAAGACCCGGGCCCGCCTTGCCGGAACGGACATCGCGACCGACGGACTGGCGCACCTCGACCTCCTGCACGTCACGCGGCGGCTGCTACACGCCGGCTGGCCCGATTGCCGCCTTCGGACCGCCGAAGCGCACGCGCTTCGGCTGGAACGGCCCGACGATTTGCCCGGTGCGGAAGCCCCGGCCGCGTGGCGCCGCTGGCTCGAGCGGGGCGATGCGAGCCAGCTCGCGCGCGTCGCCGATCACAACCGGGCCGATCTTCTGGCGCTCGTCGCGCTCCTGGCGCTGCTCGAGAGACCGACGGCGCGAGAAGCGCCGCTGTTGCAAATTCCGATTTAACAATTCTCCGTTAGGCTCGGATCGTGCGCCAATCAGGGAGCAAGGTCACAGGAGTCGGACGCCGGTCGTCGAGCTCCTGAGCATGTCGTCGCCAAAGGGTGAGTCGATTCTTCTTACACTGGACTAATGCAAGACCCTCAGTCTCGTCGTAACCTCAAGACCTCGTGAAGAAAACCGATCTGGGCACGAAATGTGCAGGGTAAGGTGTTTGAAGAATGACAATCGATGGTGAACCGTGTCGGCCCGCTCGCTAATCCGCTCTAGCCTTGCAGCGGCTTTGCTGTGCGCCGCGTCAGTTGTCGACGCCGTGCCGATCATTGACCAAGTCCAGTCAAAGAGAGCCGCGCCCTGGTCGTCAGTTCAGCCAAAGAGACTTGGCCCAGTCGTTCATTCAGACAAATGACAACATCCGGGCGCCGGGATCTGGCTGTTCACCGACAACCCCAACGCGGGCGGCGAGATAAGGATAAGCCTCTACGACGCTTCTGCCGAACTCCGCCGGAGCGAACCTACTCTCGCGTCGGGCAAGGGGGTCGGACACGCGGGCGAGTTCGTCGAAATCTTCTTCGACAGCGGCCCGGTCGACCTGAAGCAGGGCAGACGTACTTCCTTGATTTCACCTCGACGAATCCCAGATCTCTTCATTGCCGGTGCCACCGAGCAACCCCTATCCAAACGGGCAGGTGTATGCGAACCGACTTTACCGCCCTTCCCCAAGTTCGACTATGCGTTCCTGACACTCGCCGAGGAGCAGGCCGTCATCCCCGAGCCGGGTACGCTTGCGCTCCTAGCCGTCGCCTTCGTCGGCGCTGGGCTCGCACGGCGCAGGTCGAAGAACTAAGCACTGTCGCTCGCCGCGCGGCGGTGGCTTGGCCATCGCCTCCGGCCGTCTCCACTCGCAGGCCCTCGACCCGTTTCGGGTATCCTTTTGCCGCCCTCGCGCCGCGCCTGACCTGAACGGCGTCTTCGGCGCCCGCACCACGCCCGGAGCGCGCATGACCCAGTCCTCGATCCTGTTCGAAGCGCAGGACGGCTACGCCGTCGTGACGCTCAACCGGCCCGACCGCCTCAACAGCTTCAACGTCGAGATGCACGAGCGTCTCCGCGAGGCCGTGTCGGAGATCAAGCGCCGCGACGACGTCCGGGCGGTGCTCCTCACTGGCGCCGGCCGCGGCTTCTGTGCCGGCCAGGATCTCTCCGACCGCTCGGTCAAGGCAGACGCCGCTCCAGTCGACCTCGGCTATACGCTAAGCACTTTCTACAACCCGCTCATCCGCACGCTTCGGGAGCTCCCGAAGCCGGTCATCTCGGCGGTAAACGGCGTAGCGGCGGGCGCCGGCGCCAACCTCGCCCTCTCGGCCGACATCGTCATCGCGGCACGCTCCGCGAGCTTCGTCCAGGCGTTCTGCAAGATCGGCCTCGTGCCCGACTGCGGAGGCACGCACTTCCTGCCGCGCCTGATCGGCACTGCGCGCGCGATGGGACTCGCCCTGCTCGGCGACAGGCTCTCCGCCGAGGACGCGGAACGCTGGGGGCTCATCTGGAAGTGCGTCGACGACGCGAAGTTGATGGACGAAGCGCACGCGCTCGCGAAACAGCTCGGCGCCGGGCCGACGAAGGGATTTGCGGACATCAAGCGCGCGATCTACGCGTCCGCGACGAATACGCTCGACGCCCAGCTCGATCTCGAGCGCGACCTCCAACGCGAGCTCGGCAAGACCGCCGACTACCGCGAAGGCGTCCAGGCGTTCCTCGAGAAGCGGGCGCCGAAGTTCTCCGGTCGATGACCGCGCACGCCGACCCGCAAGCGCAGGCCGAGGCGATCGGCCGCGAGCTCTACGTCCGCGATTCGGCGTCACAGGCGCTCGGGATCGCGCTGGAGGAGATCCGTCCGGGTTACGCCCGCATGAAGATGACGGTCCGCGCCGACATGGTGAACGGTCACGACCTTGCCCACGGCGGTCTGATCTTCACGCTGGCCGACAGCACGTTCGCCTTCGCCTGCAACAGCCACAACCACGTCACCGTCGCTCAGGGCGCGACGATCGAATTCCTCGCCCCGGGCAGGCTCGACGACGTGCTGACCGCCGAAGGGCGCGAGCGGCATTCGAGCGGACGCACCGGCGTCTACGACATCACGGTGACGAACCAGGACGGGCGGACGATCGCGCTCTTCCGCGGGAAGTCCTTCCGCCTCGGCACCCACATCCTCACGCCGCCCCAGGCGGCCTGATCCGGAGGACGCATGAACGCACACGATCACCTCGAGCACATCGAGAAGGCGAGTGTCGACGAGCTGCGGCACCTCCAGCTCGAGCGGCTGAAGTGGACCCTGCGCCATGCCTACGACTCGGTTCCGCACTACCGGAAGAAGTTCGACGCCCACGGCGTGCGTCCCGGCGATCTCGCGCGCCTGGAGGACCTGGCGAAGTTTCCGTTCACGACCAAGCAGGATCTCCGCGAGAACTACCCCTTCGGGATGTTCGCGGTGCCGATGGAGAAGATCGTCCGCGTGCACGCCTCCAGCGGCACCACCGGCAAGCCGACGGTCGTCGGCTACACGAAGGGCGACATCCATACCTGGTCGCTGGTGATGGCACGCTCGATCCGCGCCGCCGGCGGGCGCTCGACCGACAAGATCCACGTCGCGTACGGCTACGGTCTCTTCACCGGCGGCCTGGGCGCGCACTACGGCGGCGAAGCGCTCGGCGCCTGCGTGATCCCGCTCGGTGGGGGGATGACCGAGCGGCAGGTCCAGCTCATCAACGACTTCAAGCCCGACATCATCATGGTGACGCCGTCGTACATGCTGGCGATCGCCGACGAGTTCGAGCGCCAGGGACTCGACGCGAGGCGGTCATCCCTCCGCGTCGGCATCTTCGGCGCCGAGCCCTGGACCGAGGGCATGCGCGAAGAGATCGAGCGCCGCATGGGGCTCACCGCGGTCGATATCTACGGGCTCTCCGAGGTGATGGGACCCGGCGTCGCCCAGGAGTGCATCGAGACGAAGGACGGGTTGACCATCTGGGAGGACCACTTCTTCCCCGAGATCATCGACCCCGCCACCGGAGAAGTCATGCCCGACGGCCAGTCCGGCGAGCTCGTGTTCACCTCGCTTACCAAGGAGGCGCTGCCGGTGGTCCGCTACCGGACCCGCGACCTCACCGCCCTCCTCCCCGGGACGGCGCGGACGATGCGCCGCATGGGCCGGATCACCGGCCGCAGCGACGACATGCTGATCATCCGCGGGGTGAACGTGTTTCCGACCCAGATCGAGGAGCTGATCACCAAGCAGCCGCGGCTCTCGCCGCACTACGTGCTCGAGGTGCGGCGCGAGGGACGACTCGACGAACTGGACGTTATCGTGGAGGCACGCGCGGACGTATCCGCGCCGCTCGGCGAAGGCGACCGTACGGCCGAGGCGAAGACGCTCGAGCACAACATCAAGTCGCTCATCGGCGTCTCGACGCGGGTGAAGGTCGTCGAGCCCGGCAAGGTCGAGCGCTCCCAGGGCAAGGCGAAACGGGTGATCGACCTGCGGCCGAAGGGTTAGGCTGCAAGGTCAGGCCGCAATTTCCTCGCCGCGACCGGACGCCGCGCCCTGCTCGCGGAAGGCGAATCGCGGCTCGCGGCCCGTGGCCGCTACTTCGCCGACGGGATCTGGCCCTCCACGCCCTGCACGTAGAAGTCGACCTTGTCCTTCCAGTCCTGGTCCGCCTTGGCGTCCTTCGGCAGGCGCTCCTTGCCGGCGTTGTCGACGATCGGCCCGGTGAACACCTCGAACGTCCCGGCTTTCATCGCGTCTTTGACCGCGGCCACCTTCTTCTTTCCTTCTTCGGGCACGGCGTCCGCGATCTTCGCCAGGTCGTTCTGGCCTTCCTTCACGCCCCAGACGGTGCGCTCGGTCTTCCAGGTGCCGTCCATAGCCTCCTTGACCGCCTTCTTGTAGTAGTTGCTCCAGTCGACGATCGCCGAGCCGAGATGCGCCTTCGGCGCGACCGCGCTCATGTCGCTGTCCCAGCCGAACGCGAACTTGCCGTTCTTCTCCGCCGTCTGCAGCACCGCGGTCGAGTCGGTGTTCTGCAGCAGCACGTCGGCGCCGCCGTTGATCAGCGACTGCGCGGCCTCGCTCTCCTTCGGCGGGTCGAACCAGCTGTTGACCCACACGACGCGGGTCTTGATCTTCGGGTTGACGCTCTGCGCGCCGAGCGTGAACGCGTTGATGTTGCGCAGCACCTCCGGAATCGGGAACGAGGCGACGAAGCCGAGCGTGCCGGTCTTGCTCATCGACCCGGCGATCACGCCGGCGAGGTACGCGTCCTCGTAGAACTTCGCGTCGTAGATCCGCATGTTCGGCGCGGTCTTGTAACCGGTCGCGTGCTCGAACTTCACGTCGGGGAACTCGGGCGCGACCTTGAGCATCGGCTCCATGAAGCCGAACGAGGTCGCGAAGATGATCTTGTTCCCCTGCGCGGCGAGGTCGCGGATGACCCGCTCCGCGTCTGCCCCCTCGGGCACCTTCTCGACGAACGTCGTCTTCACCTTGCCGCCGAACTCGGCTTCGACGCTCTTCCGCGCGAGGTCGTGCGCGTACGTCCAGCCGGCGTCGCCGACCGGGCCGACGTACATCCACGCCGCCTTGAACGGTTCGGCCGGCGCCGCGGCCTTGGCGTCCGGCGCCTTCGTCTCCTGCTTGGGTGGCGCCTCCTCCTTGCCGCACGCCGCGAGCGCGGCCACCGCGGCGAACAGCGCGACCTTCAACCAGGAACGCTTCGCAGGGCTGAACATGATTTCTCCTTGTGAGCGGGTGACCGCCGTCAGGCGGACGGATGGAACGGCTTGCCGAGCGAGGCCGGCATGTTAATGCGAATCCAGGCCGGATTGCGCGAGATCAGCACCAGCACGACGATCGTCGCGAGGTACGGCAGCATCGACAGGAGCTGGCTCGAGATCTGCACGCCGGCGGCCTGCAGCTGGAACTGCAGCATCGTCACGCCGCCGAACAGGTAGGCGCCGAGGAGCACCCGCGCCGGGCGCCAGGTCGCGAACGGGGTCAGCGCAAGCGCGATCCAGCCGCGCCCCGCAGTGAGTCCCTCGACCCACAGCGGCGCGTAGACCACCGACAGGAACGCCCCGGCGACGCCGCAGAGCGCGCCGCCCGCGACCACCGCCGCGAGCCGGATCCAGCGCACGCCGTAGCCGAGCGAATGGGCCGAGTCGGGCGACTCGCCGATCGCGCGCAGCACGAGGCCCTGCCGGCTCCGGTACAGGAACCACGCGAGCAGCGCCGCGAGCAGCATCGCGACGTAGGCGAGCGGATGCTGCCGGAAGAGCGCCGGCCCGAGGAAGGGGATATCGGCGAGGAACGGCACCGCGAAGGCAACGTGCTCGCCGAGCTTCTTGCCGACGTACTGGACGCCGACGAACGCCGAGAACCCGAAGCCGAACAGGCTGAGCGCGAGCCCGGTCGCGTACTGGTTGGTGCCGAGCCAGATCACCAGCGCGCCGAAGCCTGCGGCCAGGATCATCCCGGCGCCCGCGCCGGCAGCGAACGCGAGCCACTGGCTGCCGGAATGGAAGGCGGCGGCAAAGCCGGCGATCGCCCCCACGAGCATCATCCCCTCGGCGCCGAGGTTGAGCACCCCCGCCTTCTCGTTGATGAGGAGCCCGAGACCCGCAAGCGCGAGCGGCGTTCCCGAGGCGATGGTGGCCGCGATCAGAAGCGCGATCTCGCCGCTCATGACGCCACCGCCGTCCGATGCGGGCGAGCCGGGATCCAGCGCACGCGGTAGTTGATGAGGGTGTCGCAGGCGAGCAGCAGGAAGAGCAGCAGCCCCTGGAACACTCCGGTCAAGGCATTCGGCAGACCGAGCCGCGACTGCCCGAGCTCGCCGCCGATCAGGAGCATCGACAGGAGCACGCCGGCAAACAGGCACCCAACGGGGTGCAGCCGCCCGACGAAACAGACGATGATCGCGGTGAAGCCGTACCCGGTGGATACATGGGGGGTGAGCTGCCGCAGCGGCCCCGCCGCCTCCATTGCGCCGGCGAGCCCCGCCATGCCGCCCGAGACGAGGAGCGCCGTCCACAGCGCCGTCCGCCCCGAGAACCCCGCGTAGCGCGCCGCGTCCGGCGCGAGGCCGCCGACCTGCAGCTGGAAGCCCCGCCAGGAGCGGAACATGAACGCCCAGAACGCCGCCACGAGGACGAGCATGATCGCGAAGCCGATGTGCAGACGGGACTGCGGCACCAGGTTCGGCAGGAGGGTCGCGGCCACGAACGTCTTCGTCTGCGGGAAGTTGAAGCCCTGCGGATCCTTCCAGGGCCCGAACACGAGATAGTTCAGGAGCTGCTGCGCCACGTACACGAGCATCAGGCTCACCAGGATCTCGTTGGCGTTGAAACGATCGCGAGCGAGCGCGGTGATCGACGCCCACGCCATCCCGCCGAGAATGCCCGCCACGAGGACGACCGGCGTCATCGCCCACTGCGGCGCGGCAATGCCCTGCGTCGTGACGTAGAGCGCGACGCCGCCGGCCGCGATGGCGCCGAGCAGGAACTGGCCTTCGGCGCCGATGTTCCAGACGTTCGCCCGGTAGCAGACCGCGAGCCCGAGCGCGCAGAGGACGAGCGGCGTCGCCTTCAGGGCGACTTCGGTGAGGCCGCGCACGTTCCGCAGCGGCTCGACGAAGAACATGCTCAGCCCCCGGACCGGATCCTTGCCGAGCACCACGAACAGCACGCCGGCGATGAGGACGGTCAGGGCGAGCGCGATCACCGGCGAGGCGATCGACATCGTCCGCGACGGCTGCGGTCGTGCCTCAAGCCGGAGCATGCGCCACGTCCCCCGGCATCGGCGCCGCACCCGGCGCCTGCGCCCACAGGCCGCTCATCCACTGTCCGATCCGCTCCGGCGTGGCGGTCGACGTGTCGATCGGCGGCGAGAGCCGCCCGCGCGCGATCACGTACAACCGGTCGGTGATCTCGAACAGCTCGTCGAGCTCCTCGCTCACCACCAGCACGGCGCAGCCCGCGTCCCGCAATGCGAGCAGCGCCGCCCGGATCTGTGCAGATGCGCCCACGTCCACACCCCAGGTCGGCTGCGCGACGATCAGCACCTTCGGCTTCGCATCGATCTCCCGGCCTACGATGTATTTCTGGAGGTTGCCGCCCGACAGGCTGCGGGCCGCGGAAGCCGGCCCGCCCGCCTTCACGTTGAAGCGCTCGATGATCGCCTGCGTCATCGCCGTCATGCGTCGGAGGTCGAGCCAGCCGCCGGCGCGCACCGGCTCGCGCCGCGTAAGGAGCAGGTTGTGGGCGAGCCCCATCGTCGGCACGGCGCCGCGTCCGAGGCGCTCCTCGGGGACGCAGTGCAGCCCTTGCCTGCGGCGTCGGCCCGCGGAGGCGCGGGCGACGTCGACGCCGAGGAGCATGACGCTGCCCGGACGCGGGCGGCGATCCTCGCCGGAGAGCGCGGCGAGCAGTTCCTGCTGGCCGTTGCCGGAAACGCCGGCTATTCCTACGACTTCACCGGCGTGAACCTCCAGGTCGATCGCCTCGAGGGTGACACCGAACTGATCCCGCCGCTCGAGCGAAAGCGCGCGGGCCTCGAGCGCGACCGGCCCGCGCTCGACCGGCCGATGCTGGAGCTTCGGTGGCTCGGCTCCGATCATCAGCCGCGACAGCCCCGCCGAGGTCTCGGTGCGCGGGTCGGCGACACCGGTCACGCGGCCACCGCGGAGGACGGTGCAGGTATGGCACAGCGCCCGGATCTCGTCGAGCTTGTGGCTGATGTAGAGGATGCTGCACCCGCGCTCGGCGAGGAGCCGCAGGGTGACGAACAGCTTCTCGACCGCCTGCGGCGTGAGCACCGACGTCGGCTCGTCCAGGATCAGCAGGCGCGGCTCGGTGAGGAGCGCGCGCACGATCTCCACCCGCTGCCGCTCTCCGACCGAGAGCGTATGGACCGGCCGCTCGGGATCGACTTCGAGGCCGTACTCCGTGGCCTTGGCCCGGATCCCGGCGGTGACTTCGGCAAGCGACTGCGCGCGGTCGAGGCCGAGCCAGACGTTTTCGGCCGCAGTCAGCGTGTCGAAGAGCGAGAAATGCTGGAAGACCATCGCGATGCCGAGCGCACGGGCCGCGTGCGGATTGGCGATCTCGACGGGCCGGCCTTCCCACCGGATCTCCCCTCCGTCGGGTTTCACGACGCCGTAGATGATCTTCATCAGCGTCGACTTGCCGGCGCCGTTCTCGCCGAGCACGGCGTGGATCTCGCCCGGCATCACCGTGAGGTCGACGCCGTCGTTCGCGACCACCGACGGGTACGCCTTGCGGATGCCGGTCAGGCGAAGGCGCGGTAGCGTGCCGGCTGCGGCGGCGTTCATCCTTCCCCTTAGCTTCGCGGCTCCCCGCGCGTCAGGCGCGCGCGGCCCGCTCGTTTTCGGCGCCGAGCGCAGCGCGTTCGCGCTGCTCGAGGAGCTGCGCCGCCACCGCCACCGCGATCGTGCCCGGCTCCTTCCCCTTGATCCCCGGTATGCCGATGGGGCACGTGAGGCGCGCAAGCCGATCAGGCGGGACGCCGTGCTTGGCGAGACCGTTCTCGAACGTCCGGCGTTTGGTCTGCGACCCGATCATGCCGCAATAGGCGAAGTCGCCGCGCTTGAGGATCGATTCGACGAGCTCGAGGTCGAGAGCGTGGCTGTGCGTCAGCACCAGGAAGTACGTGCCCCCGCGCGCGCGTTCGACCTCGGCAACCGGCGTGTCCGAGCGGACGACGCGGACGTTGTCGGGCACGTCCGCCGGAAACTCGCCGGCGCGGCTGTCCACCCACGTGACCCGGCAGGGAACCGGGCCGAGCACGCGCACGAGCGCCCGGCCGACGTGCCCCGCACCGAACAGCACGACGTTGAAGTCAGATGGGTGCAACGGCTCGAACAGCGCGTTCAGGCCCTCGCCCAGAGCGATGAGCGTCGCATCGTGGTCGCCGGCAGCCAGCATCGCGCGGGCGATCTCGCCGGCACGCGCATCGAGCGCAGGATCGGCCAGACTCCCCCAGGTCTCGTCTTCGCGCACCAGCAGCCGTGCGTCGCCTTCGGACGGGGTCACCGTGACAAACGGAACGCCGGCGTCGTGCCAGCGCGCGGCCGCACCGACCCACGGGGCGTCCTTGGGAATGCGTTCCAGCAGGAGGCTCGCGGCGCCGCCGCAGAACTGGCCGAGGTTCGCGCCGAGCGCGAACCGCTTCGCCTGCTTCTCCCCGCCTCCGCGCAGCATCCCGCGCGCGAGATCGATTGCCTGGTATTCGAGCTCGCCGCCGCCGATCGTGCCGTGCAACGCGTCGATCGTTACGATCATCTTCGCGCCCGGTTCGCGCGGCGTGGAGCCTTTGCCGGACGCGACCGTGACGGTCACGGCGTCGAGGCCGCGCTCGCCCACCAGCCGCAACGAATGGAGCCAGCTCATGCCGGGACACCACGCGTCTTGACCGCATCGACTGCGCGGAGGACTTCCTCCGGCGTCGCCGGCGCATCGAGGCGGGGCGGCACCTTGTAGCCGGCGACTGCGCCGACCGCATCCTTGATCGCGTGAAAGACCGAGATCGCCAGCATCAACGGCGGCTCGCCCACCGCCTTCGAGCGGTGGATGCTGTCCTCGACGTTCTCGCCCCGTTCCCAGAGCTTCACCCGGAAGTCGACGGGGACGTCCGAGGCCACCGGGATCTTGTAGGTGGACGGCGCATGCGTCATGAGCCGCCCGCTCTCGTTCCACCACAGCTCTTCGGTCGTGAGCCAGCCCATGCCCTGGACGAAGCCGCCTTCGACCTGGCCGAGATCGATCGCCGGGTTCAGGCTGCGGCCGACGTCGTGCAGGATGTCGGCGCGGAGGAGACGCGTTTCGCCGGTGAGCGTGTCGATCGCGACTTCGGACACCGCGGCGCCGTAAGCGAAGTAGTAGAACGGCCTGCCCTTCAGCGTCTTCGGGTCGTAGTGGATCTTCGGCGTCTTGTAGAACCCGCTGGCCCAAAGCTGCACCCGCGCGAGGTACGCGAGACGGACGAACTCGCCGAACTTGAGCCGCTTCAGGTCGCCGATCTCGACGTGGTTCGCGGCGAACCGGACCGCCTCCGGCGGCACCTGGAAGCGCTCGGCCGCGAACGCGGCGAGCCGCGCCTTGATCGCTGCCGACGCCGCCTGCGCCGCCTTGCCGTTGAGGTCGCTTCCGCTCGAGGCGGCGGTCGCCGATGCGTTCGGGATCTTGCTCGTGTCGGAGGCCGACACCCGCACCCGCTCGAGGTCGACACCGAGCTCGTGCGCGACCACCTGGGCGACCTTGGTGAACAGGCCCTGCCCCATCTCGGTGCCGCCGTGGTTGAGCAGCACGCTGCCGTCGGTATAGACGTGCACCAGGGCGCTCGCCTGGTTGTAGAACGTCGCGGTGAAGGAGATGCCGAACTTCACCGGGGTCATGGCAATGCCCCGCTTGACGATCGCGCTCGTGGCGTTCCACTTCCGGATCGCAGCGCGCCGCGCAGCGTAGTCCGAGGACACCGCGAGCTCGTCGAAGAGACGATCCGCGACGAAGTCCTCGACCGGCATGTCGTAGGGTGTGACGTCGCGCCCCGGCCCGTAGAAGTTCGCGCGACGCACGGCCACCGGATCGCAGTCGAGCGCGCGCGCGATCTCGTCCAGCACGTACTCGATCGCCATCATTCCCTGCGGGCCGCCGAACCCGCGGAACGCGGTATTCGACTGGGTGTTCGTCTTGCACCGGTGCGACACGATCCGCACCGCCGGCAGGTGGTAGCAGTTGTCCGCGTGCATCACCGTCCGGTCGTTGACCGGGCCGCTCAGATCGGCGGAGAAGCCGCAGCGCGACGCGAACATCAGGTCGATCCCGGCGATGCGCCCGGCGCCGTCGAAGCCGACCTCGTACTCGACCAGGTAATCGTGGCGCTTGCCGGTGATCGTGATGTCGTCGTCGCGGTCGTAGCGCAGCTTGACGGGTCGGCCGGTTGCGCGCGCCCCTAGCGCCACCGCGCATGCCGGGTGCGAGGCCTGCGTCTCCTTCCCGCCGAATCCGCCCCCCATGCGCCGGCACTCGACGGCGACCCGGTGCGCCTCCACACCGAGCGCGTGGGCGACCTGCAACTGCACTTCCCCCGGGTGCTGGGTCGAGCTGTAGACGAGCACGTCGCCGTCCTCGCCCGGCACGGCGTAGGCGACCTGCCCTTCGAGGTAGAACTGCTCCTGGCCTCCGATGCGGAACGCGCCTTTCAGCCGGTGCGGCGCAGCCGCGAGCGCCGCCTGCCAGTCACCCCGTTGCAGCGTGACCGAAGGGATCACGAACGACTGCCTCGCGAGGGCGTCCTCGATCGTGAGGACGGCGGGCAGATCCTCGTATTCGATGACGCCAAGCCGCGCCGCCTGACGGGCCGCGCCGACCGACTCGGCCACGACGAGGAAGGTCGGCTGACCGACGAACTGCACCTCGGTGGCGGCGAGGATCGGGTCATCGTGAAGAATCGGTCCGACGTTGTTCTCGCCGGGGATGTCCGCGGCGGTGAGCACCGCGACGACACCCGGCGCGGCACGCACGCCGGCGAGGTCCATCGACTTGATCCGCGCGTGGGCGCGCGACGATAAACCGAATGCCGCATGCAGGGTCCCGCGCGTTTCGAGGATGTCGTCGGTGTAGGCGGCTTCGCCCGCGACGTGCAGGTGCGCGCTGTCGTGGCGGACCGGTTCACCGGCGACGCCGCGGAGAGCGGCCTCGCCTCGCGGTGGTCGCGGATCGTTCATGCGGGGACCCGGACGAGATCGTACAGCCGGCTCGGGCTCGCCGCGAGGGCGCCCGAGGTTTCGAGCTGGAACTTCCGCAGCAGGTTCTGCGCAACCCTCAAGCGGTAGCCCGCAGAAGCGCGCATGTCGCTGAGCGGCGTGAAATCGCGTGCCAGCGCCGCGGCGGCGCGCTCGCAGATCACCTCGTTCCAGGCCTGGCCGGTGAGCGCCGCCTCGCACTGCGCCGCACGTTTCGGGGTCGCCGCCATCCCGCCGAACGCGACCCGCGCCGAACGGATCGTCCCGCCCTCGACAGTGATCGCGAACGCGGCACAGACCGCCGAGATGTCCTGGTCGAAGCGCTTGGAGATCTTGTAGGTCGCGAACCTCAACGCCGGCGACCGGACCGGAACGCGCACGCGCTCCACGAATTCGCCGGGCTGCATTGCCGTCTTCTGGTAAGCGAGATAGAGATCCTCGAGCGGCAGCTCCCGGAGCGCGTCCCCTTTGCGCAAAACGACCCGCGCGCCGAGGGCGATCAGCGGCGGCATCGAGTCGCCGATCGGCGAGCCGTTGGCCACGTTGCCCCCGAGCGTACCGGCGTTCCGGATCGGCGGCGAGGCGAAGCGGCGCAGCACCTCGCGAAGCTCCGGGTAGTGCTGCTCGAGCGGCGCGAACGCATCGGTGAGCGATACCGCGGCGCCGATGTCGATGTGGTCGGGGCTGATCGTCACCTCCTGGAGATCGGCGACGTTCCCGATGTAGATGACATCGCCGAGATCGCGGTGCTGCTTCGTCACCCAGAGGCCGACGTCGGTGCCGCCCGCGAGGATGCGCGCGTCCGGCCAGCGCTCGCGCAACGCTGCGAGTTCGTCGGCGCTGCGCGGCGAGTAGAACGAGCCCTTCGCGTGCGGGAGGACGAGGCCGCGGCGCCGCTTCAGACCCTTGAGTCTCGCGGCGAGCTCGGCTTCCGACCTGGCGGCCGCCCGCGAGCGCGAGCGCGCGGACGCGGTGAGCCACGTCTGTCCGGTCGGCGGGATGGACTCGCCGAGCGCGTACATCGCCTGCGCGGCGTCGACGATCGGGCGGTAGCCGGTGCAGCGGCAGAGATTCCCGGCGAGCGCGTCGTTGATCTCGCCCCGGTCGGGCGTGGCGTTCGACTTGTAGAGCGCGAAGAGCGACATCACGAAACCCGGCGTGCAGAACCCGCACTGGGAGCCGTGCCCATCGGCCATGGCCTGCTGCGCCGGGTGGAGCACGCCGCTCTGGCGGTCTTTCAGGCTCTCGATGGTGACCAGCGCCCGGCCGTCGAGGGTAGAAACGAACTGGATGCAGGAGTTGATCGCGCGATAGCGCACCTTGCGGCCGTCGAGCTCGGCCAGGACGACCGTGCACGCACCGCAATCGCCCTCGGCACAGCCTTCCTTCGTCCCGGTCCGGCCGAGATCCTCCCGGAGATGCTGCAGGACGGTCCGGGTGGGTTCCAGCCCGGACACGCTCCGCACTTCGCCATCGAGCAGATAGCGGATCGCGGTGGCCGGCGCCTTGGAGCGGGCCATCGAGGCTCGCTTAGTCGGGAAACGAGCGGCGCGCTCGGCGCGATCCGCTACGGGGACACAACGGCATGTGGTGGCGCCTCCTCGGTGCGTCCGAGGGGGAGCTCGTTCTCTCCCTCCAAGGTGAGCTCGCGTGCTTGAATTGTGCCAGTTTGCCGAGCTAGGACCCGCGCCCGGATCGGTCTACGATTCGGCGCATGAAGGCCTTCCGCGTCGCCGGACTCCTGGCGGGGGTGCTTGCCGGCGCCGTACCCGACTCCGCAGCATCCCAGGACGCGTTCGCCGCTCAGCGCACGCAGCTCCTGGCCGAGATCGCCGGCATGGCCCGGGCGACCGGAGCCGAGACCTCGCGCCCGGTGTTCTCGCCGTCGGTGATGGCGGCGATCGGCAAGGTGCCGCGCCACCGTCTGGTCCCGCCGGACCAAGTCCCGTACGCATACGAGAACCGGCCGCTGCCGATCGGACACGGCCAGACGATTTCCCAGCCGTACATCGTCGCGCTCATGACCGACCTACTCGATCCCAAGCCGGGGGACGTCGTGCTCGAGATCGGGACCGGGTCGGGCTACCAGGCAGCGGTGCTCGCCGAGCTGGTCGCGAAGGTGTACTCGATCGAAATCGTCGAGCCCGTCGGAAAACGTGCGGAGGAAGCTCTCGCTGCGCTCGGTTACCGCAACATAGAGACCCGGATCGGGGATGGCTACAACGGCTGGCCGGAGGCGGCGCCGTTCGACGGGATCCTCGTCACCGCCGCCGCCCCCTACATCCCAAAGCCGCTGGTGGACCAGCTCAAGCCCGGTGGTCGGCTCGTGATCCCGGTCGGTGGGCAGTGGCAGGTGCAGGATTTACAAGTGATCGAGAAGAAACCGGACGGCTCGACGGTGACGCGGCGCACAATCCCGGTGCGCTTTGTACCCCTTACGCGCTCCAGATGAGCGCGAGCGGGTCTCAGACGCCCCGAGGCTTCGTGTGCTGGCGCCTGAAGGCCGAGGGCGGCTGGGGCGCCGGATCGGTCCACAGGCCCCGACGGGCCTGTCGCGCGTCGCTCTCCGCCGCCTCATACGCCGCGCGATCGCCGGGTGCCTGCTCCCGCGCGTACTCGCGGTACCACCAGGCGTAGCCGGACCTGACCTGCTCCAGGCCCACGTCGCGGGCCCCGAGATAGACGCTGCAAACCTCCCGGCCGTACCGGTCGCGTTTCGGGCAGTGCGCGTCTACGCGCTGCCCGTGGACGAGACGCGCGAGGCTCTGCTTGGCGGCCTCGCCGAACGCCTGGGATTTCTCCGGGGCGTCTATGCCGGCGATGCGGACGCGGTGCTGGACGCGGTCGGCATCGAGGATCGTCACCGTGTCGCCGTCCTGCACTGCGACCACCCGCCCTCCGACCTCGTGGCCGTGCGCGAACCCGGCCGCGGCCAGCGCCGCCGCCGCGATCCCATGACGAACGCATAGAACCCCCCGCATCGGCGCGCATCGTAGGAACCACGCCCGCGCAGGGCACGTGAATTAGTCACAGGCAACGAGCGCCTCGACTTGACGCGTGTGAAAACTCACGGCGCAAACGCGTCAGCAAAGTGACGCTCTACGTACATGTACTAGGCCGCGCGCCGGTCTACTTCCGCGGCGTTAGGCGATCGGACCCAGCCGATGGGTGGAAGACGTCACCGCCGGCGGCCAGTCATCCTTCGCTGCGTGAGAAGGTTGACCCGCTGCCCGCGCACCTTGTCACGCATACGTAGCAGCCGCAGTAATCGGGAACGCGAATTGCTCGACTGACGGGCAAGGAGCAGTTCGAAGGAGGTTTGAAATGAAAGTCCTCGAAGCCTTGGAGCTGGAACAGCTGGTCCGGAGGACCTTTCCGGGCAAGGGCCTGTTCTCGGCCATTTCGGAGCTTGGGCTCCGCGCGGGGCGTCCGCCGGTCGTGGCGTTCGTCCACGGCGGCCCTGATCCTTTCCTCGACAGCCATTTCGACGCCTGGCTCGAGGGCTCGCCGACCTTCGTCACCCCGTACCAGCTGCTGAACCGGCTCTGCCGCGCGGGCGCCATCGCGCCCGGTGACTACGCCCTGACCAAGCAGCACTAGAAACACCCAATACCCAACACCCAACACCCAACACCCAACGCCCAACACCCAACACCTAACGGGGCTAACCTCCGCCGCACTTTCTCCCCCTCCCGCCGCGACCTCCCAATCGCGCGCGCCTGCAGGTAGCATCGGGCCCGATGGCCCGAGTCCACGCAATCCAGATCGAACCGCTCACCGCTGAGGCCTTCGCGCCGTTCGGCAAGCTCATTGGCGTCGACGGCCGTACGCCCGACTACGTCGCGGCAAGCGGGACCCAGGGCTGGCACGTGGGGTTCGAGTCGGGGCGCCCGCTAGTGTCGCTGCTGCGGACGCCGTTTCAGGGCCTGCGCTTCCGGACGATGGAGCGGCACTTCCACGTGAGCCAGGCGTTCATCCCGCTCGGCGGCGAGCATGCGGCGGTCGCCGTCGCGCCGCCAAGCGGTGATGCACGCATGCCGTCGCTCGATGCCATTCGCGCGTTCCTCCTCGACGGTTCGAAAGGCTACGTCCTCCACCGCGGCACGTGGCACAGCCTCGATCGCTTCCCGCTGCGGCCGCCGGATACGCGGTTCGTGATGATCACGGACCACGAGACGCAGGACGATCTGACGGCCGCCAGCGCCGCCGGCAGGCCCGCGGCGCTGACTCAGGAAGTCGATCTCGAAGGGCTATACGGCGCGACGGTCGAGCTCGTCGCGTAGGAGGGGCTCCGTTACAGCAACGGGCCGATGCTCTTCGCCAACTGGGAGCTTTGATCCGGCAGTCGTTTGGGTATGATGTCTTTGGGAAGCCTCAACAGCATTGCCACAAGAAGCGTCCAGGCAATTGCAGAAGGCGCGGGTAGGTGAGTCACGGCGGCACCAGCTTCGCATCCTGCCACAGTCTCGCCGGCTCCCCCTGACCTCTCGGCGCGCATCGCAGAACCGAAAACCCCGCCAGCGGGCGGGGTAGCGGTCGAGCCGGAGGGCTCAAGTTCGGGAAGCAGGCATACTGCGTGGTCGAGATCCCGCGCGGCGAGGAGGCAGCCGACATCGCGAAGAAGCTCCGCGATCCCCTATCAAGCTACTCCGTTGAATTCTTATTTCCGCGCATGCCGCGCAGGCGTTTCTCGCATGTTTCCCAGTCGCCTTGATGACATTCCGTTCTGCGACATTCGAATTCACAAGCTGCGATGTCTTCGGGAACGTCTTGAATTAACCGGCCCTTGATCCATCGCCGCAGCCTGAAAAAAGGGCTCAGCGTCCTTTCCTTTTGCGCAACCATTGGCTACCTCTGCGACGCTGGCATGGCCCCCGATGAACTAGATTAACTACATCGGCTTGCGATTGTCGAGCGACGCCTTAAGGGCCCATCACCGGCTCGTGGTCGTATTCCCGTGCGGACGGTGCGAGCGGGAGCGGTAGGAAGCGCGCCGGGGCTTGCGCGTGACCGGATCGGTGACCGTGAACAGCCAGAGTTCGATCGCCGGCATCCGAGCAGAATACTCGCGTGCTGGCTCACCAGCCGTGCCACGGAGGGGCGATGCAACTGCAACTGCGCCTGATAGTTCTACTGGCAGGGGTGCTCGGGGCTGCCGCGGCAGGGAATACTGCGGCAGACCTGATGGTCACCGGAGGATTCATCTCGGGAAATCTCCTCTATGCCTCGATGACTTCTAAGTCTGAGATCGACCGGGAACGCGCAGCGGGGTACGTTAGTGGCGTTGTCGATGCCGAGGCAGTCACGGTCGCGACTCAACGCGCGTCCCCGCTCTTCTGTATTCCGACGCAGGGAGTCACGACCTCTCAAACGGTAGAGGTCGTGGAGAGGTACCTCAGGGAACACCCTGAACAGCGTCAATACAGCGGTGCGGGACTCGTTGTCATAGCCCTCACGAATGCCTTCCCTTGCGCCAAGTAGCACGCGCGCATAGGGAGAAGGCGATGCAACTCGAGGCGGTAGGTGTCACGCAGCCCGTGAAGCTCGGGCCGTTTCAGATCCGGCTGAAGTTCGGGAAGCAGGCGTACTGATGCTCCCCTTGTCCGCCTTCGAATTCCGAGCGGGTTACGTGTTCTTTTCCGTTAGCGCGCGCACCCAACGATTCAACTCCTCCGGCGTAAGCCCCGCCGAGTCGAGCTGACTCGATTCCACTTCCTGGATCGTGTAGCCCTCAAATGTGGGGCGGTCAGATGCCCCGGATTCAATTTTGGGTGGGGCTGATTCCTTCAACGGGCGCCCGCGGGGTCGCGCGCCCTTAGGCTTCCTTCGAAATAGAGCGAACATTGTGTTGCATGTTCTTGGATATGTGGCAGCGCGAAGTCTTACATCTAAGCCGCCCGCGGCCAACGCCCCGATCAGAGGTTTAACGATAGTTCACGAATTGATTCGCCGCGGCGGGTGCTCCGATCGGTGAATTCGTCACGACCACCAGGGCAAGAGTGCCGTCCGCACGGTTCCCGACGCGCTTACGCTGTGGGCACAGCAATAAACAAGGAGGATGTCGTTGTGACGAAGACTTTGCCGAAAGGGCACGTCTCGTGCCTGTCGAACGCTTTCCGCTATACCCCCGCCTCCCATACGGACCTCGCGAAGACTTTCGCCCGGATCAAACGAGAACCGAGAGCGCAGTCCGAACAAAATCTGGCAAGAGTGTATCCGCTACTCCCGATCAAGCAGCGCTAGCCATCTCCCGCAGGGGGCGTCTACTCGTCATTGGCCGCCTCGCTTACACGGGATGTTGGCCTGCGCGGGCGACGCTGCAATAGACCGGATAGACGGGCGTGTTAGCGCATGCGACACCCGTCGCGAGAGGCTGGACAAACTGAGAAGACCTCTGGCAGAGCCTGACCGTTCGCGGCTCAGGGCTCGGTGCTAGCTCCCGGGTCGAGATGTTTGGACGCTCGCCGCCTACGGACGCCGTGGATCCGAGATAACAACGGTGTAATGTCTGTTGCCTCGACCTCCGTACGCATGGCTAATCCGGAAGACCTACTCAAGAAGCGGTTGCACTGGACTAAGATGCCTTCGTCATCGCAGCGCGCCTCACATTGAGGACGACTCTCCAATCTCGCTCAGTCACGTCACTAGTGCTGTGCGGCATGCGACCACTCGGATGCTGGGGCGAGATACGAACCTTCCGCTGACACGGCTAATCAGATTGATGGCGACATCGCCCCAGGCTCGAATTGCGAACGAGCATCCGATTCACGCGATTGAGGACAGATCATGAAGAAACGAGCATCCAGAGCAGCGCCGAAGGCTTCGACGCCACAAAAAGTTGTGAGTACTTGGGAGCAAGATCCCGGATCGGGCGATCAGGTGAGCGGTGGGTCACTCGTCCAGCGCCCGGCCCCGAAACTGAACGCGGCGCCCTTACCCACCGCAATCAGAAACCCGAGCCGCGCGCCTGCCGCAAGACTCTACTCTCCTGGGACGGCCGAGTTTCGCTATTGGGCTGCGGCGGACGCGCTCCGACGGGGATCCGACTACTGGGGCAGTCTGCTTCCGGGCGTGGCGTGGGAGGTCGGTGCCCGCCTCCCGGTGGACCTCGATCACGGCGTCGATCTGAACGCCTACTACGATCGCGTCGGCTTGCGTTTCTTCCATGGCACCGCTGGCGGGCGCACGCTCTATTCCGGCGAAAGCCCCGATGTGGTCTGTCACGAGCTGGGCCACGCCATTCTCGATGCGATCAAGCCACAGCTCTGGGACGCCGCCAGTCTCGAAGTGGCAGCATTTCACGAGTCCTTCGGCGACATGAGCGCGATTCTCACCGCGCTCCAACTGCCGAGCGTTCGCCAGGGCGTACTGAGCGAAACGGGCGGCGTTCTCTACCGGAATTCCCGCGTGTCGCGGCTCGCCGAACAGCTCGGCTGGGCGATCCGTCAGGATTTCCCTACGGCGGTCGATCGGGATTGCCTGCGGAATGCCGTCAACTCGTTCTTCTACCGCCACCCGGATACCTTACCCTCGTCCGCGCCGGCATCGATGCTGAGCTCGGAACCTCATTCCTTCTCGCGAGTATTTACCGCAGGGTTCTTCGAGGGGCTCGCCGGGATGCTTGCAGCCAGACCGGCCCGGGACGCGGCGAATCTGCTTCAGGTCAGCCAGGACATGGGGAAGATCCTCGTCGCGGCCATCCGCGCCGCGCCTGTCGTTCCGACGTTCTACAGTCAGGTTGCAGCAAGCATGCTGCAGATCGCGGACACCCAGTTCAAGGGTTACCGCCAGGCGATCAAGAGCGCGTTCGTGCGTCACGGTGTCGTCTCGCCCGTAGCCGTCGTCGCGATCCCAGCTTCGAAAGCTCTAGCACGGATCGGCGCGATGGTCTCCCGGCAGCTTCCCAAGGTCGAGCTTGCGGTGGCCGAGTATGGGCTCGGCATCAAGTCGATCATCGTGCATGCTGCAGGAGACCCTATGCGCCTCGAGGTAGCAGGCGCCGCCCTCGCTGTCGGTTCGGTTACACCCCCTTCGCCCGACGAGGCGGCCAAATCGTTCTTCGAGGACCTGCTCCGTCGTGGAAAGCTAAGGATGCAAGGGATCGCTGGCGCCCGAGCCATCGTCAGCGTGCCGCACGCTCCCCAAACCCACGACACGAACACTCACGAGCTGCGGCGTGAAGGGAAGTCTGTGGTACTCCGGCGGGTGCGGATCGATTGCGCGTTCTAGGAAGTAAGCGGGCGAGGTTCCGGCGCGCCCGAAACGCAGCTTTTCGTTTTGAGGTGAAATCCCTCACATGGCACGAAAGAAGCCAGCAGGCATCGACGAGAAAGCCCTAAGGGCTGCGCTCGCGGAGCGCGACCTCGAACTCGTCTCGCTCGAGCAGCGTTTGCCCGACGGGACCATCGCAGCAACTGCAAGCAAGCTCCTTCCGATCCCGACGCCGGGCGGGAAACCGCTCTATGTGCCAGTCCCCGTAATCCTGCAGATCAAACGGGACGACCAAGGCAACATCGAATCGGTCACGGGAGATGTGCCGGTTGCAGGTGCGATTGCCGATGCGGCGCGTTTCGTGAAGTCGCTCATTGCCAATCACCAACTCGCAGACGGCATTGGAGCAGCACCGCCGGGCGCAACGCACCAAGTCGAGCTCGATCCCAAGGGCAGACGGATCCTGCGCCGACGGCGGTTTTCTGCCTTCTGATATCTACCCCGTCGCCTCGCGCAAACGCTAACCACGCGTCCAGGCACGGCCCCGGCGCCGCAAGGCGCGATAATGCTTCCCAGACGGCTATGGTCGATCGCAGGTAGTTCCTGACCTCGGTCGCCGCGGCGGGCGCGCTCGCGGGCATCTTGCCGCGGTCGACGATTGCTGC
>CAWBNB010000028.1:0-63276 GCA_963789885.1 uncultured beta proteobacterium | reverse complement strand
ACCGTCCACGCGCCGGAAGTCGCACTCGATGCCGTGCTTCGCGACCCAATGCTCGATCAGGTCGATTGCGGCCCGGTGGCTTTCGGCTGCCATTCTCGCGCCGGCCTCGCCGTGGACCCGTTCCAGCTCCACGTAGCCGTCGTCGAGCGCGCTCGCGAGGTGCGCGCTCGTGCGGAGGGTTTCGCCTTCGCCGACGTCGTAGCGATCGAGGACGATCACCGACCGTCCATGCTCCAGGAGGCACAGCGCGACCGAAAGGCCCGCGATGCCGGCGCCGACGACGCAGACGTCCGCCTGGACGTTCCAGGTGAGCCTCGCGGCTTCCGGTTGGGGGACCGAAGTGGCGGTCCAGATGGGCTTGGTGAGCGCGGTGGACATGTCCGACCCGAGGGGTCACAGCGGAGAAAGCAAATCTCCTGCCGACCGGCGTCCTGGGGTCGGGGCCGCGGGCGCCCGGAATTCGCGCGGGTCGGCCATAGGGCCCCGGATTGCATGGGACCCCGTCTCGACCAAACCCGCCCGCCGACTATAGATCTGCCGCGTAGCGCGCGAGCATCTCCTCCTGGGATTCGGCCGGCGCTTCGATCCCCATCTGGCTGTTCAGCATCTCGCCCATCGTGGGCAGAACCGACCGATCCACCCGCGACGCAGGTGCCCACAGCGCCGAGCGCATCAGCGCCTTCGCGCAATGCAAATAGACCTCTGCCACCGAGACTTCGATCACCACTCTGGGGCGGCGTTTCTCGCCGGCGCAGCGCTGGAGGTGCTCGTCGTGGCAACTTAGGCGCGCGGTGCCGTTAGCGCGCAGCGTCTCGTCGACGCCGGGAATCATGAACAACAGCCCGACCTTCGCCGTGCCGATGATGTTTTCCAGGGTATCGAGCCGGTTGTTTCCCGGGGCGTCGGGAATGAGCAGGGTTCGCTCGTCGAGGACTTTGACGAAGCCGGGCGCCCCGCCCCTTGGCGAGGCATCCAAGGATCGAGCAGCGCTGCTGCTTGCCACGACGACAAATGGCGAGAGCTCGATAAACCGCCGGCAGTGTCGATCCAGTGACGCGAGCTGCTTGCGCACCGCTCGCGCCTTCGGCAAGGCGTACAAGGTGCGAAGCTGCTCCATCGAATCGATGTTCATGGCGTCGATTGGAACCTTAAATGAATCTAGACCGTTGAATGCGGCCGCACCTCGTCCGCAAGCTCATGGGCGCGTGCGTCGCGCTCGAACTCGCAGGCCCAATAACCATGCTGGACGACGGCGTCGAGATAACGCGTCAGGAAGCATGCGAGCGATCCGGCCCGCTCGAACTGCATGACGTGGCGGCACTCGTGCGTGAGCAATCGCCGCGACATGTGCCCGTGGCATATCAGTATCGAATAGCCAAGGGTGAGACCGGTCGTTGGCCCGAGCAGGCCGGTCTTCCTTGCCGCGGCCAGCAATTCTTTGTCGGCCGGGACCGGCAGGCTCTCGACCACACATACCCGGATCTTCTCGGGGTGGTGCACGCCGACGAAGCGGGCATCGGTCAGTTCTCGCGCCCCCAGGCGCGTCCCGCACGCAGCGGCATCGCCCGCAACCTGTTCCGCCCAGGCGATTGCGCGGGGCAAAAGACGCGGGAGAAGTATTCGCAAGCTTTCTCGGTGCTCGAGACGACCCATGTTCACGTCACTGCCGAGCTTGGACAGTCTGGCTTCGCGGGTGCGCGCAACGTGCATTGTCCACGCGACTCACTTAACCGCCGTTTTTTTAGCCACTGGCGGCTCGCAGGGCTTCGCAACTTGTTGATTATTGGTCGGGGCGAAGTGATTCGAACACTCGACCCCCTGCACCCCATGCGGGGCCGAACGCGAATCACATCAATACGTTAACTAGATTCTGTCCCGAATACTTCCGGCTTTCGCCGGCTTTTCTGCCAAGTAGTTGCGCGCTTCCGGCAACTGATATGGGACACCGCCAACAATAGGAAATCTCTAGCGTCTTCATCATGCGAGCTACGTCGCGGGGACCCGCCTGCGGTGCTCCTCCTCCCGCTGCGCGAGCCACGGCGGGTTGTAGCCGGCGCGGAAGTCGGGCGGCAGCTCGCAGGGCCGCGGGTCGAAGCTCGCGCGCCGTGCCGGGCGCCCGCGCACGATGTCGCCCATATGCGGGCTGACGATGGGGCTCGGCGTATAGGCGAAGCTGTCGGCCGAGCTGTAGACCGGGAGCAGCAGCGGCCGCGCCCGGTCCGATCGATTCTCGAGCGAGCCGTGCACGGTGCAGCAGTGGAGGAGGACCGTGGTGCCCGGGCCGCCGACCGCGTGCTCGATCAGATCGTCCTTCAGCCAGGTCAGGTCCTCGTCTCGGATGCGCACGACGAAATTGCCGTCCCGGTCGTATTGGCTGAAGAGCGGCCCTTCATGGCTGCCGCGCGCGAAGCTCAGGGGGCCCTGCTCCGTCGTGCAACCTTCGATGTAGACGCCGATCGAGACCGGGCTGTAGTCGGTGTGCGGCCAGGCCGGAATGTCCTGGTGCCACTTGAAGCCGCGCGTGCCGCGCTCCGACTTCACGTTGAGCTTGGCGTGATGGAACTTGACGTCGGGTCCGACTACGTCGGCCGCGAGATCCGTCATCACGGGGTCGCAAAAGAATTCCCAGAACACCGCGTGCTGATCCTGCGGGCTCGTGACGCGATGCAGCCGTGGCGTCGTCGCAGAATGACCTTCCTCGAGGACCCAAATGTCGTCCGCGCGCGCGATCTTGCGGCTCCGTTCCATCAGCTCATCGAGAGCGCCCTTCAGACGCCGGAGCCACGGCGCCGGCACGTAATCGGGAAGGACGAGGAACCCGTCGGCGAAAAATCGAGCGCGCTGGGGCTCGGTCAGTACGCGGACGGGATGCTTGAGGACCTCCTGGCGCACCATGCGGACCTCCCTGGAGAACGTTTTCAATTATACGTTCGTCGCTGAAGCAGCATCCGGAGCATTAGAAGCGCCGCGCACTCGACCAGAGCCCAAGGGAAGGTGTCGGCGCTGGTAGCCCAGCGCCGCCAGTGGTGCGAGTCACTCTCCTTCTGGGTCCGCCGGTGAGGCGTGGCGCAGCGCCATGATGGACGTCACGCAACAGTTCTCCGCGATCAACAGCGCCGGTCTCGACGCTGCGGCGCGCCATTAGCGTGCCGTCACTCCTCGATCGCCGAACCACCCTTGGTTAGCGCATCGATATCGGACGGCACTTCGCCCCGGGCGAGCATGCGCTGGAACACCGCATACACGTCGGTCTTCGCCCCTGCCTTGCGCAATGTGGCCTCGTCGTTGAGCCAGGCGTAGACGATCACCTTCACCGGACTGCTGCTGAAACGATAGAAGAGCCGATAACGCGAAGGAAGGTCGCGCTTGATGCGCCGCCAGTGCGCGTATTGCGGCCCCAGCGTATGCCCCACCCGCAACTGAGGGTGGTCGGGGTCTGCGGGAACAGTTTGCGTGACCGCCTTGTAGACCGCGGCAAGCAGGATGGTGGTCGGGTGGCTTCGGTAGCCGTCAGGGTCCTTCGCTCTCAGCCGCTCGACCTCCGCCTTGAGCGCGGCGAGCCGCTCGGCGAACGGCTCGAACGCATAGAGCCGCCAGCCGTTGTGAAGCTTCACTCGACGTCGACGCCCTGGACGAGCTTGCCGATCTCGCCGAGCAACTTGTCATCGAGCGGTCGAATGCGCTCCGGGTGTACACGCATCTGCCGTTCGAGAAAGCCGAGGAACGACGCCACGACCGGGTCGGGCGCTTCGGCCCTCTTGCCGCGCGTCCGGCGCTTGGCCTTGGCCGATAGCAGGACTTGACCCTCCGAGAGGACGGTCGCCTGGACTTCGCCACCGAACTCGGGGTGCGCCTTGAAGAAGGCGGCGTCGAGCCGGATGCCCTTGGAGTTGCCGACCTGTGTAACCTTGCCTGTGTAGCGCTGTGGCGGTGTTGCCATCCCGAACCTCGATGTACTTACGTCTGTAAGTACATGGTACCCGCCCGTGCACCAGTTTTGCAGAGAAGTGCAGCAAAGCGCTGCAACAACCCCGCAAATTTCACGCAGCGTCGACCCCCTGCTTCAATAGCAGGAGGTCCACTTCAGCGCGCGTCAGAAAGGCCGCGGCAGTCATAACATCTTCACGGTCAGCAGGGCATTGCCCCTCTCTGCGGGCTGCCCGGCTTCGTGCTCTGGTCAGAGGAATGGCTCCAACTAACTAACGGCGGTCAGCAGCAAACCCCGCAGCCCTGACGACGGGTACCCAGTGCGCGGTGTCGGCCGCGATGATCGCCGCGAGCTCGTCGGGCGTGGTCCCGGTGGGCTCCACGCCGAGCTCGATGAGTTTCGCGCGGATCGTGGGCGTTCGGACCGCCTTCGCGATCGCAACCGAAACGTGATCGATCAGCGGTTTCGGCGTCCCCGCCGGCGCGTAAACGGCGTTCCAGCCGATCGCGACGACCGATGGAAACCCCTGTTCCACGAACGTCGGCACCGCCGGCAGGAGCGGCGAGCGCGCGATGCCCGAGGTCGCGATGATGCGGATCCTGTCGGCGCGCTCGAGTGCCAGGAACTCGGCGAATGCGCTGATGGCAGCGGGGACCTGGCCGCCGAGCAGCTCGGACTCGACCTGTGCGAGGCTGCTGTACGGCACGTGGACCAGATCGACGCCCGACGCGCGGGCGATCATCACGCCGAGCAGGTGCGGGACACCGCCGGATCCGGGGGTAGCGAAGGTCGCCCGCGACGGAGACGCCTTCGCCCAGGCCAGAAGCTCGGGCACCGTCCGGGCCGGGTGATCCGCACGGACCGCGAGCGCAAACGGGTACCGGGCGACCTGCCCGACCGGGGCGAAGTCCTTCGCCGGATCGTAGCTGAGGTCGCGGAACATGAACGGCGCCAGCACCGTCACGACGATCGGCGCCAGCATGAACGTCGAGCCGTCGGCTGCAGCGCGCTTGAGCGCTTCCGCGGCCACGCGTCCGGTCGCGCCGGGCCGGTTGTCCACGACGACGGGCTGTCCGATAGCGTCCCTGATACCGTCCGCGACCAGGCGTGCGGTGAGGTCCGTCGTGCCACCCGCGGCCACCGGAACGAGGATCCTGACGGGGCGTGCGAACGTTACCTGCGCGTGAGCGTCCGGGGGTGCGATGCCCGCGACAGCGGCCGCGAACAGGAATCGGATCAAGCAGGCGCGGCGCACGTCGCGATCATTGCCAGCGGCCAATAGGGAGGACGGACCGAAGTCTCGCCGAGACCGTAATCGCGGTCAATCTCGGGGGCGCGAACGCCCGATCTGCACGAGCCAATCGATCTCGCTAGACTAAAGGCACACGAAATGACGCAACCGTAATATGGCTTTGCGCCTGCCTGCCACGACGATCGATCCGGGCCGCGCCCCGCCCGCGCCGGACGCCCTGTCGATGCTGGAGTTCCTCGCGTTCGAGCAACTGCTCGCCGAGCTGTCGGCGAGTTTCGTCAACCTGCCCCCGTCCAGCATCGACGCTGCGATCACCGATGCGCTCCAGCGGATCGTCGAGCGCCTCGGTGTCGAACGGTGCAACCTCGTCCGTTTCGCCGCGGACGACGAACCCTACGTGACCCACTCCTGGAGCGTCGAAGGTGTGCCCGCGGTTGTGCTTCGCCCCATCTCGAGCGATTTTCCCTGGCTCCTGCGGCGCATTCGGGCCGGCGACCCGGTGGTGGTGGCGCGACTCGCCGACCTGCCGCCCGAGGCCGCGGCGGACGAGGCGACCTGGCGGCGCGTCGGGGTCAAGTCCAATCTCACCCTGCCCATGAGCGTCGGCGGTCGCATCGAAGGGGCGATCGCCATTGCCTCCCTCCGTCGCGAGCACCAGTGGTCGGAGCACCTGATTTCCAGGCTCCGCATCCTCGCGGATGTCTTCGGCAGCGCCCTGGCATACAAGCGCGCACGGGAGTCGCTCGACTCGGCGATGAAATTCGAGCGGCTGGTGTCCGAGACGCTGGCCGCCCTGCTCACGACCGACCGCGCCGAGGACCGGGACCGCGCGATCGAGGCGGGCCTGCAGGATATGGCGCTCATCTTCGGCGCGGAGCGGGCGACGCTCTGGGAACGCATCGGGGCGAGCTCCGAGTTCAGGAAGACGCACCGGTGGCTCGCCGCGGGCGTGCCGGTCCCGCCGGATCAGGCCGGCGGCGTCGCGATCCCCTGGATCAGCGCGCAGCTCGTCGCGGGCGCGGTCGTCCGTTTCACGCGCCACGCCGATCTGCCGCCCGAGGCAGCGGCGGATCTGCCGGCGCTTCGCGAGCTCGGCGTGCGCTCACTCGTGATGATCCCGCTCACCGTCTCCGGCGCGGTCGTCCGCGCACTGTCGTTCGCGACGGTGCACGAGGAGCGCGACTGGCCCGAGGCGCTGGTGCCGCGGATCGTGCTGCTCGGCGAGGTGCTCGCGAGCGTGCTCGCGCGCGACGAGGCGCAGCGCCACGAGCAGGAGGCGAAGGCGCAGGCGGCGCACGCGATCCGCGTCGGTACGATTGGGGCGTTCGCCGCCTCGCTCGCCCACGAGCTGACGCAGCCGCTCGCCGCCAGCCTCGCCAACGCGGAGACCGGCGTACGGCTTCTCGCCGCCCCGGAGCCGGACCTCGACGAGCTGCGCGCGACGCTCGCGGACATTGTCGCCGACGAGCGCCGCGCCGGGGACCTGGTGCAGAAGCTGCGCCGTTTCCTCCGACGCGGCGAAGTGGAGCATGCGGAGCTCGAGCCCGCCGCGGTCCTCGAGGAGGTCCTGCGGCTCGTCGGCAGGGAGGCGCAAGCGCGCGGCGTGCGGCTCCGCCTGGAGATCGCCGACGCGCTGCCAAAAATCGTCGGCGATCGGGTGCAGTTGCAGCAGGTCGCGCTGAACCTGCTGTCGAACGCCATCGACGCCGTGGCAACCAGCGACCGGCCCGTGCGCGAGGTCACGGTGCTCGCGGCCCGTAGCGACGACGGCGTGCGCGTCGAGGTGCGGGATTCGGGCGCCGGCATGGACGCCGAAACGCTCGCCCGGATCTTCCAGCCGTTCTTCACCACCAAGCCGAAGGGAATGGGGCTCGGGCTCTCGATCAGCCGCACGATCGTGGAGGCGCACGGCGGAACGCTCTCGGCGCATTCCGCGCCCGGGACGGGGTCCACCTTCCGGATCGAGCTTCCCCCGCGGCCGTCCCGGCACACCGCTTGACTGCTCCCCCCGACGCCGCAGGCACCGTGTTCGTCATCGACGACGATGCGTCGGTGCGCAGGGCGCTCGAGCGCAAGCTTCGCACCGCCGGCTTCCGGGTGGAGACGTTCGAGTCGGCGCAGGATTACGTGGTACGTGCGCCGCAGGCGGAAATCGCCTGCATCCTGACCGACGTCCGCATGCCCGGTATGAGCGGACTCGACCTGCAGGACTCGCTCGCGCAGACCGGCCGCGCGCTGCCGATGGTGTTCATCACCGGCCACGGCGACATTCCGACCACCGTCCGTGCGATGAAGGGCGGCGCGGTCGATTTCCTCCCGAAGCCATCCTCCGAGCGTGAAATCCTCGCCGCCGTGGCGGAAGCGCTCGAGCGGAGCCGCGCGAGCGAGCGTGAGCGCCGCGAGATCGGGAGCCTCCGCGCGCGCTACGAGGCGTTGACCGGCCGCGAGCGGGAAGTGCTCGCGCTCGTGGTCGCGGGCCTGCTGAACAAAGTCATCGCCGACCGCCTCGGGATCCAGGAGAGCACGATCAAGGTCCACCGCGGCCGGGTGATGGAGAAGATGGGGGCGGCGTCGCTCGCCGACCTGGTGCGGATGAGCGAGCGCCTCGGTCTCGCGCCCGCGGCGGACCCGGCGCTACGCTGAACGCCGCGCCCGGTATCCGGCAGTACGACCAAAGTCGAATTTCCCGACGCGGCGCGTCGGCGGACACTTGCGCCGTGTTCGCGCCGCACCTCCCCGAACCGCGCTCGTGAAGACCGCCGCCCTCGTCAGCGCGCGAAACGTGCTGCTGTTTTCCCTCGTCGCGGAGGGCGCGACGGGTCTTGTCGTGATACTGGCGCCGGGGCTCGTCGCGCAGTTGCTCTTCGGCGCCGACGTCGCGGGCGCGGGCGTCGCGTACGGCCGCCTGGTCGGGATGGCATTGGTTGCGCTCGTCATCGCCTGCTGGCCGCGCGCTGACGCGGTCCCGCGCCCGGCCCTGCACGCGGTCCTCGCCTACAACCTGATGGCCGCGCTCTATCTCGTCTGGCTCGGAGTCGCTCACCGCCCGAACGGAATCCTGCTCTGGCCGGCCGTCGCGGAGCACGTGCTCGTGGCGCTGCTCCTCGCCACGCGAATGCGTGACGCGCGACCGGCGACGGCGGGCGCGTGAATCAAAGGAGAAACGACGATGCTTTTCCGACTCTCGCTATCGGTGCTCGCAGCGGTCGCGCTCGCCGCACCCGCCGTCGCCCAGGACGAGGCGGCACTGATCGGCGGCTATCTCTACCAGCTCTCGGACACCGGGCTTGCGGCGTCGCTCACGCTCTCGGGCACCAAGTTCTTCAAGGACCCGGACCTGCACTGATCCCCCGGCTCCCGATTCCACCAAGGTCTAATTTCCCGCGCGGCGCCTGCGGCGGATACTGAAAACGTGTCCACACCGAGACCCCGAGGACCGCGCGTGCTGCTCGTGGACGACGACGACTCGCTGCGCCGAGCCCTCGTGCGGAGCCTTCGGCAGGAGGGTTTTGACGTGACCGGCTACGCCTCCGTGGAGGCGCTCCTCGCGGCCGGCGTGCCCGAGCGCGACGCGTGTCTGGTCCTGGACGTGAACATGCCCGGGATCGGCGGGATCGCGTTCAAGCGGACTCTCGTCGAGGCGGGCCGCGATCTCCCCACCGTCTTCATCACCGCGCTCCATCCCGAGGACGTGAGCGGACCGCTCGCCGCATTCGCGCCGGCCGCGGTGCTCTTCAAGCCCTTCAAGAACGAGGACCTGCTCGCGGCGATCGGCCGTGCGGGTTCGTCCATCCAGGAAGCCGACGACGCGAAGCCATGATGCGAGGCGTAGCTGGAACGGTTTGACCAAACGCCAATGCTATCCTTCGATCGATAACTCACTCAAAAAGGGGCCAACTCCATGAGTTCACGCCTTTTCGCAGCAAGCTTGGCCGTGGTTGCGCTCATGGCGCTCGGCGCGTGCGATCGGAAGGAGCCCGAACCAACCGCGCAGGCGAAGGCGGGGGCGGAGGATGCAGCCAAGAAGGCGGCCGCCGCCCCGGCGCAGCCGGCCGCCGCGCAAGCGCCGGCGCCTGCGCCGCAACCGAACCCTGACCGCAACGCGTACTTCGGCGAGGAGCACATCCACACCAGCTGGTCGGTCGATGCGTGGGTGATGGGCAACCGCATCACCGGTCCCGACGACGCCTACAAGTACGCGCAGGGCCAGACCATCAAGCACCCGATGGGCTACGACATCAAGATCGACACGCCGATGGACTTCATGGGCGTGACTGACCACGCGGAGTACGTCGGCGTCACCAAGGAGGCCAACACCCCGGGGTCCTACGTGAGCAAGCTCCCCGAGGCGCAGCCCATGATCATGAAGGATCCGAGCAGCACGGAAGAGCAAAACAAAGTGTTCTCGTACCTGCTCAAGCTGGCCTCAAGCCCGCCGGTGAAGGCGTTCATGAGCCCGAAGGTCACTTCCACCGTGTGGAAGGAAAATGTCAGGATCGCCGACGAGAACAACCATCCCGGCAAATTCACCGCGTTCTGCTCGTACGAGTGGACCTCCATGCCCGACAATCGCAACCTGCACCGGAACGTCTTCTTCCGGGCCTGCGACAAGGTGCCGGACTATCCATTCAGCGCGCTCGACTCCAAGCGCCCCACAGATCTGTGGAACTGGATGGACGCGCAGCGCAAGAGCGGCAACGAGCTGCTCGCCATCTCGCACAACGCCAACGTCAGCGACGGCTGGATGTACCCGGTCGATGTTGACAACACCACCGGGCGGCCGATCGATGCGGCCTGGGCGGCCGCGCGCGACCGCAACGAGCGCCTGGTCGAGATCAAGCAGGGCAAGGGGCAGTCGGAGACCCACCCTCTGCTGTCGCCCAACGACGAGTTCGCCAGCTACGAGCTGTATGAGGCCATCCTCGGCCTTCCGGCCGACGTCGGCCGCATCGACCACATCACGGGCAGCTACGGGCGGCAGGCGTACAAGGACGGCATCGCCATGCAGGACACGCGTGGCTACAACCCGTACAAGTTCGGCATGGCCGGCGGCTCCGATTCGCACAACACCGGCAGCCCCTACCGCCAGGACAATTTCTACGGCCTTCACGCCGATGCGGACGGGTCGGTCGAACGGCGCTTCGCCGGCGTACTGATCGGCGGCACCATGGACGTGCGCCTGGAAAACCCCGGCGGGCTGACCGGCGTGTGGGCCGAGGAGAACACCCGGGCTTCGCTGTGGGACGCCATGTACCGCAAGGAAACGTTCGGCGTCAGCGGCCCGCACATCAAGGTGCGCTTCTTCGGCGGGTGGGGCTACGGCAACGACATCCTCAACGCCGGCGACTGGGTGAAGCAGTCCTACGCAGGCGGCGTGCCGATGGGCGCAGACCTGTCGACGATGCCCTCGGGCGGCAAGGGCACGGCCCCGAGGTTCGTCGTCTGGGCGGTGAAGGATCCGAGTTCGGCCAATCTCGACCGTATCCAGGTCGTCAAGGGCTGGACGCAGAACGGGCAGAGCTTCGAGAAGGTCTTCGACGTCGCGTGGTCCGGCGACCGCAAGCCCGACAAGTGGTCCGGCCGCGTGCCGGCCATCCAGAGCACGGTGGACCTCGACAAGGCCACCTACACTAACAGTGTCGGCTCGACCGAGCTCAAGGCGGTCTGGACCGATCCGGAGTTCGACGCCAGCCTGCACGCGTTCTACTACGTACGCGTGTTGGAGATCCCGACGCCCCGCTGGACCCTGATCCAGTCCGTCAAGGCCGGTCTGCCGCCGCCCAGCGTGGTGCCGCTCACCGGGCAGGAGCGCGCCTGGAGCTCGCCCATCTGGTACACGCCGTCGGCGGAGGCGCGCAAGAACGCCCCGGCGGGCATGACCGTCACCGAGCTGAAGAAGAAGGGTGCCGCTGCCCTCGGTGACGCGCAGCTCAAGGCGCTCGTCGTCGGCAAGGCTTTCTGGCTGCGCAACAACGTCACCGGAGACGAGTTCAGCCAGAACTTCACGGCCGAGGGTCAGACGATCGTATTCCGAATCGGAACGAACGCGGTCATGCCGAGCGGTTTCGGCAACGTCGAGGGCGACGGCTATAGAGGAGTCACCAGCCACTACAAGATCGAGGGCGGCAAGCTCATCACCCTCGTCTCGCAGGACCCGTACGCCTTCACGTTCTACAAGCTCGGGGACACCTACTACGCCGCGCGCAGCAACGAGTTCGGCTACGCCAACTACGAGATCATTCCAGCGCCGCAGTTCGCGGTCAATCCGCTGACCGAGGTGATCAACCGGTTCTCGACCGAGCTGGGGCTCACCGAGGAGCAGAAGCAACAGATCGCCCCGATCCTGAAGGAGGAGTTGCAGAAGCTGGCAGCGGTGAAGAAGGACACCACGCTCAGTGGGCTGAAGAAGATCGAGCGGCTGCGCGAGATCGGCGTGTCCTTCGACGAGAAGCTCAAGCCGCTCGTCAATGCCGACCAGCAGCAGAAGTTCCAGGCCCTGCGCGAGCAGATGCGGCGACGCATTATCGAGGAGGCGGGCGAAAAGGCGCTGCAAAAGGCGAAAGCGGCAGTGTCAACGTGGTTCGCCGACGTGCACAAGTAGCGCTGAAGAGGCTGGAAGGCGAGTTGGAGTGGATCCGGCGGTCCGGAAGCGGTTGCCCCCGTGCCAGCGACACGGTACTGAGCCGCGCCACGCCTGAGGCGCCAGCCGCGATGGCATCATCGCGGCCTGCGCCGAATTTTTGGCGAGCCCCATGAGACGCCTCCTCCGCGAGCCGCTGGTCCACTTCCTGCTGATCGGCGCGGTTCTGTTCGGCCTCTACAGTCTCACGCAGTCCGGACGCCCGGGGACCGCGCCGTCGAAGGAGATCCGGCTGTCGCTCGACGAGATCGCCCAGCTCACCCTGCTCTACCAGTCGCAGTGGCGCCGCCCGCCGACGCCGCAGGAGCTCGGCCGCATGGTCGAGAACAAGGTCCAGCAGGAAATTCTCTACCGCGAGGCGCTCGCGATGGGCCTCGACAAGGACGACGAGATCGTCAAGCGCCGCATGGCGCAGAAGATGCAGTTCCTGGCCGAGGACGTGGCCGCCGCGCGCGAGCCGACGACGGCCGAGCTCAGGAGCTGGTTCGAGAAGAACAGCGCCAAATTCGCGCAGCCGCCCCGGCTGAGCTTCCGGCATTTGTACTTCTCGCCCGACCGGCGCGGCGCCCGCGCGCGAGACGATGCGGAGCAGGCGCTGGCGAAGCTCGCCGGCCAGCCGGTCGACGCGAAAATCGCGAGCTCGCTCGCCGACGCGTTCATGTTCCAGGACTACTACCGTGATCGCGCGCCCGACTATCTCGGCAAGGAATTCGGACCGCCGTTCGCTCTGGCGTTGGCCAAGCTTCCGCCCGGCTCGTGGCAGGGGCCCATCGAGTCCGGCTTCGGCTGGCACCTCGTGTTCGTCGACACCATGATTCCCGGCCGCGTACCGGCCTTCGAGGAGATCGAACCCGACATCCGGACCGCGTGGCTCGGCGAGCAGAAGGCGCTTGCCTGGGAGAAGGCGTACAAGAAGATGCGCGCGAACTACACGGTGCTGCTGCCCGCGCCGCCCGAGACTTCCGCGGCCTCGTCGTCTCCGAAGATGACGAAAGGGCCCGCGCCATCGGGCGCGGTGTCGAAGTGATCGGCGCGCGCCGCATCGCCGGATACGTTGCTGCGGCGCTGCTCGTCCTGCTCGCCGGACCGCCGGCGGCGCGCGCCCACGAGGCCCGGCCCGCCTACCTCGAGCTCAAGGAAACCGCGCCCGGCCAGTTCAGCGTGATCTGGCGTACGCCGGTGCTCGCGGGCATGCGCCTGCCGGTCGCGCTCAAGCTGCCCGACGGTGTGCGGAACGTCGAGGAGCCCGGCGTCCAGGAGCTGACCGATTCGCTGGTCGAGCGGCGCTCGATCAACGCCGGGCCGGGCGGCCTCGCGGGCCGGCGCATCGAGTTCCCCGGGCTGCAGCTCACGATCACCGATGTGCTGGTGCGCATCGAACGGCTCGACGGCACGCACTCGACCGAGCTCGTCCGCCCGCCGCGTCCGTGGATCGAGTTCGTGGCGCCGCGCGGCCCGCTGGCCGCCGCCGTCGTGTTCCTCGCGCAGGGCATCGAGCACATCCTGCTCGGCGTCGACCACCTTCTGTTCGTGCTCGGGCTGCTCGCCATCGTGCGCACGCCGTGGATGCTGGTGAAGACGATCACCGCGTTCACTGTCGCGCACAGCATCACCCTCGCCATCGCCACGCTCGGCTACGCGAGCGTGCCGGCGCCGCCGCTCAACGCCGCGATCGCGCTGTCGATCCTGGTCCTCGGCCCGGAGATTCTCCGCGCGTGGCGCGGCGAGTCGAGCTTCACGATCCGGCATCCGTGGGTGGTCGCATTCGCCTTCGGCCTGCTCCACGGCTTCGGCTTCGCGAGCGGCCTTGCGGCGCTCGGACTGCCGCAGCGCGAGATCCCGCTTGCGCTGCTGATGTTCAACGTCGGCGTCGAGATCGGCCAGCTCGCCTTCGTCGCCCTGATCCTGTCGCTGGTTCGCGCGTTCAAGGTCCTCCGGGTGCATTGGCCGCGGCCGGTCGAACTGCTGCCGGCTTATGTGGTCGGCTCGCTCGGGGCATTCTGGACGATCCAGCGGCTCGTGCTGCTGGTCGAGGGCGGGTGATGCGAAGGCCGCTCGGGAAACGCGCGCTCGTTGCCATGTCGCTCGCCGCGCTGGCCTGCCCCGCGCTCGCGCACGTGCAAACGGGGCAGGCCGCGGGATTCCTCTCCGGGCTGCTGCACCCGGTCTCGGGACTCGATCACGTGCTCGCGATGGTCGCCGTGGGACTGTGGGGGGCACAGCTCGGCGCGCCGGCGATCTGGGTGCTCCCGGTGACGTTTCCGATCGTGATGGCGCTGGGCGGGTTCCTCGGCCTGCTCGGTGTTCCGCTGCCCGGCGTCGAGGTCGGCATCGCCGCCTCCGCGATCCTGCTGGGCGCCGCGGTGATGACTGAGCGCCGCCTGCCCCTTTATGCCGCCGCCGCGCTGGTCGGCCTCTTCGCCGTCTTCCATGGGCACGCGCACAGCACGGAACTGCCCCCCGGGCAGAGCGGGCTCCTCTACAGCCTCGGCTTCGTCGTCGCGACCGGGTGCCTGCACGCGGTCGGCATCGCGATCGGCGCGATGCATCGCTGGCCGGCGGGCCGGCTCGCGCTGCGAATCGCCGGCGGTGGCGTCGGACTCGCGGGGGTCTTCTTTCTGTGGCGCGCGATCGCATGAACCCCCCGCGCATCGGTGCCTTGAGCCGCGCGGCCGGCCGCGGACTCGCGCTGGCGTCGTGCGCCCCACAGGCGCACGCGCACCTGGTCGAAACCGGTCTCGGACCGGTGTACGACGGCATCGCTCATTTCGCGCTGACGCCCGAAGACCTGATCCCGGCGCTCGCGTTGGCGGTGCTCGCCGGCCTGCGCGGCACGGATCAGGCGCGGCGCGTGATCTTCGTGCTGCCCCTTGCGTGGCTGGTCGCAGGCCTCCTCGGCGCAGCGGCGGGCGTTTCCCTGCACGACTCGCTCTCGTGGGTACCGTTGCTCGTGCTGGGCGGCCTCATCGCGGCCGATGTCCGGCTGCCGGCCGCCGCGACGACGGCGATCGCGGTGGCGGTCGGTCTCTTCCTCGGTCTTGCGAACGGCTACGCGATGGCGCAGGCCGGGCCCGGCGCCCGGGGCATCGTCGGCATCGTCGGCGCGGTCTTCGTCGTCACGACCCTGGGCGCAGCGTGCACCGCCGCGTGGCAGTCGGGATGGCTGCGCATCGCCTGGCGCGTCGCGGGAAGCTGGATCGCGGCGAGCGGACTGCTGCTGCTGGGCTGGTCCCTGCGGTAGCGGCGAGCACTGCCGGTCGGACCCGGTCCGGCAAGTCTCCCGAATCGCGCTGACTCGCGAGCGCCACAAACCGATCATGCCCTGCAAGCCCGCTCCCTTGCCCAGTGATGCGCCACGCCCGAGGGCATGCCCCCTCCGGGCCGGGATTCCACCAAAGTCTAATTTCCCGCGCCGGGGGGGCGGCGGATACTTCAAGTGGAAGACGCGAGACTAGGCGCGTCCGGGAGAGTGCAATGAAGTCAACATGTCGAACGTCCTGCCGCTCAGACGCGCACGGGGGTCCTATGCTTACTGGATGGCGTAACCAGTGGGCGCGACAGGTCATCGCGGCCTTAGCGTTCGTTCTGGCTACGCTGCTGCCGCAGACGGTGCCCGCGCAACCCGCGGGAATCGATCCGGCCGCCGAGAAGCTACTGGAGGCTTCGACCGCGTTTCTCGCGAGCCAGAAGCGCTTCAGCGTGGAGACGCGGAACACCATCGAGGTGGTGCTCACCTCCGGACAGAAGATCCAGTTCGGTACTGCGGCGACCGCCTGGGTCCAGCGCCCGAACAGGCTGCGGGCCGAGCGCAAGGGCGACCTGGTCGACCAACTCTTTCTCTACGACGGGAAGTCGCTCACGCTCTACAACCCGGGGCAGAAGTATTACGCCACGGTCGCCGCTCCCGGCACGCTGGACCAGATGCTCGACTTCGCGCGCACGTCGCTCGACATCATCGCGCCGGGCAGCGACCTCCTGTACGCGAACGCCTACCAGATCCTGATGGACAACGTGACCTCCGGGTTCGTGGTCGGGAAGGGCGTGGTGGAGGGCATGCGTTGCGACCATCTCGCCTTCCGCGGCGTCGGGGTCGACTGGCAGATCTGGATCCAGGAAGGCGCCCAGCCGCTGCCGCGCAAATGGGTGATCACCTCCACGGACATCGCCGGCTCGCCGCAGTTCGAGGTGGTGATGACGAAGTGGAATCTCGCGCCGCGGTTCGGCGAGAAGACGTTCTCCTTCGCCCCGGGCCAGGGCGCCATGAAGGTCGATTTCCTGCCCCTCGCCACCAGCAGTCCCCAGCCGCGCTGAAGCCGCAATAGGAGCCCAGGATGAGAAAGCCAATCAAGCTCGCACTCGTGGGCCTCGGCCTGCTGGCGCTGCTCCTCTCGGATCTCGCGCCCGAGGCGCCGCTCGGCCTCGGTTTCGTGCGGAAGGCTGCCGCACTCATCGGCGCGCCTCTCACGCCGATGTCCTACGCCGGCGTGGCCCGGCGCACGACGCGCCGCGTGGTCGCCGTGGAAGCCACGGCAGCGACGGCTGCGGCGGCGACTGCCGCCGCCCAGCCGAAGCCTCCTCCGCCGCCTGCGCCGGGGGGCCCGGTGCCGGTCGGAACCGTCGTGCAGGCGCTGCCGCCCGGCTGCGCGGCGACGCCGATCGGCGGCGTCCAGTACTACAACTGCGCGCCCGGGGTGTACTACCGGGCCGCGTTCCAGGGTAACAACCTCGTGTACGTGGCGGCGCAGCCGTGAGCCATTGCGGTGAAAGCATCGCCGGAACCAATCAGGAGGTCAGATGAGACTCATCGCTTACATGCTCGCCGCAGTTGCGGCCGCAGCGCTCGCCGGTTGCGCGGGCTCGCAGACGTCCGGCGCGGACACCGGCGGTTCGCAGGCGCAACTCATGTTCGTGCAGAGCGCTGAGGACGTCCGCGTCGACGCCGCGAGGAGCACCTTGCGGCTCGTGAAAGTCAATCAGCAGACCCTGTACTTCTCCGATCGGCCGAAGCGGATCGCCGGGAATGTCACGATGGCCGAGTACCTGAAGTCGTGGAAGGAGGGGCGGGATAATTTCGGCGCGGATCCGCCGAACGCGACCCTGTCAATCTACGAGCCGGGGCGCGCGGACCCGACGCTCGTGGTGATCACGCTCACGAAGCCGGTCGTGGACGGTGCGGACCTCCTGTACACGTACAAGATCATCGATGGAACGATGCCGGCGAACGGCGGCGCGACGAGCGTGTTCATCGACTGGTACGGAGTCGGGGGCGGGGTCGGGCCAGGATTCCACGGCGTCGGCGTGGGTCGACGCGGCGTCGGCTGGCGCTGATGCAGACATCGGCAGCCTCGACGTCGGCAGGCACGACATGAATCGAAGATCGAGTTCAATCAACCTTGCAGGGGAGATCCAGATGCTCCAGCTCGAGTTACGTCCGCGACGGGCGCTTGCCGTCGTGCTCGCCGCGCTGATCGCCCTGCCCCAGGCGGGCCTCGCGCAGGGGCCAGCCAAGCCGGCGCCGGGCAAGCCGACCGCGGTGTCCGTATCGGACCAGAAGGTCGAGTTGCTCTTCGTGCAGAACTCGACCGGCATCGAGTACAACAAGGCGAAGGGCACGCTGCGGATGAAGAACATCGGCCGCTCGACGCTCTTCTTCACCGACCGCCCGGTGCGCATGGCCGGCCACTACCACACGCGCGACGAGTTCCTGAAGCTGTGGAGCGAGGGCCCGGACAGCTTCGCCAGGAACCCGCCGAACGCGACGCTCTCGATGCTGGAGGTCGGGCAGGCGGACCTGCAGAACGCGGTGATCAATCTAAAGAACCCGCGCATGCAGGGGAAGGACCTGATCTACGACATCACGATCATTGAGGGCACGGTGCCGCAGGCCGCGGGCGATGCAGTGCTGTTCATCGACATCCTCGGGTTCTGGCGCCGGAACATCCGGCGCGTGGCGGTCATCGGGACCGCGGCGGCGGTGACGACGGCTGCGGTGGCCACCAGCTCGGCGGAGGCGAGTGCCGCCGCCTCGCAGGCCGCGGCGGCGAAGGCCGCTGCCGCGAAGCCCCCGCCCCCGCCGACGGTGAACGTGCAGGTGACGACGCCTCCGCCGAAGCCGGCCGCTCCAGCGGCCACGCAGAAGCTCGAGCAGCTCAAGTCGCTCCTGAACGAGGGGCTCATCACGCAAGCGCAGTATCAGAAGGCCTCGCAGCAGGTCCTCAACGAAATGGTGCAATGAGGGCGTCCGATGCTCGCGAAGGAGATGAGATGAGATCGATGTCATCCGCGCCGGCGCGGCTCGCCGCCGGCGCTGCGCTGTGCGCCGGGCTGGCGGTGAGCGGCAGCGCGCTCGCCCAGGCGCCGAGCTGCAAGGCCGACCTCGCGAAGTTCTGCCCGCAGGCCAAACCGGGGGGCGGACAGATCGCGGCGTGCCTGAAGCAGAACAGGGCGCAGCTTTCCGGCCCCTGCAAGGAGCGGGTCGGGCAGATGAAAGAGCTGCTCAAGGAAGTCCACCAGGCGTGCGAGGAGGACATCCACTTCCTCTGTGACGGCATCCAGCCGGGCGGCGGAGGCATCGCCGCCTGCCTCAAGCAGAACGCGGGGGAGGTGTCGGCCGGCTGCAAGGCGCGGATCGGCGCGGCGAAGGCGGCGAAGTAAGGGAGCCACGGGCGCAGCTGGAATCGGGCGACGTCGTGACCAACGGGCTCTCCGGCCGGGAGCAGCTCGCGCAGGAAATCGTCGCGGCCGGCGCCATGCTGCTCGTGAAGGCGCCGGAGGCCGGTGCCGTCGTCGACGCGTTTCTACACGCCGAAACCTTTCTCCGGATTCATCGGGTTCAACGCTACCAGGCGCTGGAGGGCGGTAGCGTTGAGCTCGCCGCGTTCAGCACCATGCCCCTGCCCCCTCTCGGCCGGCTGCAGGAGTTGGTCAAGGCGCCGGCGCGCAATCTGAACCTGAGTACCGCCGAGGCCGAGAAGCTCAAGTCCCTGAGCCCGACCGCCAGCGATCTGGAGAGCCGCGTCCGCTCGACCCTCGCCGAGATCCTCGCCGCCCGGCTCGGTGCCTACGCTTGGCAGGGCCTCCCCGGCGTGCAGCCTTACGTGCAGGTCAATGGCGAGGTGGTTAATCCCGCAGTCCAACTTCGCAACGCGATCCGCAGCCTCGCGTTCCTTGCCGATGAGTTTCCCGGCTTCGTGGATGCCCTGGGAGCACCGACGAACGGGCCGAGCTCGCGGCTGACGCGACAGTACTACTGGATGGAACGCCGGGTAGAGACTGAGAGCGTGCTGGCGCTGTCCGCGGAACTCCGAAGGCGGGATGCCCGGGCCGCCATCGGCGCCGACGTGCACTTCTACGCTTCCCGGGAGTACAACGCCATGCTCACGTTGATCGGCGTAATCCCTTACGGAGAGGAGTGGATGGTCTTCTCCATCAACCACACCTTTACCGACCAGGTGCAAGGCTTCGGCTCCTCCGCGCGACGGGCGATCGGTCGCGACCTGGTGGCCACCGAACTTGGGAAGCAGCTGGCGGAGACACGCCGCCGTTTAGTTACCGGCCTGAAGAACTAGTGTGGGGCTCGAGCTTTCTTCTGTCGGAGCAGGCCCTGGATCAGGCGGATGTCGATCTTCTGCTCCGGCAGCTACTCGCGGGCCCGGATCGACGAGCTCCAGGAGGCCGTGGAGAAGGTGCTCTCGGTCGGCGAATCGACGAGCGTGATTCGTGTGATCGGCGGCGCGGCCGCCGAAACTCACGCAAAACTCACGCAGGAAAACGGGATAGGGGCCGATCATCGCTAATCGGGCCCCTCCCACACCACCCGGCATGCGGGTCCGCACCGGGCGGTTGGAACAGTTGAGGTCAGCGCCCCGGAATGAGTCCCAGCACGCCGCCGGGGGTGGCTGATTTCTGATCCGCCCGATTCGGTTTCTCGCTGCCACGACCATTCGGGCTTCACCCAGCCTGGTTGGTTGGCGAGCTTCGCTGACGCGAACATCTGAGACAGTCCAAATCCGAGAACCAGAGGGCCTCCCCTCCCATTCCTTCGGCCCTTCGTCTCGCGACTACTACGGCCTCTGCTGACTTCTCGCTCCGGGTCGTCCCCGTCACCCTTTCAGGCACAAGGCGAGATCTCCCCAGGTAAGAACGCGATCCTTCCCCGCACAGCCGCCGGATTTACGCCGCCTGAGCCTTGACCACTACAGCTTCGCGGTACATTGCCCGCTCGCCCTGCTCGGCATCGCCTCAGATCCGGTTCGTGTACCTCGGCTCGCGGTTTCGCTCCACGCTTCCTTCCCACGCTCGGTCACCCTCGCGCAGTTGCGCTTCGCTTCACTCGCAGTGGTCTACTCGTGGGAGGACTTGCACCTCCAAGATCGCGCCCATGCTGGGCGCACAAAGACAAGGCCGCGAGTGAGCGGCCCAAGTCATTGAGTCGATTGGTCGGGGCGAAGTGATTCGAACACTCGACCCCCTGCACCCCATGCAGATTGGGAAGGCAAGTTGCATCAGAGACTTAGAGCTTATCCGTGAATAAAGGAGTACATTGTTCCTCCGTCCGCGATGATGCGCGGGACGGAGGAAAGCGATGGCGAAAGCACGGCTGGAATCATGGGTAGTCTCGGATGCATTTTGGGAGCGCGTCGAGCCGCTGATCCCGCCGCGGCCGGGGCGGCCGACGCGGCGGAAGTTTGCGCGCAAACCGGGCGGCGGACGCAAGCCGAAAGAGGTGCGCGTGGTCTTCGAGGCCATCGTGTACGTATTGCGTACCGGCTGCCAATGGAAAGCGTTGCCGAGCGAGCGGTTCGGCAGCGCCAGTGCCATCCACAAGCGGTTCCTGGAATGGGAAAAAGCCGGCTTCTTCGTCGCGCTGTGGCAAGCGGGATTGGCCGAGTACGACGAGATGGAGGGTATCGCCTGGCGGTGGCAGAGCATCGACGGGGCATTACTGAAGGCACCGCTGGCGCAAGAGTCGGTGGGGCCCAACCCCACCGACCGGGGAAAAAAATGGAAGCAAGCGAATGTTGCTGGTCGACGCCGGTGGCGTCCCGCTGTCGATCATCGTGACCGCGGCTAATCGCCATGACATCAGCCAATTGGTGCCCACTCTCGACGCGCTCGTCCTGCCACGGCCGGCCGTTGCCCCGCGCGCCCGGCAACACCTGTGCGCCGACGCCGGCTTCGTCGGCGCAGTCGCCAAGCAGAGCATGGTCGACCGCAACTACACGCCGCATGTCCGTCCGCGCGGCGAAGAGCCGACCCAACGCGCCCAAGGCAAGCCCCCGCGGCGCTGGGTGGTCGAAGTGGCGCACTCGTGGTTCACGCGCTTCCGCAAACTGCTCGTTCGCTATGAGAAGATGCATCGCTCTTACCTGGCGTTGACCATGCTCGCCGCTGCCATCATCAGCTTCCGGCGTGTGCCCGCGAAAGTAAACATTATTTACGGGTAAGTTCTTAGCTCGATACTGTCCCGAATACTTCCCGGTTTCACCTTTATTTCGATCAGTTAGTTGCACCTTTCCGACGATTGGTCCGGGACAGTTCCTCGATCACCCGGAAGTCGATCGAGTTACTGCGGACGACAGGGCTCGATCAGAATGATGTTCAACGCGAGAGCGGTTAATGCGGAATGCGCGGCCATCTCGAGCATCCCTGAAACCGCGACAAGCGGCCAGTCCGATCGCGGCGGAAAGGCAACTTCACGCCTAGCGGCAACCGATCACATAGCGGAAGCGTGCGTACCGAATCGGGCGGAACCGTCGCGACGCCGACTTGATCGCCGGCCAGCTTATCGCCCAGGTCAATATCACCACGGTAAGCATGGCTCGATGGCGCAGGCCGGACCCTGAATCTTCTCGCCGACCAGTAGCCGGCATCAGATTCTTCTGCAGTCTCGCCAGCAACCATCGCCGCACCGGCGTTTCGGCTTCGCGATTCTTCGCTCAGAATTTCTCACCCGACGGCCGGAGATCAATCTCGTGCGTCCAGGCGCTGCGCTTTTGCCGATAGAGCTGATAGTAGGCTTCGGCGATTTCGGTCGGCTTGAGAACGCCCTCCTGCGGTGCCCCGCCGTCTTGGCCAATCATGCCGTCGATAACGACGTGAGCCACGTGAACGCCCTTGGGTCCAAGTTCGCGGGCCATACTCTGGGCTAGCGCGCGGAGGCCGAACTTCGGGACGGCGAAGGCTGCGAACCCCGCGCCACCGCGAACCGAGCCGGTCGCCCCGGTGAAGATGATCGCGCCGCGGCCCCGCGGCAGCATGGCCTCGGCTGCTGCCCGGCCGACGAGAAACCCCCCAAAGCAGCCGGTACGCCAAGCCTGCATGAAGAGCTCGTCCGAAATCTCGAGGATGCCCGCGCGATCCCAAGTTCCGACGTTAAATACCACCAGGTCGGGTGGGCCGAGTTCTGCGACAACACGCGCGAACGTCGTCTTGACTTGGTCGCCTATCGTGGCATCGCAAGCATATCCACGAACGACGCCGCGGCCTTGTTGCAGCTGGGGCGCGACGCCCCTGCGGGAGACCGCGGCCACGGCCATACCGGCTTCAGCAAAGCGCGTGACCAAGGCATTTCCCAGTCCTGGCCCGGCTCCGACGACAATGGCTACCTCCACTTCAGTCATCAGCCTCTCTCCTCACGGCAAAGGCCCACTTACCGTCGACGACGGCTCAGCTGACCGTCGCGGCCGACTGGCCGAACAGCAGCGCCTTCGATTCCTCGGTGACCGTGGGCGCCCTGTTCAGCGCGACGCCGCGCTCGTACGCCCGCACCGTCGCCGGACGCGCCTTGACCGCATCGAACCAGCGCTTGAGGTGCGGGAAATCGTCGAGATTCTGGCTTTGCCGCTTGTGGGGCAGGATCCACGGGTAGCTCGCCATGTCGGCGATCGTATACGCGTCGCCGGCGATGAAGGCCCGGTCCACCAGGCGCCTGTTAAGGACGCCATACAGGCGCCCGGTCTCGCGGACATAGCGGTCGATCGCGTACGGCAGCTTCTCGGGCGCGTAGACGGCGAAGTGGTGGTTCTGGCCGGCCATCGGGCCGAGGCCGCCCATCTGCCAGAAGAGCCACTGCAGCACCTCGACTCGGCCGCGGAGGTCGCCCGGCAGGAATCTCCCGGTCTTCTCGGCGAGGTAGAGCAGGATCGCTCCGGACTCGAAGACCGACACGGGGGGCCCACCTCCGACAGGCGCATGGTCGACGATTGCCGGCATGCGGTTGTTGGGCGAGATGGCGAGGAACTCGGGTTTGAACTGGTCGCCCTTCGAGATGTTCACCGGGACGAGGCGGTGCTCGAGGCCGGTTTCCTCGAGGAACATGAGCGGCTTGTAACCATTCGGCGTGGTCCAGAAATACAGATCGATCATGACGGCTCCTAATAGAAGGCCGGCGCGCGACGCGCGAGGCCGTTGTACAGATCGAGGCAGCGGCCGAGCCAGGCGGCGACCGCGTCGTCCTCGGCAAGCAGGCGGAACGGGCTCATCGTGCGCGCCCATTGGAACGGGCCGAGCACGACGTAGTCGGCGTAGGTCGGCGCCGCTCCGCCGAGGAACGCCTGCGACGCGAGCGCGAGCCGCAGCGGCGCGAGCGCGGCGCGGAACGCCGGCAACGTCGCCTCGCGTTCGGCCTGCACCGCCTCCAGGATGCGGCCGCCGAGGCGCTTCTCGCGCGAAGTGCGGAAGTACAGCCGATCGGCGGGCGCGAGCCGATCGTGGATGTCGGCGACGATCATGCGGAAGATCGGCGCGTGGAGCTGCGTGATCGCCCACTGTTGGACGAACCAGGCCAGCCGTTTGCCGGTCTCGCCGCCGAAGAGCGATGGCCGGTCGGCGTAGCGCGTCTCGAGATGCTCGGCGATCTGCCAGCTGTCGCCGACGACCGTCCCGGCGTCCTCGAGGACCGGCACGGTCTTCTGCCCCCCGCCGGCGATGCCGGCGATCTCGGTGAACAGCGTGGCTCGGGACTCCCACTCGAGCCCCTTGTGCGCGAGCGCCATTGTCGTGCGCCAGCAATTCGGGCTGAAGCGGCGGCCGCCGGGGGCCGCGAGGTCGTAGAGGACGAGACTCATCCTGCGGGCTTGGCCGCGAGACCGCGGAGCGCGCTGACATCAGCGGTCCGCAGGAACTGCGCGCGGCAGGCGTCAAGCTCTTCCTTGAGCGTCATGGATCGACCTTTGGAGAATAAGTGGCAACTGTAGCCGTCAGCCTGACCACCGAAAACCGGCTATCCAGCATATGATTTATGCCAAACGGGAATGAAAGCGATGGACCGTCTGGACACGATGGCGCTGTTCGCCCGGGTCGTGGAGACCGGCAGCTTTTCCCGCGCGGCGGAGGGGCTCGCACTGACGCAGCCGACCGCCAGCAAGCGGATCGCCGCCCTCGAGCGCCGGCTGGGCGTCCGGCTCCTGGAGCGCAGCACCCGCCGGCTGCGACCAACCGAGGCGGGGCTCGACTTCTACGAGCGCTGCCGGCGCTTGCTCGCCGAAGCGGATGAGATCGAGTCGAGCGTGCGCGCCGGCGCGCAGGCTGCCGTCGGGCGCATTCGCGTCGCGGCCCCGATGGGGTTCGGGCGAATGCACGTCGTGCCGGTCGTGAACCGGTTCCTCGCGGCCCACCCGGACGCCTCGATCGATCTCCTCATGAACGACCGATTCGTCGATCTGGTGCAGGAAGGCGTCGATCTTTCGATTCGCATCGCCAACCTCGACGACTCCCTCCTTCACGCCCGGGCGCTCGGCGAGACCCCGCGTCTGCTCGTGGCCTCACCCGGCTATCTGGCGGCGCAGGGCACGCCCGCCGCGCCCGCCGACCTGGACCACCACCGTTTCGTCGTTTACACCTACTTCGACGACCCGGAACTGCTCTCGCTGAGCGGGCCGGCAGGCGATACCAGCGTGCGCGTCAACGCGTGCCTGCGCGTGAACAACGCCGAGGCGATGCGGGCCGCCGCGTTGGCCGGATTGGGGATCGCCCCGCTTCCGGTATGGTGCGTGGCCCACGAGCTGGCGCGCGGCGCTCTGCGCGACGTACTACCTGCGTGGCGGCTCCCGTCGAGCCGCCTCTACGTCGTGTACTCCTCGGCACGCTATCTGCCGGCGCGGGTTCGCCTCTTCATCGACTTCCTTGCAGCGGAGCTCAGGCTGCCCGCGTGGCCGTAGGCGGCGGCGGTCGGAGCGGCGATTCGCAGCGACAGATCGCGCCGTGCGCCACGTCCACGCCGTCAGGAGCCCGCCGTCGCCGTGACCAGGACCGGCTCCGCCCGATAGCTCTCGGGGAACAGACGCTTCAGGTCCTCGATCTTCGGCAGGTCGTTGATCACGATGTACGGATGGCGCGGATGCTGCGTCAGGAAGTCCTGGTGATAGGCCTCGGCCGGATAGAACGCCTTCGACGGCTCGACTCGGGTCGCTATCGGCTTCCCGAAGACTTTCGCCTCGTCGAGCTGGGCGATGTAGCGCTCCGCCACGCGAGCTTGCTCGGCGGTGGCCGGAAAAATTGCCGAGCGGTATTGCGGTCCCGAGTCCGGCCCCTGGCGGTTCAGCTGCGTCGGATCGTGTGCCACCGAGAAATAGATCTGGAGCACGCGCCCGTAGCTGATCTGCCTTGGATCGAAGGTGATTCTCACCGACTCCGCGTGGCCGGTCATGCCGGAGCCCACGGTCTCGTACCGTGCGCTGCGCGCATCACCTCCGGCGTACCCTGACACCGCGCTCGTCACGCCCTTGACGTGCTGGAACACCCCTTGCACTCCCCAGAAGCAGCCGCCCGCCAGCACGGCCGTTTCGGTAGCGGCTCCGGGCGGAGCGACCTCGTCGACGACCGGCGCGGGCACCATCACTGCCTTTTCCGCTGCCCGCGGACCGGCATGCCAGACCACCGCGGCGACGAGTGCAACAAAAGCCATGCTCATGAGCAGGACACTCGAGGACCTCGAACCGAGGGCCGGGGCGGTGTGCAATCGGGAATGCTTGATCTCCATGGTTCAACCCTCGCTCAAAGACGATTCGACAGACCGGGACGCGGTGTCGTTCCCGCGGGACGCGGCAGCCTCGCTGGCGCCGCCGCGGCCGCTCCCCCCGGCCGCGCGCGCCTCCTCGAGCAACTGACGGATCACCTGCTCCGACCGCTCGTACGCGCCTTCGCCGAAATGGTGGAAGCGGACCCGTCCCCGGGCGTCGATGAAGTAGTGCGCTGGCCAGTATTCATTCTCGAAGGCGCGCCACACGGCGAAGTCGTTGTCGATCGCCACGGGAAAGCTGATACCGAGGTCGCGCACGGCGCGCTTCACGTTGCCGATGTCCCGCTCGTACGCGAACTCCGGTGAATGCACGCCGATCACGACCAGCCCCTGATCTTTGTACTTCTGCGCCCATTCGCGTACGTGCGGCAGGGCGTGCAGGCAGTTGATGCAGGAATAGGTCCAGAAGTCGACGAGAACGACCCTGCCGCGCAGGGATTCCGGTGTGAGCGCCGGGGAATTCAGCCACTGCGTGATGCCGGTGAGCGCCGGGAGGTTTCCCTCGACTGGAAGCGAGGCCGCAGGACTGGCCGGCACGGTGTCGGCGGCCGCGACGACTACCAATCCGTCCGCAGTGGACATTGCCGGCGCCCCGGTACGTTCGTCCGGACCGGGGCGGAATCTTTTCAGGAGGGCATCCTCAATGGACGTGGTGCTGCCGGACGAGAGCTGCGCGAGAAGCCCGGTGTCCAGACCGAGCGCGACCGCCGCGACGCCTGCCAGTACTGCGACGCCCAGACCCCGGCGCAGGTGCTCGCCGATGCCGAGTGACCGCTTCATGGCGTTGAAGACCCGGCCGCCGACCAGCACAGCGAGAGCCAACGACGTGGCAGCGCCGGCCCCGTAAGCGAGCAGCAGCAGGGAGGTTTCCGCGCTCGCGCCGCGCAGCGCGGCTGCCGTCAGGATGATCCCGAGGATCGGTCCCGCGCAGGGCGCCCAGAGCAGACCGGTCGCAATGCCGAGCGCTACCGACGGCAAGACCGACTGGCCGGAGGTTTGCGCGCCACGGTGAGCGGCGTCGGAGAGGCGGGATCCGATCGCGACCAGAGGGCGGGTCAACCGATCGGCGAGCGCGGGCGCAACTAGCGTGACGCCGAAGATGCCGAGCAGCGCGATGGCGGCGATGCGTCCGTACTGGTTGGCCTGGACAGCCCATGCCCCGCCGACCGCCGCGAGCGTGGCCACGCCGGCAAAGGTGACCGCCATTCCCGCAAGGAGCGGCAAGCCGCTGCGGAGGAAGGGTCGATCCGCTCGTGCGAATACGAAGGGCAGGATCGGCAGGATGCAGGGGGCGAGGATCGTAAGCGCCCCGGCGAGATAAGAGAGGGTGAGAAGGACTATCACAATGGACTCCGGTGCGGCAAAGCAATCTGAGTTCAGGGAATTCGAAGGGGAGAGCCGCCGAACATCGCCAGCGGCTCGTCCGGGCGCGGCTACTTCTTCATCGCATCCTTCGCCATTGCGTCCTTCCCCATTGCGTCCTTGCCCATGGCATCTTTGCCCATGGCGCCCTTGTCCATTGCATCGTGCTTGGCCTTGCTTTCGTCCTTCGCGGTGCCATGGGTCACCGCGTCTCCGCGCATGCCGTCTTTGTGCATGGCGTCCTTCGACATCGAATCCCCTTTCATGGCGTCCTTTGACAGGTCGTCGGCGAAAGCCGCGGCGGTTGCGAAGGTCATGCAGGTTGCAAGGAGTGTTGCGGCGAGCTTGTTCATTTCAATATCCTCATAAGTGAAGTTGCGATGGGTTGCGGTATCGTGCGGCCCGAAGCAAAGATTGCCGCGGCCGTCACTTCTCAAAGGCGGCCGCGTCCAAGGGCCCGGCAGCCCCGGCAGTGTTCTCCGCGACGGGTCTCCAAGTCCTCCCGGACAGTTAAATTAATTGTGATAACTCGCGCCCCCGGATCGGGGAAAAATGCAAGGCCGCGTGCGTCCGACCCGACTAACACAGACACCGCGGACCGCTATGACGCCGATGACCGCCACGGCTACGCCAAAACGTGTCCTGATCGTCGAAGACGACGCCCACATCTCCGAGCTGATGCGCATGCACCTGCATGACGAGGGGTACGCCATCGTGCGTGCCGCCGACGGGCATGCGGGCCTCCGCCTGCTGGAGGAGGGAGGCTGGGATGCGCTGGTGCTCGACCTGATGCTGCCCGGTGTCGACGGTCTGGAAATCTGCCGGCGCGCCCGCGGAATGACGCGCTACACGCCGATCATCATCACCAGCGCGCGCTCGAGCGAGGTCCACCGCATCCTGGGCCTCGAGCTGGGCGCGGACGACTACCTCACCAAGCCGTTCTCGGTGCTCGAACTGGTGGCGAGGGTTAAGGCGCTACTGCGGCGCACCGACGCGCTCGTCCGAAATGCGCGCCTCGACTCCGGCAGGCTGGAGTCGGCGGACCTGTCCATCGACCCGATGGAGCGCGAAGTCAGGGTGGATGGCCGGATCATCGAGCTGACCCCGCGGGAGTTCGATCTCCTGTATTTCTTCGCCAGACACCCGGGCAAGGTGTTCTCGCGCATGGACTTGCTCAACCACGTCTGGGGCTACCAGCACGACGGCTACGAGCACACGGTGAATACCCACATCAATCGCCTGCGGGTAAAGGTGGAAGCGGACCCCGCGGCGCCGCGCCGCATCCTGACCGTGTGGGGACTCGGCTACAAGTTCTCGCCGGTACCAACGGCGGAGACGGGCCAGTGATTCAGCAGGCGAGCCTGTCGCAGCGCTTGTCCGCGGTGTTCGCCGTGCTGCTGCTCGCCTGCTGCGGCGCTTCCGCGTGGCTGCAAACGCGCTCGAGCGAGCGACACGAGCAGGAAGTGATCCAGCGGCTGTCGAGCGGCCTTGCCGCACACATCGCCGCGAACTCGGCGTTGATGGAAAAGGGCGGTCTGAACCCGGGCGCCGTGCGCGACCTGTTCGACAAGCTGATGGCCGTGAATCCGAGCGTCGAGGTCTACCTCCTCGACACCGACGGCCGCATCGCGGGCCAGGCGGCACCTCCGGGACATCTCAGGCGGGACCGGGTGGACGTGGCGCCGATACGGCGGCTGCTCGCCGGTGAATCCCTGCCGTCCTCGGCGACGACCCGCGTAGCGACGGCACCCGCAAGGTGTTCAGCGCGGCACCGCTGCGCGTCGACGGTCGCGACGCCGGTTACGTGTACGTGGTGCTGCAGGGCGAAGAACACGACGCGCTGGCGGCCACGCTCGGCGCCGGCAACGTGCTGCGCACCACGCTGTGGTCGATGGCCCTGGTCGCGCTGCTCGGGCTGGTTGCCGGGCTGACGGCGTTCCGTCTGATCACGCGCCCTCTGCGAACGCTGACCGCTGCGGTCCGCGGATTCGGCACCGGCAATGTCGCATCGACCGAGGGCCTGTGCTCATCGTTACCTCCCCGACGGCGAAGCGGCGGCGACGAGATCGCGACCCTCGAGCAGGCGTTCCGGCAGATGGCGAGTCGCATCGATGACCAGTGGCGCGAGCTGACAGCGCAGGATCAGCAGCGCCGCGAGCTCGTCGCCAACATCTCGCACGATCTGCGCACGCCGCTCACCTCGCTGCACGGCTACCTCGAAACCCTGCTGGTGAAGGCCGACGCGCTGACCGATGCCGAGCGGCGCCGCTACCTCGAGATCGCCCTCGGGCAGAGCCGCAAGGTGGGGCGGCTCGCGCAGGAGCTCTTCGAGCTCGCCCGGCTCGAGTACGGTGCCGTCAAGCCGGAAGCGGAGCGCTTTTCCCTGGCGGATCTCGTGCAGGACGTCTTCCAGAAGTTCGAGCTGGCGGCCGAGGCACGGCAACAACACCTCGTCGCGAACATCGCCGCGGACCTGCCCGCCGTCACGGCCGATCTGGGGATGATCGAGCGCGTGCTGACCAACCTTCTCGACAACGCCATCCGTCACACGCCGGCGGGCGGGGAAATCGAGGTGCAGCTACGGCATGTCGCCGGGGAGGTCGTGGTGCAGGTGAGCGACACCGGCCCGGGCATCCCCGCGCCGCTGCGCGAGCGTCTCTTCACGCGGCCTTCGTTCCCCACGGCCGAGCGCAGCGACCGTGCCGATGACGCCGGTGGCGGACTGGGCCTGGCCATCGTCCGGCGCATCCTGCAGTTGCACGGCAGCGACATCCGACTGATGGAGGAGGCTGACAAGGGAGCGGTGTTCCGGTTCCGGCTGAGCACCACCGCAGGGTTCTAGGCGTCATGCCGCTCACCTCAATCGCTTTTCACGTCGGCGAAGACCCCGAGATTCAGGCCTTTCTCGCCGAGCGCATCTACGAATACAACTCCAGGGTGACGGGCTACTTCGATGGGGAGTCCTTCTCCGGCACACAGCGCGACAAATCTGGCGGCATCCGAGCCGGTATCTGCGGCTACACCTGGGGAGGTTGCTGCTACGTCTCGTATCTCTGGGTCCATGAGTCCGAACGTCGGCATGGCCTTGGCAGCGCTCTGCTTGCAGCAGCCGAGGAACACGCGAAGATGAAACGCTGCAGCGTGATGTTCTTGGCTACGCACAGTTTTCAGGCTCCCGTCTTCTACGAACGTATGGGCTACAAGGCGCAGACCGTGGTGCAGGACCACCCGGTAGGTCATGCAAGTGTGGTCTTTGCAAGGCGCCTACAACAATGACGCTAACCTGTCGTTCACGTTTCGTTGGGTTGAGAATGCCACCTACCCTCCCCCAGTCGAGCCGCAGCCATCGGCAAGCCGGTAGTTGAGGCTCACCTCGAACCTTGGGCGTCACGGCTGAGGTCGCACCATGCAACTTTCCCAGCTTTGCATAGCGACCCTGAGGCGACAGTCAGCGTCGCGTAAAGCAGACCGTTCAACGGCGCACTTCAGCCGCCGCCGAGGCGCGGAGCGCCGAGGGCTCCGCAAACAACGCTTGCGGCGGGCGGCTGCAAGTGCTTGTTAGACTCACCGCCATGTCAATCGCGCATACGGCGCGGCGCCTTGCAAGAGTGCGCGACGCCGCGCATTCGGGAATCGCCAATCAATGATTGCCGTGGCTGTCATCGTCGTCGTCACGGCTCCGACCCTGACCAGCGCAGATGTAGCTCGAAGCAACGTTGATGTCGCCGCCAACATACTTTGCTTCCTTGGGGTAGGCGCAGATGGGCCGCGACTTGGCGACCGGGAAAGCGGTGGTCACGGCGGAAGAGATGTCGATTCGCTGCGGGGCGATGCCTTTCTCGACCCAGGCCGTGAGCGCGTCGTAAAGCTGCGATGTGCCGTCCGCTACCGCGTCCGCGCCGGCGGCGCCGGGAAGCGGCGGGTTGGCATTCGGGTTGGTCGTTCCATTGCTGAAGCCGTGCGCCATGCCTGGCACGAGGAAGAAGCGATAGAACTTCTGCACCTCGCGCAGCCCATCCATCTCGCGGATGACCCGTTCGTAGTATTTGACCGAGCCCTGCGGCATGATCAGAACGTCGGCGAGCCCGTGGTACATGATCATCTTCCCGCCGGACTTGCGGAACGGCCGCAGATTCGCGTCGTCGGTGTTGATGTGCGCGAAGTTCGACTGCAGGATCAGCCCCTGGTCGTACGCATTGGCCAGTTGCGCGTAGGACAGGTTCGTCCAGCCGTTCGCGCCATTGCCGGTCGCGTTGATGAACGACGGCGTCGCGAGCGTCGGGTTCTGCAGCTCCAGCGCCACCAGATCGGTCGCAATCGTGAACGGCGCCGGCACCCCTGCATTGCTCCCGGCCAGACCGCCGAAGCTGCTGCCGCGCGCAAGACCGTACCACAGATGGTTGCCCCGGCCGACGTCCAAAAACCAGCTGTTGTCCACGGACGGGGGAGGAGCCGTCCCGTCGCGCGTCTGGCCGTACCACAGCTTGTTCATGGCCCGCGCCTGCAGCGGCGTCACGCAGTCGGCCGTGGTGTTGGTGCCGCCGCTCGCCGCGCAGATCACGGCTGCGTCATGCGTCGGGTCGTACCGGCATTCCGACGGGTCGGGAATGTAGCCGATATGCTGGCTGTTCACCATGTCGCAGGCGTTGATGGCCGCGTTGCCAAGCAGGTTCAACTGGCCGGCCGTCATCGGAACACCGCCCAGATCGCGCTGGAACACGATCTGCGGATACAGCTCGTTTGTGATGAAGCGCGTCCAGTTAAACGCCGGCGCGCCGGCGAGGATGCCGTCGAAGTCGTCCGGATGCAGCTGCGCGAGCTTGTGGCCTTGCCGGCCACCCGTGGAGAAGCCGTCCCAGTACGAGTACTTCGCGGCCTTGCCGTAGTAGGCCTTGGTAATCTGCTTCGTCTTCACGGCCATTTCGTGAATGCCGCGCTGCGCGAAGTCGTTCCACAGGACCGTGTTGATGCTGCCATCCGGGTTCATCGCGAACGATCCGCCGCCGGGGCCGCTGTGTCCGGTGTCTGTGTTCGCCGAAACGGCGCCTTCCACCGTCGCAATAAACGACGGGCTCGGCGTGGTCCCGCCCGCGCCGCCCGCTCCCGCGAGCAATGTCAACGACGTCTGATTACCGCCGGCCCATCCACCGCCGCCGGCAACGTGAATCCGGCGGTTCCAGTTCTTGCGCGCCGGCAGCCACACTTCAATGCCGATTCCCGGCGAGGTTGATGGCGCACCGGCCGGCCCGGGATTTCCCGGTCCGACGAGCAGCTTGACCACACAAACGTCATTGGCGGCGATAGGTGTTGTGGGAGTCGGCGTGGAAAGCGTGAGCGCATCGCCCTTGTTGAACGCCTTGACAAGCAGGACTGTGGTGAGCGAGTCCGGACGGAACTCCTCCTTCATCGTGTCGTCGCACGTCAGGAGCTTATGCTTGCCCTGGTGCCGATCTCCGTCGTCGTCCCGATCCTTCGCGTTGCCGGGAAGCGAAGCGCCGAACAGCGTCATCGCCGCGATGGCGGCGATGACCGTCTTAATCCTGCTGTTCTTCCGATGAGGAAGATCCAACCGCTCTATCCTGGGGTTCACATGCGCCTCCTTTTCGTCGTGTCGCCGTGGCGGAATTTCACGGACTACTCTGTACGGCCAAGAGCGGCTCTACGGTCCTGTCCTGAAAGCAGCGTTCGACGGCTCTATGGACCCAAGGCAGGCCCGCTGAGAATTGCTAGGGGGAAGACTGGACAGACTACTCGGACGCCAGCGCGACATTCGGCCGTGCGGCGAAATAATGTCGATTTATAAGAAGTTCGGCGGTTTTCCAATATTAGGGGTGGAGCTAGGTGTTCTTGCTACGGAGCCCGCCGAGACTGGTTTGGGCCCCTAGGGCGCTATGACTTAACTTCCTGATGGTCGGCCTTAGCGGCAAAACAAAGTCCGCGCTTCGCTAACTACGACAGCAACGAGTCGAAAGCCCCGTTGACGGTCCGATTTGCGGCACGCCTCTCAAACTTCCGCTTCTGGGCGGTAACGCGGACAGTAGGCCTGGCGGATGAGCTACCCAATCACCACCGTTCGCCTGAGCCGCTGCGAGTCATCGTCGAGTTACAACCTTACAACCGCATAGACGCTCGCTGCGCTTGCTAGATCCTGTGCGTGCCTTGCTGGCGCGCAAGGCTCTCCGGGATCCTGCGCCGCCGCTAGTACCCCGGGCCCACGAGTCTCGGGCGTCTACATCAAGCGGTAGAACTTCCCGGCGTTCTCGCAGGTGATCTTCTGCACAACGTCGGCCGGCAGGTGTGCGAACTGCTCCTCGATATACTTCGACGACTCCGGCCACACGCCGTCAGCGTGCGGATAGTCGGAGCCCCACATGAGCGACTCCACGCCCATCTCATCGATCAGCTTGCCGCCGATGCGATCGAACTGGAAGGTGCCCTTGCACTGACGCCGCCAGTAGTCGCTCGGCTTCATCTTCAGGCCCAGGTCGCGGAAACGGTCCTCCCACTCGAAGTCCATGCGCTCGAGCGCATAGGGAATCCAGCCGATGCCGCTCTCGCCGAACGAGATACGAACGTTGGGATAGCGCTCGAGGACGCCGGCGCCGATGACGGCGGCGAGGATATTGACGAGGTTCATCTGGAAGCCGGAGACCACGGTGAAGAACGCCGCGCGACGGGTTGGCCCGAACGCCTTGTCAAGAACGCCGGGCGGCACCGCCGGGAACGTGTGGAAGTGCAGCGGCAAGTCGACCTCGTGGATGGCCTTCCACAGCGGCTCCCACATGGGATGCCACATGGGCTCCATGTCCCACGAGCAGGACAGCTCCACGCCACGGAGCCCCAGCTTCGCGACTCGATGAATCTCCTTCACCGCTGCGTCGATGTCACCGTAGGGCAGGCAGGCCAGCCCGATGAAGCGCGCCGGATCGTGCTTGCAGAAGTCCACGAGCCAGTCGTTGTAGATCCGGAACATCTCGTTCGCCGCCACGGGATCGTTCAGCCGCGTCGCCGCGCCGAGGATGCCGAAGATCACCTCGGCCTGCACGCCGTCTCGGTCCATGTCCTTGGCGCGCAGGACCGGATCGGTCGGGTGACGGTAGCCCTTCTTGCCGTCTTCGTAGAACCCAGTCGCGGCCATGACGTCCACGCGGTGGTTCTGCCCGGGGACCAGCTTCTGTCCGGACGGCCCCACGCCGTTCAGCAGCCCGAAGGAGCCCCCGTTCTTGCAGGTCCAGGTCGGACCGTCGGGGCCATCGGTGACGTAGGGCATTCTCTCCTTGAGGGCCGCCGAGGCGTTGGACGTGAACATGTCGGGCGCGAGCATAGGCAGGTCGATGTGGCAGTCGGCGGAGATCCTGGTGTAGTTCATCGCTTCTCCTGGGATCGGAGACCCTCTAACGGCGCCGTGTAAGGTTAACGCGGAACCGGGATGGGAGCGGCCTCCTGTCCTCCCGGAAGCGCGCGGAGACGACCAGGTCATCCGGGATGCGCTGGATCCGGCACGGGGGTCTTCGCGAGTCGGTGACCAAGCGGTCAGCCTCACACGCCGGCGCGCTTCAGCACCTCGACGATGTTCTCCGGGGCCTGCCTGCGCCGGCCGGCTTCCACGTCCTTCACCATCTCCACGGTCGCGACGGAGACGGGAGTCGGCACGCCGGCGATCTTGCCCTGGGCCACGACGTGGCCGTTCATGTAATCGATCTCGGTCGGGCGGCCCTTCGCGACGTCCTGGGCCATCGAGGCGCGCCAGTTGCGGCCGGTCCCGGACTTGGGCGTGAGCATCGTGTCGAGCGAGTCCCACGTCTCGCGGCGCGCGGAGTCGGCCCAGCGCTCGACGCTCTCGCCGTTGAACTTCGGCACGCGGTAGCCGAGCGCGATCCCGACGCGCGCGGACTCGCCGGCGAGATGGATTGTGATGGCGCGGCCGGCTTCGCTCGCGGCGATCTCGAAGGAGCCGAGGCCTGACATACCCGTCACCGGGTTGCCCATCGCATTGGCGCAGAGCTTCGACCAGCGTTCGCCCCAGAGGTTGTCGGTCACCTGCGAGCCGTCGATCACCGAAAGGATCTCGGCCAGATCCTTGGCGCGGGGCGTGATGCGGCCGTCGTGCTCGCCGACGCGGAAGACATCGTGACCGTGGGCCTGACCCTTTTCCGCACCACGCTCGACCTCGCCAGGCCGCCACAGCGCCACGCCGATCTTAGACATGATGAGCCCGACGGTGCGCTGCGCGCCGGTGACGGCAGCCACGATCGGGTCGGGCCAGCAGTTCTGGGAGGACACGATCAGGCCGTCGGGGGCGGCGTGGCGCAGGGCGAGCTGCGCAGCCCAAGCCGTGTCGTAGGCCTTCATGGCGATGAAGACGATCTGGAAGTCGCGCGGCAGCCGCTGGGCCTCGTGCAGGTGCATGGCCTTGAGGCGCGCGGTGAACGGATCGTGCGGACCGGTCACCGCGATGCCCTGCCGGCGGATCGTCTCCACTTGCTCGGCCCACGCGTCGACCAGCGTCACGTCGTGCCCGGCACGCGACAGGAACGCACCGATGTAGCTGCCGATCGCCCCGGCTCCGACGAACAGGATCTTCTTGCTCACAGGCCCCTCCTGGGTGCAGCAGTCGGCGGCCCGCAGCCTGAGGAAACCGACAGTTGACAAAGATCAGAATACCGCCGGCTATATCCGCTTAGGCTACTCCGTATGGAAGGCCTCGCCTGGGGCCGGCATTTGGTGTGAGTCTTCCAGGGTCGACTAAGGCCGCTCAGGCATCGCCCCCGCGCACGCGGGCAATGATAAGGGAGTGTTTCGCAATGCTGAAGACATCGTCGAAACGATATCCGTCGTGCCTCGATAGGAATTTCAAGTACACCCCCGCCTCGCACACTGATCTCACCAAGACGTTCGTAAGGATTAGGCACGAGCAGCTTGAGGAGAAGACACCTGCGCCTGTCGGGAATGTGCGCGTCTTGCCGATTCAGAGAGGCAACCGATAGTCAGGTGGTTCGGGCGGCACGATTCTCGAGCTGCGCCGGGAGCGGTTCGAGCGATGGGTTTTCCCGCCGGGGGAGTCGCTGGCCCTGGCCGAAAGGCGCGGTGCACGGCATTGCCCTTGCTGTCCCAGAGCGGGCTCGCGAACGCAAGAGAGAGGCCAAGGGTAACTGAAACGAAAGCAGAGGAAGAAGGCATGAGCGCGATGAGGAGCCGGGTTCTCGGTGTCTTGCTGGCTCTCTCGTCCGCCATCTCCGGGGTCGCACTGGCGCAGGATTCGGCCACGGCGCTAAGCGTGGAGGCGCTGAGGGAATGCGACCTTGGCCGTGCGGCGAAGGGGCGCCCGGAGCGCTTGGCCCACTTTCAGCGGAGCCAGACGCTCGCGGAGCGGGCGGTGGCCGCAGACGACAAGCTTGCCGATGCGCATTTCGCCCTCTTCTGCAGCCTCGGCGAGCAGATGCGCATCGATGGGGAGAGCTTTTCCGCGGTCTTCGGACTCAGGCGAATGATGGCCGCGCTCGACCGCACCCTGGAGCTGAACCCGGGGCATCTGGATGCCCTGTCCTCCAAGGCGACCTTCCTGGTCAGGCTCCCGGCGTTTCTCGGGGGGGACGCCGTCAGGGGCGAACGGATGCTGCGAGAGGTCATCCGGCGGGACCCGAGGGCGGTGAACGCCCGCCTCACCCTAGCCAAGGTCTACGCGGCTCAGGGCGACCACGAGCAGGCAATCGCTCTTGCGTCAGAAGCTCTGCAACTCGCGCACTCCGAGGGTCGCGCGGATCTTCTCCCCGAAGCTCATGCGACCGTCGGGGAGTTGCGATCCGTGGTGACGGCAACTCCGAGGAGGCCGGCGAAGTGATCGTGGCGATGATCGCCGTCGGCGGCCTAGGAACGAGCAGAGCGATCCGGACGAATAAGCATCGGCGCGCTACGCGGCGCTGCTTGCCGCCCATACGAGTAGAGCACCTGCCAGCTTTGGAGATGCGCTACCGCAAAGAATCAATTGGCGCGTTCTATCGGCCGACACTTTTGGGTCGTACGCGGACGGTAGGCCTGGCCGAGGAGCTACTTAATCACCACCGTTCGCCTACCGTTGCGAGCTATTGTCGAGTTGGAACACGATCGCTCTGGCTCTCTTACTACGGCATTCCCGCTTGGGATGCGCGATCGACCTCTGAACCCCAGAGAGCCCCGCAAACAACCCACCTCTCTGGGGGGTCACGCGAGACGCGGCACGTGCATGCTCTCGTCCACGTGCGCATTCGACTTGGATTGGGGACGCTACCGGACGAAAACTTAGACGCCTTCGAGCAAATGCTCAGACACTTCTAAGCTTCACCCCGGTAAGTCGTTGAATTTGGTCGGGGTGAAGTGATTCGAATACTCGACCCCCTGCACCCCATGGAGAGTTGAAGGGAAGTCGTATCAGTGACTTAGGGCGGAACTGTCCCGAATACTTCCCGGTTTCACCCCCGTTTCGATCAGTTAGTTACACCTTTCCGACAATTAGTTCGGGACAGTGCCTCGATCACCCGGCATCCGTATCGAAAAGCGATCACATGCGGTTACGCTATGAGGCATGCTTGGTCGCATTCCCTGCGGAAAACCGGTGCCCATCCGCGGTCAGATCGAGGACAAGCTTTCCCGGAAAATGCTCCGGGCCAACGCTCAGGAAGGAGGACCGAATGTCATTTTATCGTGGCATGACTTGCGAGAACGTCACGCTCACCGGCGATAAGGGAACGCCGATCACTGCCTACGTGGCGAGGCCGGCCGGCGCGGGCCCGTTTCCCGGGGTCGTGCTGATCCACCATCTGCCGGGCTGGAGCGAGTTCTACATCGAGACGACGCGCCGATTCGCGCACCACGGCTACCTGGCGATCTGCGCCAACCTCTATGAGCGGTCGGGCGCGGGCAACCCAGACGACGTCGCCGCCAAGGTGCGGGCCGAGGGCGGCATTCCCGACGCCCAGATGGTCGGCGACACGGCGGCCGCGGTGACATGGATGCGGGCGCAGTCCGGGCACAACGGCAAGGTCGGCCTGTTCGGCTCCTGCTCGGGCGGCCGGCACGCCTTCATCTATGCGTGCCAGAAGAAGGACGTCGACGCCTGCGCGGAACTGTGGGGTGGCCGCGTGGTGATGGGCAAGGAGGAGCTCAACGACAAGACGCCGGTCGCGCCGTTTGACCTGACCAGAGATCTCGCCTGCCCGCTCATCGGCATCTTCGGCAACGACGACCGCGCGCCGAGCCCCGAGCAGGTGAACCAGCACGAGGCGGAACTGAAGAAGCACGGCAAGGCGTACGAGTTCCACCGCTACGACGGCGCCGGCCACGGCATCTGGTACTGGCACCGGCCGCTGTACCGGCCCGAGGCCGCCATGGACGGCTGGAGCAAGGTGCTCGCCTTCTTCGGCAAGCATCTGGGAAAGTAGGAGGACGGAACATGTGCACATCCATCATCGAGATCGCGCCGGCGGACGGCATGGCCAAGCGCGGCGACGCCTGGTTTCCGCTCTCGCACAGCGTGGTCGCCTACGACCACGCGCGTCACGCGCCGCTCGGCGACGTCATCACGCTCGACTTCATCAACACCGGCCTCGACGCGGGAGCGCGCGCCGGGATCGAGCTGACCTTGGACGCCGCCAAGGGGCTGCGCGCCGCGCTCGACCGAGCGATCGCCGCCGCGGAGTACGAGGAGGCGGAAGTCAGGGGCCAAGGCACCGCGCCCAGTCTCCTCCGGGCGGCGTGACAGCCGTGGTCCGCAAATACTCGATCGGCGCTGTACTGATCGTTGGCCGCCTCAATCGCCGCAAGACTCGACAGGATTTCGACGAGAAACCACGAGTTGCGCACCCGCCAGCTTTGCAGGCGCGCTTTTGCAAGGGATCAAGGATCTAACGGATTGGTGTCCCGAATATTCCGGCGCAATTCGAGGCAGCCGATTTCCTGCCCGCGCCCAAGTGATTGATTTTGGTCGGGGCGAAGTGATTCGAACACTCGACGCCCTGCGCCCCACGGAGGCTCGGGGTCGTTTCCGATCAAGGAGTTAAGCGAGATTTGTCCCGAAAACTTCCGCGAACCACTGCTCTCTCGGTCAAGAACTTGCGTGTTTTCGCCGATTAGTTCGGGACATCCCGCTGCCATCGGTCGAAACGCTTCGGCGATGGCGTGGTGCGTCCGGAAGCAGGCGATCAGGATGCAGGCCATGTTCTAACCCGTGTCCAGCACGAGACGCATCGCGCGGCCCTTCCTCGTCCTATACGCGGCGAACCCGCGTCGATCGAGTGTCAGGACGTCGCGCGCGTCCAGTGCCTCGACCAGCAGGACGAGCGTAGCGTCGGCGAAGTCCATCGGCGTGTCGGCGTACTTCTCCATGAGTGCCACCACCTCGTGCAGCTCCGGAGGCGCGCTGAGGTCGAACACGTCCATTTCGCTCGCCGCAACGAGCTCGGCGAGGGTTCGCGGGCCTTCCCGGCTCGCGCTGACGAAGTGCATGGCCTCTGTGATCACGGCACTCGTCGTGGCCAGCCTGCCCGAGAACCCGTCCCAGCATGCGGTGACATCGGCGTGTGCCGGATCGTCCGCATCCACGTAGGCGACCAGTGGGCCGGTGTCGACGACCCAGGTCGTCACGACCGCCAGTTCCGATCGGCCAGCGCCTTGCGCCACGCGTCGGTCTGCGTCCGGCGCAGCCGCACCCGGCCCTTCAAATGAGAGGTCTTCAGCCCGAGCGGCCGCTCCTGGACGGCGGCCTCGAGGATTTCCCGCGCGAGGGCCGAGAGCGTCTTGCCCTGCGCCCGCGCCCGCTGCTCCAGCGCCAGCCGGAGCCTTTCGTCGGCCCGAATAGTCAGTGTCGTATCCATAAATACAGTGTAAGACATCCTGACCAACGGAGCAACGGTCTGGTAGCCTCCCAGCACTAAACGACCAGGGCACGGCTAAGGCACCGTGCATCGATGAGATCGGTGACCGCAAGCGCCCATCCGTCGCTCTCGGAAGGTCGCTTGCGTCCCGGGACGTGGTGTACGGGGGAAGATCGGGATCGGCGCGTAGCGGAGCCGTGGCCTCCCTTCGTTAATCCGACGCCATTGACTGACGGCATAGTGCATCCCATGCAGATCCGGAAACGAGCGTTATCAGAAACCTAAATCGAAACTGTCCCGAATACTTCACGGAATCTCCGTGTTTCTAGCCAAGTACTTGCTTGTTTCCGGCAGTTAGTTCGGGACAAGCCGTTTGAGCAGGTTTCGAGTTCGGGCAGTGTGCGAGTCACCCTGCTCTCGCTGAGATCAGCGATTCCGTCGCCGATTGCCTGTGCTGGAGGCACAATTTGCTTAACGAGATCTTCAGCGGGCTTCGCCCGCTTGCAGTGGCTGGTGATCGCTAGCGTTGGGCGCCGACGGGAATGGCGTCCCCATTGTGATCTGTGGAAACCCCTCCATTGGCTCGACGCTCACCGCCCGCGTCGGGAAGCGTTGCGAACGTCTAGCGCCAACGCTTGACCCTGCTCGGCGCTTCGCCGCATGATCGGCGCGGGAGGAATCAACACGCTCCGAACGCTGCTCGCGGGCGTGCTGTTCTTCGCATCAGCCGCCGCTTTCGCCCAGGGCTACCCGAGCCGCCCGATCCGGCTGATCGTACCGTTCACGCCCGGCGGCTCGACCGATATCCTCGGCCGCGCGATCGGACAGAAGCTCGCCACGGCGATCGCGACGGCCCGGCGCGAGCACGTCGACGCCGTCCTCATGCTTCCGTCGCCCGCGTTCAACCGCTATCGCAGCGCATCGCCGAGCTGGCGCTCAAGCAGAAGCTGCCGACCTGCAGCGAATCCAGCGAGTACGTGAGGGATGGCGGCCTGTTGTCATAGGGCCCGGACTTCCCTCAGATGTATTACCGGGCGGCGACCTATGTCGATCGCATTCTGAAGGGCGACAAGCCGGGCGACCTGCCGATCGAGCGGCCCAGCAAGTTCGAGCTGGCTGTAGACCTGAAAACGGCGAAGGCTCTCGCCACATCGCGATTCCGCAGTCGCTCCTGCTGCGCGCCGATGAAGTGATCCCGTAGTCGATTCGGCACTCGTTTGTCGGCTCGCGTATCCTAGTCACCGTAAGGAGTCCGGCCGCCAGACGCGCAAAGCGTGGGCGGCGCGTGCGCAGCGATGACGGAGCACGCTTGATTGAACACAGGCGACTAGCGTTTGCGCTGCTGCTCTCGCTGCTGATTCATGCGCTGCTGTTGAGCCTGACTTTCGGTGGCGAGGGGCTTGGGCTTCCGGGCTTCGGCTTCCCCTGGCGAGATCGACGGATCGAGGCGCCCGGTTTGATCGTCGCGCTCGTTCCGCCACAGGTCACACCTGCGCAGCCGGCGATCCCGTCGGTCGCAGAGCCCTTGCAGCAAGCACCGGTCGAGCAGCCTGCTGCCAGTCGACCGGTTCCGACTCCTTCCGCGTCACCGGCGCCGCACGGACTAGCGATCGTTCCCTCTGCCAGGCCCACAGCAGAAGCCAAGCCAAAGCAAAACGCCGCGGCCGATGCGGACACTGCGAAAGCGCCCCCGCGCGCCGAAGGGCCCGCCGACGCGGCGCCCACTCAGATCCCTGAACCGCCCGTCATCGACGTGGAGCCCTCCAACGAGGCCGAGTTGGTCGTGCCCCCCGCCCCATCGGCGCCAACGTCCGACGTCACCGCAGCGCCAAGCGTGTCCAGCGCGGAGCCCGTCGTGCCCGCGCCTCGCGATGCCGGTGATGCAGTGCAGGAGCGAATCGTCACGAAGGCGCAGGAGCGAGCCGTTGAGCAAGAGGCTGCGGCGCAAGAGGCGGCGCGGCAAGAGGCTGCTCGTCAGGAGGCGGCTCGCATCGAAGCCGCGCGCGAGGCCGAACGCCAGGAAGCCATGCGACAAGAGGCAGTCCAGCTGGAGGCGCAGCGGCAATCAGCGGCTCGTCAAGAGGCGGCCCGCATCGAAGCCGCGCGGCAGGAGGCCGAGCGTCAGGAAGCCGCGCGACAGGCGGCAGCCGAGCTGGAGGCGCAGCGGCAAGAAGCCGCTCGTCAAGAGGCGGCCCGCATCGAATCCGCGCGGCTGGAGGCCGAACGCCAGGAAGCCGCGCGGCAGGAAGCTGCACGACAGGAAGCTGCACGGCAGGAAGCTGCACGACAGGAAGCTGCACGACAGGAAGCTGCACGACAGGAAGCCGCGCGACAGGCAACAGCACGCCAAGAGGCCGCGCGTGCCCAGGCCGAACAAGAGGAGGCGAGACGGGAAGAGAGGCTTCGGGCGATCGGACGTCAACTCGATGAAGAAGCCGCCCGGCGTGAAGCCGCCTCGACTGCCGATCGCCAGCCCAACCTGCTACCCCGGTCGTTGAGTACCGCGCGTCGAATCAAGCTGTTCGGACGCGCCCACCCCAACGTGGAGCTCATCCAGTACGCGGAGGCGTGGGCCCAGAAGATCCAATTCAAGACGGGGGTCGAAACGGTCCGCGAGGTGGCGAAGCGGCCTCACAGGGACCCGCTGGTGACGGTCGCCATTCGAAGCGACGGTTCCGTGGAGTCGGTGACTTTTGAGGTCTCCAGCGGCGTGGCGGAGGTCGATGACGCGATACGACGGATCGTGGAGGGCCAGAAGCCCTACGTAGCGTTTCCGGATGCGCTGGCCAGCGAGTACGATGTGGTCGAGATCCGCCGAACCTGGCACTTCGATACGGCCATCCGGCTGGACTGATGGGAGCCAGGAAGGCAAACGCTAGGGACGAAACTCGAACGGAATCGTGGTTTCTCCTTCCCATGGAGCGCCGATTCGAGCCGGCAAGCCCTTCCGCCCTCCGCACGCGGCGTAGCACCACGCGAATTTCTCCGCGGCTTTTCGGGCCGTGACGCCAAGCGCAGTCTCGATCGCCTTGGCGATCGCCTCGTTGTTGAGCGAAAGCCAGATCACGCTCGAAGTGGGTGCGTTGAAGTAGGGAATACCCGACGCCCTATCGCATAGCAAGCGGGCTGCAGCGGATGGCACTGGGTGCGCCGCCGCCGGAGTCGGCTTTTGCGCTGACGAACGTCGGCTTTCCGCAAGCTCGAACGACTGTTGAGGGTCGCTGGACTAAACCGCTCGCGCGGTAGTCGGTAGCGGGAGTCCCGCGGCAGTTCGTTGCGCCGCTGGTTCTGCGATGTTGACGAGCGAGGCAATCCGCCTCGTTCTTCGACAGGAGCAGAACCATGAGCCCATCGACTCAAGTTGTCTCCCCACTTCGCCAGCGCATGATCGAGGACATGCGCCTGCGCAAGCTTGACGGCAAGACGCAGATCGCCTATGTGCGCGGCGTACGACGCTTGGCCGGCTTCCTGCGCCGCTCGCCCGACACTGCCACTGGGGAGGATCTGCGGCGATTTCAGCTGCACCTGGTTGATCAGGGCACTTCGTCGATGACGATTAACGCGACGATCTCGGGCCTCAGATTCTTCTTCGAGATCACGCTGGGCCGCGGCGAGCTGATGGCGATGATGAGTCCGGTGCGCGAACCGCGCAAGTTACCTGTGGTGCTCAGTCGCGAGGAGGTCGTCCGGCTGATCGCGGCGGCGCGCAACCCGAAGCACCGAGCTGCGCTATCTGTGGCCTATGGCGCGGGGCTGCGTGCAAGCGAGGTCATCTCGCTGAAGGTCGGCGACGTCGACAGCCAGCGCATGACACTGCGTGTCGAGCAGGGTAAGGGCCGCAAGGATCGCTACGCCATGCTCTCGCCGGTGCTGCTCGAGCGGCTACGTGCCTGGTGGCGCGTGGCCCATGCCGAGGACAAGATGCTGCAGGGCGGCTGGTTGTTCCCCGGCCTCGATCCGACCGATCCGATGACCCCGCGGCAACTCAACCGGGCTATCCATGCTGCCGCCCAGACTGCACAGATCGACAAGCCCGTCTCGATGCACAGCCTTCGCCACGCGTTCGCCACTCACCTGCTCGAGCAGAAGGTCGATAACCGGGTCATCCAGGTACTGCTCGGGCATAAGAAGTTGGAAACGACGGCACTCTATACGCAGGTCGGCACCGAGATCCTGCGCGAAGTGGTTTCTCCGATCGAGGTCTTGCCCGCGCCATAGAGCCCCTTCGTGGGGCGCCCCGCCCTGGAGGTCGCCGACATCTTCGATCACCCCGTTTAGGGCCAAGGACCCTGCGTGTTTTGGGCGACCAGTTCGGGACAGACTGGCTCGACGGTGTGGAGATCCGTGTAGGCGTAGAGCGCTCGATGCAGCGGCGGCAGCACCTCGCACGCGATGTCGACGACCGGCCCGTGCACCTCGGCGATCGCCCCGACGGGCGGCGCCTCGGGCGGCCGGCGCGGGACGTTCCGCGCCGGGTCATCGCAGGCTTCCGGAATCGAATCCATGTGGTGCTCGAGCTCTGCCACTCCGTGGCGCCTCTCAGCCGTGCCTCGCGGGCGCCGCTCACACCGAAGCCTTTCGGTGCGCGGCAACGCTCAGCCCCGCGGATATCCGACCGTCTGCGCAAAAGCGACGAACTGCCCCTCCCCGAGCCGCATGGCGCGACCGAGTCTTTCGTGGTCGACCGCTCCGCGGAACACCGTGGCGAGGCCCTCCGACGCGCAGTAGAGATAGACGTTCTGACCGGCGAATGCGGCGTCCACCGATCCGTACAGCCGCCGGTCTTCCGACGATACGTCCTTCATGCGCTCGCCGTGGACCACGTAGACGAGATTGAGCGGCGCAGTCGCGACAAAGTCCTGCAAGCCGGTCTGCACGCGGATGTCGGCGCTTAGGTACGGACGCAGTGCATGCTGCTTCGGGTCATAGAACCAGACGCCGTCGGCCATTGCGGCGTACACGTCGATCACCATGATGTGGCGCCAGTAGGGTGCCGTGCGGTCTCCGCTCGGGCGATTGATGCCATACGCGGCCCACAGCAGATCGGAAAGCACCTGCGCGGAGAGCTCGCGCTGCGAATACTCGCGAATCGAGCGGCGCAGCTGCAAGGCCTGCATGAGCGGTTTGCCCGCCTCCTTTCGGGGCGGAGGGAGCACTCTTACCTCCTGCGCGGAGACCGCGAACGGCATCGCCGCCATCGCGCCAACGGCAAGGAGTGCGGTATGGACGTCTCTTCTGGTGACGGGATGCCCTTGATCCATGTTCGGGCTCCTTTCGGTTGGCGCTGACCACGACACTCGATGGGAGGCGCCACCTAGGCGGCTCCACTCAACGCAGCGTTTCCAGGTAATTCAGCAGGGCAAGTTCCTTTGGATCCTGCACACGGATCGGCATGATCGTCCCGGGAATCTCGCGTCCCGGGTCGGAGAGAAAGCGGCGCAGCGACTGGCGGTTCCAGACGACTCCCGACTCGACGACGGCGCGGGAATGCACCCCGGAATTCCCCGTCCCTGCTTTCCTGCCGACGATGCCGACGAGGCTCGGGCCGAGCGTCCTCGTCGACGGGGGCGCGACTTCGTGGCAGCCGGCGCAGCGGATCTCGAAAATCTGCCGGAATCCGCGGACTCGTCGGCGGCGAAGGCTGACGAGTGCACTGCGGTCAAGAGGATGCACGCCTGCAAAACACGCCGGAAGCGAATCATCTCTTCATCCCCCTTGGAGATTGCAGAATTCTGCCTGCCGCGCGCGCGACATCATGTGAGGTGGGCCTACTGTAGTGCGCTGAGCAGTGCCCGTCTCACCAGCGCCTCGAACATCGGCAGCTTGTAGGCGTTCCGGCTAAGCGGCATCGCGCCTGCGAGTGCGGCACGCGCCGCGTCGCGCGCGGCACCGTCGCTGATCGCCTTCCCGGCGAGGATCTTCTCCGCCTCTTTGGCCCGGTACGGAACGGGGGCCGCGGCGCCGAGCACCACCGACGCGCGCTCGCAGACGCCTCCGGCCCCGAGGTCGAGGACGACGGCCACCTCGGCAAGCGGCCAGTCGAAGGAGGCCAGCTCGCCCTGCCGCAAGTGCGCTGATCGGGTACCTCGCTTCAGCGGCGGCAGCAGCAAGGCAGTCAGGATCTCGCCCGGCTTCAGATCGTTCTCGCGCTCGATGTCCTGCTCGGGCGTCAGGAAGAAATCCTCCAGCGCCACGACGCGCTTCCGGCCGTCCGGGCCCGCCAGCTCCACCCGGACATCGAATGCGACCAAAGCCGTCGCGGCGGTCGAAGGATGCACGATGGCGCAGCCGTTATGGCCGAAGATCGCGTGATATTCGTTCTCGCCGGCAAACGCGAAGCACGCTTCACCGCCCTTTCTCACGCAGTGATGATGCAGCGACCGAAAATACCAGCAGCGCGGCCGCTGCAGGAGGTTCCCGCCGATCGTGGCCACCTGCCGGATCTGCGGGCTGGCCGACTGTCCTGCAGCCTCGGCAACGGCGCGGTAGCGGGTGCGAATCAGGAGGTGCTCGGCGAGCTGCGCCAGCGTGACCATCGATCCGATGCGGATGGCTCCGTCCGGCTCCTCGATGATCGCGCTCAAGTCGGGTATGGCGCGCAAATTGACGACGCGCCGCGGGCCGAGCAACCCCTCCTTCATCAGGTCCAGCAGGTCCACGCCGCCCGCCTTCAGGATGACGGCTCCGGTACCGGGCCGGCCGCTCCGGGTCCGCATCGCGTCGACCACGGTGACGCTGCCCGCGCCGGCCGCCTCGGCGAGACCGCGCACGGCCACCCATTCGAAGCGGTTCATGCGCGGGGCCCCCTTCCCGGAACGCGCCCGAGCGCGGCAAGGACTTTGGCGGGCGTCATGGGCAGCTCGCGCACGCGCACGCCGGTGGCGTTGTACACGGCGTTGGCGATCGCGGGCGCGGTGGCGATGTTCGACGGCTCCGCGATACCGTAGGCATCGGTCGCGCTTGTGCCCTGGTAGTTCTCGAGGAGGATCACCTCGATCGCGGGCGTCTCGCGCGACCGCGCGATCTTGTAATGCTCGAGATCGGCGTTGAGCACGTGCCCCGTGTGCCGGTCGATCACGCGGTTTTCGTATAGCGCGTAAGAGAGGCCCATGAGAATTCCACCGTGCACCTGGCTCTCGATCTGCCGTGGATTCATCGGGCGGCCGCAGTCCTGCGCAGCGACCACCCGCTCCACGCGCACGATGCCGGTCTCGACGTCCACCGCAACTTGCGCGAACTGCACGCCTCCCAGCATGCTTTGCGCAGACGCCATGTCGCCGAACTTGCGGGCGAAACCGCCGTAGTCGTCCGAACGGCTCGCCACGGCGCCGATGCGCTCGGTGCGAAGGCGCGCCGCGGCCTCCCGGAAGCTCATGCCGCGCGCGTTATCGGCGGTCGCGATGCGCCCATCGCGCGCGACCAGGCCCTCCGGAGCCGCGCCGAGCGCGGGCGCCACGGTCTCGAGCAGTTCGCGGAGCACGCGATGCGCCGCGTTGCGCGCCGGCGGCGTGATCGAGGCGGTGGTCATGCTGCCGTACGACGGCGGGCCGGCGGGGAAATCCGTATCGCCGATGCGAACGACGATCTCCTCGGGACGTAGTCCCAGCCCCTCGGCGACGACCTGCGCGAGCACGGTGCCGATGCCGCTGCCGATGTCCTGCACGCCGGACAGGATCTCGACCGACCCGTCGCGCAGGATGCGCACCTCGCACGAGGCGTTCGTGTGCACGTTCGCGCCCCAATAGGATTGCGCCATCCCGACGCCGCGCTTGACTGGCCCTGAATCGGCGCCTGGCGTACGCCGCCGGCTCCAGCCGAAGCGCTCAGCGCCGAGACGCCTCTCCTCGCGGTGCACCAGGCTTGGATCGATCCGGTTGCGCAGCGCGAGCGGGTCCATGCCGAGCTTCTCGGCGAGCTCGTCCATCGCCTGCTCGAGCGCGAACGCGCCCGGCACGTTGCCCGGCGCGCGCATCGGGCACCCCGGCCCGGCATTGATGAACACGTCAGACTGGGCGATGGCGAAGTTCTCGCACGAGTACATTCCCTGCGCGATGAACCCTACGCCGGCGCCTATGTTGACGCCAGCCGTGCCGTATGTGTCGACCGAGATCGCGGTGAGCGAGCCGTCGCGCTTCGCGCCGATGCGCATCTTCTGGACCGTACCCGGGCGGTTCCCGCTGTCGAGATGCTCTTCCTTGCGGTCGAGGACGATCCGCACCGGCGCACCCGCCTGCCGCGACAGGGCCACCGCCGCGCGCACGTAGTTGCCCGCGCCGGACTTGGAGCCGAATCCGCCGCCCATCGCGTCGACGACGACGCGAACGCGGCTGAGCGGAATCCCGAACGCATGCGCGAGCTCGCTGCGTACCCCGGCCGTGAACTGGGTCGACAGGTAGACCGTGAGCCCGTCGGCTCGCCAGTCGGCCACGACTGCGTGGGTTTCGAGACAGCAGTGGGTCTGCACCTGCGTGCGGTACTCGCCCTCAACAAGAACGGCGGCCTGCGCGAATCCCTCGCGCACGTCGCCGCGGGAGCCGGCGCTGTTGGGCCCGCGGACGTTTCCTCGCTGCGGCAGTGGTGCCCCGCTCGGCGTCCCACCGCCGTAGCCCTCGCCGTGGACGGGGCGCTCGAACACCGCCGGCGCGTCGCTCCTGCGCGCGCTCTCGATATCGACCACGAACGGCAGCGGCTGGTAATCGGCCTTGATCAGGTTCAACGCCGCATCGGCTGCCGCCGGCGTCTCCGCCGCCACGCCCGCAACCACGTCGCCGACATACAGCACGCGCCGCCCGGCCGTAGCAGGTGCCGACCCGTCATCGGGCGCCGCCTCCATCGCACGGCCCACCGTTTCGTTCACCGCGAGCGCGGCTCGCACGCCTGGTTGCTTTGCCGCGGCGCCCAAGTCGAGCGAGAGCAAGCGGGCGTGCGGGTGTGGCGAACGCAGGAGGCGCCCGTACAGCATGCCCGGAAGTTTCACATCGACGGTAAAGCGCGCGGCGCCCGTCACCTTGGCCCGGCCGTTGATGCGAGGTACGGGCTTTCCGATCCATACGAGCTCCGCGTTGGGCGCGAGCGACGGCGCTTCGTCGGCAGCCACTCGGCGCTCGACCTCCGTGAGCGTCCCGGGAAGGATGCCGACCGGGTGCTTCTGCGTGCGCGTGTCGCCGCTCGCCACGGTCAACCCTTCATGGCTTTTGCCGCGTCGAGCGTTGCTTCGAGCACATGGGGGTAAGTCCCGCACCGGCAGAGGTGCCCGCTGATCGCCGCCTTCACGTCCTCGACGGAGGGATTGGGACTCTTCTCGACGAGCGCCGCGCAACTCATGATCAGTCCCGGCGTGCAGAAGCCGCACTGAATCGCATCGCGGGCGATGAACGCGGACTGGACCGGGTGGAGCGCTTCGCCGCGGGCGAGGCCCTCGATCGTGACGACCTTGCGCTCACCGACGTCGATGGCGAGCATCATGCAGGAGAGAACGGGCGCACGGTCGACCCAGACCGTGCAGGCGGAGCAGGCGCCGCGGTCGCAGCCGATCTTCGTGCCTGTGAGATCGAGCGGCCCGCGCAGGACTTCGGCGAGCGTCGTCTGCGGTTCGACGGTCACCGCGCGTCCCATGCCGTTAACGTCGAGAACGATCTCGCGCGGGCCGGAGTCCGCACGGTTGTCGTTTGTCGACGCTCCTGAAGCACGTTCCGCGGCCGACAGGCCCGTATCGAGCATCGCGACACCCGCAATCGCCCCGCCCGTGCCTTTGAGGAATTCCCGTCGAGTGATACCGCCAGCCATTGCGCTCTTTCTGCAATGCAGACGACCAAGACTTCCGGTCCACAGTAGGCGATCGTCGACAGCCCAACTTGACCTGGATCAAGCGCCCGGCTTGGCTCGGCACGTGGATTTCCGCGGGCAAGGTCGTGCCGAATCCGCCGCTGACGCCAGCTCTAGTACTGCAGGGACAGGATCCAGCGCACGATCCGCTCGGCATCCGCTCTACTGATCTCCACCGTGTTGGGCGGCATGGCCACGCCGCTCGCCTCGCGGCCAAAGTGGCGATCGCGCGGTCCGCCACCCGAGCCTTGCAGAATGATGTTCGTCAGGCGGTCCACCGCATCTTTCTGGCCACGATATTTGCGCGCGATGTCCTTCCACGCCGGACCGGTCGGCAGGACCTCATTCGCAGCCGATTTTCTCGGTTCGAGCTTGTGGCACAGGTCGCAGCCGCTCGCTGCGGTCAGCTTCCCGATCTCCCGGTCCGTTTCCCCCGGCTATTGCGCGGAAGCGCACGCCGCGAACGCCATTCCCATTACGAGCGAGAAATACCGGCCCATGCGGTCTCCTTTAACTTCCACGAGTCAGATCTTACGTCCCGCTTTCGCGCCTCATCTGGGTTTGTCGGCGGTGTGGATCGTCTCGCCCCTGGTCGAGCCGGCCGCCTGCTTGGGCACCCTACTCCCCGCCCTCGAGGGGCCGTTGACGCAAGTCGAGCTGCGCTGCCCCTGTGATGACGCGGGCGACAGCCCTGTTCGCGCGAGGGGCCACGGTGCGAGGTCGTGCAGCCAACGCCATCGTTGGCGATTCTGATGCAAGCAAATCGTCAGCCGAGCCGCCCAAGCCGCCGATGGACGCCCGGCCGCGTTTGCGCTGGGTCAAGCCCCGGCGTACCCGTTGGAATAGGCTTTTTGCTCAACGCCGACTGCTGCCGAATACACTGGCGCTCAGTGGTGAAAGAGATGGCGCTATGTCACCTGCTTGCGCAGACGGTGGGTTTCCCGACGGCGTGAAGGCTCCGCGAGACTCGCGGGGGAGAGGAACTTCGTGACCGTGGTGCGCCTCGGCCTCCCCGCCAACCCTGCGTGCCCTTTGAGCTCGCGCAGGAACCGGTGCGCCGCGTGGCCTGCGGGAGGGATCGTTCCGTGAGCACGGCGTCGGAAGGCGGGCCGCGGGTATCGCGGGCGAAGCTGGCGATCGCTGCGGCGGTCGTGGTGGCCGGCGTCGTGCTCGCGTTTCCAGCACCGCGCGCGCTGCTCGAATCATGGCTCGGTGCGGCGCCGGCGAAGCAGCTCATCACGGTCTCGAGCAACATCGAGGCGCATCAAAGCGTACTGAGCTTCAAGACGGTGCAGTCCCACATCGTCGAGCTGCCCTTCGACGAAGGGCAGTAGGTCAAGGCGGGCACCGTGATCGCGCGGGTCGACAATTCCGATTACCGGCAGCAGGTCGCGATCGCCGAGTCGACAACACATCGCATGCACTCGCCGGAAATTCATTCTCGTGAGCTATTCGCTTCCAGAGTAACCAGCTCGATCGTCGGTAGGAAGCGGCCCGACGCCGAAGATGTTCGTTGGCTCTTCTCCGTTGCTACGGTCATCTGCCAATACCCCGTCGTGCGGCCTAGCAGGAGAGTCCATGCCGCCAGCGCACAGGCGGTGAGTCGATCGCGACGGTCGAAGTCGACCCGGTCACGTGGCGTAGCCGGCCGAGCGCCTTTGAATGACGGCTCCTGGCCGAACGTGGACGGTAGGCCTGGCCGAGGAGCTACTCAATCACCACCGTTCGCCTGAACCGCTGCGAGTCTTCGTCAAGTCGAAACGATCGCACTGGCTCTCTTGCAACTGCACGCCCGCTTGGAATGTGCGATCGACCCCTGAACCCCAGAGAGCCCCGCAAACAACCCACCTCTCTGGGGGTCACGCGAGACCCGGCACGCGCATGCTCTCGTCCACGCGCGCATTCGACTTGGATGGGGACGCTACCGGACGAAAACTTAGAGCTTATCGGCAAAGTTCCAGCGTTATTAGAACACCCGAGTTCCAGCGTTAGTAGAACGCTGGATGAGCAGACCAGCGTGGGCGCGTGGCGAGCGCAGGGAGCCCGGAGGGCGACCGGAGCTTGCCACGCGCGCGGCGCCACGCTGCGGGAGCGGCTGGCGGGCAGCGGGTTCGAACTGGCGCCATGTAGCTGACGAGTTGAGATAGCGTGCTCGCATTTTGGATCGGCGGGCCATGGCTAAAAACGACAGTCGCTTGAGCAACGCCGCCGGCAGATGGTCCGGGCGGTGCGCGCGGGACGAAGCGTGCGAGAGGTAGCCGCGAGCTTCGGGGTCAGCCTTGGCGCGCTGACCTATTGGATCGCCCAGGCGCGTGGCAAACGCCTCGACCGGGTGAGTTTCACCAATCGCAAACCCGGCCACCCGTGGAATCGCACCCCCGCCGAAGTCGAGCAGCGCATCCTGAGCGCACGCACGAGCCTGCGCGAAGAGAGCATTCTCGGCGAGTACGGGCCCGATGCGATCGGCTTGGCGCTGCGCGAGGACGATGCCTTGGCGCAGGTACCCGGGCGCACGACGATCTACCGCGTGCTCGCGCGTCACGGGGTCCTCGATGGCGTGCATCGACAGCGCCGGCCGGCCCCGCCCAAGGGGTGGTATCTGCCCGGCGTGGCCGCCGGCCGCGCTGAGCTGGACAGCTTCGACTTCATCGAGGACCTGAAGATCGCCGATGGGCCGCTCGTGGCGGCGCTCACCGCGACGAGCCTGCACGGGGGCCTCCCCGATGTGTGGATCATGGCGCCGGTGCGTGCACGCAGCACCCTCGATGCGCTGCTCGAGCGTTGGCACCGTGAGGGGTTACCGCGGTACGCACAGTTCGACAACGACCCCGTCTTCCAAGGCGCCCACGCGTTTGCCGATAGCGTCGGGCGGGTCAGTCGGTTGTGTCTGGCATTGGGGGTGATCCAGGTGTTCGCCCCACCGCGCGAGCCCGGCTTCCAAAACGCCATCGAAGGCTTCAACGGCCTGTGGCAGAGCAAGGTATGGCAGCGCCACCACTTCCCCGATGTGGCTACGCTGGAGGCGGTCTCGGCACGCTATATCGCCGCCTATCGAGCCAAGACGGCTGGCCGCCGGGAGGCTGCGCCCGGCCGGCGTATCTTTCCCCGTGGCTTCCGGCTCGACCTCAACGCGCCGCTTGCGGGCACGATGATCTTCCTGCGCCGAAGCGATGAGCACGGCGCGGTTCATCTGCTGGGCAAGACCTTCGTCGTCGACAAGTACTGGGTACATCGGCTGGTGCGCTGTGAAGTCGACTTCACCCACCGGCACATCCGGTTCTACGCCCTACGTCGACGCGATCCTCGCGACCAACCGCTGTTGCGCGAGTTGCCCTACCTTCGAACCGACAGACCCTTCCGAGGCACGCCATGAGTGTTCGACTAACGCTGGAACTTTGTCACCTCGGTGTCACGAAAGTGTTCCATTAACGCTGGAACTTGCCCGCTTATCCGTAAATGAAGGAGTACATTGTTCCTCCGTCCGCGATGATGCGCGGGACGGAGGAAAGCGATGGCGAAAGCACGGCTGGAATCATGGGTAGTCTCGGATGCATTTTGGGAGCGCGTCGAGCCGCTGATCCCGCCGCGGCCGGGGCGGCCGACGCGGCGGAAGTTTGCGCGCAAACCGGGCGGCGGACGCAAGCCGAAAGAGGTGCGCGTGGTCTTCGAGGCCATCGTGTACGTATTGCGTACCGGCTGCCAATGGAAAGCGTTGCCGAGCGAGCGGTTCGGCAGCGCCAGTGCCATCCACAAGCGGTTCCTGGAATGGGAAAAAGCCGGCTTCTTCGTCGCGCTGTGGCAAGCGGGATTGGCCGAGTACGACGAGATGGAGGGTATCGCCTGGCGGTGGCAGAGCATCGACGGGGCATTACTGAAGGCACCGCTGGCGCAAGAGTCGGTGGGGCCCAACCCCACCGACCGGGGAAAAAAATGGAAGCAAGCGAATGTTGCTGGTCGACGCCGGTGGCGTCCCGCTGTCGATCATCGTGACCGCGGCTAATCGCCATGACATCAGCCAATTGGTGCCCACTCTCGACGCGCTCGTCCTGCCACGGCCGGCCGTTGCCCCGCGCGCCCGGCAACACCTGTGCGCCGACGCCGGCTTCGTCGGCGCAGTCGCCAAGCAGAGCATGGTCGACCGCAACTACACGCCGCATGTCCGTCCGCGCGGCGAAGAGCGGACCCAACGCGCCCAAGGCAAGCGCCCGCGGCGCTGGGTGGTCGAAGTGGCGCACTCGTGGTTCACGCGCTTCCGCAAACTGCTCGTTCGCTATGAGAAGATGCATCGCTCTTACCTGGCGTTGACCATGCTCGCCGCTGCCATCATCAGCTTCCGGCGTGTGCCCGCGAAAGTGAACATTATTTAGGGATAAGTTCTAAGCTTCACCCCGGCTAAGTCGTTGAATTTGGTCGGGGCGAAGTGATTCGAACACTCGACCCCCTGCACCCCATGCAAAGCTGAACACGAATCGCATCAATAAGTTAGCTCGAGACTGTCCCGAGCACTTCCGCTGCTCGCCCGCTTAGGGTCAAGTAGTTGCTTGTTTCGGTCGGCTGATTCGGGACACGCGGTCCGGACAGATTTCGAGTTCCGGCGCATCGCGAGCGAGTTCAGGACGTCTGGGCGCGACACGCTCGACGTCTTCTTGGTTCGGCTTCGCGAGGCGGTAGACTTCGATGGCATAATATGCCAATCTGATTTAGAAAGTCCTCTCGGAGTAGCCGCCATGCCGACGCGCAACGTCGTCCTCACCGATCATCAGACGGATCTCGTCGAGCGCCTCGTCGCCTCCGGCCGTTACCAGAATGCGAGCGAGGTACTGCGCGAAGGGCTGCGGCTTCTCGAGAGCCAGGAGGCCGAGGAGAAGGCTCGTCTCAAGGCGCTACGCGAGGCCGCCCGCATCGGCGTCGCGGACATTGAGGGGGGACGGTTCCGAGAGTTCGCGTCGCCCGTGGCGCTGAAACGTCACCTTGCCTCGATCGCTCGCTCGACAATCGATCCCAAGCGCTCGCGAACCACGGGCAAGTGACCACGGGGGCGCGCTCCTGGCCGGTCCGCCTGACCGCGGCCGCCGAGGCCGATTTCGAAGACATTCTGCGCTGGACGGTCGGGCGGTTCGGCGAGGCGCAGGCGCGCATCTATGCCGAGACGCTCTCGCGCGCATTGGAGGCGCTCGCTGGCGGTCCGAACGTGATCGGCGCCAAGGCGCGCGACGACATCGCCCAAGGACTCTTCACGCTGCACGTTGCCCGGCAAGGCCGCAAAGGCCGCCATTTCGTTGTGTTCCGCATCGGCGACGATCAGGGGCGCCAGGTGATCGAGGTGCTGCGCCTCCTCCATGACGCAATGGACCTGCGGCACCATCTCCCCCCGGTAGATGAGACGGGCGAATGATATCGGGACGTGGACGCGATTGATCCTCTGCCTCACGCCCTCGTGTACAACAGCGAAGCCGCGCCAGGCGCCAGGCGGCGCAGCGCGAATGCGCTGGGCGGATCGGACAAACGTTCGCGTGGCTTGGTCGGCGTTTCAGTGTTGCAATCGATGGAGTGGCGCGAGTTTTCCGTCTGTCGTCTACTCGGAACCAATCGCCTTCGCACCTAGGCGCGATTGACTGACGAGATGACGTCAGTAGAGCACCTGCACGCTTTGCAGGTGCGCGATCGGTCCACGCCGGCCGCCGCACCGAGGTGGACGACGGGGCCGACTCGCACGCCGTGGGAAAAGTGAGCGATCGGCTGCATGAGCCGGTCGCTGGCGACGACGCGCTTGGCCATGCGGCGCTCCTAGGCTCGGGCTGCCTCGAGGTTCACCGGTAGACGATCCGCATCGATGGGCGCGGTGCGCCGGCGAACGCTAGATGCGTGTCAATCGCCGCGCCACATCCGGGACACATGAGGATCCGCAGACCGAACCGCCCGCGCGGGTAGTCCTCGCCCCGGACCGGTCCAGCGGCGGTTAACGGGAGCACGGTCTCCTTCAGCCGCGGCAGCAGGTTTTCGCCGGGCGTGCCGAGCGGCTCGCCGCAGTGTGTGCACGCGATGCGCCGGTCGTCGAGCGCGAGCACGAGCGTCTCGCCGAAGCGATGCCTGCCGCTCCCCTCGAACGCAAGCACGGCGTCCTCGGGCGTCGGAGACCGGGCGTCGGCGAGGCGCGCCGAGCGCATTGCCGAACGCTCCCGCGCCGTTGCGTCGGGGTCAGCGCTGCCGTCGGCGTGCAACGCGACACCATAGATCGAGCGCGCCGCGACGGCGGAAACCGCACCGCGGGCGACGTCCATCGCGACGCGCGCCGGCTCGCGCTCGAGCGGATCGCCGTAGCCGGCGCCCGCCTGCCAGCTGTGATACCAGACCTCTCCGGCGAGGATCGACGAGCGCTCGTGCTTGCATTCGAGGATCTCCCGCCTGCCCGGAACGTCCTCGAGCCGGGCCGGCAGCGCCTCCCGGCGCGCACCGCGCGCAGCGAGATCGGTCTCCACGACGCGCGCGACGCGGATCGCGGCGCCCGGAAAGCCGCCCGCAATGCCGATGGCGTTCGGCATTTCGGCGCCGGTGCCGGCGAAGAGGCCTTCCAGTTTTCCGTCGGGGGCATCATGCACGGTGTACGCGAGCTCGCCAGAGCGTCCGCCGCGGAACGCACCGGGCCCGCCGGAATCCGGCAGATGCCGGCGGAAGAGGTAGAGGACGGGGTACTCGGCCTCCTGGTCCTCGATGTTCGGCATGTTGGGCGTGGTGTTGAACACGATGCCCGCGGTGTCGACGCCGTCCGCATCCACGCGCGCCCCGCCGCCTCCGCCGAAGTGGCTCATCTCGGTCGCGGCAAACCGGAAGCCGTGCTGGCTGGTACCGGCGAAGATCGGCGCCATCGACGTCCCCGACCAGTTCGCCATCGCCTGCCCGCGGTAATCATCGGACCCGAGAAGCAGGTGCGCGAGGCACCGCCAGGTCACGTCGATCGTCACGATCACCGCGGAAATCGTCGCCATCGCGCACGGCGCGGGATAGGCGGCGTTGTTGACCGTGCCCGGCTCGGCGCGGATCTCGAGGCAGTCCCGCACGCCGCGATTCCACGGGATGTCCCAGCAGAGATTGATGTAGACGGACGACAGCACCGCAGCCTGTAGCCCGGACCAGGTGGAGTTGATCAGCCCGCGCGCGTTCGGGCTCGTCCCTGCGAAGTCGAACGCGAGTCGGGACCCCTCCTTCCGCATGGTGCACACGATGCGATAGATCTCGGGCGCGTGGCCGTCGTGATCGATGTACTGCACGTCGCGCCACTCGCCGTCGGGCAGCTCAGCCAGGCGCGCCGCGAGCTTGTCGCGCGCGTGCTCGATCGAGCGCCGCATCACCGCTTTGACGTTGTCGACTCCCCACGCCTCGATCAGCTCGGCGATCCGCGCGCGACCGGAGTTAAGCGCGGCGATCTGGCCGCGCACGTCGAGCCCCACCAGCGGATCACGCACCTGGTTGATAATCCAGCGGTAGACGTCCTCGCGCACGCGGCCGGCCTCGACCAGCTTGACCGGCGGCATGCGCAGGCCTTCCTGGTGCACGTCGACGGCCTTGACCGAAAAGCCGCCGGGATCCATCCCGCCGGTATCGAGCTGGTGTCCCGAAGCGCCGATCCACGCGACCAGCTCGCCCGCGTGGAAAATCGGCGCCACGGTCGCGAAGTCGGGCGCGTGAATCGCACCGAGGTAAGGGTCGTTGCAGATGAAGATGTCGCCGTCGTTGTAGCCGACGTCGGCCGCAAGCCGCATCGTGCTCTCGACGATCAGCGGCAGAACGTTGCCCTGGGTCACGATGTACGGCCCGACCGAGACCAGCGCGCCGTCGGGCAGCATGATCGCGGTCGCGGCGTCGTTGCCGGTGATGAGCACGTTCGATCCCGAGCAGCGCATGTACTGGATGCCCATCTCCTCGACGATATTGAGGAGACGGTGGTTCAGGACCTCGAAGGTCGCCGGATCGATGGGTGCCGTCGCGCGCTGGAGCATTTCGCCGGGTCCTACCGCGTGAAGAGGTGCGTGTGGCGCCACTCGTCGATCCGGACGCGTTGTCCGGCGAGGGCGACGATGGTGGTGCCCGGATGCTCGATCACCGCCGGACCCGGGATCTCGACGCCCGGCGCGAGCGACGGACCGTCGTAGATCGGCGTCGGCACCATCTCGCTGCGGCGCGCACACCACGCCTTGCGCTCGGTGCGCGGCGTCGCCCTCGCCCCCGCGGCGGCGCGAGCGAATGTGGGCTTGTCGGTCGCACCGATCGCATCGACGCCGTAGTTGACGAGCTCGATCCCGGCGTCGGTCAGCGCGGAGCCGGGCCCGAACAGGCGTTCGTACTCGCGCTCGAACGCGGGCGCGAGCGCGGCGAGCGAGCGCTCGTCGAAACGCGCCGGTGCGTCGATCCGGACGTGGTGAACCTGCCGGCGGAACCGCGCCTCGACCCAGCGGCGGTAGGCGCGCCGCTCGGGCGGGACCTCCGCGGCGGCGAGCTCGCGCGCCCCCGCGAGCTCCATTGCGGCGTAGATTGCCTCGAGCCGCGCGGGGTCGACCGGCAGGACGATGGGCTCCGAATGGCGCAGGCTGAATCGCGTGTCCGACAGCGCGGCACCGACGGCCGAGTGCACGGTGGCGAAGAACGGAATGATGATCTCAGTCGCGCCGGCGTCCGCGCCGTACGAGCCCGCATGCGCCGGCCCGCAGCCGCCGTAGGCCATCATCGCGAAGTCGCGCGGGTCGTAGCCCCGTTCGAGCGTGACCTTCCGGATGAGGTCCGCCATCTGGCTGTCGATGACCTGCCGGATGCCGGCCGCGGCGGCGAGCACGTCGCCGTCGAAGAGCGGTACCGCGATTCGCCCGGCGATCGCCTCCCGCGCGCGCTCGGGATGCAGCGCCATCCGGCCGCCGAGGAAGCGGTCCGGCGAAAGATAGCCGAGGACGAGATCGGCGTCCGTCACCGTCGGTTCGGTACCGCCGAGCCCGTAGCAGGCGGGGCCGGGTTCGGCCGCGGCGCTGCGCGGGCCGACACGCAGCCGCCGGCCGTCGACCCAGGCGATCGACCCGCCGCCCGCGCCGATTGAGGCGACGTCGATCATCGGCAGGCGCAACTGATACTGGTTCAGGACCGTCTCGCGGCTGTAGCCCCACTCGCCGCCGCGGATCAGCGCGACCTTGAATGTCGTGCCGCCGACGTCGGTAGCGATCACGTCGGGCCTGCCGAGGGTCTGCGCGAGGTGTGCCGCCCCCACCACCCCGGCAGCTGGGCCCGACTCCACCGTGAAGATCGGCACGACTTGCGCCGTCGTGGTCACGCCGCCGTTCGCCTGGACGATCAGGAGTTTCTGCCTGAGGCCGGCGCCCGCCAGCGTCCGCTCGAGACGGGCGAGATAGCCCGCGACGACGGGTCCGACATAGGCGTTGAAGAGCGCAGTCGCCGAGCGCTCGTACTCGCCGATCACCGGCGCGACGTCGGAGGAGATCGAGACGTAGAGCTCCGGCGCCTCCGCGCGGAGGAGCTCGGCAGTGCGGCGTTCGTGCGCCGCGTTCTGGTGCGAGAAGAGGTACGCGACCGCCACCGCTTGATATCCGCGCCGGTGGATCTCGCGCGCCGCAGTGAGGACCGCGGCTTCGTCGAGCGGCACTATGACGCGACCAGCATGATCCACCCGCTCGGAGATTTCGAAGATGTCGCGCTCGTCGGCGAGGAGGCGCGGCTTGTCGGTCGCACGGTAGTGGTGCCGCTCGAATACCGAGAGGCCGGCGACGCGGCCGGTCGCGCGCATGATGAGGAGCGTGTCGCCGAAGCCGCGTGTCGCGAGCACCGCGGTCTTCGCACCGGAGAACGCGAACACCGCGTTCGACGACTGCGTCGTCGCATGCACCATCCGGCTCGTGCCGGTGAGCAGCGCACCGAGCTCGAGTCCGAGCCCGCCGGCCGCGTCGGCGAGGCCGTCGAGCACGCCGCGCTGCAGGTCGGCAGGCGTCGTCAGCGCCTTGCCCATCGCCAGGCGGCCGCTCGCGGCGTCGATGGCGACGACGTCGGTGAACGTTCCGCCGATGTCGACGGCGACGGTGTACATCGCGCTACTCGATCACCCGCATGGTGCAATCTTCGCCGCCCTGGCGCCAGATCCGCAGGCCCACCTCCTCGATCAGCGCCCAGTACTGCGGCTGGATGCGGCCGATGTGATTCACCGCGTGCGGCCCGCGCCAGTCGCGCACGACCTCGGCGGCGTAGAACCAGCCGATCGCCTCGAAGCCGGTGTAGTCCCGGTCTTCCCATTCGCGGCCGTACAGCACGTCGCCGATGCCCATCTGCGAGGTCTGGTTCTCGCGCGGCGGCTTGGTCGGAAGCGACAGCGGGGTATGCGTCTCGCGCCCGGACCAGCGCGCGTTGTAGCCCTTGATCGTCTGGGGGAGGAACGCGGTCAGCAGCTTCCACGTCTGCGGTACTTTCTCGACGAAGATGTCGGCGACGAACACGCCGCCCCGGGACATCTTGAACTCGAGCTTGGCCATGGTCCGGTTCTCTCCCGTGCTTGAGGGTCAGGACATGAACAGGCCGCCGTTTATCGCCAGCGTCTGTCCGGTGACATAGCTTGACTCGTCGGCCGCGAAATACACCGCGGCGCCAACGACCTCGTCGACCGCGCCGAACCTGCCGAGCGGCGTCATCCCGATGAGCCGCGCGCGGATCTCCGCCGGGAATCCCGCGGTCATGTCGGTCTCGATATCGGCCGGCGAGATGGCGTTGACGCGGATGCGGAGCGGCGCAAAGCGCCGCGCGAGCGATTTGGTGAGGCCGAGCACACCCGCCTTCGCCGCCGAATAGGCAGGACTGCCGGCGATGCCGCCGATTTGGCCCGCGACCGAAGCGACGTTCACGATGCTCCCGCCGCCGCGGCCCTTCATCACCCGGGCGGCGTCGCGCGAGAGGAAGAACACGGCGCGGAGATTCACGCTCATCACGTGCTCCCAGTCCTCGGGCGTCGTCTCCCATTCGTCGCGGCGGCTGAGCGTGCCGGCGTTGTTCACCAGCACGTCGACGCCGCCGAAGCAGGCGGACGCACGCTCAAGAACGAACGCGCCGCTCGCGGGATCGCGGAGATCCGCGACTACGCCCTCGCACTCGGCATCCGGCGGCAACGCGGCGCGCGCGCGCGCGAGGCTTGCCTCGGAGGTACCCGAGTAGACGACGCGGGCGCCTTCGCGCAGGTAGGCCTGCACGACAGCGAGGCCGATCCCGCGCGTGCCGCCGGTGACGATCGCGACCTTGCCGTCCAGGCGGCTCATTGTGTGAAGAGCGGCGGGTGAGCGGTGTCGGCCGCGTCGCGCATCGCCGCACGCGCACGCGCCGTCTCCGCTTCGTCGATCGCCAGCGTCGCGGCATCGAGCACGACGCCATACTCGCGCCGGGCTGCTGCCACGCTCACCTTGCCGTCGCGCACGTCTTCGACCACTGCGGCAACGTCGCGCTCGAACGGCCAGCCGTAACCTCCCCCGCCGGCGAGCACGTGCCGGACGACCTCGCCACGGACGAGCGGGCGGCCCTTCACCTTGGCGGCAAGCTCGACGTTCTTGCCGTACGGGTCGAGGCGGTTTCCGCTCCGCCCGCCGGGCCGTCCGCCGAACAGGCCGTACGGCGCGAACCGCACCCGGTCCGCACGCATCTGCAGCGTGCCGCGATCGGCGAGATAGCGGTACTCGCGCACAAGCGACAGCCCGCCACGGTAGCGGCCTGCCCCGCCCGAGTCCGGCACGAACCCGTACTGGACCATGGCGACCGGGTATTCGGTCTCGAGCACCTCGACCGGCGTGTTCGACTGCAACCCCGTCACATTCGATGCGCAATCGATCCCATCGGCATCCGCGCGCGCGCCCCACGCGCCGGAGATGGTCTCCATGTACAGGAAGCGCTCGCTGTCCGCATCGCGGCCTTCCATCACGACGATGGAGGTACCGCCCTCGTCCGCAGCGATCGCCCGCTCGGGCATGGCGCGCGCCAGCGCTCCGAACAGGACGTTGTTGATCCGGTAGATCGTGAGGCCGCGCATGAAGGTCGCACCGGGAAACGCGACGTTGAGAACGGTGCCTTCGGGTGCGATCACCTCGATCGGACGGAAGAACCCGGAGTTCGGCGGGAACGGCTGCCGGCAGAAGCACTTTATCGCCGTGAACGTCGACGCCTTGGTCACCGACAGCGAACAATTGATTGAGCCGCGCACCTGTGGCGCCGATCGGGAAAAGTCCGCGATCACCCGATCGCCGCGGATCTCGAGTGAGAGCCGGATCGGGATCGGATCGGGGTCCATCCCGTCCTCGTCCACGTAGTCGGTGAACTCGTAGACGCCGTCCGGCATCGCGCGGATCTCCTCCCGGACGATGCGCTCGGAGTAGTCGAGCAGCGCCGCCATGCCGTTGACCACCGTGTCGACGCCGTAGCGCCCGATCAGGCGGTGCAGTTCGCGCTCGCCGATCAGACAGGCCGAGCGCTGCGCCTCGAGGTCGCCTTCGAGCATCGACGGGAACCGCACGTTGCGCAGGATCAGCTCATAGAGTGCGGCGTTCGGCTTGCCGCCCTCGTAGAGCTTCACGATCGGGATGCGCAGCCCCTCCTGGAAGATCTCGGTCGCGTCGCTCGAGCCGCTCCCCGGGACCATGCCGCCGACATCGGCGTGATGGGCGCAGGTGGACGAGAACGCCACCAGTCGGCCGTCCCAGAAGATCGGGACGAACATAAAGATGTCCGGAAGGTGCGAGCCGCCTTCGTAGGGGTCCGACAGGATGATGCAGTCGCCGGGCGCGAGCGTGGGCCCGAGCTTGCGGATCGTCGGCAGGAGCGCATCCGGCGTCGAACACATCATGACCGGGATGTTCACCGCCTGCGCGATCAGGTCGCCGTGCGCGGTGCAAAGCGACGCTGAGTAGTCCATGCAGTCCTTGATCATCGTCGAGCGCGCGCTGCGCACGATGGTGTAGGCCATCTCGTCAGCGATGGTGTCGAGGCCCATCCGCAGCACTTCGAACGTGACCGGGTCGATCCCCGGCACGACTGTCGCGTCGCGCTTCATGCCTGCTTCTCCAGGTGGACGAAGCCGTGCGCCCCCATGCGGGCGGTCCAGCCCGGGGGCACGACGGTCGTGGAGTCGTACTCCTCGATGACCAGCGGGCCAGCGAGCGCCCGAGCGTCGAGCGCGGCGCGCCCGAGCACCCGCGTCGCGAGCGCCCCGTGCTCGAGACCGAAGTGCGCGATCCGCTCGCCAGCAACGGCGTTGCCGCGGCCCATGCGGTCCCAGGCCGGCGGGGTGGACGCGCGCACGCCGCGCGCACGGAGCTTGAGCGAGACGATCTCGATCCGTTCGTCGCGCATCGCGTAACCGTAAGTCGCCTCGTGTTCGCG